>NZ_JBICTM010000009.1:0-343116 GCF_043197615.1 Micromonospora sp. NPDC049048 | reverse complement strand
ACCATCTACCGGAGACCTCACCCATTTTCGATCTTCGACACGCCGAGCGGTCACGCCAGCTCAGGCACCACCGCCGACTTCGACACAGGCCCTAGCCCGCCACCTGCTCCGGCTGGCGGACGAGCTGGATCCGTGCGGTCGCCGTGGCCACCGCCACCGGCCGGCCGTCGGGCCCGACGAGCTCGCCGGCGAGGAAGCAGACCTCCCTGCCGCGCTGCACGACCCGCCCGCGGCCCACCAGCCGGCCGGGGCGGGCGGGGCGGAGGAACTGCACGTGGAGATCGAGGGTCGGCGCGAACTGGCCTTCGGGCAACGCCGCCACCAGCGCCGGCCCCAGGGTGTCGTCGAGCATCGCGGCCAGGAACCCGCCCTGGATCGCACCCACCGGGTTCGTCAGGTGCTCGCCCGCCTGGAACGCCACCTCGATGGTCCCCCGCTCCGGCTCCACCGCGATCAGCTCCCAGCCGAGCACCACCGCCGCGGGTGGCGGTGACACCCGTCCCGCCAGCACGTCCCAGAACAGCCCACGCCTATCCGTGTCCGGCTCCACGCGCGACATTGAACATGCCACCACCGACACTTCCGGCGCTGCCCGGCTGGCACGCGGGGCCCACCGCCCCCGGACGCGAGGGGGCTCGGGGCGCCCACGGCCGCTCCGACCTCGGCCGGCCTCTGGCGCGCAGCCGCATGTTGGCAATATCCTCCACTGCACACGTGGCGCTTGGCGCTCATTTTCACAGGGCTGCCCGCCGCGCCCCGGCCGCAGAGGAGATGCCTTGCACGTCGAAGATTCCGCACTGGACCGCCGGACCCTGCTGCGCGCCGGCCTCGGCGCCGCCACGGTCGCGGTCGTCGGCACTCAGCTCGCCCTTCCGGGCGCCGCGCAGGCGGACCCCGGCACCGACCTGGACTGGATCTACAGCTGCGACGAGTGGGGCGCGCGTCCGCCGGCGGACCCGCTGTCGGTCAGCGCCATCCCCACCAACAAGATCATCGTGCACCACATGGCGTTCCCCAACGTCACCGACTACTCCGAGGCGCAGGCGGTCAAGCTGGCCCGCGACTGCCAGAACCTGCACATGGACGGCAACGGCTGGTCCGACACCGGCCAGCACTTCACGATCAGCCGTGGCGGCTACGTCATGGAGGGCCGCCGGGGCAGCCTGGAGCGGTTGCGGGCCGGCGACCGGCAGATGATCTCGGCGCACTGCCCGGGTGAGAACGGCCGGGCCATCGGCATCGAGAACGAGGGCACGTACGTCACCGAGACGCCACCGGAGGCGCTGCTCGACTCGCTGGTCACGCTCTGCACGACCATCTGCCGGCAGTACGGGCTGCACGCCCACGACATCTTCGGCCACTGGGACTTCCGCACCACGCTCTGCCCCGGCGCCGCCTTCTACGGGCAGTTCCCCACGCTGCGGCGCCGGGTGTTCGAGGCCCTCGGCACCGACCTCGCCGACGTGCCGGCCCGCCGCTGGCCGGACCTGTGGCGCTTCGTCGGCTCCCCGAGCGTCCGGGTGGTGCAGTACCTGCTGGCCCACCGCGGCTACGCCGTGCCGGTCAACAGCGTCTTCGACGCCGCCACCGTCGCCGCCGTGCAGGACTGGCAGCACCGCAACGGCATTCCGGTCGACGTCGACGCCACCCTCACCGCGCCCACCTGGGAGACCCTGGTGCCGGAGCTGGACAAGGACGCCACCGGGCTGCCGGTCACCGCCGTGCAGTTCCTGCTGAACTTCCAGGGTCGTGCCGAGGTCACCGCCACCGGCGAGTACGACCACCCGACCAAGATGGCCGTCAAGGACGTCCAGCGGCGGCACGGCCTGCCGGCCCACGGCAAGCTGGACGTCGACACCTGGTGCGCGATCGTCGGCGGCGTCGTACGCCGGTCGTTCCGCCACTGACCGCCGGCCGGCAGGCGGGGCGGTCCGGCCGGCGGGACACGGACGGCCAGCCGCGGGGACGACGAGGCGACGCCGCCACGGGCCGCTGACCGCCGCGCGGCACGGGCTTCTCGCGCGGGGCTGGTGTAGCGGCGGCGGGAGCGGGTAGGGACCGCTGTCCGACGGGCCCGGGGCGACACCTCACCGGTGCGCCCCGGCCCGCAGCCGCCGGTCAGGGGGTGCACCCGAATGCTGTCGCCGCCTCCGCCTCCGCGGCCCGGTCGCCCCACCCGGTGGGCCGGCCCCGGCCCGAGCGCGCCCCGGCCGCGATGAACCGCGTCCGGAACCTGCGCGTACGCCCGGACCTGCTCTACGTGGCGAGCGGCTGGAGCACCCTGGTCACCGACGTCCGTGGCCGGATCACCGGCGCCGACCCGCAGGGCTTCTTCGCCCGCAACACCCGGGTACTGAGCACGGAACGCCTCAGCGTGGACGGTCGCGAGCCGGTCGCGTTCAGCACGGCCAACGTGGCGGGGCACGCCCAGCTCTCGTACGCCGCCCTCGGCGAGGGTGAGACGCTGCCCTCCCGCGCGTCCTACCTGCTGGTGGAGCGCTTCGTCGGCGCGGGGCTGCGTACCCGGCTCACCGTGGTCAGCTACGCGGCCGTGCCGCTGGACCTGCGGCTGCGCATCCACCTCGCCGCCGACTTCGCCGACACCAGCGAGGCCGAGACCGGCCGCCGGGTGCAGTCCGGCACGGTCGACGCGAGCTGGGACGACCGGGAGCGGGAACTGCGGCTCACCTACCGCTGCGACGGCCTCGACCGGGCGGTGGCGATCGGCGTCCGCGCCGACCTGCCCGTCTCGTACGCCGACGGCACCCTGACGGTCGACGTCGCGGTGCCGCCCCGGGGATCCGGCCGGGTGGAACTGCTCGTCGAACCGGTCTTCGACGGGCAGCGCCTCGCCGCCCCGCCGCCCACCTTCACCGACCCGGACGACGCCGCCGCGCGCGCCCGCGGCACCCTGGCCCGCGAACTCACCCGGCTCGCCAGCAGCAACTTCGACGTCACCGCCGCCTGGCGGTGCGCGGTCGACGACCTGTCCGTGCTGCCGCTCGGGGAACCGGAGGGGCCGACGGCGCCGATGGCCGGCCTGCCGATCTACCAGGAGATCTTCGGCCGCGACACGATGACCGCCTCGTGGCAGGCGCTGCTCGCCGGCTCGACGATGCTGGCGGACAGCCTGCGGCTCAACGCCCACCATCTCGGGCGGCGCATCGACGACTGGCGGGACGAGGAACCCGGCAAGCCGCTGCACGAGGCCCGGCGGGGCCCTTTGTCCCTGCTCGGGCTCGACCCGTTCGCCGGCTACTACGGCGACTGGTCGACCGCGCCGGACTTCCTGGTCTTCCTCGGCCAGTACCTGGCCTGGACCGGGGACCGTGACACGGTGCGGGAGCTGCTGCCGACCGCGCGGCGCGTCCTGGGCTGGATCGACCGGTACGGCGACCTCGACCGGGACGGCTTCCTGGAGTACCACCGCCGGTCCCCGCGCGGCCTGAAGAACCAGGGGTGGAAGGACTCGGACACCGCCATCGTCGACGAGCACGGCGAGGTGGTGCCGAACCCCATCGCGACCAGCGAGTTGCAGGCGTACTGGTACGCCGCGTTGCGGCACGCCGCGGTGGTGTTCGCCACGGCCGGGCACCCCGCGTTCGGCGCCGCGCTGCTCCGCCGGGCCGCCGCCCTGCGGCGCCGCTTCCACCGCGCCTACTGGATGCCGGAGCGCAACTGCTACGCGCTGGCGCTCGGGCCGGACAAGCGGCAGGTACGCTCGGTCAACTCCAACGACGGCCACCTGCTGGCCACCGGGATCGTGCCCGCCCGCCTCGCGCCCCTGGTCGCCGACCGGCTGCTCGCCCCCGACATGTTCAGCGGCTGGGGCGTGCGCACCCTGTCCTCGGCGCACCCGGCCTACAACCCGTTCAGCTACCACCGGGGCAGCGTCTGGCCGGTCGAGGCGGGCACCATCGGCCTGGGGCTGGCCCGGTACGGCTGCTGGGAGCACCTGCACCGGCTCGCGGAGGGGATGTTCTCGGCGGCGGCGCTCTTCACCGAACACCGCCTGCCCGAGGTGCTCAGCGGACTGCCCCGCGACGGAGCCCACCCGCATCCGGGCGTCTACCCCGACTCCTGTTCCCCGCAGGCCTGGTCCGCCAGCGCGGTCGTCGCGCTGATCCAGGCGCTGCTGGCCCTGCGCCCGGCCGCGCCGCTGCGGACGATCTTCGTCGACCCGCACCTGCCGGAGTGGCTGCCGGATCTCGTGCTGGAGGGCGTACGGGTCGGCGGTCGCACGGTCGACCTGACCGTACGACGCGGGCGCGGCGGGCGCACGTCGCTGCGCGCCCGCGGCGACCGGATCGCGGTGATCCGTCGGCCCACTCTCCAGGCCTCGGCGATCCGGCACCGGTCCTGACCGGCCGCCGGAGCCGGGCCGGCCGGCGCAGCGCGGAAGGCGGCGGACCCGGCCGACGGGGCTAGGATCCTGTCGTGGCCGATCAGGGGCTGATCCAGGACGACGAACGGTTGCGCCGCATCGAGGCCGTGACCGACGCGACGCTGTCCCGCCTCGACGCGGCCGACCTCTTCGACGAGCTCCTCGACCGCGTCCGGGACCTGCTCGACGTCGACACGGCGGCCATCCTCCTGCTGGACACGCACGCGCAGCAGCTCGTGGCCACCGCGGCCAAGGGGCTGGAGGAGGAGGTCCGGCAGGGCTTCCGCGTCGCCGTGGGACGCGGGTTCGCCGGCCGGATCGCCCTGACCCGGCAGCCGGTGATCGTCGAGGACGTCACCTCCGGGGTCGTGGTCAACCCGGTCCTGCTGGCGATGGGGCTGCGGTCGCTGCTCGGCGTGCCCATGTTCGCCCGGGGCGAGCTGATCGGCGTGCTGCACGTCGGCACGCTGGGCCAACGCCGGTTCACCGCCGACGACGTACGGCTGTTGGAGCTGGTCGCCGACCGGGCCAGCCTGGCCAACCTCGCCCGGTCCAACAACCTCGACCAGAACGCCGCCCTCGCCCTGCAACGCAGCCTGCTGCCCACCCAGCTGCCCCACGTGCCGGGCCTCGACATGGCCGCCCGGTACGTGCCCGGGCACGTCGCCGGCATCGGCGGCGACTGGTACGACGTGTTCGTCCTGCCCTCGGGTTGGCTCGGCCTGGTCATCGGCGACGTGTCGGGCCACGGCCTGCAGTCGGCGGTGATCATGGGTCGCGTCCGCAGCGCGCTGCGCGCGTACGCGCTGGTGTGCGACGACCCCGCGGAGGCGTTGACGCTCCTCGACCGCAAGGTCAGCCACTTCGAGGCCGGCAACCTCACCACCGCGCTCTACGCCATGATCTCCCCGGACCGGACCCGCATCCGGCTCTCCTCCGCCGGGCACCTGCGCCCCGTGCTCGCCGTGCCGGGCCGGCGGGGCGCACCCGTCGAGGTGCACGCCGATCCCCCGCTCGGCACGGGTCGCCGGCCGCCGCCCCGGCAGAGCGCGGAGGCAGACCTCCCGCCGGGCGCCGTGCTGGTCTGCTTCAGCGACGGCCTGGTGGAACGCCGCCACGAGGTCATCGACGTCGGCCTCGAACAGCTCGCCGGCGTGGTACGGACGGCACCGGCCGAGGAGGTCTGCGCCACGGTCATGCGCACCCTCGGCGCCGAGCAGCCGACCGACGACATAGCCGTGCTGGTCGTCCACCGCCTCCCGACGCCGACCTGATCCGCTCGCCGACCGTCGCCGGCGCCGGTCGGCTGGCCCCGGCCCGTTTGACGGGCGACGATCGCGGAAAGAGTGGCGGGCATGAAGTGGGCAAGCCGTGCCGTACCCGCCGCCGTCGCCGCCGTCGCGGCCCTCGCCGCGCGTGACCTGATCCAGCGCGACCACGCGTTGCTGCGTACCTTCCCGGTCCTCGGCCGGGCCCGGTACCTGCTCGAGTCCATCGGGCCGGAGCTGCGCCAGTACATCGTCGCGGGCAACAACGAGGAGCGGCCGTTCACCCGTGACCAGCGCCGCTGGGTGTACGCCTCGGCGAAGCAGCAGAACAACTACTTCGGCTTCGGCACCGACAACGACATCGAGTTCACGCCCGGATATCCGATCGTCAAGCACCGCACCTTCGGTCGGGCCGTCCCGCCGTCGGCGCCCGGCGCCGGGCACGACGTGCGGCTGCCGTGCGCGAAGGTGCTCGGCGCCGCCCGGGGGCGCGCCCGCGCCTTCCGGCCCGAGTCGGTGGTGAACATCTCCGCGATGAGCTTCGGGTCGCTGTCCGGCAACGCCGTGGAGGCGCTCAACCGGGGCGCGGCCCTGGCCGGCTGCCTGCACAACACCGGCGAGGGCGGGCTGTCGCCGTACCACCGCAAGGGTGGTGACCTGGTCTTCCAGATCGGCACCGCGTACTTCGGCTGCCGCGACGAACACGGCCGGTTCAGCCTGGAGCGGCTCAAGGACCTCGTCGCCGGGGCGCCGGTACGGGCGCTGGAGATCAAACTCAGCCAGGGCGCGAAGCCCAGCCTCGGGGGCCTGCTACCGGCGGCCAAGGTCTCCGCCGAGATCGCCGCGACCCGGGGCATCCCGCAGGGCCGCGACTGCGTCAGCCCGTCCCGGCACGCCGAGTTCTCCGACTGCGACAGCCTGCTCGACTGGGTGGAGCTGCTCGCCGCCGAGACCGGCCTGCCGGTCGGCATCAAGTCCGCGGTCGGCGACCTCGGCTTCTGGGAGGAGCTGACCACCCTGATGCGCGACACCGGGCGCGGGGTCGACTTCGTCACCGTCGACGGCGGCGAGGGCGGCACCGGAGCCGCGCCGCTGATCTTCACGGACTCCGTGTCCCTGCCGTTCCAGCAGGGCTTCGCCCGGGTCTACAAGGTGTTCGCCGAGCGCGACCTGCACGAGCAGGTGGTCTTCGTCGGCGCCGGCAAGCTCGGCCTGCCCGACAACGCGGTGGTGGCGTTCGCGCTCGGCTGCGACATGGTCAACGTCGGCCGGGAGGCGATGCTGGCGATCGGCTGCATCCAGGCCCAGAAGTGCCACACCGACACCTGCCCCACCGGCGTCGCCACCCAGAACCCGTGGCTCGCCCGGGGCGTGGACCCGGGCTCGAAGTCGGTCCGGGCGGCCAACTACATCCGGACGCTGCGCCGGGACCTCGTCAAGGTCGCCGAGGCGTGCGGCGTCGAGCACCCCGGCCTCATCGACACCGACGCGATCGAGATCCTCGACGGCCGCACCGCCTCCCACCCCCTGCACGAGGTGTACGGCTACCGCCCCGAGTGGGGCCTGCCGTCGGCCGCCGACCGGGCGGAGATCGTCCGGCTCATGACGGCGGAGGCCCCGCAGGGCGGCACCGCCCCGCCCTCGGCGACCGCGACGTCCTGAGCCGGCCCCGCGCGACGCCACAAAGGTGGGTGCGCGGTGGAGGTCTAGCGGTGCGCGTCGGCGCTGCCGCGCAACAGCCGCAGCTTGGCGCGTACGCCGTCGGCGTCGGGGTGTCCGAGGTCCAGCAGGATCTCCAGCGCCGCCCGCCAGGCCGTACGGGCGGCGGTGGCCGCACCGCCGGCGAGGTGGCTGTCGCCCAGGTGGACGAGCACCTCGGCCTCGTGGTGCCGATCGCCGGTCTCCCGCAGCAGGTCGACGGCCGCCTGGTAGCAGTCCGCGGCCCGGGCGAAGCACCCGAGGTGGTGGTGGGCGTAGCCGAGGCTGTCCAGGGTGGCCGCCTCGCTGTACCGGTCGCCGAGTTCGCGCAGCAGCGTGAGGGCCTCACCGCAGCAGATCAGGGTGCCCTGGCAGTCGCCGAGCAGCCCCCGGTACCAGCCGACGGCGTTGAGGCTGTCCGCCTGCCCGGCCCGGTGGTCGGCGGCCTGGAAGAGTTCCAGGGCGCGCTCGGAGTTGCGCAGCGCGTCGGTGAGCCGTCCCGCTCCCTCATCCATCCAGCTCAGCCCGCGGTAGGTGTGGGCCTGGCCCACCGGATCGCGGAGGTCGGCGTACACCCTGAGGGCGCCTCGGAGGTGACGTTCCGCCTGGCCGTGGTCGCCGAGTCGGGTGAACGCCCGGCCCAGGTAGCGGTGCACGTACGCCTCCTGCCGTGACCCGTCGGGCAGGCGACGGGCAGCTTGCAGGGCGGCGCGCTGGGTCGCGACAAGGTCGTGCCAGTGGCCCTGCCGGTCGAAGAACGTCACCAGCACCCACGCCAACGACCAGGTACGGGCGTGCGCCCCGGCCGCCACGGCTTGGCGGAGGGCGGCGAGTATCGCGGGCCGCTCCGCCTCGAACCAGGCGAGTGCGCCAGCGGAGTCGGCGGGGGCGTCGATCGTCACCCCCGGTCGGCAGGGGTCGAGGGCGACGTTGTCCCGGTGCGGATCCAGCACCTGGTCCATGGCGTGGGCGCTGTGCAGGTAGTGGTCGAGCGTCCGGTGCACCGCCGCGGCGCGTTCGGCGCCCGGCTCCTCGGCGTGCGCCTGCTCGCAGGCGTAGACGCGCAGCAGGTCGTGCAGGGCGTACCGGCCCGGGGAGTGTTCGGCGAGCATGTGCGCGCGGGTCAGGTCGGCCAGCAGGGTCCGCGCCCGCGGTGCCGGGACGGCCGCGAGGCTGGCTGCGGCGGACGCGGTGACGTCTGGACCGGGGTGCACCCCGAGCAGCCGGAAGAGCCGGGCCGCCGCCGGCGGGAGCGCCCGGTACGACCAGGAGAAGACGGCCCGGACACGGCTCGCCGGATCACCCGTGTCGAGGACGTCCAGCCGGTGGTCGGCCTGCTCGAGTTCGTCGGCGATGACCCCGAGCGCGAAGCCGGTCTCGTCGGCGCGGGCGGCGGCGACGGCCAGGGCGAGCGGCAGCCGCGCGCAGGCCGTGACGAGCCGCTCGACGGCTTCGGGCTCGGCCGCGATCCGCTCCGGCCCGAGTCGTCGGGTGAGCAACCGGGCGGCGTCCGTCGCGGACAGCAGCTCGACGGTGAGGGGATGGGCGCCGTCGGTGGCGACCAGGCCGGTGAGCTGTCTGCGGCTGGTGACCACGACCATGGCGGTCGAGGTGCCGGGCAACAGGGGCCGTACGTGGTCGGCGTCGCGGGCGTTGTCCAGCACGACCAGGACCCGTTTCTGCGCCAGCAGGGTGCGGTAGAGGGCGGCCTGCGCGTGCAGGTCCGGCGGGATCCGGTCGGGCGGTACGCCGAGGGCGTCGAGGAATCCACGGACCGCCTCGGCGGGGCCCAGCAATCCGCCCGGGGCGAATCCCCGCAGGTTCACGAAGAGCTGGCCGTCGGGGAACCGGTCGGCCACGCGGTGCGCCCACCGTACGGCCAGCGTGGTCTTGCCGACCCCCGCGGTGCCGGAGACGGCGACGACGACACCGGACGTCACCTGGCGCCCGGCCGTGTGCAGGATCCGGTCGAGCTGGTCGATCTCGTCGCCCCGGCCGCTGAAGCCGCGCACGTCGGCCGGCAGTTGGGCGGGCACCGCCCGGTCGCGTGGTTCGGCCGGGAGCGTCGTCTGATCGGGCTCGCCGGGCGGGGCCGCCTGATCGGGGTCGGTCTGCGGGCCGGCCTGGTCGAGGTCGCCGTGCAGGGCCGCCTGGTGCAACTGCCGCAGCTCCGGCCCGGGATCGACGCCGAACTGCTCGGCCAGCCGCTGCCGCAGCGTCGCGTAGCAGTCGAACACCTCGGACAGGCGGCCGGCCCGCGCGAGTGCCCGCATCAGCACCGCCGCCAGCGGCTCGGCGACCGGATAGTCGTCCAGCAGGGCCCGCACCCGGCTGATCATCCGGGCATGGTGGCCCAACCTGAGGGCGGTCCGCGCCCAGTCCACCGCGGCGTCCAGCCGTTCCAGACCCCAACCGTCGCGCATCCGTGCCGGCCACTCGCCGGAGAGGTCCGCCAGGGCCGGGCCCCGCCACAGCTCCAGGGCCTCCCCCAGCAGCGCGGCCCGCTCGGCGTCCGGGCGGCGCCGGGCCGCGCCGACCAGTGCGCGGAACCGCAACAGGTCCACCTGCTGGAGATCGGCCCGCAACACGTAGCCGTTGCCGCGGTGCACCAGGGTCACGGGCGGCTGTTTCTCCTCGGCGGCGTGGGCCGCCTGGAGCAGGCGCCGGATCATGGCGATGTGGGCGTGGATCGCCGCACGCGGTTGGGCGGGCGGCCGTTCGCCCCAGATCCGCTCGATCAGGGTCTCGGTCAACACCGGACGGCCCGCGTCGAGCGCCAGGGCGGCGAGGGCGACACGTCGCTGCGGTGGCCCGATGTCCAGCCCGTGCGTGCCGGCCCAGACCTCCACCGGCCCGAGCAGCCGAATGTCCATCAACGCCCCCGTCGACAACGCATTCACCGGGCTCTATGACAACACAGGCCGCGCCAAGAACGCACCAAGCCCGGCACCAAGGACCCGGCCACATCATCGAGTGGTCAGCAGCCAGCACCGACGCGGACCAGAGCTGGAGCCACCGGACGGGCGTACCGCACCCGGACGGGAACGGTGGCGTCGATGCCAGTCCGAAAGGGAGTGTTTCATGCCACAAAGGACCGAAGGTCCGGCACGACGGGCCGTGCGAGTCGGTTCCTCGCTCGCCGTGCTCGCTTCCGCCGCCGTGCTCGGCACCACGCTCACGGCCACGCCCGCCAGCGCCGACCCCTGCCCCAGCGGCGCGCTGTGCGCGTACACCCAGTACGACTGGGGCGGCGCGCCCGGCACGGTCTACGGCGACAACACCAACCTGTTGCAGTACACGAAGTTCGCCAACGCCGCCTCGCTCTACAACAACGGCGGCTCCTGCAACGTCACCGTCTACTACAACACCGGGTACCGCGCGCCGTCCTACAACCTGAACCGGGGTACCGGCTGGCGGCGGCTGGGCAGCAACCTGTACCACCACGTCGGCTCGAACAGGTGGTGCCTCTACTGAGCGCCCTGAGATGAATCCGCAGCGATGGGCGCGGGTGGTCCTGCTTCCCGTCCTGCTGGGGGTGGTCGGGTGCGGTAGCGCACCCGGCCACACCACCGCCCCGGTGGAACTCCCCCGGCCCCTGGACGGTGTCACGTACTTCACCAGCGCCGAAAGCTCAGCCCTGCACGACGCGCACGAGCAACTCGTCACCCGGTGCATGCGGGACAGGGGGTTCGCGTACCAGCAGGTCCCGCTCTCGCCGGCGACGCGACTGCGCGACCTCAATCCCTACGGGCTGCTCAGCAGGCACCAGGCCAGGACGGACGGATACCGGATCACCAGTTCCCTGGCCGAGGAGGCGAAGGCCGCGACGCGGCCGGCTCCGGGGTCGACGTCGTCGCCGGCGTGGAATGCGGCGCTGCTCGGCACCGACTCCCACCGGGTGACCGTCCAACTCCCGGAAGACCACGAGATGTTCTACAACAGCGACGGGTGCACCCATCAGGCCACCGCCACGCTGTACGGCGCCGACTGGCAACGGTTGTACGACACGTTCCAGGTGCTGGCCAACCGGGTGGTCGAGACGGTGAACCAGGATGCGGAGTTCGTGCACGCCCAGTCCGCCTGGTCGGCATGCATGACACGGGCGGGGCAACCGTCCCGGACGTTCGACGAGGCGCGCGGCCGGATCGACGCCGCCTTCAAGAGGGCAGCCGAGGACCGCGCCGACCTGATGCCGGTCGTCAGGCAGGAACTCGCCACGGCCACGGCCGACGCCGCCTGCCAGGACGAGACCGGCATGGTCGAGGTCGTCCGCGCGGCACAGGGCCGCGCGGAGGCCACGGTCCTGGACACGCCCCGACAGGAGCAACTCGGTGAACTCCGACGGCTGCGGGCGGACGCGCTGCGACGCGTCACGACGCCGCCCGGAGCGACCCCGCGCTGAGGCCGGCGGGCGCAACCGGACCTGCCGAGGTGACCTCGACGAACGGCGACCCGTCGAGGTCACCTCGGCGGTACGACGGGAGCGGTCCTCGGCGGCGGCACGAGTGACAACCACCGCCCGGACCGCTGCCGCCGAGACGCGGACGCGGCGCAGGCGGCCGGCGCGACCACGCCGATAATGGCGCGCACCGGGGAGGCCGCCGCACCTATCGTGGCGCCGTGCTGATCAGACGCGAGACCCCTGCCGACGTCGACGCGATCCGGGCGGTGCACCTGGCCGCCTTCGCCGATCCGGCGAAGCCGGACAGCGTACCTGTCGAGGCGGGGTTGGTGGACGCCCTGCGGACGGACGGCGGGTGGCTGCCGGCCCTCAGCCTCGTCGCGGCCGACGAGGCCGGGCGGGTGGTCGGGCACGTCGTGTGCACCCGGGGCCACGTCGCCGGCGAGCCGGTCGCGCTGGGGTTGGGCCCGCTCGGCGTGCTGCCGGCCTGGCAGCGGCGCGGGGTCGGCTCCGCGCTGATGCACGCGGTGCTCGGTGCCGCCGACGCGCGCGACGAGGCCCTGGTGGTGCTGCTCGGGCATCCCGACTACTACCCGCGCTTCGGGTTCCGCCCCGCGGTCGACCTCGGCGTCACGCCGCCGCAGCCGTGGGGGCCGCAATACTTCATGGCCCGCCCGCTGAGCGCGTGGCGGTCCTCGATCCGCGGCGGGTTCCGCTACGCCCGCCCCTTTGACGAGCTGTAAACCGCCGCGCCCGTCGGTCGCACGGCCACGGGTGCCTCCGGGGACGCTCGCCCGGCTGTGTTCGGGCAGGTCAGTGCCGCAGTCGCGGGTCTGCGTGCGAACATGTGTTCGTGTCGCGCGAGGCCAGCATCCTGCACGCCGACCTGGACGCGTTCTACGCGTCGGTCGAGCAGCGCGACGATCCGCGCCTGCGCGGCCGACCGGTGATCGTCGGCGGCGGCGTGGTCCTCGCGTGCAGCTACGAGGCGAAGGCCCGGGGCGTACGCAGCGCGATGGGTGGCCGGCAGGCCCGGCGACTCTGCCCCGAGGCGATCGTCGTGCCGCCGAGGATGGCGGCCTACACGGCGGCGAGCCGCGCGGTGTTCGAGATCTTCCGGCGGACCACCCCGATCGTCGAGGGGCTCTCCATCGACGAGGCGTTCCTCGACGTGGGCGGCCTGCGGCGGCTGGTCGGTCCGCCCGCCGACATCGCCGCCCGGCTGCGCCGTGAGGTACGCGGACGGGTCGGCCTGCCGATCACCGTGGGCGTGGCCCGCACGAAGTTCCTCGCCAAGGTCGCCAGTGGCGTCGCCAAGCCCGACGGCCTGCTGGTCGTCCCGCCGGACGGTGAACTGGCGTTCCTGCACCCGCTGCCCGTGGAGCGGCTGTGGGGTGTCGGGCCGGTGACCTCGGCGAAGCTGCGCGAGCGGGGGGTGCGTACCGTCGGGCAGGTCGCCCGCCTCGGCGAGGCGACGCTGGTCTCGCTGCTCGGCGCGGGCGCCGGCCGGCACCTGCACGCCCTGGCGCACAACCGCGATCCCCGGCCCGTGCAGGTCGGCCGCCGGCGCGGGTCGATGGGAGCGCAGCACGCCCTCGCCCCCGTTCCGCACTCCTCCGCCGAGTTGGAGGCGATCCTCGCCGGCCTGGTCGATCGGGTGACCCGGCGAATGCGGGCCGCGACGCGGGCCGGCCGGACGGTGACGCTGCGCCTGCGCTTCGGCGACTACACTCGCGCGACCCGCTCGCACACGGTGACCAAGGCGACCGCCGACACGGCCCCGCTACTCGGTGCGGCGCGGGCGCTGCTGCGGGCCGCACTGCCCGAGATCGAACGGCGGGGCGTGACCCTGCTCGGCGTGTCGGTCGGGAACCTCGACGACTCCCCCGTCCAGCCGCCACTGCCGTTCGAACGCGATCCGGGGGCGGACCTGGACGCGGCCGTGGACGCGGTGCGCGACCGGTTCGGGTCGGCGGCGCTCACCCGGGCGGTGCTGCTCGGGCGGGAGCCGGGCCTGGAGATGCCCATGCTGCCGGACTGAGCCGCCGTGCCGTGACCGCAGGCGTGCCGAGCCGTGGGCATCCGCCGGTCACCCACCGTCGGGCGGCGGTGACCGGCGGGGTCGCCGGGGGTCAGCTCCCCGGCGGTACGGCGGTGCCCTTGCGGTAGTTGCGGCCGTTGCCGTCGGGGCGGTAGTTGTTCTCGACGTTGCCCGCCGAGTCCACCGAGAACCAGTGGATCCGCGTCCCCGCCGGGACGGTCAGTGTCTCCCCGCCCTCCCGGATGCCCGCCGAGCCGTACAGCGTCGACGCGTACGTGGGGGCGGCGCGGTCGAGGGTGTAGAAGACGGCGGCCGGTTCGCTGGTGGAGAAGGTCACATCCACCATGCCCGGCGTCGCGCTCGGCGCGACCGTCAGCGTGCTGCGCGGCCGGGTCCGGTCCTTGGCGAAGTCCCGGGCCACCCGCATCAGCTCGACCAGGCCGTTGGCGAACTCCAGCGCCTCCTCGTGCGCCTCGTCCCACTCCGGCTGGAACGAGGTGCCGACCTCGAAGTTCCAGGCGTAGATGCCGTACTTGTACCAGAGCATGTCGCCGGAGTTGCCGGCCGCCGAGTAGAGCACGTCGGAGATCGGGCCGGTACGCGCCGGGGTGACCGCCATGTTGCGGTGCCGCTTGATGGCGGCCAGGATCCGCGACGAGGCGCCCCAGAAGGCCGACTCCTCGGCGAGCGTCGGGCGGGGCGCGGAGACCCGGTCGGGCAGCGCGTACGCGCCCGGCGACCACATGAAGTAGTTGCCCGAGGAGTGCAGGTTCATCGAGAACCGGATGTTGGGGCGGGCGGCCAGCCAGTCGAGGTTGCGGTTCTCCGGCTCGGAGAGCTCGCTCGGGCCGGCGTACGTGCCGCTGGTGCAGCTCGCCGACGCCCCCGAGTAGCCGTCGAAGAGGCTGTACTCGGTGTAATTGCGGTTGTTGTCCACGCCCCAGGAGTTGCGGGCCAGGAAGTCGGCCGCTCCGGTCGTCGGGCAATGGTTGGTCATGTTCTTGCGCTGGGAGTTGAAGTCGTAGAACGAGTAGTGGCCGCCGTCGGGGTTGACCGAGGGGGCGATCCAGATGTCGAGGTTGTCCAGCAGCTGCCGGGTCTGCCCGTCGTGTGCGTAGTTGCGCAGCAGCCGCTCGGCGGTCTCGACGGTGACCAGCGGGGGTACCCACTCGCGAGCATGTTCCTGGGCGTAGGCGAGCACGCCGAGCTTCGAGCCGTCCCGGTGCTTGCCGATCCGGATGGCGTACACCGGATGCGGGTCGCGCGAGACGCTCGCCGGCGCGCTCAGGCCGTCGCTGAGCGGGGTCCACGCGGCCGGCGCGACCACGCCAGTGCCCGGGCTGCCGCGATAGGTGTACGCCCGCACGAGCGTCCCGGCCCCGGCGTTGAGCGCCGCGACGACCTGGGCGGCGGTGCTGCTCACCGCGCCGTCGCCGTCGGTGCCCAAGGTGACCCGTACGGCCGGGCCGGTGACGGTCACCGACAGCGGCACGTCCGCGGCGCCCGGGTCGGCGAGCTCCACGGAGATGCCGTTGCCGCCCTCGTGCCCCCAGGTCAGGGAGTCCACCGCGACGCGGCTGTCGGTGGCGGTGCCCAGCACGGCCTGCGCGTGCCGCCGGTAGCCGTTGGTCCTGTACGGCAGCTCGACGATCTCGGCCAGCCGGGGGAACTCGGCCGCCAGCTGGTGGATCCGCGCGTACAGCTCGGTGGGCGTCAGGTAGCTGGTGACGAAGTCCTTCTGGTAGCCGGGCCCCTCGGGGCCGTCGCCGGGCGTCGGCAGCCACTCCCGCACCTGCGCGACGGCCACGTCGCCGGTCGGGCTGGTGATCCGGATCCGGTCGGGCCGGCTGGTCACCGTCGCGGCACCCCGGTGGTAGAGGTAGACCCCGGCGTCGACGAAGCGCGAGATCGTCTGCGTACCGCCGGAGCCGATCTCGGTGCCCGGCCCGCTGTCCCGCTCGACGGTGAGCGCGTCGGGGGCCGTCTGGCCCTGCGCCCACTTCGCCTCGACGGAGAGGATCTGGCTCGTACCGGAGGTGTAGTAGTCCGCCCGGATGATCCTGACGTCGGACGCGGCGGACGCGGTCGGGCCGGCCGTCGCGGCGGCGAACTGGCGGTTCTGTGCGACGTGCCCGGCGATGGTCGCCTCGCGTTCCGCCATCCGGGCCCGGGCGTCGGCGGGACGGTGCAACACCTTGCCGAGGGTGAAGCCGGCCCTGGTCAGCGCCGTCGCCTCGGTGGCGGTGACGACCGCGTGCGCGACGACGCCGTCCTCGGTGCGGGTGACGTGGTGGTCGAGGTCGACGCCGGTGGCGACGAGGGCGTCCAGTTGGGTGGTGCCGGCGAGCAGCACCTCGACGACGTCGGCCTCCTCGTCGGCGACCCGGACCAGCTCGACCGGGGGCGCGGCGGCGGGCACGACGGCCGAGGCCGGGCTGACCAGCAGCACCGCGGCCGTGACGGCGGCCAACGCGGCCGGGACGGGTAGGCGGCGTCGCCACCGGGGAGCCAGGAGATCACGCATGTGTCCGCCCTTCTGGTCTCGGCAGGGCGGCCGGAACGGGATGGCCGAGGCGCCGCCCGGGTGCGGCTCCGCCCGTCGGTCGCGCGCCACGACGCCATCCTCAACGCCCGGAAACTGGCATGTCAATCCCTGTCGATGTGCCGCGCGTGCTGCCGGCCGAGCCGCGGGCCCGCGCGCGGCGAAGCGGTGAGTAGGCGTGCTCAGGGCCGGCCCGGGGGCCACCCACATACTTACCCGAGCAGCTTGGACAAGATCGCCGGAAGAAGGCACAGGCATGACGACGCAGCACCGACCGACCTTTCCGCTCATCGCGCTCATCCTGGTCCTGTGCACCCCGGTGGCCGCCTGGTGGCTCATCGGTGACCTGACCGGCGACGAGGCCCGGCGACTCGCCGCCGAGGGCGTCGAGTTGGACTACGCGATCCGTCCGGTCAGCCTCGGTACGGCGGGAGACCGTATCGTCGGCGTCCTGGCGTGCGTCGGCGTCGTCCTCGCCCTCGCCTGGCTGCTCCGGGCCACCGCGCGCCGCCGCCTCGACCGCCGGTGGTGGTGGGTGCTGACGCCGCTCGTCGTGGCCGGCGTCCTGCTCGGCCTCGCCTGGCGGGTGCTGACCGCTGGCGGCATCGGCGCCAACATCGGAGCGGGGCTCATGCTCATCGCGGGCGGGCCCGCGCTGGCGATCCTGCTGATCGTCGCCGCGGTCGCGGCGGTACGGATGCGCCGCCGCCCGCACGCCCCCGAGTGACGACCGTACGGCGTTCGCGGGCTCACCGGGCGCCGTCCCCGCGCGCGGTCGGCGTCGGATCGGCTGCGGCGAGCATCCTGGCCGTCGTGTCGGCGAGGCACCTCGCGGCAGCCGGGTCGAGAGTGCTCAGGTCGAGCGGCACCGGCCTGCCACGGTCCACGGCGGTCAGGGGCACCCCGGGGGGCGAGTCGACGAACCCGTGGACCGGTGCGACGGCCCGTTCGACGGGCCGGGCCGCGACCGCGGCGAGCGCCCTGAGGACCGTACGGGTCAACGGGTTCATCTGCTCCATCGCGGACGTCCCGCTGCGGGTGAACCCGGGATGGTAGAGGACGTAGGGAACGCGCTCGCCGAACCGTTCCGCCATCGCGACGCCCAGCAGGTCGTTCGCGCGGCCGGCCTGGAGTTGCGCGGCGATGGTGCGGTAGCGGCGCCGCAGCTGAAGGTCGTCCCAGTGGATCTGCCCGGAACTGAGCCCGACCCCGGCGATGTTGACGATCACCGGGTGCGCGGCGGCGGACAGGGCGGGCATGAGCCCGTGGCCCAGGAGGTGGCGGCTGAGGTAGTAGAGGGCGAAGGTCGACTCAAAGCCGTCGCTCGTCTCGACCCGCCGCGTCAGCTGGCGGTTCGCCGCGAGCACCAGGGCATCGACCGTCTCGTACCTGGCCGTGACGTGCTCGATCACTGCCCGGTTGCCCGCGATCGTGCTCAGGTCGGCGGCCAGGAACTCGATCCGGCCGCCCAGCCCCGAATCCCTGGCGGAGGCCAACAGTCGCTCGCCCTTGGCCGGGTTGCTGCCGACGGCGAGAACTCGGTCGCCGCGTGCCGCTCGGCCGAGGACGAGCGAACGTCCCATGCCGTCGCTGCCGCCGGTGACGACAACGGTCCGATCCGTCTGGTCGGGATCCGTGTCGCCCTGCTGCCCGTTGACCATCAATTCTCCTAGTTACTCTTGGTAAGTACCTCCATCATCAGTAAGTGGTCAGGATCGTGGAAGAAGGCAGTTTGCTGTCAGCAACGAACACCGGTGTGCCCGCCCCGCTCGACACCGTCCTGCCGAGCCCGGTCCCCGCCGACGAGCACGAGCAGTGCCCGGTGACCGACGTCCTGCGTCGGGTCGGCGACAAGTGGACGGTGCTGGTCGTGGTGCTGCTCGGTCAACGACCACATCGGTTCAACGAACTCCACCGAGGCATCGAAGGCATCAGCCAACGCATGCTGACCCGCACGTTGCGCGGACTGGAGGTGGACGGGCTGGTCCACCGGGAGGTCTTCGCGACGATACCGCCCAGCGTGGAGTACAGCCTCACACCTCTCGGCAGGTCGCTGCTGAAGCCGCTCTCGGCCCTCGCCGAGTGGGCGATCGCGAATCAACCCAGCATCGCGGCCAGCAGGCGCGCCAACGACGTCCCGCCCCGCGCCACCTAGCTGCCCCCGGCGCTCAGACGAGACGCTGAACGCGTACGGCGGGCCGCTCGTTCCTCAGGTGGCCCTCCTTGTGCTGACGGACCTGCTCGTCCCAGACCTCCTGGTCGTAGTCGGGATCGGGCGGGATCCACCTGTGCGAGCCGTCGCTGTAGTGGAACTTCTCGTCCCCACGGCGCAGGATGCTCACCGCGCCCACCCGAGGAAACGCCGGTGCAGGTGTTCGGCAGGCAGATCGCCCAGATCATGCATGGCACGCACCAACTGGGCATCCAGGTGGAACGCCAGCGCAACCGGGGAGTCGGCAAACTCCATCCGCAACTCACGCCGTCGCGTCAGGCAGGACCAATCCGAAGCGCACCCACCGCACTCCCAGTCCGGCGGCACCGGCCAGTGCGGCGTCGTCGGACCGAGCTGCGCGGGCGTGCCGCCACCAACCACGCCCGCCGTCCGCTCGCCCATCCCGCTCACCAGGTCTGGTACGGGCCCGAGGGAACCGGCCAAGCCAACGGAACGCTCCCGACCCCAGTCGGTCACTGCTGTTCCTCTCGCGGCCAGTGCCCCCGGTTGATCGGAACCCTGTGCAGTGCCCGGCACGGCAGCTCTCCCCCACATCGACACACGCGCCGCCATCGTCGCCACGACCACACCGGCCGATGCCTGCGGGCGAGAGTCATCGCTACGGCGGCCAGGTACTCGTCGTAAGCGACATGTCGCCACCGTCTTCCCTCGCCACTACGCGCAGGCTGCGGGCTGGGTCGCAAGGCCGTCTCCCTCCGTCGGGCAGCGCGACATGGCCGGACTCGGAGAATCGGGACCGGCTCGAACACGTTCGGTAGCTACGACGCTACGATCCCGACAGCGGCCCCCTGAACCCACTCGCAGTACGCGTGAGCAGGCCAAGCGGCCCGCACCGGCAGTGAGTGGAGACGGAACATCGACCACCGGTCAAGGTAGGGATGTCGGATGGCAGGTCGGGGACGGGCCACGCCCCAGCGCGGCGGGGTGACGGGGTACCTGATCAAGGTGATCCGAGAGTCCATTCCGATGACGCAGGAACAGCTGGCCACCGAGTTGGCCGTCGACCCGGCGACCGTGCAGAGTTGGGAGTCGGGACGGCGCCCTTTCAGCGCCATCGCGCTCGGACAGGCCGTCATGACGCTTAGGAAGCTGCGTAGGCTCGGCGCGGACGGAAGCCTGCTCGCCGCCGTCAACGACGCGGCCGAAGCCGACCTCATCCTCGCCGCGGTGCTCGACGACAGGGTGGAGCGGATGGCTGTCGCCGAGCAGCCTCTCGGCTGGTCGGTACTCAACCAGCGCCTGACCGACCTCATCCTGTGGGCGGCAATCGGCCAGACACCCACATTTCTCAGCGGGCACCGCACCACCCACCGTAGGCGCGGGCCCGTTGCCCCGGGTCCCCTGCTGACTGTTGCTCAACAGCGGCTCTTCTTCGCGAACCTGCACGTGCTCGCCGACCGCGCCGGCAACGGACGCGACCCGGCCGTCCTCCTGCACCGGCAAGCCTGTTTCCTCGCCGGAGCAGACCCGACCGGTGCTGCCGCCGCCTGGCTCACCGAGGGCAGTTACCGAAGGGCCAGTCGAGCGATGTCCTTCCGCACCTGGTCGCCGCTGTGGCCTGACGTCCGCTCGATTGCCACCTCCCTTGCGAACCAGGGCGACTCCGAACCACTGCGGGACTTCATCGCCCGGGCCCACCCGGACGACACCTGCGAGCGCTCCGCCCTCAACTACTCGGCATACTGGGTGGGCGAGATCCCGCATCGGCAAGGCGACGACTCCTTCATGCCGATGTCCCTGACCGATTGGAGAGGATCCCGCCTGCTCCGTCACCTGGTCCGCCGCCTCGACGCCGACCATCCATGCGTCGACCTCAACATCCACAATCTCTGGGCACTGCTCACCGCCCGACGCGGCCTCGCCCTCGACAACCCTGAGACCGGGCGTGCTCTCGTGGAACGCAGCACCCTGCTCCTCGACAGCGACCGGGTCTCCCCGCAGTCCCGGCGGGACCTGACGTCTATCGTCTACAGCCTGCGTACCGACGGACTCAGCGGCACAGGGATGGGCAGATGAGAGACGACCAGGATGCCGCCGGCGCGATGAGCTTCATCTTCGAAGCTGGCGTACTCAAGCGCGCCGCCCGCACCGGCTGGTGGTTCGCCGGCGTGAAACAGCCCGAGTCCATCGCCGAGCATTCCTTCCGCACCGCGCTCATCGGCATGATGCTCGCCGCGATGGAGGGCGCCGACCCCGCCCGGGTGTCGATGCTCTGCGTCCTGCACGACACTCAGGAGACGCGCGTCACCGACATCCCGCACATCGCCAAGCGGTACCTGACGGCCGTACCCAACACCACCGTCACCGCCGACCAGGTCGCCGCCTGCCCGCCGGTCGTCGCCGACACCATCGCGGCCGCCGTCGCCGAGTACGAGGCCGGCGAAACCCTGGAATCCGTCGTCGCCCGCGACGCCGACAAGCTCGAATGTCTCGTTCAAGCCGTCGAATATCGCCACCAGGGCGTCGGCGACGTCCAACGCTGGATCGACAGTTCCCGCGCGGCGTTGAAGACAGGATCCGCCCACCGCCTCGCCGACGCCGCTCTGGCCGGACAACCGCTCGCCTGGCTGAGCCCTCCCAGGCAGCCCGAGTAGGGCAGCTCGTCCGGCGGGAACCGCGGGATCGCGCGGGTGGCACCGGCGGTTGGACGATGCGGATGTGTCTTAGCTCACCCGGCTGCGGGCGTGTCGGCGCCCACTTGCGCAGCATGGGAGGGGTGCCGAGGTTTCACCTGCATGGAAACTGGAGAAGGTGAAGATCGCACCTGCGCTCAAGGGGGATCAACTCGTGTCCGACACCACCGACCGGTCCGACCGTCAGGCCGACCGTCCCGCTGAGGTGACCGACCCGCTGCTGTGGAAGCTCGCCCTGGACGTGGCCGACGCCCACGAGCCGGACGGCGACGGCGGGTGCCGTAACCTGCTCTGCGCGGGCCAGGCCTGGCCCTGCCCGGCGTGGAACAACGCCCAGCGCGCCCTGCACATGGCCCGGGCCGACTCGGGGCAGTCCGCGCCGCGCGCCGTGGCCCCGGCCGGCGGCCAGAGCCGCTCCGACCTGGCCTCCGGCAGGACGGCGCAGCGCACCCAGCCGCACCCGAGGACCGCGTCGGCGGCCTGAGGTCTGCCCCGCGCAAGACGGATGACCGGCTCCGCCGCACCGGCGGGGCATTCCTGCACGCCGCTTCGCTCCGGTCAGGCGTGACGGGCGAAGATCTCCCCGACGGCTGCCATCTCGTCGCCCTCGTCGGCGTCGATGAACCGCCCGTCCGGGAGGAAGTGCCAGACGGTCGACTGCCCGGCGTTGTCGCGCCAGGCGAAGCGCTGCGCGCCGTCGACCGTCGTCGGCGCGTCGAAGGTCAGCTCGCTGACGCCACGGCGCGTCGGCGCACCTCGGGCAGCGCGGTGGCGCGCAACGCGTGCCAGGTCCCGTCCATCGGCAGCCATGCTTGCCACCGCGCGAGCGTGCGCCCGCGAGCGTCGTACGCCCGCCCGCCCGCCCGCCGGCGGCGTCCGTCGCGGCCCGGCGGTGTCCGGCCGGAGGTCCGGTGTCCGGGAATCGGCCGGACAGCGGGGCGTGTCCGCAGCCTGGTCCACACAGGCGTACGCGCGGGGACAGCCCCGTCCGGCCAGAGGAGAGCCATGCTGAGAAAGAGATGGGCGGTAGTAGCCCTCGCCGCCGTGGTCGTCGGTACCGCGGCGCCTCCGGCGGGGCCGGCGGCTGCCGCGACGGCCCGGGACCGGCCCGCCAGTGCCGACGCGGCCCAGTCCGGCCACCGGCCCACGAGCATGACGGCCCAGGTGACCGGCGCCGTCGCCGACGCCACCTCCACGGTCGGCACCAACGCCATCTTCGGTCCCGACACACGGGTGCCGGTCACCCCGACCACCACGTTTCCCGCCAGCGCCACCGTCCGGTTGACGTTCGCGGGAGGCCAGTGCACCGGCTTCATGATCAGCGAGCGTACGGTCGCCACCGCCGGCCACTGCGTGCACTCCGGCGGCACGCTCGGCTCCTGGCGTACGAACGTCGTCGCGTACCCGGGTCACGACGGCACGACGGCACCCTTCGGCTCGTGCGCGGCGGTCCGGCTCTTCGCCCCCTCGGGCTGGACCGGTTCGATCTACGCCCCCACCCCCGCCGACCCGACCTACAACTACGGGGCGGTGCAGCTCAACTGCACGATCGGCGCGCGGACCGGCTGGCTCGGCCTCGGCTACCCGACCCAACCCGCGACCGGGTCCTGCACGACGACCCAGGGATACCCGGTCGACCGGCCCGGACAGTGGGCCAGCAAGGACTTCATCCGCGCCGAGGCCCTGAACCACTTCTACGTGCGGCATCCCTTCGTCGGCGGGCAGGACGGAAGCCCCGTCTTCTACACCCCCGACCCGGACGACTGGTGCCCGACACGGCCGCCGCTGGTGATCCCGTGCCCGTGCCCGCCGCCACCGCCCTGCGTCTGCCCGAACCCGGCGGTGCTGGGGATCCTCGCCAGTGGCCCGTACGGCACGGGACCCGGGGCCACCAACAACGTCGTCACCCGGATCACGACGCCCGTCATCAACAACTTCATGCAATGGCGTTGACCCTCTCCCACCGGGCGCTCCCGGGGCGGATGCCGGCAGGCCCTCGCCCCGGGAGCGCGCCGGTCAGCGGGACCGTACGGGCGCGGCGCCCAGCTTCTCCCGGACCTGCTCGGCGTCGAGGTGGCCGAGCTGCTCCAGGATCTCCAGCGCGTCGCTCCACGCGCGGTACGCGCGCTGGGGCGCACCGGCCGCGCGGTGGCTGTCGCCGAGATGGGTGAGCGTCGTCGCCTCGTAGTAGCGCTCCGCCGCCTCCCGCCACAGCGCGAGCGCGTTGTCGTAGCAGCGGATCGCCTCCCCCTGCTGCTCCAGCCGGTAGTACACGTAGCCGAGACTGTCCCAGGTGTGCGCCTGCCAGTACCGGTTGCCGACCTGCTGTTGCAGGACGAGCGCCCGCGTACAGTGCTCAAGCGCCTGCGGGTAGTTACCGAGCTGGCTGTGGTACCAGCCGATGTTGTTCAGCGCGTTCGCCGTCCCGTTGGTGTTCCCCGCCGCCGTGAACAGGTCGAGTGCCCGCTGCGCGTGGTGCAGGGCCTGCTCGTACCGGCCGAGACGCTCGGCCAGGATGCCGAGGTTGAGGTGGGCCCGAGCGCTGCCGATCGCGTCGCCGAGTTCGGTGTAGAGCCCGAGAGAGCGGCGCAGGTGGGCGTCAGCCTGGTCGTAGTCCTCCAGCCGCAGGCAGGCCACGGCCCGGTTGCGGTGGGCGCGGGCCTCGCCGTCCCGGTCGGCCATCCGCGACGCGGCGAGCAGCGCCCGCTCCTGCACGACCAGCTGCTCCTGCCAGGCCCCGAGCCGATCGAGGTACGTGTTGACGGTCCAGGCGAGCTGCCAGGCGTGCGTGTCGAACCCGGTGTCCGTGGCGAGGCCGACGACGGCCAGGAGCACCCGGTGCTCCGTGGTGAGCCAGCGCCACGCCGCCGCCCGGTCGGTGAGCGGGGTGACCGCCGTGCCCGGCCGGGCGGGGGCGGGGCTGATCGGGTCCCGCTGGTCGTACAGGAGCAGGTCCGCGGCGTGCGCGGCGTGCAGGTAGCAGTCGAGGAGCCGCCCGAGCGCCTCCCGGCGTACGTGCCCGGGCTCGTGCGCGGTGACCAGCTCGGCCGCGTAGGCGCGCAGGAGATCGTGCAGCACGTACCTTCCCGGGGTCGGCTCGCTGACCAGGTTCGCGCGGACGAGCGTCGCCACGCTCCGAGCCGCCTGCGCCACGGGCACGCCGGCGAGGCTCGCGAGCGCCGGCACGGAGACGTCCGGCCCGGGGTGCAGGCCGAGCAGCCGGAACGCCCGTGCCGAGGTCGCGTCCAGGTTGCGGTACGACCACGAGAAGACCGTACGGATGTCGGTGGCCGCGTCGCCGTAGCTGAACCGGTCGAGACTCCCCGGCTCGGTCAGCTCGTCCGCGAGCCGGCCGAGGTCGAGGCCCGGCTGGGCGGCGGCCCGTGCCGCCACGATGGCGAGCGCGAGCGGCAGGCCCGCCGCCGCGCCGACGATCCGGTCCGCCGCGGCCGGCTCCTTCTCCACCCGGTCCGCGCCGAGTCGCCCGGACAGCAGCTCGTACGCCTCCGTCCGCGGCAGCGGGTCGAGCAGCAGCGGGCGTGCCCCTTCGATGGTCACCAGCCCCGGCAGGTGTCCACGGCTGGTGACCAGCACCAGGCATCCCGGCGAGCCGGGCAGCAGCGGGCGGACCTGGTCGGCGTCGCCGGCGTTGTCGAGCAGGACGAGCACGTGCCTGCCCGTGAGCAGGCTACGGAA
This sequence comes from Micromonospora sp. NPDC049048, assembly GCF_043197615.1. NCBI lineage: Bacteria > Bacillati > Actinomycetota > Actinomycetes > Micromonosporales > Micromonosporaceae > Micromonospora > Micromonospora sp. NPDC049048. Next base: position 318,219 of record NZ_JBICTM010000009.1, on the reverse strand, counting down.
CAGTGCGGCGCGGGCGTCCAGTCCCGTGGGGACGCGTTGCGCCGGCACCCCGAGCGCCTCCAGGAACTCGCGGAGCACCTGTGCCGGGCTCGCCGCCTGCCCGGTCGCGTCGTACCCGCGGAGGTTGACGTAGAGCTGCCCGTCGGGGAAGCGCTCGGCGACCCGGTGCGCCCAGCCGACCGCCAGGGTCGTCTTGCCGACCCCGGCCGTGCCGCTGATCAGGCAGATCGTCGTCGTGCCCGGCGTACCGTGCCGGTGCGGCAGGAGGTCGGCCAGTGCGGCGAGCGCCGTCCGGCGCCCCACGAAGTGGGGTACGGCCGCCGGCAGTTGCCGAGGTGTCACATGGTCGAGGGCGTCCGTCCGTCGCTCGTACGGTGCCGGCGGCTCGGCGCCGCTGGCCGGTTCGGTGCGGTCGCCGGAGCGGCGGGCGAGCTGGGTGCGGGCGGCGCTGCGCAGCCGGTCCTCCGCGCGGGCGGCGTCGGCGGTCCTGAGCAGTCGCCAGTGTGCCGCGTCCCAGTGGCTCATCTGCGCCAGTTCGGCCGGCGGTCGGACCCCGGCCCGGTCGGCGTGCGCGAGACAGGCGTTGACGAAGGCGACGACGAAAGGCCACTCGGGAAGCGACTTGGCGTTGAGCTTGTCGCTCAACGTCGAGCGCGCCAGCGGCTGCCGCAGCGACGCCGAGACGGCGACCAGCGTGTTCAACGACGGGGCCCCGCAGAGCTGCCGGAGACGCCTGAGTTCGCCGACGAACCCGGCCAGCGCCTCCTGCGCCTCCCGGCCCGGTTCGCTCATCCGTCTGCACCTCTCCGCGCCGGACGAGCCTACCAATCCATGGAAGGTTCCCGATGTCCTGCGCGCGCCGCGACGGCTGCCGGGTGGGGCCTGCTCCAAGCCGCCCGTGGACAGGTCGCCCGGGGCCGGGTGGCCGGCCCCGGGCGGGGGCCGGCCACCGGGTGGGTCAGCGCCAGGTGTCGGTGCGGGTCTGGGTGCCGCCCGCCGGGGTGGTGAAGGTCCGGTTGTCGCCGGACTCCCAGATGACGGAGCCGTCGGGGTTCTTCTTCAGGTACTTGTACTCGACGGCGGTGTTCGGCGGCAGGCTGACGGTGGCCCGCCAGACCGGGTAGTCGGCCGGGGAGAGCGCGACGGCGTTCGCCGGGTTCCAGCCGCCGAGGGCGGGCAGGTTGCCGACGACGTACACGTTCTGGCCGAAGGAGGTGGTGGCCGTGGCGTGGAAGGCGGTGGCGACCGGACCGGCGGTGTCGCCGCGGAAGGTCTCGGTGACGGTGTGGCTGCCGCCCGCCGGGGTGGTCAGGCTCCGGTTCGCGCCGGATTCCCAGGTGACGGCCCCGGCGGCGGTCTTCTTGATGAACTTGTACTCCACGGTGGTGGACCGGGGCAGGTCGACCACGCCGCGGAACACCCCGCCGGTGGCGGGCAGCCGCACCGCGTTCGCCGGCGCCCAGTTGCCCAGCGCCGGGACGCTGCCGACCACGTAGACCTCCTGGCCGGCGGTCACGGTCGCGGTGACGGTGAACGTCGTGGCGACGGTGTCACCGACGGGGCCCGGCACGTAGGTGTCGGTCCGGGTGGTCGTCCCGCCGGCCGGGGTGGTGAAGGTACGGCTGGCGGCCTCCTGCTCGACCACCGTCGTTCCGCTCCTGACCAGGTACCGGTAGGAGACGGCGGTGGCGGCCGGCAGGTCCACCGTCGCGGCCCACGTGCCGGTGCCGGTACGCGTGAGCGGCACGGAGGCGCCCGGGTCGCCGTTGCCGAGCGCGGGGGTGTCACCCACGAGGTGCAGCGTCCGGTCGGCGGGCAGCGAGGCGGTGGCGGTGAACGTGGTGGCGACCTTGGCGGCGGGGCCGCCGCGGGCGTTGGCGTGGATGGCGACCGCGCCGTTGGCGGGGATCGTGACGGTGGCCCGGCCACCGGTCACGGTGACCGTGGCGCCGGTGCAGCCGGCGGCGGTGGCGGCGCCGGAGATCACGTCGCAGTACGCGCCGTCGGCGAGGCCGGTGACGAACTGGGCGGTGGCGGCGGAGGCGGAGTCGTTGATGCCGATCCAGCCGCGGTCACCCCGGTGGAAGCCGATCACGTTGCTGTTGACGACCGTGAAGTCCGAGACCGTCTTGACGTTGCGGGCGGTGTTGGCCCAGCCGACCATGCCCTTGATGCCGATGGACCGGGTGAGGCAGGTCCAGGCGGCGCCGCAGACCGTGTCGGTCACGTGGCCGGTGCCGGTGGCCGGCGGCGACTGGTTGCGGTTCGACCAGGTGAAGCTGTCGTAGACCGAGGGCTTGCCGTGCGGGTACGCCAACGCGAAGTAGTTGGCCAGGGTGTAGTCGCTGCCGTTCTTGTAGGACAGCACCACCCCGTCGCGCTCCAGGTCGTGGTTGGTGACCATGGCGAAGACGTTGGCGCTGGGCGCGTCGAGGTTCCAGCTCGCGACGTTGGCGAGGTTCGCGATCGAGCCCTGGAAGCTGGAGCGCAGCCCCTTGGCGTACGCGAAGTCGAGCACGTCGCCGTTGCCGATGAACGCCCGCGCCTTGAGCGCGTCGTTGGAGGCGCCGTCGAAGATCTCCTGGGCGACGTACGGGCGCTTGTTCTCCGCGACGGTGTTGTTCAGCTTGCCGAGGATGGCCGCGAAGTCGTCCTTCTTGACGTGCTTGACCGCGTCGACGCGGAACCCGTCGACGCCCAGGCCGATGAGGTCGTTGAGGTACGCGGCGATCTTGTTGCGGACCTGCTCCTTCTCGGTGTACAGGTCCGACAGGGACAGCAGCTCGCAGCTGGTCACCTGGGACTCGTTGTTCCAGTCGGTGATGCCGCCGGAGGTCGGGCAGTTGTCGCCGGGGTGGTGGAAGTCGCCGTAGCCGTAGGGCACGGCCGGGTAGTCGTAGCCGGTGAAGGTCGTGCCGGCGTAGCCGACGGTGCCGGCGGGGTTGTTGACGCCGGCCATGTGGTTGACGACCGCGTCGACGTAGACGCGCACGCCGGCGGCGTGGCACGCGGTGACCATGGCGGCGAACTGCTGCCGGTTGCCGAAGCGGCTGTCCAGCTTGTAGGACACCGGCTGGTACACCTCGTACCAGGGGTGCACCCCGTCGGCGCTGTTGGGCAGGCTCACCGACTCCTGCGGCGGCGCGACCTGGACCGCGCCGTAGCCCGCGGGGCCGAGGTGGTCGGTGCAGGCCGCGGCGACCGAGTTCCAGTTCCACTCCCACAGGTTGGCCGTCACCTCGCTGTCGTTGAGCGCGGCGGCGGCCTGGGCGGGTGCGGCGGCGGTCGCCACGACCGGGGTGGCGCCGGACGCGACGACGGCGACGGCGAGGAACAGGCGGGAGATGCGGGCGCGCAGGGGCGGTTTCGATCGGGCCATGACAGAAAGACCTACTTCCGGGGACGAAGAGGCACTGACGGGAGGGGACGGCCGTCCGGGTAGCAAAGACAATGCTCGATTGCCGGCAGCCTCTGCAATACCTTGCAGCAAACTTCTCGAAATTTCATGGCAACATTGCCGCTGATCACGGCTGAGTACGGCGACAAGCATCAAAAGCCGCGAAGCCGACAGCCCAACTGGAGCGTCGACGTCACAGCCTGCAAGTACTTGCAAGAGCCCGGACCGTTTCGGAGTGACCGGCCAGCACGGCGGGCCGTCGCAGTGCTCCGGCCCTCCTACAGGACGTTGCGGACCAGCAGGACCAGCCCGAAGATCACCCCGAACGCGACGACCACCGCCCTGAGCGGACCACCGGGGAGCCGGCGGAGCACCCGTGCCCCGACGAAGCCGCCGACGACGGTCGCCGGGGCCAGGAGTGCCACCCCCACCCAGTCGACGGTGCCGAAGAGGACGAAGAGCACGACGGCGGTGAACGAGATGACCGCCGAGAGCAGGTTCTTCATGGCGACCGTCCGGGTGAGCGCCTCACGCTGGAGCAACGCCAGGACGGCGATCAGGACGATGCCGAATCCGGCGCCGATGTAACCGCCGTAGAGGCCGCCCAGCCCGATGGACGCCTGCAACGTCGCCGGGTGCGGACGCCCCTGCCGCAGGGCGGAGCTGCGGACCAGCCTGTCCAGTCGGTCCTGCGCAGCGAGGATGGCGGACGCGGCAAGCACCAGGAACGGCACGAGCATGTCGAAGACCCGCGTGGGCGTGACCAGCAGCAGCACCGACCCGAGGACCCCGCCGAGGACCGCCGCGGGCAGGACGTTGCGGATGTCCGGGCCGGGCGGCAGGTCCCGGAAACCTCCCGCGACGCTCGCCACGTTGCCGGGAAAGACGGCGACGGTGCTGGTGAACTTCGCGCTGAGCGGCGGTATGCCGACCGCGATCAGCGCGGAGAAGCCGATCAGGGAACCGCCGCCCGCGACCGCGTTGAAGGCGCCCGTGGCGACACCGGCGGCGACGAGCAGCGTCGCCTGGATGGGATCCATCGGATCCCAGGCTAGTGGCGTTGCCCGGCCGCCGGGCGGGTGTCCCGCAGGCCGCCCGACGGCACCGGAGCCGCGGATGTCGGCCGGCGACCGGGCAGGTCGGCCGGGCGGCGGGGCGGCGGGACGGCCGGGCGGCACGGGCGGTCGGGCTGCGCAGCGGGCGAGGTTCACCCCTTCCGGGTGAGGTGACAGCGACGCTCCGGGGAAGAAGGTGGCCGGTGAGGAGGGATCGCGATGGCGGATGCCACCCAGGAGTTCTTCCACGATCTCGCACGCCGCGGCCACGACCGCCGCCTGCGGGCGGTCGACGAGGGCAGCGTGCGCTTCGACATCAGCCACGACGGCCGCACCGACCACTGGCTGGTCCTGATCGAGAAGGGCGACATCAGCGTCTGCGAGCAGGCGACCGGTGGTGAGGCGGTCGTCGAGGCGGACCGGGCGGTGTTCGACCGGATCGCCAGCGGCGAGGCGTACTTCCTGACCACCGTGCTGCGCGGCGAGGCGTCGGTGGCGGGCAGCCCGCGGATCTTCGCGACGGTCCGGAAGCTGTTCCCCCCGCCACCCACGTCCAAGCGGCCTCGACACGAGGACGGTGGGCATGGCTGACGACCAGGTGGGCATCCTCGACGGCACGACCTTCATCGTCTGCGACCGGGCCGGCGACGTCCTGCCGTCACCCGACACCCCGCTCGGCCTGTTCGCCCACGACACGCGCCTGCTGTCGAAGTGGGTGCTGACGATCGACGGGGAGCGGTTGAGCACCCTCGCCATCGACGACATCCACTACTTCGAGAACCGGTTCTACCTGGTCCCCGGCCGGCAGGACGTCTACGTCAACAGCACGCTGTCGGTGCGCCGGGTGCACACGCTCGACTCCGGCCTGCACGAGGACCTGAGCATCACCAACCACGACGGCCGGCCGGTCGACCTCACCGTCAGGGTCGAGGTGGACGCCGACTTCGCGGACATCTTCGAGGTCAAGGACGCGACGGCGCGGAAGAAGGGCCGGCACTACCGGCGCGTCGACGACGGCCGTCTCGTCCTCGGCTACGAGCGGGACCGCTTCCGGCGGGAGACGATCGTCTCGGCGACGACGCCGGCCGAGTGGGACGACGACGGCCTGACGATCAAGGTCCACCTCGAACCGTACGGCCACTGGCGGACCCGGCTGACCGCCGAGCCGGACCTGCCGATGCCGAGAGGGCTGGAACGGCTCGCCATCCCCGGGCGGGCGACGCGTCCCAGGGACAAGGAGCGCCGGCTGAAGCGGTGGCTGGCGGAGGCACCCCGGCTGGAAACCAGCTGGGAGCCCCTGCGCGGCGCGTACCGGCGCAGCCTCATCGACCTGGCCGCGCTGCGGTTCACCCCCTTCCTCGCCGAGGACAGGAGCGTGCCGGCCGCCGGGCTGCCCTGGTTCATGAGCCTGTTCGGCCGGGACAGCATCCTCACCAGCCTCCAGACGCTGCCGTTCGCGCCCGATCTCGCCGCCACCACGCTGAAGGTGCTCGCCCTGCGGCAGGGCAGCCGGGTCGACGACTTCCGGGAGGAGGAGCCCGGCCGGATCCTGCACGAGATGCGGTACGGGGAGATGAGCGTGTTCGAGGAGACGCCGCACACCCCCTACTTCGGCAGCGCCGACGCCACTCCCCTGTTCCTGGTGCTGCTTGACGAGTACGAACGCTGGACCGGCGACGTCGCGCTCGTCCGCTCGGTCGAACAGGAGGCGCGGGCGGCGATCGACTGGATCGACCACTACGCCGACCTGACGGGCAGCGGCTACATCTCCTATGAGCGGCGCAACACCCGCAACGGCCTGGAGAACCAGTGCTGGAAGGACTCGTGGGACGCCATCTCGTACCGCGACGGGCGGCTGCCCGGCTTTCCCAGGGCGACCTGCGAGTTGCAGGGATACGCGTACGACGCGAAGATGCGCACCGCCCGGCTCGCCCGGGCGATCTGGCACGACCCGGCGTACGCGGACCGGCTGGAACGGGAGGCGGCGGACCTCAAGTCGCGCTTCAACCGCGACTTCTGGGTCGCCGACGGGGGCTACATGGCCCTCGCGCTCGACGGTGACGGCCGCCAGGTCGACGCCCTGTCCTCCAACATCGGCCACCTGCTGTGGAGCGGCATCGTCGACGAGCCGAAGGCTCCCGCCCTGGTACGCCACCTGATGTCGCCCGCGCTGTTCAGCGGCTGGGGGGTGCGCACGCTGGCGGAGGGCTCCGGCCGCTACAACCCGATCGGCTACCACGTCGGGACGATCTGGCCGTTCGACAACTCGTTCATCGCCTGGGGGCTGCGCCGTTACGGGTACGCCGACGAGGCGGCCCGGATCGCCGCCGGGATCCTGGACGCGGCGGTCTTCTACGACGGCCGGCTGCCCGAGGCGTTCGCCGGCTACAGCCGCGACGAGACCAAGTACCCGGTCAACTACCCGACCGCGTGCAGCCCGCAGGCGTGGTCCGCCGGCGCCACCCCGCTGCTGCTGCGCACCATGCTCGGGCTGCACCCGGTCGGCGAAGACCTCGTGAACAGGCCCGCGTTGCCCGCTAATCTCGACTTCGTGGCGCTGCTGGACATTCCCGGGCGGTGGGGGCGCCTCGACGCGTACGGCCGGGGGCCGACCGGCGCGGGCGGGCGGGGCTACCAGCCGGCGCCGCAGCAACTCTCCGCCCCGTGACGGGAGTGACAATGCGAGGACTCGACCCGACCCGGACCGCCGTCGTCGGCGTCCACTGGCAGCACGAGATCGTCAGCCCCGGCGGGTTCTTCGGCCCCTACTTCGCCGAACAGGTCGCCCGGCACCGCGTCGCCTCGTACGCGGCGCAGGTGGCCGCCTCGGTACGCGCCGGCGGCGGCCTCGTCGTCTACACGCGGGTCGCCTACCGGCCCGGATACCCGGACCTGATCCCCAACACGCCCAGCCACGCCATGTACCCCGAACGGCAGGCCTTCCTCGACGGCGCGCCGAAGACCCGGATCATCGACGAGCTGGCGCCGCAGGCCGGCGACGTCGTCATCACCACCGTCCGGCTCGGCGCCTTCTTCGGCACCGAACTCGACACGGTGCTGCGCGCCAGGGGCGTGCAGACCCTCCTGTTCACCGGCGTCGCCACCAACTTCGCCGTCATGAACGCCGTGTTCGAGGCGGTCAACCACGGCTACCAGACGATGGTCGTCTCCGACGCGTGCACCGCCGCGACCGACGACATCCACCGGGTGAGCCTGGAGACGATGGGGCAGCTCGGCGAGGTGGTGACCACCGCCGAGGTCGCCGACCGCCTGGCCAGGTGAGCCGTCGGCGGGAGAGGCCGGACGCCGGACCCCGGGCCGGTGGCACCGGGCGCGTTGCCGACGGCGCACACCCTCGCCCGCGCGGACCGGGTCGACTCAGACGGCCACCATGCAGTTGTCGGAGCTGCTGTCGCGCCCCCGGGCGCTGACGATCCCGGCGGAGCCGTCGCCGTAGTAGCGGCAGAACAGGCCCGCCGGGCGCCCGCCGAACAACAGCGGCCCGATCACCGGGGCGACCTCGGCCTCGTGCGGTTCGTCGGCGCCGTCGGCGACCAGCGCGACGCGGCACGTACGCGGCGCCACGAAGTCCTGCACCACGCTGGTGCCGTCGGCGACGGCCTCGGTGACGGCCGACTCCCACGTCGCCTGGTCGACCTCGCCGCCGATGACCACCTGCTTGCCGCTCTCGCCCAGGCCCGCCTTGAGCACCAGCAGCTCCCGGTGCGCCAGCACGAACGCGAGCAGCTCGACCTCGCGGCCCTCGCGGGTGGTCCTGCGGTCCGAGAGGACGCGGGTCCACGGCACGTACCTGTCGACGAGGCTCCGCTCGGCCGCGCTCATCCACGGCCGGCCCTCCGACAGCAGGCCCACGGTCAGCTTGCTGTGCATGAAGGTCGACGTCTGGGTGCCCACGAGCAGGCAGCCGTTGTCCAGCGCGTCCTGCACATAGCTGGTGTCGAGGCCGGCGTCGAGCCAGTCCGGGATGGTGAAGTTGCGCAGGCCGACGGGGTAGCGCAGGTGCGGCGGGCAGTCCCACGCCTCGGGCAGCTCCTCCGGCTCGAAGAACCGCGCGGTGACGCCGTGGTTGTTGAGGTAGTCGGCCTCCAGCTGGAAGTAGCGGCTGCGGACGCCGAAGACCCGGGCGCTGCCGACGATGGCGACCCGCGGCGCCAGCCCCAGCTCGTCGCAGAGCGACCGGTACATCGCGGCACGCACGGCGAACGGGTCCGGCGAGGTGAACGGGGTCCGCCCCTCGGCGTCGGCGTGCAGCTTGCGCCACACCTCGAGGCGGGCGCGCGTCTCCACCACGCCGCCGAGCGCGCCGCTGACGTTGAACTCCAGGAACCGGGGCCCGTCCGGACCGATGACGACGTCCGGCCGTACGACGCTGTCCGGGTAGCGCTCCTCGACGAACTGGTCGCGCACCCAGAGCTGGTCCTCGCTCTGCGGCATGCGGTAGGCCGCCAGCCGGCCCTCGGTGGTCGGGGCCGTCTCCAGGGCGGTGCGCCGCAGCAGGCCGACCAGCGCGGCGGCCACCCGGAAGATCTCGGCGTAGGACGCCCGCGGGACGGCTATGGGCGCTGCGGGCAGCAGCCGCTGGTAGGGCCAGCCCGTGTCCCGCAGCTCGTGGCGGAGCATCCCGCGGATCGTCTCCGCCGACGCCGCCGGCGGGAGGCGATGGGAGCCGAACCACGGGTGCCCGGTCGATACCGCACTGCCGACACCTTCGCGCACGGTCATCTGACGCTCCCCGGAAATCGCACGTCGGGCCGGCCGCCGGGGCTGTTCGCCGTGGGCCGGATCTCCGAAACGATGATCGAAATAGACTAACATTCACGTCCGACGTGGACCTCGCCCGTCCATCCGCACGCGACACAGGAGAGCTGTCGATGACACTGCGTCATGTCCAGGGCAACGAGTACCGCGAGGAACACGGCGGGGACTACGAGGACTTCGAGCCCGGCATGGTGATCCGGCACTGGCCGGGCCGCACCATCTCGGAGACCGACAACACCTGGCTGACCCTGCTCACCATGAACCAGCACCCGCTGCACTTCGACGAGCACTACGGCGCCGGCAGCGAGTACGGGCGGGTGCTCGTCAACAGCGGGATCACCCTGTGCCTGATCGGGGGCATGACCGTGCAGGCACTGTCGGCGCGGGCGGTGGCCAACCTGGGCTGGGACCGGGTCCGCCTGCGGGAGCCGGTCTTCGTCGGCGACACGCTGTACGCCACCAGCCGGATCCTCGACAAGCGGCTGAGCCGGTCCCGGCCCGGGCAGGGCATCGTCACGGTGGAGACGACGGGCACGAAGTCCACCGGCGAGACGGTCATCGTCTTCGAGCGGTCCTTCATGGTCCGCTGCCGGGAGACCGCCTCCTGACCTACGCCACGGCCGCCGCCCCCTCGTGCAGCGCCACGGCGGCGGCCGTGTCCTCGATGGCCATCCCGACCGTACGCAGGACGGAGGTCCGTCCGCCGACGCGGACCCCGCCGGTGACCAGCGTGCCCAGGTCGTGCAGGTCGGCCACGCCGATCAGGCCGGCGGCCAGGGCGGCCCGCACCTCGCCGGCGCCCTCCAACGCCGCGGTCCGCTCCTCGACGATCGCCACGGCCCCGGCCAGCAGGGCGGGGTCGAGTTCGATCGCGTCCGGGTGGGTGCCACCGATCACGTTGACGTGCGCGCCGGGCGCCACCCAGTCCGCCTCGACCAGGGGCGTGTTGTCGCTGGTCGAGGTCGCCGTGCAGATGACGGCCGCGTCGGCGACGGCGGCCTTCGCGCTGTCGCAGACGCTCGCGTGCACCGGGTGGGACACCGTGTCCCGGACCCAGTCGGCGAACTGCTCGGCCCGGTCCCTGGTGCGGGAGAACACCCGTACGCTGCGGATCCGGCGCACCGCCGCCACCGCGCGCACCAGGGCCCGCGCCTGCACCCCCGCGCCGATGACCGCGAGGTCCTCGGCGTCCTCGGCGGCACACCAGCGGGTCGCCAGGGCGGCGACCGCGCCGGTGCGCACGGCGGTCAGCTCGGCGCCGTCCAGCAGGGCCGTGATCTGCCCCGTGGTCAGGTCGGTGAGCGCGACGACCCCGTGGATCAACGGCAGGCCGCGACCGGGATTGTCGGGGGTCAGCGTGGTGATCTTCACGCTGCCGACCCCGCGCCGCTCCCAGACCGCGGGGCTGACCAGCAGGACCCGCTGCGGACCGTGCTCGATGACGGTACGCGCCGGGGAGTCGGTCCGGCCGGCGGCGAGGTCCGCGAACATCTCGCCGAGGGTGTCGATCACCCGCACCAGCTGAGGGGTACCCCCCATCTGCGCGGCGTCGACCGTCACGGGCCCGGTCATCCGGCAGCTCCGCCGGTGCTGAACCGGGCCGCCCAGGCGTCCTCGCGCGCCACGGTGTCGCGGGCCATCCGGGCGAACGGCGGGCCGACCATGTTGCCGTCCAGCACGGCGATCCCGCCGCTGGCCGCGCGTACGGCCTCGGTCACCCTGCGCGCCAGGAGCAGGTCGTCGGCCTGCGGGCGCAGCACCCGGTTGATCTCGTCGAGCTCGCCCGGGTGCACCGTCGCCTTGCCGTGGAAGCCCAGCGCCCGCACCCGGGCGGTCTCCTCGGCCAGGACGGCCGGTTCGGCGAGCCGGAAGTTGGCGGTGTCGATGCAGGCGGTGCCGTACCGCGCGCACGCCAGCGCCATCGCCTGCCGGGCGGCGAGCATCGCCTCCCAGCTGATCTCGACCCCGAGCGTGGCGGCCAAATCGGCCGAGCCGAGGACCAGCCCGTCGCTGGCCCCGGCGATCGCGTCGGTCTCCGCGACCGCCTCCACGGTCTCCACCGTCACGTAGATCTCCGGGTGCGCGTCCGCGCTGGCCAGGATCTGACGCAGCAGGGCCACCTCGGCCGCCGAGGTCACCATCGTCATCATGACGATGCCGGGCCGTACCGGGCACTCCACGAGAGCCACCAGGTCCTGCACCGCCGCGACGCTACCCAGTTGGTTGATGCGCACCGCGACGTTCTCCGGCCGTGGCGCCTTCTCCAGGGCGGCCCGGCACACGACGCGCGCGGCCGCCTTCTCGGCCGCCGGCACCGAGTCCTCCAGGTCGATCAGGTGCACGTCCGCGTCGTACGACCACGCCTTGACCACCCGGTCCAGCGACAGCGCCGGCGTGTAGAGGATGCTGCGCGGGATCGCCCGCGCGCCGCCGCTCACCGGAGCACCTGCTCGGGCAGCGCCGCCGCCGGGCGGGCGCCTGCCTCCACGAGCACGGAGCACAGCCTGGTGATCTGCTCCTCGGTCTGGCCCGCGCGCAGCATGACCCGCAGGCCGGCGGCCCCACGGGCGATGATCGGGAAGAACACGGGCGAGGTGTAGAACCCGGCCTTGAAGACCCGCTGGGCCGCCTCGACGACCGTCTCGTCGCTCATCGGCACCACCCGGATCGGGTACGTGCTGCCGGACTGCTCGGTGGCCAGCAGCGAGTCGAACAGCGCGATGTTGGCCCGCAGCCGCCCCTGCAACCGGGTGAGTTCCTCCGTACGGTGGATCTCCGCCGAGGCGAGCGCGGCGCCCACGGCGGCGGCGTTCATCTTCTGCGAGTAGCCCAGGGGGCCCGCGAAGCGTTCGACGATCCGCCGCGTCTCCTTGGGGAAGCCGTCGAGCAGGATCGCCGTGCCGCCCGCCCCGAAGCCCTTGCTCAGGGTCGCGACGGTGATCGTCCGGTCGTCCCGCACGGGGCAGTGCGAGCGGACGTAGCCGATGCCCCGCTCGCCGTACGCGGACAGCGAGTGCGAGTCGTCGTAGAAGACCAGCATGTTGTACTTGTCCTGCAACACGGCCAGCTCCTCGACGGGCGCGTAGCCGCCGAGGCTGTCCGAGCCGTCCACGACGTAGCAGACACGCTCGTAGGTGCGGCACATGTCCTCGAGGTAGTCGAGGTCGTGGTGGCGGCAGGTGACGACCTCGGTCTCGTCGGCGCAGCTCGGCTTGGCGTTGGCCATCGACACGTGGGCGTTCTTGTCGAAGACCATCAGCGGGCGGGTGCCGTTGCCGAGGTGGCCCGAGGCGATCAGCGGCAGCAGGCCGGTGCTGGCCGCCGCCGTGGAGATCGCGCTGATCACCATCGCGTCGAACAGCTCGCCCAGCGACTCCTCAAGCTCCAGCAGCACCGACGTCTGCACGCGGGTACGCGGGATGCAGTGGTCCAGCACGCCGAAGCGGCGCAGCGCGGCGACCGCCCCGTCGATCACCTTCGGATGGGTGTCCAGGTCCAGGTAGGAGCAGACGGTGAAGTTGACGAACTCGTGGCCGTCCGCCATCCGGAAGACGCCGTCGGAGAGGTCGCCGACGATGCCGGCGACCCCGTGCTCCTCGGACATGTTCCAGAAGGCGTTCCCCACGCCGATGAGCTTGTCGTTGTTGCGGTAGCGGTGGGTGGGGGTGATGGTCTTGCGCTCGCTCATCAGGAGTTCACCTCGGTGGGCTTGTAGCTGTAGACACCCTTGACCCTCCGGTACGCGTACGTGTAGAGCGCGACGCCGAGCGCGTGCGGCCTGCGGAGGATCTTCTTCGACTTCAGCCAAAAATTGACGTTGATGTTCATCTCGTCCAGCGACTCGGCCTGGTGCCACCAGCCGAGCGGCAGGTAGAGCATGTGGCCCGGTTCGAGGACGAAGTCGCGGCGCTGGGCGAGCTTCGGCGCCACCCTCGGGAAGCGCGCCAGGTCGACGTTGTCCAGGTCGAACACCTTGGACTTGTCCCCGAACCCGCGCAGCACCGAGCGCGGGTAGTACTCGCGGGAGCCGGGCGGGGCGATGATGAAGCGCTTGCGGCCCTCCAGCGCGACGTTGAAGTTCTCGAACTCGTCGAAGTGGTTCTTGGTGAACACCCCACGGTGGCTGATCCACAGGTTCGCCGCGTACAGCGAGTCGCCGTAGCCGAAGAACTTGTCCGCCTCGAAGCCGATGACGGCGTTCACGTCCGCCGGGCTGTTGCGGATGTTCGACACCACCCGGTGCCACGTGCCCGGAGTGTTCAGGTGGCGCTCGTCGGCGAAGAAGTCGCGGAGCTTGATGTCGCGGGTCTCCCAGCGCCCTGGGTGGTTCTTGTCGCCCGGCTCGGTGAACAGGGTGACGGTCATGTCGGCCAGCCGGCTCGCCACCCCCTCCCGGCCGAGCCCCCGCACGTCGTCCGGCAACGCGATCACCACGGGCACGTCGGCCTTGAACAGGCCGCCGGGGCCGACGGCCATGAACTCGTCGAACGTCATGCGGGCCACGGGTACGGCCGCCGAAACGTTCGCCCTGGACACTGCGTCCGAAACTCCCATGTCGCCCTTCCTCACTGCTGAGGGCCGCGTCACGCGGCCGGTCACGTGGTGGCCCTGCGGCTGCTCAACTCCGCCACCACGTCCACGATCAGGTCCTCCTGGCCGGCGATGGCCTGCCGCCTACCGAGTTCGAAGAACACGTCACGCGCGTCCACACCGGCGCGGCCGGACAGCTCGACCACCTGGTGCTTGAACCCCGAGAACACCCCGGCCAGGCCACTCACGATGGACATCGAGGCGGTGACCGGCGGCGCGGGCATCAGTTCGCGCTCCGCGAGGTCGGCGGCGTCGAGGAGCGCGTACAGGTCGATGCCGGTCGCGAACCCGCTGCGCTCCAGGACGGGGACGAGCACCTCGAGCTGGGTGTTGCCCGCCCCGGCGCCGAACCCCCGCGCGCAACCGTCGATGATTCCGGCGCCGGCCTCCGCCGCGGCCACCGAGTTGGCGACGGCCATGCCGAGGTTGTCGTGGCCGTGGAAGATCACCGGCGTGTCGACCGCCGCGGCGATGGCACCGATCCGCGCGGTGACGTCGGCGGGCAGGAAGTGGCCCGCCGAGTCCATGATCCCGACCGCCTGCGCGCCGTAGCCGACGGCCTGCGCCGCGTGCTCGGCCAGCTGGGCGGGCGACGCCATGTGGCTCATCATCAGCACGCAGTGCGCCTCGGCGCCCGCCTCGCGCAGCACCTCCAGATGACGCTCGGCCAGGGAGGTCTCGGTGGCGTGCACCCCGATGCGGACGACGTCGGCGCCGTGGCCGATGGCCCGCCGCAGGTCGTCGGAGGTGCCCCAGCCGGGCAGCATGAACACGCCCATCCGGCTGTGCCGCAGCGCTTCGCGGACCGTCGACAGCATCTCGTCGTCGCTCACCGCGGCCTGGCCGACCTGCATGGACGACGCGCCGAGACCGTTGCCGTGCCCGACCTCCACCACCGGGATCCGCGCCGCGTCCGCCGCCTCCGCGTAGCGACGCAGGGCCACGGCCCCGAGCTGGTGGCGGACCGCGTGCTGGCCGTCGCGCAGGGTCGGGTCGTGGACCACGACGTTCTTCATCGGACCGCCTCCGCCCCGGCGGTCCGGCCCAGCCGGGCCGCATGCTGCTCGGCGACCAGGATGGCGGCCGAGTTGATGATGTCGAGATTGCCGGCGTACCGGGGCAGCACGTCGCTGTGCGCGGTGACCTGGAGGGCGACCGTGACGCGGTCGTCGACCACCGTGCAGGCGGTCACCGTGTAGCCGGGGGCGAACGAGCGCACCTGCTCGGCCGCCTCGTCGACCGCCGCGCGCACCGCGGCGGGGTCGGCGCCCGGGATCCGCGCGTGCACGGCCGTCCGGAAGGTCGCCGGCGGCACCGCCGGGCTGATGTTGAGGATCGCCTTGACCTCGGGTACGCCCGAGAACGTCGTGATGGCATGGCGGGTGGTCGCCACGTACTCGTCGAGGTTCAACCGCGTGCCGCGGCCGGCCACGTCGCTGGCCACCGTCGAGACGACCTCGAGGTAGCGCACGGGAAAACGGGCCGCGAGGGCGTGGGCGACCGGGATCGACGCCTGGCCGCCGCAGCTGATCAGGTTGACGTTGCGTCCGGTCGTCGCCGCCACGCCGGTCACGGTCGGCACCACCATCTGCCCGGCCCTGCTGGGCGTCAGGTCGACCACCAGCGTGCCGAGCGGTTCCAGCAACGACCAGTGGTGCAGGTGCGACGCCGCGTTGGTGGCGTCGAAGACGACGTCGAACGCGTCGCCGGCCGCCAGCACGGCGTCGATCCCGGCGGCGGAGACGGGACAGCCGAGTCGCTCGGCGTGGCGCAGTCCCGCCGAGGCCGGGTTGCGTCCGGCCACCAGGCGGCAGTCCAGCAGGGGGGATCGGTGGATCTTGCTGATCAGGTCCTGGCCGATCGCCCCGGTGCCGATGACGGCGACGGTGGCGGGCTCGACGGTGGGGGCGGCGTCGGTCACGTCGGCGGGGAGGGTCACGACGTGCCCCCAGGGCGCCGGAGCCGGTCGGCCGGCAGCCGGACGGAGGACCGCCGGGCGCGGGTCGCGGGGCTCGCGGCGTCCGGGTCGTGGGTTCTCATGTGCGTCCTCCTCACCATTCGGATTGCGCGGTGGTTGCGGCGAAGGTCGTGCCGGCGCCACGGGCGTACCGGGCCGGTGGGCCGGGTGCCGCCGGCCGGCCCGTGCCGGCCCGGACGCCGCAGGGCATTGCGACGCCCGTCGCGGCGCGGGCCACCCCCGGGGCGCCACAGCGGGCGGGTGCCGGGAGACGGGTACGCCGGGCGGGTGCCGGGACATGTCGGGACAGGTCGTGACGGGGAGTCGGTCGGCGTATTCCGGTCGACCGGAAATGCCGGGGCGTCGAGCAACAATCGGACATATAGCGTGATCTCAGAAGTCTCGACGTGATAACCGAAGAAGCTCCCGTCTACATGCGCGACAACCAATGCGGCCATTGCGCCCACGTCGCCGTGCCGCCCAGCCGGCATCGAAGCTATCAGATGGCCCCGCCAGGTGGACCTGGCTGTTGCGTCACTCTCACGACAGTCCACCCTGGAGTGCGAATCGTCACAGAACTCCACGGTGGCCGGGACGGATCGCCCACGGGTCACCGCGATCGGGGCGCCTCCGGGCAGTTCGTACGGCTCCCACCTGGCGCTTCACCGCGCGGCCCGCGCCGCTCTCCGGCGGGTCCCGGATCCGCCGGCCGCACCGGTGGCACTGGCCATCGACGCCCTCGCCACCATTTGCGACTATCTTCGTCAGCCCACCGCGCTGGCAATTCTGGACGGTCCGGTCATTTGTCGGCGGCGGTGGGCCGGCAGATCGAAAGAGGACGAAATGAGTCGTCGTCGGCCGTGTTCGACCGGCGACGGATGAGCCGCACCCCTGCCGGTTTGCCTCACAGCGGAACCGGACGCGCCACCCGCCCCGAGAGGACACGACATGACGACCACCCGGCCGCCCGCAGTGAGCAGGTCGCCACTGGGCCGCGCGTACGCCGAGCACCTGGCCCGCCGCGCGGACACGGACGACCCGGCCGCCGCCGCCCGGGACGCGAGCACCCTCGAGCCGTACCGGGACCGGTTCATGAGCGGCCCCGCCTTCCTCGACGACGCCGAGAGCCGCGCCCTCGCCCGGGACCTGCGCACGGTCTACGACCTGCTGCGCGCCCTGCCGGAACGGGTGTTCGACGGGGACCTCACCGCGCTGGCGGCAGCCGTCGGCATGGATCCCCTACAGACGGCGCTGATCACGCGCGGCGCCCGCGTCGGGTCGCTCGTGCCGCTGGGCCGCGCCGACCTCTACCACGACGGCGCGGGGTTCCGCCTGCTCGAATTCAACGTCACCAGCGCGCTCGGCGGCTTCGAGACCGCCGACATCAACCGGGCGATGCTGGCGTACCCGCCGCTGCGTGAGTTCGCCGACCGGCACCGGCTGCGGTACCGCGACACGCTCGACTGCATCGTGCGGACGATGTACGCGGAGTGCGCCGCGATGATCCCGACGGACCGGCCACCCGTCGTCGCCGTGGTGGACACGATCGACAACTACCCGATCGTGGGGTCCCGGCTCGAGGTCCTCGCCGAGATGCTGACCGACCACGGCATCGAGGCGATCGGCTGCCACCTCGGCCAGTTCACGTACCCGCAGGGCCGGCCGACCGTGGCGGGCCGACCCGTCGACGTCGTCCTGCGGTACTTCCTGCCGGAGGACCTGGCCGACCCCGCCGTGACGCCCCAGGTCGAGCCGCTGCTGGCCGCCGTCGAGCAGGGCAAGGTCGGCCTGTTCAGCCGCCTCGACGCCGAGCTGTACGGCAACAAGGGCACCCTGGCCATGCTCTCCGACGACCGGCACCGGGGCCTGTTCGACGCCGACGAGCTGGCCTGCATCAACCGGCTCCTGCCGTGGACCCGGCACGTACGCCCGCGCGGCACCGATCCCGGGGGCACCGAGGTCGACCTGCTCGCCTACGCCCGCGCCCGGCGGGAGGAGCTGGTCCTCAAGCCGACGCTGCTGCACGGCGGCAACGGCGTCCTCGCCGGCTGGACGGTGAGCGGCGACGAGTGGCAGGCCCGGCTCGACGCGGCGGTCGACGGCCCGTACGTGCTGCAGGAGCGCGTCCAGCCGGCCGCCGAGCCGTTTCCCGACGGTGCCGGCGGCGTGACGGACCTCTACCTGAACTGGGGGGTCTACCTGGCTGACCGCGACCTCGTCGACGAGGACGGATACGCCGGCTGCCTCGTACGCGGCAGCACCGACCCGGGGGTCGGGGTGGTCAGCATGGCCGGCGGCGCGAGGATCGGCTGCGCCTTCCACGGCGGCTGAGGCGGGTCACCGACCGAAAGGCCGGCACGTGCGGCGTCGAGCGCCCGCACGTGCCGGCCGGCAGGCCGTGAGCGGGCTCAGGCGCCCGTGCCGGAGCGCACCCGCGCGATCCAGGCCTCGACGTCGTCGGCGGTACGCGGCATGGCCGAGGACAGGTTCTCGTGACCGTCCTCGGTGACCAGCACGTTGTCCTCGATACGGACGCCGATGCCGCGGAACTCCGCCGGCGCCAGCAGGTCGTCGGCCTTGAAGTAGAGGCCGGGCTCGACCGTGAGGATCATCCCGGGCTTGAGCTCGCCGTCCATGTAGTCCTGACGCAGCAGCATCTGGCAGTCGTGCACGTCCATGCCGAGGTGGTGGGACGTGCCGTGGACCATCCACCGCCGGTGCCAGCCGCCGCTCTCACGGTCCAGGGTCTGTTCGAGGGTGACGCCCTCCGGCAGCAGCCCCCACTCGTGGAGCCGCCGGGCGATGACCACGTTCGCGGCGGCGTGGATGTCGCTGAACTTGTTGCCCGGCTTCACCGCCGCCAGGCCGGCCTCCTGGGCCTCGAGGACCGCCTCGTAGATCTTGCGCTGGACGTCGGTGAAGCGGCCGCTCACCGGGAGGGTGCGGGTGATGTCGGCGGTGTAGAGGGAGTCGACCTCGACACCGGCGTCGACCAGGATCAGGTCGCCCTCGCGGACCGGCCCGGTGTTCTTCGTCCAGTGGATGGTGTTGGCGTGGTCGCCGGAGGCGCAGATGGTCTCGTAACCGATCCCGTTGCCGTCGTGGCGGGCGTACAGGCCGAAGAGGCCCTCGACCCACCGCTCGCCGCGCTCCTTGCCGACGGCCTCGGGCAGCCCGGCGATGATCGCCTCGAAGCCCCGGTGGGTGGCGGCGATCGCCTTGCGCATCTCGCCCACCTCCCACTCGTCCTTGCACAGTCGCATCCCCGAGAGGTGGCGGGCCAACTCCTCGTCGGCCTCGTGCTGCTGGGTGACCGACGCGGGGGTCTCCGCCTGGGCGCGGGTCTCGTCGACGAGCCGGGCGAGCCCGCCATCGGCCCCCCGTACGACGCGCACCACCGTCGCGCCGGCGTCCTTGGCCAGGACGTCCGGCAGCGAGTCGATGTGCCGGGTGGAGACGCCCAGCCGCTGCTCGATCTCGTGCATCGTGGGGCGGGGCCCGACCCAGAACTCACCGAACCGGGAGTCGGCGAAGAACTCTTCGCTGTCGCGCGGGGCGAGCGGCCGGAAGAACAGGATCGCCTCGTGGCCGTCGGGCTTCGGGTCCAGCACCAGGACGCTGTCGGGCTCGGTGTCGAACCCGAGACCGGTCAGCCAGGCGAAGGCCGTGTGCGGGCGGAAGGTGTAATCCGTGTCGTTGCTGCGCACCTTGAGGCCACCGGCCGGGATGATGAGGCGCTCTCCCGGGAACCGCCGTGACAAGGCCGCGCGCCGACGGGCCGCGTGGTCGGCGACCTCCGCGCGCGGGACAGGTGCCGCGTCCGGGCTGGCCCAACCAGAGGCGATGAACGCGCGGAACGCGTCGCTCGTCGGGGTGTTGCGGTGGCTGGCTTTCACCTGCTCGTCGCTTGTCATGGTCGATATCCTGCCACGCGCCGCGGAGCCTCGGCAAAGCTGCCGAGGCCCCGACGCTCTCCCCTGCCGGCGCGGGCGCGGCGGACGGCCCGGGCGCCGGGCGGCCTAGCTGTCGACGTAGACGAGATCCATCACGTCGGTGCGCCCCGACCAGCGCAGTTCGAGGCGCCAGCAGCCCGGCTGCGGCATGTCGATGATCGAGGGACCCGGGCCGCCGTCCACCTCCCGGGTCACCCGGGTCCCGGTGCCGTCCAGGGTGGCGGTGATCCGCAGGGGACCCCGGGTGGCCGCGGCGGGCGACGTCGGGGCGGGGCGGGCGACCCAGAGGATCTTGTTGTTCGTCCCGACCTTCCTGGAGTGCGCGAGCGGGTGCCCGAACAGCACCGCCACGATCTCGCCGCCGAAGCCGAAGACGTGCGGCATCCGGGTGCTCCCACTGAACCCGGCGTCCGCCCAGTCGGGCAGCGGCCCCGTCTCGACCCGGGAGCCGCAGCCGGCGGGGACACCCGCCGCGCTCGCCGACGCCGTCCCGGCCGGGGCGCCGACCTGCCGGGGCGGCGGCGCCGTCGTCGTCGCACACCCCGCCAACAGGAGCACCGTCCCCAGCAAAACCCTGCGCCCTGAACCCATGTCACGCCTCCCGACGACTTCGCAAAGAAACCACTGTCGAGACACCGGCCGGCTGCCCGGGGTTCCCGACCGGACCCGCCGGGGTGCAGCGCGACGACTGGCGGTGCGCGCCCGGCGCGGTGGGCACCGCCTCAGCGCAGTGACCGGGCGATCTCGATCGCCTCGGGCCGGGTCAGGTCGCCCTCGATCCGGTAGCTCACGCCGCCCATCTGCCAGATCAGGGTCGACGCGGCGAGCCGCGCGGTCTCCACCCGGACGGCGCCGGCGCGGTCCACGTAGGCCACCTCGTGCGGGGCCTCGACCCAGACGCCGAATTCGCCGTCCACCTGGACCCAGCTGACTCCCGTCGCGCTGGTCCCCTTGTGGAAGGCGAGGTCGAGACGGCCGTCGAAGGCGTCGATGCGCAGTGCTCCCCCGCGATAGAGCAGAGTCGCCACCCGGTGGGCGCCCGTAGCGTCCGGGTCGGCGACGAACACCTGCTCGGGCGGGCCCAGCTTCGCCGGCACGCGGATCGGGAAGCGCACCTTCCGCTGCGCCTCGCTCACGGCAGCGGGCCGCTGCGACGGCAACGGCGACGGGGTACCGGTGGGCGACACCGGCGCGGGCGTGGTGACGATCGCGATCCCGGCGAAGCGCAGCAGCCCGGCTGCGGCGTCGGCGAGGGCGGCCCGGCCCGGTGGCAGCACCGCGACGACCACGGCGGTGAGCGCCGCGGCGAGGAAGAGACGCCACCGGCGGCGCCGCGGCGCGGGTGCGGCGAGCCGGGCGCGTACGCGGGCGGTCACGTCGGGCGGGTCGGGCGTGCGCAGCCACGCGGAGAGTTCGCGCAGTTCGCGTTCGAGGTCATCCATGGCGCACCTCCGCGACGTCGAGCAGGCCGCGCAGCTTCGCCAGGGCGCGGGAGGTCCGCGACTTCACCGTGCCGCGCTTCCAGCCCAGCACGGCCACGGTCTCGTCCTCACTGAGGTCGAGGAAGAACCGGCACACGATCACCTCGCGGTCGCGCACCGGCAGCAGCCGCAGGGCCCGCACCAGGGCGGTACGGCGTTCCCCGGCGAGGACGGTCTCGACGGCGATGTCCGCGCCGGCCTCCGTACGCGGGTCCGCCACGGCGGCACGCAGGGCGAGTCCGTCGCGTCGGCTGCGCGAGCGGTGCAGGTTGCGGGTCTCGTTGGCCACGATCGCCAGCAGCCAGGACCGGAACGAGGACTCTCCCCGGTAGCGGGAGATCTTGCGATGGCCCTTCACGAACGCCTCCTGCATGACGTCCTCCGCGTCCGGACCCGCGCCGAGCAGCACCGCCGTCCGGTACGCGGACGCGGTGTGCCGGGCGACCAGGACCTCGTACGCCGTCAGGTCGCCCGCCCGGACGCGGGTGACCAACTCTTCGTCGTTCAGGGGTACCTCCGGTGGGGACGCATTCATGACACCGCCCGCGCCCCGCGGGTTCCGGTGCCGCCGAGGGCAATTCCGCATCCGGTCGGCATCCTCCCGCGACCCGGCCGGATCGCGCCGGTACAGGTCGGCGGTGCCAGCGGAGTCGGCCACGACGGAACGGTCGGCGGCCCTCGCACGCCTGTAGCAAACCTTCTTGACGATTCATCGATGTGTAGCTAAGTTTCAGCCATCCGGACTGAGAGGTCGTCGTCGATGAAGGCCCGACTCGCAACCGTGACCGTCCTGGTGGCCACCCTGTCGGCCACCCTCGCCCCGCCATCCGTCCCGGCCGCCGCCGAGCCCCCGCGCCCGCCAGCCGGTGAACACGGCTGGGTCACCTCCACGCTGCGGCACATGAGCCTGGCCCAGAAGGTCGGCCAGCTCTTCGCCACCTACGTCTACGGCAACGACGCCACCGGCCCCTCGGCCGCCGACCGCGCCGCCAACCGCGCGGCCTTCGGGGTCGAGACGCCGGCAGAGGTCGTCGACCAGTTCCACCTCGGTGGCGTCTGCTACTTCTCGTGGTCGCACAATCTCGACAGCCCGCGCCAGATCGCCACCCTGTCCAACGGGTTGCAGCGGGCCGCCGTCGGCGACGGTGCGAAGGGGCGGGTTCCCCTGCTCATCTCCACCGACCAGGAGCAGGGCGTGGTGCTGCGGATGCCCGCCCCCGCCGCGCAGTTCCCCGGGTCGATGGCCCTGGGCGCCGGGCGGTCGCCCCGGGCCGCGCGCGAGGCCGCGGAGATCACCGGGCGCGAACTGCGCGCGGTCGGCATCCACCAGCCGTACGCGCCGATCGCCGACGTCAACGTCGACCCCGGCAATCCGGTGATCGGCGTACGGTCCTTCGGCGCCGACCCGACCCTGGTGGCCGACCTGACCGCCGCCCAGGTCGCCGGCTTCCAGGACGCCGCCGGCGTGACCGCCGTCGCGAAGCACTTCCCCGGCCACGGCGACACGGCCACCGACAGCCACACCGACCTGCCGGTCATCGACCACAGCCGGCAGGAGTGGGACCGCATCGACGCCCCGCCGTTCCGAAAGGCGATCAGCGCCGGCGTCGAGTCGATCATGACGGCGCACATCGTGGTACCCGCGCTCGACCCCTCCGGCGACCCGGCCACGCTGTCGCCGACGATCCTCACCGGCGTGCTGCGCGGCGAGTTCGGCTTCCAAGGCGTCATCGTCACCGACGCGCTGAACATGGCCGGCGTGCGACGCAGGTACGGCGACGAGCGGGTGCCCGTGCTGGCGCTCAAGGCCGGCGCCGACCAGCTGCTGATGCCGCCCGACCTGCGGCTGGCCCGCGACGCGGTGCTGCGGGCCGTCGCCACCGGCGAGCTGACCGAGCGGCGCATCGACGAGTCGGTCCGGCGCATCCTCGCCATGAAGTACCGGCAGGGGCTGGCCGGGTCGCCGCTGGTCGACGTCGAGCAGGCCGTACGCACGGTCGGCGCGCCCGCGCACCTCGCCGCCGTGGCCCGGGTCACCGACCCGACGCTCACCGCGGTCCGCAACGACGCGGGCCTGCTGCCACTGGCCCCCGGGCAACGGTCGGTGCTGGTCACCGGCTGGGACAGCGCCGCCTTCGCCCCGGTCAGGACCGTCGCCGAGGGATTCGCCGCCCGCGGCGCCCGGGCCACCCCCCGGCCCGCGACCCTGCCGTCGGACCAGACCATCGCCGCGACGGCGGCGCTGGCCGCCGAGCACGATCTCACCGTCGTGCTGACCAACAAGGCGTGGGACACGACCGTCACCGATCCACGCGGCACCCAGCAGCGTCTCGTCGCCGCGCTGCTCGCCACCGGCAGGCCCGTGGTGGTGGTCGCGGTACGCGATCCCTACGACGTCGCGTACCTGCCGGGCGTGAGCACCTACCTGGCGACCTACTCGTACACGCGGGCGGCGATGAACGCCCTCGTCCGTGCGCTGCACGGCGAGCTGTCCCCCCGTGGACGGCTGCCCGTCACGATCCCCACGGCCGACGGCTCGGGCACCGTGCTTCACCCCTACGGCCACGGCACGAGCTGGTAGGAGGCAACCCACGATGTCGTCGCTGTGCCCACCCACGCTCCGCCCGCTGGCGCTCGGCCTGGCCGTGGCCGTCCTGGGCGCGACCCTTCCGGCCACGGGAGCCGGGGCCGCGCCGCCCCCGGCCGATCCGGCGCCGCCGGTCGTCACCCCCGCCGACATCCACTTCCGGCACGACACGTTGCGCCCCGGGCACGCCCGCGAGGTCGGCCTGCTGCCCGAACACGTGGACCGCATGCCCGCCGACCTGGCGGCGTACCTCGAACCGACACCGGACCACCCCGGGTATCCCGCGTACGCCGGCGCCGTGGTCCTGGCCGCGAAGGACGGCGTGGTCGTCCAGCACGCCGCCGTGGGCTCCGCGGTCAAGTACGCCGCCGTCGGGCCGCCGCCCGGGCTGGTGGGGGTCGAACTCCCCGCCGACGAGCAGATCCCGGCGCGCCCCGACACCATCTTCGACCTGGCGTCGGTGTCGAAGCTGTTCACCGCCGTCGTGACCATGCAGCAGGTCGAGCGGGGGCGGGTGGACCTCGACGCGCCGGTCGCCCGGTACGTTCCGGAGTTCGCGGCCGGCGGCAAGGAGGCGGTCACCGTACGGATGCTGCTCACCCACACCTCGGGGCTGCCCGCGTTCACGCCCCTGTGGAGCCGGTACCCGACGCCGGCGCAGCGGTTCGCCGCCGCGCTCGCCACGCCGCTCACCCCCGGGGTCGAGCCCGGTACCCGCTACGTCTACTCCGACCTCGGGCTGATCGCGCTGGGCGTGCTGGTCGAGCGGGTGGCCGACCGGCCGCTGGACACGCTCGTCGCGGAGGGCGTCACCACGCCGCTGGGCATGGCCGACACCGGCTACAACCCGGGACCGCAGCGACGGTCCCGGATCGCCGCGACCGAGTACCAGCCGTACGCCGGGCGGGGCATGGTCCACGGCGAGGTGCACGACGAGAACGCGTGGTCGCTCGGCGGCGTGGCCGGGCACGCGGGGGTGTTCTCCACCGCCGCGGACCTGGCCGTGCTCTGCCAGGCGCTGCTCAACGGCGGCGAGTACCGCGGGCGACGGGTCCTGCGCCCCGAGACGGTGCGCGCGATGCTGGTCAACCACAACGCCCCGCTGGAGCAGGCCTACCCCGAGAGCGATCGCGGGCTGGGCTTCGAACTGGACAAGCACTGGTACATGGCCGGGCTCTCCTCCCCGGTGGCGTTCGGGCACACCGGCTTCACGGGGACGTCGATCGTGGTCGACCCGCTCTCCCACTCGTTCGTCATCCTGCTCAGCAACCGGGTGCATCCCGACCGTGGCTGGGGCAGCAACAACGTCGCCCGCCGCGCCGTCGCGCGCGACCTCGCCGAGGCGATGCCGGTACGGCCCCGCTCCCGCGAGGCCTGGCGCGCCGACCCGCGCGACAGCGCGGCGCTCACTCTCACCGCCCCGCTGCGCCACGCGGCCCACGGCGGCACGGCCACCTTCCTGCTCTGGTACGACACCGAGCCCCGCTACGACAGCGCCCGGTTCGAGGTCTCCACCGACGGGGGTGCGACCTGGGCCACGGCACGGATGCTGCTGCGCCACGCCGACCGGCGCTGGACCAGCGACGGCACGGTCACCGGCTACGGCGGCCGGGTCTGGTGGCAGGCCTCGGTCGAGTTGCCCGACGGCGCCACCCACCTGCGCTTCAGCAGCACCACCGACGCCTCCAGCCGGGGCCGGGGCGTCTACGTCGACCGGATCGTGGCGTGGGACCGGCACGGCTCGCTCTTCCAGGGCGAGGGCGCCGACGCCACCCGGCTCGTTCCCGTCGGCTGGTCGCCCGCCCGTGCCTGACATCTCGACGTGCTCCGGTCCCGGTCCGGTGGCCGGCCCGGGCGACCGCCCGGCGGCGACCCGGAGCCGGGCCGCCGGGGCCACCCACCGGCAGAGCCACGGCGGGCCGCGCTGCTGGTCGGCCGCGGGTTCGGGGGCGCGGGTCGCGGCGGTGGATCCGGACGCCCCGCGACCCGGATCACCGGCGGGCGTTCAGGTGTGACGGCGCACCAGGTCTGACGCGCGGCGGCGGACCGCGCAGGCCCCGCATCGTCGGCCGTCGACCCGCGACGGTCGGAAGAGGACACATCCGGGTGGACGGGGCCAGTCAGCCCGAACGGTCACACCCCGACCGGCCCCACCGAACGCAAGCAATTCATGGTCGACAACGTGTCACTGATCTTAACCGGAGCGAGACGAGCCACCACTAGGGTCAGGGCGCCGATCGATGGGCGTCGTGACGGAACTCGTCTCCCGGGTGGGTGGGAACAGGAAGGGGTGGGAATGAGGGGGGTGGCTCCCTTGGCCATCGGCATCGCCTCCTCGCCGGCCGCACGCAGGCAGCTCGCAGGGCTGCTCGGCGGCACCGAGGCGTTTCTGATCGTCTCGAGCGTCGATCAGGCGCGCACGTTCCTCGGGGTGGCGGGGACACCCCACGCCGCGCCGCCGGCCGCGCCCGCGCTCGGCGCGACGGCGGAATCCGTGGAGCGCGCCGTGACACCGCCGCCGACCGGCCTGCGCGTCGACTCGGACCGGCGGGTGCTGCGCTGGCGGGACCGCGAGGTCGCGTTGACCCGGCTCGAGCACGACTTCCTGCGGTGCCTCGTCGGCGCCCCGGGGCAGGTGTGGACCTACGAACGGCTGCACCTCGAGGTCTGGGGCAACGTGCATCTCGGGCGCGGCTCCGACATGCACTCGGTGGTCCGCCGGGTACGGCACAAGCTGGCCCGGCTGGACGCCTCGGCGACGATCCACGCGGTCCGCGGGGTCGGCTTCCGCCTCGCCCCGATCTGAGCACCGCCTCCCGAGCACCGCGACGTCAGCACCGCGACCTGAGCACCGCTTCCCGAGCACCGTTTCCCCGAGCGCCGTTTCCTGAGCGCCGCTTCCCGAGCAGCGCGCCCGCGGGGCCCGGACGCGGTCCGGCCCGCCTGGTCGTGGACCAGGCGGGCCGGAGCTGTCAGCTGACGGGTGTCAGCAGCGGACGGGGGACAACGCGAAGTCCTCCACCGTGGGGGTGGCGGTGTTGATCTTCGTCTGGCGGGTCTGGGGCTTCCAGTTGTCCTTGGCGACGATCATCGTCAAGGGGTTGTTCCGCCGGTCCATCCAGTAGGCGTACTTGCCCTCGGCGTCCGTGGCGAACGTCCAGGACATCGCCCACGAGTCGACCTGGACGATGGCACCGGCGATCGGCGAGCTGGCACCCTGGCAGCTCGTCCCGGTGACCGTACCCATCAGCTTGCCCCAGGTCGTCGGCTGCAGCACGTTCAGCGTGACCGCGACCGGCTCGACCGTGTACGGGGTGTTCTCCTTGATGGCGACCGAGGCGGTGTAGGTGCCGGGCTGGTCCACGTTCGCCGACATGGCGACGTTGACCGTGACGGCCTCGCCCGGCGCCAGGGTGGCCGACGTCTTGTCGATCGTCATCCAGCTGACGTCGGCGCTGCTGGCGGCGCACTCCTCGAAGCCGGGCAGCGCCTCGCTGTCCCGCGTCGCGGTGAAGCCGCTGGAGGAGCCGCCGACCTTGTAGAAGCCGCACGCCGCGCCGCCACGGTAGCGGGCGGTGTTGGCGTTCGGCAGGCTCGACCACGAGGCCGTGGCCGGGTCGTAGGCGAAGCCGACGTTGGTGATGGCACCGCCCTGCGAGCCGCCGACGACCAGGAACTTGCCGTTGGCCACGGCGAACGAGCTGCCCCAGTTGTCGGCCGGCGCGTCGGCGATGGCCGTCCAGCTGTTGGCACCCGGGTCGTAGGCGTAGCTCGCCTTCTGCGACGCGGAGCCGTCGTTGCCTCCGGTGCAGTAGACGATGCCGTCGATCCCGCCACAGGAGAGGAAGGCCACCGACTTCGGGTAGTCGGCCAGGGTCTCCCAGCTGTCGTTGGCCGGGTCGTAGCGCACGACGTCGTTCGACATCGGCGTGCAGGACGACGTCGTGCAGCCGCCGACGGCGTACAGCTTGCCGCCCGCGACCGCCTGGCCCGCCGCCGAGCGCGGCGCCGGGTTGTCGGCCTTCTCCGTCCAGGTGTTGGCCGCCGGGTCGTACGACCAGGTGGTGCCGTCCGGGCCGGCCGCCGCCCAACCGCCAGTCGCGATGATCTTGCCGTCCACGACGCCCACCGTCATGGCGGTACGCGCACCGGGCAGATCGGCGATCGCCGTCCAGGTCTGGGCGACCGGGTCGTAGGCGTAGTTCTTCGCCGAGGACGCCGAGCCGGTGCCACCCGCGATGGAGTACACCTTGCCGCCCAGGTTGACCACCCGGTTGTCCATCACCACGGCCGGGTAGTTGGCGATGTCGGTCCACGGCGCGGCCTGCGGCCCGACCGCGGGCGACGCCGCCGTCGTCGACATGCCGGAGCTCTTCGCCGCGAACGAGGTCGGGACCTCGAGCCGCTGCACCGGCGCGCCCTGGGAGCCGAGCACCTCCTGCTTGCTCAGCCGGGACCCGTCGGCCCGCAGCAGCTCGAACCCGCCGGCCCGCTCACTGAACTCGACGGAGACCGGGGCCCCGCCGGTGTTGGTCACCGTGAACGACTTGGTGACCTTGCCGCTGGGCATCCGGGCCGAGCCGGTCACCTGGGCCGGCTTGACCGACAGGCGGCCGGCGGCCAGCTGGAAGTTCGCCGCGGTCGCCCAGTCGGCCTGGACGTCGACCGACTTGCTCTGGCTGACGTAGCTGCCGGCCCGGGCGGTGAACGGGTGGGTGTCCGTCAGCGTCGAGAACAGCCAGTAGAAGCCGTCCGCCAGCTCGGTGTCGTCCGGGGTCGCCACGGTGGTGGCCTTCTCCGACGGGCGGTCGTCGCTGGTGACGGTGGCGCCGTTGACGTAGCCGCTGTTGTTCTTGTCGCGGACGTGGCCCAGCACCAGGCCGCCGTCGATCGGCTGGCAGGTGAGCTGGCTGCCGATCAGGACGTTGTCGACCGACCACCACCACTCGTACGAGGCGTCGTAGTAGTGGAACCGGACCCGCGCCTGGGCCTGGCCCGCGGCCTGCGGGATGGCGATCTCGGTCACCTTCGGGCCACGGACGTCGGCCGCCTGCCGGAGCACGTTGGTCCACGTGGTCCCGCCGTCGAGGCTGAGGTCGACGTCGGCACGGTCGCTGCCCAGCCAGTTGTAGTCCTGGTTGAACCGGATGACCGGTGCCGTGACGCCGGTCAGGTCGACGACCGGGCTGACGAGCGAGGTGTCCTGCTTACCACCGGAGCCGTACTCGTCGCTGTCGATGATCGCGAAGTTGCCGGTGCCGCCGGTCAGGTTGCCCCGGCCGCCCTCGTCCGTGAACTTCCAGACCTGGCCGCTCGCGGCGTGGTCCACCACGGACCAACCGTCCGGCACGGTGTTGCCGTCGAAGGTCTCGTACTCGCCGTCCGAGCCGAAGCGGTAGCCGGGCGCGGTCGTGCAGGCGTTGGTCTGCACCGGCACCGCCACGTTGGCCGTGGCGTTGCCCGTGCCGACGACGACCTGCTTGGTCACCGTCTGGTAGCCCGGGTACTGCGGCTCGACCTTCAGGCTGTAGGTGCTGCCGGCCGGCAGCTTGAGGCTGTAGCGGCCGTTCGCGGGCGTGGTGTAGTCGGACACGCCCGACTGACCCTCCACGGTGACCTTCGCGTAGAGCGGCCAGCCGTGCCCGGAGCCGTCGGTGACGGTTCCGCTGACGGTGACGCTCGGCACCGCCGTCAGCGCCACGTCGACCGTCGTGGTCGCGTTGCGGGCGACCGCCGCCGGCGTGGTCTTCGCCTGGTAGCCGAACGCCGCCACGGCGACCTGGTAGTCGCCGACCGGGAGCAGCGACGAGTAGGTCCCGTCCGCGCCGGTGGTCAGCTCGCGGTCGGCCCCGCCGGTCAGGCTCACCGTGGCACCGGCGATCGGGGCGCCGGTGGCCGCGTCGGTGACCTTGCCGGCCAGCGTGCCGGTGTCGCCGATCGGGGCGCTGCTGAGCAGCGCGAGCGCGTCGAGCCGGCCCTCGCCGAACACGTTGTTGTCGTCGGCGGTGCCGCCGCACTGGGCGTCGGCCTTGTCGATCGCCGAGTTGTCCAGCAGCGCGCGGGTGGCGGTGACGTCACCGACGAGCGCCGGCGCGGCCGACCACAGCAGCGCGATCGCCCCCGCGAGGTGCGGGGCGGCCATCGAGGTGCCGTTGTAGCTGGCGTAACTGCTGCCCGGAATGCTCGACCGGACGTTCACGCCGGGCGCCGCGATGTTGGGCTTGATCTCGCCGTTCTGGCCGGCGCCGCGCGCCGAGAAGCTGGCGATGTTGTTGTTGACGTCGTAGGCGCCCGCGGAGTAGTTGCTGACCAGGCTGCCCGGGGAGCCGCTGGTCTGGCACGCCGATCCGCTGTTGCCGTTCGACCAGACGCCGAAGATGCCGGACGCGGTCCAGGCCAGCGTCACGTCCTCCATGAACGGGTCGTTGGAGGGCAGCGTGGTTCCCCACGAGTTGTTGATGATGTTCGGCCGCTTGCTGGCGTCCGGGTTCTGGCCGTTGAGGTCCGTCGGCTCGAGCATCCACTGGCCGGAGGTGACCAGCGCGGCGTCGCTGGGGCAGCAGCCGTTCGCCGCGATCCACTTCACCTCGGGGGCCACGCCGATCTGGTTCGCACCGTCGGCGCCGGCCATCGTGCCCATCGTGTGCGTGCCGTGCCCGTTGGTGTCACAGGGCGCGGCGCAGGAGCCGGTGGCACGGAACCAGTTGTAGTTGTGGTCGAACGTGCCGTCGCCGTTGTTGCCCCGGTAGGAGTTCACCAGCGCGGGGTGGTTGAACTGGACCCCGGTGTCGATGTTCGCCACGGTGATGCCGGCGCCCTTGACGCCGTACTGGGACCAGACGTCGTCGGCGTTGATGTTCGCGATGCCCCACTCGAGGGCGTTCACCGTCTTCTCGTCGGTGCCCTTGGTGACCTCGGGCACCTCGTAGGCGACCGGGGCGTACAGGCCCTCGACCTCGGCGTGCGCGGCGAAGCTCTGCGCCATCGTCAGGGAACCGCCGCTGACCTTGATCGCGTTGGTCGCCCAGAAGGTCTCGTACTTCGTTCCGGAGCCATCGAGCTCGGCCCGGATCTTGGACTGGCTGTCGGCGGCGGTCTTCTTCAGCGCCTCGGCGACGGCGGTGCCGCGCTTGTCCCAGTCCTTGATCGCGGCGGCCTTGCTCAGGTCCGCCCGGTCCTTGAAGCGGATCCAGAAGTCGCCCTCGGTCTTGCCCTGGAGCGCGCTCGTGAGCTCCGGCCGGATCTTGTCGGACGGGGCGGCCTGTGCGCCTGCCCCGGTCGCGGCCAGACCCGTCGCGGCGAGGACGATCGCCGCGCCGGCGCTGACCAGAGATCTGGCTAAGCGCCTCGTGGGTGGACGTGTGAACATCGGTGGTGCCTCCTCCAGAACGACCCAGAGTGAAACGAGCCATGGTGGAGGGTGCAGGGACCCGGGTCCGTTTGGATGATCCGGATCCGACCCCTACATGCCCCCCAGGCACCGCGCGGGTCGCGCCGGCTGCCCGTCTGGACACTATGATCGACAAGAATGGACGATCAAGAACTTGCCGTAAGCAATTTGTCACTAGCTGTCGGCCGGCTAATGGGGAGCTTGCCAACATCTGTCAGGACCATGACGAAGATGGGCAGAGGCTGCCCATAGTTTCCGGGTGGGTGCTGTGGGGGCACGTGACGAGAGCACGGCGCCGGACGGTCCAGGTCCGGCCGAAGAACCGTTTCCGCTGGTGATCGCGGTGACGCCGTCGCCGGCCGAGCGAATACGACTGGCGGAACGGCTGGAGGGCGTCGCGCCACTGCTGCTGGTCGCCGACCTCGACGAGCTGCGCAGGCTGATCGCGGCCCCGCCACCGCCTGCCCCGGAGCCGGACGCGCGGACGTCCGCCGGCACGCCGGTCGCCGACGACGACGCACTGTTGATCGACTCCGCCCGTTCGACAGCCCGCAGCCGGGGCCGCGAGGTCGCTCTGACGCGACTCGAACACGACCTGCTCGCCTGCCTGACCACCGAGCCGATCCGGGCGTGGAGCTACGCCGAGCTGCACCGCTCGGTCTGGCGGGACGAGGGGCGCGAACGCAGGGCCGACGTGCAGTCCCTGGTCAAGCGGCTGCGCCGCAAGCTGCACGAACTCGGCACCGGGGTGGCCATCGACGCGGTACGCGGCGTCGGGTTCCGGCTGACCGACCACCAGCGGCCGAGGGTCGGCGGATCAGGATGACTGCCTGAATTGGGCAGCCCGACCGCGCGTGACCGGTGGGCCGAACCGGACCGGGACGCCCGGGGAGTACAGCACGCTGACCGGTGCCCCGTCGGGCGCCGGCAGCCCGGCGGCCGCCACCAGTTCGTCGTCCAGGTGCACCAGTTCCGCCCGGTGCAGCGGCCAGCGGGGATGCCAGTTCGGCAGGTGCAGCGTCCGCCCGTACGCCCGGGTGTGCAGCCCCCATCGGGCGGTGACGAAGTGTTCCAGCGGGGTGGGGTCGGCGATCGGCTCCCCCACCCGCACCACCATCCGGCTGGTCGCGCCGGCCGGGCCGGGCCAACGACGCCGGCACCGGTAGGTGTAACGGTCGCCGTCGCGCTCCAGCCGCATCCTCGACCACATGTAGGGCAGGCGCAGGGTCGCCCGGGCCACCAGCACCGCGGCCAGCCGCGACGCGTCGAGCGAGCGGAACACCACGGCGCGCCGGCCGGTGTCGTCGACCGAGTAGAGCCGGACGTTGGTCTCCCAGAAGCTGCCGAAGTACGGCACCCCCGGGCCCCGACCGAAACCCAGCCCGACCATCCGGAAGCCGATCAGGCCGACGTAGCTGACCCCGTCGAGGGTGTCGGGCCGGGTTCCCGGGGGCAGCAGCGGGGCGACGACCGCCGGCTCCACCGCCCAGTGCAGGAACGTCAGGTCGTCCCAGCGCTGCCGCAGGATCGACCGTGGGAACGCCTGCTCGGGTGCGGCCTCGACCGGCTCGGTGTCCACGTACCCATCATGCCCGGTGCCGGCACGACGCCACGCGCCCGGCTGGTCGGCGGCGCTAGCCCGGCGCCACGTCCAGCCGCGGGCGATGGCCGGCGGGCTCCCCGCCGTCGCGCTCCTTCGGGATCACGGGGCCGGGTGTGCGCCAGGAACGCCACAGCTCGCTGTAGCCACCCCCGGCCGCCAGCAACTGCTCGTGCGTGCCGTGCTCGACGACGCGCCCGTGCGCCATGACGACGATGCGGTCGGCGGTGGCCGCCTGGCTGAGCCGGTGGGCGACGATCAGGGTGGTACGGCCCTCGGTGGCGGCCGTGGCGGCGCGGTCGAGGTCGCGCGCGCCCGAGCTGCCGGCCTCCGCGGTGGCCTCGTCGAGCACCGCGACGGTCGGGCCGGCGAGGACCAGGCGCGCCAGGGCGAGCTGCTGGGCCTGGGCGGCGGTGAGGTGCCGCCCGCCCTCCCCCACGCACGTGTCCAGCCCGTCGGGCAGCGTACGGAGCCAGTCGGTGACGCCGACGAGGTCGAGCGCGGCGCCCACCTCGGCGTCGGTGGCGTCCGGGTTGGCCAGGCGCAGGTCGTCGCCGAGCGTTCCGGCGAAGACGTGCACCTCCTGGCTGATCAGCGCGATCTCGCGGCGGACGTGGTGCTCGTCCAGTTCCGTCAGCGGTACGCCGCGCAGGCGGACCGCGCCCCGGGTGGGCGCGATGATTCCGGCGGCGATGCCGGCGAGCGTGCTCTTGCCCGCTCCGCTCGCGCCCACGAGAGCCACGCGCTCGCCGGGTGCCAGGCGCAGCGTGACGTCCCGCAGCACGACGGGGCCGTCCTCGTAGCAGTGCCGGTCGACGACCACCTCCAGCGCCGCGGGTTCGGGGCCGCCCGGGCCCACCGACCGCCGGGGCCGAACGGGCCCGGAGCCGTCGGGCGAGGCGGCGTCGGGCGACGCGACGCCCACAGCGGCGGCATCCGGCGAGGCGGCGTCGGGCGACGTGACGCCCACAGTGGCGGCGTCCGGCGAGGCGGCGTCGGGCAGCGAGGTGACGCCGACGAGCCGGGCGAGGCTGGCGCCGGCCTGGAGCACGCTGTCCGACTGGAGCAGCAGTAGGCCGATCGGGTTGAACAGGCGGTGGAAGTAGAGCGCGGCGGTGGTCGCCGCTCCCACGGTGGCCAGGTCGTCGCGTACCAGCAGGAAGCCGGCGAGCAGCACGGCGGCGAGCCCCACGAACTCCGACCGGTTGAGCCGCAGCCCGAACCGCGTGTGGAGGTTGAAGATCTCCAACGACAGGTCGCGGGCCGCGGCGGAACGGTCGGCGATCCCACCGACGTGCGCGTCCTCCAGCCGGTAGGCGCGCACGGTCGCCGCGCCGCGCAACGCCCCCGCCATGACCTGTGTCCGCTCGCCCGTCGCCACCCGTTCGCGCGCGTAGTACGGCACCGATCGCCCGAGGTACCAGCGCAGCGCCAACGCGTAGGCGGGGGCGGCCGCCAGCCCGGCCAGGCCGAGGTGCCAGTCCAGGGCGAAGAGCCCCACCGCGGTCAGCACGACGGACAGCAGCGCGCCGAGGAAGGCCGGGCCGCTGGTGGCGATCACGTTCGTCACCACGGCCACGTCGTCGCCGGCCCGGGCCACCAGGTCCCCGGTGCCGGCCCGCTCCAACGTGGCCGACGGCAGGTGCAGGGCCCGGTCGAGGACCCGTTCGCGCAGTCGCGCCAGCACGGTCTCGCCGAGGCGTGCGGTGAGCGCGGCGCCGATCGCGGTGAGGACGCCGGCGAGCACGGCGGCGCCCGCGATCACGCCCGCCCAGGCCACGATCCGTGGCGTGTCGGTGCCGGCGATGACGTCGTCGACGAGGCGGCCGAGCACCCAGGGTGCGACGAGCCCGGTCGCGGCGGCGGCGACCAGCAACGTGCTCGCGGCGACGCTGAGCCCGGGCAGCCGGGCGAACTCGGCCCGCAGGGCGGCCCAGGTCTGGCAGGCGGTGGCCGTGGGCAGCAGGTGCCTGGTTCCGTCGCCGCGCGTGGTCGACCCGTCGGTCATCGCAGGACCTCCTCCCGGTAGCGGGCGTCGCCGGCGAGCAGCTGCTCGTGCGGGCCCTCGGCGACGACCCGCCCGCCGTCGATGACGGCCACGCGGTGCGTGACCCGCAGCAGGGCCGGGCTGTTGGTGATCAGCACGGTGCCGCGGGCCGCCGCCGCGCGGGCGCCGGCCAGCCCCTCGGCGAGCAGCGCCTCGGTCACCGCGTCGACCGCCGTGGTGGGGTTGTGCAGCACCAGTACGGGCGGGTCGGCGACGAGCGCCCTGGCCAGCCCGACCCGCTGCCGCTGACCGCCGGAGAGGTTCGCCCCCCGCTCGATGAGCAGCCGGTCGATGCCGTGCGGGTGCGCGGCGAGCACGTCCTCGGCAGCCGCGGCCCGTACGGCGGCACGCAGGACCGCCTCGTCGGCGGCGGTGCCGGCGGCGATGTTGGCGCGCAGCGTCCCCTCGAACAACGCCACGTCGTGTGGTTCGACCAGCAGGATGCTCCGTGCGGCGTCGACGTGCAGCTCCTCGACGGGCACGCCGTCGAGGTACAGCGTGCCCCGGTAGTCCTCGCGGGGCACGCGCCCGGACAGCAGCGCCACCAGCGCCTCGGCGTCGCTCGGGTCGTGGGCGAGCACGCCGAGGACCTCCCCGGCGTCGACCCGCAGGCACAGCCCGTCGAGCCCGGCGTGCCCGATCGTGTCGAGGACGAGCCGCGCCGGGGCCGGGGCCGGCGGCCCGGCGGTGCCCGGGCGGGTGAGCGGCTCGGCGCCGAGCACCCGGGCGACCCGCCCGGCGGAGGCGCGGGCCATGGCGAGAATCTGCACGCAGTACCCGAGGGTCTGCACGGGCTCGGCGACGAACTGGGCCAGCCCGACGACGGCGACGAGTTCGCCGATCGTGAGCCGGCCCTGGATCGCGAGCCAGCCGGCGACGCCGGCGACCGCTGCGAGGAAGAGGCCGTTCACGGCGGTGGTGAGCCCGAGGTGCAGGCCCTTGGTGTTGGCGGCGCGCAGGGTGACGTCGAGGGCGTGGCGGCTGGCGCGGGCGTACCGGCGTGCGGCGTGGTCCTGGGCGCCGATGCCGCGCAGCACGCGCAGGCCGGTGACGAGGTCGACGGCGAGCGCGGTCGTGGCGGCGAGGGTCTCCTGTTGCGAGGCGCTGCGCCGGCTGAGCAGCGGGGCCATCCGTTGCAGGGCGACCACCACCAGCGGTACGCCGACGAGCACCCCGAGCCCGAGCGGAACGTCGACGACGAGCAGCGCGGCGGCCGCGACCACGACGGCGGTGAGCGCGGCGGCGCCGAGCCCCGCGACCCGCACGACGAGCGCGGCCAACTCGGCGTCGGAGGCGGTGACGGAGAGCAGTTCGCCGTCGCGCAGGCCCGAGCGGTTCCCGCGCGGGTCGAGGGCGCTCCTGGCGATCTCGACCCGCAGGAGGTGGGCCTCCTGCTCCAGGGCGCCGTACGCGAGGCGGGCGCCGGTGCGGTAGGCGAAGGCGAGGACGGTGAACAGGACGGCGAGGCCGGCGAGGGAGAGCAGCAGCGCCCGTACGTCCCCGGTGGCGACCGCGCGGTCGATGATCACGCCGATCGCGACCGGGACGAGGGCCTCGGTGGCCTGGTGGGTGCAGAGCAGCACGGTGCCGGCCACCACGCGACCGCGCTGGCGGCGCAGGGCGCGGCGCAGGATGGTCCCACCGCTGATCTTGTCGGCTGCCACGGGCGTCAGGACCGGGCGGGCGCGGCGGGGGCGCCGCACCGCCGGCCGGTGGACGGGACGCCGGGGCCGGTGCCGTCGGCCCCGATGTGGGTCAGGATCCGCACTCCGGGGCCGACGGCGACCCGGAGGCACGAGGATGTGTACACGAGCTGCGCCCTCCCAGCGATCGAGGGCCAGGTTAGCCTCACCTAATGGCCCTGGTGAACGCAGGCTCGGCAACCGGCGGTGACGCCCGCCCGGGCCGGGGCCCGGGCGGGCGTCACCGGGGGCGCTGGCCGAGGCCGTCGACCCGACGCGCCGACGGTGGCGCCGGGCCCACCGGCCGGCCGACCCGGGCCACGTGCAGCAGGCGCTGCGGCGCCACGCCCAGCAACGAGCCCAGGGCGGCGCGGGTGGCGGGCGCGTCGATGAGCTGGCTCAGCGGGTGCGCGGCCAGCCCGGCCGCGTGCAGGGTCAGCCACGTGCGCGCGAGCACCCGGCCGAACTCGACCTGGCTCGCGTCGTCCATGCCGGGCGGCCCGACGAGGACGAGCGCGGCGCCGCCGAGGGCGAGCGGGCTGCCGGACGCCGCCGCGAGCAGCCGGGGCAGCCCGAGCCGGCGCAGCACCGGGTACGCGGCCAGCGCCGCCCGCAACGCCGTCGCCTCGCGCCCGGACAGGCCGAGGCACCGGTCGGTGAGCCCGTCGGTGTGGTAGTCCGGGTGCGCCGGGGTGAGCCGCAGCCACGACCGCAACTCGCCGACCACAGCCGCATCGGCGTACGTCCACCGGTCGGCGTCCCGCAGCAGGCGGGCCAGCAGGGTGGCGTCCGGTACGGCCCGCACCGTCCCGCCCGCGATCCGCGCGACGGCGTCGACGGCCGCCAGCGCCTCGGCGTCCGGGCCGGCCGAGAACCGGCCCCGGTGGGTACGACGGGTGAGCACCTGCGCGGCGCTGAACGGGGTGTCGTAGCGGTGCGGGGCGGCACGCAGCCAGCCCACCCGACGGTCCGCGCGGCAGTGGTCCCCGACGAACGTCATCCGCAGGCCCGCGTCGGCGGCGACGATCAGGCAGGTCTCGACGAAGGCACCCAGGGACAGCCGCAGGTCGCGGCCGGAGGGGTCGGCCGCCGGCAGCTCGTACGCCCGGTCCCAGCCCACCAGGATCGCCTCGGGCCGGTGGTCGAGCCGCCACGGCTGGGTGTTGTGCGCGCTCGGCGCCCGCCAGCAGAGCGGCTCCAGCTCGCGGAACGTCGCCAGCCGCATCACAGCGCCTTCTCGTAGAAGGTGTACCCGTGCAGCGGCC
The DNA here is from genome assembly GCF_043197615.1 of Micromonospora sp. NPDC049048. Taxonomy (NCBI): domain Bacteria; kingdom Bacillati; phylum Actinomycetota; class Actinomycetes; order Micromonosporales; family Micromonosporaceae; genus Micromonospora; species Micromonospora sp. NPDC049048. Next base: position 280,436 of record NZ_JBICTM010000009.1, on the reverse strand, counting down.
GGCCGCCCAGCGCCCGGTACTGCGCGGCCGACGCCGGATTGTCCCGGCCGACGTAGGTGCTGCGCAGCGTCGTGTACCCGCCGGCGTGCAGGTTGCGCCGCAGCGCGGCGGAGAGCAGGCGCTGGTAGCCGCGCCCCTGGTACCCGGGCAGCACACCCTTGACGATCAGCACCGCCTCCCGCCGGTAGCGGCGGCGCATCGCCAGCAGCCGGACCTGGTTGAGCAGGTGCAGGTCGCCGCGGACCCGTACCACGAACTCGCTGATGTCCGGCACGCACAGCACGAACGCCACGGGCTGCCCGGCCCTGGTCAGGTAGAGCAGCAGCGACTCGTCCAGCAGGTACGCCAGCCCGTCGGTCTGCCGGCTCAGCTGCGCGGCCGAGATCTCGGTGTAGTAGCCGAGCTGGGCGAAGGACGCGTTCAGCAGCCCCCGCAGCAGGTCGAGCTGCTCGGCGAGGCGCCGGACGTCGCCCCGGTGCACCGTCAGCTCCGCGCCGTCGTCGTCGGTGCCCGGTGGGGCGTCGTCGCCGGCGGAGACGGGGCAGATCCAGGTGTCCGACTCGAACCGCCGGTGGAACCCGTACGACTCGTACGCGCTCACGTACCGGGGTGGGTTCCAGGCGCTGTCGATGAAGCCGCGATCGGCGTACCCGGAGGTGATGACGCCGCCCGACTGGTTGGGCAGCAACGCGACCGGCCCGAAGAGCGCGTCACGGTCGCTGGCGGCGCGGGCGGCGGCGGTGACCGCCTCGAACAGCGGTCGCGCCGCCGCCTCGGTGAACTCGGTGAGCCCGAAGAGCTGACACCGGCGGCCGAGCTTCGCGTCGAGGGCGGCGTCGGTGTGCAGGGTGGTCCGGCCGACGACCGCACCGGTGGCGCCGTCACGCAGCACGTACATCGGCACGCCCTCGCGCCACCAGCGCCGCACCTGCTGGCGCGTCGGCGGCACGAAGCGCGGCTCGCCGGCGTACACCCGGTCGGTGAGCGCCAGGAACTCGCGCAGGCCGCGCCGGTCGACGACGCGTTCCAGGGCGTGCGGGGCGGTCATCGCCGCACCGCCGGTCCGACCGTCTCGGAGCCCAGCGGCGTGAAGGTCGGGATGTGCCCCATCTCGGTGGACTCGGCCCGCCACACCCCGTTGGAGTAGCCGTCGGGTTCGGCGGTGAAGATCCGGATGTAGCCGGCGGTCGCGTGGCGGTCGCCGTCGGTCAGCCAGATCATCAGCTTGCGGTGGTGCCGGGACCGGGCGAAGCGCAGCAGGGCCTCGCGGTCGCTGAAGAACGCGATCGTGCCGAGGGTGAACGGGAACTCCCAGTAGATCCGGTGCCAGCGGTAGCCGGACATGCGGCGCATGTCGCGGACCATCCGCCGCCAGGCCGGCAGGAGCCGCAGGATCGCCAGCGGGCTCCGGTAGCGGGTGGCGCCGAAGAACATGGCGCCGGCCTGGGCGCGCGCCGGGGCGCGGGAGAAGTCACGGGTACGCATCACTCAGCCCACCAGGTAGACGTTCTTGATCTTCTGTTGTCCGGCGAACGGGCCGGCTCCCGGTTCGTGCAGCTCGACGCGGATGTCACCGGCGGCCGGGTCCTCGGTCAGCGACTGTGCGAAGTCGCGGGAGACGGCCGCCAGGTGGGCGCGTACGCCGCTGCGGCAGGCGGCGGCGAGGGCCTCGCGCTCCGCCGCGCGCAGCGGTCGCCGCAGTTCGAGGTGGACCACCGGCCGGGTCTCCAGCGTCTCGTCCTCGGCCAGCGCCAGGCAGAACCGGCTGATCTCGGCGGCGTACGGGTTGTCGGCGTAGAGGCCGTACTCCACGTCCTGCGGGTAGAGGTTGGCGCCCAGGTAGGACACCGTCGAGTCGCGCCGGCCGAACAGCAGCAGCACCGGCAGGGTCATCCGCTCGCTGGCCGTGGCCTCGCGGCACTCGGCCCAGCGCTGCGCGTCGCCCCGCACCAGGTCGAGGATCCGCCGGAAGTCGACGAGCAGCGCCTCGTCGCCGACGTTGTACCGCAGCCGTGGTTGCAGGACGTCGGGACCGGTCATCGTGCAGAGCAGTTCGCGGCGCTCGTTGGTCTCCAGGTAGGTGGCCAGCGGGTTGTACTGGAACACCATCGGCAGGCGCTGCTCGTCGGCGCCCAGCAGCGCCGCCCGCAGCTCGGGATCGTCGCGCAGGCGCCGCCGCAACCACACGGTGAACCGCGTCTCCGCACCGATGCCGATGGTCAGGTCCGAGGCGCCGTACGCGGACCTGACCCGCAGGAACCGCTCCTCCAGGTAGCCGCGCAACGCCTCCGTCATCCCCTCTCCCCCGCAGCTGGCGAAGACGCGGTGGCGCGACCAGTCGAACCCCTCGGCGTCGAGCCGGTCCCGCAGGTGCTTCAGGAAGGGCGGGTACGCGGTCACCAGGTAGTCGAAGTCCGGGCCGAACTCGCGGAGCGTGTCGACGATCTTGCCGAGGTCCGGGCCGGTGTTCTTGACCACCGCGATCCGGGCCATCGCGGCGCCGGTCGTCGTGCCGGTCGCCCAGGCGCCCATCGAGTAGGCGTTGATGACGAACGGGCGGCGCATCGGGAAGACCAGGCTGGTGTAGCCGACGATGTCGCGGTGCACCGCGCGCAGTTCCCGCTCGCCCCGGGGCCAGTTGAAGGGCCGGCCGGACGAGCCGGCGGACTCGTCGACCACCACGCCCCGATCGGGCAGTCGCCCACCCCGGCAGCGTCGGGCGGAGTCGAAAGGCACGACGTAGCTCACCTTGTCGGTCTCCGGGAAGTCCCGCAGCCGTCGGCGGGCCCCGGCCGGTCGGGCGCGCAGGAAGGCGCGGTACGCCGGGACCTCCAGCGCGGCGAGCGCGCACCCCGCACGCGCGTTCGCCGCCGCGAGCCGCTCCAGTACCGGGTGGTGCCGCCTGGCCGACCACCGCCACGACGCGGGATGGCGGGCGGCCAGGCGCACCGTCGCCCCGAGCACCTGACCGAAGACCGTCAGGCGTGCCCGCCGCCAGCGTTCGCCGGCCGTCAGACGGGTCGACGCGAGGGGTGTCGGATCGGAATATCGACGCAGCGTCTCGGTCATGGGTGAATCCTCGGCGGATCCGGTCGGGGACGCCTGAGCTGTCGCACCGGTCCGGCGCTGAGTATCCGCACCTACCCCCGGCCGGCCCGCCGTACCGTGGGCCGGCCGACCTTCTCACCCGGCCAGTCGCTGCGCGACCCAGTCGGCCGCCCGCTCGACCGCCCGCCGGGACTCGTCGGTGTGGTCCAGCATGTCGAACCCGTGCTGCCCGCCCGGTACGTCGACCACCTCCACCCGTACGCCGGCGGTGTCCGCCGCGTCGAGGAACGCCGCGACGGTCTCGGCCAGCTCCTTCCGTTCGCGGCCGACCCGGGTCAGCAGCAGCGGGGGTACGGGCCCACCCGGCTCGCCGAGCGCCGCGCCCGGCTCGAAGCGCGGGTCGACGCCCCAGTCCGGCAGCGGCGCGAGGAGCGGATACGTCAGCGCCACCGCGCGCAGCCAGGACGGCCGCTCCCGCAGCCAGTCCGTGCTCAGCAGTCCCCCGCCGGAGAAGAACCAGAGCGCGATCCGTCCGCTGTCGACGCGCGGGTCGGCGCGTACCCGGTCCACGGCCGAGGCGACGTCGAGGGCGGCCGTCGCGCAGTCGGTGGCGGGACCCTGCGGACCGGCGACGACGCGCATCCGGTGCTCCACGGTGACGGCCAGGAGACCGAGGTCGGCGAGGAGGCAGCCGTAGCCGCGGTAGACCGGCCAGTCACGAGGACCCGGGTGCAGGTCGGGCGGTAGCGGTCCCCCGTGGACGAGGACCACGGCGGGATGCGGGGCGGCGCCCTCCGGCACGTACCAGTCGAGGTTCGCCTCCCGCTCGTGCTGGCGGGCGGTCGGCGTCAGTACGAACGGGCGAAGGAAGTTCGGCGTCTCGTCCATGATCACAGTCTGGCACGGTCCGGCCACTCTGTGGAGCCACGGTCGGGCGTCGCCCGTCTGCCGTCGGGGTGCGCGTGCCCACCAGGGACCGTCCGGTGCTGGTCGCCCGGGGCGATTGCCGCCGACCATGCGGCCGGTCGTTCGCGTGGGGCTCAGGTCCCCGTGGCGGGCGGCTCGGACGACGGCAGCGGCAGCTCGACGGCGGCCGTCTCCGCGACCCGCGCGGCCGAATGCGCCGGGGGCGGCATGTCGGCTCGCGGCGAGCGGCTGTGCACCCGGCCCCGGCCGGTCGGGTCCATCCGCCTGCTGACCTCGCAGGCCACCATCGCGATCGGCGCGGGCGGCGGGGTCAGCCGTCCGGCACCCCAGCGCACCCAGAGCGGGATCCGCCCCGCCTCGGCCTCGGCGAGCAGCTTCTCCCAGGTGCGCCGACGCGTACCGTGATCGATCTCGACGACGACCGGCGGCCCGGCCGGGCGGGCACAGGCCACGTCGAGCACCGACTGCTGCGCGGACATCGGTGGCGGCAGCGGCAGCACGCTCGCCGCCCGCCGATAGACCCGCCAGCCCCGCGCCGCCGCCCAGTCGACCACCGCGTCGATCAGCCGGGCCGTGACCTCGTCGGTGGTCAGGTCGGTGAACGTGACCGTGTCGAGCCGGTCGGCCAGCGACGCCGCCAGCCGCTCCCCGTCCGTTTCGGCCATCACCGCGGCAGGGTAGCCCGGCCGACCGACCGGCCCGGTGCGCGGGTGCGTCTGCTCCGTCGGGGTGGGCCGCTAGCGCGGGTCGACGGACGCCGGCGAGCTGAGCGGGCCCTCGTTGCCGGAGCGGTCCACACCGGACACGCAGTAGGTCAGCGGACGGTCGGCCGGGGCGGCGCGGTCCACCCAGCCGGTGCCGCGGGTCGTGCCGACGAGCCGGGCCGCGTCGCCGTCGACGCGGTAGACGGCGAAGCTCGTGGCGCCGTCCCCGCGCCAGGTCAGCGTCACGCCGTCGGCGTTCCCGCGCCGCGCGCCGGTGACCGTGGGGGCGGCCGGCGACGCCGACGGAAGGTGCGCCATCGTGGGCACCAGCGCCGGACCGGAGTAGTGGGTCCGGCTGTACCGGTCGACCGCCCCGAGCCGGTCGGCGCGCACCTGCCGGGCGCTGAAGTGCACGCTGCCGTCGACGCCGTGTCGGCGGTTGAGGGCGAGCTGGCGGTCCAGCTCCGCCGGGTCGCGCCAGGCGCCGCGTTCGCCCACCCGGTAGTCTGCCTGACCGATGTAGAGCTGCACCCTCGTGCCCCGCACCGTGGCCGCCCACCACGGCAGCAGCTTGGCGTAGTCGGCCTTGCCGAACCCGATGTGCCAGTAGAGCTGCGGTACGACGTAGTCCAGCCACTGCCGCCGTACCCAGAGTCGGGTGTCGGCGTAGATGTCGTCGTAGCTCTGCAACCCGGCGGTCGCCGAACCGGCCGGGTCGCTGCGCGCGTTGCGCCAGATGCCGAACGGGCTGATGCCGAACTTCACCCACGGCTTGATCGCCTTGATCCGCTCGCTCATCTCGCGGACCAGGGTGTTCACGTTGTCGCGGCGCCAGGCGTGCTTGTCCGCGAATCCCCGGCCGTACCGGGCGAACGTCGCGTCGTCCGGGAAGTCCTGCCCGGCCTCCGGGTACGGGTAGAAGAAGTCGTCGAAGTGCACGCCGTCGACGTCGTAGCGCTGGACCGCCTCCAGCATCGCGTCCTCGACGAACCTGCGGGCCTCGGGGATGCCCGGGTTGAAGTAGAGGCGGCTGCCGGGCCGGTCGGCGCTGGGATAGGTCACCACCCAGTCGCGGTGCCGCCGCAGCGGGTGCGTCGGCGCGAGCTGGTCCAGTTTCGGCCCGGGCCCGCCGACGGTGGCCGGCTGCCCGCCCCGGTAGGGGTTGAACCAGGCGTGGAACTCCAGGTTGCGGGCGTGCGCCTCGGCGACCATGAACTCCATCGGGTCCCAGCCCGGGTCGCGGCCGTCGCGTCGCCCGGTCAGCCACTCCGACCACGGCGCGTACGCCGACGGCCAGAGCGCGTCCCCGCTCGGGCGCACGTGCACGAAGACCGCGTTGTGGTTGCGCCGCACCGCCAGGTCCAGCCAGCCCCGGAACTCGGCCCGGGCCTTCTCGGCCGGCAGCCCTCGCCGGCTCGGCCAGTCGATGTTGTTCACCGTCGTGATCCACATGCCCCGCAGCTCGCGGGGCGCCCGGGTCGACCGGCCGGCGCAGACGACGGTGCCGTCCGCCGCGACGGCGCCGGACGGCGCAGCGGAGACGGTGGCCTGCTGCGGTGGGGTGTCCGCGCTGCCGAACCGGCCCCGCAGCGCCCACGCGCCGAGCGCGAGAGTCATGGCGAGCGCGACGACCGCCGCGACGAGCGTGTGGGTGCGACGGCGGAGGGCGGGCGAGTCGGTGGTGGGCACCGTCCCAGTCTGCACCGCCCGGCGTGTCACCGGGCGGCGGACGGTCCGTCCGCCGCGACCGGCACGGGGATCGTCCGGAGATCAGGTGACGCGGGACGCCCGTGGCTGGTCCCGGCCAGTCTCGTCGGCAGACGCGAAGGGGCTCCGCATCCGGGTCATGGCGCCCGCGCTGACGTCCACTGCCCGAGCGCCGTCGCGGTCGGGGTGCCCGTCCCCCGGCAAGCCGAAGGGATTCAGGGCGGGTGGCGTCAGGTCTGCCAAGACGTGCTCCAAGGTGTCACAGGGCAGCGCGCGACGAAACTGACTGGCGGCTGCTAGCCAAGAAGAGCGGGTGGACGGGCGTACCGGGCCGTCGCGTACCCGCCCCGACAGCCTACCGCTCCCAAGCCCGCGCCGCAGACACCGAGCCCCGCTCCGGTCGTTCCGTGGACGGGTCGCCTGTCCGCCGCCGGATGGTCCACCCGGGGTCCCGGGCGTTGTTCATCGACGCCAGGTGCAGACCCTTTTCGGCGTGTAGTTCGGCGATGGTGATCTGCTGGAACCTCTCCATCGCCTTGCGCACGCCGGCCTTGACCGACTTTTCGATGACGTCGAAGCGCTGCCAGAAGGTGTTGGCGAAGGCGAACTGCGGCACGAAGTATCTCCAACGGGTGGCGCACGGTGACAGCGGCGGAGGCGAAGGACAGTGCGAGCGTCAGACCTCCGTTCTTGCGACCGACAACCAGGCTCCCGTTGCTCCCTCGGACAGATCCAGACAGCCAACCAGACCTGCGAGGCGCACCCCGCATGAGTCGGAAAGGCGACCCCGATCACGAGCGTCGCGGCCGGTAGTATCAGCGATCCATTCACGTTCTTCGCGCGGGAGGCGACCGGTGTCCCTGCGACGTACGTTCAGCGGGACCGCCACGGTCACCACGTTCGTCGTCGGCACCGCGCTCGGCCTCGCTACCTTCGCCTTTCAGACGACTCAGGAATGGGTCGATGAGGGTGGGCACGAGGGTGTGTACCGCTGGCTTCTTCCCGCCGCCGTGGCGGTGGTGGTGCTCGCGATCGGCGTCGTTCTCGACGTCGCCTACCTGCTGACGCGACGGCCCGCCGGCCGCGATGTGCGCGATGCCTACCAGCAGTACGCCGCAGGTGTCATCGCCTACGGCAAGGTCCTGCACGAGCAACAGCGGGACCCGGCGGTGCTGCGGCTCCGGGAGAACTCCTCGCTCACCCTGCACGTCCTCGGCTTTCACGAACAACGCGTCCAACTCGGCGAGTGGGCTCTGGAGTCCGCGCAGTTCGTCGATGACAAGCTGGCAATCATCTCGATCCTCATCGACGACCTCGGCTGGGCCAACTACCTCCTCGGCCGCAATACCGCCGTGGTCAACATCGAGCGTGCGATCCGGTACGGCGAACAACTGCCCACCGGCTTCGGTGAACCTCGACGAAGCCTCCTACTGGCCAAGGCGCACCGGCATCTCGGCGTGATCAGGACGACGCGGGACGGCGAGCCACCCGAGCAGAACTTCGACCGGGCCGGGCAACTGCTCACCGACGTCGCCGCACTGGCTCCCCACGAGGTGCGGGTGGACCTCGCCCATGTCGACTACGCGCGGTCGTTAGCCATCGCTACGAGGCTGGGAGTAAACACCGGTGGTGCCATTGAGCCGAGCGACGCTCGTGGAACCGCCTCACTCCGTGAGGCGCTTGCTCTCGTCCGACAGGCCAAGGCAGGGTTCCAGGCCGAATCGGATCAGGGACGGTACGCGAAATCCCTTGTGCTGGAGATACGGATTCTCCAGGCGATGCACGAAGATGTGGAGGCGGAACAGTTGGCGCCGCTACGCGATCGGGCGGTGGCAGCTTCGGTCTGGGCCCGGCCAGCGGGCGCCGCATTCATCACGGGAAGGTGAGCACATGGGATCAGAGCAGATCGACATCTACAACGCCAACCTCGAGCCTCTCGGGAGCATGGAGCGCATCCAGGCTCACCGTCAGGGTGAATGGCATCGGACGTTCCACTGCTGGATCGTCTCGAACGAGGACGACGGCGCGCTGTTGCTTCAAAAGCGAGCGGACACCATGCGCAACTTTCCAGGGCTGCTGGATGTGAGCGCCGCTGGCCACCTGGAAGCCGGCGAGCCGATCATGGCCGGGCTGCGCGAGGTCGCCGAGGAACTCGGCCTGACCGTCGAACCGGAGAACCTGCACCACCTCGGCGAACGGGTCGAGGTCGCCGACCAGTCGAACGGTCAACGAAACCGGGAATACCAATCGGTCTTCCTCTACCGCTGCGACCGCGACCTGGCGGACTACCGGCCGGCCGTCGATGAGGTCGCCGCGCTCGTCTGGCTACCCGTCACGGCGGGAATGGACCTTTTCACGGAAAAGACCGACCACCTCGTCCTACATGGTCACACCTTTGAGAGGTCAGGCGGAGCACGGTGGGAGGAGTTCAGCCTGCCCGTCACTCGTGACTCCTTCCTGCCGCGGATCCAGCGCTACTACCTGACGACGTTGATCATGGCTGAACGGCTCCTGTCGAACGCCGGCCCACTGGCCATCTCGTAACGGAAGGCAACGGATGGCAGCCGTCATCGTCCTTGCCCGGCACGTGGAGACCGAAAAGAACCTCCGGGACATCCACGGCACCTCCGACCTGGCGACGCCCACCGCTCAGGGACAGCAGCAGGCAGTCCGCCTTGCCCGCGCGATCCGCGCGGACGCGGGCGGCGTGACGGCCGTCGTCGCCACCCCCACCGCGCAGGCGGTCGCATCGGCTCACCTGATCGCGGCCGAACTCGGAGTTCCGTACGAGGGGGAGATCAGTCTGCCGGCGATCGATCTCGGCGTGGCCGCCGGCCTGTCGACGGCGCAGCTGCGCAACACGCACCCAGAGGCGCACCGGTCGCTCGACCGATTCCGAGCCCGGGCGATCAGCGCCGCCGACCTGGTCATCCCCGGTGGCGAAACTGCCTGCGATCTTGAGCGACGACTGGTCGCGTGGTGGCAGCAGGGGGGCCTGGACCGGTGCCGCAACCGCTTGGTAGTGGGCAGCAACTCGACGGTGCTGATGCTCGCCCACCTGCTCAACGGCATCCTGCCCACCGATTCTCGATACCGCTACCTGGCCACCCCCAACGGGACAGCTCGGATGTGGCACGGTGACGGCGACGCGTGGTCAGCCGTCCCCGCCTTTCCGCGCGACTCCTGGCCCGACGTCGACCAGCTCCGGATCACGTCGCCGGACGGTGCCGTCGCGGTGACCAGGCACGCGCCGAGCTGGGCGCCGAGCCGCCGGAGCATCATCGTCGTTCCCGGCTACTTCGGCAGTTCCCGACACGGTCCTTACGGGCTCTACAACCGACTGGCCCGCCACTGGGCGTGGCAGGGCTTCGAGACCTTGACGATCGACCCGCTCGGCTCAGGCGATTCGACGCCGGTCTACCGCGACTTCACCTCCGAGGTGCGCTCGGTCGAGATCGTCGCGGAATGGGCCAGTCCACACTCGTCGTCGCTGCTGCTGGTGGGGCACTCCATGGGTGGGGCGACCGCATTGCGGGCCCGGGAACGGGCCGGCGGCCAGAACTGGCTGGTCTGGTGCCTCGCGCCGTTGTGCCGGCTGGTCGACTTGGCTCGGGTGTTCCTGCCGGAATGGCAGCTCGACGAGTTAGCGCGCACCGGGCGAACGTTCCGGCACGGGCTCGAACTACGCCGCGAGATGATCGATGAATCAGGTGCTGCCTGGGAGGCCCTCAGTACAGGTGTCGACCGGGTATGGCTCGCCGGGGACGACCAGTACACCGCGGGCATGGACCTGACGCCGATCCCGCCCGAGAGGAGACAGGTCATCGAGGGCGCCGACCACAACTTCTCGACGAACGGCTGCCTACCCCGACTGTTGGAGTCGACCGGCGCGGCTCTCAGCGACCTGGTCGGATCAATGCCGACGGCAGAAGGCTGACCGCCGATGGATGAACGCCTGCATGCCGTGTGGACCGGGCGGTTCCAGCCCCCGCACGTCGGGCATCTCGCGGTGCTGCGACACAGCCTGGCTGCCCTGCCGCTCCCCCACGTCGTGGTGCTGACGACCCACTTCGGTTGGCGATCGACCGACGAGTACGGCGGCCTCGCCGCTGAGGCGTACGACCCGGCCCGCAATCCGCTGACGATCTGGGAACGCTTCGCTCTGATGCGCCTGCTGTTGGCCGGCGAGGGTCTTTCCGAACAGGTGGCACTGCTGCTCGCGCCCCGCCACGACCTCGACTGGCCGTCCGTGGCCCAGATCTACCCGCCCCGGCGGCTGATCTGCCTGACCGCGAAGGACCAGTTCGAGGCCGCGAAGAAGGCCCTGTGGCGTTCCCGGGGCGAGCGGGTGCGTGTCTTCGACGACCTGGCGACCGACGTGCTCACCACGACCGCCATCAGGGCGAAGGTGGCGGCGGGTACGGACTGGAGGAGGTTCATCCCGCTTCCGTGTCACTCCTTCTTCGCTGAGATCAACGGACCACGCCGGGTATTTGCGGTGAGGTCGTGAGCTGAGCGCAGGGTCTCGATCACGGACTGTTGCTCTGGGTCGACGAGCGCCCGTTGTTCTCAGACTCGTAGTCGTGGTGGAGTGGCCGTACGCGTCGTTGGCGTAGCACCGGACGTTGGTGTGGTCGGCGTCGACGCGGTTGCTGCTGGAGTTGGCGAACCGGGAGTACGCGCTGACCTTGACGCCGCCGGTCCGGTACGGCAGGAGCCCTCGTGGCCGTACTGCTCCAGGTCGATGACTCCCTGCAGCATGTAGGCCGAAGGGGACGGGGTGCCGCCACCGGGCGGGGGCGGCAGCGGCTCTCCGCAGTCGGGCGTGGCGTCGGCGCTGGCTTCGACGATGATCGGGTACTCGGGCAGGATCGCCTGGGCGGGAGTGATCGCCATCGTGCTGGCGCCAAGGCCCAGGGCCAACGCGACGTCGGAGGGGTCGGAAGCCCGCGAGATCGTCGACCATCTCGCGAAGGCGTGGGCTTCGAGCGGAGGGGCACCGCGGCTCCCGCGCGGGCGCGCGGCCGGGTCGGCGGCACCCTTCCGGGGGCGGGAGGCAGGATGGGCGGGTGACTGCCCCCACCCGCCCGCCGTCGGCCGTGTTGGACGCGGTGCTCGAACGGTTGACGTACGTCAACGAGGAGACCGGCTACACCGTCGCCCGGGTGGCCACCGACCGGGGCAGCGACCTGCTCACCGTGGTCGGCGCGCTGCTGGGCGCCCAGCCCGGCGAGAGCCTGCGCCTGTCCGGACGCTGGTCGTCGCACCCGCAGTACGGCCGGCAGTTCGAGGTGCACTCGTACACCACCGTGCTGCCGGCCACGATTCAGGGCATCCGCCGCTACCTCGGTTCCGGGCTGGTCAAGGGCATCGGTCCGGTGTTCGCCGAGCGGATCGTCGCCCACTTCGGTCTCGACACCCTGCGCGTCATCGAGGAGGAGCCCGCCCGCCTGGTCGAGGTGCCCGGCCTGGGGCCGAAGCGCACCGCGAAGATCACCGCCGCGTGGGAGGAGCAGAAGGCCATCAAGGAGGTGATGGTCTTCCTCCAGGGCGTCGGCGTGTCCACCTCCCTGGCCGTACGGATCTTCAAGCAGTACGGCGACGCCGCCATCACCGTGGTCCGCGAGGAGCCGTACCGGCTGGCGGCCGACGTGTGGGGCATCGGGTTCAAGACCGCCGACACGATCGCCCAGGCGGTCGGGATCCCGCACGACAGCCCGCAACGGGTCAAGGCCGGCCTGCAACACACCCTGTCCGAGGCCACCGACGACGGGCACTGCTACCTGCCCCGCCCGCGGCTCGTCGACGACGCGATCAAGATCCTCAACGTACCCGCCGACCTCGTCAGCGACTGCCTCGACGAACTCGTCGCCGAGGAGGGCGTGGTCCGCGAGACGCTGCCCGGGCCGGACGGCGAGCCCACCGCAGCGGTGTACCTGGTGCCGTTCCACCGCGCCGAGCAGTCCCTCGCCGGATCCCTGCTGCGGCTGCTGCGCGACCGCGCCGACCGGCTGCCCCACTTCACGGGCGTCGACTGGGGCAGGGCGCTGGCCTGGCTGAAGGCCCGCACCGGCACCGAACTGGCCCCCGAGCAGGAACAGGCCGTACGCCTCGCCCTCACCTCCCGGGTCGCCGTGCTGACCGGCGGGCCCGGCTGCGGCAAGAGCTTCACGGTCCGCTCGATCGTCGAACTCGCCGCCGCGAAGAAGGCCAAGGTCACCCTCGTCGCGCCGACGGGCCGCGCCGCGAAGCGCCTGTCGGAGCTGACCGGGCATCCGGCGGCCACCGTGCACCGGCTGCTGCAGCTACGCCCCGGCGGGGAGGCCAGCCACGACCGGGACAATCCCCTCGACGTCGACCTCCTCGTCGTCGACGAGGCGTCCATGCTCGACCTCATCCTGGCCAACAAGCTCGTCAAGGCCGTACCGCCCGGCGCGCACCTGCTGCTCGTCGGCGACGTCGACCAGCTTCCCTCCGTCGGCGCCGGCGAGGTGCTGCGGGACCTGCTCGCCGCCGAGGCCATCCCCCGGGTCCGCCTGACCCAGGTCTTCCGCCAGGCCGCGCAGTCCGGCGTCGTCACCAACGCCCACCGCATCAACGCCGGCAAGCCACCCCTGGTGCAGGGCCTCAGCGACTTCTTCCTGTTCGTCAACGAGGACACCGAGGCCACCGCCGCCCTGACCGTCGACGTCGCCTGCACCCGGATCCCCGCCCGCTTCGGCCTCGACCCGCGCCGCGACGTCCAGGTCCTCACCCCGATGCACCGCGGCCCCGCCGGCGCGGCGGCCCTGAACACGCTGCTCCAGCAGCGCCTCACCCCGGCGCGCGAGGGACAGCCCGAACGCCGCCTGGGCGGCCGGGTGTTCCGCGTCGGCGACAAGGTCACCCAGATCCGCAACAACTACGACAAGGGCCAGGCCGGCGTCTTCAACGGCACCCTCGGCATCGTCACCGCCCTGAGCACCGAGGAACAGACCCTGACGGTACGCACCGACGAGGACGAGAGCATCGACTACGACTTCGACGAGCTGGACGAACTCGTCCACGCGTACGCCATGACCATCCACCGCTCGCAGGGCTCCGAGTACCCCGCCGTGGTCATCCCGCTGACCACCAGCGCCTGGATGATGCTGCAACGCAACCTGCTCTACACCGCCGTCACCCGGGCCAGGAAGCTCGTCGTCCTCGTCGGCTCCCGTCGCGCGCTCGCCGCCGCCGTACGCACCGTCGGCGCCGGGCGCCGGCACACCGCCCTCGACCACCGCCTCGCCTGAGCGGCCCGTCCCCGCGCCGCCGTCCCCCGCTCCCCGCCCGCCGACTCGGGGCCCGCCCGTCCCGCCCGCCGGCTCGGGGCCCGCCCGTCCCGTCCGGCGGCGGTCACCGGACGGGACGGGGACGCCGCGCGGCGTCACGCCGGACGGGACGCGGCCGTCACGCCGGGCCGGGCGCGGACGCCGCGCGGTTCAGCGCCGCGAGCTGGATCTGCAACGCCAGCCGCGTACGCGGCGACTCGAGATCGACGGCGGCGACCTCGGTGAGGCGGCGCATCCGGTACCGCAGCGTGTTGGGATGCACGTGCAGCTGCCGGGCGGCCCGCTTCGGGTCGCCCTGCTGGTCGAGCCAGGCGGCGACCGTGGCGACGTAGTCGGTGCCGTGCTCCCGGTCGTGGGCGACGAGGTCGGGCAGCGGCCCGCCCACCAGCAGGTCGACGCCCGGCACCGCGCCGACCACCCGGTGCACGACCACCTCGGCCCAGTGCTCCTCGAACCGCAGCACCGGGTCCCGTCGTCCCGCCGGGCCGCGCAACGCGAGCAGCTCGGCCGCCTCGGCGCGCGATCGCGGCAGGTCCGTCAGGCCTGCGGCGACACCGCCGGACGCCGCGTACAGCCCCGGGTCGTGCACGGCGACGTCGTGGATCAGCTTCTCCATCCACCGCCGCGAGCCGGGCGAGGCGCCCCCGTCGACCAGGACGGCGAACAGGACGTCTCCGACGTCCGCCAGCAGCGGCTGACGCCAGCCGTGCCGGCGGGTGATGGACTCCCACAGGGCGAGGCTGTCGACCATCTCGCCCGTCCCGCCGTGCGCGCCGAGCGCGAAGACCCGCCACGGTCCCTCGGGCAGGGCCAGTTCCTCGCGCCCCATCCGACCGGGGGCCCGCAGGACGGCCCGCAGCCGGTCGGCCGACACCCGACGCGCGACGTCGGCCTGCACACGCAGGCGCAACAGGTGCAGGGCCAGCACGGACGCCGTGCCCTGGAGGTCGCGCAGCCGCCCCTGCGGCACCGGACCCTCGACGACGGCCCAGATCGAGCCGAGCAGCTCGCCTCCGGCGCGGATCGGGATGATGAGGCGGGGCAGCGTCCCGTCCGGACCCTGCGGTACGAAGATCAGCTCACTGCCCGTCATGAGTTTGCGGAACACGCCCCGGGAGCGGAAGTGGGCGATCACGTCCCCGGGTGCCCGGCGGCCGACGATCGTCGACACCCGGGCGGGGTCGGTGCGGTCCTGGCGCGACGAGTAGGCGAGCACCCGGGACTGGGCGTCCTCGATCGTCACCGGCGCGTCGACGACGGCGGCGGTGGCGTCGGCGAGGGCGAACAGCTCGTCGTAGACGCCGGGCTCCCCGGTCTCCGGCGAGCCGGGCGCCACGGCCCGGTCGATCACCCCGCGAAGCAGCCAGACGAGCTGGGCCCAGGAGCCGTGGCGCTGCAACTCGACCAGGGTCAGGCGCCGCCCGGCGGCCGCCGACGTCACGTCGGGGTGCGCGGCCAGCGGAGGCTTGAGGACGAGGCCGGCCGCCCCGGCGTCGGCGCAGCGGGCGACGAGGGCGAGCGCCTGCTCCGGGCTCGCGATGCCGGCGCCGAGGACGATGTCCCCGCTCTGGCCGGTCGTGGCGTCGTCGAGTTCGGCGAGGGTCACGTCGCGTACCTCCGTCTCGTCCGCGGGGACGACGATCTTGAGCAGTGCCGCGCCCGCCGCGTCCACCACGCCAGCCACCGTGAGCATGCCGCGATTGTGCCCCGCTCTTGTGCGAAAGGGCCAACGACCTGGGCAATCCTTGGCCGGTACGGACAATGATCTCTCGGCCCGGCAGGGACAGGATTGGCCGCGATCCCGGTAGCGCCTGAAGGAGAGAAACGACATGTCCCCCGTCGAGTCAGTGCCCGCGCCCCAACACGTCGCCGTCGTCGGCGCGGGGATGGTCGGGCTGGCCACCGCCTGGTTCCTGCAGGAGCGGGGGGTCCGGGTCACCGTGCTGGACCGTACGGGTGTGGCGGCGGGCGCGTCGTGGGGCAACGCGGGCTGGCTCACGCCCGGCATCACCACTCCCCTGCCGGAGCCGGCCGTGCTGCGCTACGGGCTACGCGCCGTGCTGAGCCCGTCCTCGCCGGTCTACGTGCCGCCGCGCGCGGACGTCCGGCTGCTGCGCTTCCTCGCCGGCTTCGCGCGGCACAGCACGCCGTCGAAATGGCGCAGCGCGATGCGCGCCTTCATCCCGATGAACCGGCGGGCGCTGGCGGCGTTCGACGCGCTGACGGCCGGCGGCGTCACCGCGCCGACGCACGAGGCGAAGTCGTTCCTCGCGGCGTACCGGACCGAGGCCGAGCGCTCGGTCCTGCTCGACGAGCTGGCGCACATCCACTCCGCGGGGCAGGGGATCGAGTTCGACGTGCTGACCGGAGCCGAGGCGCGGGAGGTGGAGCCCGCCCTGTCGGACGCGGTCGGCGCCGCCATCCGCCTGCACGACCAGCGCTACGTCAACCCGGGCCAGTACGTGCACGCGCTGGCCGACTCCGTCCGCGCCCGGGGCGGGACGATCGAGGACGGGGTGGACGTCGTGGACGTCCGCGACGAGGCGGGCGGGGTCCGGGTGGTGACCTCCGCCGGCACCGACGAGCGCTACGACGCGGTGGTGCTGGCGACCGGCACCTGGCTCGGCCAGCTCGCCCGCCGCTTCGGCGTACGCACCGTCGTGCAGGCCGGCCGCGGCTACAGCTTCAGCGTCGCGATCGAGCACCTGCCGGCCGGGCCGGTCTACTTCCCCGCGCAGCGGGTGGCCTGCACGCCGCTGGGCGACCGGCTGCGCGTCGCCGGGATGATGGAGTTCCGCAGCGCCGAGGCGCCACTGGACCGGCGCCGCATCTCGGCCATCGCCGAGGCCGCCCGGCCACTGCTGCGCGGCGCCGACCTGGACGCCCGTACCGACGAGTGGGTCGGCTCGCGACCCTGCACCCCGGACGGGCTGCCCCTGATCGGCCGGACCCGGTCGCCGCGCGTCTTCGCCGCCGGCGGTCACGGCATGTGGGGCATCACCCTCGGCCCGCTCACCGGTGAGCTGCTCGCCGAGCAGATCACCGGCGGCGGCCAGCCCGTAGAACTGCGCCCCTTCGATCCGCTGCGCTGACGGGCGTCGTCGGAGCCCTCGACCGTAGGTAGGGCTCCGACGCGCGTGTCGCAGGGGTGGTGCGCTCGGCCGGTTTTCCGGCCAGGCCAGCCCGGCTGTCGCCGCCGGATGGCGCCGATGACGTTTCGTACGCAGCTCCGTGACAGTTGTATGAAGAAGCTGTGGAAGGGACCGGGAGTGGTTTCGCCACCCTTCCGGCGGGGGCAACACGCAGCTCGACGACAACTCTCCGGAAGGACGGCTCCACGTGGAAGTCACCGGTTTCTTTACCGCCATCATCATCGGCCTGATCATCGGGGCGTTGGGCCGCCTGGTCGTCCCGGGCAAGCAGAACATCCCGATCTGGCTCACGCTGCTCATCGGTGTGGTGGCGGCAATCCTCGGCACCCTCGTCGCCGGGGCCCTGGGCGTGGACGACACAAGGGGGATCGACTGGATCGAGCTGGCCCTCCAGGTCGTCTTCGCCGCGATCGGTGTCGCCATCGCCGCCGGCGCCTACGGTCGCCGACGCATCCGCTGACCTGCACGTCCTACGGCGCCGGCCACCCTCGCGGCGGCCGGCGCCGTCGTGTCCGCTGGACTACCTGTTCGGCACGGCGGCGCTCGCCGAGCGGGTGCGGGACCGCCGCGGTGTGGGAACCGACCGCGACGCCAGTGCCCCCTTGAAGGAGCGCGTTGCCGTAGAAGTGACGCCCTCTATCGGCGGCAGTCGCCACCGACGCGGCCGTGGGCGGTCCGCCGGTGCGGCTCGGGCTGACAGGTGGCGCAGAGCCGGGTCGACGGGCGGTGCGCCAGCTCTTCGATCGGGATGTCGCGGTCGCATCCTCCGCAGGTGCCGTACCGGCCCTGTTCCAGGTAGTGCAGGGCGCGGGCGATGTCACCCAGGGCCCGCCGCGTGGCGGCGGTCAACGCGGAAGCCGTCTCGACACCGGTACCGTCGGCGCGCATCCGTCGGGCCTGCCGGTCCAGCAACGCCAGCTGGATGCTGTGCCGCTCGTACTGCTCCGCCAGGACGATCCGGAGCACCCCCAGCTCGGCCTGCCTGTTCACGACGTACACGATCGGTCCTTCTTCCTGCTCGCAACGAAAGAACGGGCGGAGCGCTGATGCGCTCCGCCCGCCGGTGCCGGTCCTGTGGATCCGGGACGGGCGGCGGCGGGCGGCGCTGGCGAGGCGCCCGCCGGGTCGGCGGCGCGACGGTGCCCCGACGGACGCGGGCGACCGACGGCACGATGAGGTGGCGGGTGACCGCGCCCGCGGTGAGGTGAGTCCGCGGCCCGGTCGTCGCGATCGTGCGCGACGGGGCGGGAAACTCCTGGTACGCGGCGGTGCGGGGCTGCCAGGAGGGGGCGGGGGCGGTCACGGCGTCACCATAGACCGAACGCCTGCGTACCGGCCCGCCGCCCGGCGGCTCGGGCCTCGGCGTGGGGTTGCCGGATCGGCCCGGAAGGCCGTGACCCGTCGGACCGGCCCGTAATTCACGTGCGCCGGACGGGCCGACGCCCTACGTTGCCGCCGTGACCCTGGACATCGTGAGCCTGGCGGACCGCCCCGACCTCGCCCGTGCGCTCGACGAGGACTTCGACGGGGCGTGGCCACCGTTCATGCTGTGGGACCCGATGGGCGCCGTGTACTACGCCGTCGCCCACGCCCTGTACCCCGAGTTCGTGTTCGCCGCCGTCGACCCCGCCGACCCCGCCCGCGTGATCGCCCGGGCGTACGCCGCGCCGTTCCGCTGGACGGAGCCCGAGCTTCCCGACGGCGGCTGGGACCGGGTGATCCAGCGCTGCACCGTCGGCCGTCTCACCCACGCCGAGACGAACATCGTCTCCGCGTTGGAGATCTGCATCCGGCCCGACCACCGTGGCACCGGGCTCTCGGCGGTGATGCTCGCCGCCATGCGGGAGGCCGTCGCGGAACTGGGCTACGACACGCTGGTCGCGCCCGTGCGACCGAGCGGCAAGCACACCCGGCCCGACCTGCCGATGGTGGA
This sequence comes from Micromonospora sp. NPDC049048, assembly GCF_043197615.1. Lineage (NCBI taxonomy): Bacteria > Bacillati > Actinomycetota > Actinomycetes > Micromonosporales > Micromonosporaceae > Micromonospora > Micromonospora sp. NPDC049048. The sequence goes on along the minus strand of NZ_JBICTM010000009.1, from coordinate 261,652 downwards.
GTACGCGGCGCAGGTCCGCGAGGACGGCCTGCCGGTCGACCCGTGGCTGCGGGTGCACGTGCGCGCGGGCGGGCGCATCGAGCGCGTCGCCACCCGGTCGATGACGATCGCCGGGTCGCTCGACGACTGGCGTCGTTGGACGGGCCTGCCGTTCGACACCAGCGGGCCGGTCCACGTGCCCGGTGCCCTCGTGCCCGTGCACTGCGACGTGACGCACGACCACGCCGTCTACGTCGAGCCCAACGTCTGGGTCCGGCACCGGCTCGGGGCGGCTGCGGAAGCGTCAGGGCGCGGGCCAGTTCCGCAGCAGGGCGTCGAGGGCGTCGAGGACGCGTGACCAGGTCTCCTGCGTGTCGGGAGCGCTGTGGCTGAAGCCGCCGCCCATCTCCAGGCTGACGTAACCGTGGAAGACGCTGCCCAGCAGCCGCACCGCGTGCGTCTGGTCCGGTTCCGCCAGGTCGTAGCCGCGCAGCAGCGCCCGGGTCAGCTGGGCGTGCCTGCGGCCGGCGCTGGCGGCCGCCGTCCGCGGATCGAGCCTGAGCTGGGCCGCGGCGTAGCGGCCGGGATGCTCCCGGGCGTAGTCGCGGTAGACGTTGGCTAGTGCGGTCAGCGCGTCCTTGCCGGCGCGCCCGGCCAACGCGTCGGCTGCCCGGTCGGCCAGTTCCTCGAGGGCGAGCAGCGCGATCCTGGTCCTGAGGTCCTGGGAGCTCCTCAGGTGCGAGTAGAGGCTGGCGACCTTGACGTCGAACCGCCTGGCGACCGCCGAGACCGTCACCTGGTCGAAACCGACCTCGTCGGCCAGTTCCGCCCCGGCCAGGGTGAGCCGTTCCGTGGTCAGTCCTGCGCGTGCCATACCCCTCCGCCCGCTCGGCATAACTCATTTTGCATTTGCCTAAAGCTTTTAGGCAAATTAACCTGCGCCGCATGAAGCCGCTGACCGAGCAGGAGATCCGCACCGCGTTCGTCAACTGCACCAAGGGCGAGGCCAGACGCCTGTCCGTCCCGCGCGACCTGGCCGACCGCCCCTGGGACGACCTGGACTACCTGGGCTGGCGGGATCCACGCTCACCCGGCCGCGCCTACCTCGTCATCGAGCTGGACGACCGCCCCCGGGGCCTCGTGCTGCGCTGCCCGAGCCCCACCAACACACAGTCACGGCGTGGCATGTGCGCGATGTGTCTGACCTCCCCCACCGGCGGCGTCTCGCTGATGGTCGCGCCGAAGGCGGGCAGGGCCGGCCAGCAGGGCAACACGGTCGGCACCTACCTGTGCAGCGACCTCGCCTGCTCCCTGTACGTGCGGGGCAAAAAGGACGCGGGCGCCGGCGCGCGGCTACCGGAGTCACTCACCCTGGAGGAGAAGATCCAGCGGACCGTGGCGAACGTCGCCGCGTTCGTCGCCAACGTGACCTCGTGATCCGAGCGGACACGCCGCCGCATCTAGTCATGCTCATCGATGTCTGATAGAAATCCTGCAAGGTCGGCCTTCTCATCGCAGGAATCCCCCACGCGAACGGGAGAGCCATGTCGTCCACCCGATCCACCCTGCGCCGCCGCCTGCTCACGTTCCTCGTCGCCATCACCGCCGCGACCGGAGTCACGCTCGGCCTCGCCAGTCCGGCCTTCGCCATCAGCCACTCCAGCGCCACCTCGCAGCTGAGCGCCGCCGGCATCTCCTGGACCTCCAGCGGCAACTGCAGCGACCGCAACGTCGCGACCTGCACCTCGTTCGACGGCGTCCGGCAGGCGACCATCGACGGGATCATCACCTTCAAACGCGCCAGCGGGTGCGCCGTGACGATCACCGCCGGCACCGAGGTCGGGCACGCCGGAGGCACCTACAGCCACTGGAACGGCTACAAGCTCGACATCGCGCTGAGCACCTGCATCCAGAACTACATCTCGGCCAACTACACCTACGTCGGCTACATCTCCGGCTTCGGTTACCAGTACCGGGCGGCCTCCGGCAACCTCTACACCAGGGAAGGAAGCCACTGGGACATCCTCTTCTACACCTGCGGCGGCTGCTGACGCTCCGCTGCCCGCCGCCCGCCGGCACGACCAGCGGCCCGCGCTAGCCGGACCGGTCCTCCCCGGGCACCGCCAGGTGCAGCAGGACGGGGACCCGACCGGACGTCAGGTAGCCGCGCCCGGGCGGTCCGGTGAAGTACTGGTCCGGTTCGAGCGCCATGTGGTGCGCGAGCGCCGCCGCCCGGTTCTCGGGAGTCAGCACCAGCCGGACGCCCGTGCTCATGACCGTGTTGATCAGCCGGGCGAGTGGACCGGGAAAGCCTGTGAGCGCGGGTGCGGCGTCTCCGGTCAGGACCAGGGCCTGAGCGCCACGGGCGGCGGGCTGGGCGATCTCCTCCAGCAGGGTGGGCGCGCTGGCGAACCCCTGCTCGGTGGGGAGCACCGAGACATGGTCGGCGTCGTCGACGATCACGGCGAACGGAGCGTCGGCGAAGGCCGCGGCGGCGCTGCGCAACTCGGTGTCCGCGATGGCCGCCCCGGTGAGTACCCGGACACCCGGGTCGTGCGGAAGCAGCCCCGGCAGGGGCGACCGGGGCGACACGACCGCGAGCACGCCGAGGCCCCGCCGGCGTAGGCCGTGGGCCACGACGGCGGCGGCGGTCGTACGACCGGCTCCCGGCGGCCCCGAGACCAGCAGCAGGTGGGGTCCGGCCGCGAAGAGGTCGATGCCGACGGTGGTGTTGTCCGGCGCCCCGACGCCGAGGGGGATCCAGGTGGCGCCGGGTAGCGCGGCGGGCGGGCGCAGCGCGTCGAGGGTGATGCGGGTGGGCAGCGCGGGGAACCGGCGGGGTAGCCGGGCGGGGTCGACGCCCCGGGCGGCAGCGGCGGCGTCGGCCACGAGCCGCGTGGCGGACGCGGCCACGGACCCGGGGCTGGCGGCGTCGCTGCCGATGGGCTGGCAGAGCTGGACGTGCCGGCCGGTGCCGGCGTCGACGGCGCGGCCGGGCAGCGCGGGTGGGCTGGTCATCGCGGAGGTCAGGTGCGCGCGCCGGGTGTCCTCCTTCGGGAACGGCAGGAGCAGCCGCCGGTTGTACAGGCCCGGCAGCTTGTGGTTGAGCATGTCCTGCCCGCCGAGCGGGACGACGTGCACGCCGAGGGGGGCGCCTGCGGTCACGACCCCGCGCAGCGTCGCGAGCAGCGAGGTCTCCACGAAGTCGGGGTCGCTGTGGTCCTCGAAGTGTTCCCAGCCGTCGACGACGACCACGACGTGGGGGCGGGGAGCGTCATCCGGGTCCGGCGTGCCGGCCGCGCGCCGCCGGGTCTCCTGGTCGAGCCAGGCGACCAGGCGGCGGATCCGGTCGGGGTCCGCCGGTGTGAACACCCCACCGCAGTGCGGCAGGTCGGCGTAGTCGGCAAGGCCGCCGGGTCGTCGCTCGACGAGGTAGAGGTGTGCCCGGTCGGGCGGGAACCGGGTGACGAGGCTCGTGACCAGGGTCCGGACGAACGTCGTACGACCCGACTGCGGACCGCCGGCGACCAGCAGCCGGTCGCCGGCGGCGAGGTCGAGGAACTCCGCCGGCTGCGCCTGCAACCCGGGCTCGTCCGCCAGGCCGAGCGGGATGGCCGTGTCCGGCGGGGCGGCGGTCTGCCGGCGGCGCAGTTCGTCGAGGGTGAGGACCGCCGGCAGCGGGGGCAGGAGCGGCCGGAACGGGGCGGTGAGCCCGGCTCTGCCGGCGGCCTCCTCGACGGCCGCGATCGCCAGCTCCTGATCCGTCGCGGCGTCGCCGGTGCGGCTGTCGCCAGCGACGCGCGGCATGCCCAGGTCGGCCCATTCGAGGGTACGGACGGAGGCCGCGACGGCACCGGAGGGCGGTGGATCGCCGAGGTAGCCGGACTGGAACTCGTGCGGCACCCGGGTCTCGGCCGTGGTGCAGAAGATCATCGCTCGCCCGCGCAGGGAACCGGGGATCGCGGCGGCGTCGGGCACACCGAGCACCTCGGTGCTGTCGGCGGCCTCGTTCTGACGCAGGCTGATGCGCAGCGACACGTTGTTCTTCAGCTCCGGCGACAGCTTGCCCTGCAACGACTGGGTGGCCAGGACGAGGTGCATGCCCAGGGACCGTCCCTTGGCGGCGACGTTCACCAGTTCGCGGACGAAGTCCGGGGTGGCGTCGAGCACCCGCGCGAACTCGTCGAAGACCATGACGAGTCGGGGCAACGGCGGCAGTCGCCGCTGCGTGCGGCGCTTCTCCCAGTACCGCTCGATCTCCCCCTCGTAGCGAGCCAGCAGGGACTCGCGCCGGCTCACCTCCGCGCGTATCGACGACAGGACGCGAGCCGCGGCGGCGTCGTCGAAGACGTCGGCGACGGTCTCCCCCGTGGAACGGATGAGCGCGACGACGTGGGGGCAGCGTTCGAAGGGCAGGAACGCGCTGCCGCCCTTGAAGTCCACCAGCACCATGTTCAGCTCGTCCGGCCGGTTCGCCAGCAGCAGCGCGGCGACCAGGGTCTGCAACAGGACGCTCTTGCCCGCGCCGGTGGCGCCGCCGAGGATCATGTGCGGGCCCTGGCCGGCAAGGTCGACGTGCACCGGCCCGTTGGCGTCCGCGCCGAGCACCACCCGGGTGCGGGGCCCCCGGTCCTCCCCCCACAGGGCGAGCACGTCGTCGGCCGTCGGCGTGCCGAGGCCCAGCAGGTCCAGCAGTCGTACGCGGTCGGGGACGGCGTGGTGGGCGGCGGCCCGGGTCGCCCGGTCGCGCATCGGCGCCAACGCCCGGGCCAGCCGCTCGGCGGTCGCCGCGTCGAGGGCGTCCGGTCGGCCGTGGACGGGTGGTTCCTCGGCACTGCGGGTCAACCGCACCGAGTCCGGACCCACCTCGCACAGCCCCCGCGCCTCGGTCGTGCCGTGCCGGTCGGCGCAGATGGCGTAGACCCCGACCGCCGGCCCGTCGCGCAGGATCTCGTCCGTACCGGGCAGTTCGCGCAGGGCGAGCGCGCCGTACAGGACGACAACGATGTCCCCGCCGGCCCGGCCGGGCGCACCGGTGCTCTCCTCGGCCCGCCGCGCCGCGACGAGTCGGCGCAGTTCCCCCAGTCGGTCGGCACGCGTCTGCGGGGTGTTGCCGATCCGGCAGGGCACCCCCGCCCCGCCGTCGAGGTGTGGCAGCCACCGGGTCCACGCCAGGTCGTCGCCGTCCCCGGCGGTCAGCACCACCAGGCGCAGGTCGTCGGGGCCGCGCAGGGTCGCCAACTGGACCAGCAGCCAGCGCACCAGGTCGCCCACCTGCTGGGTCGCGCCGGCGATGCCGAGCACGCCGGTGGACCGCAGGTCGACGGTCAGCGGAGCGGCCCGCAGCACCGGTGCCGTGAAGCCGGACCACGGCTCGCCGCGTACCGTCACCGCGGCGGGCAGGTCGGTGGTGCCGACGCGTACGGTCAGGCCGTGCGGCGCGGCCGGCCGGCGCGCCCACAAGTCGACCCGCTCCCCCAGGGCCGTCTCGGTGACCTCGGTCGGCCCCGGGGCGAGCAGGTGGCGGACCCTGCGTTCCTCCCGCGCCTGCGCGTCGACCTTCTCCTCCACCGCCTTCTTCGCCTCGGCGAAGCTCCGTTCCCGCTGCTTCGTCTGCTTCTCCTCCGCCGAGCTCATCACCTGGTAGGCGATCATCGCCCCAACCGCGCCCAGCCACAGCATCGGCTGTTGGAAGAGGAAGGCCGCCGCCGCTGCCATCCCCGCCCCGAGCAGGGCCATCGTCGCCGTGCCGCCCGCCGCCGGCTGCTGCTGCACGGGCATGGTCACCTCGACGCTCGGCACCACCGGGGCCGGCACGAAGGCCCGGTCGAACTCGAGCCGCCCGTCCGGGGCGCGGGCCACCCGCAGCGCACCGGCCGCTGCCGGTCGCCACCGCAGTTCGTCGGCGCCGACCCGCAGTCTGCTGCGGCGGGTCAGCCTGGTCCGCCTGCTGATCCGCACCCCGTCGACGAAGGTGCCGTTGCTGGAACCGGTGTCGACCACGTCGGCGCTGCCGTCGGCGTGGACGCGGATCTCGGCGTGGCCGCCCCGGGACACGTCGGAGTCGCGCAGCGGCACCGACGCCCGGGAGTTACGCGCCAGGGCGTGCCGGCCCGCGGTCAGCGTCACCGCGAGGCCGGCGTCGGGGCCGCGTACCACCTCCAGCATGCCGCGGGCGTCGGTGTCGACGGGGCGACCGGGCGGGCCCGGCGCGCCCACACTGATCACCGATCCCGGCACCAGCGGGCTCTGCGCCACGGTGGCCGCCGGGTCGAGCCGGGTGCTGCCGACGAAACAGGCCCGCCCGCCGACGGGCACCGGCAGCTCCGCCAGCAGCGCACCGACACCCGTGGCCGGCTCGGCGGTCACCTCGACGTCCCGGGACGTTCCCGTCTCGGCGTCGCGGACCGTCATCCGCAGGATCATCGGGGTCGCTCCGCCCCGAGGGTCCACACCCGGATGCCGTCGGTGCCGCCGCACGCCAGGGCCGTGCCCTGCGCGTCGAACGCCAGGGAGTCGCAGTCCGGCACGCCGATGTCGGTGAGTCCCAGGCCTTTGGAGTGCACCGTGCGGCCGGTCGTGGTCCGCCACACCCTCAGGTCGTCCCAGGTGCTCGTGGCGAACAGGTCGCCGGGCCCGAAGGCGGTCGCCCGCACCTCGGCGGCACCGCCGCGCAGGGTGGTCACGATCTCGTCCGATCCGGCGTCCCGGATGACGACGGAGTTGTCGGGTCGCACGTTCGCCATCGGGCCGAAGCTGCCGGCAGGGCCGACCCTGGCGCCGGTGCTCGTCCGCCAGAACCACCGCGTGTTCTTCTTCTCGTCGACACCGAGCAGGAGACCGCCGTCCGCACTGAACCGGACGAGGCTGACGTCGATGTCGTCGGCGTCGATCGGGATCGACCGGACGCGGCCGGTCACGCTCCACAACCGGACGCCACCGGTGGTGGCCGCGACGAGCATGGACCGGTCAGGGCTGAACCGCAGGGACTCGACCCAGGGGTCGTCGTCGCCGCCGAGGGTGGCCGCGACGCGCTGGGCCGCGACGTCCCACACCTTGATGGTGCCCTCCTGGGTGCCGCTGGCCAGCAGCCTCCCGTCGTGGCTGACGTCGAGCGCCGTGACCGGGTCGGTGTGGCCGTCGAGGACGGCGGTGGCCTGTCCGGTGGTGGTGTCCCAGATGGTGATCGTGCCGTCGCGCCCACCGCTGAAAAGCCGGTGTTCCGGCCCGTACGCCAGCACCGACACCGACTCCTTCGTGAGGACCCTGATGTCCGCGCTCTCGTGCCGGTAGTAGAGCGTCGCCCCCAGCAGGAGCACGACCACCACGATCCAGCTGACCAGGATGGCCCGGCGTGGGACGACCTGCCGGTCGGGCGCGGCGCGGCGCGAGGTCACGACGGGGCACCGGCCCGGGACGACGCCCTCCATCGCCTCGGCCAACTCCTCGCTGCCGGCCCTGATGTCGCCCACGACCAGCACCGGGCCGCTGCCGGGCCGCGAGTTCAGGAACGCGCGGAGCGGCGGCACCATGACCGGGGCGGCGGCCTGCGGGGCGGCGACTCCGAGGAACAGCCGGGTCCGGTGCGGGTGCCGGGTGGCGACGAGCGCGAGGACGTCCAGGTCGTCCCACGCCAGCGCCGCGTCCCGCCCCGCCTGCTTCGGCGTGCTCGGTCCACGGAGCACCAGCGCGTCGTCGGTGATCTCCAACCGGGCGGACCACGGAGCCTGAATGCCGATCGTGCCGACCAGCCACAACACGACCGCGGCGGCGACGGTGAGGTACGACGGGACACCCAGCGTCTTGTGCAGCAGGAGCCAGCCGAGCCAGCCGGCCAGGGCCGGCACGAGCACGTACGCCACCAGGTTCGTACGCCGGATCGCGGGTGGCGGCACGACCTGGTAGCCCTCGTCCGGGTCGGACCGCCCGGTCCCGTCGGCCCGGATCGTCGCGTGCGTGGTGGTGGGTGCCGACTCCCAGTCGCCTGCGGCGCCCGAGGCGCTCCCGCCGGAGTCGGCGGGCGCAACGGGACCGGCTTCCCCGGCCGGGCCGTGGGTCACGGCCACGCCGGCGTCCGTCGTCTCGCCGGTGAGCAGCGTGCGGGCCCGGTCGAGCGTCATCCGGTGCTCCGGGTCGCGCACGAGGAGCCCGGCGATCACGACGGACAACGGCGGCGCACAGCGTACGGGCGGCGGATCGTCGTGCAGGACGGCGTGGATGGTCGCCGCCGTGGAGGCGCGGTCGAACGGGGCCACCCCGTCCACCGCCTCCAGCAGGGTCACGCCCAGCGCCCACAGGTCCGCCGCCGGGCCGGGCTCGGCACCGTGGAACAGCTCCGGGGCCAGGTAGCCCGTGGAGCCCATCACACCCGTGTGGGTCAGCCGGGAGTCGCCGTCGGCCCGGGCGATGCCGAAGTCGACGAGCTTCACCCGGTCGCCGTCGAGCACCAGGATGTTGCCGGGCTTGACGTCGCGGTGGACCACCCCCGCCGCGTGCGCCGCGGCCAGCGCGTCCAGGACGCGTACGGCGAGCGTGCCGACCCGGGCCGGCGGCAGCGCCCCGCCCCGCTTCAGGACCTCGGCGAGGCTCGGAGCCGCGACCAGTTCGGACACGATGTAGAGCGCCTCGTCGTCGCCCGTTGGCGGCACCACGTCGTGGACGGCGATCACGGCCGGATGACTGATCCGTCCCGCCGTACGCGCCTCGCGCAGCGCCCGCTGACCGAACAGCGCGCGATCCTGCGCGGGCAGGCCCGGGTCGGCACGGATCTCCTTGACCGCGACCTGGCGCCCGATGAGTTCGTCGGTCGCCCGCCAGACCACGCCCATGCCCCCGCGACCGACCACCTCGTCGAGCCGGTAGCGCCCCGCCACGAGCCGGGACTCCTGCACACCCAACTCCTTGCCACGAACCGGAGAGTCATTGTGGACAGTACCGGCGCGGCAGGGGCGGCAGGTGCCCGGAAAGTGTCGCCGTCGCGTACTCCGGCCGGGCGACGGCCGCTGCGGTGCCACCGACTGCGACTGCCCCGGGGCCCCTGCGCCGGACGCAGCAGACCTCGGGGCAGTCAGCGGCCCGGCGCGGAGCCGGACCCGTCGTCGCTACGGGCCGGTCAGCACCAACCGTTGACGGGGCCGTTCACACCGGACCACAGGTAGGCGTCGGAGACCCAACTGCCGTCGCTGAGCCGGTTCCACAGCGCGGTGGTGCCGTACCGCCCGGTGTGGCTGGTGCCGTTGGCGGAGCAGGAGACGGTCACCGTGGCACCGTCGCTCAACGAGCCCAACGCGGCGTAGCCGCTGCCGGGGCCGGACCGCCTGGTCAGGGTGCCGCCGCCGTTGGCGTCGACCACCGCCTGGTTGAAGCCCAGCGCGCCGTAGTTGTAGAGCGCACCGCCGGCGCCCCGCCAGGTCGAGCCGTGCCGCGCGCCACCCTGGTACGCCGAGGCGCCGTTCTCGAACGCCCACTTGCCGATGCCGTGGCCGGCGATCGGCACGTACGCGCTGTTCTGCCGCAGCCCGAAGTGGACGTGCCGGCCGGACGCCGACCCGCCGCAGGTGACGTCGGTGCCCGTGTAGCCCAGGTACGCGCCCTGGGCGACGGCGGCGCCGTTGACCGAGATGCTGCTCCACAGGTGGTAGTAGTCGGTGGAGTAGCCCCGGTCGTGGATGACCCGGATCCACCCGGTGCACATCGTGTACGCCGTGCCGGCCCGTGCCGCGCGGACCACCTGGTCGCCGCCGGCGAGGTCGATCGAGCTGTACGGCGACTCGTAGCCGCCCCAGCCGTGCGGGCCGCTAGTCAGCGTCCACGTCTGGCCGACGGCGAAGGGCAGGGCCATCCCGGTCCGGAAGTCGCCGCCCGCCTGCATGGTGCCCGGCGTACGCGCGAAGACCGCCTTCTCCTGCTTGTTCACCAGGGGCGACTCCGCGGCGAGTTCGCTGAACCCGGCTTCGCCGTCGAAGTTCACCCGCCACGTCCCGGCCTCGGCGCGGGCGATGAAGACGGCGCCGGTCGGGTGGACGTCCTTGTCGTGGGAGGTGACGGCGACGGCGGTGCCGAAGGCCCACCGGCCGTTCTCGCGGGTGACGGTGACGCGGGTCTCGGGGCTGTCGGCGTGCCCCGCCGCCATGGCCTGGGCCTGCCCGCGCAGCTTGGCGGCCACGGCGTCCTCGACGCTCACGCGGATCGGGTCGGGGGTGGGCGCGGCGGCGTGCGCGGCGGTGCCCGCGACCAGGACCTCCGTCGCCAGGAGGGCCGCGGCGATGCCGACCCATCGTCTCTTGTGCACCATTGATGACCTCTTTCACATCGAGGGGCATCGCTAAGTGGTGCTGACGATAGACAAAACATGGAAGGTTGTCTACGTCACCCCCGTCGGCGGTGAAGGTATGTTTCGGGCCGGGCGGCTTCCGCTCAGAACAGCGTGGACGGCCCGACCGGCGCCGGCTCGGGCAGCGCCGCGACGCCGGGCAGCCGTGCCCGGACCTCGTCGTGGAAGCGGCGCGCGAGCTCGGGCGCGTCGGCGTTGTCCGGGGTGTGCACGAACACGGTCGGCGAGCGGCCCTCGCGCAGCCAGCCGGTCACCACGTCGAGCCACGGTTGCCAGCCCTCGACCGTGCGGGCGGGGTCGTCGCGACCGAGATAGCGGACGATCGGCCGGTCGGTCAGCGCGCGGGTACGCAGCGGGGTGCGCGGCTTCCTCGTCCACGCCTCCCGTTCCGCGTCGCTGGTCGGCGGGGAGCGGAAGAACGCGGTCGTGTCGAAGGGCACCCACTCCGCGCCGACCGTGGCGAGCGCCTCCTCCAGCGCCCGCGCCGCCCGCGGCTCGTCGAAGAACGCGGGGTGGCGGACCTCCACGGCGTACCGGTGGGCGGCGGGCAGCCCGCGCAGGAAACGGGCCAGCGCGGGCACGTCGGTGGGGCCGAACGAGCCCGGTAGCTGGATCCACAGGGCATGGGCCCGTGGGCCGAGGGGCTCGACGGCGTCGAGGAAGGCGCGAAGTTCCCCGTCGGCGCCGGCGAGCCGGCGTTCGTGCGTGACGACCTTCGGCAGCTTCAACACGAACCGGAAGTCCGGGTCGGTCTGCCGCGCCCAGGACGCGACGGTCTCCGGGGTGGGGGTCGCGTAGAAGGTGGTGTTCCCCTCGACCGCCGTGCACCAGCCGGCGTACGCGCGCAGCCGCTCGTGGGCCGGCAACGGGTGCGCCAGGAAGCGCCCCTGCCACGACTTGTGCGTCCACATCGCGCACCCCACGTGCAGGCGCATCAGGCCCTCCCACCGCTCGACGGTCCGACGCCGGGACACCCCGCGCCGCGGGTACGGTATCCGCCCGCGCCGGCGCTCAGCCACGCCGCCGGGTCAACCACGCGGGCACGCAGCCACGCCGCCGGGTCAACTACGCGGGCGCAACCCCGCCGCCGGGTCCACCGCGCCGGGCCGCGCCGCCGCCACGTGCGGCACGGGGGCCTACCGCGCCGCGGGGCAGCAGACCGTCAGCGCGCCGGGCACCACCTTCACCTTGAGCCGGGTGGTCTCGCCGCGCGCGCCGCCGTCCAGCTCGTACGTGCGCGGAGCGGCGAGGCGCACCTTGATCCTGCGGCCCCGCGTGATCCGTACGAACGGCGACTCCTCCGAGCGGCCAGCGGCCATCCGGCCCAGCGTGCGCGCCCAGTCCACCGCGCCGTCGGCCGTGGCGACGCCGATCTCCAGGCAGCCGTCGTCGGGGCGGGCGTCGTCGAACGCCGGGATGCCGCCGGTGATCGTGCCGACGTTGCCGAACAGCACGCAGCTCGCGTCGCCGTCGAACCACTCCGCGCCGTCGACCGTGATCCGGGTGCCGACCAGCTCGCCGCGCACGTGCCGCAGCCCCGTCCACATGTAGGCCAGCCGCCCGAGCCTGCCCTTGAGCCGGCGGTCGGCCTCGCGGATGAGGTCGCCGTCGAAGCCGGCGCCCGCCATCACGGCGAAGTGTTCGCCGTTGATCCTGCCCAGGTCGAGGTCGCGGCGCCGGCCGTGCAGGCCGATGCGGACGGCCTCGGGCAGATCCTGCGGGATGCCCAGGTTGGCGGCGAACAGGTTGGCGGTGCCGGCGGGCACGATGGCCATGGCGGTGCCGGAGCCCGCGAGGGCGTCGGCGCAGCGCTGCACCATGCCGTCGCCGCCCCACACGAAGATCAGCTCGGCGCCCCGCTTCAGTGCCTTGCGGACCTTCTTCGGCGCCTTCCGGCTCTTCGGCACCTCGTACCAGATGAGGTGCTCGACCCCGGTGCCGGCCAGCTCGGCGCGCAACTCGTCGAGGCCGCCGCCGAGGGTCTTCCTGCGGTGGGCGACGACCGCGACCGTGCCCGTCCGGGCCGTGGTCGCCGGTTCGTCGCCCACCGTGCTGCTCGCGCTCATGGTTGCCGGGAGTACCCGGTCGGCGCGGATTCCACGCCCGCCGCCGGCCGTCGATCAGCGCGCCGACCAGGCGCCGGGCGGCTCGGCCCGCACCGTCAGGCCGGCCGCCGGCCCCGGGTCGACACGAACTGGTACGACATCACGGCGAACCCGGGGTCCCGCAGCAGCCGGCGGAACGCCTCCAGTTGGCCGGGCGACACGCCCGCCTCGATCAGCTCCGGCTCCAGCTGGCGGGAGTTCGTCTCGTACAGCGACGCGCCGAGCGAGCCACCGGGCCAGCTCTCGGAGTGGGTGATCGTGTCGATCTCGACCAGTCCCGCCGACGCGAAATGGGCGTGCACGTCCTGCGCCCAGGCCAGGTCCGCGCCGTGGCTCTGCAGGATCCCGAGCATCGCGTCCGTCACCTGGGCGAAGAGCTTCGCCGCGTCGTCGCTCGGCGCGGTCAGCACGCGCAGCGGGGCGGTGCAGTCGAACTCCTCGACCACCAGCCAGCCGCCCGGGGCCAGCGCGTCGGTCAGCGAGGCCAGCACCCGCCGCCGCTCCGGCAGGTGCAACAGCACCAGCCGGGCGTGGATCAGGTCGAACGTGTCGCCGGGCGGCGGCTCGCTGCGCACGTCGTGCCGGAGCACGTCGAGATTGGCCGTGGGCACGAGATGCGCGGTGTCGATGTCGGTCGCCAGCACGCGTCCCGCCGGGCCGACCGCCTGGGCCAGGCCCCGGGCCACCGAGCCGCCACCGGCACCGATCTCCCAGCAGACGCCGCCCGGGGCGAGCACCGGCGCGCCGACGCGGGCCGCGGTGATCGGGTCCAGGAAGGACTCCAGCGCCCGCAACTGGGGCACCGCCTCCGGGGAGCCGTTGTCGAAGGTGTACTCGGTGTCACGGATGTCTGTCGGCATCGTCGCTCAATCCTGTCGAAGGTGGTCGGGTCAGGTACGCGGAACCGACCCAGAGCCCGGGGACCGGCCGGGACTCCGGCAGCTCCGCGACCGCGGCGACGCTGAGCATCGCCGCCAGGCGGCCCGGTTCGGCCCGGGCCTCACCCGCCGGGCGGTCGTAGACCACCCGGCCGTACTCGAGCACCGCGATCCGGTCCGCGACCTCGACGGCGTGCTCGAGCTGCTGCTCGACGAGGAGCACCGCCAGCCCGGTGCCGGCCAGCGTGCCGACGAGGTCGCGTACGCGGGCGGCCAGGGCGGGGGCCAGCCCTTCGCACGGCTCGTCGAGCAGCAGCACCCGGGGCTGGCCGAGCAGGGCCCGGGCGATCGCCAGCATCTGCTGCTCGCCCCCGGAGAGCTGGTCGCCGCGATGGCGCAGCCGGGCCGCCAGCCGGGGCAGCAGCTCCAGGATCCGGGCGACGGTCCACCCCTCGCCCCCGGGGGTCGCGGCGCGCCACGGCACCGCCGCCAGGGCGAGGTGCTCGGCCACGGTCAACCTGGAGAAGACCCGCCGGCCCTGCGGGACGAGACCGACCCCGCTGCGGGCGACGCGGTGCGGCTGCCAGCCGGCGATCTGCACCCCGCCGACCTCGATCCGCCCACCGCAGGGCCGCACCAGCCCGGCGACGGTGTGCACCAGGGTGCTCTTGCCGGCGCCGTTGCGGCCCACCACCGCCTGCACGGTGCCGGCCGCCACGTCGAGGGTGACCTCGTGCAGCACGATCCCGCCGGCGTAGCCGGCGCAGAGCCGCTCCGTACGCAGCATCACGACACCGCCTCCGCGTAGGCCTGCCGGACCGGACCGGAGGCGCGGATCTCGGCCGGCGTGCCGGTGGCCACCGTCCGGCCGTCGCGGAGCACGCTCACCTGGTCGCAGAGCGCGTAGACCAGGTCCAGCCGGTGCTCGACGAGCAGCACCGCGACGGCGCGCGGCAGGGCCCGCAGGAACTCCACCAGCCGGGCGACCTCGACGCCGGACAGCCCGGCGGCCGGCTCGTCGAGCAGCAGCAGCCGCGGCCGGCCCGCCAGGGCCATGGCGATCTCGAGTTGCCGGCGCTGCCCGTGGGCGAGTTGGCCGGCGGGGGTCGCGCCGACCTCACCCAGACCCATCCGTTCCAGCCACACGCCCGCCGTCCGCTCGGCGGCACACCGCCTCGCCCCCGGCCGCCACCGGCCGGGCCGCACCGCGTGGGGCAGCGCGGCGACCACCACGTTCTCGGTCGCGCTCAGGGTCGCCCACACGGCGGGACGCTGGTGGATCCGGCCGATGCCCCGGCGCGCCCGGGCGGCGGGGCCGAGGCGGGTGACGTCCCGGCCGGCGAGCAGCACCCGACCGCCGCCCGCCGGGACCGCGCCGCCGAGCACGTCGAGCAGGGTCGTCTTGCCGGCGCCGTTGGGCCCGATCAGGGCGTGCCGCTGGCCGTGGTCGATCCGCAGGTCGACGCCGTCGAGCGCGGCGAGCGACCCGTACCGGACCGTGACGTCCCGGGCGGACAGCAGCGGCGTCATGCCCGTACCCCCGTCGGCGTCGGCCGCTCCGGGGCGGAGGCACGTGCCCGCGGTCCCGGGAGCAGCCGGCCCCGCACGCCCGACGGCCGGTGCCCGTCGCCGGGCAGCAGGTAGACGGTGACCACGAACGCCACTCCCAGCACCAGCGGCGCGTGCCCCGGCAGCACGCCGAACAGCCAGTCCCGGGCGGCCACGACGATCGCGGCGCCGACCAGGGCGCCGCCCACCGACGCGACCCCGCCGACCACCACCCCGAGCAGCAGCAGGGCGGAGGTGTCGAACCCGAAGTCGGCCGGCGAGATGAACTGCTGCGCCACCACCAGCAGGGAGCCCGCCGCGCCCGCGACCGCCCCCGCGGCGACGTGCACGGCCGCCACGTGCGCCGACACCCGGTGGCCGCTGGCCCGCAGCCGCGCCTCGTCGTCGCGCCCGGCCCGCAGCACCAGGCCGGCCCGGGTGCGCAGGATGAGCAGCACGAAGCCGACCAGCACGGCGACGACCACCAGGGCGTACAGGTAGCGCGCCCGGTCGGTGGCGAGCACCGGCAGCCCCCACAGGGGACGCACCGGCGGGACCCCGGCGAGCCCGTCGGTGCCGCCGGTCACCGAACGCCACCGCCCGACGACGGTCACCGCGAGCTCGCCGATCGCCAGCGTGATCATCAGGACGATCACGCCGCGCGCGTACACCACGAGCGGGACGGTCGCGGCGGCCAGCGCCGCCCCGGCCGCCGCCGCGACGGCCAGGTGCACCACCGCCACGTCGGAGAGGCCGCTGCCGACGACCGCGCTGGCGTACGCTCCCGCCGCGTAGGGCGCGGTCTGCCCGAGGGTGGGCAGCCCCGCGACGCCGGTGAGCAGGGCGACGCTCACCCCCACCAGGCCCAGCGCGAGGGTACGCGCCAGCAGCGCCACGGTGTAGTCGTCGACCGTCCACGGCGCCAGCAGCAGCCCGGCCAGGACGAGCACGGCGACTCCCCGGCGCAGCGCGCGCACCGCCTCGTGCCTCACGACGCCCGCCGGGCCGTGGCCAGTCCCCGCGCCCGCACCGCGAGGACGGCGGCCATGGCGGCGAAGAGCAGGAACGGGGCGGCCGACGGGGCGAGCGCCACACCGAGGGTCTGGATCTGCCCGACGGCCAGGGCCGCGAGCAGGGTGCCGGTCATCGAGCCGAGGCCGCCGAGGACGACGACCACCAGCGACAGCAGCAGCACCGAGTCGGCGGTGTCCGGGCCGGGACCGATGATCGGCGCGCCGAGCACGCCCGCGGCGCCGGCCAGCGCCCCGGCGGTGGCGAGCACGCCGACGCGGATCCAGGCGGGGTTCACGCCGAGGGTGGCCACCATCTCGGCGTCGTCGACGGCCGCGCGGACCAGCATCCCGGCCCGGGTGCGACGCACCGCGACGTGGAGCAGACCGGCGAGCACGGCGGCGACGATGATGAAGACCAGGCGGTACGCCGCGTAGCGGTGCCCGGCCACCACCACCGACCCGTCCAGCGCCGCCGGCACCCGCACCGGTGGGTCGTCCGGCCCGAACACCCCCGCGAGCAGGCTCCCCCCGGCCAGCGCCACCCCGAAGGTGAGCAGCGCCTGGGTGAGGTGACTGCGTGCGGCGACCCGGGTGAGCAGCCCGGCGACCAGCACGCCGGCCGCGGTGGCGGCGACGATCCCGACGGCCAGCGCCAGCACCAGGCTCACCCAGCCGCCGTCCAGCAGCGCGGCGGCGGTGTACCCGCCGATCGCGTACAGGGTGCCGTGCGCCAGGTTCAGGATGCCGGCGACGCCGAAGCAGAGCACCAGCCCCGCCGCGGCGACGAAGACCAGCAACCCGTAGGCCACCCCGTCCAGGGCCGGGACCAGGTACGGGTCGATCCGGATGTCGACCGCCACGGCGCTCATCCGCCGACGGTGGCGAGGTCACCCACGACGGTGTTGGACAGCGCCCGGCCGTCCTGGCGTACCTGGCGCAGGTACCACTTCTGCACGGGTGCGTGGGTGGTCGGCGAGAACTGCCAGGTGCCGCGCGGGCTGGCGATCTGGCCGAGCTGGGCGATGGCCGCGTTGACGCTCTCCGGCGACGGGTCGTCCCCGGCCGCCGCGATGGCCCGGTCCAGCACGGCAGCGGCGTCGTAGGAGGCCATGGCGTACGTGGTCGGGGAGCCGTCGTTCTTCGCCTTCCAGGCGGCCACGAAGGCGCGGTTCTCCGCGTTGTCCAGGTCGGGCGAGTAGTTCAGCACCGAGTAGACGTCCCGGGCGGCCTCGCCCTGGGCGTCGAGCACCCCGCCCTCGGTCAGGAAGCCGGCGGCGTAGAGCGGCAGGTCGCTGATCTCCGACTGCGCGTACTGCTTGACGAAGTCGACGGCCGCGCTGCCCGCGTAGAACGTGTAGACGGCGTCCGCGCCGGAGGCCTTGATCCGGGCGAAGTACGGCGTGAAGTTGGTGGTCGACGGGAACGGGGTGAAGGTGGTCTTGCCGTTGGGGTTGGCCAGCGTGCCGCCGGCGGCGACGAACGCGTCGGTGAAGCCGCGCAGCTCGTCCCAGCCGCCCTGGTAGTCCGGACCGATGGCGTAGACGCTGCCGTCGACGTTGTCGCGCACGTGCCGGGCGATCGCCTCCCCCGGCTCGTCGGAGAGGTACGAGGTGTGCCAGATCCGGGACACGTCCTTGAGTTCCGGGCGGCCGTTCGAGCCGACGAACGGCACCTTCGTCTCGTTGAGCAGCGGGTAGACCGCGGCCACCGAGCCACCGCCGACGATCCCGGTGAGCGCGACCACGCGGTCCTGCTTGAGCAGTTTCGTCGCGGCGGGCACCGCGGTCGCGGCGCCGTTGCCCTCGTCGGCGACGACGAGTTCCACCTGTCGGCCGCCGAGCTTTCCGTCGTGGGTCGCCAGGTAGAGCTCGAAGCCGGCGCGGAGGTCCTTGCCGACCGCCTGGTAGGTGCCGGACAGCGACGCCAGCAGGCCGATCTTGATCGATCCGGCGGCGCCGCCGCCGCGCCCACCGTCGGCGCACGCGCTCGCGACGAGCAGGACGAGGGCGAGCAGGGCCGCGGTGCGGGCACGGCTACGCCGGGGCATGGTCAGAGGCATGTCTTCTCCAGGAGGGATGGGGGTCCGGCGTGGATGCCGGGGTGTCAGCGGCTGCGGCTCAGTGCCGCCCGCGCCGCCGGGGTCAGCGCGTCGCCGATGCGGTTCGCCAGCTCGGTCATCTCGTAGGAGACCTTGCCGACGTCGCACTGCGGGTCGGCGAGCACGAGCAGGGACGCGCCGTCGTTGAACGCCATTGAGAACATGAAGCCGCCTTCGAGCTGCGTGACGTTGGAGATCACCGCGCCGGCGTCGAAGAAGGCCGCGGCGCCGCGGAGCAGGCTCACCAGGCCGCTGCCGGTCGCCGCCAACTGGTCCGCCCGGTCCGGCGGGAGTCCCCTGGTGGCGGCCACCATCAGGCCGTCGCTGGAGATCGCGATCGCATGGCTGACCTCGGTGGCGCGCGCGGCGAAGGCGTCCAGCAACCAGCCGAGATCCTGTTGGTCGGTCACGTGCTCTCCCTGTCGGGTCAGTTGTTGATCAGGTTGGACCGGCGCCCGGCGACGCCCCGCGCGTACGCGGCCATCGCGGTGGCCACCTGGGCCGGGTCGCGGTGCGCGGAGCGCTGCTGCGGCACGGTCACCCCGCCCGGGACGAGGTGCTGCTGCGGCTGGCGCCGCGGCAGGCCGGACGTGGTGGTGGCGACGACCTCGGGCGCTTCGGCCCGGGCGGCGGTCCGCCAGGCGTCGTCGGCGGGGCTGGCCCAGGGCCTCTCGTCCGTGCCGTCGTGACTGGCCTGGAACCAGTGGTTGACCTGGTCGAAGATGACGAGTTCCTCGGTGGGCTGGTCGCCTCGGCCGGCTGGCGCCGGTGCGGGCCGGAACACCGGCGCCACCGGCAGGGCCCGCTCGGCCGCCGGCGTTCCGGCCCACGGCTCCGGCGGCCTCCCGGCCCACGGCTCCGGCGGGCTGGCGGCCCACGGCTCCGGTGCGGTTCCGTTCGCCGCCGCCGTTGCGTACGCCGGTGGCACGGCGGCGGTCCGCGCCGCGCGCCGGGACGGCCGGGTGGGCGTGAGCAGGAACTCCTCCGGCGGCAGCGACCGGATGATCGCGCCCGGGAGCGCCGCCTCGGCGATGGTGCCCCGGCGGGGGCCGGGACGCAGCTGCACGGCCACGCCCAGCCGGGCGGCGAGCTGCCCCACCACGACCAGCCCCATCGCCCGTACGGCCGCGACGTCGATGGCCGGCGGGTGGGCCAGCAGTTCGTTGAGCTGTTGACGCCGCTGCGGCGACAGCCCCACGCCCTCGTCGCTGACCTGGACGATCACCCGGTCGCCGAGGCTGCGACCGGTCACCCACGCCTCGGTGCCCGGCGGGGAGTAGCCGGTGGCGTTGTCCATCAGCTCGGCCAGCAGGTGCACGACCTCGTCGACGGCCTCGGCCGCGACGGCGACGTCACCGTCGACCATGCCGAGGCGGATCCTGGCGTAGTGCTCGATCTGGCTCTGCGCGGCCTGGAGCACCTGTTGCAGGGGTACGTCGTGCTGGCGTACCCGCCCGACCCCCACCCCGCCGAGCACCAGCAGGCTGGCGTTGATCCGCCCCATCCGGGTGGCCAGGTTGTCCAGCGTGTAGAGCTGGTCGAGCCGTTCGGGGTCGGTCTCGTCCCGCTCGACCTTGTCGACCTGTGCCAGCACCGCGTCGACCAGGCGCTGCTCCCGCCGACTGAGGTGGATGAAGATGTCGGCGGTGTTGGCCCGCATGACCGCCTGCTCGGCCGCGGTACGCACCGCCGCCCGGTGCACGGCGGCGAACGCCTCCCCCACCTCGCCGATCTCGTCACCGGTCGACGGCTCCAGGGCGTCCGCGCTCTGCCGGCGGGCCAGCTCGTCCGGGTCCACCGAGGAGTTGTCCGGATGTTGGAGCCGGGCCACCACCTGCGGCAGCCGTTCGAACGCGACGGCGTTCGCGGCGTCCCGCAGCCGACGCAGCCGGCGCGTGATCTGCCGGGCCACCACCCAGGTGACCAGTGCCGTGAGCAGCAGCGCCACCACCACGGCGGCCGCCTGCACGGCGGTGCGCCGCCGCTGGTCGGCCTGGGCCGAGCGGATGTCGTCGAGCACCGCCGCGTCGACCCGTTGGCGCAGCTCGGCCAGGCGGGCGGACCACTGTTGGGTCGCGGCGACCCAGGCGCCCGGATCCAGGCGCAGGCGGCTGCCCGCACGGGTCCTCGACACCTCGTCCTGCAACCGTTGGAGCAGCAGGGCGTCCGCGCCGCTGCCCGCCTGCTCCCACCAGCCCCGCCAGGCGGGCCGGGCGAGCGCCAGGAAGGACAGGCTGGACTCGGTGAAGCCGGAGCGGGCGGCGGTGATGTCCTGCTGCATGGCCGGGGTCAGCTGGTCGGCGGTGACCGCGCGCAGGACGGCCACCTGCTGCTGGCCGGCCGCCTCGGCCGCCTTGGACAGCGCCGCCGAGGCCCGCATGCCGTCCGTGATCCGGGCGTTGACCGCCCCGAGGGTGACGCTCTCACGCAGCGTGAGCAGGTCGGCGATCACGATCCGGTAGCTGAAGGTCATCGCCGACACCGAGGCGCGCGCCGCCGTCCGGACCTGCGCGCGCAACGGCGGCAGGCCCTCCAGCGCCAGGTCGATCCGTGCTAGCGCGGGCTGACCGGCGGCGGGCCCGGAAGGCACCAGTGCCCGCTGCCGGCGGTAGCGGGCGACCGCGTCGTCGGTGCTCCTGGTGGCCTCGACGAAGGCGTCCTGCTGCTCGGCCGCGCCCCGGCTCAACAGGTCGGCGGCGACGACGCGCTCGCGTTGCAGTTGGTGCGCCAGGTCGCCCGCGTCGGCGGCCAGGTGCGCCAGGGATCCGAGGTCGCTCGCGCGGGTCGTCTGGCGGACGCTCTCGGTCAGGGCGAGGCCGGCGAAGCCCATCACGGCGACCAGGGGAGCCGCGACGATGAGGCGCATCCGGGTGGCGATCTTCCAGCTGCGGCGGCCGGTCGGGTAGGGTCGGGCCGCGTGGGACCTCGTGCTCGACGCCAAGATTGACTCCCGCGACTCATCCAAGACGGCCTATGCGCACCTTGCCATTTGCACGTCTCATTCGGCCGGAACCCGCGCGCTCAGACCAGACCTGGCAGTGGTACAAACGGCCCGTACCCGCATCTGTACCCAGCGTCAGCAGCGCGTGACCGCCCCCGCGGCCCTGGCCACCCGCAGGTCAGGGGCGCCCGGATCGACCGCCCGACGGAGGGGGCGGTAGGTCGGCCTCCGGCTGCCCGCCGAGCACCTGGCCGATCAGCTCCCGCAACTCGTCGATCGCGGCCACGACCGCCTCCGGGTCGCGCGCGTCCCGCCGCACGACGGCCGTCGTGAGGGCCGGCTCCAGCCCGGCCATCTTCCCGAACCGAGGCCCACGGCGACCGTCCGCGGCCAACTGCTCCGCGGCGACCTGCGGCCACAACGCGGCCAGGCAGCCGCCGGTGCCGAGCACCTCGTCGCAGCGGACCGCGAACTCGTGGCTGCCGTACCGGCGACCGGACTCGACGGCGGCGACCGTCTCGCGGCTGAACCGCACCCGCTCCGCGAGCGCCCGCTGGGTCAGTCCCTGCCGGGTACGCCAGGTGCGCAACTCGGAGCGGAACCGGTGGATGGCACCGGCGCCACTGGCGCTCGACGGAGGCGTGCGATCCATGTGTTCACCTTCACGACGCCGATCTACCGTATCGGCATCGGCGTCAATCGACATTGGGCGACGAATGGGTATTCGCAGGGGACAATTCTTAACCCATCACAGGACGGGTGTGAAGACGCAACTTCGGAGGGTAGTCGCCGCGCGTGGACCGCGGGGCCCGGCGCAGCCGCCCCGGGGAGTGGGCCGCCGCGCCGCGCCGCCGCCGGTCACCCGGCTACGGGCGCGGCAGCGCCACCGGAGGGCACCGCCGCCTCGACGAGCACCGGCAGGCTCCGGTGCGCCCGGAATGCGACATTGGGCTTGTACGCACGGCGATGCCCGGCGGCCAGCCGCAGGCCGGGAATTGCCCGGCCGAGCCGGGTCAGCGCCGTCTGCGCCTCCAGCCGGGCCAGCGCCGCGCCGATGCAGAAATGCGGCCCGTGGCCGAACGACAGATGTCCGTCCGCGTCGCTCCGGTGCGGATCGAATTGTTCGGGGCGGACGAAAACGGCCGGGTCCCGATTCGCGGCACCGATCAGCAGCAGACAGCGCGCACCCGCCGGAATGGTCACGCCGTCCAGGGAGACGGGCCGGCGGGTGACCCGCAACCAACCGTCGATGGCGGGCGCGAAGCGCAGCGTCTCGGTCAGGAACGCGGGAATCCGTTCGGGGTGCTCGCCGAGTTCCCGCCACCGGCCGGGGCTCGACAGCGCCTGGTCCACCGCGTGGGCGAGCAGCCCGGCCGTGGTCTCGTGGCCGGCGACCAGGAGGTTGAACACGATGCTCGACACCTCGGCCACCGTGAGCACCTCGTCGTCACCGTCGCGGTACGCCAGCAGTTGGCTGACGTAGTCGTCGCCGTGCGGGCCGGCGGCGAGCCGGGCGCGTACCGACTCCTCGCAGTAGCGCCAGAACTCCCACAGACCCCGCGCGAGCCGCACCTGTTCGGCCGGCTCCGGCCGCCCCCAGATCAACGCCAGCTGACCGTCGCCCCAGGCCCGGATCCGCGGAACGTCCTCCTCCGGCACGCCGAGGATGTCGAGGAGGACCAGCAGGGGAAGTTCGGCGGTGAACTCGCCGACGAGGTCCACCCGCCCGCCGGCGCGGGCGACGAGCCGGGACACCAGTTCGTCGACCCGGCGTCGGACGATCGCGCCGTACCGCTGCTCGACGCGTTCCGGCGTGTTGGCGAAGGTCGCCCGCAGGGCCCGGCGGGTGCGGGGGTGCACCGGTGGGTCGGCCGCGGCCGTGGTGGGCGGCGCGTCGATGCGCGCGATGATCTCCATCGCCTCGGGGCAGACATCGTAGATCGGGGCGAGGGTGAGGGCGTTGCCGAAGGCCCCGACGTCACTCAACGCCCGGCGGACGTCGGCGTGCCGGGTGATCAGCCACAGCCCCAGGTCCGGATCGTGGTGCACCCGGTCGGGATCGTCGAGAAGCCGCCGCCACACCCGTGCCGGATCGGCGAGATACACCCCCACGAACGGATCCAATCGCATGACCGCCTCCTGGAGCGCCATGGCCACGAACGGAATCGCCGAACGGCTCCCGGGGATCCGGTTTCAGCCGCGCTCCTTCACGGTGCGCCCATTCCGAGACCAAGTCAATATCAGCGCACTTCAATGTCTTGGCGCGCAATTCACCGCCCTCGGGGCGCACTCGCAGCACGTCGTTCTGCAAGTTGCGATTTGTTCCTTGCCCGCCGGCAGCGACGACGACCAGGGTAAACGACGCCGCGACGGGCATCACGCACCGTCGCACGCCACTGCCCGCGTGTCCCGGTCGGCCCCGGGAAATGTGGTGCACCACCGGCCGGGTTCTGACCGGAACTGATTGACCGACGCTCGGCACCCGCATCGGAAAAAGGGCCGACGATGCCGCCCGCGCCCGACGAGAAGGGTCGCCCTTCCGTGGTCGACGGGGCGATCGGTCGGGGCCTGGCGTGGCAGGTGGGCCGGCCGGCGACACCACGCCGGCCGGCCCGTGCGCCACGCCTAGAGGGTACGCGCGAGGCGGTCGGCGAGGATGCGGGTGAACCGGGAGGGATCGGCCAGCTCCCCGCCCTCGGCCAGCAGCGCCAGGCCGTAGAGCAGCTCGGCGGTCTCCTTCAGCGGCTCCTCCGTGCCGCCCTGCTCGTGTGCCTTGCGCAGGCCGGTGACCAGCGGGTGCCCGGGGTTGAGCTCCAGGATCCGCTTGACCGCCGGCACCTCGTGGCCCATCGCCCGGTACATCTTCTCCAGCGTCGGGGTGATGTCGTGGGCGTCGCCGACGACGCAGGCGGGCGAGGTCGTCAGCCGGGAGGAGAGGCGGACCTCCTTGACGGAGTCGGCGAGGGTGGCGCCCATCCAGGTGAGCAGGTCGGCGAAGTCCTTGCGCTGCTGCTCGCGCTCGGCCTCGGCCTCCTTCTTCTCCTCCTCGGTGTCCAGGTCCACCTGGCCCTTGGCGATGGAACGCAGCGTCCGGCCGTCGTACTGGCCGACGCGCTCGATCCACACCTCGTCGACCGGGTCGGTGAGCAGCAGCACCTCGTAGCCCTTGGCGCGGAACGCCTCCATGTGCGGCGAATTCTCGATCATGGTGCGCGAGTCGCCGGTGGCGTAGTAGATGTCGCTCTGCCCCTCCTTCATCCGACCGACGTAGCCGGCGAGGTCGGTGGGCTCGGCCGCGTCGTGGGTGGAGGCGACCGACAGGATCTCCAGGAGGACGTCCCGGTTCTCCGTGTCGTCGATGAGGCCCTCCTTGACGGCGGCCCCGAACTCGGTCCAGAAGGTCCGGTAGCGCTCGGCGTGGTTGGCCTTCATGTCCTTGACGGTGGCCAGGATCTTCTTGACCAGTCGGCGACGGACGACCTGGATCTGCCGGTCCTGCTGGAGGATCTCCCGGGAGATGTTCAGTGACAGGTCGTGCGCGTCCACGACGCCCTTGACGAAGCGCAGGTAGTTCGGCATGAGCGCTTCGCAGTCGTCCATGATGAAGACGCGCTTGACGTAGAGCTGCACGCCGCGGCGGCCCTGCGGGGAGAACAGGTCCAGCGGCGCGTGCGACGGGATGAACAGCAGGGCCTCGTACTCGAAGGTGCCCTCGCCCCGCATGTGCACGATGTCCAGCGGGTCGGCCCAGTCGTGGCTGACGTGCTTGTAGAACTCCTTGTACTCGGCCTCGTCGACCTCGTCGCGGGAGCGGGCCCAGAGCGCCTTCATCGAGTTGAGCGTCTGGGTCTCGGTGGTGCTCTGGTCGCCCTCGCCGGGCCGCTCGACGGTCATCCGGATCGGCCAGGCGATGAAGTCCGAGTACCGCTTGACGATCTCGCGGATCGTCCACTCGGCGGTGTAGTCGTGCAGGTTGTCCTCGTCGTCGGCCGGCTTGAGGTGCAGGGTCACCGAGGTGCCCTGCGGTGCCTGCTCGACCGACTCGACGGAGTACGTGCCCTCGCCGGCCGACTCCCAGCGCGTACCGCCGCTCTCCCCCGCCCTGCGGGTCACCAGCTCCACCCGGTCGGCGACCATGAACGCCGCGTAGAAGCCCACGCCGAACTGGCCGATCAGCTCCTGCCGCGCCCCGGCGTCGGAGGACTCCCGCAGCTTGCGCAGCAGCTCGGCGGTCCCGGACTTGGCGATCGTGCCGATCACCTGGACCACCTCGTCGCGGGACATGCCGATGCCGTTGTCCCGGACGGTCAGCGTGCGCGCCGCCTTGTCGACCTCGATCTCGATGTGCAGGTCGGAGGTGTCGACCTCCAGCTCCTTGTCGACCATCGACGCCAGGCGCAGCTTGTCCAGCGCGTCCGAGGCGTTCGAGATCAGTTCGCGCAGGAAGACGTCCTTGTTCGAATAGATGGAGTGGACCATCAGCTGGAGCAGCTGACGCGCCTCGGCCTGGAACTCCAACGTCTCGGCCCGGTTGCTCACACCGTGTCCTTTCATGCTCGAAAGCCCACCGAAGGTTCGCGGAAAGGATACGAGTCGTCGCCGACGGCGAGACGACGGGACGGCGGCGCGTCGGGAGGCGGCGCGGAGCCCCGGGTCAGCCCCGGTCAGGCGGCGCCCGCCGGCCCTCGGGGCGTCACCGCCGCGCCGCACGGTCCGCGCCATCGACGCCCTGCCGTCGTAACGGTCGCAGCTTCCGCGCAGGTACGTCCAGGTGTCAGGACCCCGGCGGCGGGGTACAGAGACGCGCTGGGGTGCCGGCGGACGTGCAGCTGAGGCCGGGTGCCAGGATGTACGGGTAACACCAGCAAGGGTCGTCGGGGCCCGGAAGTGAGGGCTGCGATGAGGTGCGACCGAGGGTGACGCGACCCACGGGGAGCCTGTTCGCCGACGGCGGGGAGACCGGGCGGCTGATGGCGCGCCTGGACTGGGCCGCCACCCCACTCGGCCCCGTCGACGGCTGGCCGCAGAGCCTGCGCGCCGCCGTACGGCTGGTCCTCTCCTCCCGCTACCCGATGCTGCTGCTGTGGGGCGAACACCTCACCCAGCTCTACAACGACGCGTACTCGGCGCTGATCGGCGACAAGCACCCCGACGCGCTCGGCGGTGACGTGCGGGTCACCCTGGCCGAGGGTTGGGACGTGTTGGGCCCGCTCATCGACGAGGCGATGGCGACCGGCGTCGCCAGCTGGGTGCCGGCGCTGCGGCTGCTGCTCGATCGGGCCGGCTACCGCGAGGAGGCGTACTTCAGCGTCTCGCACGCCCCCGCCCGCGACGACGAGGGACGCACGGTGGGGGTGCTCACCGTGTGCAGCGAGGTCACCGAGCAGGTCGTCGGCGAGCGCCGGCTGCGCCTGCTGCGCGACCTGCCCGTCGGGGGCGACGGGCGGACCGTCGACGTCGGGAGCACCTGTGCCCGCCTCGCCCAGGCCATCGGCGGGCATCCGCTGGATGTCCCGTTCGCCGCGATCTACCTGCGCGAGGGCGCGCTGCTGCGCCGTGCCGCCCACGTCGGCGGAGCGGCCGTGGCCGCCGCCCTGCCCGGCACGCTGCCGGCGGGCGAGGGCCACGAGTGGGGGCTGGGTGCCGCCGCCGGCGGCACGACGACCGAGGTGTCCGGCGTCGACGGGCGGCTCGTCCTGCCGGCCGGGCCGTGGGGTGACCCGCTGCGAACCGCCCGGGCCCTGCCGCTGCCCTCCGCCGAAGCGGGCCAGCCGCTCGGGGTGCTGCTGGTCGGGGTCAGCCCGAGCCGTGGGCTGGACGAGGCGTACCGGGCGTTCCAGGCGCTGCTGGCCCAGCAGGTGGCCGTCGCCGTGCGTAACGCGCAGGCGTACGAGGAGGAGCGCCGGCGGGCCGAGGCGCTCGCCGAGCTGGACCGGGTCAAGACCGACTTCTTCACCAACGTCAGCCACGAGTTCCGGACCCCGCTGACGCTGATGCTCGGCCCGCTGGCCGACGCCCTCAACGACAACGAGCATCCTCTGCCCGCGAGGCAGCGGGAGCGGGTCGACACCGCCTGGCGCAACGCCACCCGGCTGCTCACCCTGGTCAACAGCCTGCTCACCTTCTCCAGCCTGGAGGCCGGGCAGGCGCACAGCCAGGCCCGCGAGGTCGACCTGGCCGGGCTCACGACCGAGCTGTCGAGCGTCTTCCGGGCGGCCGTCGAACGCGCCGGGCTGCGCCTGGAGGTCGACTGCCCGCCGCTGCCGCGCCCGGTCGCCGTCGACCCGGTCAACTGGGAACGCATCGTCACCAATCTGCTGTCCAACGCGCTGAAGTACACCTTCGTCGGGCGGATCCGGGTCGCGCTCACCGCCGACGACGAGGAGATCCGGCTGACCGTCGCCGACACGGGCATCGGCATCGCCGAGGAGGACCTGCCGAAGCTCTTCGCGCGTTTCCACCGGGTACGGGGCGCCCGGTCACGCAGCCACGAGGGCACCGGCATCGGGCTCGCCCTGGTCCGCGAGCTGGCCCGTCTGGAGGGCGGCGACGTGCGGGTGGAGAGCCGGATCGGCACGGGGACGACGTTCACCGTGGCGCTGCCGTGGTCCGCCACGCAGCGGGCCACCGGGCCGGCCCCCGTCGGGGTCGGCGACGCGGCCCGGGCCGCCGCCCAGGAGGCGGCCGGTTGGCTGGCCGATCCGGCGCAGGCGGGGGCGTCCGCACCGGCCGGGCCGCCGGTGCCGGCGTACGGCGGCGTGGACGCGTTGCGGCACGCACGGATCCTGGTCGCCGACGACAACGCCGACATGCGCGCGTACCTGGCCCGGTTGCTGGGCGAGCAGGGCTGGCGGGTGGAGACGGTCGGCAACGGCCGGCAGGCCCTGGAGGCGATCCACCGGGCTCCGCCCGACCTGGTGCTCACCGACGTGATGATGCCCGAGATCAACGGCTTCGAGTTGGTGCGGCGGCTGCGTGGGCAGGCCGGCACCCGCATGCTGCCGGTGGTGGTGCTCTCCGCACGCGCCGGCGGGGAGGCCGGCGTGGAGGGGCTCGGCCTGGGCGCCGACGACTACATCGTCAAACCCTTCGCCGCGGCCGACCTGGTCGCCCGGATCCGGGCCACCCTGCGGGGTGCCCACAGCCGCCGCCTCGGCGACGCGGCACCCGACGCGGGCGGCGTCCCGGGCGCGCGGGGCACCCCGGCCGGCCCACCGGCCCCCGGTGCTCCGTCGGACCGTCCGGCCGTCGCGCCGCCCGCGAGCGGGAACGGGGGGTACGCGCACGGCGGGGGGTCGGTCCCCGAACGCCCGGCCGTGCTGGACGCGGGCTGGACGTACCCGTCGCAGCCCACGTCGGCCGCCGCCATGCGGCGGGACGTGCGGGCCTCGCTGGAGGGGCTGGACCTCGATCCGGACACCGTCGCCGATCTCCTGCTGGCCGCCTCGGAGGCGGTCAACAACGCCGTCGAGCACGCCCAACGCCCGACCCGTCCCGAGGTGCGTGTTCGGCTACGGGTGTCCGACGGCACCGTCCGGATCACGGTGCGCGACTTCGGCACCTGGCGGGACCGTCGCCCGGCCATGGACCGGGGACGCGGCGCCACCCTGATGAACGCGTACGGGGACGTGCGTCTGGTGTCCACCGCCGAGGGGACCACCGTCACCATCGAACGTCGCCTGCCCCCGGCTCCCTGACCCGGATCCCGCCCCCGATCGGCGGGCTGGGCGATTGCGTGTCGTCTGTCTGGTTTGTGGTGGCGGTCGTCACCAGCCCGGCGGGCATGGCCCGGGGCCCCGGGTCGTTGTAACCACCGTGAGCGCGTGACCCCCCGAGCTAGCTCGACGGCCGGGGCGAGCCGGTCGGAATGCCGGCCGGGCCCGCGTCGTTACATCCCCCCGGAACGCGCACCGCCCTCGCACCCGAGGGCGCGCACCTGGTTCGACCTTTCCCTCAGCCCGCGACCACACCCACCCCCTGGGTTGTGTCGCGTACCCCGATCGAAAGGTGCCCCCATCATGCGTACCGACATCTTCCGCACCAGCGCCCTGACCGTTGCCGGGCTCGCCTTCGCCGGCGGCGCCATCGCCGGCCCGATCACCGCCGCACACGCCGCCTCCCCCACCGACACCCGACCCGCCACCACCGGCAAGGACCGCAAGCACAGCGAACGCGAACTCGGTGTGCGCTACGAGGCCCAGCCCAACTTCTACTACTGCGGCCCCGCCGCCGCCCGCAACGCCCTCAGCGTGCAGGGCAAGAACATCGACGTGCACGGCATGGCCCAACGCATGGGCACCACCGAAGCCGGCACCAACTCCATCAACGACATCACCCCCGTCCTGAACAAGGAAACCGGCAAGGACGCCTACCAGTCGGTCGAGATCCCCGAGCCCAAGGCCGACGACAAGCAGACCGACAAGCTACGCACCGACATCGTCACCGCCATCGACGAAGGCCACGCCATCGTCGCCAACATCGCCGGCACCGCCACCGACACCGACGGCACCACCCACTCCTTCGAAGGCGGCCACTACATCAGCGTCGTCGGCTACCGCGACAACGGCAACACCGTCACCATCGCCGACTCCGCCAACCCCAACCAGGCCTCCTACCGCATGAACATCGACAACCTCGCCGACTGGATCGCCACCCGCGGCTACACCTCCTGACCCACACCACGAACGAACGAAAGGGCCGGCCCCCGACCACGGGGACCGGCCCTTTCGGCACGCACAGGATGCGCAAACCGACCTCCGCCCCTGCTCCCCCGGTTGTCGTGTCGCCTTGCGGGCTCAGGACCGGCGCCCGCGCCGCCCGCCCTGGCTCAGGACCGGCGGTTGCGCTCCTGACTGAGCCGCTCGTCGAGCCGGCCGAGCTCGTAGATCGCGTTCAGGTCCGTCGGCAGGTGGGTCACGTTGTCGAGCACGGGTTCGTCGTCCGGGTCCGGATCGGGGGCGGGGGTCGGCGGGCTGACCGGTCCGGCCGAACCGGTAGCCGCGACGGCGGGCCGGCGCCGCCGGTGCAGGACGAAGAGGACCGGCACCGCCAGGACGCCCAGCACGAGGCCGTAGACGAGCCACCGGTCCGTTGCCCCGTCGTCCCCGCGCGGCGGGGCCGCGACGGTCGAGGGGGCGTCGGAGGCGGACTCCCGTTCCTCCGGGGCCGGCGCCTCGGCCTCCCGCCCGGCGGGCCGGTCGCCGGCGGGTGCGAGGGCCGACGCGCCCCCGCGCGCGGGCGCGGAGGGGGCCGGCGCCGCCGGGACAGCCGGTGCGACCGACGGGTCGGCCGGGGTCGGGGCGGGGGCCGTGGAGCCGGTCGGAACCGGCGTCGGAGAGGCGCCCGGGGTGGCCCTGCCGCCCTTGAGCAGGTCGTCGACGACCCGGCCCACGCCGCCGAGCAGGTCACCGACCGGCCCACCGGAGGCCGTCGGCGTCGGCGCGGGAGCAAGCGCCAGGGTCAGGGCGAGCGCGGCCACGACACGCATGAATCACCTCAGAGGGGATCGATGTCCAGGCACCGTACCGCACTCCGGGTGGTCGCCGCGTGACAGCCCGGCGGCCGGCCGGGGCGACGGTGTACGGGGGACGCCGCTCGTGCGGCGTCCCCCGTACCGGGGTGGGGTCAGACTGGCAGGCCGCCGACCTGGGTGTTGATCCAGGTGCGGATGGACGGCAGGTCCACGTAGATGGACGGGCCGGTGGCGCAGGTGGAGTTGTTGTTGCCGGCCCGGCTGGTGGCGCCGATCAGGGCCCACGCCCCGTTGATCTGGCGCACCTGCGGGCCGCCCGAGTCGCCGTAGCAGGCGCCCGCGTTGCCGTTGGTGTTGTTGGTGCAGATCTCGTACGGGCCGTTGATGCCGAGGCAGCGGCTGTCCGCCACGATCGAGGTGTCCAGCTCGTTCGCGATGACCGGGGCGCTACCGCAGCCGCGGGGGGCACAGGTCTGGCCCCAGCCGATGATGCGGGTGGCGGTGCCGACCGCGCCGGAGGTGGTCGGGATCGGCGCCGGGGCGTAGCTGACCGAGCTGGACAGCTGCAGCAGCTTGACGTCGACGCTCGGGTGGCTCACCGCCCGGGTCACCGAGACGACGGTGCCGCCGCTGGTGCGGTTGATGCTGCCGACCCGCACCGAGGAGGGGGTCCCGCAGTGCTTGGCGGTGACCGCCCAGTTGGCCTTGATCAGCGTGCCGGTGCAGCCGGAGACGTACACCATCCACGGGTAGTTCTCGCTCGCCGGCCGGCCGTTGACCACCTGCGGCGAGATGTCGTCGGTGTCGTTCCACGAGAACGTGCCGGTGGGCACCTCCGACGCGGCCAGGCCGCCGGCGAAGAGCTGGTTCACCCGGGACGCCTCGGTGGCGCTCGGGTAGGCGTTGGTGCAGGAGACCGGCGCGCTGCTGCCGGACATCAGGTCGGAGCAGAGGCCGGTACGCAGGTCGGGCAGGCCGAGGATGTGGCCGAGCTCGTGGGTGGCGATGCGGGTGCGGTTGTACCCCTGGTTGACGGCGGTCCAGCCCATCCAGACCCGGCCGGCGCCGAGGCTGGTGACCTGGGCGCGGGGCCAGCCGCTGTCGACGTAGATGGTGACGTTGCCCGGCGTACGGGCGACCAGCTGGACGTTGCTGACCCGGCTGTTCCAGATGGCCGCGGCCTGGTCGAAGTTGGTGCGGAACTCACCGGCGCGGCTCGCGTCGTAGTAGACGGTGCGGGCGGCGGCGGACGCGTCCGTGTCGGTCGCGACCTGCATTCCGGTTGCGGCCAGCACCGCCGCCAGCGCGGCGGTCGCCGCGCGCAGCAGTTGTCGTCGGAACATACACGCACTCCCTGCGGTCGTCCGGCGGCGTGCCACCGCCGGCATAGATGTGCATGAATGCTATAGGGGAGGGCGTCGATATGCGGCATAACGGAACCGTCATACCGGCACCCGGACGCAGGCGGGCACAGGGCCGCGCAGCCGCAGCCAGGGCGGCCCCGGGACCGGGCCCCGTCCCGGCCGGCGCCGGAACTCATCCGGCCGACGGTGTGGCCCTCCGCCGCGCCGGGTCGACGGCTCGGCGGACGTCGCCGGTCGCCAGCGCGAACAGGGCGAGCGCGCCGGCGAGAGCCGCGTCCACCCCGATCACGAATCCCCGCTCCGACCCGGCCGGCGCCACGGCCACGCCGACGACGAGCGCCACCGCCGCCGCGAGCGCCATGCCCAGCCGGGCTGACGTCTCCCACCGTACGGCCGCCCGCTCCCTCGACGCCCGGCCCGCCGCGAGGCCGCCGCGCAGCCGCCAGGCGGCGGCGGCGATGAGCAACGCGCCGAGCGCACCGGCCGCCCCGATCACCAGCCACGGCACGGCGAACGCCCCCGCGCGCCGGGCGGGCGATGCCACGCCGGCCACCGCGAGCAGCGTGAACGCGACCGACATCGCGACGTGGACGAGGACCAGCCGCGACAGGCGGCGGCGCAGTTCGTCCGACTCAGGGACGGGCATCGACACGTTTGCCTCCCTCGCTCCACCTCGCATCGTGACACGTCCCGGCCCGCCCATCCAGCGGCTGGCGGCCGAGCCAGTCGACGCGCCGCTGGCGGTCACGCCCCTCGCGGTCGCCCGCAAGCGCGACCGCGGGGAACGCCCCGTGGTTGCCAGCCCGCCGGAGTCGAGGGCGGACTCGACCGCGTCACGGTCGTCGGGCGACCTCGGTGGGGGCGGCGGTCTCCCGCAGCCGGCCGTCGGCGAGCCGTAGCCAGCGGTCCACACCGATCGCCGCGAGGAACCGTTCGTCGTGGCTGACCACCACGAACGCGCCCTCGTACGCGTCCAGCGCGCTCTCCAACTGGGCGACGCTGACCAGGTCCAGGTTGTTGGTCGGCTCGTCGAGCAGCAGCAACTGCGGCGCCGGTTCGGCGAACAGCACGCAGGCCAGGGTGGCGCGCAGCCGCTCGCCGCCGGAGAGCGCCCCGACCGGCAGGTGGGCGCGGGGCCCCCGGAACAGGAAGCGGGCGAGCAGGGTCATCCGCTGCGACTCCGGCGTCGTGGGCGCGTACGCGGCCAGGTTCTCCGCCACCGTCCGGTCGAGGTCCAGCAGGTCCAGCCGCTGCGACAGGTACGCGATCCGGCCGTCGGCCCGCCTGGTGTGGCCGCCCTCCGGCTGCACGTCGCCGCTGACCAGGCGCAGCAGGGTGGACTTGCCGGCGCCGTTCGGGCCGGTCAGCGCGATCCGTTCGGGCCCCCGGATCGTCAGGTCGACGCCGTCGCCGGCGAACAGCGCGACCTCGCCGTAGCGGACCTGCATCCGCTCGCCGAGGAAGACCGTGCGCCCGGCCGGGAGGTTGGTGCCGGGCAGTTCCAGCGTGATCCGCTGCTCCTCGCGCAGGGCCCGGCCCGCCTCGTCGAGCCGGGCCTGGGCGTCGCCGACCCGCGCGGCGTGCGTGTCGTTCGACCGGCCCGCCGACTCCTGGGCGCTGCGCTTCATCCCACCGGCGACGATCCTCGGCAGGCCGGCGCTCTTCAGGTTGCGGGCGGCGTTGCCGGCCCGGCGCTCGGCCCGCTCGCGGGCCTGCTGCATCTCCCGCTTCTCCCGCTTGACCTCCTGCTCGGCGTGGCGGACGTTCTTCTGCGCGACCTCCCGCTCGGCGCGCACCGCCTCCTCGTAGGCGGTGAAGTTCCCGCCGTGGGAGCGCACCTCGCCGCGGTCGAGTTCGAGGATGCGGTCCATCCGGTCCAGCAGCGCACGGTCGTGACTGACCAGCAGCAGGCAACCGGTCCAGTCCGCCAGCACGGCGTGCAGGGTGCGACGGGCGTCGAGGTCCAGGTTGTTGGTGGGCTCGTCGAGGAGCAGGACGTCGGGACGCCGCAGCAGTTGCGCCGCCAGACCGAGGGAGACGACCTGACCGCCGCTGAGGGTGCGTAGGGGCCGATCGAGCGACACGTCGCCGAGGCCGAGCCGGTCCAGTTGGGCGCGCGTACGCTCCTCGATGTCCCAGTCATCGCCGATCGTGGTGAAGTGCTTCTCGTCGGCGTCGCCGGACTCGACGGCGTGCAGCGCCCTGAGCACCGGCGCGATCCCCAGCACCTCGGCCACGGTCAGGTCGCCGGCCAGCGGGAGGCTCTGCGGCAGGTAGCCGAGCACCCCGTCGACGGTCACGGAGCCGGCGGTGGGCCGGAGTTCGCCGGCGATCAGCCGGAGCAGCGTGGTCTTGCCGGCGCCGTTCGGCGCGACGAGGCCGGTGCGGCCGGTGCCCACGGTGAACGACAGGCCCTCGAAGACCGGGGTGTCGTCCGGCCAGGAGAAGGAGAGGTGCGAACAGGTGACGAATGCCTCGGACATGCGGAAACCCTTGGAGTGACGTGGGCGCGCCGGGCGCCCCGGGGACGGGATTCGGGAACGACGGCCCGTGGCCACGACGGCGGCGTTCGGACGCCTGCCGCTGGCCGGGCACTTCCGGTGTCACCCGGAGATGTCGTCGTCACCCGCCACGTCTGGTCTCCCTTTCCGGTCACTCCCGCCCACCCTAACAGCGCACCGCCCGACGCGAGGGGTACGCCCGGGCGGGCGATGGCGGCAGGGAACCGGTGCGAGCCGGCGTCAGAGCCCCGCGCAGGGGGCGTCGCCCAGCACGCAGTCCTCGGGCGCCCTGGTGAGCGGGTCGACGTCCCGGACGGCGAAGGTGAACGTCCGCGAGCGCCCGGCCGGCACGGCCGCGCCGGTGAAGGTGACGACCTGCCCCTCCTGCTGCCAGTCGGCCCCGCTGACGTCGGTGAGCGACCCGCCCTCGGCCAGCGTGACGACCACCTTCCAGCCGTTGACCGCCGCGCCACCCGGGTTGGCGACGACCACCTCGCCCGTGAAGCCGAGGAGCCGCGTCGCCACGGTCTCGTAGCGGGCGGTCAGTGCGGGGGGCGACGGGGTGCCCGAGGTGGGCGTACGGGACGGCGTCGCCGAAGGGCTCGCCGAGGGCGTCCGGCTCGGGCGGGACGGCGACGGCGTGGCGCTGCGCGTGGGACGGGCGGAGAGCGTGCCCTGCGGCGTACGACTCGGAGCGGCCGTGGCGGTCGGCGACGGTGCCGCGCCCGGGGCGGCGACCTGCTCCGGCTCGCCGGGCAGGACCGCCCACACCGCCGCCCCGGCGACCAGCACCGCGCCGGCCATCCCCGCGACCAGCAACGCCCCCCGGCGGCCGGCCGGCGCCGGCTCGTCGCCGACCCCCTCGACCATCGGCATCTCGACGGTCATCGCGGCCTGCCCCCGACGCAGGTCGACCTGCCGGAAGGCCAGCCAGTCGAGGATCGCCGGCAGCCGCCCCGTCAACGCCTGCCGGTAGGAGTCCTCGCGGCGCTCACGCTGCTCGTCGGGCCAGCCGCCGTGCTCCAGCGCCTCGCGGACCGACAGTCGGCAGCCCTCGGCCGTGGGGGCGACGGTACAGGTCAACCGGCTGCGCCGGCCCCCCTCGAGGCAGCGCAACCCGATCAGCTCCGGTTTCCGCCGGTCGATCACCTGCGCGTCGACGGCGGCGTCGAACCCGGGCAGGCCGGCCGTGAACAGCAGCAGCCGGCCGGGTGTCCCGGCCATCGGCTCGACCTCGGTGAACCACCGGGCGAGCAGGGCACGATCCGTCAATGCGTGCCACACCCGGTGCGCAGGATGGAACAGGTCGACCTGCACGTCGATCTCGGTCACGGCGAGACTCTACGGGTATCGATCGCGGGCCGGCCCGCACGGGGGGATCCCCGCCGGCCCGGGGACGGGCCGCCCCCGGGACCGGCGGCCGGCGCCCACCCCTCCCGGGGCACCGGCCGGCGGTCACCCCTTCACGCAGACCACCTGCTTGAGGTGCGCCACCACCTCGACCAGATCCTCCTGCTGCGCCATCACCTGGGTGATGTCCTTGTACGCGCCGGGGATCTCGTCGACCACCCCGGCGTCCTTGCGGCACTCCACGCCGGCGGTCTGCGCGGCCAGGTCGACGGTGCTGTACGTCCGCTTCGCCTGTGCCCGCGACATCCGCCGTCCTGCCCCGTGCGAGGCGGAGCAGTACGCGTCCGGGTTCCCCTTGCCCCGCACGACGTACGAGCCGGTGCCCATCGACCCCGGGATGATGCCCAGGTCCCCCCGACCGGCCCGGATCGCCCCCTTGCGGGTGACCAGCACGTCGACGCCGTCGTAGGTCTCCTCCGCCACGTAGTTGTGGTGGCAGCTGATCGGCTCGTCGTAGCTCACCTGCGGGAACTGCTCCCGCACCACGCCGCAGAGCAGGGCGAGCATGACCGCCCGGTTGCGCCGCGCGTACTCCTGCGCCCACCACAGGTCCCGGCGGTAGGCGTCCATCTCCGGCGTGCCGGCGAGGAAGACGGCGAGGTCCCGGTCGGGCAGGTCGGTGTTGTGCGGCAGCCGCCGGGCGACGGCGATGTGCCGCTCCGCCAGTTCCTTGCCGATGTTGCGGGAGCCGGAGTGCAGCATCAGCCACACCCGTCCCTCGTCGGCACCGCCCTGCTCCAGGCAGACCTCGATGAAGTGGTTGCCGCCGCCGAGCGTGCCCAGCTGCCGCTGGGCCCGCGTCTCCAGCTGCGCCACCCGCCGGTCGAGGTCGGCGAACCGGCGCCAGAAGTCGTCCCAACCGGCCTGCTCCAGCCCACGGATCCGACGCGGGTCGACCGGCTTCTCCCGCTGGTTGAACCCGACCGGGATGGTGGCCTCGATGGCCGAGCGCAGCCCGGCCAGGTCGTCCGGCAGGTCGGCGGCGGTCAGCGAGGTGCGGACCGCGGACATGCCGCAACCGATGTCGACACCGACCGCCGCTGGCGATACGGCCTGCCGCATCGCGATGACCGAGCCGACCGTGGCGCCCTTGCCGAAGTGCACGTCGGGCATGACCGCGACGCCCTCCACCCACGGCAGCGCGCCGATGTTGCGCAGTTGCTGGGCGGCCTGCGGCTCGATGCCGTACGGGTCGGTCCAGACCCGGACCGGCGCGCGGGTGCCCGCGAGCGGGGTGTAGCTCATCGTCGTCTCCTGGTGTCGTCGGCTGGTCGCGGTGTCGTCGGCTGGTCGCGGCGGCCCGGCCGTGAGTGGCGACGGGACACCCGCGCCGGCACCGGCATCGGTTCGATCGGGGGCAACGCGGGTCCGGGAGACGAAGAAGCCGCCCGGACCCCGGTGGGGTGGGCGGCTGCGCGTACGCGTCGTCGCTAGACGCGCCGCCACCCCGGCTGCCGGCCCTGCTGGGAACGGCGCTGGTGTCGCACTGGTTTGCCTGTGGGCAGCGGGGCACCACAGCGCGGCGTGAGCCACGTGGCGTCGGTGCGCTGCGACACGGCGTACTCCCCTGGGGCGTCTGGTTGACCTTGCGCCGATGACGGTAGGCGCGTCCCGGCGGTGGCCGCAACAAATATTCATGAATCCTCTCGCGTCGAGCGACGACGAAAAGAACTTCCCTATCGTGCCCAGTCATGGCTAGCGTAGGGAACGATGAGTGAGGAAATGTTCTCGGTGGAGCAGGTCGCCGAGCGGCTGGGCCTGCACGTTCGCACCGTGCGCGGCTACATCCGCGCCGGCCGGCTCGCAGCCGTACGGATCGGCAAGCAGTACCGGATCGCCCGCGCCGACCTCGACGCGCTGACCGGCCGACCGGCACCCGCCCGTCCCGTCGGCGGCGCGGCGGTGGAGGTGTCGAGCATCGTGCAGGTCGACGGCGTCGACCGGGCAGCGGCCGACCGGCTGGGCACGCTCGTCCTGGCTGCGGCGAACACCAACCACGAACCCGCGCATCCACTACGCGTCCAGACCGTCCACGACGAGGATCGGAGCCGCATGAAGATCGTGATCCTGGGCAGCGCCTCGGCCACCGCCGACGTGCTGCGCCTGGTCGACGCCGTGCTCGACGGCGACAACGGCCTGCTCGCCGGGGAGGCCGACGATGCCTGACGTCATCGAGGACCGGGCCGGGGTGCCGGTGCTGGTCTGCGACCCGCACGGCCCGCCCGTGACCACCGAGCAGGACGCGCTGGACCTGATCGGCGCGGCCTTCCTCGGCGCGCAACTGGTGGCCGTGCCGGCGGGCCGGCTCGACGCCTCCTTCTTCTCCCTCGGCACCCGCTTCGCCGGCGAGATAATGCAGAAGTTCGTCAACTACCGCATCCGCCTGGTCGTCGTGGGCGACATCACCGCGCACCTCGCGGCCAGCTCGGCCCTGCGCGCCCTCGTGCACGAGTCGAACCGCTCCAGCCACGTGTGGTTCGTCCCCGACCTCGACGCCCTCGACGCCCGGCTGGCGCCGTCGTCGGGTTCCGGCGGCGCCGGACCCGAGCCGGACGGGGCGCCGACGAACGCCTGACCGGCCCGGGGCGGCGACGCGCCGTGGCCGGGTTGCGCTCCCGGTTCGACGGGGAGGACCGCCGGGTCCTTCCTCGCGCGTGCGGATCCGATACGGTCGACGATCGTGGCCCTGATGCGTGTCGACCTCTACTCCGAGGTGCTCGGTCTCAGCACCTCGATGACGGTGATCCTGCCCCAGCAGACCGCCACGCAGATCGGCATGTCCGGCAGCGCCCCGCAGGGCGACCCGCCCGTGCTCTACCTGCTGCACGGCCTGTCCGACGACGACACGATCTGGCTGCGCCGCACCTCGATCGAACGGTACGTGGCGCCGCTCGGCCTGGCCGTGGTGATGCCCCAGGTCGGCCGCAGCTTCTACACCGACGAGGAGCACGGCAACCGGTACTGGACCTTCCTCAGCGACGAGCTGCCCCGGCTGTGCCAGCGGTTCTTCCGGCTCTCGTCCCGGCGGGAGGACACCTTCGTCGCCGGGCTCTCCATGGGCGGCTACGGGGCGCTGAAGTGGGCCCTGCGCGAGCCGGGCCGGTTCGCGGCGGCGGCGAGCCTCTCCGGCGCGCTCGACGTGGCCGCCCGCTCTCCCACGTCGAGCACGCCCCTCGACGCGGGCGTCTGGCACACCGCCTTCGGCGAGCGCACCGTCGCCGGCAGCGACGACGACGTGCTCGCCCTGCTCGACCGGGCGGCGGTCGCCGACCTGCCCGCCCTGCGCGTCGTGTGCGGCACCGAGGACCTCCTGTACGAGGACAACCGGACCTTCGTGGCGGCGGCCCGCGAGCGGGGCGTCCCGCTCACCGTGGACTTCTCCCCCGGCACGCACGACTGGGCGTACTGGGACACGAAGATCCAGGACGTGCTGGCCTGGCTGCCACTGCGCCCCGGCGGCTGAGCGCCGCAGGGACCCGCCCTCGACGCACCGGGCGTGGTGGCCGGGCACGACCGCCGCGCATGACGGCGACGACGTGCGGGACGCGCCGGCCGTCGCGCGTAGCGTGATCGCGCATCCGCAAGCCCTGGGAGGATACGAACCGTGACCCCGTCTGCCCCTGTGCCCGCGCTCGCGTACTTCGGCGTCGACGCCCTGATCGACGACGACGCCCGGGAGCTCCAGGCCGCCGTACGTGGCTTCGTCGACCGGCGGATCCGCCCGCAGATCGCCACCTGGTACGAGGAGGGCCGGCTGCCCGTCCGGGAACTGGCCCTGGAGCTCGGTGAACTCGGCGTGCTCGGCATGCACCTGCACGGCTACGGCTGCGCCGGCACCTCCGCCGTCGCGTACGGGCTGGCCTGCTTCGAGCTGGAGGCGGGCGACTCTGGGCTGCGCTCCCTGGTCTCGGTGCAGGGATCGCTCGCCATGTACGCCATCTGGCGCTTCGGCTCCGAGGAGCAGAAACAGCAGTGGCTGCCCCGGATGGCCGCCGGCGAGGCGATCGGCTGCTTCGGCCTGACCGAGCCGGACTTCGGCTCCGACCCGGCCGGCATGCGGACCAGGGCCCGCCGCGACGGGAACGACTGGGTGCTCGACGGCACCAAGATGTGGATCACCAACGGTTCCGTCGCGGATGTCGCCGTGGTGTGGGCCCGCACCGACGAGGGCGTACGCGGTTTCCTCGTCCCCGCCGGCACCCCCGGCTTCACCGCCCCGGAGATCACCCGCAAGCTCTCCCTGCGCGCCTCGGTGACCTCGGAACTCGTCCTCGACGGCGTGCGGCTGCCCGCCGACGCGATGCTGCCGGAGGCCGTCGGCCTGTCGGGGCCGTTGACGTGTCTCAACGAGGCCCGGTTCGGCATCGTCTTCGGGGCGTTGGGCGCGGCCCACGACTGTCTGGAGACGACGGTCGCGTACGCCCGCAGCCGCCAGATCTTCGACAAGCCGCTCGCCGCGTACCAGGCCACCCAGCTCAAGCTCGCCGACATGGGGCTGGAGCTGGGCAAGGGGATGCTGCTGGCGTTGCGGATCGGCGCGCTGAAGGACGCCGGCACCCTCGACCACCGGCAGATCAGCCTGGGCAAGCTCAACAGCGTGCGCGAGTCCATCGCCATCGCCCGCGAGTGCCGCTCCATCCTCGGCGCGGCCGGGATCACCCTCGACTACCCGGTCATCCGCCACTCGGCCAACCTCGAATCGGTGCTCACCTACGAGGGCACCTCCGAGGTGCACCAGCTGATCATCGGGCAGGTGCTGACCGGCCACGCCGCCTTCAAGTGAGCGGGGCGGCACCCGCCCACCCCGCGCACGCCGCCTCCGGGATGAGCGGGGCGACGCCACCCGGCCCACGCACGCCGCCTTCCGATGAGCGGGACGGCACCCGCCCGCCCTACGGCGGTCGCTGAACCCGCACGCTGGGAGATGCGCCCGCGCGCCCGCGGTCCGACGATGGAGATCGACAATCCGCAGGCCAACCGCACGCCGCCCCGCCCGTCGCCGGTGACACGCCCGGCCCTGGTCGCGTCGGCGAGAGGGTCGGGGAGGCAACACATGGACACACGGCTCACCGACCGGGTGGTGGTCGTCACCGGCGCCGGTTCGGGCATCGGGCTCGCCACGGCCACACTGCTCGCCGAGGAGGGCGCCAGGGTGGTCGGTGCCGACATCGAACCGAAGGCGCTGGAGGAGATCGCGGGCACGGTGCTGCCGGTGACGGTCGACATGCGGGAGGGCTCAGCCGGTGACCAGGTCATCGCCGCGGCCGTCGCCGAGTTCGGCGGGGTGGACGCCGTCGTCAACAACGTCGGCGTCTACCCCTACCGGGACAACGGGTTCCTCTCCGTGGACGACGGCGAGTGGGAACGGACGCTCAACCTCAACCTCATGTCGGCGGTACGCACCACCAGGGCGGCCCTGCCGCACATGATCCGGGCCGGCCGTGGCTCGCTGGTGCACATCGCCAGCGAGGGAAGCCGCGAGCCGGCGCCGTTCTTCGTGGACTACTGCGTGAGCAAGATGGCCCTGCTCAGCCTGTCCAAGTCCCTATC
The DNA here is from genome assembly GCF_043197615.1 of Micromonospora sp. NPDC049048. Taxonomy (NCBI): domain Bacteria; kingdom Bacillati; phylum Actinomycetota; class Actinomycetes; order Micromonosporales; family Micromonosporaceae; genus Micromonospora; species Micromonospora sp. NPDC049048. The sequence continues at coordinate 220,460 of NZ_JBICTM010000009.1, read as the reverse complement.
GATCGAGTTCGGCCCGGCGGGCGTCCGCAGCAACGTGGTGTCGCCGGGAGCCACCCGGACGTCGTTCTGGGACGCGCCCGGCGGCTTCGCCGACAGCCTCGCCAACGAGTTCGGCATGGAGCGCGAGGAGGCCCTCAGCTACTTCGTCAAGGAGGTCCGCAAGCTGCCCACCGGCCGGCTCGGCCGCCCCGACGAGGTGGCCGGGGTCATCGTCTTCCTCATCTCCGATCTCGCCGCGCAGGTGACCGGGGCCGAGTACACCATCAACGGCGGCAGCTACGCCGCGGCCTGATCCGCCCCGTCGCGACCGCCGGGACCCGAACCCCGCGGTGCGGCCGGGAGTGCGGGCCCTCGGTGGACGCGGGCGCTACCCACCCGCCGCCTCGGCGGAGGAGCGGGCCACCGGCACGTCGAAGTACGTGTCCGGCCAGGGTTCGTCGCGGTAGCGGTAGTGCCACCACTCGCGGTCGTAGTTGACGAAGCCGCCGTCGGTCATCAGTTGGCGCAGCAGCCGCCGGTTGTCCCGGGCCACGCCGGTGACCTGCGGCGAGTCGGTGTGCGCGAGCGGGTCGAAGCAGTCGAAGCCGGTGCCCATGTCGACGCCGTTGTCGGCGAACCGCTGCCCCTTCGGGGCGGTGCAGGAGACCAGGGGCTGCCCCGGTGCGTACGGGGGCTGGGTGGCGGTCGGCACGTCGACCAGGGTCAGGTCGACGGTGCTGCCCCGGCTGTGGGCGGTGGGGGCGCCGATGTAGCCCTCGTCGAACAGCTCGGACTTGGCCACCCGGGGATAGAACTCGGCCTTCATCCGCTGCTCGCCCGGCTGCCCGGCCCACTCGACGAAGTCGTCGGCGGCCCGGCGGGGCCGGTAGCAGTCGTACACCTTCAGGCTGCGGCCCCGGGCCAGGGCGGCGTCCTGCACCCGGCGCAGCGCCTCGGCGGCCGGGCGGCTCAGCAGGCAGAGCGGTTCGGCATAGCCGGCGACCGGCCGGCCGACGAAGTTGTGCGCGCCCGCGTACCGGATGTCGGTGCGGATGCGCGGGTCGACGTCGGTGAGGACGACGAGGCCCGGCCCGCGCGAGGTCGGTGACGGCGTGGACGTCCTCGTCGCGGGCGTCGCCGGGACGGACGGTGGTGGCGTCGCCGGGACGGACGGGCCCGGCGCGGCGGGTGGTGCCGGCGACGGCGCGGGCCGGGTGCAGCCGGCCGCGAGCGCCACGATCACGAGCGCCGCCGCGACGGCCCGCCCACCGGCGGTCGCGACGCCCGGAGCGCGCCGGCGGATCCGGGCTGGCCTGGCCACGCACCCTGTCTACCAGGCTAGGGGCCGTCGGGGGCCCGGTCCGGCGACAGGTGTACGCGCAGGAAGCGCACGGCCGCCTCGTCGTCGTCGATCCCGCCGGCCTCGTGGCCGTTGTACCGCCAGACCGCCAGCTCCGTCGGCCCCCGCCAGGCGTTGACGGCGGCGAAGACGGTCGACGGCGGCACGATCTCGTCCATCAGCGCGACGGAGAAGCGGGCCGGCAGGTGGCCCCGGCGGGCGAAGTTCACCCCGTCGACGTAGGCCAGGGTGGCCAGCACCCGCTCCTCGGCGTGCCGGTGGACCGCCAGGTAGTCGCGGATCTCCCGGTAGGGGTGCGCGTCGGTGACCGTGATCGCGCGCGGCACGTCGCACAGGAAGGGCACGCCGGCCACGACGGCCCGCAGGTCGGGCCGCAGCGCGGCCACGGCGAGCGCCGCCGCGCCGCCCTGGCTGTGCCCGAGGACCGCGACCCGCGTCGGGTCGACCGCCGGCAGGGTCCGGGCCGCGTCCACCGCCCGCACCGCGTCCGTGAGGAACCGCCGGTAGTAGTACGTGCGGGGGTCCGTCACGCCCCGGGTGAGCACTCCGGGCGCCTCGGGGCCGGCGGCGGCCGGATCCGGGGTGTCTCCCCGGGCCCAGCCCGCCCCCTGCCCCCGGGTGTCCATCTGCAAATGCGCGAAGCCGGCCGAGGCCCAGAGCAGGTTCTCCAGCGGATGGCCCCGGCCGCCGCCGTAGCCGGCGTACTGCACGAGCGTGGGCAGGGGCGCCTCCGCGCCGCGTGGCAGCCGCAGCCAGGCCCGCACCGGCTGCCCGGCGAAGCCGGGGAAGGTCACGTCGTACGCGTCGATCGTGGCCAGCCCGCAGGGCACCGGCTCGACCCGCACCGGCCAGTCGCACTCCCGGGACTCGGCGAGCGTGTCCGCCCAGAACCGGTCGAAGTCCGCCGGCTCCCGCACCCCGCCCCGGTACGCCCGCAACTGCTCCTCGGGCAGGTCGGTGAGGACCACCGCTCAGCCGGCCGACGGCGTGACGGCGAAGCGGGGGTGCAGCCGCCGGGTGTGGTCGACGTGCCGGGCCGGACCACGCAGCGCGACCGCCGCCACGAGCCGGTGGTCCGTGCTGGACGCCGCCAGCCGCAGCTCCAGCTCCCCCGGCTCCACGACCCGTCGCCCGTCGCGCCCCGTGAAGGCGAACAGGTCGGCCGGCACGGCCAGGTCGACCCGGCAGGCCGCGCCCGCCTCCAACGGCACCCGCAGGTAGCCGACCAGCCGCTGCACCGGCTGGACCACCGAGGCCACCGGGTCGTGGGCGTACACCTGCACCACCTCGCTGCCCCACCGGGAGCCGGTGTTGCGCACCGTGAAGTGCAGCCGCAGCTCCCCGTCGGTCGCCGCGAGCGGCTCGTCGAGCACCAGGCCCGACCAGTCGAACGTGGTGTAGCCCAGGCCGTGCCCGAAGCCGTACGCCGGGGTCGGGTCGACGTTGGAGACGTCGCTGGCCTGGCCCAGTCGGGCCGACAGGTAGGTGGTGGGCTGCGCGCCCGGCCCGCGGGGCACGCTGACCGGCAGCCGCCCCTGCGGGGTGACCCGGCCGCCGAGCACGCCCGCGATCGCCGGGGTGCCCTCCTCGCCGGGGAAGAACGACTGCACGATCGCCGCCGCCTCGGTCACCGCCCGGCCCAGCGCGTACGGGCGCCCGGCGAGCAGCGTCACCACCACGGGCGTGCCGGTGTCCAGCAGCGCGTCGAGCAGGTGCTGCTGCGCCCCGGGCAGGGCCAGCGACTCGGCGTCGCAGCCCTCGCCGCTCGTGCCCCGGCCGAACAGGCCCGCCCGGTCGCCGAGCGCGGCGACGACCACGTCCGCGCCCCGCGCCGCCTCGACCGCCGCCGGCACCCCGCCGGTGTCGTCGCCGTCGACGGAGACCCCGGCCACGGTGACCACGACGCTGTCGGGGAACTCGGCGCGCAGCGCCGCCGCCAGGGTGGGCAGCTCGATGCCCACGGGCACCTCGGGGTGGCGGGATCCGACGTGGGCGGGGAACGAGTAGCAGCCCAGCACCGCCGTGGGGCTCTCCGCCTGCGGCCCGACCAGCGCGATGCGGGCCGGCCGGCGCAGCGGCAGGATGCCGTCGTTGGCCAGCAGCACCACGGAACGCTCGGCGACCTCGCGGGCCAGCGCCCGGTTGGCCGGCGGATCCAGGTCGACGGTGCCGCGCAGCGCGTCCGGGTCGGACAGGTCGGCGCCGGCCAGCGCGGCCGGCACCGGGGTCCAGTCGGCGTCGAGGAGCCCGAGCTGCGCCTTCTGCGTCAGCACCCGGCGCACCGCCCGGTCGATCAGCGCCTCCGGCACCGCGCCGGCCGCGAGCGCCGCACGCAGCGGCTCGCCGAACGTCTTCACCGTGGGCAGCTCGACGTCCACGCCGGCGGCCAGGGCCTCGGCCGCCGCCTCGGCCCAGTCGCCGGCCACCCCGTGCAGGGTGTGCAGGAAGGCGATGCCGAAGTAGTCGGCCACCACGGTGCCCGGGAAGCCCCAGGCGTCGCGGAGCAGGCCGGTCAGCAGCTGCTCGTCGGCCGCCGACGGCATCCCGTCGGTGTCGGTGTAGGCGTGCATCACCGACCGCGCGCCGCCCTCGCGTACGGCCATCTCGAACGGCGGGAGGATCACGTCGGCACGCTCGCGGGGGCCCATCGGCACCGGGCCCAGGTTGCGCCCGCCCCGGGACGCGGAGTAGCCGGCGAAGTGCTTGAGGGTGGCCACCACCCCGGCGGACTCCAGGCCCCGCACGTACGCGGTGGCGATGGTGCCCACCAGGTAGGGGTCCTCGCCGATCGTCTCCTCCACCCGTCCCCAGCGCGCGTCGCGCACCACGTCGAGCACCGGCGCGAGCCCCTGGTGCACGCCGACGCGGCGCAGGTCGGCGCCGATGACGGCGGCCATCCGCCCGATCAGCTCCGGGTCGAAGGTGGCCCCCCAGGACAGCGGAACGGGATACGCGGTGGCGCCCCAGGCGGCGAAGCCGGCCAGGCACTCCTCGTGCGCCATCGCCGGGATGCCGAACCGGTTCGCGGCGGCGACGCGCTGCTGGGTCCGCAGCAGTGACAGCGCACCGAGCGCGGGGTCGACGGGCGCGGTCCCGAACGGCCGGGTGAGCTGGCCGAGGCCGACGTCCAGCAGGTCGTCCAGGTCGACCGGTTCCTCCATGTCGTGCTGGTACGGCGCGACCTCTCCCCCGTCGGCGGCGGCGCCGACCCAGACGCCGTAGAGCTGTGCCACCTTCTCCGGCAGGGTCATCGCGGCGACCAGGGCGTCGACCCGGGTCTCGAGGTCGAGGGTCGGGTCGGTCCAGGTCGCGGCGCCGGTGGCGATGTCGAGGGTCACGTTGTCGGTCACTTTCCTCCGACGCCCATCAGCCCCTGCACCAGGGCCCGCCGGGCGAACAGATAGACGAGCAGGACGGGCACCATCGACAGCACGACCGCGGCGAGCAGGCCGGGAATGTTGATCCCGTACTGCGTCTGGAAGTTGTAGAGGCCGAGGGTGATCACCTTGGTGGAGTCGGACTGGGTGAGGATCAGCGGGAACAGGAAGCCGTTCCACGCCTGGAGGGCGGAGAAGACGGCGATCGTGGCGATCCCGCCGCGCGACAGCGGCAGCACCAGCTGGCGGAACACCCGGGCGGGGCTGGCGCCGTCGATCGCCATCGCCTCGTACAGGTCGGGGGTGATGTCGCGCATGACGCCGCTGAGGATCAGCGCGCACACCGGCAGGCAGAAGGCGGCGGTGGGCAGGATGACGCCGACGAGGTTGTCGTAGAGCCCCGCCTTGCTGATCAGGTAGAAGATCGGCACGATGACCGCCTGCGCCGGGATCGCCAGGCCCAGCAGGAACAGCCGGAACACGCCGGAGGTGAGCCGGCTGCGGCTGCGCACGATGGCGTACGCCAACGGCGGCACGAGCAGCAGCACGATGGCCACCACGCTCGCCGTCACCACGAGGGTGTTGAACAGGTAGCGGCCGAAGCCCTCGTCGAAGGCGCCGGTGTAGTTGTCCAGGGTGAAGGTGTCGGGCAGGGCGATGGGGCCGTTGCGGCCGTACCCCTCGCGGGTCTGCACGGTGATCGCCACCATGACGTAGATCGGCAGGCCGATCAGGAGCAGCCAGGCCGTGGCGGCGATCCCGGCCAGCCAGTTCGGACGGTGTCGCTTCACAGGCCCTCCATCGTGGAGCGCATCCTGTCGTAGCCGGAGACCCGGACCACGATCAGCGAGATGAGGGTGGCGACGACGACGAGGATCAGGGCGATGGCCGCGCCGGCGCCGAAGTCGAAGCTGCGGAACGCCTGCTCGTACATGTGGTAGGCGGTGATGGTGGTGTCGGTGCCCGGCCCGCCCTGGGTGAGGATCAGCACGCTGTCGAACGTGGTGAGCCCGCCGACCACCATGAGGACCACTGACGTGATCATGGCGTTGCGCAGCTGCGGCAGGGTCACGTGGCGGAACTGTCCCCACCGACCGGCGCCGTCGACCTCGGCGGCCTGGTAGAGCACCGCCGGCACGGCGCGGGCCGCGCCCTGGTAGATCAGCGCGTGGAACGGGATGAACTGCCAGCTGCTGACGAAGACCAGCACGGCGATCGCGCCCGTCCGGCTGCCGAAGAGGTTGCCGTCGCCGAACAGCCACGGGGCCTGACCGGGCACGCCGAAGTTCGGGTCGAGCAGCGCCCGCCACAGCACCGACACGGCGGTCGCCGACAGCAGCAGCGGCAGGAAGAAGACGGCGGACAGTACGGCCCGGTTGCGCTGCGGCCCGGCCGCCCACACCCCGATCAGCAGGCTCAGCGGCGTCTGCACCAGCACACCGAGGGCGGTGAGCAGGACACTCAGCCAGAGACTGTTGATCATGACGGGATCGCGGGCCAGTCGCTGCCAGTTGTCCAGCCCGACGTACTCGGGTGAGCCGAGGCCCGCCCAGCTGGTGAAGCTGAGCACGACCACGAGGACCAGCGGGGCGAGCGCGAACAGCCCGAAGAACAGGGTCGCGGGGAGGGCCCAGGCGAAGCCCGGGCGGCTGAGGGTGGGGCCGCCCGGGCTTCGTCGGGCCCGTCGCTGCTCCGTCACGGTGGGGGCGGCGAGGGTGGTGGTGGACATGGCCGCGCTCAGCCCGCCTGCAGGGACTGCATGGCCTTGATGAAGCCGGCGGCGTCCATCCGGCCGTTGCAGTACTGCTGCACCGCCTGGTGGATGGTCGTGGTCGCGGCCGGCGGGTACGCCTGGTCCCAGGAGAGCTGGAAGCTCGGGGCTTCCTTGACCAGGGTGAACTGGTACTTCAGGTAGTCCGGGTTGGTGGCGCCGTCGAGGAACTTCTCGGTGTTGGTCGTGGTCGGCAGGTTGCCGATGGACAGCTGCGCCTGGACGAACTCGTCGGAGTACTGGAGCTTGAGGAACTCGGCCACCGCGTCGGGGTGCTTGGTCTTCTTCAGCACCGAGTAGAAGTTGTTGGTGTTGCCCACCACGTTGCGCGGGTCGCCCTTGCCGCCCGGGACGCTCGGGAAGGCGCTCCAGCCGAGGCCCTCGGCGGCGAAGGTCGGGTTGGCGTCGTTGTGGGTCGAGTAGTTCCAGGAGCCCATCAGCTCGAAGCCGGCCTTGCCGCTGGACAGCAGCGTGGGCGAGCCGCCGTCGGTGAACTTGACCGAGTCGAAGTTGGTGCCGAACGCGCCCGCGTCGGTCAGCTGTCGCAGCAGTTCCAGGGCGCGGCGGCTCTCCGGGCTCTCCCAGGCGCTCTTGTCGCCGCCGAGCGCCTTGGCGAACAGCTCGGGCCCGGCCACCCGGTCGTAGAGGTACTGGTACCACATCTGGGTCGGCCACTTGTCGCCGCCGCCGAGGGCGATCGGGGTGATCCCCTTGCCCTTGAGGGTCCGCACGGCGGCCAGCAGGTCGTCCCACGTCTTCGGCGGGGTGAGGCCGGCGTCGGCGAGGACCTTCTTGTTGTGGAACAGCAGCACCGGCTGCGTGCCGCGCATCGGCACCCCGTACGCCTTGCCGTCGACCGTGGCGGTGTTGAAGACCGAGGGCAGGAAGTTCTGCTTGAGCCCCGGGTCCTTGGCGATCATGTCGTCGAGCGGCAGCAGCAGGTCGGCCTTGATGAACGGGGTGATGCTGCCGCCGCCCCAGTTGAAGAAGACGTCCGGCGCCTGCTTGGTGTTGATGATGGTCTGGAGCTTGGTCTGGTAGTCGGCGCCCGGGATGGTGTCCAGCACCGCCTTGACCTTCGACGTCTTGTTGAACGTGTCGACGAGCTGCTTCTCGACCTTGTTGGTGGCGTCGCCGTACACCAGGATTCGGATCTCGTCCGGGCCGGCGGCCGAGTCACCGTCGCCGCAGGCGGTAAGTGGCAACGCCAGGGCCAGGGCGGCGCCGAGCGCGACGACGCGGGCGAGCCGCGTTCGTACAGTCATGATCGACCTCTCGTGGTGGGGGTGTGGTGGGGGACGTCGCCGCCGGCGCGACGACCGAAAGGTGTCCGACAAGTTTCCGGAATACTTCCGTAACTCGTCCGAACGCTAGAACCGACCTGCCGTGTCGTCAACCCCCGATCGTGGGGCAAGATGGGCCGGTGGAGCGGCCCCGCCGTTCCGGACGTTTTTCGGTGGTCACGGGTACGGTCGGTCCTCCGACCGGTGAAGGAGACGCGGGTGGACGGCGACGACGGGCGCAGGATCACCATCACCGCCATCGCGCGGGAGGCCGGGGTCTCGGTGCCGACCGTGTCCCGGGTGCTCAACGGGCGCTCGGACGTGGCCCCCGGCACCCGCGAGCGGGTGGAGGAGCTGCTGCGCCAGCACGGCTACCAACGTCGGGGCAGCCGTACGGTCAGCCGTGCCGGCCTGCTCGACCTCGTCTTCAACGACCTGGACAGCCCGTGGGCGGTGGAGATCCTGCGGGGGGTCGAGGACGTCGGGCACGGCGCGGGCGTCGGCACCGTGGTCTCCGCGATACACCGCCAGTCGACCGCCGCCCGGCAGTGGCTGCAGAACCTGCGGGCCCGCGCCACCGACGGCGTCATCTTCGTGACCTCGCACCTGAGCCCGCCGCTGCACGCGCAGCTGCGCCGCCTCAACGTGCCCGTGGTCGTCGTCGACCCGGCCGGCGTGCCCGCCACCGACGTGCCCACGGTCGGGGCCACCAACTGGGCCGGCGGGCTGGCCGCGACCGAGCACCTGCTGTCGCTCGGGCACCGGCGGATCGGCTTCGTCGCGGGGCCGGCGCACCTGCTGTGCAGCAGGGCCCGTCTCGACGGGCACCGGGCCGGGCTGGAGGCGGCCGGCGCGCCGGTGGAGGAGAGGCTGGTGCAGCCCGGCGACTTCTACCACGCCTCGGGCTTCGCCGCCGGCACGGCGCTGCTCGACCTCGACGACCCGCCGACGGCCATCTTCGCGGCCAGCGACCAGATGGCCTTCGGCGTCTACGAGGCCGTCCGGCGCCGGGGGCTGCGGATCCCCGACGACGTCAGCGTCGTGGGCTTCGACGACCTGCCCGAGGCCCGCTGGGCCTCACCGCCGCTGACCACCGTCCGGCAGCCACTGGTGGAGATGGGCCGGGTGGCCGCCCGCACCGTGCTGCGGCTGGCGCAGGGCGAGGCCATCGACTCCCCCCGGGTGGAACTCGCCACCAACCTGGTCGTCCGCGACAGCACGGCGGAGCCGCGCCGGCCGTGAGGGCCGGCGCGGCTCCGCGGCGCTCCCGATAAGGTTCCGGAAGTTCCGGTCCGACGCCGCCGGCACGACCACCGGGCCTTCGGGGCTCAGCGGTGCGGGTGGTGGTGCCGGGCCGCCTTCCGGATGTCGACCGGCAGGGCGGGCGCACCGTCCACGGGCGCGGGATCCTCGACGGTGGGGGCGATGCCGCCGGCGGCGATCCGGTCGAGGGTGGCCAGGCCGGCCGCGTCGACCGAGCCGAAGACCGTGTAGTTGGGGCGCAGCGCCGAATCCCCCTGGACCAGGAAGAACTGGCTGCCGTTGGTGTCGGGGCCCGCGTTGGCCATGGCGAGCGTGCCCCGGGCGTAGAGCCGGCGCACCCCGGTCGGGTCGGTCGGCGCCGGCGGCAGGTCGGTGGGCAGCTCGTCGGCGTAGCGGTAGCCGGGGCCACCGGAGCCGGTGCCGGAGGGGTCGCCGCACTGGAGCACCCGCAGCGTCGGGTACGCGGTGAGCCGGTGACACGAGGTCCGGTCGTAGAAGCGGTGGCGCACCAGGTGCAGGAAACTCTGCACGGTGCAGGGGGCCGCCTCCCGGTCGAGGGTCAACCCGATCGGCCCCTGGTTGGTCCGCAACGTGACCCGCACGGTGCCCCGGTCGGGGGTGCGCCGCGGGTCTGGCGGCAGCGGGACCGGCCGGGCGGCCGGGTCCTCGGGCGTCTCGGTGTAGGCGCACGGGCCGGGCGTCACCCGGGCGGTGGCGGCATCGGCCGGGGACCCGCCGGGCGCGGCGACCGCGGCGGCGCCACCACCGGTGACCAGCGCCCCCGCGACCAAGGCCACCCCGGCGAGGCGGGTCAGCGTACGGGCCGGCCGGCGGGGTGCCCCGATCGACGGCGGGACGGGGTGCGGTCGGGGTTCGCTCGACACGGGGATCCTCCCTGGACTGACGACGCCAGAAAGACCGGAGTCTATGGATCCCGTCGTCGGTTGTCGATCCGCCCCGCCTGCGCGTCGGGCAGCGCCCGTCCTACCGGCCCCGTGCCACGCGCCGACGCCAGAGCAGCGCGGTCCCCAGCAGCGCGACCGCCGCCGCCACGGCCGCGGCAACCGGCCAGCGCGCGATCAGCCCGCCCCCGAACGGACCGCTGGCCGCGGCCGGACGCGGGACGCCGGAGGCGGCGAGCGGGGGCGGCGAGGGGGTCGCCGACGCGGTCAGCTCCCCCGGCTCGACCAGTCGGCCGACGGCGGACCCGCGGGGCAGCGAGAAGCCCCAGTCGAGCAGGGCGGCACCCTGCTCCCAGCCCCGGGCCGGCTGCGGCTCGGCGCCGAGCAGTGTGACCACGAGCCGCCGCCCGTCCCGCTGGGCCGCCCCGACGTAGGTGTGCCGGGCCAGGTCGGTGAAGCCGGTCTTGCCGCCGAGCGCGCCCGGGTAGCGATGGACGAGCTGGTTCTCGTTCTGGATCTCGAAGCCCTTGGTCCGCTGCGCCGGCTGGGCGGGAATGCGGTGCGTCTCGGTCAGCGCGTACCGGCGGAACGTCGGGTCGGCGAAGCAGGCCCGGGCGATCAGCGCCAGGTCGTACGCGCTGGTGAACTGGCCCCGTCCGTCGAGCCCGGAGGGGGTGACCGCGTGCGTCTGGAGGGCGCCGAGGCGGTGCGCCTCCTCGTTCATCGCCCGTACGCCGCCGGCCATCCCGCCCGACCCGCCGCCGAGGCGGGCCAGCACGTTGGCCGCCTCGTTGCCGGACTGCAGCAGCAGCCCGAGCCAGACGGTCTCGATCCGGTACCGTCCGCCGGCGACGAGGCCGACGGCCGAGGAGCCCGGTTCGATGTCCATGTCCCCGTCGGTGACGGTGACGACCTGCTGCGGGTCGAGCCGGGGCAGCATGGTGGCCGCCAGCAGCAGCTTCTGCACGCTGGCCGGGGTGCCGTACTCGTGCGGCCCGCAGCCGCCCAGCACCTGACCGCTGTCCAGGTCGGCGACCAGCCACGAGGTCGCGGTGACCGCCGGCGGGCGGGCGGCCCCCGCCGGGACGACCAGGCCGGCGGTGTCCAGCGCGGGGCCGCCCACGGCCCGCTCCTGCGGCACTGCCGGTGGCGGCGACGGGCGCGGTGGCCGCGACACCGGCGGCGCGGACGCCTTCGGGCAGGGTGCGGGGGGCACGACGCCGGTCACGGGCGTGGCCACGCCGGACCCGGCGGCACCGGGCGCGGCGGCACCGGGCGCGACCCGAGCGGAGCCGGGCACGGCCTGCACCGAGCCGGGCGCGACCGGGACGGGTGCCGCCGGAACCGGGGCGGGCGTGGCCGGCGCGGAGGCGGCGGGACCGGCGGCGGGGACAGGTGCGCCGGCGCCGAGGAGGGCGGCGGCCGCCGTGGCCGCCAGCAGCCGAACCTTCATGTCCCGCACCCTAGTCGGCCCGGTTCGGGGTGCGGGCCGGGTTCGCCAGGCCCGGGGGTCGGAAAGGCCCCCGGCACTGCGTCGCTCACCCCCGCCCGGACGGCTGCGGCACGGGCCACGGCGGCTTCGGGACCAACGGCCCTGCCGCCGGGCAGCACCGGGACGGAAGCTGGGAACTGAAAGCGGTAGACGATCTTCCGGTTTGCGCGGCGGAAGCCGTCCACGGCGACGACCCCGCAGCGCGGGCCGGACGACACCGACGAAGGGACGACCATGGAAGCCCTCTCGCTGACCCGTTTCGCCGACGAGCAGCTCGACGCCGCCCGGGAGGCCGCCAGCGGACGCAGTGCCCGTTCCCTGCACGCGGGCCGGGACCGTCGGCTGCGGCAGACCCTGCTGGCCCTGCGGGGCGGCCGGTCTCTCGACGAGCACGACAGCCCGGGTGAGGCGACGCTGCAGGTGCTCGTGGGTCGGGTACGTCTGGTCGCCGGTGACGAGTCCTGGGAGGGCGATGCCGGCGACCTCGTGGTCATCCCGCCGCTGCGGCACGCGCTGCACGCCGTCACCGACGCCGCCGTCCTGCTCACCGTGACGCCACGGCCGTGACCACCGTCCCGGCCCACCGTCGCCGCCCGGTAGCCGGCCCGGCCGGGCGGCCCACGACGGGCACCTCCGGTCGTCCCCGGGGCCGGTCGCCGGGGTGGGTGCCGCCACAGCACGGAGCGTGGGCGATGCTCCTGCTGCCCGTCCTGGCGGCGTTGACCGCCACCGGCCCGCACCCGCTGCACCTGCCCCTGCTCGGAGCCGCGTTCGCCGCGTACCCGCTGTCGTACTTCGGGTTGCAGGCGGTCAAGACCGGGCGGTTGCGCCGGGTACGGCCGCAGCTCGTCGGGTACGGCCTCGCCACGGTCGCGCTGGCCGCGCCGGTGCTGGTGGCCCGGCCCGCGATCCTGGCCTACGCCCCGCTCTACGCGGTCCTCGCCGCTGTCAACGCCGGTTACGCGCGCCGGCGCCGGGACCGGGCGTTCGGCAACGACCTGGCCTTCGTGGCGCAGTGCGGGCTGCTCGGTCCCGTGGTCGCCACGGTCGCCGGGATGCCGTGGACCAGCGTGGCCGGGGTGACGGTGGTGGTGCTGGGCTACCTGGTCGGGAGCGTCCTGCACGTCAAGACGATGATCCGGGAGCGGGACAACGTCCGGTACCGGTGGGTGTCGTGGGCGTACCACGTCGTCGCCGCCGTCGCCGCGCTGCTCTGGGCGTCGGTGCCGGTCGCCGTCGTCTTCGCGCTGCTGCTCGCCCGAGCGCTGTTGCTCGCCGGACGCCGGGTCGCGCCGGTACGGGTGGGGTTGGTCGAGACGGCGTGCGCCCTGCTGGTGCTGGCGGCGGTGACGCTCTGACCGTGCCGGCGCGGGCCGCCCGCGTCGGATGGCTCACAAGCCGTTGCCTCCCGCCTGCCGCGCCGACTAGAACCGGGGGACGATCGCCCGGACCTCCCGGCGACGGTGGCGAGGTGATGGCCGTGGCGCTGATCCCGTACGACGACACCGACGCGGCGGCCTTCGCCGCGACCCGGGAACTGCCGCGCAGCGGCCTGGAGCGGTGGCGGCACGCCGTGCAGCAGCACCTGCGCCCGCGCCCCGGCGCCACCGTGCTCGACGTCGGAGCCGGCACCGGCGCCTGGGCCACCGCCTTCACCGACTGGTTCGGCGTCCGGGTGGTGGGCGTGGAGCCCGCCGGGGCGATGCGGTCGCGCGCCACCCACCGGCCGCTACTCGCCGGCGACGCCGTGGCGCTGCCGCTGCGCGACGGCACGGCGGACGCGGCGTGGCTGTCCACCATGATCCACCACGTCACCGACCTCGACGCCGCGGCGCGCGAGCTGCGCCGGGTGCTCCGGCCGGGCGCCCCCGTGCTGATCCGCTCGCCGTTCCCCGGCCGGCACCACCGGATCACGCTGTTCCGCTGGTTCCCCGAGGCCGTACGGGTCCTCGACACCTACCCCGGCCTGGCGCGGGTACGCGCGACGTTCGCCGCGGCCGGGTTCACCGTCAGCACGGTCGAGCCCGTCGCGCAGACCACGGCGGCGTCGCTGGCCGAGGTCGCCGAGCGTCTCGACCGCCGGGCCCACACCCCGCTCCAGTTGATCACCGATGAGGAGTACGCCGCCGGCCTGGCCCGGCTCCGGGCCGCCGCCGCCGACGCGGTCACCGGCCCGGTCGTCGACCACCTCGACCTGCTGGTGCTGCGCTGAGTCACCCCGGCAGGGCCGGGTCGAGGTGGCGCAGGTAGTCGTACAGGGCCGCCGAGGCGCGCAGCCGCCGCAGGCTGCGCCCGTGCAGCTCCTGCTCCCGCCTGCCCAGCTCAGCGTGGACCCGCTGGGCGCTGCCGGTGGTACGCATCTCGGCCAGCACGGCCGCGACGATGTCGAACGGGTACGCCCCCCGGCGCAGCAGCGCGACGACCTGCGCGGCGCGCACCTCGGCCGCGTCGTACACCCGGTAGCCGGTGCCGCGCTCGCGGACCGGCCGGAGCAGGCCGCGCTGCTCCCACAGCCGCAGCTTCGAGGTGCGGACGCCGACCAGGTCGGCGACCTCGCCGATGCGCGCCCCGCGCCGGGGCGCCGGCAGGACGGCGGCCGGGCTGGCCACCACGGTCTCGAAGGCGCCGAGCACCCGCCGGATGTCGGCCCGCTCCCGGTCCAGCTCGGCGTGGCCGGCGTCGAGCGTCGCCAGCGCCGCCGCCAGGTCGCCCCGGTGCACCGCGACCATGATCTCCCGGGTACGCGCCCAGCCGTGCCCCTCGGCCAGCCGCCGGACCACCGCGAGCGCCCGCACGTGCTCGTCGGTGAAGACGCGGTACCCGGCGGGGGTGCGCTCGACCGGCGGCAGCACGCCGAGGTCGACGTAGTTGCGCACCTGCTGGACGGAGATGCCGGCGGTCGCCGCGACCTGCGCCCCCCGCCACCGTCCGGCCCGCGCTCCCGAATCCCCCACCCGGCCACCCTAGCCGACTCCACGTGGTTTGAGACTTTCAGCCCTGCTTCGGGCAGTCATCCCAGCCCAATGAGGCAAAACCCTCCACGGGAGCTCCAATGAGACGATTGAAGGCGGCCTGGCCACCGTAGATGCACCTCGGGCGGAACTGCGCCCACGATCTCGCGAAGGGTTCGCATGCAGCAGCCAGCACGGTCCGCCGCCGACAGCCACGACATGATCGAGGTACGCGGCGCCCGGGAGAACAACCTCGCCTCCGTCTCGGTCGACATCCCCAAGCGCCGGCTGACCGTCTTCACCGGCGTCTCCGGCTCCGGCAAGTCGTCCCTGGTCTTCGGAACCATCGCCGCCGAGTCGCAGCGCATGATCAACGAGACCTACAGCGCCTTCCTCCAGTCGTTCATGCCGAACCTGAGCCGCCCCGACGTCGACTCGCTACGCAACCTGAGCGCGGCCATCGTCGTCGACCAGGAGCGGATGGGCGCGAACTCGCGCTCCACCGTCGGCACCGCCACCGACGCGTACGCGATGCTGCGGATCGTCTTCAGCCGGCTCGGCACCCCGTACGTCGGTGGGGCCGGCGCGTTCAGCTTCAACCTGGCCGAGGGCATGTGCCCGACCTGCGAGGGGCTCGGGCGGGTCTCCGACCTCGACGTCGGTGAGTTGGTCGACGTGGAGCGCTCGCTCAACGACGGCGCGATCAAGGTGCCGAACTTCGCCGTCGACTCGTGGTACTGGCAGAACATCGTCCACTCCGGGCTGTTCGACCCCGACACCAAGCTCCAGGACTTCACGCCGCAGCAGTGGGAGGACTTCCTCCACAAGCCGGCCACGAAGATCAAGGTGGGCGGCAACAACTGGACGTACGAGGGCCTGATCGTCAAGGTCCGCCGGCTCTACCTGAGCAGGGACCGGGAGTCGATGCAGGCGCACATCCGCGCCTTCGTCGACCGGGCGGTCACCTTCGCCACCTGCGCCGACTGCGGCGGGGCCCGGCTCAACCAGGCGGCGCTGTCGGCCCGGATCGCCGGGCGCAACATCGCGGAGTGCTCGGCGATGCAGATCAGCGACCTGGCCGGCTTCGTCCGCGCGATCGACGACCCGTCGGTCGCCCCGCTGGTCGGCAACCTGCGCGACCTGCTCGACTCGTTGGTCGAGATCGGCCTGGGCTACCTCAGCCTGGACCGCGAGTCCGCCACGCTCTCCGGCGGCGAGGCGCAACGGGTGAAGATGGTCCGGCACCTCGGCTCCAGCCTCTCCGACGTCACGTACGTCTTCGACGAACCGACCGTCGGCCTGCACCCGCACGACATCGCCCGGATGAACGACCTGCTGCTGCGGCTGCGCGACAAGGGCAACACGGTGCTCGTCGTGGAGCACAAGCCCGAGACGATCGCCATCGCCGACCACGTGGTCGACCTCGGGCCCGGGGCCGGCACGGCCGGCGGCCGGATCTGCTTCACCGGTGACGTCGCCGGCCTGCGCCGCTCCGACACCCTCACCGGCCGGCACCTCGACCATCGGGTACGCCTGCGCGAGCACGTACGCCGGCCGTCCGGCCAGTTGCCGATCCGCGGCGCCGACCTGCACAACCTGCGCGACGTCGACGTCGACGTCCCACTCGGGGTGCTGACCGTGGTCACCGGGGTGGCCGGCTCGGGCAAGAGCTCGCTCATCCACGGTTCGCTGCACCGCCGCGACGGCGTGGTGGTCGTCGACCAGTCGCCGATCCGGGGCTCCCGGCGCAGCAACCCGGCCACCTACACCGGCCTGCTGGACCCGATCCGCACCGCCTTCGCCAAGGCCAACGGGGTCAAGGCCGCGCTGTTCAGCGCCAACTCCGAGGGGGCCTGCCCGACCTGCAAGGGCATCGGCCTCGTCTACACCGACCTGGCGATGATGGCCGGTGTCGCCTCGGTCTGCGAGCGCTGCGAGGGGCGGCGCTTCACCGACGAGGTGCTCACCTACCGGCTGCGCGGGAAGAACATCAGCGAGGTGCTCGCGATGTCGGCCACCGAGGCGCGGGACTTCTTCTCCGGCGGCGCCGCCCGGGCGATCCTGGACCGGCTGGTCGACGTCGGGCTCGGCTACCTCACCCTGGGCCAGCCGCTCAACACGCTCTCCGGCGGCGAGCGGCAGCGGCTCAAGCTGGCCATCCGGATGGCCGAGCGCGGAAACACGTACGTGCTCGACGAGCCGACCACCGGCCTGCACCTGGCCGACGTGGACCAACTGCTGGCCCTGCTGGACCGGCTGGTCGACGCCGGCAACACCGTCGTCGTCATCGAGCACCACCAGGCGGTCATGGCGCACGCCGACTGGCTGATCGACCTCGGCCCGGGGGCGGGGCACGACGGTGGCCGGATCGTCTTCACCGGCACGCCGGCCGATCTGGTCGCCCACGGCGACACGCTGACCGCCCGGCACCTGCGCGAGTACGTCTCCCGTTGAGCCGCCGCACCGGCCGGGCACCGCCGACTGCGGGTGCCAGGTGGCGGCGGGTCAGGTGAGGCGGCGCAGCCAGCGACGCTGCCAGGGCGTCTCCACGGCCCGCGGCCGGTAGGTGGCGCGTACCCAGTCCACCGCCCGCTCGGGCGGCAGCCCGTCGAGGATCGCCAACGCCGCCAGCGCCGTGCCCGTACGCCCGGTGCCGCCCCGGCAGGCCACCTCGACGCGTTCGCCGTCGTGGGCGCGGCGCAGGGCCTCGGTCAGGGCGTCGATCGCGTCCGCCCGGTCGACGGGAACCCAGAAGTCGGGCCACCGGATCCGCCGGTGCGGCCAGGCTGGCGTCGGCCCGGGCGCCAGCAGCAGGGCGAAGTCGGCGGGTGACGCCTCGTCCGCGATGCGTCGTCCCCGCACCCGCGCCCCGCTGGGGAGTGCGACGACCCCCGTCTGCTCGCCCCACACCCGTACCTCACTCATCCCCTCATCCTTCCGTCTGCCCCCGCTCCCCCGCCGCCCCGCCCGCACCCCCGAGGATCGGGGGGCGGGGCGCGCGGAAGGCGCGAGGGGGGTCAGGGTTCGGCTCTGGGGCGGGCACGCAGGTGGGCGCGTTCGCCCTGTCGGCCGAAGAGGCTGAGGAACTCCACCGGCTCGGCGTCGGCCGACCCGAACCAGTGCGGTACGCGGGTGTCGAACTCCGCCGCCTCCCCCGGCGTCAGCACGAGGTCCTGGTCGCCGAGGACGACCCGCAGCCGCCCGTTGAGCACGTAGAGCCACTCGTAGCCCTCGTGGGTCTGCGGATCGGGCTCCGCCCTGCGGTCGCCGCCCGGGATCACCAGCTTGTACGCCTGGATGCCGCCGGGCCGGCGGGTCAGCGGCAGCATGGTCATCCCGTGGCGGGTGACCGGGCGCAGGTGGATGCGCGGATCCCCGGTGGAGGGGGCGTCGACGAGTTCGTCGAGCGTGACGCCGTGCGCCCTGGCCAGCGGGAGCAGCAGTTCGAGGGTCGGCCGGCGGACACCGGACTCCAGCCGCGACAGCGTGCTCACCGAGATGCCGGTCGCCGCCGACAGGTCGGCAAGGGTGGTCTCCCGCTGCCGGCGCAGCGCGCGCAGCCGGGGCCCGACCGCGCCGAGCGTCTGGTCCAGTTCGTCACCCATGCCGCCATCTTGCCACTTCGGCAACAATGTTTGCCACCACGCCCGTCGCGACCGCAGGGTGGTCGCGGGAGGTGGTCACAGTGACCGATCGGCTGGATGACGGCTACGACGTGGTGGTGATCGGCGGTGGCTGGTGGACGAGCTGCCGGACGTCCCGGGGCTGCGGGAGCGGTGGGGCACCGACGTGCTGCACTGCCCGTACTGCCACGGGTGGGAGGTCCGCGACCGGGCCATCGGCGTACTGGCCAGCGGGCCGTTCTCGGTGCACCAGGCACTGCTGTTCCGGCAGTTGAGCGCCGACGTCACGTACTTCCGGCACACCATGGCGCTCTCCGACGAGCAGGAGGAACAGCTGGCGGCCCGGGAGATCCGCGTGGTCGACGGCGAGGTCGCGGCCCTGGAGGTCGTCGGGGACCGCCTCGTGGGCGTACGGCTGGGCGACGGCACGGTGGCCGGCCGCGCCGCGCTGGTCGTGTCGTCCCGGATGGTGGCGCGCGCGGGTTTCCTCGCGGCCCTCGGGCTCACGGCGACCGAACACCCGGCGGGGGTCGGCGAGCACGTCCCCGCCGACCCGACGGGCCGCACCGACGTGCCCGGGGTGTGGGTGGCGGGCAACGTCACGGACCCGGCGGCCCAGGTCGGTGCCGCCGCGGCGGCCGGCGTGGTCGTCGCGGCCCAGATCAACGCCGATCTCGTCGCCGAGGAGACCCGACGGGCAGTGGCCGCCCGCCGCGACCCGTTCTCCGCGCGCTCCGGGGCAGCGCTGCGCGAACCGGTGGGTGATCGACATCACGGTCTGTGACGCCACGACGGGCCGTCGGCGGGCGGACGACGCGTGGTCGGCGGGCGGGGCCGGCTCAGTCCGGCGGCGGCCCGACGCGGGCACGGACCTTCCCGGCGCACGCGCCGAGCACGGCACGGGCGTCCAGCCCGAGGCTCTCGATCGCGACCAGCGCGGTGAACGCCACGTCCGCCAGCTCCGCCGCCACGTCCTCCCGGCTGTGCGTGACCCCCTTGCGCGGGTTCTGGCCGAGCAGGCCGATCCAGGCACCGGCCGCCTCCCCCGCCTCCTCGGTGAGTTTGAGGATCCGGCAGGTCATTTCGGTCTCTCCGGTGCCGTTGGCGGCGTCCAGCCAGCCGCGCGAGGCCCGCACCGCGTCCCAGATCGTGTCGTCCACGGGACCAGTGAACCGGACCAGGGTTACGGTCCGTATCGCGGGACAGTTGGCGGGTAAGCCGGCATGGGTGATAGCAACAGGGCTACCAGCGCAAACGAAGGGACGTGTCGGTATGCCGGAAACCGTGGAGACGGTGTTCACCAGCGTGGTCGCCCGCAATCCGGGTGAGCCTGAGTTCCACCAGGCGGTACGCGAGGTGCTGGAGAGCATCGGCCCGGCGCTGGCCCGACACCCCGAGTACAGCGAGGCGCAGATCATCGAGCGGATCTGCGAACCGGAGCGGCAGGTCATCTTCCGCGTGCCGTGGGAGGACGACCGCGGCCGGATCCAGGTCAACCGGGGCTTCCGGGTGGAGTTCAACAGCGCGCTCGGCCCGTTCAAGGGCGGGCTGCGCTTCCACCCGTCGGTCTACCTCGGGATCGTGAAGTTCCTCGGCTTCGAGCAGATCTTCAAGAACGCGCTGACCGGGCTGTCGATCGGTGGCGGCAAGGGCGGCTCGGACTTCGATCCGAAGGGGCGCTCGGACCGGGAGGTCATGCGGTTCTGCCAGAGCTTCATGACCGAGCTGTACCGGCACATCGGCGCGGAGACCGACGTGCCGGCCGGGGACATCGGCGTGGGCGGCCGCGAGATCGGCTACCTGTTCGGCCAGTACAAGCGGATCACCAACCGGTACGAGTCGGGGGTGTTCACCGGCAAGGGCCTGGCGTACGGGGGCGCGCAGGTGCGCCGCGAGGCGACCGGCTACGGGGCGGTCTTCTTCGCCGACGAGATGCTCCGGCAGGCCGGGGACAGCCTGGAGGGCAAGCGGGTGGTGGTCTCCGGCTCCGGCAACGTGGCGATCTACGCGATCGAGAAGGTGCACCAGCTCGGCGGGCGGGTGGTCGCCTGCTCCGACTCGTCCGGCTACGTGCTCGACGACAAGGGCATCGACCTGGAGCTGCTCAGGGAGCTGAAGGAGCAGCGCCGGGCCAGGCTCGACGACTACGCCCGGCACGTGCCGCACGCGGTGGCGGTCTCCGGTCGTACCGTCTGGGAGGTGCCCTGCGAGCTGGCGCTGCCGTGCGCGACGCAGAACGAGATCGGCGGCGCGGAGGCCGCGGCGCTCGCCGCCGGCGGCTGCGTCGCGGTGGTGGAGGGCGCGAACATGCCCACCACGCCCGAAGCGGTACGCATCCTCGGCCGGGCCGGGGTGCGGTTCGCGCCGGGCAAGGCGGCCAACGCCGGCGGCGTGGCGGTGAGCGCGCTCGAGATGCAGCAGAACGCCAGCCGGGAGTCGTGGACGTTCGCCGAGTCGGAGCAGCGGCTGCGCGAGATCATGCGGGACATCCACGACCGCTGCTGGAGCACCGCGGAGGAGTACGGGCTGCCCGGCGACTACGTGGCCGGGGCGAACATCGACGGGTTCCGCCGGGTGGCCGAGGCGATGCTGGCGCACGGCGTGATCTGACCGGGCGACGCGGTCCGTCGCGTCGCCCGGCCCCGGCAGGTTCAGAAGCTGCTGACCAGCTTCACGAACGCCTCGTCGATCATGGCGGGGTCGGTGGCGTCGAACGCCTTGCCCGCCGACGCCTTGGCGATGCGGTCCAGGGTGGCGAAGTCGGACTCCCGGTCGAAGGCGATGCAGAAGACCTTGACCGGGCGCTTCGGGTCGAGGGTGACGTCGGCGAGCAGCCGGGCCAGGTCGTTGTCCCGGCTGTACTCGTTCTTGCCGTCGGTCAGCACGACGACGGCGTTGATCCGCTGCGGGTCGTAGCGGTCGAGCACCTCCCGGTGGGCGGCGCGGACCGTCGCGTAGAGCGCGGTGTCGCCCGCGACGTGCAGGCCGGCGATCCGGCTGGTGAGCCGTTTCTGGTCGAACTCGCCGAGCCGGACCTCCTCCCGGTACGGGCCGTTGGGCCGCTTCGACGTCTCGGACGAGAACGACCAGAGCCCGACCCGGTCCTCGGAGTTGAGCAGCGCGAGCCCCTTCGCCGCCGCCGCCGAGGCGACCTGGAAGCGGGTGCGGTCGCCGACGGGGGCCTCCATCGATCCGGACGTGTCCAGCGCGATCAGGATGTTGGCCTTCTTGCGCAGCGTGCTCCAGCCGTCCAGCATCGCCTCGACCACCGCCGGGTTCGGCGGCGCGAAGTAGGTCAACCCGCCGGCGGGCTCGGCGCCGACGCTGGCGAGCAGCTGCGCCGAGGCCCGCCGCTCGTGGTCACGGAAGCCGAGGCGGGCGAAGCTCTCCTGCTGGGTGTCCTCGGTCAGGAACTTCAGGAAGTCGGCCGCCGCCACGCGCTGACGTTCGTCGGCGGACGGCAGCACCACGAACGGGTGGTCCAGGTTGAAGGTGCCCTCCTTCGGGTGGACGGCGACCAGCGGAACCTTCGGCCGGGTGCCCCGTTCCTGGCCCTCCTGCCGGGGGCTCAGCCCGCCCTCGTTGTAGAGGTGGACCAGCTCCTCCTGCATCACGATGGCGCTCATGTCGCCGGTGCCGGCGCCCCCACCGGCCAGGTCGGCCTCGGCGAGGTCGCGCAGCAGGTCCACCGAGTCGTCGCTGTAGTGCGACACGTTGGCCTCGATCTGCCGGACGAACCGGGTCACCTTCGGGTCCGACAGGTCGGCGCGGGTCAGGTCGCTGGAGCGGTTCGCGGCGGCGTAGTAGGTGGCGATCGTCGCCGCCAACCCCGAGGTGGAGAGGTTCGGGTTGTCCTTGCCGAACGTGAAGCGACCCCACTCCGGCCGGCCGAAGCCCGCCCAGCCCTGCCGCCCCGAGAGGCCGAGGACCTCCCCCCAGCCCATCGGCCCGCGCTGGCGTACCAGCTCGCCCTTGGGCTGCGGCATGGCGATGACCAGCGGGCTGTTGGCGATCGACGGGTACTGGTCCGGGGTCTGCGGCGCCCGCCCGGCGGCCCGGTCGAGCAGCTGGAGCTGACCGGTCCAGAGGCTCGACGTCGGCAGCCAGACCTGCGGCTCGGGCAGCCCGGTGCCGCGCCAGCCGGCGGCCAGCGTCTCGGCGGCCTTGCCGGAGTTCAGCGCACTGACGTGCACCTGGGCGCAGCTGCCGTCGTCGAGCGACCGGCCGCTGTCGTTGTACCGCTCGGCCAGCTCGACCAGCAACGCCGCCTTCTCGGTCGAGGAGTTGACGTCCAGGCGGACGGCGCAGTCGGCCCGGGGCCGGTCGGTGCCCGCGTCCCGTTGCCTCACGAGCACGAACGCCCCGGCGATGACCACCAGCCCGGCGGTGACGGCGGCGGTGTAGGGCAACCACTGTCGTGCGCGCGACGGGGCTGGGGCCATGGGACGTCCTCCTCGGCGGGTCGACTGATGGCAGTCAACCTATCGCTGCGACGCCACCGGCGGTGCCAGGCCCCGTGCCCGCCGCCAGTGGCGGGTCTGACCGCTGGGCGGCCTGACCGCCCGTGACGACGGGCACCGGCCGGACGACCGGAACTCCCGATCCACCGTCAGGAGTGGTCGGACCGGCCGCCGAGCGCCGCCGCCACCAGCAACCGGACAACGTAGACCACGACGAAGGCGATCGCACCGGTCGCCGCGGCCACGTCCACCGCGCTCGACGCGACGTATCCGGCGGCGGCGCCGACCGAGCCGAGGAAGATCGCGATCGAGACGCCCCCGGCGTCGACGGACTCGCGGCGCAGCCGCCGCCCCCAGCCACCGCCCGCCGGTTCGGACGGCGAAGCGACCGCACCCCCGACGGCGGCAGAGCGGTGCGGTGCCGCCGGCCCGTCGAGTGGCGGTGCCGCCGGCTCCGGCCCGTCCGCCGACGGCGACACGGGCTGAGACGGCGCCACGGGCTGAGACGGAGACACGGGCCGGGACAGCGACACGGGCGATGTCGCCGGCAGCGTCGGTCCGGGCCCCGCCGCCGCAACCGGCGGGTCCTGGCCCGCGCGGGGCAACGGGAGCGGCTGGTTCGGCGTCGACGCGCCGGCGGTCTCGTTGCCCAACTGGAGCACGGTCTCGCGGCGCAGCGGGCCGGCGTCCCCGACCTGCCCGAGCAGCCGCATCAGCACCTGCTCGGCCTCCGGCCGCTCGGCCGGATCCTTGGCCAGGCACTGCCGGACCAGCTCGTCCAGACCCGACGGCAGCGGCGGCAGGTCGGGCGGCTCGTTCAGCACCCGGTGCATCACCGCGAAGAGCGAGTCGGTGCCGAACGGCGGCCGGCCGCCGGCGGCGAAGGCGATGGTGGCGGCCCAGGCGAAGACGTCGCAGGGTGGCCCGACCGAGTCGTTGCGGAACCGCTCCGGGGCCATGTACGCGGCGGTACCCATCACCTGGCTGGTCACCGTCTCGGTGACGCCCAGGGCGCGGGCGATGCCGAAGTCGATCACCCTCGGGCCGTCCCGGCCGAGCACCACGTTCTCGGGCTTGAGGTCACAGTGCACGACGTCGCAGCGGTGGATCGCGGCGAGCGCGGTGGCGGTGCCGACGGCGAGCCGGTGCAGCGCGTTGCCGGCGACCGGGCCGTTCTCGCGGACGCGCCGGTAGAGGGTCGGGCCCTCGATGAACTCGCTGACCACATAGGGCCGTTCGCCGTCCACGTCGGCGAAGAGCACCTGCGCGGTGCAGAACGGGACGACGCGGCGGGCCGCGGCGATCTCCTTCATGAACTGCGAGCGGGCCCGGGGGTCACTCAGGTCGATGTTGATCATTTTGACCGCCACCTGGTGGCCCTGGTCGTCCTCGCCGAGGTAGACCACTCCCTGACCGCCCGCACCCAGCCGGCCCACCAGCCGGTAGGGGCCGGCGGTGACGGGGTCGTGCGTCCACAGAGGTGCCAGCCCCGGCACCGGCGCGCCGGCCAGTCCTGTCATACCGACTCCATCGATGTCCTGTCCCGACCACCGGGCGGCGGAGGACACCGCCATGGTGCCATGCTCCCGCCTACCGGCCACGCATCCCCGGACGGCCGGCGGCATCGGGGTCGACCACGACGACGCGGGCTGGCGCCCGTCGGAGTTGTCCGACGGGCGCCAGCCTTCTGCGGTGTCCGGGCCCTGCCCGGGGAGAGTTTCACCGTCAGCGCGCGGCTCCCATGCCGAACCGGTGGCGCTTGCGCCAGACCAGCGACAGCAGCAGGAGCACCGCGCCGGCGCCGACGAGGCCGCCGCCGAACTTCATCGGGGTGCTCAGGCTGTCGCCCGTGACGGGCAGCCCCGGCGTGTGCTTCTTGAGCACGGTCAGCGTCGCGGTCGCCACCTGCCGCGGTGGCGTCTGGCCCTCGGCGCGGAAGGTGTAGGTGCCGTGGTGGCGCGGCGTGTAGGTGGTGCGGAAGTAGCCGTTGTCGTCAGCCGTCACCTCCAGGGTCCTGGGGTTCGGCTGGGGCGCCCGCTGGAACGAGACGGGCGCCATCGCGACCATCTCGCCGTTGCTGCGGCGCGCCTGGTCGGCGCCCGGTACGGCGGCGGCGAGCGGAGACGTGCTGACGGTGATGATGACCGTCTCGCCCGACTTCCAGCCGCGGCCGATCAGGGTGGCGGTCTGGCCGACCACGACGGTCGGCGGGATCACCGTGAGTGTCGGGGTGCCGCCCGGCGGGTAGACCGGGGGCTGTGGCGTTCCGGTGCCGGGCGTCGGCTGCGGCTGCGCCGCCCCCGCTGCGGTCGGCGCGGCCAGCACGGCCAGGCCGACCGTGAGCGCCATGATGATGCGGGATAGCCGCATGATTGGTTCCCTCCTACTGATCACAGCTTGGTGCGGAAACAACTTGGGTGGTCCATGGAGTGGCGGTGGGAGTCAGCCACAGCTCGGCGGTGCCGACGCCGGTGGTCGCCGTCAGGACGGTGACCTCCAACGTGCGAGCGTCCCCCGGGCCTACCTCGACGTTGGCCGTGGTCACCTGGCGTCGCCGCTCGGTGCCGCTGCCCACCGCCGTCTCGGCGCCGTCCAGCCGGGCGGCGAGCACCGCCCCACCGGCCGGGCTGTGCACCGACACCAACGTGCGGACGGTGTACGGGTCACCGGCCAGACCGAGGCCGAGGACCGACTTGCTGAGACCCGATTTCGGCGCCGACGAACGCAGGGTGACCCGGAGCCGGAGCTCCCGGCGGCCGTCGGGCCGGCAGTCGCCAACCGTGAGGGTCGCCGACGGCCGGAGGTAGTAGCCGAGCTTCGCGCCACTGCCGTCGTTGAGGAACACGCCGACCGTGGGCACGGTGTCCTTCTCCGGAAGCGCCCCGGCCATCCGGCTGTCGCCGATCGTCCGTTGCTCTTCTGGTCGGGCACTCCAGAACAATATCCGCCGTTCCGTGACAGCACGGTCAAATGAGGACAATAAAGCCTTCGGGTCTACTTCCTTCGTGACCAACGCGTCGAACACGGCAGCGGCGGAGGCGGCGAAGAAGGCGTCCTGCTTCTCGTTGTCCATCCGCTGGTAGCTGTCGCTGAGCACCGTCTGCACGACCTTCTCGGCCGCCAGCGGGACGCCGCCGGGCACCATCACCGGGCCGGTCGCCTTGAGCAGGTACGACAGCACGACCGGGTCGACGGCGAGCACGCCGTCCACCGTGGTCCCGGTACGCCGCCGGAACATCTCACGGTAGAGGGCGGCGGCGGTCGGGAAGTGCGGGGTGAGGTTGACGTCGGCCGGGTAGGTGCCGGGCAGGTCGGCCCAGAGTCTGCGTACCTCCGCGGGCACCTTCAGCGGTGGCTGGAACAGGCCCAGCGCACTGCTGGTGCCCTGCTTGCCCATCCTGACCCGGCCGTCGGCCGCGTGGATGACGGCGTACGCGCCGATCATGCCGCCGGTGGCACGCAGCTCGGCGGGGTTCTGGGAGACGACGAGGTAGTCGCGGGGACCGTCGGCGCCCAGCAGCGGCGGGAGCAGTCGGGTGGCCTGCCCCGCGGCGGCGGTCAGGCCGCCCAGCCGGTCTATCTCGCCCCGCAGGTCGGTGAGCGCCTGCCGGACCTGTCCGACCAGTCCGTCGGTGGGGACCGCCGCGAGGCTGTCCCGGGCGCCCTGGACCGTGGCGTCGACCGCGTTCAGCTCAGCCGACAGGGCCCGCAGCCGGTCCACGTCCAGCCGTCCGCCCGCCGGCACCAGGCTGGTCAGGTCGGCGCGCAGCAGCGGCGGGAACGCCTGCCGGGCCAGGTCGTCCACGGCCACCGCGATCTGCCGGACCGCCGCCAGGTTGTCCCCCGCGTACGGGGTGTGCCGACCGATCCACCAGCCGGGGTCACCGGTCGCCGACCGGGCGCTGCCGGACTGCTCCTGCAACGCCGCGAGGGTGCGCTGCGCCTTGGCGGTGTCGCCCCCGAGCACCTGGGCGCTGAGTTCCCGGGCCAGGCCGGCGGCGTTGAGCAGGTGGGCGCGGGCCTGCCAGCCCCGGAAGCCCACCCAGCCGCCGGTGAGCAGCAGCAGCGAACCCACCACGAGGGTGGCGAGCAGGGCCGGGCGCACCTGCCGCCGGCGGCGGGAACGGCCACGCCGCCGACGCCGTCTCGCGCTCTCGGTCACACCACACGTCCTTCCTGGGCAGCGGCGGGCGGACCCGTTCCGCTGCTGTTCCTACTGCTAACGATCGTTCTCACCCGGAGATGACGCTGTTGACCGGTACGCGAGCCCCGCTCACCGCTCATCTGGGCTTCGAGGTCCCCGCGGCCGCCTCGTACAGCAGCCGCTCGATCCGGTCCACGCCCGCCGACATGGACATCTCCCGCAGGTACGCCTCCCGGCCGCGCCGGCCCATGTCGGCCCGGGCGGGCGGCGGAATGGTGGCCGCCAGCCAGAACCGGTCCGCCAGGCTCGCCCAGTCCTCCGGTGGGCAGGAGAGCCCCGCCCGGGCCCGCTCCACCAGCTCGGCGGTGTCGCCGCCGGCGGAGGCCACCACCGGAGCGGCGCAGGAGAACGCCGCCTGGAGCTTCGCCGGCAGGGTGCTGCGCAGCTCGGGAAGGTCCCGCAGCATGACGAGCTGGTAGTCGGCGGCGGCGTACAGCTCCGGCATGTCGGCCGGAGACCGCCGCTCGACGAAACGCACGTTCTCGGCACGCAGGTCGTCGGCGAGCCCCCGCACCCGCCGCTCGTCCGCGCCCGAGCCCACCAGGACGAGGTCCACCGTCTGCTCCAGCGCCGCCGCCGCCCGTACCGCGGTCTCCAGGCCCTGCCGGGCGCCGATGGTGCCGGCGTGCATCACCACGCAGCGCTCGTCGCGCCGCACCAGCCGGTGGGCCGCCCGGCTGGGCCGGGCCGGGTGGAAGATCCGCTCGTCGGTCCAGTTGAGGACCATCCGCACCCGGGCGGGGTCCGCGCCCGCCGCGACCACCCGCTCGCGCAGCGACGGCGCGGCGACCGCGATCCCGTCGGCCGCCCGGTAGGCACGCGCCATCGAGGCGGCGATCCGCCCGGCCCACCGCCCGTTCTCGGCCCCGACCGGCTCGTCCTCCGCCCAGACGTCCTGCACGTGCACGACCGTCGGCACCCGGCCCAGCAGCCGGAGCAGGGCCGCCGCGGCGAAGGCGTTCGCCGGCGGCAGGTGTACGTAGAGGGCGTCGACGTCGGCCAGGAACGACCGTCCGGCCAGCGCCGCGCTGCCGGCGAACGACAGGTGGCCCGCCATCCGGCCGCGCACCGACCCGTCGCCCGCCGAGTAACGCGGGATCCGCCGGACGGTCAGCCGCTCGCTGCGGGTCTCGTGCCGCCAGCGCTGCCGCCAGCCCGGGTAGACGTGCCCGCCCGGATAGTCGGGGAAGCCCGTCAGCACCTTCACCTCGTGCCCCCGGACGGCGAGCTCCTCGGCGAGGCTGCCCGGGATGAACGCCGGCTCGGGCGGGAAGTGGTAGGACAGGATCCCGATCCTCACCGGCGCGCCTCCGTCCGGACCGGGCGGCTCGGCGCGGCACCGTGACGTGGACGCGGCCGGCGCGCGTACGATGCCGACAACCCCTCCACGTCCGGCCGGTTCCGACGGCCAGCCGCCGTCCCGGCGCCACCGCCCGCGACGGCACCGACGAGAGGGGTCCGCATGGTCGACCGGGTGCTGTTCGTCTGCCACGCCAACCTGTGCCGCTCACCGATGGCCGAGTACATCGCCCGGCGCCTGCTGGCCGGGCTCGCGGTGACGGTCGCCAGCGCCGGCACCGACGCCGTCGACGACCTGTCGATGCACCCGTACGCGGCGGGCCTGGCGGCGGAGACCGGCGGGGACCCCGCCGACTTCCGCAGCCGCCGACTGCGCCCGGAGTACCTGGCCGGGGCGACGCTGGTGCTCACGGCGACGCGCCGCCAGCGCTCGGTCTGCACCGCGCTCGCGCCGGCCGCGCTGCACCGGACGTTCACCCTCCGGCAGTTCGGCCGGCTGGCCGCGGCCGCCGAGCCCACGACGGATCCGGCCAGCGGCCCCCTGCGGGCGGCGGTCGAGGCGGCCGCCCGCGCCCGGGGGCGGCTGCAACCCGCCGCCGGGGACGCGGACGACCTGCGGGACCCGATCGGCGGTACCGTCGCCGACTTCCGACGCTGCGCGGAGGAGATCGAACGGTCCATGCGACCCCTCGCGGCGCTCATCGGGACAGCCGGGTGAGTTCCTGCGTACGGTCGCTGACGACGCCGTCGATCCGCTCCGCGTGCCGGGCGGTCGGGGCCGAACCGGCCGGCGCGTCCGCGGTCGCGGTAGCGGCGACCACCCGGTAGGCCTCGTACTGGTACGCCTCCGCCTTGGCCACCTTGGCCATGTTCAGTACGCAGCCGAGCAGCCGGACGGAGACCGAGTTCAGGGCACGGGCGGCCTGCGCCACCTGGCTGCGTGAGGTGCGGCCCTGCTGGGAGACCAGCAGCGCGCCGTCGGCCTGCACGGCCACCACCACGCCGTCGGTCACGGCCAGCAGCGGGGCGGTGTCGATGATGACGATGTCGGCGGACTCCCGCAGGGCGAGCAGCAGGTCCGCCATCGCCTTGGAGCCGAGCAGCTCGCTGGGGTTGGGCGGCGCCGACCCGCTCGGGAGCACCAGCAGGGACTTGTCGCCCCAGCGCTGCACCACGTCGCCGACCTGGACGTCGCCGACCAGCACGTCGGTCAGCCCGATGCCCGCGTCGAGCCCCAGGTAGTCGGCGACCTTCGGGCGGCGCAGGTCGGCGTCGACCAGCAGCACCCGCCAGCCGGCCTCGGCCAGGGCGATCGCCAGGTTGCAGGAGAGCGTGGTCTTGCCCTCGCCCTGCAGGGCGCTGGTGACCGCGATGACGCGCGCGGGCTCGTGCACGTCGACGAAGCGCAGGTTGGTACGCAGCTTGCGGACCGCCTCGGCCCGGGCGGAGTTCGCCGCCTCGCCGACGATCAACGGCTCCGACTTCGCGGTGCTCTCGAAGGGGATCTCGCCGAGCAGCGGGCTGCCGGTGGTGCGCTGGAGGCCGGCGGCGTCGCGCAGGCGGACGTCGGCGACGCCCCGCAGGATCGCCAGGCCCACGCCGGCGAGCAGGCCGAGCAGCGTACCGACGGCGACGTTGCGGACGGGCTGCGGCGAGACGGGGGTCGGGGTGACCCGGGGCCCGCTGACCACCTCGATGCGGATCGGGCCGGCCTTGCCGTCCTGGGTCGTCTCCACCTTCTGCACCAGCTCGACGAACTTCGCGGAGAGCACTTCGGCGACCTTGAGCGCGCGGTTCTGGTCCGTGTCGGTCACCGACGCGCGCAGCAGCACGGTGCCGGTCTCGGTGGAGGTGCTGACCCGACGCTGGATCTCCTCGGCGGTGAGCCCGACCGGGTTCTCGGCGACCACGCTCTGCGCGAGGCGGTCGCTGGTCAGCAGTTCCGCGTAGGACTTGACGCGCTGCTGGAGGAAGAGGCCGCCCTGGTAGGCGTCGGTGACGCCCTGGCTGGGCGTGGTGACGAAGAAGGTCACCGACGCCACGTAGCGGGGCTGCGCCCGGACGGTGACGAGTGCGGTGACGCCGAGCGCGACCATGACGGTGAGGAGCACGATCCACCAGTGCCGGCGCACGAGGCGGAGTTGGCGATACAGGTCCATCAGGCGGGCCTCCGTACCAGGCCGGTAACGCCAAAGAACTTCACGAAAACCCCCAAGGTCGACTTAATCTCGTGAAACCATTAAAGCGACTCATACGCCTTATGTCCCGAGTTACGTACTTTCACCCCTTGACATATGCGCCCGACCCACCACCGGACAAACGGGCGTACGGCGTCCCGGGTGGCGGGGAGAAGCGACCGGACGTGAAGTGGCCCGCAGACGGGCGTCCGGAGTCGCCGGTCAGGGCAGAGCTGGATAGGGTCGGGGGCGGTGTGCCGGGAAGCCTGGTCGGCGTCGCACAGTGCTGCCCGAGACCCGAGGTGGATCCCCGCATGACCGACCGCACCCCGCACGCCGACCCGTCGCCCCCGAACCGCCGGTTCTTCTCGCGTACGTCCTGGCCGGAAGCCCGTTTCCTGGCCGACGTGCTGCGGACCGAGACCGTCGGCGGCGGCCTCCTGCTGCTCGGCGCGGTGATCGCGCTCGCCTGGGCCAACTCGCCCTGGGAGTCCTCCTACGCCGCCCTCAGCACGTGGGTGCCCTGGCCGGGCGGCGCAGGCCTGCACCTGGACCTGGACCTGACCGCCTGGGCCGCCGACGGCCTGCTGGCCATCTTCTTCTTCGTCGTCGGGCTGGAACTCAAGCGGGAGTTCGTCGCGGGCGAGCTGCGCGACCCCCGCCGCGCCGTGCTGCCCGTGGTCGCGGCGGTCGGCGGCATGGTGGCGCCCGCCCTGATCTACCTCGCGGTGAACCTCGCCGCCGGCGGCGACGGGCTGCGGGGCTGGGCCATCCCCACCGCGACGGACATCGCCTTCGCCCTGGCCGTGCTCGCCGTCATCGGCTCCCACCTGCCGCAGGGCCTGCGCGCCTTCCTGCTCACCCTCGCGGTGGTCGACGACCTGCTCGCCATCACGGTCATCGCGTTCTTCTACACCGACGACTTCAGCCCGCTGCCGCTGCTCGCCTCCCTGGCCCCGATCGCCGTCTTCGGCCTGCTCGTGCAGCGGCGCAAGACCTGGTGGTGGGCCCTGATCCCGCTCGCCGTCACCGCCTGGGCCCTCATGCACGCCTCCGGGGTGCACGCCACCGTGGCGGGCGTCCTGCTGGGCTTCACCGTGCCCGTCCTGCGGGGCAGGACCGGCTCCCCGCACGGGCTCGCCGAGCACCTGGAGCACCGCTGGCGCCCGATCTCGGCCGGGTTCGCCGTGCCCGTCTTCGCGTTCTTCGCGGCCGGCGTCTCGCTGCGGGGCGCCGACCTGGGCGCGATCGTCACCGACCCGATCGTGCTCGGCGTCGTCGCGGGCCTGGTGCTCGGCAAGGCCGTCGGGATCTTCGGCTCGACCTTCCTGCTCGCCCGGTTCACCCGGGCCCGGCTCGACGAGGACATCACCTGGACGGACCTGCTCGGGGTGGCGCTGCTCGCCGGGATCGGGTTCACCGTCTCCCTGCTGATCGGCGAACTCGCGTTCGGTCCGGGCAGCACCGCCGACGACAACGTCAAGGCGGCCGTGCTGGCCGGCTCGGTGATCTCCGCGGTGCTCGCCACCGTCGTGCTGCGGCGGCGCAACGCCGCCTACCGGCGGATCGCCGAGGCGGAACAGGTCGACGCCGACCACGACGGCGTGCCGGACGTCTACCAGCGCGGGCAGGGCTGACCGGTACCAGCGCGGGCAGGGCGGACCGGGCCGGCTGGCTCGGCGGAGCACGAGGCGTGGCGGACCGCCGCGCCGCCGGTGGGCCGCCGCGCCGACGTGGGCCGCGCCGCCGGTGGGCCGCGCCGGCGGCGGGACCGCGCCCGGTCGGCGTCGGCCCGTCGCCCCGGTCGGCCGTGGCGGCCCGCTGCCGGGTCGCCGTGGTTCAGCGGGTCGCGTCCGGAGCCCGCGCCGACGGCTGCCGGGCCGGGCCGGGCGGCCCGCCGGCGGTGAGCGCGGCCCAGAGCAGCCGGCGCAGCCCGACGATCGCCGCCGCCGCGGCCAGCTCCGTCCAGCCCTGGCCGCTCGCCAGCCGCAACAGGCCCGCGGCGACGAGCAGGTCCAGCAGTACCCGCATCGCCGACCGCCAGGAACCCGTGCCGAGCAGCACGGCCAGCCCGGCCAGGGCGGCGGCCGCCGTGACGGCGGTGACCAGGGCACGGATCACCTGCCGCGCTCCGCCGCGCTGATCTGCCGCTGCTCCTGGCGGATCTCCCGGCCCAGGAAGTAGTTCAGCGCGGTCCGGATCGCGGCGATCGCCGCCAGCTGGCCGATCTGGGTGAAGGTCGGCGAGACCGCCGTACGCAGGATGTCGGCCGCGAGCTGGAACTCCAGCCCGAGCGTGAGGAACCGCCCCAGGGAGAGCCGGATCGGGGTGAACACGGCGGCGCTGCGGTGCCGCAGCCCTTCGACCACGAACCGCAGCGCCGCCCACGCCGCCCCGACGAAGATGACCGTCGCCCCGGCGACCTCCACCGCGGTGACCAGGGCCTGGTAGCCGTGGCGCAGGATCTCCTCGACACCCACCACCCGCTGGCGTTACCCGGCCAGCATGGCGGTAGTCGGCCAGCGTGACTGGTAGTCGGCCAGCAAGGCGGCAGTCGGCCGGCGCGGCGGGCCCGGCGGCGGTCGGCGCGGCGGGCCCGGCGGCGGTCGGGGTCAGGTGAGCTGCGTGACGGCCTCCAGGATCAGCCAGAGCCCGCAGATCGCGAAGAGCACTGCGGCGCCGTACTTGATGGTCTTCTCCGGCAGTCGCCGGCCCAGCATCCGCCCGACGAGGATGGCGAGCGCGTCCGCCGCGACCATGCCGATCGTCGAGCCGAGCCAGGTGCCGAACCAGCCGTACTGGGTGGCGAGGGTGATCGTGGCGAGCATGGTCTTGTCGCCCAGCTCGGCCAGGAAGAACGCGACCGAGACCGCGACGATGGCCGACTTGCTGTTCTTCTCGGCCTTGCGCTTCTCCTCCTCGGTGAGGGTGTCACCGCGCAGGGTCCACGCCCCGAAGCCGAGGAACGCCAGGCCCGCGACGAGCGAGATCCACTCCGTCGGCAGCGCGGCACCGAGCCCGTAGCCGATCGCCACCGAGGCCAGGTGCACCACGGCGGTGGCGATGGTGATCCCGATGAGGACCGGTACGGTCTTGAAGCGGGTGGCGAAGGTCAGGGCCATCAGCTGGGACTTGTCCCCCAGCTCCGCGACGAAGATGACGCCGAAGCTGACCGCCAGCGCGACGAGGAAACCTTCCATGACATCCTTCCGGATCATGCCGGGAGGAGGTACGGGGGCGCCCTCGACCCGGCTGCTACAGCCTGGGTCGAAGGTCTCGCCCGCCTCGGATCACGAGGCCGCGTGGCCGGATGCGGAACGCACCAGTGTGTCGACCACGACATTGGGGGCTACTCCCCTTCGCGCCGCCCAGCCTAGCGGACCGCCGCAGGGGTCCGCCCCGGCGGGTGAGGCTGCTCACCCGCCGGGGTCCGCACCGGCGCGCTCGACGCCCGTACCGGCGTCGCCGCCCACGGGCACCCGGCCCACGGGCACCCGGCCCACGGGCACCCGGCCCACCGGCACCCGGTCACCGGACGGTCACTCGGCGCGGGCCAGGGTCACGCCGAACAGGCCGTCCGGGTCGGTCCAGAAGTCGTGGGCGGCGAGGCGGGCCGCGCCCAGTTCCGCGGCGATGCCCTCGGGCCGGAACTTCGCCGACACCTCCGTACGCAGTTCCTCCCCCTCGGCGAAGGTGACCGTCAGGTCGAGCACCCGTACGCGCATCGGCCGCCGTGCCCGCAGCCGCATCTCGATCCACTCCCGCCGCGGGTCCCAGAGCGCCACGTGGGCGAAGCCCTCCGGGTCGAAGTCGGCGCCCAGCTCCCGGTTGACCACCCGCAGCACGTTGCGGTTGAACTCGGCGGTGACCCCGGCCGCGTCGTCGTACGCCGGCACGACCACGGCCGGATCCTTCACCAGGTCGGTGCCGATCAGCAGCCAGTCCCCCGGCTCCAGCGCGTCCCGCATCCCGGCGAGGAACCGCGCCCGCTCGGCGGGCAGGAGGTTGCCGATCGTGCCGCCGAGGAAGAGCACCAGCCGGCGCCCCCCGGTCGGCAGGCGGTCCAGGTGGCGGGTGAAGTCCCCCACGATTCCGCGTACCCGCAGCCCGGGATAGTCGGCCGCGATCTGGGCGGTGGACTGCCGCAGCGCGCTGACCGACACGTCCAGCGGCACGAACGTGCCCAGCCCGCCCCGGCGGGTGAACGCGTCCAGCAGCAGCCGGGTCTTCTCCGACGAACCCGAACCGAGCTCGATCAGCGTCTTGGCGCCGGTCAGCTCGGCGATCGTGGCCGCCCGCTCGGCCAGCACCGCGCGCTCGGCCCGGGTCGGGTAGTACTCGTCCAACCGGGTGATCTCCTCGAACAGCTCGCTGCCCCGCGCGTCGTAGAACCACTTGGGCGGCAGCCACTTCTCCTCGGCCGTCAGGCCGGTGCGGACGTCCTCCCGCAGGCTGCGGCCCAGGTCCTGCTCCTCCAGGTGGATCTCCAGCGGCTCCGCGCCCATGTCATCCCCTTCGTCGTCGGATGGAACGTGCCTGTGGGCCGGCGGTCAGACCTCGGCGAGGGCGCGGACGCGCACCCCCGTCGAGGTGGCCTCCACCAGCCGCCCCTCCGGCACCGCCTGCCAGCCGGGGTCGTCGTCGTGCGGCTCGGACGCCAGCAGCACCGACGCCGGCGTCGCGCGTAGCGACAGCGCGTGGCCGGCGACGCTGGCCACGACGCTGCGCCCGTCGGTGAGCAGCAGGTTGAGCCGGGACCCGGGTGCGGCCCCGGCCACCGCCGTCACGGTCTCGGCGATCGCGCGCGCCGGCTTCACCCCGGCCCGCAGCCGGTGGCGGACCAACGCCCACAGCAACGCCGAGTCGGTGGACGCGTCGAGGGTGAGCAGATCGCGTACGGGCAGGGTGGCGGCGAGCGCGACCATCGAGTCGGGCCAGCCCCGCACCACCCCGTTGTGGCTGAACAGCCAACGTCCCTCGGCGAACGGGGCGGCGGCCCCGTCGAGCACCGCCATGCCGACGGTGGCGGAACGGACGGCGGCCAGCACCGCGCCGGCCGACGTGACCGCCGCGAGCTGGGCGATGGTCGGGTCGCTCCAGATCGGCTGCGACCGCCGGTAGCGCACCGGCTCGCCGTCGCCCGGGTACCAGCCGACGCCGAAGCCGTCGGCGTTGATCGTCCCGCCGCCGCGCATGTCGCGCGGCGCCCAGGACTGCCGCACGAGGGAGTACGGCGGGTCGAACAGCAGCTCCCGCAGGGTCACCGGCGGTCCCAGGTAGGCCAGGTGGCGACACATCAGGCCGCACCGCCCTGCCCG
Source organism: Micromonospora sp. NPDC049048 (assembly GCF_043197615.1). Lineage (NCBI taxonomy): Bacteria > Bacillati > Actinomycetota > Actinomycetes > Micromonosporales > Micromonosporaceae > Micromonospora > Micromonospora sp. NPDC049048. The sequence goes on along the minus strand of NZ_JBICTM010000009.1, from coordinate 185,001 downwards.
GCGGCGGGACGGCCCGGGTGCCCGGCACCCGTGCCACACGGCCCGGCGGCGGGACGGCCCCGCGCAAGGCAGGCGAGCCGGCGGCCCGGTGGCGACGCCATCACGGCTGCGCCTCCTCCGGCCGGGCGTCGCGCGCGCAGCGGAAGCCGCTGAAGATCTGCCGCCGGATCGGGTAGTCCCAGTTGCGGAAGGTGCCCCGGCAGGCGGCCCGGTCGGTGCCGAACGAACCGCCGCGCAGCACCAGGTACTCCTCGCCGAAGAAGACCTCCGAGTATTCGCGGTAGGGGAACGCGGTGAAGCCGGGGTGCCCCCGGAACGGGGTGCAGGTCCACTCCCACACGTCGCCGATGAGCTGGTGCACGCCCAGCGGCGAGGCGCCGGCCGGGTAGGCGCCCACCGGCGCGGGCCACAGGTGCCGCTGGCCCAGGTTGGCGTGCTCGGCGGTGGGGTCGTCGTCGCCCCAGGGGAAGCGGCGGGAGCGGCCGGTGGCCGGGTCCCAGCGGGCCGCCTTCTCCCACTCCGCCTCGGTCGGCAGCCGCTTGCCGGCCCAGGCCGCGTACGCCTGCGCCTCGTACTGGCAGACGTGCACCACCGGCTCGTCGTCGCGTACCGGCGTCCACCGCCCGAACCGCCGGCAGGCCCAGCCGTCGCCGTCGCGCCGCCAGTGCATCGGCGCGACCAGCCGCGCCTCCTGGCGGTGCGCCCAGCCGGCCGGGCTCCACCAGCGCGGGTCGTCGTAGCCGCCGTCGGCGATGAACTCGCGGTAGCGCCCGTTGGTCACCGGCGCGGCGTCGATCACGTACGCCGGCAGGTGGACCCGGTGGGCGGGGCGCTCGTTGTCCAGCGCCCACGGGTCGGTGTCGGTGCCCATGGTGAACTCGCCGGCCGGCACCAGCACCTCGGCGTCGACCCGCACCTTCGGCTCCGGCGGCGGCGGGGCGTGCAGCACCGCCGGGCCGGCGCGCAGTTGGTGGGTGGCGAGCATCGTCTCGTCGTGCTGCTGCTCGTGCTGCACGATCATCCCGAAGGCGAAGCCGTCGGCGACCAGCGGCCGCTCGGTGAACGCGACCCGGTCCAGCAGGTCGAGCACCTTGTCCCGGACGGTGAGCAGGTAGGCGCGGGCCTCCTGCGGGGGCAGCAGTGGCAGCGCCGGGCGGTCCCGGCGGGGCTGCTTGAACGCGTCGTACAGGTCGTCGATGTCCCGCCGGACGGGTTCGCGCCCGCCCACGTCCCGGACCAGCCAGAGTTCCTCCTGGTTGCCGACGTGGGCGAGGTCCCAGACCAGCGGGGACATCAGCGGCGAGTGCTGCCGCATCAGGTCGTCCTCGTCGACCGTCTCGGTGAGCAGGGCGGTGCGGGCGCGGGTGCGCTCCAGCTCCGCCGCGATCCGGCTGCGCAGCTGCTCCGCGCCCGCCCGGTGGATGGTCGCTCCGGTCACCGGTGGCTCCTTCCCGCGGCGTGCCGCCGCCGTCGTAGGCCTCGGTCGATGTCATCGTGCAGGGCCGCCGGCAGGTCGAGCCGGGGCAGGGCCGCGAGGGCCAGGTCGAACAGGTCGGCCGCCGCGGCGGCCAGCGCCGGATCGCGCAGACCGTGGCGGGCGGCGGCGTGCCAGCGGTGCGCCACCGGCCCGGCGACGACGCGGGCCGCGCGGACCGTGCCGGGGTCGGCGAGCAGGGCGGCCAGCATCGCGAGCGGGAGCACCCAGCCCCGACCGGGTTGCGCGTCGAGGTAGCGCAGCTCCAGGTAGCCCCGGGGTCGCACCGGCGGAAAGAGGGTGCTCACGTGGTAGTCGAGGTCGTCGGTGGTGGGCGGCCGGGGCAGCGCCCCGTCGACCCAGTCGGCGAAGGTGATCCCCGGCGGCGGCGTCCAGTCGGGGCCGTCGTCGCGCACGCAGAGCAGCGGGGCGGCGAGGACGTAGCTGGTCCAGGCGGTGACCGGGTCGACGTCGGTGTCCGGCGTCCAGACGGGCCGGGTGCGGGCCGGTTCGATGCCGTACCAGGCCGCCATCCGGGCGGACGCCCAGCCGGTGCTGCGCCCCGCGTGCCGGTCGGCCGTGGCGAACGCGGCCAGCAGGGGCGGCCCGAGCGCGTGCGCCGCCGCCCAGCGCTCCGGCAGGTGTTCCGGCTCCCCGGCGTCCAGGCAGACCTGGAGACCGGCGGTGCTGTACATCATCGTCCGGCCGGCCGGCCCACGTCGGTCGAAGACGTGGCGCATGGCGCGGTAGCGCGGGCCCTCGACCACCGGACGGGGCGGCCGGTGCGGGTCGATGCCGCTGCGCCCGAGGACCAGACCGGCGGCGGCGAGCAGCCCGCTCAGCTCGGCGATGTCGCCGTCGGCGGCGTGGACGAGGGTTGCGACGGAGGAGCGTGGCGGGGTGGATATCTCCACCTGCCCGCCGGGCTCGACGGTCACGATGCCGCCGTGCGCGAGCGGCTCGGCGGGGCTCGCGCAGTCGAGGGTGCGGGGGCTGTGCCGCCCCAGGGCCGCCCGTAGCCGCTCGCCGTCGACCGGGCGGGCGGGATCGGCGGCGTCGTGCACGGTCCACTCGAGTTCGACGCCGGTGCGCGTCGGTGGACCGGTCTTGAAGCAGATGCGCGCGAGGTGGCCCTCGGCGGCGGCGGACTCCCGCAGGACGGTGGTCCGGTCGAGCTCCGGCGACGTCACCACAGGACGGTCTCCCTTCCCCGGCCGACTTCCAAGCCGTGTCACCGTAACGCCACCCACCGTCATCGGCGAGGGCAGCGGCGACCCACCCACTTCTGTCTAGCAGACGATTTTCGTGCCTCCGGGCGGAACGTGCAGCGGAAGCGGCGGACCGGCCCGACCGGTACGGGCCGGCGGAATCGGCCGCCCGGGGCGACCGCGACGGGTCAGTCGTCGGAGGTCGGGACCGGGGTCGGGGACGTCGCCTTCTCCGGCGGCTGCTTCGCCGCCGCGTCGGGCACCAGCTCCCCGCAGAAGTCCTCGACCCGCTCCCGGCCCCCCGCAGCGGTGACGAGGCGGGCGAACGAGGGGTTGTCCAGCGCCTTCTCCCGCTGCTCCGGCTTCTTCGCCACGTACGCCCGGCAGAGGCCGCGCAGTTGTTCGGCGGGCGGCTGTGGCGTCTCCGCCGCGTCGCCGGCGGTGGTGCCGGGGACCGGTGCGCGCGAGGTGGGGGCGGCGGTGGGGCCGGGTGGCGGCGCCGGGGTGGGGTGGCCGTCTCCGGTGGCCGCCGTCGGCCCGTCCCGATCCGGCTCCGTGCTGGTCGGCGCCGGGGTGGCGGGGCGCGGCGGCGGAGCCGGATCGTCGGCACGGTCCAGGGTGACGGCCGCGAAGGCGGCGCCCGCCGTCGCGGTGATCGCGATACCCGCACCCCAGGCGACCGCGCCAGCGGTGAAGCGGCGGCGGCGTGGTGCCGGGGCCTGTGCCGCGGCGCCGACCGCGCGGGCCGCGCGGAAGGCGGCCACGGCGGCCTCCTCCCCGGCCAGCTCACCGGGGCGGGTGGGGGCGGCGGCCGCGGCGAGCAGCCGGGCGAGCGGCTCGGGGTCGGCGGTGTCCGGCGCCCGGCCGTCCGCGCGCGCCGCGTCGAGCAGCCGGTCGTGGTCGACCGGCCGCTCGGTCCGGCGGAAGAACATCCTGTATCCCCTCACGTCAGCCGTCCGCCGGTTCGGCGTGCGACGCCTGCCGCCGTCCGGTCCGCGGTCGGGGCGGCACGACGGCCTCGAGGGTGGCCGGCGACCGGGCCGGGTCGTGGCGTTCCAGCAGGGCGGCGAGCCGGCGCAGCCCCCGGTGGGCTGCGGTGCGTACGGCGCCGGGCCGGCGGCCGAGCACCCGTCCGGCGGTCTCGGCGTCCAGTCCCACGACCGCACGCAGCAAAACGGCCTCGGCCTCGCGGGGCGGCAGGGTGGCGATCAGCGCGAGCGCCGCCTCGGTGCCGATCGCCTCACCGGCCCGCTCGGCGGTGTTCGCGTCACCGGCCAGTTCGGCGAGCGCCTGCACCGGCACCGGCAGCGAGGGCCGACGGCGCTGCCGGCGCAGGTGGTCCATGGCCCGGTTGCGGGCGATGGTGACGGTCCAGGCCCGGAACTCGCCGCCGGTGAAGGTGGGCAGGTCACGGGAGACCTGCAGCCAGGTCTCCGAGGCGACGTCCTCGGCGTCCGCGCCGACCAGGGCGGTGAGGTAGCGGAGCAGACCGGGCTGAAGGCTGCGGTAGAGGAAGCGGAAGGCGTCCTCGTCGCCGGCCTGGGCCGCCACGACCGCCTCGTTCAGCTCACCCGCCATCGGGCCGCCGCCTCCGTCCCGTGGACACGCGCAGGCGGCGCACGCCGACATGGACGTGCGCAAGGCAAGCACGGTCCGGCAACCGGACCTGATCCCGCACCCTCAGCCCCCCGCTGACCTGATCACACCCGGGCCCGGCCGCCCGGACGACACGTCCGAACTCCTGTCCAGCCGGCACTGCCTGTGGCGCAGGTGCCGCGGCGACGCGGTGGGGCGGGCCCGAGCCGGGCTAACGCTAGGAGCGCCGGGTCGATCGGGCAAGTCTGGCCGACCGGCAAAAGAGTGAAAATTATCTAGCCGTTCGGGCGGCCTGTCGTCGTAACGGATCAGGGCCGCGGGACGCTGCGCTCGCGGGCCGGCTGCCGGCAGCCCCGCGTTCGACCAGCGTGGGACCGAGAGGGAACAAATGCCGTCACCCACGGTCTGCGGGTGGTCACAGCGTATCCGAGGCCGAAGGGGTTCCGCCGCCCCCGTTCCGTGGCCCGTGCGGCCCGGGCGGGGCGACCGGCGGCGCGCCGATCCCGGCCGGTCTGGGTACGGTGGTGCTGTGTTGTCATCGGAGGTCGTACTCAGCGGTCGCTACCGCCTGGACGAGCGTGTCGCCACGGGCGGCATGGGCGACGTCTGGCGGGGCAAGGACCTCGTCCTCGGCCGACAGGTCGCGGTCAAGGTCCTGCTGCCGGCGCTGGTCTCCGACCCCGACTTCATCGCCCGTTTCCGCGCCGAGGCCCGGATCATGGCGGCCCTGCGCCACCCGGGCATCGTCCAGGTCTTCGACTGCGGCGAGGACGACCTGCCCGACGGCAGCCGGGCCGACTACCTGGTCATGGAGTTCGTGACCGGCCAGCCGCTGTCGAAGCGGATCGAGGCCGCCGGGCACCTCGACGTGGCCGAGACGATGGCGATCGTGGCGCAGGTCGCCCAGGCGCTGCACGCCGCGCACCTCGGCGGCATCGTGCACCGCGACGTCAAGCCGAGCAACCTGCTGGTGCAGGAGGACGGCAGCGTCGTGCTGGTCGACTTCGGCGTCGCCCGGTCGACCAACGTCACCAGCATCACCAGCACGAACGCGGTGCCCGGCACCGCGCTCTACATGGCGCCCGAGCAGGCGGCCGGCCGGCCGGTGTCGGGTGCGACCGACATCTACGCCCTCGGCGCCGTGGCCTACTGCTGCCTCAGCGGCAGCCCGCCGTTCACCGGCGACAACCCGTTGCAGGTCGCCGTACGCCACCTCGACGACGAGCCGCCGGAGCTGCCGCACCACGTTCCGGAGGCGGTCCGCGCGCTGGTCTCCCGCGCCCTGGCCAAGGACCCGGCGGAGCGCTTCAGCAGCGCGGCGGCGATGGCGGAGGCCGCCCGCGCGGCCGTCTCCGACCCCTCCGCGCCGACCGCCATGGTGCCCGCCGCCGCGTCGGCGGGCGGCATCGCCCCGGGCACCCGCACCGACACGCAGGTCGCCGCGACCGCCAGCCGGCGTCGCCGGCGCGGCACCCTCGTCGGTGCGGCGACGGCGGTGCTGGTGGCGCTGGCGGGGCTGGGCGCGGCGCTCGGCGCGTCCGGCGAGGCCGACGCACCGGCGGTCAAGGTCCCGCAGGCGACCACCCCGGCCACGGAGCCGAGCGACGACGAGCAGGCGCCGACGGAGCAGGAGACCGAGCCCGTCAGCCCCGGCCGCCCGTTCCGGCCCACCGGCGCCACCTCCAGCCCTTCGCCGTCGGCGACCGCGGTCCCGGCCTCTCCCCAGCCCAGCGGATCCGGGGCACCGGCCTCCCCGGACCCCTCCGGCACGGCCGACCCGCCGGGCCCGTCGCCCAGCGTCGTCCCCACGCAGAGCACGCCGCCGGTGGCGGAGCCGACCGAGACGCAGAGCACCCCGGGCGAGCCGGCCAACCCGCCGGCGGGCTGACCCCGCCCGGGCGGCGGTCCACCTGCCAGGGCGCGGCGGACACGGGCCCGGCCGTTCGACACCCACCCGGGGTCCACGCGCCCCGGCGGGCCGCGCGACGTGACCCCCGCGCTGACGCTGCGCTCGTCTCACCGGCACCGATATCCCCAAACCGGACGTACGGGCACACAGATCGCTCTAGGCTCCCGAACAGGTTCTTTCCGCCGTCTGCCTCGGGAGCCCGGGTGAGCGTTGAGAAGTTGGTCGTGATCGGCCAGGGGTACGTCGGACTGCCGCTCGCGATGCGAGCCGTCGAGGCCGGCCTGGACGTGGTCGGCCTCGACGTCGACTCCGACCGGGTCAAGCGGCTCGCGTCGGGCGAGTCGTTCGTCGAGGACATCCCCGCCGACCGGCTCGGCCGGGCGCTGGGCAGCGGCCGGTACCGGCCGAGCACGGCGTACACCGACGCGGAGGGCTTCGACATCTGCGTGATCACGGTGCCCACGCCGCTGCGCGACGGCACCCCCGACCTCAGCTTCGTGGAGCAGGCCGGCATCGGCATCGGCCCGTACGTGCGGCCGGGCTGCACGGTGATCCTGGAGTCCACCACCTACCCCGGCACCACCGAGGAGCTGCTGCGTCCGCTACTGGAGTCGGCCAGCGGCCTGCACAGCCCGGGCGAGTTCCACCTCGGCTACAGCCCCGAGCGGATCGACCCGGGCAACCGAACCTGGCGGCTTGAGAACACCCCGAAGGTGGTCTCCGGGATCGACGAGGCCGCGCTCGCCCGGGTGGACGGGTTCTACCGCCGGCTGGTGGAGCGGACCGTGCCGGTGGACTCCACCCGGGTGGCGGAGCTGACCAAACTCATCGAGAACACGTTCCGCCAGGTGAACATCGCGCTGATCAACGAGCTGACGATGCTCTCCCACCACCTCGACATCGACGTCTGGCAGGCGATCGAGGCGGCGGAGACCAAGCCGTTCGGCTTCATGCCGTTCCGACCCGGCCCGGGGGTCGGCGGGCACTGCCTGCCGATCGACCCGTGCTACCTGTCCTGGCAGGTCAAGCGGCGCCTCGGGCGGCAGTTCCGGTTCATCGAACTGGCCAACGACGTCAACCACGAGATGCCCGAGCACGTGGCCCAACGGATCATGAACGGGTTGAACCGGACCGGCCGTACCGTCAGCGGGGCCCGGCTGCTGCTGCTCGGGCTGGCGTACAAGAAGAACACCGGCGACATGCGGGACTCCCCCGCCGTCGACGTCGCCCGCCGCCTGCGGGCCCTCGGCGCGGACGTCCGGGCGGTGGAGCCCTACGCGGAGGCGCACCAGATCCCCGACGGCGTGCTCGTGGTGGACCTGACCGAACGGGAGGTCGCGGCGGCGGACGCGGTCGTGGTGGTCACCGACCACGACGACTTCGACTACGACCTGGTGACCCGGCACGCCCGGTACGTCTTCGACACCCGCAACCGCTGCGCCGGCCCCGTGGTGGAGCGCCTGTAGGCCCGGCACCGCTGGCCGGTCCCGCCGCCCGGCGGGACCGGCCGGCGGATGTCACCGCGCCGGGTCGGGCCGCCCGGGTCAGCCCAGCAGCTCCCGCATCCGGTCGATCTCGACGGTCTGCTCGGTGGCGACGGAGTTGGCGAACTCCGAGAGGGTGAGGTCGGCGCCGACCTTGAGCAGGTCCGTGGCCATCTGGACCGCGCCCTGGTGGTGCTCCGTCATCATCCGTACGAGGAGCCGGTCGAACTCGGCGCCCCGCGCCGCCGCGAGTTGCCGGATGGCCTCGGGCGTCTGCATGCCCCGCATGGTGCCGTGGTCGTGCCCGGTCACCTCGGTGGAGAGCCCGCGCGCCTGCAACCAGCCCCGCATCATGCCGATCTCCGGCCCCTGGCTGGCCCGGATCCGTTCGGCGAGGGCGCGCAGGGCCGGGTCGCCGGCGCGGTCGCCGGCCAGTTCCGCCATCTCCAGCGCCTGGGCGTGGTGTGGGATCATCATCCTGACGAACCAGACGTCCATCGAGTTGTGCCGGGACGTGGTCGCGTCGCGCAGTTCCTCGGCGGGCCGGATCGCGGCGGTCTCGCCGGGACGGCCGGGAACGATCACCGGGGGCCGGCTCGGCTCGGCCGGGGCGGACGTCGGGGCGGCCTGTCCCGCCGGCGTCACGGTCGGCTCGTCGGCGGAGCGGAACAGGGCGACCACCACCACCGCCAGCAGACACGCGGATATGACGACGGCGAGGACTCGCGCGCGGCGGTTGGTCATGAAACCACTTCCTCCGGTAGAGGTCATGGCGATGCTATACATCGACGGGTGGGCTTTAATGTGATTCAGGACACATCGATGGAACTCTTCGGCCGGTAAGGTGTCCACAATCGCCATCCCCCTGCGAAGGGCATCGCCGATGATCAGTTTCCGCACCCTGCGAGCCAGGCGGCTCACCACCGTGAGCCTGGCCGCGGCCGGCCTACTCCTCGCCAGCGTCGCCACCGCCGCACCAGGAAGTGCCGGCGCGGCGACGCCGTCCGCCCCGTCGGGCACCACCAACACCATCCCCGGCGTCGACGAGATCGTCAGCAGCCCCAACCTCCAGCAGGTCGCCAACCTGCCGAAGCAGGCGCCGCTGGACGCCACGAACAGCGACCTCGCCTTCCAGGGCCGATACGCCTTCGCCGGCAACTACAACGGCTTCGTCATCTACGACATCTCCCGGCCGACCGCGCCGACGGTGGTGGCGCAGGTCTACTGCCCCGGGTCGCAGAACGACATCTCCGTCCACGGTGACCTGCTGTTCCTCTCCACCGACTCCTCGCGCAGCGACGACTCCTGCAACAGCACCAGCGCGCCGGCGACGGAGAAGGCGTCCTGGGAGGGCATCAAGGTCTTCGACATCAGCGACAAGGCCAGTCCCCGCTACATCAAGTCGGTGGAGACGGCCTGCGGATCGCACACCCACACCCTCGTGCCGGGCAAGGACCGCAGGACCGTCTACCTGTACGTCTCCTCGTACAGCCCGCGCGCCGAGTTCCCCGACTGCCAGCCCCCGCACGACTCCATCTCCATCGTGAAGGTCCCGGTCGCCTCGCCCACGGACGCGGCGGTGGTGGCCACCCCGAACCTCTTCCCGGACGGCGGCTACGAGGGGCGTCCCGGCGGTTCGGCGACCACCGGTTGCCACGACATCACCGCCTACCCGGAGAAGAACCTCGCCGCCGGCGCGTGCATGGGTGACGGCATCCTGATGGACATCTCGAACCGGGAGGCCCCCCGGCTGATCAACCGGGTCCGGGACACCGTCAACTTCGCGTTCTGGCACTCGGCCACGTTCAACAACGCCGGCACCAAGGTGGTCTTCACCGACGAGCTGGGCGGCGGCGGGGCGGCCACCTGCAACGAGGCGATCGGACCCGACCGGGGCGCCGACGCCATCTACGACATCACCGGTCGCGGCAACGCCCGGACGATGGTCTTCCGCAGCTACTACAAGATCCCCCGGATGAACGCCGACACCGAGAACTGCGTGGCGCACAACGGCTCGCTGATCCCGGTGCTCGGGCGCGACATCATGGTCCAGGCGTGGTACCAGGGCGGCATCTCCGTCTGGGACTTCACCGACTCGGCCAACCCGAAGGAGATCGCGTTCTGGGAGCGGGGCCCGCTCTCGGCCGACCGACTCGTCGGCGGTGGCACCTGGTCCGCGTACTACTACAACGGCTACATCTACTCCAACGACATGGTCAAGGGCCTCGACGTCCTGAAGCTGACCGACTGGCGGACCTGGACGGCGAACCTCGTCCGGTACCGCGAGCTGAACGTGCAGACCCAGCCCAGCTACCTGGGCTGGTAGTCACCGCCGACGGGCCCGACCCCCGCACGGGGGTCGGGCCCGTTCGTGTCCGACTCGGACGCGGCGGCGGTTGCCGGCCGCGTCGATGAGCGGCGCGGCGGTCAGCCGGCCGGCGGGTACGGATCGTTCTGGTAGGTGTACTCCGTCTCGATCTTCCCGTCGGAGGTGTGCACGACGAGCTGGCTCGGCTCGTTGCCGTGCGCCGCCCGGCGCCCGGCCTCGACGGCGAGCTGCTTGGTGTCGAACGTGCCGACGACCTGGTTGCCCTGCTCGACCTTCCAGCCGCCGTCGTTCGGCACGACGTGGTACTGGTTGCGCTTCATGTCGGTCACCCGCCTCTCGGTCAGGCTTGCGGGATACCCGTGCCCCGGCGACGGAAAACACTCCTGTGTGGACGAGCGGACCCGGCGGCGGCCCGAGGCGGGCTGGCGGTGCGGTGCCGGTCAGCCGGCCGGGATCCGGTCGAGCTGCGCGCGGATCACCTCGGGGGTCAACGCCGGCCGGCCCCCGAGCAGGCCGACGGCGGCGACGAGCTGCGCCAGCCCGACGGCCTGGTTGGCCCCCTTGCCGCCGAGCAGTTCGCGCCGCCGCCGTACCGGGGCGGTGCCACCGGCCTCCGGGACCTCGTCCACCAGCAGCACGAGGTCCCGGGCCACCTGCCCCACCACCATCACGTCCAGTCCCGTCATGCCGGAGCACTACCCGCCGCCGCGTCGGTTGATCCTTCGCCGGGCGCGAGGAGTGCCGGTCCGCGCGGGGAGTGTGCCGTCAGCCCGGCAGCGGCGCCTCGTCGCCCCGGGTACGGCGCGGTCCGACCAGCCGGCGCACCATCGGGGCGGCGTTCCACTTCGCCGCGCCCACCAGGTCGCGGGCGTGCTCCAGCACCGTGTAGTCCGGCCGCGCGCGGCCGTCGGCGATGGCCCGGTCCAGGTCGTTGCCGCACCGGGTCAGCACGGAGTCGAAGTCGCGGCGCACCGGTTCGAGCAGGTGGTAGCCGAACGAGCGGTGCAGCCGCGCGAAGAGCGGCTTGTAGAGCCGGGCCCGCTCGTGCAGCCCCGAGGAGTACGACATCGGGTTCTTCGGCCGGCGCCGGACGTAGTCGGGCAGCAGGTCGGCGAAGGCCCGTCGGACGATCCACTTCTCCTGCCCCTCGCGCATCTTCAGCCCGATCGGCAGCCGCATCGCCAGCTCGACCAGGCTCAGGTCGAGAAAGGGCACGCGGGCCTCCACACCGTGCCCCATGCTGGCCCGGTCGACGCGCTGCAACTCCGTACGGCAGAGGTTGCGGATCTTGTGCAGGAAGAGCCGGCGGGACGCCTCGGGGCCCACCTCGTGGTACATCGGGTAGCCGCCGAAGAGTTCGTCCGAGCCGTCCCCGGTGAGCACCACCTTCACGCCCAGCTCGCGCAGCCGACGGAACAGCGGCACGGTGACCACGGCGTTGATGATGTCGCCGTACTCGGTCAGCTCGGACATCCGGATGGCCTCCCGGATGTCGGCCAGGCGGATGTCCCGGGGGCGCAGCTCGACCACCTCGTGGGGCACCCCCAGGTCCTTCGCCAGCCGGCGCGCGTACGCCACGTCGGGGCTGTCGGGCACCCCGACCGTGACCGCCACGCAGTCGGGGTGCATCTCGCGCACGTGCAGCAGGGCCAGCGAACTGTCCAGCCCGCCGGAGAGCACCACCCCCACGGTGAGGTCGGTGTCCACCCGCATCCGGATGCTGTCGGTGAGGGCGGCACGGACGAGCAGGGCGGCCTCGTCCGGGTCGCCCACCACCGGCAGCCCGTCGCCGAGGGTGAGCAGGTCGACGTACGCGCGCAGCCGGACCGAGCCGTCGGGCTCGGCCCACCCGTGGTGCCCGGGCGGCACCTCGACGATCGGGGTGCGGTGCCCGACCAGGGCCTTGACCTCACTGGCGACGTGCAGGCAGCCGGGCGTGCGGGTCCAGTACAGCGGCTTGACGCCGAGCGGGTCCCGGACCAGGTAGGCCCGGCCGGTGGCCCGCTCCACGACGGCGAAGGCGTACTCGCCGCGCAGCCGGGTCACCATGTCCTCGCCCCACCGCAGGAAGGCGGCGAGCACCACCTCGGTGTCGCTGGCGCTGCGGAAGTGGTGTCCGAGCCGGATCAGCTCGGCGCGCAGCTCGTGGTGGTTGAAGACCTCGCCGTTGTAGCAGAGCAGCCATCGTTCGTCGGCGGAGGCCCACGGCTGCCCGGCCCGGTCCCGGTCCACGATCGGCAGCCGGCGGGTGCCGGTGAGCAGGCCGTTCTCGTAGCGGGTCTCGGTGACCTCGCCGCGCGGGTCGAGGGTGGCGAGCATCCGCCGGAAGATCGTCGGATCGGCCTCGGGGCCGAGGCTCAACGCGATGCCGCACATCGGTCTCAGACCCCCATCTCGGCTTCGTACGCCCGGCGCAGCCGACGGCGCGCCGACGGTGCGAGGCACAGGTGCCACGCCTGCCCCTCGTCGACCACGTTGACCTCGCCGGCGCGCTGCCGGGCCAGCAGCAGCTCGGCCAGGGTGTCCCGGACGCCGAACCGGGCGAACCATGCCATCTCGACGTCGACCGCCCAGCCGAGGCAGTGGCCGCTGGGCACCATGGCGGCGTACCCGAGTCGGCGCAGCCGGTGCTGGTGCTCCACGCTGCGGACCAGGCTGGTCACCCACAGGGGCGGAGTGGCGGGCGGGCTGCTGGCGGCGAGTTCCCGGGCGACGTCGTTGAGCAGTGCCACCACCTCCCGGCGGGCGCGCCGGAACCGCAGCCCGGCGGTACGCGGGGTGGCGTCGGGCCACAACCGGCGCCGGGCCGCCCGCATGCCGCGCCCGAGCAGCGTCCGCGGCTGCTCGGTGTAGCGGAAGCGCAGCAGGTCCCGCCGGCGCAGCCACTCCAGGTCGACCAGCTCGGGACTGGCGTCGACCTGGGCGTCGGTGCGGAAGGTGGGGCTGTCGGGCCACCACATCACGTCGACGCGGGAGAGCAGGTAGATCCGGACCAGTGCGGTGAGGTCGGCGGCGGAGCTGCGCGCGTTCGGCTGGTAGCGGGCCATCTCTAGCAACAGCGTCTCGCGGGCGCCGACGAGGCCCTGCGGGGTGGCGTCGAGCACGGCGGCGATCGCGGGCTCGCGCAGCCGTTCGTCGATCAGCACCTGCCGGGCGGTGGCGCAGGACGCCCCGGCGAGGGCGCCGACCTCCACCAGCAGCTCTGCCACGGCCGCGCGGTAGGCGTCGAGGTCCGGCGCGGCGGGCCTCGACGGCGTGGCGAACGCGCGCCGCCGGGTCGGGGCGGCGGACGTGGCGGAGGAACCAGGCTGCTGTCGCGGGCTTCGGCTGGGCACTCGCATGGTCGGGTCCTCTCTCCCGTCACGACGTCACGGTGTGCATTGCCCTGTGCACACCGTAATCAGACGTGACGGGATGAGCCCGAACAATCCTCCTATTTACTCCTACCGGGCGGCCGACGGTCCCGCCGAGCACGAACGGTCACGGTCGGGACGGAGCGCTCAACCGCTGCACCTCGTCGTACGAGGGCGGTCGGGTGGGCAGGGTGGCACCGGAGCGGACCGCGTCCAGGGTGTCCAGGGCGGCCCCGAACGCGGCCCGGAACAGCAGCGAGCCCGTGCTGACCCGGGCCACGCCGAGCGCGCGCAGCTCGTCGAGGGTGGGGCCGCCCGGCCGGTACAGCACGTTGAGCGGCGCGCCGATCTCCGCGACCAGCGCCGCGACCGTGTCGGCGTCCGGCGTTCCCGGTACGAAGATCCCGTCGGCCCCGGCCGCCTCGTAGGCGTGGGCCCGGCGCAGGGTCTCCGGCAGCGGATCGGGCAGGCCGAGCCACCACGTGTCGGTGCGGGCGTTGACGAACACCTGCGGTGCGGCGGCCTTGACGGCGGCCACCTTCGCCGCCGTCAGCTCGGCGGAATCGAGGGTGCCGTCAGCACGGCCGTCCTCAAGGTTGATGCCGACCACCCCGTGCGCGGCCAGCTCCACCGCCAGCTCGGCGACGGCCGCCGGGTCGTCGGCACACCCCGCCTCCACGTCGACGGTCACCAGCACCGGCAGGTGACACAGCATCCGGGCCAGGCGCACGTTCTCCGCCCGGGTCGCGGCCGCCCCGTCCGGCAGGCCGGCGGACGCGGCGACGCCCAGGCTGGTGGTGCCGACCGCCGGGTAGCCGCGCGCGGCGAACGCGGCGGCGCTGGCATGGTCCCAGACGTTGGGCAGCAGCAGCGGCCGGCCGGCGTGGTGCAGGGCGCGGAAGGCGGCGCAGCGGTCGTTCATCGGGACACCACCTCGACACTCGTCGGGACGCGCAGCAGCGCGTGCGGTTCGTGGGTCGCGGGTGCGGCGACGACGCGGTACCGGCGGCGCAGCACGTCCACCACCCCGGCTGCCAGGGCGGGCGCGTGCCGCTGCCCGGGGCAGCCGCGCGGGCCCGCGCCGAAGGTCAGCGACGCACCGGGGCGGCCGGGCACGAAGCGGTCCGGGTCACCGTGTGCCGCCGGGTCGCGGTTGGCCGCGTCGAACCGCAGCAGGACCTCGTCGCCCGGCGGGAGATCGGCACCGGACAGCCGGACCGGCGCGACCGTCACCCGCCGGGTGCCGCGCACCGGCGGATCGAGCCGGAGCACCTCGGCGAGCAGTTCGGTGGTCGGCACGGTCGGCGGCAACGCCAGCCCGTGCCGGGCGGCGGCGCCGACCAGCCCGGCCGTGGCGTCGCACGCCTGGACCAGCAGGCCGATCCGGTTCGCCACCGCCTCGGGCGGGCCCGGCAGCCCCATCGCCAGCAGCGTCGCCACCGCGGCGTCGGCGGCGGCGACGCGCGCGGCGTCCGCGCCGGGGTGGTAGGCGGCGGCTACCGCGGTCACCGCCGGCACCACCGCGTCCGGATCGGCGAGCCCCAGCCGGGCCGCCAGCACCCGCAGCGGTACGCGCCGCGCGAGCACGGCCATCACGTCCAGGCGGTCACCGGCGCGGTCGAGCGCGTCCCCGGTCAGCCGCGCGGCTTCGACGCGCAGCTCGTCGGGGTCCACAGCGGCCAGGGCGGCCACGCCGACCGCCCGGCGCGCGGGGTGCCGCTCCGGCGTGCTGAACCGGCTGACGGCACCGCGCAGCCAGGCCAGGGTGCCCGGTGGCCCGTCCCCGGCGACGGGAACCTGGCAGGCCGGATCGGTGAGCACGGCCCACACGTCGGCGTGCCGGGTCACCGTCCAGCCGGTGTCGGGGTCGAGGACGGGCGGGCCGCAGGACGGTGTGCCGGGTGCGGGTGGGATGACGAGCTCATCGACGATCACGCCGCGACCGTACGGCCGGGTCGGTTCGGTACCGGCCGAACCGTCGTGGGACGGTTCTCCGCTCAGGCGCGGCCGCCGCCGGTGTCGCGGGTCGCCTCCGGCGCGAGGTCCGCCGGGGCGAGGCCGAGGGCGGCGGCCAGCGCGGGGCCGCCGGCCGGGGTCAACCGGACCGCCCGGCCGGCGCCCCTGGTGAGCCAGCCCGCCGCGAAGAAGCGGTCGCACAGTGCGGCGCCCAGCGCCCCGGCCAGGTGCGGGCGGCGCTCGGTCCAGTCCAGGCAGTCGCGGACCAGGGGACGGCGGGCGGCCCGCAGCGGTGCGACCAGAACCCCGAGCCCGGCCAGCCAGTCCCGCCCGGCCGGGGTCAGGGCCAGCCCGTCGCTGTCGTCGAGCAGCCGGCGGGCGAGCAACGCGTCACGCAGCAGCACCCCGAGGCGGCCGGCCAGGTGGTCGTAACAGGTGCGGGCGTACGCCAGGGCGGCACCGGCCCGGACGGCGCGCAACGAGTCGGCGGTCGGGGGTGGGGCCGGGGCGTGGCCGGCCAGATCCTCGATCAACTGGGCCACCGAGGGGCCGGCGAGCCGGACGTAGCGGTGCCGCCCCTGTCGCTGCTCGACCAGCAGCCCGCCCCGGACCAGCCGGGTGAGGTGGTCGCTGGCGGTGGACGGCGCCACGCCGGCGAGCCGGGCCAACTCTCCGGCCGTCCACGCCCGGCCGTCCAGCAGGGCCAGACAGAAGCGGGCCCGGGTGTCGTCGGCGAGCAGGGCGGCGAGCCGGGCCAGCCCCGGGCCGGACGCGGCGGTGGTGGTCACCGGCCCATGCTGGCACGGGCACGTCGTGGTGCCCACCGACAGGGCATCCCGTCGTCCCGCCTCGGTCGGTCCCCGCCGCTGCGGGCGGCCCGCGGCGAGGGGCCGTTCACGGGCCGGCGCCGCCGAGCGGGTCGACCGTCCTGCTCTCCCCGTCGTAGCTGCGCCCGGCGACGAAGGCGCCGTCGGGGCGGTCGACCCCCGCCACCGCGCGGGCCAGCCGGCGGTCGGCGGTACGGAAGCGCAGCGCCAGGCTCAGGTGCGGCCGCCAGCGCCCCGGCGCGTGCCAGGGGCGCTGCCCCGGGGCCGTGGCGAGGACGTCCCAGACCGCCGCGTGCAGTGCGGTCAGTTCCGGTGACGGGTGCACCAGCCACACCAGCGGGGCGCTGCCGTCGAGCACGGCGATCCGGTCCAGGCGCACCGGCAGCGGCAGCGCGGCGTCGAACAGGTCGGCCAACCGCCGCCGGGCACCGGGCGGGAACCCGTCGACGGCGGCGAGGGTCAGGTGCGGCCGGTTCGTCGGGTGGGCGTTGCGGGCCAGGCTGGGCAGCCCCGCTGCGGCGAGCCGCTCCCAGGCGCCGCGCACCGCGGCCTCCAGGTCGGGCGAGCAGACCAGTTCGACCGTACGCACGCCGCCAGGCTAGCCGCCGGAGCAGGGCACCGGACCCGCGCAGGTGGCTGTTGTGCCGGTCGGCGAAACGGCGTCTCGGCGGTGATGAAAAACTTGACGGCATGAGTTCCGCACCCGTACGGCACGACCCGCCCACCGAGCCCGGCCCCGACGCCCTCGACGACACGAGCGCCTTCGCGGATCTCGGACTACGCGCCGAGTTGCTGGGCGCGCTGACCGCCCTCGGCTACGAGGAGCCCACCCCGATCCAGCGGGAGGCCATCCCGCCGCTGCTGGCCGGTCGGGACCTGCTGGGCCAGGCCGCGACGGGTACGGGCAAGACGGCCGCCTTCGCGCTGCCGCTGCTGCACCGGATGCCCGACGACCGGCCCGGCGGCGCCCCGGTGGCGCTCGTGCTGGTGCCCACCCGGGAGCTGGCGGTGCAGGTCTCCGAGGCGTTCCACCGCTACGGCAAGGACCTGGGTGCGCGGGTGCTGCCCATCTACGGCGGGCAGCCGATCGGCCGTCAGCTGCGCGCCCTCGATCTCGGGGTCGACGTCGTGGTCGCCACCCCGGGCCGGGCGCTGGACCACATCGCCCGGGGCACGCTCGACCTCGGCTCGCTGGCCACGGTGGTGCTCGACGAGGCCGACGAGATGCTCGACATGGGCTTCGCCGAGGACATCGAGGCGATCCTGGAGCACGCGCCGGAGCAGCGGCAGACGGTTCTCTTCTCGGCGACGATGCCGGCGCGCATCGACGGGCTGGCCCGCAAGCACCTGACCGACCCCGTACGCATCCTCATCGCCCGGGAGCAGCCGGTGGCCGGCGAGGCGCCCCGGGTGCGGCAGAGCGCGTACATCGTCGCCCGGGCGCACAAGCCGGCGGCGCTGGGCCGGGTGCTGGACGTCGAGTCCCCCACCGCGGCGATCGTCTTCTGCCGCAGCCGCGAGGAGGTCGACCGGCTCACCGAGACCATGAACGGCCGGGGTTACCGGGCCGAGGCGCTGCACGGCGGGATGAGCCAGGAGCAGCGCGACCGGGTGATGGGCCGCCTGCGTACGGGCACCGCGGACCTGCTGGTGGCCACGGACGTGGCCGCCCGGGGTCTGGACGTCGAGCAGCTCACCCACGTGGTCAACTACGACGTCCCGTCGGCGCCCGAGTCGTACGTGCACCGCATCGGCCGGGTGGGCCGGGCCGGGCGGGAGGGCGTGGCGATCACCCTCGCCGAGCCGCGCGAGCACCGAATGCTCAAGACGATCGAGCGGGTCACCGGGCAGCGCATCACCATCGACCGGATCCCGACGGTGGCGGACATGCGCACCCGGCGGCTGGAGCTGACCCAGGGCGCCCTGCGGGAGAGCCTGCTGGAGGACGACCTCGACCCGTACCGGGCGATCGTCGAGTCGTTGACCGACGAGTTCGACCTGGTCGAGGTGGCCCTCGCGGCGGTGAAGCTGGCCCACGAGGCGACGTCGCCGGGCTCGGACGACGAGGAGGAGATCCCCCAGGTCCCCGTCCGGGGCCCGCGCGAGGGGCGGCCGGAGGCCGGCGGCCGGGGCGAGCGCCGGGCTGGTCCCGGCCGGCCCCGCACGGGCGGGATGACCCAGGTCTTCATCGGGCTGGGCCGGCGCGCCGGGGTCCGCCCGCAGGACCTGGTGGGCGCCATCACCGGCGAGACCCGGGTCAGCGGCCGGGACATCGGCTCGATCGAGATCGCCGACCGGTTCTCGCTGGTGGAGGTGCCCCACACCCTCGCCGACGAGGTGATCGCGGGGCTGCGCGGCAGCACCATCAAGGGTCGCAAGGCGACCGTACGCCGGGACCGGGACGGCGACGGCGGCGGCGAGCGCCGCTTCGACGGGGCCGACCGGCGCGAGCGCCGCGACCGCGACTTCGACCGGCGCGACCGCCGCTGACCTGCGGGCAGGGCCCTCCCTGACGTTTCCGGCAGCGCAGGGGCCCCTGCCCGCCACCCGACGCCGGGCGTGACCGGGGCCGGGCGACGCGGTCGGGCCTCCTGCGGGAAGGGTCCCCTGCTGCCGGGCAGCAGGGGACCCTTCCGCACCGCTCAGGCGGCGGTCAGCGCCGGGTCGGGGCGGGTGTCGGCGTCGGCCGGGCGCAGCGCCAGGGCGAGCACGTCGGCGACGTCGGCCAGGGTGTGCACGGTCAGTGCCTCCCGGACCTCGGCGGGCAGGTCGTCCAGGTCCGGCTCGTTGCGGGCCGGGATGATCACCTCGGTCAGGCCGGCCCGGTGGGCGGCGAGCAGCTTCTGCTTCACCCCGCCGATGGGCAGCACCCGGCCCGAGAGGGTCACCTCGCCGGTCATCCCGAACTCGGGCCGCACGGGCCGGCCGCTGGCCAGCGACGCCAGCGCGGTCACCATGGTGATGCCCGCGCTGGGGCCGTCCTTGGGCACCGCGCCCGCCGGCACGTGCAGGTGGATCCGCCGCCCGGCGAGGGCGTTCGGGTCGAGTCCGAGCCGCCGCCCGTTGGAGCGCAGGTACGACAGCGCGATGTGCGCCGACTCCTTCATCACGTCGCCGAGCTGACCGGTCAGGGTCAGCCCCGGCTCGCCCTCCATGCTGGTGGCCTCGATGAAGAGCACGTCGCCGCCGGCGCCGGTGACCGCCAGCCCGGTGGCCACGCCGGGCACGGCCGTCCGCTCCGCCGACTCGGGGGTGAACTTCGGCCGCCCGAGGTAGGTGGCGAGGTTGCCGGTGTCGACGCGGACCGGCGCCGGGTCGGTGGCCAGGGCCACCGCGACCTTGCGCAGGATCTTCGCGAGCGCCCGTTCGAGCTGCCGTACGCCGGCCTCCCGGGTGTGCTCCCCGGCGATCCGGGCGAGGGCGTCGTCGGCCACGGTCACCTCGTCGGCGGTGAGCCCGGCCCGCTCCCGCTGCCGGGGCAGCAGGTGGTCGCGGGCGATGGCGACCTTCTCGTCCTCGGTGTAGCCGTCGAGGGTGACCAGCTCCATCCGGTCCAGCAGCGGGCCGGGGATGGCCTCCACCACGTTGGCGGTGGCCAGGAAGAGCACGTCGGACAGGTCGAGGTCGACCTCGAGGTAGTGGTCGCGGAAGGTGTGGTTCTGCGCCGGGTCGAGCACCTCCAGCAGGGCCGCGGCCGGATCGCCGGAGTAGCCGGCGGCCAGCTTGTCGACCTCGTCGAGGAGCACGACCGGGTTCATCGAGCCGGCCTCGCGCAGGGCACGCACGATCCGGCCGGGCAGCGCGCCGACGTAGGTGCGCCGGTGGCCGCGGATCTCGGCCTCGTCGCGTACGCCGCCGAGGGAGACCCGGACGAAGTTGCGGCCGAGCGCACGGGCGATCGACTCGCCGAGGCTGGTCTTGCCGACGCCGGGCGGGCCCGCGAGGGCGAGCACCGCGCCGGAGCCGCGCCCGCCGACGACGCCGAGGTTGCGCTCGGCACGCCGGTTGCGCACGGCGAGGTACTCCAGGATGCGGTCCTTGACGTCGGCCAGGCCGGCGTGGTCGGCGTCGAGCACGGCGCGGGCCGCGGCCAGGTCGGTGTCGTCCTGCGTACGGGTGCCCCACGGCATCTCCAGCACGGTGTCGAGCCAGGTGCGGATCCACCCCGCCTCCGGGGAGGCGTCGCTGGCCCGCTCCAGCTTGCCGACCTCGCGCAGCGCCGCCTCGCGTACCTTCTCGGGCAGGTCGGCGGCCTCCACCCGGGCCCGGTAGTCGGCGGAGCCGTCCGGCTCGTCCTCGCCGAGTTCCTTGCGGATGGCGGAGAGCTGCTGGCGCAGCAGGAACTCCCGCTGGGACTTCTCCAGCCCCTCGCGGACGTCGGTGCTGATCTGCTCGGCGACCTCCTGCTCGGCCAGGTGGTCCTTCACCCAGCCGACGAGCAGCTCCAGCCGGGCGGTGACGTCCTCGGCGGCGAGCAGTTCGGTCTTCTGGGCGAGGCTGAGCCAGGAGACGTAGCCGGCCGAGTCGGCCAGCTCGGAGAGGTCGGTCATCCGCTCGATCGCGTCGATGACCTGCCAGGCGCCGCGCTGCTGGAGCACGGACGTCATGAGGGCCCGGTACTCGCGGGCCAGCTCGCGGGCGCGCCCGGCGGGGGCGGGTTCGTCGAGTTCGGTCGCCTCGACCCAGAGGGCGGCGCCGGGTCCGGGCACGCCGGAGCCGATCCGGGCGCGGGACAGGCCGCGGACGACGGCGGCCGGTTCGCCGCTGGGCAGCCGGCCGACCTTCTCGATGGTGGCGATCGCGCCGACCGGGCCGTACTCGCCGTCGAGGCGGGGCACGGCGAGCAGCGTGCCCTCGCCGGTGGCGCGGGCCGCGTCGACGGCGGCCTGGGTCGTCGGGTCGAGGGTCACCGGGATCACCATGCCGGGCAGCAGCACGGCGTCGGTCAGGGGAAGTACCGGAAGAGTTGCCATCGAACACCTGCTATCGCGTTGAGTTGAGCGTGTCCAACTCAAGTAACAAATCGTTCCCCTTGTTCCGGACTGTGACCCAGACCACTGGCTCCCCGCGACACGCGCCCGGGGCGCAGCAGCTCCCGCAGCGGGCCGGCGCCCCCGCCGAGCGCCACCGCGAGCGGGATCGCCAGGCAGGTCAGCGCCAGCGCGGCGACGGTCCAGCCCGGCAGGCCGGCCACCGCGGCGACCCCGGTCAGCACGGCGAAGGCGAGGAGGTTGCGACGGGTGCGGACGATCGGAACAGCGACGGACATCGGGATCTGCCTTCCGTGGTCAGAGCAGGACGAGCAGGGCGGCGCCGACGGCCGCCGCCGGAACGGTGGTGACGACGGTGGCCAGCGCCGCCGAGTGCCGGCGCAGCGCGGCGAGCGGGATCAGGGCGTCACCGTCCTGGCTGATCGCGTTGGCGACCAGGGTGGGCAGCGGCAGGCCGCCGGTGACGTACAGGCCGGTGAAGACGATCTGCACCGCGCACCCAGGGATGAGGCCGATGCCGGCGCCGACCAGCACGCCGACGATCCCGGTCAGAGCGAGCTGAGAGCCGTCGAATCCGGTCATGGTCGTCACCACCTGCCAGCCCAGGTACGCCACAGCCACCCAGACGGTGACGAAGGACGCCTCGTGCGCGCTGTGCCGCAACGTCTCCCGCAGCGAGCGGGGCTGCGCGGTCTCCAGGCTGTCGTCGGCCAGCTTCCCCCGCCCGCCGGCGAAGATCAGCGCCGCGGTGAGCGAGCCGAGCACCCCCAGCGCCAGGTACGGGTCGACGCCCCCGAAGGACCGGGTCAGCGCGCCCGGATCGACCAGCTGGAACACCACCGGCACCGAGACCGCGAACGCCGGCGTGGTCAGCCCCCAGAACGCCGTGGACGCCGGCACGCGCGGCAGCAGGCCGCCGAGCAGCCGCCGCGCCCCGGCGAGGTCGGGCCCACCCGCGGCGGCCAGGCCCACCGGGGCGGGCGGGGCGGCGACCCGGCGGTCGACGGCGCGGGCCGGGTCGATGCCGAGCGCGTCGACGACGTACCCGGTCACCAGGCCGACCGCGAAGAGCAGCGCGTGGATCTTCAGGGCGAACACCGGGTTCCAGGCGAGCACCACCCACGACGAGTCCCCCATGGTGGCCGCCAGGGCGGCGACCACGGTGCCGAAGGAGACCTTTCCCCGCGCGTAGAGCGGCATCAGGATGATCGCCCCGCCGCAGCCGGGGCTGACGCCCAGCAGGGCGCCGACCAGCGGACCGAGCCGCGGCCGGTTGGTGAGCCCGTCGGTGACCCGGTCGCCGTAGCGCCAGCGCAGCCAGCCGAAGAGCGCCACCATGACGGCGACGTAGACACCCACCTGCATGAACGCGTCCGCGAGCGGGCGGAGCACGAGTTCGGTCACGGCACACCTCCGGTCGGGTACGGCGTCGCCGGGGCCGCCCGCCGCTCGCGGACGCCCCCGGCACGGCGGCGTCAGGTGAGCTTGTTCTTGACCTTGTTGACGGCGCCCTTGGCGAGGCCCGGATTCGTCCCGTAGAGCCTCGGGTCGCCGGGCGGCAGGACCGGCTCGGGCGCGTGCGCACGCGGGCTGTGGTCGTAGCGGAACTCGCCCTTGCCGTCGGGCGCCGGCCCGGACGCCCAGCGCCCCTCCGACGCGTCGGTGCCCGGCGAGAAGTCGAGGTACGTGTAGCTGAACTTCTCGGTGAACTCCCTGGAGTCGGGGAACGCGTCCGGCACCGGCATCTCCTCGAGGCCGTCCTCCTTGAGCTGCTCGATGGCCGCCATCCACATGTTCTGGTGCATGGTGTCGCGGGCCAGCAGGAAGCGCAGCATGTTCTTGACCCCGGGATCGTCGGTCATGTTGAACAACCGGGCCACCTGGAGCCGGCCCTGCGCCTCGGCGGTGACGTTGAGCTGGAAGTCGGCCATCAGGTTGCCGCTGGCGGTGATGAAGTTGCCGTTCCAGGGCACGCCGGCGCTGTCCACCGGGAGCGCTCCGCCGCCGCCGTGGATGAAGTGCGCCGGGTTCGACCCGCCGTAGATCGCCCCGACCATCGGGTTGTCGTCGGCGGCCTCCTGCAACGACAGCGGGGCGTTCTCCAGCAGGCGCGTGATCATCGTGGCGATCATCTCGACGTGGCCCATCTCCTCGGTGCCGACGTCGAGGAAGAGGTCCTTGTACTTGCCCGGCAGGCGGCAGTTCCAGCCCTGGTAGAGGTACTGGTTGGCGACCGTCATCTCGCCCCACTTGCCGCCCAGGATCTCCTGGAGCCGGCGGGCGAACGCCGCGTCGGGGCCGTCCGGCTTGGCCTCGAACTGCAGGTCCTTGATGTGACTGAACACGTGTCCTCCTCGGTGCCCGGCGGGCTGTCACCGAGGCGGTTCCCGCGAACGGCGGCCCTGTCGGGTCAACCGGTGGCCCGGCGGGGTCAACCTGCGCCCGCCGGCACGGGCAGCACGACCTCGATGGCCACCCCGCGCGGTCGTAGCCGGTGCAGGCGCAGCCGTCCGCCGTCGGCGGCGAGCAGCCGCCGGACGATCCACAGCCCGAGCCCGGACGCACCGGTACCGGGGGCGGGCCGGCGCAGCGCCTCGACGAGGGGCGGGTCCACCCGCCCCTCGTCGGTGACGACGATGCTGAGCCCGCGGCGGCCGAGCGCGGCGTGGATGCCGATCCGCCCCTCGGCCGGGCCGTGCCGCAGCGCGTTCTCCACCAGGTTCGTCACCACCTGCCGGGTGCGCCGCCGCGGCACCGGGCAGTCGCCGGCCGGCCGGGTCACGCCGGTCAGCCGCCGGTGCCGGGGCACCAGGGCCAACGCGCCGCGCAGGATCTCCGCCAGCGGCGCCGCCGGGTCCGCCGCCGGCGCGAGGGCCCCGGTGCCGGCGGCCGCGTCCCGCAGCAGCCCCTGCAGGTGTACGGCCTGCTCGTGGGCCAGCGCCGTGATGGCGCGCCGGTCGTCGCCGGTGAGCGCGACCCGGTCGTCCGCCAGCGCCCGGGTGAGCGAGGTGAGCGCGCTGACCGGGGTGCGGAACTCGTGGCAGAGCACGCGGAGCAGCAGGTGCGGGTCGGTGTCCAGGGCCGCCGGATCGGCGGGACCGGGTTCGGGCCCCGCCCACCGGAGCACCCGCAGCGGTCCTGGCCACCCGTGCCGTCCGCGCATCCGCCCGACCTCCCTCGTTAGGCCGCATGATCGGTACCCGCTCGGGAACGGACCAGGCATGCCCGCTGCCCCCGTCGTCCGGCTGGCCGTCGTGGACGACCACCCGCTCTTCGTCCGCGGGCTGGAGTTGCTGCTGCCGGCGACGACCGACGGGCGGGCGGCGGTGGTGGGCTCCACCGGCGACGCCTCGGCCGCCGCCTCGCTGGTCGGCCGTTGCCTGCCCGACCTGGCGCTGGTCGATCTGCACATGCCCCCGCCGGGCGGGATCCGCGCGGTGGCGGCGATCCGGCGCACCACCCCTCGGGTGCGGGTGGTGGCCATGTCGGGCGGGGAGGACGTGGCTCCCGCCCTGGAGGCGCTGCGCGCCGGCGCCGAGGGGTTCCTGCCGAAGACCGCCGAACCGGAGGAGTTGCTGCCCCCACTGCTGGCCGTCCTCGACGGCTGGGCGGTGCTGCCGGGACACCTGCTGCGCGCGCTGCTGCGTCCCGGACGGGCGGCCCCGGTCGACCTCGACGACGAGGAACGCGCCTTGCTCCGGGCTGTCGCGGCAGGTTGCAGCACTGTCGAGATCGCCGAACGGATGCATGTCTCGGAACGCACCGTGAAGCGTATGACGGCCGCACTACTGCGGAAGTTGCGCGTCTCCAGCCGGGCCGAGGCCGCGGCGCTCGCGGGCCATGCCGGCCTGCTCAGCGACTGAACCCCGGCTTTGCGTCACGCCGTTTTCCCGCGATAACGCGACGCGCCGAAATGAAGACGACGCGCTTTGTTGCGGATTCACCGTCGGATACGTCAAACTTTGACCACACCCCGCCCCACACAGGGAGTAATTGACGATGGCAAGAAAAGTAATCACGGTCCTGACCGACGACCTCGACGGTGGAAAGGCCGACCGGACCGTCGAGTTCAGTCTGGACGGCGTGGCCTACACCATCGACGTCTCCGACGAGAACGCGGGCGTGCTGCGCAAGACTCTCGACCCGTACATCAACGCTGGCCGGCGAATCGGTCGCGGCTCCGCCGAGACCGGGCGGCCGGCCCGGCGGGCGGGCGCGTCGGGCGGCTCGGGAATGGACCGGGAGCAGAACCGGGCCATCCGGGAATGGGCCACCAAGAACGGCTACAAGATTTCCGAGCGTGGCCGCATCCCGGTCGAGGTCGTCGAGGCGTACAAGAACCGCTGACCGCACCGGGCTCACGCTCGGGCTGCTGCGGGGTCACGCTGAGGAATCAGCGCGGCCCCGCCGGTCTTTTCCCACGGCGGTCCATTCGCACGACCCGACGCCCGGTCGCTGGTCCATTCCCAGCCCGCCCCATTGCCCGCGTCAGCCTCGGCGAGTCGCCGTGCCCGCCTTGGTGACCGAGAACGACACGCCGGTCGACCACACGGCCGTGATCATCGCCACTGTCGCATCGACGCGGGCCGCACTCGCCGTGCTTCCCGAACGCAATGACGGCTTTGCCGAGCATTATCTCCACGGATCTCGGGACGGCCCGACAGCGAGGCCCTTCCCCGGCGGATCGCCGCCCTGCCTGCCGCCGCCAGTGCTGCCCGTCGCGCGGGCGCTGCCGTGGGCGCACCGACGGGGCCGTACGGGGCACCCGCCCCCGTACGGCCCCGGTCAGGCGTCGGGCTGAGGTAAGCCCGCCCCACGTCGGCGAGGCGTCCTCAGCCGACCTGGATACGCACCACGTCGAAGGCCGGCGTCTGGTTGGCCCGCTCCATCATCGGTACCCGGTGCGAGCCGTCGCCGGCCCAGACCGCGCACTGGGCGGTGCCGGATCCGGGCAGCCCGGGAATCTGGATGGTCACGTCGTCGGGCTCGGCGCCACCACGGCTGTCCTCGGTGGCGACGAAGAACGCCGGCACCTCCTGCGGCTCCGGGGGCTGCCGGAGGCTGTCCAGCATCCGGCAGGCGGTGTGGAAATGGCCCCGCACCAGCCCTTGCCCGTTGAGCAGGGAACTCTCCACGTAGTACCCGCCCTGCCCGGCGGCGAGGAAACGGTCCCGGACCAGGTTGCGGGTGGAGACCCGCAGGGTGAACGGCTGGTTCGCACCCACGCGGTCGGGAAATTCGGTGATCAGCAGCGACGGATTGTTCGCGGCGGCGCCAACCTCACCGAACGCGGTGCTGACGCACCGGTTGCCGTTCTGGAAACCGTCGTGCGGCTGCAACCGGCTGTCGTCGCAGTCGTTCGCGATCACCCCCAGCCCGGCGCCGGGCCCACCGTTCCCGCCGCCGTTGTTCCCACCGCCGTTGTTCCCACCGCCGTTGTTCCCACCGCCGTTGTTCCCGCCACCGTTGTCGCCGGTGGGCTGGACCTGGCATTCGGCGAGCCGGGCCAGGCCCTGCGGCCGGGGCCCCACCCGGTCGATCGCGACGGTGATCCGCTCGAGCGTCGCCCGGCGCTTGGCGGCCAGCGGCTGCAGGATCGCGGTGCGGACGAACTCCTCCCCCCGGCGGCCCTCGGCGGCGAGCCGCCGGTCCGCCTCGGCGATCTGGGTCACCAGCAGGTTCAGGTTCCGGTCGACCTCCGCGCGGGCGCGATCGGGCACCTGCGGGAGCTGGTCGGCCACGTCCGGGCAGGCCACGGCCGAGCCGCCGTTGTCGCCGCCGCGCGTCTGCTCGCACTCGGCCACCGTCTGCTGCCCGTCCCCCCAGTGGTTGCGCACCCACCGGCCGTCCTGCCAGGTCCGGCTGATGCCCCGGCCACCGGGCGCGGTCGCGCCGGGGCTGGGCTGCACGCAGGCGGCGGAGGCCGGCCGGGTGGGACCCGAACGGCGGTCCTCCGCCGACGAGATCTGGGTCACGGCGACGATCCCGCCGAAGACGGCGAGCGTGCCGACGACCGCCAGCAGCCGCTTGCTCCGCGCGTTACCGGATGACCGGCGCGCCCGTGTGGACCTGCGCATCGAATTGCTCTCCTTCGCGATCCGGTAGTTGATCCGGGACCTCGGCGGACCGACGGAATTGCGGGGCGCACCCCGACGGGGACCCGTCGCGGCGGACCGGTGGCACGTCGATGACCGACGATGCCATTTCCGCACCGTCTGCCCCGCCCGCAGGGCGCGGTCGGGGAGGTCCTGTCCGTTCCCGCAGGAGTACGGGACGCCCGGCGCGAAGGTTCAACGCCGTCCAGGAAACAAGGAGGGCGTGGGGTCAGTCCGCGCAGAGGTGGGCGAAGGCGAAACCGTCCGTCATCTCCTCGCGCCGCGACTCCAATAGCCGGATCTCGGCGAGCAACTCGTCGTGGGGCGTCAGCACGGGCCCGGCCGCGTCCAGCGTGCGCATCCGCTCGCCGACGGCCACCGCCGCCAGGTCCTCGGCCAGCCGCCCCGGATGCACCCCGGCGGAGACCCGCCGCTCGTGCACCGTCACCCGCTCCACGAGGCAGGCGCCGGGGCGTACCTGCACCCAGCTCCAGCCCTCGGCGGGCCCGTCCGCCCAGCGCACGTGCAGGCCCCGCACGATCGGGTCGACCAGCCGCCGCGCCACGTACGCGTCGACGGCCGCGGCCCGGGCCAGGGCGCCGAGGTCGTTGACGGGACCGGTCCGCCCGTCGGGCAGCCGCCCGAGGATGTCCCGGAACCCGACCGGGGGCGCCTCGGCGTCGTCCGGCTCCCCCGCGCCCAGGGCCGCGTACGCGCGCGCGTCGATCACGTACGCCAGGATCCGGCGCCCGTGGGCCTCGGCCCGCAGCGTCGGCGACCCGATCCGCAGCACCGCCAGGCCGACGGCCTCGGCGACCGCGTTCTTCAACCGCTCCACCCGCTGCGCCGGGGAGCCGGGGGACGCGACAGGGCCGATCTCGACGGCGAAGACCGGCAGGGCCGTGTCGGCGGCACAGACGACGAAGTCGTAGCCCTCCCGGCTGGCCGTGCTCCACTGGCTGCCGGTGACGCCCGGCGGACGTCCCTGCGCCAACTCGCCGAGCCGGCGGGGGCCGTGCACGAGCTGGTCGCCCCGGGTGAGCAGCGGGCCGCGCCCGCCCTCCCCGACGACCGCGCGCAGCCAGGAGCCGTCCCCACCACCGGTGCTCGTCATCCGCCTGATCCGTCCGTCCCGCCGCCGGTCCCGGCCGACGCGTCGGCCGGGGCGAGTCTAGGCGGTCGATCATGACCGGCGCGGCGGTGGTGTCCCTCGGCCCGCACGCCGCAATTCGGTTGAGGCTCGGCGCCCGCGCCGCTGGGATGGGCGGGTGAGCGTCTTCCTGAGCACCCCCCGACTGGTGCTGCGCGAGTTCACCCCCGACGACGCCGACCTGCTCGTCGGGCTCGACAGCGACCCCGAGGTGATGCGGTACCTCACCGGCGGTCGGCCCACCCCGCCCGAGGCGGTCCGCGAGCGCGTCCTGCCCCGCATCCTCGCCCACTACCGGCGACCACCGGGGCTGGGGTGGTGGGCGGCGCAGGACCGGGGGTCGGGCGAGTTCCTGGGCTGGTTCGAGTTCCGCCCGACCCGCGACGGCGACGCCCGGGAGGTGGAGCTGGGCTACCGGCTGCGCCGGGCCGCCTGGGGCGCCGGGCTCGCCACGGAGGGCTGCCGGGCGCTGATCGACAAGGGCTTCGCCGAACTCGGCGTGCGACGGGTCACCGCGAACACCATGGCCGTCAACGCCGCGTCGCGCCGGGTCGTGGAGAAGTCCGGGCTGCGACTCGTGCGCGCGTACGTCGGGGACTGGCCGGAGCTGATCGACGGCGCGGAGCACGGCGAGGTGGAGTACGCGCTGACCCGCGAGCGCTGGCTGCGCCACGCCGCCGAGCAGCCCCGCCGCGCGCCGGCCGCGGACTGAACCGCGCCGACCCGCGCGGGTCAGGGCATGATCGACCGGTACGCCGGTGTTCGGCGTACCCGACCGGGGAGGTGCGCGGGTGCGCGTCGTGTCGTTGGTGCCGTCGCTGACCGAGGCCGTCGCCCTGACCCTGCCGGGTCTGCTCGTCGGCGCCACCGACTGGTGCACCCACCCCGCCGGGCTGGAGGTGGCGCGGGTCGGCGGGAGCAAGTACCCGGACCTCGACCGGGTGCTCGCGCTGCGCCCCGACCTGGTCCTGCTCAACGTCGAGGAGAACCGCCGCGAGGACGCCGACGCGCTGGCCGCCGCCGGCGTCGCGGTGCGGGTGACCTATCCGCGTACCGTCGACGAGGCGCTGGCCGAGCTGGCGGCGCTGCTGGGCGACCTGGGTGCCCCGGCCGAACCGGAGTGGCTCGTCCGGGCCCACCGGGCGTGGGCCGACCTGCCTGTCGCCCGGCCGCCCCGCCGGGCGGTGGTGCCGGTCTGGCGGCGGCCGTGGGTGGTGCTGGGCGCCGACACCTTCGCCGGCGACGTGCTGCGCCGGCTCGGCGTGAGCAACGCGTACGGCGACGACGTCGAGCGTTATCCCCGGCCGAGCCTCGACGAGCTGCGCGCCCGCACGCCGGAGCTGGTGGTGCTGCCCGACGAGCCCTACCGGTTCACCGCCGGCGACGGGCCGGAGGCGTTCCCCGGCATCCCCTGTGCCCTGGTCTCCGGTCGGCACCTGACCTGGTACGGCCCGTCCCTCGCCGAGGCGCCCGCCGTGCTCCGCGCCCAACTCGCCGACCCCGTCGTACGACCGGGCTGACCGCCCGGGTCCCGCCCGCCCGCGCGCGGTCAACCGCCCACGCGCCGACGCCGTTCCCGGGAGGCGTCGACCATGCTCCAGCCGATGGCGACCGACAGCGTCAGCACCACCACGACGAGGGTCAACCAGACCGGCAGCTTCCCGACCGGCGTCTCGGCCAGGATCAGCTTCACCCCGGCGAAGGCCAGCAGCACGGCCAGCCCGTACCGCAGGTGGCCGAAGTGCCGCAGCAGGCCGGCCAGGCAGAAGTAGAGGCTGCGCAGGCCGAGCACGGCGAACGCGGTCGCCGTCCAGACGATGAACGTGTCGGTGGTGATGGCGAGGATCGCCGCCACCGAGTCGATCGCGAAGATCACATCGGTGGCCTCGATCGAGACCAGCGCCACCAGCAGCAGGGTGGCCCGGCGCCGGCCGTCGACCCGGACGGTGAACCGGCCGCCGTGGAAGCGGGGCTCCGTGGGCACCAGCCGCCGGAACGCCCGGACCGCGACGTTGCGGTCGGGGTCGACGTCCGGCTCGCCGCGTACCGCCAGTCGCCACCCCGTCCAGATCAGGAAGGCGCCGAGCACGACCCCGGCCCAGGTCAGCCGCTCCAGCAGCTCGGCGCCGGCGAAGATGAAGGCCAGCCGGAACGCGAGCGCACCGACGACCCCCCAGAAGAGCACCTTGTGCTGGTACGCGGCGGGCACCCGGAAGTACCCGAACAGCAGCGCGAAGACGAAGACGTTGTCGACGGAGAGCGCCTTCTCCAGCAGGTAGCCGGAGAAGTACGCCACGGCCGGCTCGCCGCCCCGCCACAGCCAGATCACCAGGCCGAACGTGAGCCCCGCGGTGATCCAGATGCCGCTCCACAGCAGCGCCTCGCGTAGCTCGATCACGTGGTTGTCGCGGTGCGAGAGCAGGTCCACGGCGAGCATGACGGCGATGACCGCGCCCACCACCGCCCACGCCCAGAGAGGTACGGCGAACGTCGCCTCGTCCATCCGGCGTCCTCCGCATCCCCGACGGCGACCCCCGCGGCCGACGACGGCCGGCCGCGCGGGGTGCGCACCTCTCGGCCTGCGGCCCGGCCTCGCCAGCTGGGTCCGCGGACGCGGGTGACCGGGCCGCTCGACGCCGCCAGGGCCGCCCCCACACCCGACGCCCCCACATCCTCGTCGCCGCCGCTGCGGCCCGGCGGCGGCCCGCGTGCGCGTCCGGTCCCGAGCCTAGGCGAGCCGCCCACCGGCCGGCGACGGTCCGGACAAGTCCGCTGCCGCCGGCGGGCCGGCCCGCACCCGTCTCAGGCCACCGGCGTGAACCGGGCCGTTTCCAGGTCGACGAGGGTGGTGTCGTCGACGTCGTAGGCGAGCGTGCTCGTCACCCGGACCACGCCGCTGACCTGCCCGGCCAGCCGGGACGCCAACTCGGCCGCGCTGCGCCGGTCCAACCGGCCGTCGAGTGTCACCTCGCCGTCGCGCACCCGTACGGTGACCAGGCCGTCCCGCACGGCGAGGACCCGGCGCAGCACCTCCTGCACCACGTCCTCCCGGATCTCCGCGTCGCTGCGCAGGTGCACCCGCAGCAGGTCGCCGCGGGTGACGATGCCGACGAGCCGCCCCAGGTCGTCGAGCACCGGCAGCCGCTTGACCGACTCCCGGTCCATCTGGCGGGCGGCGGCGGTGATCGTGGTCCCGGAGAAGACCGTCACCGGCGGCGCGGTCATCAGGTCACGCGCCACCAGCGCGTCGGCCTTCTCCCGGGCGGTACGGCGCCGGCGCCCCTCGAAGACCCGCCGTTCGTCCGGGCGGCCCGCCCGCTCGACCTTGTGCAACAGGTCCGACTCGGACACCACGCCCAGCACCCGGCGGAAGGCGTCCACCACGGGTACCCCGCTGATGCCGCGCCGGACCAACGAGTCGACGATCTCCCGGTAGGGGGTCTCCTCCCCCACCGTCGCGACCTCGCGGGTCATCACGTCGTCCACCTGCCACGTCCTCATCACGGCCTCCCTGTCGTCGCACCTGCGACGCTACGGCCGGGACGGGCCGCCGGGTCAGGGTCGCCGGACCGGGCCAGGAGGGGTCCAAGGTCCCGGTCCGGTGGGGCCCGGTCGGCCCTGCCCGGCAATCGCCGGTGGGCGTCCAATGGAGTTGCCACCGGGACAGCGCGGTGAGAGGGACACGAAGGGACGTGGAGACAATGACCGCGACGATCGAGCGCACCACCGCCAGGACCGCCGCTCCCGTGGCGGAGACCGGGCACGTCGGGGAGACCACCAGGGAGCGCGCAGCCCGGTACGTCTTCGCCGGCATCCGGATCGCCCTCGGCTGGACCTTCCTCTGGGCGTTCCTCGACAAGGTCTTCGGTCTGGGCTTCGCCACCGAGGCGAAGAACGCCTGGATCAACGGCGGCAGCCCCACCAAGGGCTTCCTGACCTTCGGCGCGGCGGGTCCGTTCGCGGACTTCTACCACGGCATCGCCGGGGCGGCCTGGGCCGACGTGCTCTTCATGGCCGGTCTGGCCGGGATCGGCATCGCGCTGCTGCTCGGCATCGGGATGCGGGTCGCCGCGGTCGCCGGCGCGGTGCTCTACGTGATGATGTGGACGGTCGTCCTGCCCCCCGAGAACAACCCCTTCATGGACGAGCACCTGCTCAACGCGGCGCTGCTGGTCGGTCTCGCACTGGTCAACGCCGGCGCGACCCTCGGCCTCGGCAAGGTGTGGGCGAAGCTCCCGATCGTGCGGCGGTTCCCCTGGCTGCGGTGACCGGGCGCGGTACCTCCCCTCGGCGGGCGTCACCACCGGTGGCGCCCGCTTCCGCGTGTCCGCCCGGCCGTACTTCTGCCTTCGGGGACCGCCACACACCGGCCGGACGCCATCGGGCAGGATCTCGGGTGACGGACATCAGGACCGAAACGGTAGGAGATTCCCGAATGGACAAGGCAGCAGGCGCCCGCCCAGGCAAGCCCGAGGTGGGTCCGATCGAGGGCGCGCCCCCCGCCGACCTCGTCATCGACGACATCACCGTGGGTGAGGGGCCGGAGGCCCAGCCGGGTCAGCTGGTCAGCGTCCACTACGTGGGCGTCGCGCACTCCACGGGCCGCGAGTTCGACTCCTCGTGGAACCGGGGCGAGACGTTCGAGTTCGGGCTCGGCGCTGGACAGGTCATCGCCGGTTGGGACCAGGGTGTCGTGGGCATGCGGGTCGGCGGCCGGCGGCGCCTCACCATCCCGCCGCACCTGGGCTACGGCAACCGGGGTGCCGGTGGCGTCATCAAGCCGGGCGAGACCCTGGTCTTCGTCGTCGACCTGCTCGGCGTGCGCTGAGCGGACGGCACACCACCGCACCGGCGGTGAACGGCCGAAGGGGGCGGTGAACAGCCGGGCCACGGGCCGGTGCGGACGACGGGCGACGTCGTCGGCACCGGCCCACGCCGCGATACAGGCCACGGCACCGGCCCGCCCGGCCCGCAGGCCGGTGGCTGCGGGCGGACCGTGCAGGGCGCCGGCTGCGGCTGGCCAGGGCACCGGCCCGTGGGCCCCGTCACGGTGACGCGGGGCTGAGGCCGGCGCGGGTCAGCAGGGCACCAGCTCCCGGTCGGCAGACGCGTCGACGATCGATATGACCCGGTGCAGGCCGGTGGCGCGCAACACCCGCTCGACCACCGGGTCGGGTCGCAGCAGCACCAGCTCGCCGCCCCGCGCGCGGACGCGCAGGTGCGCGGCGACCAGCGCCCGCACCCCGGCGGCGGAGAGCAGGCGGACGCCGGAGAGGTCGAGCCGGAGCACGGGCCGGGCCGGGGCGGCCCAGAGCGCGGAGCGGAAGGCGGCGACCGTGGCGATGTCGACCTCGCCGACGGCCCGCACCTCCACCTGGTGGTCGGCCACGGTGATCTCCACGTGGAGCCGGTCGTCGCGCTGTCGCATACCGACGAACCTATCCCCCGCCCCCGACATTTCCGCCCTGCTGAGGGACCAGATCCGGGTACGCCCAGGGTCATCCCCCGGGCCCTCCCGGATCCTCCTCGGGGATGACCCGACCGCGCACCACGGGCTGCGGCGTCGGCGGGCGCAGACGACCGGGTTCCGCGTGGGGACCGGCCCGCGTGGCGGCGGACCGGTCCCCAGGTGTGCGTACCGTCGGATCAGCCGCCGCGCACGGACGGTGCGGGCGCCGGGGAACCCCCGGCCACCGCGCCCGGGTGCGGCGCGGGCGACGGTGACGGCTTCAGCCCGGCCGGAACGGGCAGCGCGCTGCCCTTGACGAACTCGTCCCAGCTGACGTTCCAGGCCGTCCAGCCGTTGCCCTCGTTCAACGGCACCTCGGTGCCCTTGACGGTGACCAGGTCGCCGACCTGGGTCACCCCCATGAGCCAGTCCGCGGCGGCGGCGGAGACGTTGGTGCAGCCGTGCGAGACGTTCGTGCTGCCCTGGTCCCCCTCCGACCACGGCGCCCCGTGGATGAACTCCCCGCCCCAGGTCAACCGCTGGGCGTCCTCGACGTCCACCACGTAGGGGTCGGCCGAACCCCGGGTGTCGAACGTCGTCTGCTCGTGCTTCTCCATGATCACCATCTTGCCGCTGGAGGTCGGCGTGCTCGGCTTGCCGAGGCTGACCGGGATCCGCCGTACGACCTTGCCGTCGCGCAGCACCGACATCTGCTTGGTCGCGTTGTCGATCTCCAGGGCCACCTGCCGGCCGATCTTCGAGGTGGCGGTGCGGTCGGAGTCGCCGACCAGGTCCTTGCCGATCGGCAGGCCCTCCAGCCCGGCGCGGACGCTGATGCTCGTCCCCGGGCGCCAGAAATCGGGGGCCCGGTAATAGGCCTGACTGCCGTCGGACACCCACGACCACGCGCCCGGCTGCGGCGGATCGGTCTTCACGAACAATCGGCGCTGCACCTCACTCCTGGCCTCTTTCGGAATGGGCGGGTCGAACGCCACGGTCACTGGCATCGCGGTGCCGTACGTCCGATTACCGGCGAAATACAACGTGCTGGTGATTGCCGGCTTGGTCGATTTCGGCATCGTCGTGAAGGTGGTCTTGCGGGTGGTCGTCTTCCCCGAGTCACCCGTCGCGGTCACCTCCGCCGTGTAGGTACGCCGCGGCTTCAGGGGCGCCTTCGGCACCCAGCCCGAACCGTCCTCCCTGGGCTCCGCCTC
The DNA here is from genome assembly GCF_043197615.1 of Micromonospora sp. NPDC049048. Classification (NCBI taxonomy): domain Bacteria; kingdom Bacillati; phylum Actinomycetota; class Actinomycetes; order Micromonosporales; family Micromonosporaceae; genus Micromonospora; species Micromonospora sp. NPDC049048. The sequence continues at coordinate 149,966 of NZ_JBICTM010000009.1, read as the reverse complement.
GACCTGCTTACCCTTGTCGTCGATGATCCGGACGGCGGTGACCTTCCCGTTCCTGACCGCGGTCCCCACCTCGGCGGTGATCGGCACCTCGCCGGCGCGGTCGGTGGGCGTCACGGTCAGCTCCGGCGCCACTGCCCGCCCCTCGGCCGGCTGGGCACCCGGCTTGCGGTCGGCGGTGCACCCGCCCAGGGCCACCGGCGCGGCCGCGATGGTCACGGCCAGCACCGTCAGTCGCCGCCTAAACTCCATGATGCGTCCCCCCGTTAATTGGTGTCCCTCAGCCACATTCTCTCGGTGCCGCGCGGGGCGGGCCCGCAATTTCGACGGAATCGGTAAAGCAATTATGGGAAGCGTTTCCCGCGCTGCACTCAATGGGGCCACTCGCGCCGGCTTCCGGTTCCGTCCGGAATCGTCCGCCCCGCCACCCGCCCGTCCCGGTCCCGGCCCGCGCGGCACGGCGACACCCGATACGGCACCAGCGCGACGAGCCTGCCCTCACGTCCAGTCGTCGTCGCCGTGGTTGCGTTCCCACCGGCCACCGACGGGCGGGGTGTCCATCCGGATGGCGGAGTCCGCGTTACCGGCGAGGTCGTTGTCCTCGACCCGGCAGTCCACGCAGCTGCCCTGCTCGGTGATCCACAGCCCGTGGTCCTGCATGCTCGGCTCCCGGTTGTCCCAGATCCGGTTTCCTCTGATGGTGGCCGAGTCGACGGCAGCGTTGATCGCGATGCCGGCCCGCACCGGCGGCCCGGCCGGCAGCTCGTACCGGGTGCCCGGCGCCGGGGTGGCCCCGCTCCACCCGCTCGACGCGTCCGGCCGGATCGGCGCGAGGGTGAGTTCGCTGTCGTCGTTGGCCGCCACCACGGCGATCCGCTCGCCGACGCGCACCACCTTGCCCCGGTGGCCGTCGTTCGGCCAGGCCGCCCGCCGGTCCACCACCGACCTCTCGGTGTACCGCACCGAGTCGCCGTGCCCGCTCATCGCCGGCGCCCACTGCCGCCCGTTGTTGCGGATCCGGTTGCCGACCACGATGGCGTCGCGGACCGGGCGGTCGATGCGGATGGCGTCGGCGCTGTTGCCGTAGAAGTCGTTGCTCTCGATGACGATCTCCTCGGCGACGGCCTGCTCGGATCCGCCGAGGTCGCGCTGGTGGTAGCCGTACCGGCCGTTGCCGCTGATCCGGTTGCCACGGATCGTGTACGGGCCCGGGGTGTTGCCGATGCTGACCCCGTCGCGCAGGTTGCCGTCGATCACGCAGTCGGTGAGGATGCCGCCCCGCCCGGCGGTGTGCGTGGTGCCCTTCGCCGAGACGTGGAAGCCCGCCTCCAGGTTGCCGGTCATGGTGCAGGCGGAGACGATCAGGCCGTTGGCGCCCCAGTCGGAGATGCCGAAGCGGTTGCCCTGGGCGTGGCAGCCGATGATCCGCACTCCCCGTGGGCGCAGGTGCTCCGCCGCCTGCAACTCCAGGAAGATGCCGTTGGTCGCGTTGGCCACCGCACTGCAGTTGACGATGTTGAGCCGCTCGACGCTGCCCCAGCCGCCGATGCCGACGCCGATGCCGGCGCCGCCCATCTCGGTGCCGTTGTCCAGCCGTCCGCAGCCGGCCACCAGCACCCCGTCGATCAGGCAGTCCTGGAGGAAGTCGCAGCCCAGGCCGGTGGCGGCGGTGTGGTGGATGTACAGGTTGCGGAAGGTCCCCCGGACGACGTACTGCAGGCCGAGCCCCTTGGCCAGCGGGTTGTAGTCCGCCGACGCCACCCCCGAGCCGTCGATCTCGAAGTCGGCGAAGGTGCAGTCGGCCAGGTGCCGGTCCCGGTCGGCGCCGTGCTGGAGCGTGGTGTAGAACGCCAGCGGCGCCGGGTCGGCCCGGTTGCCGGCGTTGCTGAGCACGAAGCGGGTCGCCCCCGGGCCGGCGCCGACGAGCGACACCCCCGTACGCCAGACGGTGCCCGCGTCCCGCATCGAGTAGACCCCGGGCGGGCAGTAGATGATCCGGGCCCGGCCGTCAGCGGCGCACGCGTCGCCGAGCCGGTCCACCAGCGCGGCGAGCGCCGGCTGGTCGTTGGTCGCCCCGTCGCCGACCAGGCCGTGTTCCCGGGCGTCGCAGAGCAGTGGCGCGCCGGCCACCGCGTAGCGGCGCACGCCGCCGGCGGAGGGCATGTCCGGGTACGCCACTCGTCCTCCCCTCGGCGAGACTGCCCGGCCCGCATTCCCGGCCCCGGCGGGGGAAAACGCGCCCGCGACGGCGTCGGCCCCGGCCCCGGCCGGAGGCGGGAACCGGGGCCGACGCGGCCTGGTTCAGACGTTCGCGATCAGCACCGCCGGCCGCTCGACGCAGTCGGCGACGTGCCGCAGGAACCCGCCGGCCACCCCGCCGTCGCAGACCCGGTGGTCGAAGGTCAGGCTGAGCTGCGTCACCTTGCGCACCGCCAGCTGCCCGTCCACCACCCAGGGCTTGTCCACGATCCGTCCCACCCCGAGCAGCGCCGCCTCCGGGTGGTTGATGATCGGGGTGGAGCCGTCGACGCCGAAGACGCCGTAGTTGTTGAGCGTGAACGTGCCGCCGGTCAGCCGGGCGGGGGGCAGCGTGCCGGCCCGGGCGGCCGTGGTGGTCGCCGCCAGTTCGGCGGCCAGTTCGGCGGTGGTGAGCCGCTGCGCGTCGCGCAGCACCGGCACGACCAGCCCCCGGTCGGTCTGGGCGGCGATGCCCAGGTGCACCCCGGCGGACTGGACGATCCGCTGGCCCTCGGTGTCGACGCGGGCGTTGAGCTGCGGGTACCGGCGCAGCCCGGACAGGCAGATCCGGGCCAGCAGGGCCAGGATGCTCACCGGCGCGTCCGGGGTCGCCGCGTTGATCGCCGCGCGGGTCTCCAGCAGGCCGGTGGCGTCCACGTCCACCCAGATGGTCACCTCGGGGATCTCCCGCCGGCTGCGGGAGAGCTTGTCGGCGATCGCCTTGCGGATGCCGGTCAGCGGAACGACCACGTCCGCCGCCTCGGGCTCGGCGGGCTGGTCCGGCACCGCCGCGAGCCGCGCGGCCGGCGACGTCGCCCCGGCCACCGCGGCCTCCACGTCGGCGCGGCGCACCACCCCGCCCGGGCCCGTGCCGCGCAGCGCGGTCAGGTCGAGGCCGTGCTCGCGGGCCAGCCGGCGCACGATCGGCGAGATGACCAGCGGCGCCGCAGCGGCGTCCGGACGGTCGGCAGGGCCGGCCGGGCGCTCGACAGGGCCGGCCGGGCGGGCGGCCGGGGCGGGCGCCGCCGACGCGGCGGGGGTGGGATCGGGCGCGGTCACGAGGCGCGGGCGGCGACGCCGCCGCCCCGGGCCGCCGTGGCCGGTGCCGTACCCGATGAGGACGTTGCCGGAGCCGGCCCGCTCCTCCTCACGGTAGGTGGCGTGCCCGGCGGGCTCGGCGGCGGTCCCGCCGTCGCCCGTCAGCGGGGCGATGGTGATCAGCGGCTGGCCGACCGGGCGGGTCTCACCCGCCGCGCCGTGCAGCGCCACGACCCGTCCGGCGTACGGGCAGGGCACGTCGACGACGGCCTTGGCGGTCTCCACCTCGACGACGCTCTGGTCCACCGTGACCACGTCACCGACGGCGACCCGCCACTCGACGATCTCGGCCTCGCTCAGCCCCTCGCCCAGGTCGGGAAGGAGGAAGACCTGCGCCCCGTCCACGGTGGTCACGCCGCACTCCCCCGGCTCAGCCAGCGCCCGTCGGGCTGGTCGTCCCACTGGAGCCGGGCCACCGTGTCGAGGACCCGGTCCACCGACGGCAGGTGGGTGTGCTCCAGCATCGGCGCCGGGTACGGGATGTCCAGCCCGGACACCCGCAGCACCGGGGCGTGCAGGGCGTGGAAGCAGCGCTCCTGCACGCGGGCGGCGATCTCGGCGCCGACCCCGGCGAAGCCCTGCGCCTCCTGGATGACCACGCAGCGGCCGGTGCGCCGGACCGAGGCGGTGACGGTCTCGTCGTCGAACGGCACGATGCTGCGCACGTCCACGACCTCCAGGTCCCAGCCCTCCTCGCGGGCGGCTTCGGCGGTCTCCAGCGCGACCGGCACCGCCGGCCCGTACGCGACGAGGGTGGCGTCGCGGCCGGCCCGGCGGACGACGGCCCGGCCGATCGGCGCGGTCGTGGCCGGCAGTTCCGCCTCGGCACTGGAGAAGTAGAGCTTCTTCGGCTCCATGAACACGACCGGGTCGGGGTCGTCGATCGCCTGGCGCAGCAGTGAGTACGCGTCCTCGACCGTCGCCGGGGTGACCACCTTCAGCCCGGGCGTGTGCGCGTAGTACGCCTCGCTGGAGTCGCAGTGGTGCTCGACCCCGCCGATGCCACCGGCGTACGGCACCCGGATGACGATCGGCGCGCTGAGCGCGCCCCGGGTGCGGTTGCGCAGCTTCGCCACGTGCGAGGCGATCTGCTCGAACGCCGGGTACGCGAACGCGTCGAACTGCATCTCGACCACCGGGCGCAGGCCGGACATGGCCAGGCCGACGGCGAAGCCGACGATGCCGGCCTCGGCGAGCGGGGTGTCGAAGCAGCGCTTGTCGCCGAAGCGGGCCTGGAGGCCGTCGGTGATCCGGAAGACGCCGCCGAGCGCCCCGACGTCCTCGCCGAAGACGACCACCCGGTCGTCGTCGAGCATCGCGTCGGCGAGCGCGGCGTTGAGCGCCTTCGCCATGGTCAGGGCGGCCATCAGCGCTCACCCTCCTCGTCTGCGGCGGCGGCCAGCTCGGCGCGGACCTGCTCGCGCTGCTCGACCAACTGCGGGGTGGGCTCGGCGTAGACGTGCTCGAAGAGGCTCATCGGGTCGACCGTCGGCTGCGCGTTCATCCGGGTGCGCAGGTCGGCGGCGTACGCCTCGGCCTCCTCCGTCACGGCGGCGACGCCGGCGTCGTCGAGCGCGCCGCGGGCCCGCAGGTACGTCTCCAGCCGGGCCACCGGGTCCCGGTCCCGCCACGCCTCGACCTCGGCGCCGTCGCGGTAGCGGCTCGCGTCGTCGGCGTTGGTGTGCGCCTCCATCCGGTAGGTGTGCGCCTCGACCAGGAAGGGGCCCTTGCCCGAGCGGGCGTGCTCGACCGCGCGGGTGAGCACCGCGAGCACGGCCACCGGGTCGTTGCCGTCGACCTGCTCGCTGGGCACGCCGTAGCCGACGCCCTTGTAGGCCAGCGACGGCGCGGCGGTCTGCCGGGACAGCGGGACGCTGATCGCGTACCGGTTGTTCTGCACGAAGTAGACGACGGGGGCCTTGAACACGGCGGCGAAGTTGACGCCCTCGTGGAAGTCGCCCTCGCTGGTCGCCCCGTCACCGATGAACGCCAGCGCGACGGTGTCGCGTCCCTGGTACGCCTCGCCGTAGGCCAGCCCGGCGGCGTGCACGCACTGGGTCGCCAGCGGGGTGCACTGCGGCGCGGTGTGCCGCTGCGCGGGGTCGTACCCGCAGTGCCAGTCGCCGCGCAGCAGGGTCAGCACCTCGACCGGGTCGATGCCCCGACTGACGAGGGCCATGGACTCCCGGTAGGTCGGGAAGACCCAGTCCGTGTCGCGCAGGGCGAGGACGGCGCCGACCTGGCAGGCCTCCTGGCCGCGCGAGGACGGGTAGACGGCCAGCCGGCCCTGCTTGGTCAGGGCGGTGGCCTGGATGTCGAAGCGGCGGCCGACGACCATCCGCCGGTGCATCTCGACGAGTGCCTCGACGGGCGGCTCGGGGTAGTCGGCGGGGGCGGGCAGCGGCGTGCCGGTGGGGTCGAGCAGGCGGACCGGCTCGGTGGCCGGCAGCAGCGGCTTGGCCGGGTCGGGCGGGGTGGCCTTCCGGCGGCTGCGCGGGGATGCCCTGCGGACCGCCTCGGGTGTGGTCGTCACGGCGGGACCTCCTGGACGTGTGGTGGGCCTATGCTCCTGCTGTTGGATGATTGACTCAAGATCCAGGAAGAACGCGGGACGGATGGCATGGCAGGAGCGTTGAGATGAGCCAGGAGTCCGGAGGCGCAGCGGAGCGGGCGGCGGGAACGGGACGTTCGGCGCGACCGATGGACGAGGTGGACCGGCGGATCGTCGACGAGCTGGTCCGCGACGGCCGCACGTCGGTGCGGACCCTCGCCGAGCGCATCCACATCTCCCGCACCAACGCGTACGCGCGGGTCGAGCGGCTGCTGCGCGACGGGGTGATCACCGGTTTCCGGGCGCAGGTCGCGCCCGAGGCGGCCGGGCTGGGCACCTCGGCGTACATCGCGTTGAAGATCGAGCAGAACACCTGGCGGGAGGTGTCGGCGGAGCTGGCCCGGGTCCGCTACATCGAGCACGCCGCCCTGCTCGGCGGTGACCACGACGTGCTCGCCCTGGTCCGGGCGCCGGACAACGCCACCCTGCGCGACGTGGTGCTGGGCCGGGTGCAGAGCATCGCGGGCGTACTCTCCACGCGCACCTGGCTGGTCTTCGAGGAGTTCGACGGCGAACGCAGCCCCTGGGAGTAGACCGGCCTGACGTCCTCCCGACGCCGGCCGGGCCGCTCAGCGCTCCGGCGGGGCCGCCAGCCCCTCCCGGTCGGCCAGCTCCAGCAGCGGCTCGAGGGAGAACCGCCGCGCGTCGAGGCCCGCGTGCGGGTCGCCGCGCTCGGCGAACCGGGCGGGCATCGTGCCCACGGTGAAGTCCTCCGGCCGGGCGTCGGCCAGCTCCGACCAGTCGAGCGGCGCGGAGACCAGCGCGCGCGGGGTCGGGCGGATGGAGTACGCCGAGGCCATCGTGTGGTCCCGCGACATCTGGTTGTAGTCGACGAAGACCGGCCGGTCCCGCTGCTCCCGCCACCAGGTGGTGGTGACCAGGTCCGGCAGCCGGCGCTGCATCTCCCGGCCCAGCGCCAGCACCGCCCGCCGGCAGTCGCCGAAGCTCCACCGGGGCTCGATGGACAGGTAGACGTGCAGGCCCCGCCCGCCGGTGGTCTTCGGGTAGCCGGTGAGGCCCAGCTCGGCGAGGAAGTCGCGCACCTCGTGGGCCACCGGCACCACCTGGTCGAACACCACGCCCGGCATCGGGTCCAGGTCGATCCGCAGCTGGTCGGGCCGCTCGACGTCGGCGGCGGAGACCGGCCACGGATGGAACCGCAGCGTGCCCAGGTTGGCCGCCCAGATCACCACCGCCAGCTCGCTGGGCGCGACCTCGTCGGCCGTACGCCCGCTGGGGAAGGTGATGTGGGCGGTACGCACCCAGTCGGGCGCCCCCGCCGGCAGCCGCTTCTGGTAGAAGGCGTCGCCCCGGTTGTCCTGCCGGGTGCCGATCTTCGCCCCCTCGAAGACGCCGCGCGGCCACCGTTCCAGCATGGTCGGCCGGTCCCGCAGGGCGCGCAGGATGCCGTCGCCGACGGCGAGGAAGTAACGCACCACGTCCCGCTTGGTCAGCCCGAGTTCCGGGAAGTACGGCTTGTCGGGGCTGGAGACGCGCACCAGCCGCTGCCCCACCTGGATCTCCTCGGCCGCCGCAGCCACGCCCCACCGTAACCCGCCCGGCCGGCCGGCACGCCCCGTCACGGCCGGTGGCCGGGTGCCCGACTCGGGACGCCCGGCCACCGGTGGCGGCGTACCTCAGCCCATCTCCTCCTGGAGGCGCGCCAGGAGCATCGTCTTGCCCTGCTCGCCCGCCTTGCGGTTGTTCTCCTGGATCTTGCGGAACCAGGTGGCCAGCTCCGTGTCGCCCCGCGCGTCGGCGTCGGCGATGTAGTTCTCCAACTGCCAGATGTGCTGCAACGACATCTGCAGCGCGTGGATCAGGTCGTAGTTCTGGTCCCTCACCGGGCTCGCCGGCTCCCTGACCATCGTGGCCACGGCGCACCTCCCCATCTCGGTGATCGGTGGAGCCGACGCATACCCGCCGCGGGCCCGGACACGCCCGGATGGACGCGGTTACCCGGCGCGGGCCCCGGGTAGGGGTTGCCGCATGGCGGAACTGGCGACGCTCTGGATCGTGCGGCACGGCGAGAGCACGGCGAACGTGGCGGCCACGGCGGCCGAGGCGGACGGCGCCGAGCTGATCGACCTGACCCATCGCGACGCCGACGTGCCGCTGAGCCCCACCGGGGAGGAGCAGGCCCGGGCCACCGCGCGCTGGCTGGCCGGGCTGCCCGAGGGCCGTCGGCCCGAGGTGGCGGTGGTGTCGCCGTACCTGCGGGCGGTGCGTACCGCCGAGCTGGCCCTGGCCGGCACCGGGATCCCGCTCACCCGCGACGAGCGGCTGCGCGACCGGGAGCTGGGCATCCTGGACGGACTGACCGGGCAGGGGGTACGCCGGCGGCACCCCGAGGAGGCCGCGCGCCGGGACCGGCTCGGCAAGTTCTACTACCGTCCGCCGGGCGGGGAGTCCTGGACCGACGTGGCGCTGCGCCTGCGCGCCCTCCTCGGCGACCTGCGCCGCGACCACGAGGGCCGGCGCGTGCTGCTGTTCGGCCACGACGCCCTGGTCTTCCTCACCCGTTACCTCGTGGAGGGGCTCACCGAGGCGGAGTTGATGGCGCTGACCCGCGAGCACGTCATCGCCAACTGCTCGATCAACGGATGGTCGGCCGGTACCGACGGCCGGCTGACCCGGACGTGTTCAACGACGTCGGCCACCTACGCGAGCAGGGCGCCCGGCCGACCAGGGAGGACGAGGTCCATGCCGAACCGGTCTGACACCCAGGTCATCACGCCGGGGCTGCTGCGGGACTGGGCGCTGCCCGTACCGACCGGAGGCAAGCAGGCCCGGGGCACGGTGCTGGTGGTCGGTGGCTCGCGGTTCACCCCCGGCGCGGTACTGCTCGCCGGCGTGGCCGCGCTGCGGGCCGGTGCCGGCGTCCTCCAGCTCGCCGCCGCCGAGTCCACCGCCGCCGCACTGAGCATCCAGGTGCCCGAGGCGCTGGTGGTGGGGCTGCCGGAGACCGTCGACGGCGCCGTCGCGGGCCAGCCCGGTGAGCTGCTGGGCGCCCTGGTGGCGGAGGCGGACGTGGTGGCCGTCGGCCCGGGGCTCAAGGACATCGACGAGACCGGCCGCCTGCTGCGCCTGGTGCTCGACGCGGCCGGCCCGCAGACGTCGCTGGTGTTCGACGCGTACGCCCTGGGGGCCCTCAGCCATGCCCCGGACCTGCTGGTCGGATCCGGCCGGCCCGCGGTGCTCACCCCCAACCTCACCGAGGCCCGGCACCTGCTCGGCCGCGAGCCCGGCGACGACCTGGACGCCGAGGCGGCCGAGCTGGCCCGCCGCTACGACGCGGTCGTCTCGCTCTACGGCCACATCGCCACCCCCGACGGGCGCGGCTGGCGGGAGGAGAGCGGCGACGCCGGGCTCGGCACGTCCGGCAGCGGGGACGTCCGCGCCGGGCTGCTGGCCGGGCTGCTGTCGCGGGGCGCGGAGCCGGCGCAGGCCGCGTGCTGGGCGGCGTTCGCCCACGCGGTGAGCGGCCAACGGCTGGTTCCCCAGTTCGGCCGGATCGGCTTCCTCGCCCGGGAGTTGCTCGACGAGATTCCCCACACCCTGGCGACCGTATGACACCTTTCGTCCCGGCTCGCACCCGCGTGTAACGCCAGCTGGCGGTGTGACGCTGGTGCTTGCGGAGGCGTGCATCCCGCCCGCCTCCCGCCGGCCGCTCCCCGCCAGGGGGCGTACCCCGGCTGGAAACAGCCCCTGGGAGTCTGTGTGAAGAACCTCCGTCGCAAGACACTGGCTGCCGCGTCCGCCGTGACGCTCGGCGTCGGCCTCGCCGTCGCCGGCGGGGTGGCCCTGGCGGCGTCGGCCGTCGGCCCGGACACCACGTTCCTGGTGCTCGCCCCGCAGGGCGCCAAGACCGACAAGGCGGCTGCCCGCGTGGCCGCCGCCAACGGCACCGTGGTGGCCAGCTACGACCAGATCGGCGTGCTCGTCGTCCGGTCGACCAACCCCGACTTCGTCACCGACGTGGCGGGCGCGGGCGTCGACTCGGTGGCGTCCACCGCCGGCCTGGGCACCGCCCTCGACGAGGGCGAGACCCTGGAGGTCTCCGCGGCCGAGGCGGCCAACACGACCGCCGACCCGACCAAGGAACCCCTCTTCGGTCAGCAGTGGGACATGCCGATGATCGACGTCCCGCAGGCCCACGCCGTCAACGCCGGCCGCGCCGACGTGGTGGTGGGCGTACTGGACAGCGGCATCTCGTCCAGCCACCCCGATCTGGCCAGCCAGATCGCGAAGAACAAGAGCACGTCCTGCCTCGGTGGGGTCACCGACACCACCGAGTCCGCCTGGAACCCGACCACCTCCGACCACGGCACCCACGTGGCCGGGACCATCGCCGCCGCCGTCAACGGCGTCGGCGTGACCGGTGTCGCCCCGGGCGTCAAGGTGGCCGCCGTCAAGGTGGTCAACGACGACGGCTACATCTTCCCGGAGGCCGCGGTCTGCGGGTTCATGTGGGCCGCCGAGCAGGGCATGCAGGTGACCAACAACAGTTACTACATCGACCCCTGGCAGCTCAACTGCCGCAACGACGCACGCCAGCGTCCGGTGTGGAAGGCGGTCCAGCGGGCCCTGCGTTACTCGCAGAGCAAGGGCGTGCTGCACGTGGCGTCCGCGGGTAACTCGAACTTCGACCTCGCCCACAAGATCACCGACACGGGCAGCCCGAACAACGGGACGCCCGAGGAGCGCGAGAACCTCACCAACTCCTGCCTCGTCCTGCCGGGCGAGGCGCCGGGCGTGGTGACGGTGTCGGCGGTCGGCCCGACCGGGGAGAAGAGCTACTACTCCTCGTACGGCCACGGCGAGATCGAGGTGACGGCGCCGGGTGGCGACACCCGCTTCCGTACGCGGGGGGTCACCTCGACCCCCTCCGACGGCATCCTGTCCACCACCTACAACACCACCACGAAGACCAACGGCTGGGGCTTCAAGCAGGGCACCTCGATGTCCTCGCCGCACGCCGCCGGCGTGGCCGCCCTGGCCGTCTCGGCGCACCCGGGCATGACGTCCGGTCAGCTGTCGGCCTTCCTGGGCAACACCGCCGAGGCGATCGCCTGCCCCAGCGGCGTCTACAACCCGGTGCCGCTGATCGCGGCCGGCCCGAACGCCTACGACGCGACCTGCTCCGGCGGCAAGCGCAACGGCTTCTACGGATTCGGCATGGTCAACGCGTACAACGTGGTCAAGTAACAAGCACGGCACGACCCGTGGTGGGGCCCGGCGGATCATCGCCGGGCCCCACCCGTTTTCGCTGCTCACCCCGGGGTACGGAAGGAGGTGTCAGACGAGCCCGAGGAGGTCGACGGTGTCCACCGATGCCATCGTGGTGTTGAAAGAGGACCACAAGGAGATGCGCCGCCTGTTCAAGGCGTTCCAGGACGCCGAGAAGGGCCCGGCGGCCCGGCGGCAGAAGCTGGTGAACGAGATCCTGGAAGCCCTGACCGTCCACACCTACCTCGAGAACGAGGTGATGTACCCCGAGGTCCGCAAGCTCCTGCCCGACCTGGAGGACGACATCCTCGAGTCGTACGAGGAGCACCACGTCGCCGACGTGCTCTGCGCCGAGTTGTACGCCATGGATGCCGGCGACGAGCACTTCAACGCCAAGACCACGGTGTTGATCGAGAACGTCCTGCACCACGTCGAGGAGGAGGAGCAGGAGTGGTTCCCGAAGGTGCGCGAGGCGCTCGGTCGTAAGCAGCTCCAGGAGATCGGCGAGCGGATGATCGCGCTGCGGGCCGACGCGCCGCGCAAGCCGACCGACCCGAAGGCGATCAAGAAGTCGCTGGACGCCGTGACTGCCTGAGCGGACGCGCCCGCACGGGCCCCGGTGCGCCGGGGCCCGTCGTCATGCCCGGGGCGCGGGCAGGATCCGCCGCAGCGCCGGAGGCGCGGCCCGGGGCCGCCACTCCCGCGGGTAGCCCACCGAGACCTCCTCGAAGCGCACCCCGTCGTGCCGGGTCGTACGGGGGATGTGCAGGTGGCCGTAGACCACGGCGGCGGCGTCGAAGCGCAGGTGCCAGTCGGCGGTGGACTCCGTCCCGCACCACTGGGCGAAGATCGGGTAGCGCAGCACCCGGGTCGGCTCACGCAGCAGCGGCCAGTGGTTGACCAGCACGGTCGGCATGCCGGGCTCCCGCTCGTCGAGCCGGCGCGCGGTCTCGGCGACCCGGGCGGCGCACCACGCCGACCGGCTCGGGTACGGGTCGGGGTGCAGCAGGAACTCGTCGGTGCACACGATCCCCACCCGGTACGCCTCCTCCAGCGCCGCCTCGGGGGTGTCGAACCCCTCCGGGCGCCAGCTGTAGTCGTAGAGCAGGAACAGCGGCGCCACGAGCACCGGACCGCCCTCCCCCCGCCACACCGGGTATGGGTCCTCGGGCGTCAGCACGCCCAGCCGCCGGCAGGCGTCGACCAGGTACGCGTAGCGCGCGGCCCCGCGCAGGGTCACCGGATCCGCCGGCGGGGTCCACAGCTCGTGGTTGCCCGGCGTCCAGACGACCTTCGCGAAGCGGCTGCTGAGCAGGCCGAGGGCCCACTCGATGTCCGCCACGGTGTCGCCCACGTCGCCGGCGACCAGCAGCCAGTCCTCCGGCGATCCGGGGCGCAGCCCCTCCACCACCGCCCGGTTGTCCCGGTGACCGACGTGCAGGTCGCTGATGGCGAACAGGCTGCCGCCCTCGCCGTCCTCCCCCGCCATGCCGCTGATCCTAGGCAGCGGCGTCCCCGGCCGCGAGGCCGGCACCGGGGTCCGCCGCCCGGGCCAGGTGGGCCGGGGTCGACCCGGTAGGATCGGCACGGGCCGTGACTGGCGCGTGAGGATGGGGCACCATCGGGAAGCGGTCCCGTCATGAGGACGCATGCCGAGCGCCTGGGCCTTCCGCACGTCACTGGAGGTCGCATGTCGCTGAACGCCGAATCCACCGCCTTCCGCAGCGCCCTCGAGGTGATCCGCGCCGTCGAGCCGCGGGTGGCGGACGCCATCGGCGCGGAGCTCGCCGACCAGCGCGAGTCGCTCAAGCTCATCGCCAGCGAGAACTACGCCTCCCCGGCCACCCTGCTGGCCATGGGCAACTGGTTCAGCGACAAGTACGCCGAGGGCACCGTCGGCCGCCGCTTCTACGCGGGCTGCCAGAACGTCGACACCGTCGAGGCGCTCGCCGCCGAGCACGCCCGGGAGCTGTTCGGCGCCGCCCACGCGTACGTGCAGCCGCACTCCGGCATCGACGCCAACCTCGTCGCCTTCTGGGCGATCCTGGCCGACCGGGTGGAGTCGCCCGCGCTGAGGAAGGCGCAGGTGCGGCAGGTCAACGACCTGACCGAGGCGGACTGGTTCGCGCTGCGCCGGGAGCTGGGCAACCAGCGGATGCTCGGCATGTCGCTGGACGCCGGCGGCCACCTCACCCACGGTTTCCGGCCGAACATCTCCGGCAAGATGTTCGACCAGCGCAGCTACGGCACGGACCCGGTCACCGGCCTCGTCGACTACGACAAGGTCGCCGAGGCGGCCCGCGAGTTCAAGCCGCTGATCCTGGTCGCCGGCTACTCGGCGTACCCGCGGAAGGTCAACTTCCGGATCATGCGGGAGATCGCCGACTCGGTCGGCGCCACCTTCATGGTCGACATGGCGCACTTCGCCGGCCTGGTCGCCGGGAAGGTCTTCACCGGCGACTTCGACCCGGTGCCGCACGCGCACATCGTCACCACGACCACGCACAAGTCGCTGCGCGGCCCGCGCGGCGGCATGGTGCTCTGCCAGCCCGAGCTGGCCGACCAGGTCGACCGGGGCTGCCCGATGGTGCTCGGCGGCCCGCTGCCGCACGTGATGGCCGCCAAGGCCGTCGCGCTGGCCGAGGCGCGGCGCCCCGACTTCGCCGACTACGCCCAGCGGATCGTCGACAACGCACAGGCCCTCGCCGAGGGGCTGCTGCGCCGGGGCGGCAAGCTGGTCACCGGCGGCACCGACAACCACCTGGTGCTGATCGACGTCTCCGGCTACGGGCTGACCGGCCGGCAGGCCGAGCAGGCGCTGCTCGACTCGGGCATCGTCACCAACCGCAACTCGGTGCCACAGGACCCGAACGGCGCCTGGTACACCTCGGGCATCCGGGTCGGCACCCCGGCGCTGACCACCCGTGGGCTGGGCCCGGCGCAGATGGACGAGACGGCCGAGCTGATCCACACCGTGCTCAGCCAGACCAGGCCGGGCGCGAACCCGGACGGCACCGCGTCCAAGGCGAAGTACGTCCTCGACCCCGCCGTCGCGGAGCGGATCAGCAAGCAGGCCAGCGACCTGCTGACCGGCTTCCCGCTCTACCCGGCCGTCGACCTCGGCTGAGTTCCGCGCCACCCTGACGCCCCCGCCCGGCCCCGCCGGCGGGGGCGTCCCCGTCCCAGCCCCCACCCCGCCCGGCCCACGCCCCCCGGCCCCCACCGCCCGGCCCCACGCCCCACCCCACGCCGCCCGGCGTCGATCATGCAGTTCTGGTGCCCGTCTCGTCCGCATTGGTGGACGTTCGTGACCCCCCACGACTGCATGATCGACGCCGTCGGGGCGGGGGCGGGGCGGGGGCGGGGGTGGGGTGGGGTGGGTCAGGGTGTGCGGTGGCGTCGGGCGCGTAGGCGGTGCAGGACGTCGGTGCCGCCCCGGCCGAAGTGGTCGTGCAGGGCGCGGTAGTCGGCGTACAACTCGTCGTAGGCCGCCGCCCGGGCCGGGTCGGGGTGCCAGGTCTCGCGCCGGCCGGCGCCCATCGCCGCCGAGGCGGCCGGCACGTGCGGGTACGCCCCGGCGGCGACCGCCGCGTGGATGGCCGCGCCCAGCGCCGCCGGGTGTTCGGCGTCGAGCACGTGCAGCGGCCGGCCGAGCACGTCGGCGTAGATCCGCAGCAGCAGCCGGTTGCGGGTCAGCCCGCCGGCCACGGTCAGCTCGTCGACGGCCACCCCGGCGGCGGTGAAGGCGTCGACCACGGTGCGGGCGCCGAAGGCGGTGGCCTCCAGCAGCGCCCGCCAGATCTCCTCCGGCCTGGTCGCCAGGGTCAGGCCCACCAGCACGCCGCTCAGCTCGTGGTCCATCAGCACCGAGCGGTTGCCGCTGTGCCAGTCCAGCGCCAGCAGGCCGTGGCCGCCGACCGGCTGCTCGGCGGCGAGGGCGTCCAGCAGCTCGTACGGGCTGAGCCCCCGGCGGCGCGCCTCGTCGGCGTGGTGGGCCGGCAGGGCGGTGCGGGCGTACCAGGCGAAGATGTCGCCGACGCCGCTCTGCCCGGCCTCGTAGCCCCAGGATCCGGCGGTCACGCCCCCGTCGACCACGCCGCAGACGCCGGGCACCTCGCGGTACGCGTCCGCGTTCATGATCAGGCAGGTGGAGGTGCCGAGCACCGCGAGCATGCGGCCCGGCTCGACCGACCGGGCCGCGGCGGCGGTGACGTGCGCGTCGATGGCACCGACCGCGACGGCGGTCCCCACCGGCAGGCCGGTCCAGCGGGCCGCTTCGGCGGTCAGCCCGCCGGCCCGGGCGCCGAGCGGCGCGAGCGGCCCGTCGAGGCGGGGCAGCAGTCCGTCGAGGCGGGGGTGCAGGGCGCGCAGGAACTCCGCCGACGGGTACCGCCCGTCCTGCCGCAGCCCCTTGTAGCCGGCGGCGGAGACGTTGCGGGTCTCCCGGCCGCAGAGCTGCCAGACCAGCCAGTCCGTCGTCTCGATGAAGCGCTCCGCCCGGTCGAAGACCTCCGGGTCCTCCTCCAGCACCTCCAGGGCCTTGGCGAGCTGCCACTCGGCGGAGACCCGGCCGCCGTAGCGGGGCAGCCAGCTCTCGCCGCGTGCGGCGGCGACCTCGTTGATCCGGGCGGCCTGCCGCTGGGCCGCGTGGTGCTTCCACAGCTTCGGGTACGCGTGCGGCCGCCCGGCCAGGTCGGGCAGCTCGCACAGCGGGGTGCCGTCGGCGCGGGCGGGCAGCATCGTGCAGGAGGTGGCGTCGACGCCGATGCCGCGTACGTCCTCGGGCCGGACGCCGGCGGCACGCAGCGCGGCGGGCACCGCGACGCGCAGCACCTCGCGGTGGTCGTCGGGGTGCTGCAACGCCCAGTCCGGCGGCAGCGGCGTCCCGTCGGGCAGCCGCTCGGTGAGCACCCCGTGCCGGTACTCGTGCACGGCCTCGCCCCGCACGGTCCCGTCGGCGATGTCGACCACCACCGCCCGGCCGGAGAGGGTGCCGAAGTCGACCCCGACGACGTGCCGGGCCGCGCCCGCTACCGGCTGTGCCACCGCTGCTCCTTCCGCCGCACGCGCCGGCGCCCGGGGTGGGCGGCCGGTCGGCGGCGAAAGGAGACGCTACCGCTGTCGAGGGGCCCGGTGGCGACGGGGACGAGGGCCGGTCGAAGGAAGCCGGCGCCCGCCTGCCGGGCAGGGTCACGCGTTCGCGGCGGCGGTCAGGCGATGGGGCGCTTCAGGTGGTAGCGGTGCACCTCGGTGCTGCCCTGGACGTTGTTGACGTCCTCGGCGGCGGAGACGAGTTCCCAGCCCTCCCGGCCGGCCCGGTTGAGGTGCGCGATCGCGGTGTCGCCGTACGCGGTGATGTCCCGGCGCGACCCGTCCGGGCCGTACCAGGTGAAGCTGACATGAAAGGCGCGGCCCTGCCCCTGATAACGGCGGACCAGCAACGCGTACTCCCAGGCGACCATGACGTCCATTATGAATGTCCACGCAGGACGGCGGAACACGGGCAGTCGCGCATTGCCGTGCGGTGAACGCGGTGTGTCATCCCGCCCCGGCGACGGCCGCCCGCCGGGCCGTCTCGTCGGCGACCAGCGCGGCGAGCCGGTCCAGCCCGAGGTCGATCTGCTCGGGGGTGACGGCGCTGACCGACAGTCGCAGCGCGTCGACCGGGGCGCCGTCGTCGTAGAAGTGCGCCATCGGCGTCCAGAGCAGCCCGTACTCGCGGCCGGAGCGGTGCAGCAGGGCGTCGTCGACCGTGAACGGCACGGTGACCACGACGAAGAACCCGCCGGCCGGGACGTTCCACCGCACCGGCGAGGCCCCTTCCGGGAACCGCCGGGCCAGGCCGTCGACCAGGTGGCGCAGGTTGCGCCCGTACGCCTTCCGTTCCCGGGCGGTGGCCGCCACGAGGCTGCACCCGTGCTCCAGCAGCGCCCCGCCGACGACCGCCTGGGCGATCGGCGAGGTGTTCACGGTGACCATGCTCTTGATCTTGGCAAGCTGGTCGGCGAGCAGGCTCACGGTGCCGTCGGCGGACGCCACGCGCTGGTCGGCGACCACGTAGCCCACGCGGGCGCCGGGCAGCACCGTCTTGGCGAACGAGCCCAGGTAGACCACCCGTCGCGCGGTGTCCAGCGCCTTGAGCGTCGGCGGCCGCCGCGCGTCCGAGGCGGGGAAGAGGCCGTACGGGTTGTCCTCCAGCAGCAGCAGGTCCTCCTCGGCGGCCAGGTCGAGCAGCCGCCGCCGGTCGGCCAGGGCGATGCTGGTCCCGGAGGGGTTGGCGAAGTCCGGCATCACGTAGCAGGCGCGCGGTCGCAGCCCCGCCGACCGGGCCCGGCGCACCTGCTCACGCAGGTCGGCCAGGTCGATGCCGGCCGGGCCACCGCGCACCGGCCGCACCGGCAGCTCCAGCAGCCGGGCGGCGCCGGTCAGCCCCACGTACGTCGGGGCGACGGCGAGCAGCACGTCGCGCGGGTCGGCCCGCAGCGCCCGCAGCACCAGGAACATCGCCTCCTGGCAGCCGACGGTCACCACGATCGCCTCCGGGTCGACCGTGACGCCCTCGTCGACGGCGAGGTTGCGGGCGACGAGGTGGTGCACGATGCCCTTGGTGCGGCCGTACTGCAACAGCGTCCGGTGCACCTGCGCGGGGCTCTGCCCGAGGTCGTCGGTCAGGTGTCGGCGGAACCTTTCCAGGTGCCGGTGCATCGCCGCGACCTCGAAGAACTCCTCGTACGGCCGGCCGGCCGCGAGCGACACCGCGTCGGGGTAGTGCTGGGCCACCTCGTTGAGGAAGTTCATCGAGTTCAGCGCGGGATCGTCGACGGCCGGGTGCAGGTCGTCGACGCGCAGGTCCACCGTATCGGTCACCGGTCAGCCCTCCCTGATCACGCGCAGCTCGCGAGCCGCCACCGGGTCGGCGCAGCCGGCCAGCGCGAGGGCGTCGCGGAACTCGCCGGCCAGCAGCGCCAGCGCCGTCCGCGCCCCGGCCCGGCCGCCGGCGGCGAGCGCCCACAGCATGGGCCGGCCGACGAGCACCCCCCGCGCGCCGAGGGCGAGCGCGCGCAGCACGTCGGCGCCGTCGCGTACGCCGCTGTCCAGCAGCACCTCGCACCGGTCGCCCACCGCCGCCACCACCTCGGGCAGCATGGTCGCGGTGGCCGGCGCGCCGTCGAGCTGGCGGCCACCGTGGTTGGAGACCACCACCGCGTCCGCGCCGGCATCCACCGCCAGCTCCGCGTCGCGCGGGTCGAGCACGCCCTTGACCACCAGCGGCAGGGTGGTACGGCCGCGCAGCCACTCCAGGTCGGCCCAGGTCAGCGCGGGCGCGAAGACGTCTCCGGTGTGTGCGGCGATGGCGGAGACCCCCGGGGTGGCGGTGTGCGCGAGGTCGTCCCGGCCGGCCGGCAGGTTGGCCGCCACGACCTGTGCCGGGATGGCGAACGCGTTACGCACGTCGCGCCGGCGCGGGCCGAGGATCGGCACGTCCACGGTGACGGTCAGCGCCGTGCACCCCGCCGCGTGCGCCCGGTCCAGCAGGTCGGCGACCAGCGCCCGGTCACGCAGCCAGTAGAGCTGGAACCAGACGGTCGCGCCGGTCTCCGCGATCTGCTCGATCGGCACGCTGCTCAGGGTGCTGGCCACGTACGGCACGTCGGCCGCGCGGGCGGCGGCGGCCAGCGCCAGCTCCCCGTCGGGGTGCACGAGCCGCTGGTACGCCATGGGTGCCACGGCCACCGGCATGGCGTACGACGCGCCGAGCAGCCGCGCCTCGGTGCGGGGGGTGTGCACGCCGCGCAGCATCCGGGGCAGTACGGCCACCCGCTCCAGCGCGCGACGGTTGGCGGCGAGCGTCGTCTCGGCACCGCTGCCGCCGTCGACGTAGTCCCACACGTCGGGCGGCAGCACCGCCCGGGCCAGGTCCGCGAAGTCGGCCAGGCTGGCCGGCGACGGCTGCGCCACCGGCAGGTCCGACTTCGACAGCACGCCCTCAACCATTCCCGTTCTCCCCTCCCACCGGCACCGTCGCGCCGGCGGTCGCCGTCCTGCCGACCGGTCCACCGCCGTCCGACGCGCCACCGCCCGACGGGGTGCCGCCCGGCACAGCGCCGCCCCACGCATCGCCGCCCAACGTACCGCTGTCCGTCGTGCCGAACAGCTCACGCAGGAAGGCGGCGGCCTCGTCCTGGGCACGGCGGCCGTCGTCGAACGCCCCGGGCATGGCGAAGAAGCCGTGGATCATGCCGGCGTACCGGGTGAGGGTGGTCGGCACCCCGGCGTCGCGCAGCCGGTGCGCGTACCGCTCCCCCTGGTCGCGCAGCGGGTCGTGCTCGGCGGTGATCACCAGTGCCGGCGGCAGGCCGCTCAGGTCGGCGGCGAGCAGCGGCGACGCCAGCGGGTGCCGTGCGTCGGCGGGGTCGGCGAGGTAGTGGCCCCGGTACCAGGCGACCGAGCGGCGGTTGAACAGCAGCGGGTCCTCGCCGTCGCCGTCGGGATCGGCGCTCTGGTCGGTGTTCGGGTACACCAGCAGCTGGGCGGCGAGCCGGGGTCCTCCGTCGTCGCGGGCGAGCAGGGTGACGGCGGCGGCGAGGTTGCCACCGGCGCTGTCCCCGCCGACCGCCACCCGCCGCGGGTCGACACCGAACTCCGCCGGGTTGTCGACGATCCACCGGGCGGCCGCGTGGCAGTCGTACACGGCAGCCGGGAAGGGGTGCTCCGGGGCCAGCCGGTAGCCGACGGTGACGACCTGGCAGGGCACCGCGTTGGCCAGCCGCCGGCAGATGCCGTCGGCGGTGTCGACGCTGCCCAGCGTCCAGCCACCGCCGAAGAAGTAGACCAGGGTGGGCAGCGGCCCCTCCCCCGCCGGCCGGTGGATCCGCACCGGCAGGTCGCCGGCAGGTCCGGGCACGCGCGTGTCGCGTACCTCGTGCACCGGCTCCACCGTGCCGCCGCCGGCGCGGATCGCGGCGAGGTCGGCGGCGCGGGCCTCGGCCAGGGTCTGGGTGTACAGCGGCGGGGTGCCGGCCGCCGCGCGGGCGGCCCGGTACGCCGCCACCTGCGGATGGACGCTCATGCGGATCCTCCTCGGGTGTGCACCGCCAGCTTGTCGACGCCGCGCAGGAAGAGACTGCCGCTGTAGGTGGGCGGCTCGGCGACGGTGAGCCCGGGGAAGCGGGCCAGCAGCCTGGGCAGCGCGAGGCGGCCCTCCAGCCGGGACACCGCGGCGCCGAGGCAGAAGTGCAGGCCGGCACCGAAGGCCAACGACGGCGGGCCCGTGCGGCGCGGGTCGAAGCGGTCCGGGTCGGGAAAGCGGGCCGGGTCCCGGTTGGCGGCGGCGAGGATCAGCAGTACGTTGCGGTCCCGCCCGACCGGCACCCCACCCACGTCGGTGTCCCCGGGCGCGGCCCGCGCCAGGAAGTGCACGGGTGCCTCCAGCCGCAGGATCTCGTCGACCGCGCCCCGGGTCAGCGCGTCGTCGCCGGGCAGCGCGGCGGCCACCTCCGGGTGGGTCAGCAGCAGGGGCAGCCCGTTGCCGAACATGTAGACGGTGGTGACGAAGGCGGCGTTGAACAGCACGATCAGGTTGCTGACCAACTCGTCGACGGTCAGTTCCACGTCCCCGAAGTCGACCGCCTCGACCAGGGCGCTGATCAGGTCGTCGCCGGGCCGGTGGCGCCGGTGGGCGATCAGCTCGGCGTAGAAGTCGCGCAGCTCGGCGGCGGCGGTGTTGGCGGTGGCGAGCCGCTGCGGGGTCTGGCCCGCCACGTCCAGGAACTCGTCGATCCGTTCCACCCGCTGCCGGTAGAAGTCCAGTTCGGCGGCGGGGATGCCGATGAACTCCGCCATCACCAGGGCCGGCAGCGGGTACGCGAACTCCGCGACGAAGTCGAGGCCGGTGTCCCCGGCGTCGGCCATCCGGTCGAGCAGCCCGTCGACGACCCGGTGCACGGTCGGCTCCAGCGCGGCGAGCCGGCGCGGCGTGAAGCTCCTGGCGAAGGCCGCCCGCATCCGGGTGTGCTCGGGCGGGTTGACGAACATCATCGAGGTCTGGAGGGTGCGCAGCACCTCCTGCTCCTGCCAGCCCGGCGGGGCCTGCTTGTACCACCGCGGGTCCCGCAGGACCTGGCTGACCAGGTCGTAGCCGACGGCGACGGCGTCGACCGAGCGGTGTTCGGCGCGCGCCGGCACGGGGCTGACCGGCCCGAGCCCGTGCAGGGCCGCGTAGCAGGGGTAGGGGTCCTGCCGGCCCTCGTCGCTGTAGAGGCGGGTCAGCAGCTGGGTCACGTCCACGGTCGTCCGGTCTCCCCCATCGACGGTGCCGCGCGGGCGGCGGGGGTCACCCCGCCGCCCGCGCCGAGGTCACAGGCCGAGCAGTCGCAGAGGTACGGCGTTCGCCAGCGCCTGGTTGCCGGCGTCGTTCGGGTGGATGTGGTCGCCCGAGTCGTACGCGGGCAGCAGCCGGCTCGGCTGGGCCGGATCGCGCAGCACCCGGTCGAAGTCGAGCAGCCCGTCGAACTCGGTGCTGCCGCGCAGCCAGGCGTTCACGGCCTGCCGGGTAGCCTCCTTCTCGGGCGTCCACACCCCCGGGTTGCCGTGCCCCTCGTACGGGGTCAGCGTCGACACGAGGCTGCGCAGGCCGCGCGCCTTCACCTGCTGGTTGATCTGCCGCAGGGAGGCGATGACCTGCTCGGCGGAGTCGCCCGACATCCAGATGTCGTTGATGCCGAGTCCGGTGATCACCGTCCGGGCGTCGGTCTGCGCGAAGACGTCCTCGTCGAGGCGGGCCAGGGCGTTGGGGCCGAGTTCGTGGTAGCCGGGGAAGCCGCCCGCCCCGGGCTCGGTGCCCTCGTGGTTGAGCCGGTTGCCGGCGAGGCTGAGGTTCAGCACGCCCGGGGTGCGTACGTCCGGACGGTCGTCGATGAGCCGGTCGGCGAGCAGGTCGGGCCAGCGCTTGTTGGCGTTGACGGTGCTGCCGTTGCCGTCGGCGATGGAGTCGCCGAAGACCACCACCGAGCCGGGGCTGTGCCGGCGCTGCACGTCGATGCCGGACAGGAAGAACCAGCAGCAGTTCGGTCGGATCGTGAACCCGGCCCCGCCGGCGGCGCCGGTCAGGTCGGTGGCGCCGATGAAGTTCGTCTGCCGGGACTGGCCGTGGAAGGTCACCGGGCCGGTCGGGGTCGGGAAGTGCACGGTCAGCACCAGGTCCTGCTGGTCGCCGACGGGCAGCGCGACGGGGTCGCTGACCAGCTCGGCGCCGCGGTTCATGGTGGCCGACGTGGCGCCGCCGAAGGTCAGCGTCCGCAGGGTCGAGGGGTCGATGTCGGACAGGTCGTCGGGGGTCGCCGTGTTCGGCCTGGCCACGGTGGCGCGGCCGACCCGGACGGCCTGCTCGCCGTAGGAGTTGCTCAGCCGGACCCGGAACCGCTCTCCGCCGACGGTGGTGTGCACGACCATCCGTACGCTCTGGTCGTTGAGGCCGCTGTTGGTCAGGCCGGTCGCGTTTCCCCTGGTCACCGCGGCGGCCCAGCTGCCCGCCCAGACGGTACGCGGGTGCGACGCCGCGGTGTCCGACGGACCGGCGCTGGCCACCATCGCCGGGGTGCCGGCGACGAGCAGGGTGGCCGCGGATGCGATGACATGCCATCTTTTCGGGGTCGACATTGAACCTCCATCGTTGGCAGCCCAGGGCCGTCCGCTGACGGCACCGCCTGGACGATGGTCCAGAAACCTAGCGGCCACGTTCCGTGACCGTCAATCAACCTGATCGACGCGATCAAATGTCCTCAGGTCCGCACGGAGCGCCGTTCAGGCCCTGTCCGGTGACGGTCGGTGGTACCTACGCTCACGGACGGCGGCGGTGCGGTCGTCCGGCCGCCGTGCCGTCCCGGGCTGCCGGAACACGGCCAGATCTCTGCGGCGAGAGGGCTGTCGGATGACCGATCGAACCGAACGAGGGGCCGGCTACGTGCACCGGGCGCTGGAGCTGTTCGCGGGCTTCGGCGACCGGGAGGCGCTGGTCGGAAACGGACACCGGCTCAGCTACGCCGAGGCTGTCGCCCGGGTGCGCGGGCTCGCCGCGACGCTGCACGGGCACGGCGTACGGCCGGGGGACGCGGTGCTGCTGGCGCTCGGCAACCCGGTGGAGGGACCACTGGTGCAGCTCGCCCTGCACCTGCTGGGCTGCCGGACGATGTGGATCGCCCCGGTCACCTCCCGCCGGGAGGTCGACGAGTTCGTCCGGCTGGCCCGTCCCGACGCGTTCGTCTACGACGCCCGGGACCCGGCCGGGCTGGGCCCGGAGCTGGCCGCCGGGCTGCCCGGGGTGCCCGTGTTCTGCCTCGGTCCCGGCGGCGCGGGCCCCGACCTGCTCGCCGAGGCGGCGCACGTCCCGGCGGTCGACCTGCCGGTCGGGGCGCCGGCGCCGGAGTCGTTCCTGCAGACCAGCGGCACCACCGGCACCCCGAAGCTGGTGCACCACCGGGAGAGCTTCTACGCGCAGATTCTCGCCCTGGCCGCCGACTTCCGGGCCGCCGGGTACCCGCTGCTGCGGCACCTGTCGCACTCGCCGATGTGGCTGGCCAGCGGCCAGATCACCACCCTGTTCAACCTCTTCACCGGCGGCGTGCTGTTCCCGCGCGACGGCTGGGATCCCGAGCGGTTCATCGCCACCGTCGCGGGCGAGCGGATCAACTCGACCTTCGTCACGCCGCCGATGCTCTACGAGGTGCTCGACCACCCGGCCCTCGACGGCGCGGACTTCTCCGCCATGTTCATGTTCAACGTGGGCGCCGGGCCCGCCGCGCCCGCCCGGCTGCGTCAGGCGATCGCCCGCTTCGGGCCGGTGCTGCGCATCGTGTACGGCCTCAGCGAGGCCGTCGTGGTCACCGCCCTGCCCGGGTTGACCGACGATCCGGCGTACCCGCAGCGGCTGCGCTCCTGCGGGCGACCCTACGGCGACGTGCGCATCGAGATCCGCGCCGAGGACGGCACGGTGCTGCCGCCCGGCGCCGACGGGGAGGTGTGGGTGCACACCGGCCTGCGCTTCGCCGGCTACCACGGCCAGCCCGAGCTGACCGCCGAGACGCTGGTCGACGGCTGGGTCCGCACCCGCGACGTCGGGCACCTCGACGCCGACGGCTACCTCTACCTGGTCGACCGGTTGCAGGACCGGATCCTCACCCGGCGGCGCAGTTGGCCGATCCACTCCCGTCCCATCGAGGACGTCCTGGCCGGGCACCCGCAGGTACGGGCGGCGGCCGTGATCGGCGTACCGGACGAGGCGGCCGGCGAACTACCGTACGCCTTCGTGGTGCCGGCGCCCGGCGCGACGGTGACCGCCACGGAGCTGATCGACCTGGTGACGGCCGAACTCAGCGACACCTGGGCGCCGGGCGGGGTGCGGTTCGTCGACCGGCTGCCACTCAACCGCTCCGCCAAGGTGGACAAGCGCGCGCTGCGGGCCCGCTACGCCGAGGAGCACCCGTCGTCGGTCGAGCACCCGGAGGCGTCGATCGGCAGCCTGGCGTGACCCCCCGGCGGGAACTGACCGTCCTGGTCGCCGCCGACCTGATCTCCAACCTGGGCAGCCGGATCTCGGTGGTGGCCCTGCCCTGGCTGGTGCTGGAGACCACCGGCAGCCCGGCGAAGATGGGCGCGGTGGCCGCCGCCGAGACGCTGCCCTACCTGCTTTCCAGTGCCCTCGGCACGCCCTGGGCGGACCGGATCGGCCTGCGCCGGACCGCCATCGGAACCGACGCCGGCAGCGCGGCGCTGATGGTGGCGGTGGCCCTCACGCCGTGGCTCGGCTTCGGCGCGCTGCTCGTGCTGGTCGCCCTGGTGGGCGCGCTGCGCGGCGTCGGCGACCGGGTCAAGCACGTGATGTTCCGCCCGGCCGCCGAGGCCGCCGGAGTGCCGCTGATCCGCCTGACCTCCGTCTACGACGGGCTGGGCCGGCTGGTCACCCTGCTCGGCGCGGGGCTGGGCGGCCTGCTCGTCTGGTGGTTCGGGGTGACGCAGGCGCTCCTCATCGACGCCGCCAGCTTCGCCGTCTGCGCCCTGCTCGTCAGCCTGCTGGTCCGCCCGCCGGCGCCCCCGGCGGCGCCCGCACAGCCGGAGGGATACCTGCGGGCGCTCGCGGGCGGGTTCCGCCACCTGGGACGCGACCGGATGCTGCTGACCATGCTGCTGGTGATCTCGGCGTTGAACATGGTGGTCAACGCGAGCGTCGCGGTCTACATCCCCCTCTGGGTGGCCGACGTGCTGCGCAGCCCCGCCGGGCTCGGCCTGCTGCTGGGGGCGTTCGCGGCGGGCGCGCTGCTGGGCAACCTGCTCTTCACGGCGTACGGACCCCGGCTGCCCCGTTATCTGGCCTTCGTGGTCGGTGCGGCGGTCAGCGGCGCCCCGCGACTGCTGGTCCTCGCGCTGAGCGAGGAGCTGGCGGTGGTGCTGGCGGTGACATTCGCCTCCGGCATCGGTATCGCGGCGGTGAACCCGCTGCTCGGGGTGGCGATCTACGAGCGGGTGCCGGCCGCGCTGCAGACCCGGGTGATCGGCCTGGCCGGGTCGCTGGCGTTCGCGGGCCTGCCGTTGGGGGCGCTGCTGGGCGGCTGGTCGGCCGCCGCGCTCGGCCTCGTCCCCGCCCTGCTGGTCATGGCGGCGTTCTGCCTCGTCGTCACCCTGCTGCCGCTGCTGCCCGGCCTGCGCCCACGGTCCACTGCGGCGGCGGCCGAGCGGGCACCGGGTGTCGTAGGGCGGGCGTAGGGTCGGGCCATGGCCACCTGGGAGGACGTCCGCCGGATCGCGTCGGGGCTGCCGGAGACGAGCGAGCAACCGTCCTACCAGGGAGCGCCGGCATGGAAGGTCCGCGACCGGTCGTTCGTCTGGGAACGACCGCTGCGCCGCGCCGAGCTCGACGCCCTCGGCGGCGCCGCGCCGGACGGCCCCGTCCTCGGGGCCCGGGTACCGGACCTGGGGGCGAAGGAGGCGCTGCTCGCCGACGATCCGGCCGTCTACTTCACCACCCCGCACTTCGACGGCTACCCGGCGGTCCTCGTCCGGCTCGACCGCATCGACCTCGACGAGCTGACCGAGCTGGTCGTCGAGGCGTGGCAGGTCCGGGCGCCGAAGCGGCTCGTGGCGGCCTACCGGGCGGGCCGGCAGGCGTAGCCCGGCGGGCACCCGAGCGCACCGTCGCGCCTGCCGCCACGGCTCACCCTGGGTCGGACGACCGGCCCCTACTCCCGGTACCGAGTGTGGGCTAGCGTGCCGGCATGCCATCGACGTTGACCGAAGCGACGGATCCGTGGTGTCTGCGCGCCGGGGAGAGCGCGGCGCTGCTGCGCGGCCATCCGTGGCGGCGCTTCGCGGTGCTCGGCGATAGCGTGGCCGAAGGGCTCTGCGAGCCCACCGACGGCTATCCCGACGTCCAGTGGGCCGACCGGATCGCCGCCGAGCTGCGGGCCGTCCGGCCGGAACTGGCGTACCTCAACCTGGGCCTGCGAGGGCTGCGGGCGCACGAGGTGCGCGCCACCCAGCTCGCCCCGGCCCTGGCGTTCCGCCCCGACCTGGCGCTGGTGGTCTGCGGCGGCAACGACGCCTTCAGCCGGGGGTACGACGCCGACGCGGTCGACGCCGAGCTGACCGCGATGATCGAGGCGCTGCGCGCCGCCGGAGCGGACGTGATCACCGTCGGCATGTTCGACGTGTCGCACAGCCCCGCCGTACCCGAGCGGCACCGCGCCGGCCTCGGCGAGCGGATGCGTCGACTCTCGACGCACACCGGGGCCGTCGCGGAACGGCTCGGCACCCTGCACGTGCGGCTCACCGACCACCCGCTCACCGCCGACGCGACGATGTACAGCGGCGACGGCCGGCACGGCAGCGCCCGCAGCGACGCGATCGCCGCCGCCGAGACCGTCCGCCGCCTCGGCGCCCACCTCGCGCCCTGACCCGGCGCTGGTTCGCTCAGCCTCCCGGATCGCCCGCTCAGCGGGTGCGGCGGCGGGTCAACGGATGCCCGCGGCGTAGAGCTGCCGGCTGGCGTCGGGGTCGACGCTGAGCCGCTTCACCCCACCGGGGACTGCTCCCATCGCCGCGATGAGCAGCACCGGCAGGAACAGCGTTCTGATCAGCATGGCCCAGCACGCCTTGACACCGACTCGTCCGCCGTCCTCGGCCCGCACGAGTTGCGTGCCGGTCAGGAGTGCGCCGAGTGCCCGGCCGTTGCCGTAGCAGAGGCCGTACAGCACCGGCACCACGACGAGCAACGCGAGCGCTCCCGCCCCGGCCATGGCGTCGGAGATGCCCATCGGCTCCTGCACCAGGATCAGGGCGACGATACCCGCCACGACGCCGCACACGTACACCGTGAAGTCGATGAGCCAGGCCAGGAACAGCGCCACCGAACCCGGCCGGACGTACAGGGCGCCGTTGTCGAACATCGCGATCCGCTTGGCCTTGTGTGCTCCGAGCACGTGCTCCGCGTGCTGCTGGGCGATCTCCAGACGGGTCAACGGCCGGCCCGAGGCGCGGACTGTCACGGAGCACTCTCCTGTCGTTCGTCGGCATGGCGCGGGAGATCGGGGCTGTGCGGGATCGTCGGCGCAGCATAAGCGGTCGCGGGAACCTGCTGGTCGCCGGCAGGCGCCGAGCTGGAAGCGGTGGCCTGCTGCGGGCGGGCCGCGCGCTGGTCGAGGCCGACCAGACCGCGGCGCCGCCGCATCCCGTCGTGTCGCCCGAGGGCGGCTCACTCCCAGCGGAAGTAGCGGGCCGCGACCCCGCCCAGCACCACGGTGAACGCCACCATCACGGCCAGGTGCGACAGCGTGGGCCAGGAGCCCGCCCAGGCGTCCTGCAGGGCCTGGGACGCGGCCCCCAGCGGGGTGAAGTCGGCGATCTTCCGCACCAGGTCCGGCATCTGCGGCCCCGGCGTCCACACCCCGGCGAAGAACATCATCGGGAAGTAGATCAGCTGGCCGACCCCCATCGAGGCCCGGGCGCTCGGCGTGACCGCCGTCACGAGCAGCGCGACGGCGCACATCGCGCCCGCCCCGAGCGTGAACGCCAGCACGAAGCCGAGCGCGTTGCCGGGCGGCGGTACGTCGAAGACGGTCGCCGCCACCAGCCAGGCCAGGCCGCACGCGCCCAGCAGCGCGGTGACGTTCACGGCCACCTGCGCGACGAGCACCGCCGCCGGTGGGACCGGGGTGGTCGACAGCCGGCGCAGGATGCCCCGTTCGCGGTAGGTGCCCACCACGCTGACCAGCGTCATCAACGTCACCGTCGCGATGGCCAGCGTCATGGTGATGGGCAGGTAGACCTCCAAGGGGAGCCGGCCGTCCAACTCGTCCGCAGGCTCCCGGAAGCCCGGCATGGCCAGGCCGAGTACCAGGATCAGCAGGGCCGGGAACGCGATGGCGAAGAACGTGCCGACCGGATCCCGGAGGAACAGCTTCGCCTCGACACGGATGATCTTGGAAAGGCTGGTCATCGGTTGCTCCTGGCGGCGGTGAGGGCGAGGATCGCGTCCTCGAGGGTGGGTCGTTCGACACCGGGCACCTGGGCCCCGGCGATCAGGTGACGGGGAGTGTCGACGGCGAGGACCCGGCCGGCCGCGATGACCGCCAACCGGTCGCACAGCCGTTCCGCCTCGTCCATGAAGTGGGTCACCAGCACGACCGTGACGCCACGATCCCGGACCTGCCGGACCAGCTCCCACGTGTCCCGCCGCGCCTGCGGGTCCAGGCCCGTGGTCAGCTCGTCCAGGATCGCCACCGACGGGTTGCCGACCAGGGCGAGCGCGATCGACAACCGCTGCTTCTGGCCGCCGGAGAGCTTCGCGAACACCGTGTTTCGTTTGGGGGCCAGGCCCAGCTCGTCCATCAGCTTCCGCCAGTCGGCCGGGTACGGATAGAACGAGCTGTACAGGTCGAGCGCCTCCCACACCTTGATCCGGTCCGGCAGCTGGCTCTCCTGGAGTTGGATGCCCAGCTTCCGGCGCACCGCCGCGCGGTCCCGCTGCGGGTCCAACCCCAGCACCCGTACCGATCCGGCGTCCGGGGCCCGGAGCCCCTCGATGCACTCCACGGTCGTGGTCTTGCCGGCGCCGTTCGGGCCGACGAGCCCGAAGATCTCGCCCTCGTCCACGCTCAACGACACGTCGGCGACGGCCACCTGGTCGCCGTACTGCTTGCGGAGGTTCTCCACCTCGATGACTGGCATGCCGACGACGCTAGGAATCTCACCAGCCCGGGAGAATGGGCTCAGCTGCCCGGCACAGGTGTATCCAGCCCCACCCCTGGTCGGTACCCTGCCCCAGTGCGGCGGCGGTCGGTGACGCGGAGACTCAGCCCGTGACCCGCTTCGCGCTCGCCGTACCGCGCTGCGTCGCCCTGATCGTGCTGGCCGTGGCCGGCTTCGCCTACGGGCACCTCCTCGTGCTCGGCGCCACCCTGGTGGTCCCCTACCCGCTCGCCGTCGCCGGCCAGTTCCGGCTGACCGCGCTGGGCCGCCGGCTCGCCCGCGCGTGGGGCGGGGTCGACCTGCCCGAGCCCGTCCGGTCCGCGCCACCCGCGCCGCACCGCCGCGAGGACGGCTGGTACGCCCACGACGACACGTTGTACCGGTCACCCCGGTTGCCGGCGTTCCTGCTCAAGCTGGACCACTACGCGAAGGACCCGACGATGGTGCGGGAGTGGCTGTGGCTGATCCTCACCCCGGTCCTCGGCGCGCTCCCGCTCCTGGTGCCGCCCGCACTGGTCGCGTCCGGCGTGTTCCTGCTCGCCTCACCGCCCTGGGCTCCCGCGTGGTCGGTGCCGGCGGCCGGCGGCGCGGTCGTGGCCGCGTTCCTGCTCGGGCCGGCTGCGCTGCGGGCGTACGGGTCGTGGACCGCCGCGCTGCTGGGGGCCGGTGAGCGGGCGCCGTCGACGGTCGGCCGGTGGGTCGTCCGGACGTCGGCCGCGACGTGGCGGGGGGCCGGGCTGGCCGGGCTGTCCCTCGCCGCGTTCGGCGGCCTGCTGCTCAACCTGCTCGCCGCCGCCGTGTCGTGGGGCGGGCTGCTGCCGTACACCCTGCCAGTCACGCGGTCACTGGTTTCGCTCTACCGACGCCGCGTCGGCCGGTGGACGGGCTCCGACCTGCCCGCGCCGTACCGGCCGTATCCGCCGCCGCCCGGCCCCGGCGAGGACGGCAACTACCGGGTCGGGCGGGTCCTGTACACCGATGTCGTGGCGGCCGTCCAGGCCCAGCGGCCAGGGTGGCTGCTCGGTGACCCCGCCACCTGGCGGGACCAGTTGTGGTCACTGGGCTCGGTCGTCCTGGCCCCGTTCTCGTTCGTCCCGGCGGTCCTGGTCGGCGTCGGGTTCTACGCCCTGTTCTGCCAGCCCCTGACGTGGGCGGCCTGGGCGG
Organism: Micromonospora sp. NPDC049048; assembly: GCF_043197615.1. Lineage (NCBI taxonomy): Bacteria > Bacillati > Actinomycetota > Actinomycetes > Micromonosporales > Micromonosporaceae > Micromonospora > Micromonospora sp. NPDC049048. The sequence continues at coordinate 119,392 of NZ_JBICTM010000009.1, read as the reverse complement.
TGCCGATCGGCCTGGCCACCGGCTACTGGATCACCCCGTTCTACCTGTGGTTCGGCATCGAGCACGTCGGTCTCGTCGCGCCGTCGTTCCCGGACTGGGCGAGCATGCCCGCCGGGCTGGTCACGGCGTTGCTCGGGCTCGGCCTGGCCGGCCCACTGCTGAGGCTGCGGCTGTGGTGGGACCGGCTCCTGCTCACCCCCACGGCGGCCACCGTGCTCGCCTCGCGGGTCGCGCACCTCGCCACGACCCGCGCCGACGCCGCCGACGTGCAGGCGGCGGAGCTGCGCCGCATCGAACGCGACCTGCACGACGGTGCCCAGGCCCGGCTCATCGCCGTCGGGCTCGGCCTGGCCGCCGCCGCCCGGCTCATGGAGACCGACCCGGCGCGGGCGCGCGGCCTGCTGGCACAGGCGCAGGAGACCTCCGCCGCCGCCCTGGCCGAGCTGCGCGACCTGGTGCGCGGCATCCATCCGCCGGTACTGGCCGAGCGCGGGCTCGGCGACGCGATCCGGGCGATCGCGCTCGACACCCCGCTGCCGGTGGACGTGGACGTCGACCTGCCGGGCCGGTTCGAGGCGCCGGTCGAGTCGGCCGCCTACTTCGTCACCTGCGAGGCCCTCACCAACGCGGCCCGCTGCGCCGCCCACGTCTCGGTGTCGGTGTCGCACCGCGCCGGGGTGCTCCGGATGGTGGTGACCGACGACGGACCCGGCGGGGCCGACCCGGCCCGGGGAACCGGACTGCGCGGCATCCAACGGCGGCTCGCTACATTCGACGGGACCCTGACCCTGCACAGTCCGCCCGGCGGACCCACCGTCGTCACCATGGAGATCCCGTGCGCGTCGTCCTCGCCGAGGACCTCCACATCCTGAGGGATGGGCTGGTCCTGCTCCTCGAAAGCCACGGCTTCACCCTCGCCGAGGCCGTCGGCGACGGGCCAGCACTGCGCGCCGCCCTGGCCCGGCACCGGCCCGACGTGGCCATCGTCGACGTACGGCTGCCGCCGACCTTCACCGACGAGGGCCTCCAGGCCGCGCTGGCCGCCCGGCGCGAGACCCCCGGCCTCCCGGTGCTGGTGCTGTCCCAGCACGTCGAGCAGCTCTACGCCCGGGAGTTGCTGGCCGACGGGGCGGGCGCGGTCGGCTACCTGCTCAAGGACCGGGTGCTGAACGCCGACCAGTTCATCGACGCCGTACGCCGGGTCGCGTCGGGCGGCACCGCGATGGACCCCGAGGTGATCGCCAAGCTGTTGACGGCCGGCGGCACGGCCTCACCCCTGACCCGCCTCACGCCGCGCGAACGCGACGTCCTCGAACTCATGGCCCAGGGGCGGTCCAACGCCGCCATCTCGCAACGACTCTTCCTCAGCGAGAGCGCCGTGGGCAAGCACACCGCGAACATCTTCGACAAGCTGCGGCTGCCCCCGTCCGCCGACGACAACCGCCGCGTCCTCGCCGTCCTCGCCTACCTCAACGACACCTGACCTGCCGCTCCCCTGCGCCGGGGGGATGCGACCGCACGAACCGACGCCCGACCCGGCCAGCACGGATCCGGCGGTACGGCTCAGCCGAGCTGCGCCAGCGTCCGGGCCACGTTGTGCTCCACGATGGCGCGCATGCCGGCCTGGTCGGGGAAGTCGCCGTCCAGCAGGCGCAGCGGGCCGGCCACCAGCGACAGGTACGTCGCGAGCCGGTAGAGGCGCATCCGGTCCTCGTCGAGACCCGCCACCGCGAGCGCGGGATAGGCGTCGCCGAAGCGCAACTCGAGGAAGGCGTGCTCCCACTCGACGTCGAGGAACATCGCGCCCTCGACGTCGACGAGGACCGGGCGGTCGTGCTCGTCGACGAGCACGTGGTCCGGGCCGAGTTCGCCGTGGACCAGCCCGTACCGCGAACGGGGCGCCACGGCGGCGTACCGCGCGGTGAGGGTGTCGGCCAGGGGTTGCCGCGCCGCCGCGATCCGCCCGACCCGGGCGGCAGCCTCCGCCAGGTCACGCAGCGCCCGGTCGAGCACGAGCCGCTCCACCGGCCGGTCCGGCGCCGGCCCGTCGGGACCGGGCCGGCCGTAGCGGTCGCGCCGCCGGGCGTGCATGCCCCGCACCGCGTCGCCGAGGCGGGCCAGCACCACCGCCGCCCGGCGCGGATCGCGTTCCCGCAGGTCGGCGAGGGTGCCGCCCCGGACGTCCCGCACCACCGCCACCTCGCCCGGCAGCACGCCGCCGGTGGGGGCGAGCAGCAGCTCGGGCACCCGCACCCCGGCGGCGGTGAACTCCCGGTGCGCCGCCTCGAACAGCCTGGCGCCGGTGGCGTGCCCGAACACGTCGTCGGGCTCCGGCGCCGCGGCTGCCGGCCAGTAGTCCTCGTCCGGATGCCACACGTACGCGACGGCCGTGGACCCGTCGTCGAGGGTCAGCCGGTAGACGCCCTTCTTCGAGCCGCCCGTCAACCGCCCGGCCGCCCGCAGCTCCCGGCCACGTCCGAACACCGCCCGCGCCACCGGGCGCAACTCGGCGGCGGTCAGCCCCACCTGCGCACCGCGGCCACGCGGCGGCGCCGGGCGAGGAGCAACACGATCACGCCCCCCGCCACCAGGGCGGCACCGGTTGCCGCGACCAGCCCGGTCTGCGGCCCGGTGATCGGCAGGCCGTCACCGCCGCCACCACCGTTGTCGTCGCCACCGTCGTCGTCGCCACCGTTCCCGGTGCTGCCGCGCGCCGCGACCAGGACCGCGAAGCCGTCCCGGTTGTCGCTGTCGTCCACGTCGGCCGCCGGCACGGCGACGGCGTTCGCCGGCAGCTCGGTACGCGGCGGGCCGGAGCGGGCATCCGCCTGCTCGGCCAGGCCCTCGACCTGCACCGTCCCGCCCGTCAACGTGACGGGCGCCCTGGTGGATGCCGCCACCGTCACCAGGTTGTGCAGCTCGACGGCGGAGTGGCTGCCGTCGGTCGGGTCGGTGTCCTGGCCGGCCGGTACGAGCGCGAGCGTGTCGTAGGTGCAGACGGCCGAGCGCCGGTCGTCGGCGACCACGCACTCCTCGGGTGGTCGGGTGAACGTCACCGCCTCGGGCAGGCGCAGCGTGACCCTGATGCCACCGACCGCCTTGCGGCCCTGGTTGACGACCCGGTACCGCACCGCGCCCGTCTCACCCGGCTGCAACGTCCCGGTGGGTTCGAGCCGGCCGCCCGCGCCGACCCGTACCGACTGCTTCACGTCCGGCGCCACCACCGACAGATCGGCCACGGGGTCGTCGACCAGCCTGAGCGTGAACCATTCGCGGTCGCTGGTCCTCATCGGCTCGTCGCCCCAGGCCATGCCGGCCTCGACGGAGAACCTGCCTTCGTAGGGCTGCTGGTTTTCCTGCACGTTGACGTCGAAGGGAAGATCCACCGTCTCGCCGGCTGCCGGCAGCAACTCCGGAAGCGCGCTCGGACCGATCCGGCAGTACCAACCCGCGGCGTCCCCGTCGCACTCGCCGGAGCCGCCGCCCTCCGGCCACATCAGGGAGATCCCGTCCGGCCAGTCCTGCTCGCCAGGGCGGACGTAGAAGATCGCCTCCCTCGGCGTCGAGTTGGTCAGATTGGTGAGCCTGAGGTGGATCCGCTTCTTCCCGACCCCCACCGGGACCGTCGTACCGGTCACGTCGAACGTGAACTTCGGGTCCGCGTTCGCCGCCGGAGCGGGACCGCCGGGGACGGCCAGCCCGGCGAGGACGAGCAGCGTCACCGCCGCCGTTCGCGACAGCCATCGATGACCAAGACCCATGGCGGGGCTCCTTCAGACAAGCGGCGATCGTCGACGACCCCCAGTCAAACCGTTCACATCGACTCTTGCAAACGTCTGCGCGGCGCGGCGTGCGGGATCCGCCGGACCTCCGCACCCGGTCACCGGGGCGGGGCGAGGGCGACCTGCCGCGCCACGCGGCGTCAGTCGACCACCAAAAGGCCGGAGAGAAGGACGCCACGGGCCAGGTTGAGCACCCCGTCGCAGCCGGGGAAGCCGGTACGGATGCAGGCGCCCGCCGCCCGGCGGCCGAACAGGTACGGGGCGATGCTGTACGGCACCTCGGCGCCGACGGTCTCGCCGGTCTCGATGTGCACGAAGTCCAGCGGGACGTCGTCGGCCCGCACGTACTCCTGGAGGATGAAGCCGCCCCGCCCGACGGCCCGGGTCAGCCCGTCGCGCCACGCGTCCGGGTCGGTCTCCCGGCCGATCAGCACGTCCACCCCGGCGGAGCCGTCGGCCGGCTTGGCCACCAGGCCGACCCGGTCGCGTGCCGCCCGGTCGAGCAGCTCCGCCGTCAGCGACCAGGTACGCGGCACGTACCGCTGCACCAGGTCACGGTCGGCCGGGGCCAGCGTGTCGGCGTCCTCCCACAGCCAGGCGAAGGCGCGCTTGTTGGCGACCAGCCACGCCGCCGCCGACACCCACATCGGCACCGTGCCCGCCGCCAGCCCCGCCTCCAGGGCGTCCACCCCGGCGCTCGGGGTGACCCGGTTGGGCACGAAGAGCCGGAACACCGCGTCGACCGGGGCGCCGCCGGCGACCAGCCGCTTCCGCTCGTCGAGGGTCACCTGCGAGACCGGCGCGATGACCAGGTCCAGGCCGCCCGCAGCGGCCCGCTCGACCACCGGCGACAGCAGCCGGATGAACCGCTGCGGATCGTCCAGTCCCGGGTACTCGGCGTCGAAGTCGACAAGCATGGCGACCCGGGCGCCCTCGGGCAGGGCGAGGTCGGCGCGGATCGCGGCGAAGCGCTGGTCCACGGCCGACGGCGCCGCCGCCAGGCGGACCCGGTCGGTGAGGCCGCGCCGCCGGTAGACGTCGACGAAGCGGCGCACCGTGGTGTCCGCGTCGAACGCCCCGCCGAGGCTGCTGTCGATGTTGTACTCGACGAAGCGCGGCACCCCGTCGCAGAGCAGCACGTCGGGCCGGAACGCGGCCAGCAGCGCCTCGGTCAGCGGCTCGTCGTCGTCGAGCAACCGGGTCGCGCCGTCGGGCACGTCCAGCAGCCGGCGCAGCTCCCCCGCCGTGCCGGCCCGCCGCCGGCACGCCTCGAAGATGAGCTGGGCGATCCGGTCGCAGACGGCGTTCAGCACGCCCAGCGAGGTCTCGTCCATCACCGGCGGCCGGGCCAGGCGCCACTGCTTGTTGTACGTGGCCCGGCCGTCGAAGATCTCCCGCCAGGACTGCGCCCCGGCGGCCACCATCTCGGCGCGCACCGGCGCGGGCAGGTCCAGCCACGCGCGCGCGGCGGAGGGCCAGCGGTAGTCGGCGTGGTCCATTCATCCCTCCTTCATGACGTGGCCGATGGCGGCCCGGAGCTGCTCGCGGCTGGGCTGCACGGCACGGTCCAGCGCCGGGGCGAACGGCAGCACCGCGCCGTCGGGGCGGGTGACGCGGCGCGGCGGCGCGACCAGCCGCACCCGCTCGACCACGGTGGCGATGATCTCGGCGGCCATGCCGCAGGAGCGGTTCGCGTCGTCCAGCACCACGAGCCGCCCGGTGCGCGCCACCGAACCGGCAAGGCCGTCCCAGTCGAACGGGTAAAGCGTGCGGGGGTCGAACACCTCGACCGAGACCTGGTCGGCCAGTTCCTCGGCGACCGCGAGGGCGTCGTGCACCAGGTGCCCGACCGCGACCACGGTCACGTCGTCGCCGGGCCGGTGCACCAGGGCCCGACCCAGCGGCACCGGGGCGAGCGCCGCGAGGTCGACGTCGGCGCGGACGTCCATCGCGCCGGCCGGGGCGAAGACCACCACCGGGTCGTCGCAGCGCACCGCCGACACCAGCAGCCCGTACGCGTCGGCCGGGGTGGCCGGCACGACCGTCCTCACCCCGACGTGGGCGAAGAGGCTGTACGGGTGGTCGGAGTGCTGCCCCGCCCAGCCCGTACGCGAGCCGGAGCCCGGCACCAGGTACGTGACCGGGACCGCGCACTGCCCGCCCGTCATCAACGGGAACTTGTGCGCGTGGTTGACGATCTGCTCGAAGACCAGGAACAGCAGCGACGGGATCTGGAACTCGACCACGGGCCGCATCCCGGCCAGGGCCGCGCCGGTGGCGAAGCTGGTGAACGCCTGCTCCGACAGCGGCGTGTCGCGTACCCGCTCGGGGCCGAACCGCGTGACGAGTCCGGCGGTGACGGCCGAGGCGGCCACCCGGATGTCCTCGCCGAGCAGGAACACCGACTCGTCGCGGGCCAGCTCGTCGGCGAGGGCCCGGGTGAGCGCCCTGCGGTAGGACAGTCGCGGCATCTACCCACCTCCGGCGCGCGCGGTCAGCCCGCTGGCGTACAGGTACGCGAGGGCGTCGGCCGGGTCCGGCTCGGCGCCGGCGAGCGCGAACTCCACGGCCCGCGCCAACACCTCCTCCACCTCGGCGTCGACCCCGGCCCGTACGGCGGTGGGCAGCCGCGCGCCCTGGATGTCCACCGGGTCGCGGGAGCGGCCCCGGGCCACCTCGTCGGGCGGGCGGTAGTCGAGGCGTACCGCGTGCTCGAAGGTGTGGTGGGCGTCGAACCGGTAGGTGCGGGCCTCGATCAGCTCGGGGCCGCCGCCGGCGCGCATCCGGTCGACGGCGGCGGCCGTGGCGTCGCGTACCGTCTCGGGGTCCTGGCCGTCGACGACGGCCGCCGGGATGCCGAAGGCGGCGGCGCGGCCGGGGATGCTGCCGGCGACCGCGCCCGCGACGGGCATGGTGGTCGCGTAGCCGTTGTTCTCGCAGACGAACAACACCGGCACCCGCCACAGCGCGGCCAGGTTGAACGCCTCCAGCAGCATCCCCTCGTTGACCGCGCCGTCGCCGAAGAAGCTCACCCCGACGACGTCGTCGCCGCGTCGCCGCCGCGCCCACACCGCCCCGGTGACGATCGCCCCGGACGCGCCGACGATGGCGTTGGCGCCGAGCACGCCGACGCCGAAGTCGGCGGCGTGCATGGAGCCGCCCCGGCCGGCGTTGAGGCCGGTGACCCGGCCGCACAGCTCGGCGAGCATCCGGGCCGGGTCGGCGCCCTTGGCGAGCACGTGCCCGTGCCCCCGGTGGGTGCCGGCGACCAGGTCGGCGGCCCGCAGCGCGGCGCAGACCCCGGCGGCGATCCCCTCCTGCCCGAGGTAAGGGTGGATGCCGCCGACGACGTGCCCGGAGCGGACCAGCTCGATCGCCCGCTCCTCGAAGCGGCGGATCAGCCGGACCGTCCGGTAGAGCCGGACCGGGTCGGCGTCGGTCACCGCTCGCGCCCCGCCTTGACGGCGGCGAGGATGTCGTCCCAGAGCTGGGCCCGGGCGGCGAGCGCGGTGTTGACGGTGTCCGCGCACTCCTGCCACTTGACGTCGTCGTCGCCGCAGAGGTCGGCGAGCATCTGCATCGCCATCGGGGTGTGCTGCTCGCCGTCGACCTCGATGTGCCGCTCCAGGTAGTCGACGAACGTGTGCAGCCGCCGGCTGCGCTCGTTGACGGCCACGACCTGGGTGAACATGTCGGGGATCAGGTCCTCGCGGCCGAACGCGAAGGCGGCAGCCTGGCAGTGCACCGGGGTCGTCTCGATGATCCGCCAGGTGGTGCCGGCGAACGCGGCGGACGGCGCGGGCACGCCCGCCGCCACCAGCGACTCGGCCACCGGCCGGCCCGCCCGCAGCAGGTCGACCAGCTTCTCCACGGCCGTGGTGTCGGCGCCGGCCTCCCGCATGCCCCGCACGTACAGCTCGAAGTGGCTGATGTGGCCCTCGCCCAGCTCGTCACTCTCCTCCACCATCACGATGTCGTTGATCAGGCGCCGGCTGCCCGTCGGCCCGGTCGGGATCCACGGCACGGTGACGCAGGTGAGCTGCCGCTGCAACGACGTCAGCAGCGACATGAAGTCCCAGACGGCGAAGACGTGGTGCTCCATGAAGGTGACCAGCGCCTCGTGGGTGTCGAGGGCCGCGTAGAGCGGGTGCCGGACGACCGCCTCGCGGCGCTCGCTCACCGCCTTCTCCAGCCGTTCGATGCCCGGGTGCGTCCTACCCCAGTCGTACCGTGACATGTCAGCCTCCCTGTGCGGCGCGGTGGCGCCAGATGACCGGGCAGTATTCGGGGTCCGCGTAGTCCGGCCGCCCGTCGTGGGTGCGGCGGACCAGCACGTCGTGGTTGTACGCGGCGAGGGTGCCGTCGGAGAGCGGGTACTCCCGCCAGGCGTTGTCGCCGTCCTGCAGGTGCAGCGAGATCGCCCGGCGCGGGCGTCCGCTGACGTTGGCGCCGCTGCCGTGGTAGGTGCGGCAGTGGTGGAAGCTCATGTGTCCCCTCGGGATCACCATGGGCACCTTGCGGATGGTGGCCCCGTTGTGGGCCGCGTTCTCGGCGAGCATCTCCTCGAGCTGGTCGCGGTCGCGGTCGGCGAAGTGGCGCACCACGGTGTCGTCGGCGCCGGTCTCCTGCCAGCGGTGCGAGCCGTCGACCATGGTGATGGTGCCCATCTCCTCGCCGCAGTCGTGGAACGGGATGAAGGCGGTGAGCATGTCCTCGGACGACGAGGACGCCCAGTAGTGCTTGTCGAAGTGCCAGGGGACGATGTTGGACGGTTCGCCGGAGACCGGCGGCTTGTAGATCAGCGTGGACTGGAAGACACGGATCTCCGTGGCCCGCGCGAGCCGGGCGGCGACCGCGCCGATCAGCGGCTTGCGCAGGAGCGCCCCGAGCCCGTCGTGTTCGTGGTGGACGTAGTCGTTGTGCCGCTGCACCGGGCCCTTCGACGGCTCCCAGTAGGCGAGCCGGGGCGGGCGTACCGGCAGGTGGCGGTCGCGTTCGCCGGCGTAGTAGCGGTCGGCGGCCGCCGCCAGGGCGTCCACCTCGTCGTCGGTGAGCAGCTTCTTCGACAGGTACCAGCCGTGCTCGGCGTAGAACGCCACGTCCTCGTCGGACGGCAGCAGCGCCTCCTGCTCGGCGGTCAGGGTCGGCTCGAACTCGGTCGCGGTCACGCCCGCACCTCCTGCGGTGTCGGGGCCGCGACGGTGCTCCCCGCGGCGGCCAGTTCCCGTTCCTTGGCCTCGTAGAGCGCCTTGATGTTGCCGCTGCCGAAGGTCCGCGCCCCGCGCCGCTCGATCAGTTCCAGGAAGAGCGTGCGGCGCACGTGCATGGACTCGGTGAAGATCTGCAGCAGCTGCCCGCCGTGGTCGCGGTCGACGAGCACGCCGAGGTCGCGCAGCCGCTCCAGCGGCGCGTCCACCGGGCCGACCCGCGCCTGGAGGGCGTCGTAGTAGCTGGCGGGAGTGCCGGCGAAGCGCACGCCCCGCTCGACGAGGGTGGCGACGGCGGTGACGATGTCGTCGGTGCGCAGTCCGAGGTGCTGCACGCCCGCGCCGGCGTGCTGGTCGAGGAAGGCGTCGAGCTGCCCGGGCCGGCGGGCGCGGTCGGGTTCCAGCAGCACCAGGGTGACCCGCCCCGAGGGGCTCTGCACCACCGTGGAGTTCATCGCCTGCCCGGCCACCTCCACGTGCTCGGCGAAGATCTCCGCGAACCCGAACACCTCCCGGTAGTGCCGGACGGTCTCGTCGAGCTGCCCGGGCGGCACGCAGACCGCCAGGTGGTCGATCTCGGCGAGCAGTCTGCCGCCGTCGTCGTCGGGGGGCGTCATCTCGACGGCCCCGGGCAGGAACTCGCCCGGGGCGCCGCGCCGGGAGACGAGGCGGTGCAGCACGTCGCCGAAGCCGCCCACCTCGGCGGTCACCACCTCGGCGTCCGCGCCGGTGTAGACGGTCGGTGGCGTCACCCCGGTCGCGCCCCGGCGCACCAGCTCGGCGTACGCGCCGGCGGCGTCGTCGACCTCCAACGCCACCACGGCCACGCCGTCGCCGTGCCGCTGCACGTACCGGGCGGCCGGATGCCCGGCGGTGAGCCCGGTGGTGAGCACCATCCGGACGTCGCCGTGGCACAGCAGCAGCGACCGCTGGCCTGCCAGCCCGGTCTCGGGGCCGCCCTGGCCGCGTAGCTGGAAGCCGACCGCCCGGTCGAAGTAGAAGGCCGCCTGCCGGGCGTCGCCCACGAAGAGTTCGATGTGGTCTATCCCACGGATGTCCATGTCCTCAGCCCTTTCACGGTTCCCCGTGGTTGCCGTCCGGGCGCGGTACGCCCGGGATGGAGCGTGCTCAGTCCCTCGGCCGGGCGGCCCGGGCGAGCAGCAGACTCACGTTCTGGCCGCCGAAGCCGAAGGAGTTGGTCAGCGCGTACCCGGCGTCCGTCTTGCGCGGCTCGGCGCGGATGTGGTCGGCCGGGCAGGCCGGGTCCGGGTCGTCGAGGTTGTGCGTCGGTGGGAGCAGGCCCCGGCCGAGCGCCAGTGCGGTGGCCGCCGTCTCCAGCACGCCGGAGGCGCCGAGCAGGTGGCCGGTGAGCGCCTTGGTGGAGCTGACCGGCACGCCGCCCACGCCGAACACGTCGGCGAGCGCCGTGGTCTCGGCGATGTCGCCGAGCTTCGTGCCGGTGCCGTGCGCGTTGACGTAGCCGACCCGCGCCGGGGGCACGCCCCCGCTGGTCAGCGCGCGCCGCATGCACTCGGCCGCGCCGGCCCCGTCGGGTCGCGGGGCGGTCGGGTGGTACGCGTCGGTGGTCGCCCCGTACCCGGCGACCTCGGCGTAGCCGGTGACGCCCCGGGCAGCGGCGTGCTCGGCGCGTTCCAGCACCAGCAGAGCCGCGCCCTCGGCGAGGACGAAACCGTTGCGGCGCGCGTCGAACGGACGGCTCGCCGCCGTCGGGTCGGCCCAGCCCCGGGCCAGCGCCCGGGCGTTGCCGAAGGTGTCGGCGAACGTCGGGAACAGCGGCGCCTCGCTGGCCCCGCAGAGCACCACGTCGGCCTCCCCGGCCCGGATCAGCCGCAGCGCGTCGGCCACCGACTGGGCGCCGGAGGCGCAGGCGGTGCCGACCGACGAGGTGTAGCCGCGGATGCCGTACCGGATGGCGATCCGGGCCGACGGCATGTTCGGCAGGATGCCGGTGAGCAGGTACGGGCTGACCGCCGCCCGGCCGCGCTCGGCGCGGGCGAGCACCTGCGCCTCCAGCGTGGCCATCCCGCCGACGCCGCCGACGATCACCCCGACCCGGCCCGGGTCCACGTCCCGGCCCACCTCGATGCCGGCGTCGGCGAGCGCGTCGGCGGCGGCGAGCAGGGCGAGCACCACGACCCGGTCCAGCACCCGGCTCTCCGGCCCGGTGGCGACCGTACGCGGGTCGACGTCCGGGAGCAGGCCGGCGACCTCCAGCGAGCCGGCCGCCGGGTGCCCGGCCGGCGGTCGGGTCAGCCCGGACCGGCCGGAGCAGAGCGCGTCGAAGGTGGCCCCGACGCCCCGCCCGGCGGGGGTGAACAGTCCCATCCCGGTGATGACGGCGGTCACGACGGCGCCTCGGTGAGGTACCGCTCCCGCAGGGCCACCTTGCGCACCTTGCCGGTGACGGTGACCGGGATGTCGGCGGGGCGTACCGGCACGACCCGGCGCAGCGTCGCGCCGACGTCCGGGCCGAGCGCGGCCCGGACCCGTTCGGTGCGGTCCTCGGCGGGGTCGGCGCCGGCGACGAGCTCCAGCAGCACGTCCGTGACCACCCCACCGGGCCCCGAGGTGATCACCACCGTGCAGTCGGTGACGTCCGGGCAGGCGGCGAGGACGCGTTCCTCCGACAGCGCGGTGTAGAACCGCCGGCCGTCGCCCGCGTCGACGGAGTCGACGGCCCGGTCCAGGTGGTAGTAGCGGCCCTCGGCGTCGGCGTACACCAGGTCGCCGGTCAGGTACCAGCCACGCTGCCGGAACCGGTACGTGGTGACCGAGTCGTTCCAGTAGCCCCGGAACAGTGACGGCGAGTCGATGCCGAGCCAACCCACCTCGCCGGCGGGCACCGGCTCACCGTCGGCGTCGAGCACGGCGACGCGGGCGAACTGGTAGGGGCGGCCGACGCAGCGGCCGTAGCGGTCGGTGTCGACGCGGTGGGTGATGTGGAACATCGAGTGCCCCATCTCGCTGGAGCCGAGCCCGTCGATGAAGACCGAGCCGGGCACGCGGGTCACCCCCTCGCGGGTCACCACGTCGCGGGAGCCGACGGCGACCAGCCGGCGTACGTGCGGCTCGTGCGAGCAGTCGCCGGTGTTGAACCACAGCGACACCGAGTCCAGGTCGTACGCGGCCAGGTCGAAGCGGGCCAGCTCCGCCCAGGTCACGGAGAAGCCGAACACCCCGTCGGGACGCCAGCTCTGGATCGCCTCCAGCACCCGCTGGCCGCCCTGGTCGGAGAGCAGGAGCATCTCGGCGCGGTTGCCGAGCGCCTGGTTGACCATGAGCACGGTGGCGGTGTGCGGGGCCGGCAGCGCATTGAGGATGCGGCGGGTGCCCTGCGCCTGCGGCATGGCGAGCAGGTGCCGGGTGGCGGCGAACAGGCTGGCGTGCGAGTGCAGCACCGCCTTGGGCACCCCGGTGGTGCCCGACGTGTGGGTGATGACCACCGGGTCGTCGGCGTGGTGCCGGTAGTGCTCAGGGGCGGCGGCCGGGTCGCCGCCGCCCGCCTCGGCGGGCGTGCCCAGCACCGGCACGCCGAGGTCGTGGCCGGCCAGCAGGGCGAGGTGCGCGTCGTCGGCGAGCACCCCGGCGCCGCGCAGCCGGCGCACGTACTCGGCGGCGATCTCGGGACGCAGCCGGCCGTTCATCAGCGCGGGGATGGCGCCGAGGCGGGCCAGCGCGAGGAAGCTGAGCACCATGTCGGCGGCGGCGGTGGCCCACACGGCGACCGGGTCGCGGGGCTTGACGCCCCGCTCGTGCAGCCAGGCGGCGCGGGCGGCGACCCGCTCGTCGAGCTGGCCCAGCGTCAGCGCCCGCCCGGCCGGGTGGCCGTCCACGGTGGTGTCGAAGGTGAGGCCCGGACCGTCCGGGTCGGCGCCGTGCGCCAGCACCCGGGCCAGCACGTTGCCGGCGCCGATCCGCTCGTCGGCGGCCAGCACCCCGCGCAGTCCCCTGTTCCTCATGGTGCGTCTCCCTCCCCCAGCAGCACCGCGACGGCTCGGGCTCCGGGCTGTCCGCCCGGACCCCGCGCACCGCCGTCGTCGGGTGCCTGTTCGATCAGGACCAGCAACGCCCGGTGGGCGTCGCCGTCGTGCACCAGCAGTTCGGCCTCCGCGATCCCCTCGGCGCGCGGGTCGCCGGTCGGCGCCAGGCAGAGCACCGGCCCGCCCAGCCCCCAGCGGGCGGCCACGTGCCCGGCCACGCTGTTGGGCACCGACTGGAAGAAGAACAGCGGCCCGGGCCGGCCGCCGCTGGCGACGGTGGCGCGCACGTGCGCCGCGCTGGCACGGTCCCCGGCCGCGCTGACCAGCACGATCGCGGTCCGCTCACCGTCCGGGGCAGGCCCCTTGCCGTACGCCCGGGTCAGGCAGCGCTCGGCGACGGCCGCGACGAGGGGCGGGAAGCTGGAGTGCACGTACCCGGGCACCGGCGGCGGCGCCCCGTCGCCCGGCTCGGGCCAGGCCGCCTCGGCCAGCACGGTGAGGCCGCCGGTGACGTGCGCGGCGTTCCCGCTCATGCCGCACCGACCAGCAGCGCGGTGTTGGCGCCGCCGAACGCGGCGTTGAGGCTCAGCGCGTACCGGGTGGCGGCGGGCCGGGGCGCGTCGCGCACGACGTCCAGTGGACAGGCCGGGTCGGGGCCGAGCCAGCCGGCGTTGACGGGCAGCTTCCCGTGCCGCACGGCGAGCACGGTCACCACCAGTTCCAGCAGGCCGGAGGCCTCCAGCGCGTGCCCGTGCAGCGCCTTGGTGGAGCTGACCGGGACCTGTGTCGCCGCCGCGCCGAGCGCCGTGCGCAGCGCCGCCGCCTCGGCGGCGTCGCTGTGCCCGGTGCCCGTGGCGTTGGCGTTGACGTACCCCAGCGCCTCCGCGGCCAGCCCGGCCCGGCGCAGCGTCGCCGTGATCGCGCGGGCCAGGCCGCGCCCGCCCGGCTCGGGCTGGCAGGGGTGGAACGCGTCGCCGGCCCGGCCCCAGCCGAGCAGGTCGGCGAGCGCCTCCCGGGCGACGGCCCGCGACTCCAGTACCACCGCGGCGACGCCGTCGCCGAGCAGCAGTCCGGTGCGGCCGGCGCTGAACGGGCGCACCGCGCCGTCGGTGGCCAGGGCGCGGCCGGCGTCGAAGAGCGCGTACTGGTCGGGCTCGACCAGGTAGCCGGCGGCCACCACCGCCCGGGCGACGTCGCCCCGGCGGATCAGGGCCGCGGCGTCGGCGACCGCGCTGCTGGCCGAGACGCACGCGGTGGTGTACGCCCGGGCCGGGCCGGTGAGCCCCGTCCGGGCGGCCAGCGCGGTGGTGAGCGCCGGCACGTGCGCGCCGCCGTGCACGGCCAGCAGCAGGGCGGTGCCGGCCCGCCGGGCAACGTCCAGCCCGGCGTCGCGGCAGGCGGCGTCGACGGTGTCGGCGAGTTCGTCGGCCAGGTCGCCGACGTCGGGCAGGGTGGCGGCGGCGTCGACCCGGCGGGGCGTCGTGTCGAAGCGGTCCACGGGCCGGAATGCCGGCTCACCGGCGAGCACACCGGCGAGCTGCGCGTCGTTCCCCCTGCCGAACGCGCTGCTCGCGTGGACGCCGGTGAGCCGGACGGCCACCGGCTCAACCATCGGCGACGGCGGTCAGGGCGGTACGGAAGACCGCCAGGGCGTCGTCGACGCTGCGGATCCCGGCGAGCTGTTCGTCGGTGAGGTCGAGCCGCCGGTCGTGGCGCTGCTCGACGAGGTGCACCAGCCAGGCCAGTTCCATGGACCCGATCCGGTCGCCGACGTCGCCGGGCGGTTTCCCGGCCAGTTCGGCGAGCATGGTCACCAGGTCGGCCCGTCGCAGGTCGGGCTGACCGGCCATCAGGAGTTGTCGCTCGTCGCCCCGGCGACCCGGTCGGCGACCATCGTGGTGAACTCGCCGACCGTCATCAGGGCGAGCTTCTCGGACTCGTCGTCGGCGAACTTCAGGCCGTAGCGGTCCTCGACGCGTACGGAGAGGTCGGCGAGGGCCAGCGACTCCAGGTCCACCCCGGACGGGCCGAGCGTGGTGTCGTCGTCGATGCCCTCGACGTCGTAGTTCATGTCCTCGAGCTGCTCGACGACGAAGGCGCGGATCTCGGGTCGCATGGTTAACCTCTTTCCGTGAGCCAGTCACCGGTGCCCGGTCGGGACACCGCGTACGTGTGGATCGGTCGGGGTGCCGGCGGTCGGCCGGACCCGGCCGGGCGGCTGTTGCGGCGGGCGGGTGCCGCGCTGCTCGGCCGCGCGGAGGCGGAGATCGTGGTGGAGCACGGCCGCGACGGGCGCGCGCTGGTCGCGGCGTGCGTCCCGGGTGGATCGGTGCGGCTGCCGGTCAGCGTCAGCCGCTCGGGCCCGGTGGTGGCGGTCGCCGCCCGGGCCGCTGGCCCGGTGGGCGTCGACGTGGAGCGGTGTCGGGCGTTGCCCGCGGTGGCGCTGGCCCGCCGCTGGTACGCCCCCGACGAGGCGGACTGGCTGGCCGGGCGCCCCGGCGACGGGCAGGTGGCGGACTTCCTGCGGTTGTGGACGGCGAAGGAGGCCGTGGGCAAGGCGCTCGGGGTGGGGCTGCGCGGCGGTGGCCTGCGCCGGCGGATGCCGGTGCCCGCCGGGCCCGGCGGGTCGTTGCGGCCGGTGCCCGGTGCCGCGCGGCTGCGCGTGGGGCATCCGGGCGTGGCCGGGGGCCTGGTCCTGGCGGTCGCCGTCGCCGCCGCCGACACGGTGCCGGTCGAGGTGGTCGTGGTCGAGGCGGACGGGCACGGCGGGGCGGCGCGGCGCAGTGGTCACGTCGCCGCCGTCCGCAGCACGTCGGCCGATCGGACCAGCTTGCCGGTGGTGGTGCGCGGCAACTGATCCACCAGGCGCAGGGTGCGGGGGCGCTTGTAGCCGGCCAGCCGTTCGGCGAGCAGCTTGTCGAGCGTCTCCTCCGACAGCGGCCCGTCCGGCTGCACGTAGGCGGTGATCGCGCCGTCGAAGACGACCACGGCGGCGGCGACGCCGGGCAGCGCGGCGACGGTCGCCTCCACCTCGGTCAGGTCCACCTTCAGGCCGCCGACGGAGACCTGCGAGTCGAGCCGGCCGCGGACGGTGACGAGGCCGGTGTCGGGGTCGATGGTGCCGGCGTCGCGGGTGTGCAGCCAGCCGTCGGCCCAGCGGGTGGGATCGCTCAGCCCGACGTACGGCGACGCGGGGCAGCTCACCCGCAGTTCGCCGTCGACCTCGCGGACCTCGACGCCGGGCGCCGGGGCGATGGCCGGGCGGTGCCGGCCGTGCAGGTCGGTGCCGATGACGCCGACCTCGGTCATCCCGTACATGTTGCCCAGCGGCACGCCGTGGCGGTCGGTGAAGGCGCGAGCGACGGCGGCCGGCACCAGCTCCCCGCCGGTGGTCATGCGCTTGAACTGCGGCAGCGGCCCGTGAGGGCGGGTGGAGGCGAGCAGTCCGATGTGGAACGGCACGCCGAGCACGGTGGCCGGCGAGTCGGCGGCGGCGATCGCGGCCAGCACGGCGTCGCCGGCGAGGCGCTCCGGCGGCACCAGTTCGACGCCGGCGTGCAGGCCGTAGAGGAGGCCGCCGACCAGGCCGAGCACGTGCACCATCGAGGGCAGCAGGATGATCCGCTCGCCGGGCAGCGCCACGCCGTCGATGCGGGTGTAGCGGTGCACCTCGGCGACCAGGTCCCCGGCGGTACGTCCGATCACCTTGGACGGTCCGGTCGAGCCGGAGCTGAGCTGGATCACCGCGTGCCCGCTGACCGCCGGGCGGTCGGCGTACGCGGTGACGCCCTCGGTGACGTCGACGAAGATCCGCAGCCCGCCGCCGCCGGTGCGGACGGGGGCCACCACCACCTGCGGGGTGAGCCGCTCCAGCGCCCGGTCGACCTCGTGGTCGGTGAGCCGGTGGTCGAGCAGGATCGCCTGCGCGCCGCTGCGCCAGGTGGCCAGCAGGTTCACCACGTACGCCAGGGAGGGGGGCAGCCGCAGCGCGGCGGCTCCGCCGGGACGCAGTCCGGCGGCGGCGAGGCGGGCCTGCGCGTCGGTCACCATCCGGCGCAGGGTGCCCCGGTCGACCGGGTCGGGCAGTCGGAGACAAATGTCGGCCGGACGGCCTCGGAGCAGGATTTCGTCAACCCAAAGTGGGTCTGTCGCCGCAGGATTTCCCGTCGTCACTACCGTTCACCGCCCAGCCTTAAACAGGGCGGAATCGCCCATAAGGTGTGCTTGTCGGGGTGCTGCGGGGAACCTTACGACGCCGTCCGGACGCATAGCTAGATGCGAATGGCTAGATCAGAAAGGGCGGCTGGCCGGATTGCTCACGACCGGTTCGGCGGGCAGGATCGGGCGCGTACGTCGACTGAGGGTATCCGCCGGATGACCCATCGTGCGTACGGCGTGAAACGTCCACCGGACGGCTGATGGTCAGCCCGACCGGCGCGCGGGCCGGAGGGGCCCGGACCCCGGACCCACGGACGGTTTGCGAACGGCCGATAACATCGATGTCCTCTGATTAGCCGCCGGCCTGCGGCGCCGGTGCCCGCCACGATGGAGAGGACGCCGATGCGCGATTCTGACGAGGTCGTGACCACGACGGGGCCCGGCGACGCGGCCCTGTCCCGACGACGCGTGCTGCACGCCGGGGCAGCGGCGGCGGCCGGTGGTTCGTTGCTGGTCGGCGCCGCCGGGGCGGCTCAGGCGGCGCCCGGCGGCAGGCGGGCGCCGGTCCGCGCCCGGGCCCTGGTCCCCGGCGACCGGGTTCGGGTGGTCTCGCCGGGCAGCACCCCCGACCCCGCACTGATGGACCGGGGCATCGGGATCCTGCGGAGCTGGGGCCTTCAGGTGGAGCTGGGCCAGCACGTCTTCGCCCGGTACGGCTACCTGGCCGGCACCGACGCGCAGCGGCTGGCCGACGTGAACGCCGCGTTCGCCGACCCGGGGGTACGGGCCGTCTTCGCCGCCCGCGGCGGCTACGGCACCCAGCGGATCGTGGACCGGATCGACGTGTCCGCCCTGCGCCGTGACCCCAAGGTGGTGGTCGGATTCAGCGACATCACCAGCATCCACGGTCGACTGTGGCGCGAGACCGGCCTGGTGAGCTTCTACGGCCCGATGGTCAACTGGACGGACAGCCGGACCGGTCCGGAGTCGGCCGAGGCGCTGCGCCGGGCGGTCATGACGACCGCGCCGATCACCGTCACCCGGGATCCGACCGAGACCGCCGCCCCGGTCCTGGTCCCGGGCCGGGCGACCGGCCGGCTGCTCGGCGGGTGCCTGACCCTGATCTCCACCTCGCTGGGCGCCGCGGACGCCCCGGATTTCGACGGCGCCATCCTGTTCTTCGAGGACGTCGACGAGGCCCCGTACAACTACGACCAGATGTTGACCGAGCTGCGCCGGGTGGGCGTGCTGGGCCGGGTCGCCGGGGTGGCGATCGGCCAGATCACCAACAGCGTCGGTCAGCCCGGCGAGTGGGACGCCGTGGCCGCGCTCAAGGACCGCCTCTACGACCTCGGCGTCCCGGTGCTCGGCGGGCTCCGCCTCGGGCACGGCAACGGCCAGCTCACCGTCCCGCTCGGGGCGCAGGCCACGATCGACGCCGAGGCCGGGACGCTGACCGTGGAGGCCGGCGTGCGGTAGCCGGACCGGTCTCAGACCGGTGTCGCGGCGGGGGTCTGGGCGTGGATGAGGAAGCGCAGCGACCGGGCGTCGGTGAAGCACTCCCGCATCGGCCGCACCAGGTCCCGGTGCTCCGGGCTGCGTTCCCACGCCTCGAAGTCGGCCAGGCTCGCCCACTCGCTGGTGATCAGCCACTGCTCCGGGTCGGCCGACGAGCGGCAGACCTGGTCGACGAGGTGCCCCGGGACGCCCCCGGCCACCAGGTGCCGGACCGCCTCGTACGCGGCCAGGAACGCCTCCGTGCGCTCGGCCGGCACCCGCACGAGGAACACCACCCGCGCCCGCCTCCCGCCCGCGTCGGCTCCCCGCTGCGCCCCGACGGGCTTCGTACCGGTGACCTGCTCGCTCACGGCGTCGCTCCCCTCTGCGGCGCGGCCCCACGCAGGACCAGCGCACTGTTGAAACCGTCGAAGCCGCGGGCGCAGACCAGCGCCAGCCGGCTGCGTGGTCGCCGGTGCTCCCGCAGGAACCCCAGCTCGCAGCCCTCGGCCACCTCGTCCGGCCCGGCGGAGGCCGGCAGCGTGTCGTGGCCGAACGCGAGCAGGGCGGTGGCCACGTCCAGCGCCGAACCGCCCTGGTGCGCGCGGCCGGTCAACGGCTTCTGGGTGGTCACCGGGGGCGGCCGGTCGCCGAAGACGGCGCGCAGCGCCGTGGCCTCGCTGCGGTCGTAGCGGGGCACGCCGAGCGCGTCGGGCAGCACCACGTCGACCGCCTCCGGCCCCACGCCGGCCCGGTCCAGGGCCAGCCGCATGGCGCGGGCGTACTGCACGGGGTCGCCGGCCGTGTCCGCGCCGGTGTGCACCGCGTCGTGGGTGGCGCCCCAGCCGGTCACCTCGCCGTAGACGCGGGCCCCCCGCGTCAGCGCGTGGCCCAGCTCCTCCACCACGAACACCGCGCCGCCCTCGGCCGGCAGGTAACCGCTGGCGGCGGCGTCGAACGGCCGGTAGGCCCGCTCCGGGTCGGACACGTCGCTGAGCAGACCGGACCGCAGCTGGCACGCCAGGGCGTACGGGCTCAGCGGGCACTCGGTCGCCCCGGCGATCACCACCGGCGTGCCCCGGCGCACCGCCCGCGCGGCGTGCGCCAGGCTGTCCAGTCCACCGGCGGCCTCGGCGACCAGCACCCCGCACGGCCCCTTGAACTGGTGGTGGATGGAGAGCTGGCCGACGCTGGCCGCGTAGAACCAGGCGATCGACTGGTACGCCCCGACCGTGCGCGACGGCCCGCCCCAGAGCCGTTGCAGCTCCCGCTGGCCGAACAGGTTGCCGCCCGACGAACTGGCCAGCGTCACGGCGTACCCGTACGGGTCGGGGGCCTGCTCGGGCAGGCCGGCGTCGGCCAGCGCCAGCCGGGTGGCGGCGAAGCCGAGGTGCGTCCACCGGTCGGTCTGCACCAGCCGGCGGTTGTCGGCGTACGCGGCGGCGTCGAAGCCGGGCACCTCCCCGCCGTACCGGGTGGGATAGCCGGCGGGGTCGAACAGGGTGATCGGCCCGGTGCGGCGGGTGCCGGCCAGCACCGTACGCCAGTGCGCGTCCGCGCCGATCCCGCTGGGCGCGACGACGCCGATGCCCGTCACCACGGCCCGCGCGGTCACGGCAGCGCCCCGGCGGGCTGCCGGCGGAACACCATCGCCGACTGGAAACCGCCGAACCCGCTGCCCACCGACAGCGCCACGTCGACCGGCAGCTCCCGCGCCTCGTTCGGGACGTAGTCCAGGTCGCACTCCGGGTCGCGGGTGCTCCAGTTGGCCGTCGGCGGCACCACCCCGAACTCGACGGCCAGCGCACACGCCGCCATCTCGATCGAGCCGATCGCGCCGAGCGAGTGCCCGACCATCGACTTGATCGAACTGATCGGCACCCCGTACGCGGCCTGGCCCAGCGCCCGCTTGAACGCGGCGGTCTCGTGCCGGTCGTTCTGCCGGGTGCCCGAGCCGTGGGCGCTGATGTAGGAGACCTGCCCGGGCGCGATGCGGCCCTGCTTCAGCGCGGCCGTGATGGCCAACCCCATCTCCAGCCCGTCGGGCCGCAACCCCGTCATGTGGTAGCCGTTGCTGCGGCTCGCGTAGCCGGCCACCTCGCAGTAGACGTGTGCCCCGCGCCGGCGGGCGTGCCCGGCCTCCTCCAGCACCAGCACGGCCGCCCCCTCGGCGAGCACGAAGCCGTGCCGGTCGGCGTCGAACGGGCGGGAGGCGTGCGCCGGGTCGTCGTTGTCCGGGCTGGTCGCCTTGATCGCGTCGAAGGAGGCGACGGTGACCGGGGAGATCGGCGAGTCGGCGGCCCCCGCCAGCACGATGTCGGCCTCGCCGTCGGCGATGAGCTGGTGGGCGTACCCGATGGCGTCGATGCCGGAGGTGCAGCCGGTGGAGACCACCTGCGCGGGGCCGTGCAGCCCGTACCGGCACGCCACGTCGGCGGCGAGGCTGCTGGGCACGAGCGCCTGGTAGAGGTAAGGGCCACCGCGTGCGGCGTCGACCAGCCACCGACGGCCGGTGTCGCTGACCGTCACGTACTCCTGCTCCAGTGCCGTGGTGCCGCCGACGGCGGTACCCAGCACCACGCCGGCGCGCTCCCGCTCGGCGTCGGTGAGCTCCAGTCCCGCGTCGGCGACGGCCTCGGCGGCGCAGGCGAGGGCGAACTGCACGTACCGGTCGGAGCGGCGCGCCTCGGCGACGGTGAGGCCCGCGGCGACGGGGTCGAAGTCGCACTCGGCGGCGATCTGGGACCGGTACGGCGACGGGTCGAAGAAGCTGATCCGCCGCGTCGCCGTCCTCCCCTCGGTGATCGTCTTCCAGAACCGGTCCCGGCTGGCGCCGCCGGGGGCGACCACCCCGACGCCGGTCACCACCGTGCGGCGCCCACTCACGACGTCACCTCGGTTCGCGACTGCGGGGCTCGCAACCCCGGCTCACTCCGCACGCTCACGAGCCGCCTCGCTGTTCGACCAGCTCGGTGTCGACGTGCCCGAGCTCGGGCCGGGGCGCCAGCGGTCCGAGGTGGAAGACCACCTCGGCCGGCTCCTCGCCGGTGTTGCGCAGCCGGTGCCGGACGTTGCGCGGCACGAACAGCGCCTCGCCGGCGCCCAGCGGCACCGGCTCGTCGTCCAGGTCGACGGTGATCGTGCCCCGGGCCACGTAGAGGAACTCCTCGCTGTACGGGTGGTAGTGCTCGGCGATCCGCTCCCCCTGCCGCAGGGTCGCCACCCCCATGAAGCCCGAGGTGCTGCCGACGGTCTTCGGGCCGAGCAGCACCCGCAGTTCGCCGCCGCGGCGGCTGTCCGGCATCACGTCGGCGGCGGCGACCAGCCGCAGTGCCTGCTCACTCATCGTCGGCCCCCGCCCGGCCGGCGCCCGCCAGCCGCTCGATCTTGTCCCTGATGACGGCGAGCTGCACCGCGCTGTTGGCGTTGATCCGGTCGGTCATGGCCGCGGTGTCCACCGGCGCGGTCGGCTTCATCGCGAAGTCCTGCACCCAGGTCATCCGGGTGCCGCCGGGCTCCTGCGTGTAACGCCAGTGGATGCGCATGTACTCGAACGGACCGGTCTCCACCCGGCGGGCGTGGACCTGCCGGGTGGCCGGGTCGGCGGTGCGTTCGCTGACCCAGCTCCACACCGTGCCGTTCTCGTCGGGGTGCATGGTGAGCCGGAACCGCACGGTGTCGCCGTCGCGGTGCAGGATCTCCGCGCGGGCGTACTCGGTGAACAGGTCCGGCCAGTTGGCGACGTCGTTGGTGACGTCCCAGACCAGCGGCAGCGGCGCGGCGATGAGGACGCTGTTCTCGGTGTGCCCCGGTTGATCGGCGCTGCGGGCGACGACCTCGGCGACACCCGCGATGCTCAGCTGCCCGGCCTGCTCGGGAATCTGTACCTGCCACCGGTCGGCGACCACGGCGGAGAGCTCCAGCAGCGCCAGCGAGTCCATGCCGAGTTCCTCGAGGGACGCGGCCGGGGCGCGGGCGGCGGCGTCGGCGTCCAGCCCGCAGTTCGCCACCAGGATCTCGGTGATCTCGGCGGTGAGTGGACGGCCATGGGTGACGGTCATCGGTGCCTCCTGTGGTGTGCCTCGGGCGGGCCGGCGAGCAACTGCTCGACCAGGCCGGTGGAGTAGCGGCCCTTGCGGAACCCGGCGTCGTCGAGCACCCGCCGGACGAACGGGATGGTGGTGCGGACCCCGGGGCCGGCGACGTCGAACTCGTCGAGGGCGCGTTCCAGCCGGTTGAGCGCGAGTTCCCGGTCCGGCGCCCAGACCGCCACCTTCGCCAGCAGGGAGTCGTAGTGCGGGCCGAACAGGTAACCGGCGTGGCCGTGCGTGTCGACCCGGGTGAACGGGCCGCCGGGTGGGACGAAGCGCTCCAGCCGGCCGGGCGTCGGCGCGAAGCCCCGGTCCGGGTCCTCCACGTTGACCCGGCACTCGATGGCGACCCCGTGCGGACGGATGTCCTCCTGCCGCCAGCGCAGCGGCACCCCGGCGGCGATGTGCAGCTGCTCGTGCACCAGGTCGATCCCGGTGATCATCTCGGTGACGGGGTGCTCGACCTGGATCCGGCAGTTGATCTCCAGGAAGTGGAAGCGCTCGTCGGGGTCGACGAGGAACTCCACCGTGCCGGCGCCGGTGAAGCCGGCGTGCAGGGCGCCGCGCAGGGCGCACTCCGCGATGGCCTCCAGGCTGCCGGCCGACAGCGCCGGGGCGGGGGCCTCCTCCACCAGCTTCTGGTGGCGGCGCTGCACGGAACAGTCCCGGGTGCCCAGGTGCACGCCGTTGCCGTGGGAGTCGCACAGCAACTGCACCTCGACGTGCCGGGCACCGGTCAGGTAGCGCTCCACGTAGACCCGGTCGTCGCCGAAGGCGGCCTGCGCGGCGGCGCGGGTGCGCGCGTACGCCCGGGGCAGCTCCGCCGGGGTGGCGACCACCGTCATGCCCCGGCCCCCACCGCCCGCGGCGGCCTTCACGATCACCGGGTAGCCCACCTCGGCGGCCACCTCCGCCGCCTCGGCGGCGGTGGGCACGGGCGCGACGCTGCCCGGTGGCAGGGGCAGCCCGGCCCGGCGCATCAGCGCCCGCGCGGAGGACTTGTCGGCCAGCACCGACATCACCTCCGGCGGCGGGCCGACGAAGACCAGGCCGTTGTCGGCGCAGATCTCGGCGAAGTCGGCGTCCTCGGAGAGGAACCCGTAGCCGGGATGCACCGCCTGCGCGCCCACCTGCCGGGCGGCCTCCACGATCGCGGCGGCGTTGAGGTAGCTGCGTCGGCTGGCCGGCGGCCCGATCCGCACGGCCTGGTCGGCCAGCCGCACGGCGGCGGAGTCGGCGTCCGCGGTGGAGTAGACCACGGCGGTACGCACGCCCAGCTCGCGGCAGGCGCGCAGCACCCGCAGGGCGATCTCCCCCCGGTTGGCGATCAGGACCTTCTCGAACATGGCAGCCCGCCCCTCACGCCGGGTCCAGCGCGACCAGCGGCTGGTCGTACTCGACCGGCTGGCCGTCGGCGGCGAGGACCTCGGCGACCCGGCCGCCCCGCCCGGCGGTCACCTCGTTCATCAGCTTCATCGCCTCGACGATGCCGACGACCTGCCCGGGACTGACCAGGTCGCCGACGGCGACGAAGGGCGCGGCACCCGGCTCCGGCGCGCGGTAGAACGTGCCGACGACGGGCGACCGCACGGCGTACCGCTCCGGCGGCGGCACGGCGGCCGGCGGGAGCGTCGGGCGCACCTCGTCGGCGGCGGGCACCGGCCCGGCGGGCGCGGCGTGCCACTCCACCTCCAGCACCGTCTCCCCGCCGCGCAGCCGCACCCGACGCAGCGGCCCGGGAAGCTCGGCGACGAGGTGTCGGGCGTGCCGCCGCAGCCCGGCCAGCACGGCGTCGGTCCCGTGCCCCGCCTCCACGCCGGAAGCCCCCTCCGCGCCGGGCACCCGCTCCACGCCGGAGGCCGCCTCTCCGCCGGAGGCCGCCGCTGCGCCGGACGCCCGCTGCACGCCGAACGCCCGCGCCGCGCCGAACGCGGGAGGTGCGTCGGGCACCGCAGTCGTGTCGGGCGCCGACGGCGGAGCGTCGACCGGGATCCCGCCGGCGCTCACCGGGCACCCGCCCGGGCGCCGAGGCGGGCGGCGCCGAAGCGCCGGAACCGCTGCCGCCGGCGACGGACCAGCGTGGTGGACGGCACGTCGAGCAGCGGCAGCAGATGCGCCAGCACCGCCGCGCGCAGCGCCCGGGCGGCGTCCGCCGGATCGTGGTGGGCGGCCGGGGTCGGCTCGGGCACGACGTCGTCAACGATCCCGAGCCGGCACAGGTCGGGGGCGGTCAGCCGCAACGCGCGGGCCGCCTGCGGGGCCGCGCCCCGGTCCGGCCAGAGGATGGCCGCGCAACCCTCCGGGCTGATCACCGAGTAGACGGCGTGCTGGAGCATGAGCACCCGGTCGGCCACCGCGAGCGCCAACGCCCCGCCGCTGCCGCCCTCGCCGGTGATCACGGCGACCACGGGCGTGGGCAGCACGGTCAGGGCGAGGATGTTCTCCGCGATGGCCGCCGCCTGGCCCTGTTCCTCGGCCCGCACACCGGGATCCGCCCCGGGGGTGTCGACGAGGGTGACCACCGGCAGGCCGAGACGGGCGGCCAGCCGCATCAGCCGCAGCGCCTTGCGGTGTCCCGCCGGGCTGGCCATACCGAAGTTGCGCCCCACCAGCTCGGCGGTGGTGTGTCCCTTCTGGTGCCCGATCACCATGACGGCCCGGCCGTCGAGCCGCGCCAGCCCGCCCACCACCGCCGGGCAGTCCGCGCCGAGCCGGTCGCCGTGCAGCTCGACGAAGCCGTCGAACGCCGTCTCCAGGTAGTCCAGTGTGGTCGGACGGCCGGGATGCCGGGCCAGCCGTACCGTCTCCCAGGCGTCACCCGGCGCGCCCTGCGCCGTCGTGACGGCGGGCCGCGCCGACGGCGGCACCTGCCGGGGTACGGCGGGACGCGACGCGGGCCGCCGCCCGGCCCGGGCGGCGGCGAGCAGCGCCGCCAGCCGGCCCCGCAGGGCGTGCCGGGGCACCACCATGTCGACCTGGCCGTGCCGCAGCAGGAAGTCGGCGGTCTGGAAACCCTCCGGCAGATCCCGGCCGGTGATCTGCCGGATCACCCGGGGCCCGGCGAAGCCCATCCGCGCGCCACTCTCGGCGAGCACCACGTCGGTGTTGGTGGCGAACGAGGCCGCCACGCCGCCGTACGTCGGATCGGTGAGCACACTCACGGTGAGCAGGCCGGCCTCCCGCAGCGCGGCGATCGCCTGGCTGACCGTGGCCATCTGCATCAGCGACAGGGCGCCCTCCTGCATCCGCGCCCCGCCGGAGGCGGTGACCAGGACCAGCGGCACCCCGTCGGCCAGGGCCCGCTCGGCGGCCAGGGTGATCAGCTCCCCCACCACGCAGCCCAGGCTGCCGCCGAGGAACCGGAAGTCCATCACGGCCAGTACGCACGGATGCCGCCCCACGGTGGCGGTGCCGCAGACAACCGCCTCGGCCAACCCGGTGCCGGCCCGCGCCGCGGTGAGCCGGTGCGGGTACGGCAGCAGGTCGACGAAGCCGATCGGGTCGACCTCGGACGGCCGGTCCGGCAGGGCGGTGAACGAACCCGGGTCGACGAGTTGGAACAGCCGGTCGGGCGCGTCGACCCGGGCGTGCGCCCCACACTCGGGGCAGACGTCGAGGTTGCGCCGCAGCCGCTTGCGGTACAGCAGGGTGGCGCAGTCGCCGCAGCGGGACCAGAGCTGCCCCTCGCGAGGCGCGGTGGCGGTCACGACGATCGCCCGGCGGTCGCGGCGTCGAAGCGGTAGAAGCAGCGGGCCATCGCGTCGCGCGGCTCCCGCCAGGTCGGCAGGTACGGCGACACGTACGGCCGCAGCCGGGCGCTCACCCGGGCGAACTCGGGGTGCCCCCGGGCCGCCTCGACCGCTCCCTCGCCCGGCGCCTCCGTCTCCAGCAGGTGCACGTACAGGTCACCCAGCCGGTAGAGCGACCGGTGCCGGACGCCGACCAGGCGCGGCAGCTCGGTCGCGTCGGACTCGGCGAAGATCTCGGCGACGTTCGCCTCGGCGTTCGGCACCACCTTCGCGACGATCAGCGAACGGTCCATGCGTGGGCCTCCCTCCACGGCATCCGGCATCGGTGACGACGGCACCGGCCGAGCCGGACGACTGGCGACACGATGCGGGCACGGACGTCACGGCGGCGTCACCGTCGACCGCCGGACAACGACGAACAGCCGTGACGCTGCGTTGACGCTTACTGTGCGTCCGCTGTGACTCCGATGAACGCGCAGAGTGGACTATCAGCAGTTCGGAAGGGTTTTCGTGGAAGCGACAGGCAAGCGCGCTCCCGCACAAGACATTGACCCAGAGTGACCATGATTGATAATCTCGTGACGGTCAGCCCGGCGGCCGCGGCGTGCCACGCCGTGCCGCGGCGCGAGCGATCCGACAGTGGGGTCATGGGCAGCCGCGCCGGGGACAGCAGACGAGTCGGGACGAGCGTTCCGCAGGGGGTGCCGCCGTGGCCGCTGATCCGTCGACGCCGACCACCGGGTGTCGTCCCGACGTCGACGTCTCACTTCACCTGCTCGGCGGGTTCCGGCTGCTGCACGGCGACGCGCCGGTCGTGGTGCCGCGCGGCCTGCAACGGGTCATCGCGCTGATCGGGCTGCGCCCCGGCGCCACCCGCAGCCACCTGGCCGGGCTGCTCTGGCCCGACGCGACCGAGGAGCGGGCGCTGTCGTCCCTGCGAACCGCGCTGTGGCGACTGCGCCAGGACCCCTGCTGCCCGGTCACCACCTCCGGCGACACGGTCTCCCTCGACCCGGTCGTGCGGGTCGACGTCGACGCGCTCGTCGGCACGGCGGCGAGGGTGCGCGACGGCGACGACCCCTGCGCCGCCGCCGCGCTCGCCGCCGGCCGGCACGACCTGCTCCCCGGCTGGTACGACGACTGGGTACTGGCCGACCGCGAGCGGCTGCGCCAGCTGCGCCTGCACATGCTGGAGGAACTGGCCGGTCAGCACCTGTCGGCGGGCCGGCACGGCCCGGCCCTGGAGGCCGCACTGGAGGCGATGGCCGCCGAGCCGCTGCGGGAGACGCCGCACCGACTGGTGGTCCGCATCCACCTCGCCGAGGGCAACGCCTTCGAGGCCGTCCACGCCTTCTACGTCTACCGCGACCTGCTGCTGCGGGAACTGCGGCTGGAGCCCTCGGCGGCGATGACCGCCCTGCTCGACGACACCCTCGCGCCGATCCGGGAGGCCACCCGCGACGCCCCGCCCGGGCCGCGTCGGGCGCCGTCCACCCGGCTCGCGCCCCGGGCGCGCTGACCCGCGTCACCGTCCCGGGGGCGCGCGTGACGGACAGGTGACAGTCACCGGGGCACGGTGGGCCGCACAACAGTCCGTGGCCTGCGAGATGGTCGCGAAGCACCACCGGCGAGAGGGGTCCCATGAGCCGTCTACTGATCGTCAGCAGGATCATCCCGGGCGCGGAGGGTCGGGTGGCGCAGATCTTCGCCGAGTCCGACGCGACCGAGCTACCCGCCCTCACCGGCGTCCGCCACCGCTCCCTGTACTGCCTGCACGACCTGTACGTACACCTGATGGAGACCGCCGACGTCGACCCGGACGCGTTGGCCGAGGCCCGCAACCACCCGCTCTACCGCCAGGTCAACGAGCGGCTCTCCGCGCACACCACGCCGTACCTGCCGACCTGGTGCTCGCCGCGCGACGCCATCGCGGGCTGCTTCTACCGCTGGGACGCCGCCGACGCGACGTCCTCGCAGCCGGCCGGCTGAGCGGGGCGGTCGCCATGTCGTCCAGACCACCCCACGTCCTGATCATCGGGGCCGGCACCGGTGGGCTCTGCCTGGCACACGGCCTGCGCCGGGCCGGGATCAGCGTCGCCGTCTACGAGCGGTACCGCACCCGCGGCGAGGGGCTGCTCGGCTACCGGGTCGGCATCGGGCCGACCGGAAGCCGCGCGCTCCGCGAGTGCCTGCCGCCCGCCCTCTTCGACGTCTACCTCGCCACCTGTGCCCGCTCCCCCCGCTACTTCAACGTCATCACCCAGGGGATGCGACGCACGGCCTCGTTCACGCTCCGGCCGGACACCGACCCGGTGAACACCGAGCGGTCCGTGGCCCGGATGACCCTGCGCCAGGTCCTGCTCACCGGCATGGAGGACGTCGTCCACTTCGACAAGACCTTCACCCGGTACGAACAGCGCGACGACGGCACCGTGACCGCGCACTTCGACGACGGCAGCACCGCCACCGGCGACCTGCTCGTCGCCGCGGACGGCACACACTCGGCGGTACGCCGCCAGTACCTGCCGCACGCGGTCACCCGCGACGCCGGCACCATCAACATCGCCACCCGGATCCCCCTGACCCCGCACACCCGGGGGCTGCTGCCGGAGCGGATAGAGAAGGGCATCTCGCTGATCTTCGGCACCGGCGGGATGATGGGCGTGCTGCACGTGATGGAGTTCAAGTGGGACCGCGACGGGGCGCTCAAGCCCGGCGTCGACCCCGCGGACGCCGAACTGCTGCGCGGCTGGCCGGGCCTGCGCCACGACAACACCCGCGACAACATCAACCTGGTCATCTGGAGCACGGCCCGTCGTTTCCCGCCCGACGTCATGCAGCGCCGCGGCGAGGACCTGGTCCTGCTCGCCCTGCGACTCACCCGCAACTGGCACCCGAACCTGCGCGAACTGCTCGCCCGCAGCGACCCGGGCAGCGCCCTGCCCATCAAGGTGGCCACCAGCGAACCGGTGCCGCCGTGGAAGAGCAGCACCGTCACCCTGCTCGGCGACGCCATCCACACGATGACGCCGGGACGCGGGGTGGGCGCCAACACGGCCCTGCGCGACGCCGCCCTGCTCTGCCGGCAACTGCGGCTGGCCGCGACCGGCGACAAGACGCTGCTGCAGGCGGTGGCCGACTACGAGGCCGCGATGGTGCCGTACGGGTTCGCCCGGGTCGCCGACTCGCTCAACCGCAGCGGCACCAGCGGGGACGACCGGATGTACAAGCCGGTCGTCGGCCGGCTCGCGCTGCTCGGCGCGCGCGGCTACTTCGGCGTCACCAGCCGGGTGCCCCGGTTGGCGCGCCGGTTCGTCGACGACTTCTACAGCTACCGGGGCGAGGAGGACTGACTGTCCGACCGGGACCCCGGCGCCGCCCGTGGGCGCCGGGGTCCCCCCTGTCCGCCCCGCCGGCGCTCAGACCCATCCACCGTCGGGCCCACCGACGGTGGCTACACCCTGCGTCGCCTGCCGGACACCACCGGTGGCGATCCGTCCCACCGGCCGCTCCGGCGTACGGTCCTGCCTGTCGGCCCCATCGGGCGTGTGCGAAGCTGCGGCGAGTTTTTCTCGCGGGTTTCCGGACGTGAACGATAGGGAGGTTTGCCGTGACGTGGTCTTTCGGGCACTGGCTGATACTGATCGTGGCTCTGGCGGTGGGTGTGGCCGGCGGCTGGTTCTGGCGCGGCCGGCAGAATGCCGCGACTGCCGCTGCCGGCTCGACGGTGGAGGGTGACCCGGTCGCCGGCATGACCGCCGTGGTGGTCGACCCGCCTCCCGCCGCCACTCTGGACGAGGCACGCCCCGAGGTGACCGTCGACCCCGCTCCGGAGGCGGTCGCCGACCGCGTCCCCGCCGCGCCCGGGGCCGACACCCCGAACGACGCCGACCAGGGCGCCGGCACCCCGCCGGCCACGGTCGTCACTGCCGACGCAGCCCGGGTCGACGACGTCGACCCCGCCGACATGGCGCTGACCGGCGACGCGGTACCGGCACCCGGCAACGACCCCGAGCCCGTACCCGCTCCGGTCGACGCCACCGCCGCGCCGAACACGGAGGTCGTGCTGCCGGTGGCCGCCGAGGTGACCGGCCCGGTCGAGCACCGGCCGACGCAGGAACCCGCCACGCCCGCCGAGCCGGTGGCCGGCCCGGAGCCGGCCGCGACGGCGCCCGTCACGACCGAGCCGGAACCCGTCGCGGCGGAGCCGGTGGCGGCGTCGACCGAGCCGGGGCCTGTCGCCGCACCCGCCGCGCCGGACCCCGTCGCCGCGTCGAACGCGCCGGAGCCCGTCGCGGTCGAGCCCGTCGCGGTCGAGCCTGTCGCCGCCGAGCCGGTGCCCGCCGAGCCGGAGCCCGTCGCCGCCGAGCCAGTCGCCGTGCCCGCCGAGCCGGAGCCCGTCGCCGCCGAGCCGGTCGCCGTGCCCGCCGAGCCGGAGCCCGTCGCGGCCCAGGCGGTGGCCGTGCCCGCCCCGCGGGACGAGGTGGCTGCTCCGGCCGCGCCGGCCGCCAGCCAGGACGCCGACGACTTCCGGCGCATCCAGGGCGTGGGCCCGAAGATGGCTGCGGCGCTGCAGGCCGCCGGCATCCGGACCTTCGGACAGTTGGCGGAGCTGGACGAGGCCGCCCTGCGGGAGACCATCCGGGCCGCCGGGCTGCGCGCCGCCCCGAGCCTGGCCACCTGGCCGCAGCAGGCGAAGGTGCTCGCCGCTGCCCCGCCGGAGGCGGCAGCCGCGCTGCCTGCGGGTGGCACGGACGCCTGACCGACCCCGCCGTCGCCCGGCTGCCGCGCCTGACGGCGGCGCCGGGCGACGGCACCGGCACCACCCGGCGGTACCGGCGCCGCCCAGCGAGCGGTACCGACGCCGCCCAGCGGTACCGGCACCACGGCGGCGCGAGGCCCCCGCCGGACAGCCGGAGTTCGCCGCTCGATCGGCGACACCGTTAGCCGTTCATCGCGACTGGGTACAACGCCCAGCACCTCGATCCACCACACTCATGCGGAGGCAGCGATGCGCGGCACGTCGATATTCGGAGTCCTGGTCGTCATCTGGCTGATCATCGGCGCGGTCGCCGCCGGGCAGCGCGGCTACTACAGCGGCGACGACACGAACTGTGCCGAGGCCGGCACGATCCTGGTGACCATCGTGGCCGGGCCGCTGAACTACATCGGGGCCAACCCGAAGGTCGACTGCGAGCTGCCCCAGCCGTCCAAGTAGGGCCTCATCCTCCGGCCCGCGCCCCACAGGGCGCGGGCCGAAACGTGTCCGGAACCCACGTGCCGGTGACGTTGCGTAGTCTCCCGCATATGCCGGCGGCATTCCCGATACGGAAGGGAGGAACGGTGGCCACGCCAAGGGCGAAGGACCAGCGCCACGTTCCCACCCCCGACAGGTGGGTGCCGCGTCGGCGGACCGGAGAGGGGGCGACCAGTGTCTCGTACGGACAAGGACGGTCCACATCACCCGCGAACCGGCCTGCGGTGGCTGGTCGGCGGTAGCGGCCCGCCGCGCTGGTTCATCAACGCCACGTGGACCAGCGGGGAACGTCAGGCTGCCCGAGCCGCGTGCCGTAACGCCGCGAAGGAACATCGCGGAAACGGGGCCATCGACACCATCCCGCCCACCCAGCAGCACCGACACGGCGCCCAGTGGCTCTGGTGGTGAACTGTGACGCTTGCGGTGCTCAGCGCACCAGATCGGATCGCCGCCGACAGCTACCCCGGGTTGCGCCGATCCGAGCCGGCGTCCGGACCTACGGCGATCCGCGCGTCACGTGACGTCAGCGTGGACGGCACCCCGAGCTGTCGAGATTCGTGTGCGGCTGGTCGTCAGTCCTCGTCATCGTCTTGCGAGTCGGTGGGAAACAGCAGCATGTCCGTGATGAAGCAGGTGATGGCATGGGAGGTGTCGTAGCCGATCCACGTGGGGTAGGCGCCGTCGCCCCAGCCGCTGGACCAGGCGACCATGTCCCCCGAATCGGTGGTGCGGTAGCGCGGCTCGACCAGGCCGTCGAGCGTACGCCAGAGGTCTGTCACCCGGTCGGCGGAGTCTGCGTCGACGTAGCAGGCCATGCCGGTGTCGACGCCGAAGCCGAAGAACTCCTGGTAGTCCAGGTCGAGTGGGTCCTGCCCGTTGCGTAGCGCCAGTTCCCATCGCACTGCGGGACGGTCACTGATGTCGAGGCGCGCGGCGGTGACCCGGGTATGCCCCGGATCGTCGACGAAGGTCGCGAGTCCGACGGAGACCGGGTACGTGCCGGGCGGCACGGTGACGTCGAAGGGCTCGGCGTCGAGATTCAGGGAGGAAGGGTCAGCGGCGATCAGGCGCCCGGACGGCAGGTGCAGTCGCCCGGCGTGGTGGGCGGACAGGCGAAGCTGCCTGCCGTGGTACTCGACCTGCGTACCGGGAGTGAACAGGAGTTCGATGCCGTGCGGTCGCAGCGCCCGGGGCGGACGCCATGGTGGCCGGGTCGCGGTTCGCGCCGGAAGCGGATGGCGCACCGCGTCAACGATCTCCACGGGCGCGTCCCCGGCGAGACTCAGCAGTTCCCGCCATCGGCGGAAGCCCGGGACCGGCAGCCGGGGCGGCGGCTGGATGGAGCGGGACTCGTGCCGGGCACCCAGATCGCCGCACGGTTCGACGACATCGGTACGTGTGCCGGAGAGCCGATAGGTGGTGCGGGTCCGCGCCGCGACATGCGGATACTCGTACTCGCCCACGTCCGGTGGGCCGTCCCAGGTGGCGGCCCGCCGCAGGAACAGGTCGCCGTCCCCGGTGCCGCGCAGCTCGTGGCAGGACACCTGCCGACCGGCCGCGTCGAAGCGCGACACCCGGCAGTACTCGTCGGCCCACGAGACGTCCAGCACCGCGTGCCGTCGGTCGTCGATCAGCAGCACGGCCGTGTACGGCTCACCGGCCGCGTCACGGGCCTGCGCCGCCTTCGCGGTCAGCGGATTGACGACCCCGTCATCCCATCCGTCGCAGTACACGACCTCAAGCCTCGCGATCACGCCGTGACGATACTGATCAGCGCCCCCGAAGACAGCCGGTGGGCGCATGCCTTGCGGCACCGTCACCTACGGATGTCCCCATGCCCGAGCCGGCCGGGAGGTCGGCTCCGGTTCACGGCCGGGCAACCGGAGTGGGACTGGGGCGCCGAACGCCTGTACGCGGTGGCCGATGTGGCGGGAGACGTTGAGTGTGCTGCCCGAAGGCGCGATATCGGCGCTACCGGCGTTTCCACCAACGCCGCGGACTGGACGCTTCGGTGGTGGTTGGCGTCATCAGGGACTGGGCTGTCTGCTTGCTGACGACCAAGCTGATCTCGCAGACGGCGCTGTTGACGAGCACGCCCGCACACTCGGGGTCGGCTGCGGCCATCTGGACGAGAACCTCACCGGACACGCCCGCGTTGAACCGGGGGCCAAAGTTTCGTAGTGCCGCTTCGGGATCGGCGTATGCCAGCAGACGGGACAATCCGTCGCCGTGAGTGGTCCTGCCCGCGCCAAGGTCGCCGCCAGCGAGATGCCCGTGCGCGTCGTGGGCGGGCACTCCGGTGGCCACGATGCCGACCGTGGAGGCCCGGAACAGCCGGAGAAAGCGCTCGTAGCTCTCTGGTGTCCTGGTTTCCGCGTGCTCCGACATGACATCGGACAGCGGCGTTTCACTCATGCCGCGGACGATAGCCTGCGCGCCACGCGTGCACCACGGCTGGTTGTTGAGGGCACGTCGTGGCCGGGAGCGCTCGTCCGGACGCGCCGCCGGCCGACGGAGGCGGGAGCGGTCAACACAGCGGTGATCGGTACAGCACTTCGACATACCTGATCTCGTCGTGGACCACGTCGAGGACGAGGTAGCCCGGCCATGGCGCGTCGAGGCAGACATTGCGGTGGCCATCGCCGTAGGCCTCAACCGGCTTCGGCGCGGTGTGGAAGCTCTGGCAGAAGTCGTCCCCGCAACCGCACGTCTGCACGACTCGCAGCTGTCTGACCTGCTCCGCCAGCCGTTTCTCACCTTCCGCCGCGAGCGCTGCGGCAAGTTCGGCGGTAAAGACCGGCCACCTGGCAGAGAGCAACGGTGCGTGCGCCAGGTGGTTCTCCACGAGGAGGCAAGCTACCCGCACGATGCCCCGAGTACAGCCTTATTTCCCGCAGCCCAAGCGGTCAAGGTGCTGCGCGGCTGGGTCGCCGGGCGTTGCCGGCTCGTTGCGACGTCGGGTGGCACTGTGGATTGTGCTGATCATTGTTCTGTAGGGCATGGTCGTGGACGAGGCTCGCCGCAAACGGCACGTGCACGAGGAGCCCAGCATGTCGGCCCGACGTCGGGACCTTCCTGAACATCGAGGTCCTGCCCTCCCCCGGTCCGGCGAGCGACCGGCGCGCCGGCAACCCGGCGAGTCGGGGCGGTCGAACGGGCAGAGGCTGCGGTCAGGGCGCAGCGATAGCCTGCTGTCATGGTGAGCGCCGAACTGAGTGAGTTGATCGTCGAGGACGCCGACGCGCTGCGTGCGTGGTTGTCGGCCAATCACGCCACGTCGCCCGGTGTCTGGCTCGCCCTGACCAGGAAGGGCGGCACGGTCACGACGCTGACCTGGCAGCAGGCGGTTGACGAGGCGCTGTGTTTCGGCTGGATCGACGGGCAGGCCCGTAAACGGGATCACGAGACCTCCTGGATCCGGTACACCCCTCGCCGGCCCCGCAGTTCCTGGTCCCAACGCAATGTCGCCCACGTGGCCCGGCTGGAGGCGCAGGGGCGGATGATGCCACCCGGCCGCGTCGCGGTGGAAGCCGCGAAGGCGGACGGGCGGTGGGCGGCCGCCTACGCCCCGCCGTCGGAAGCCGAGGTGCCAGCCGACCTCCTCGCCGCTATCGCTGCCGACCCCGCCGCCCAGGCCATGTTCGACGTACTCACCAAGACCAACCGGTTCGCTCTCATCCACCGCGTCAACGCGGTCAAACGGGCACAGACCCGCGAGCGGAAGATCGGCGAGTTCGTTGCCATGCTGGCCCGCCACGAGACGATCTACCCGCAGAAAGCGAAGCCTGCCCACTCGTCGTAGTCGGCATCTTCATGATCGTGTTGTCCGTTCGGTCCATTGCGTGCTCGTTGACGATCTTCCGTTGCACACATTCGCTCCTGCCGCCGACGGAGCGCGACGACCCGGGGGTCAGCTCTGCTGGTAATTGACCGCCGCGTACCCGCACGGCAGGTGCAGGTGCAGGTAGTAGGCGCCCTCGCCGTACTCGTCCAGGTCCGCTCCGCCGATCAGACCCACGTAATCCATTGGTTGTCCGCAACCGGGGCAGTCGGCGTGCTCGGCGTCCTGAATCCAGTCGGGTCGGCCGCCCAGGGTCGAGCCGCCTCGATCCCAGGCGCTGGCCTGGTAGGGGCTCGGCCGGGCTGAGCCCAGGACCGGCAACAGCGCCGGGGGATCCTCCGGTTCGGCGGCATCCGGCAGGTAGCTCGGCCGGGTGTTGCCGGCCCACCAGATGGCGGTGCCGGCCGGCGTCACCTGGCTGTAGAGCGTCGTGTAGCAGGCGCAGAAGTGGCAGGTCTCGATCACCAAGCGGCCGGACCAGCCCGTGTGGGCCAGCGCGGTGGCGACGGCGGGTTCTGTGGTGTCCAGGTCCGCGGCGGTCCAGAGCGGCGACGCACACCATGGACAGGTGGGGCCGTCGGTGCGTCGCGGCGTCTCGCGCATGACCCACCGGTACGCGGTGTCCCCGCACAGATTCCGTCGGCTGCCGCCTGGGCCGACCGTCCAACCGCCGTCGTGTGCGTAGCTCAGCACCCCGACGTGCAGCTCGCCCGCGCCGGCTGGTGGCTGTGTCGACCAGCGACGCATGGCGCTTTCGGCGAGCGGGTGGGCACTGTGCGCCAGGACGAGGAGCAGGTGGTTGAGACGGTCCGGTGTCCGCCCGGCGTCGATCTGCTCGATGACCCGCCGGACCAGGTCGGCGTCCGCCGCCCGGTACATCTTCGCCGGCCACAGCACCTCGAGGTCGAACAGGAGGCCCAGGTACGGGGTCAGCCGCCGCGGGTCGGTGTCCGCGATCGTGCACAACTCCTCGATCGCGCTGTCGTCCTCGGCAGCCGCCCTTCTGATCAACTCCTCGATCATTCGGGGATGGTAACCACGTCGATCGGTCGGCCGTGCAATGGACCGACGCCCTCGGTCTCAGCTGCGGTCGTGGCCCACATCGCGTACGGCATCCTAGGAGGCTGGGTTCTTGATGGCCGGCAGTCAGGCCTGCGTCGCCACGTGTCCGGCTCCGCCGACGCGGAAGGCGCGTCCGGCTCCGCGCGGCACGATCGCGATGATCGGCCGGCAGGGCCGGACGCGCCCGGTCGGGTGGGCCCTCCCCCAGCGGGTACGGCCCACGGTCGGGTCAACGGAAGCAGTTCGCCACCGGCACCCGGCTGCCCTCGCAGTTGCTGGGCTCGTTGCCGATGATCTCGGTCTCGTCGTCGACCCTGACCCGCGCCTTGTCCACGAATAGGCCACTCGCCTTCACGGTGGCGACGTTGCCGGCCACCCGGCTGGAGTAGAGGGAGACCTGGCCCAGCGTCGCGAAGACGCCGCCGCCGGCGGACTTCGCGCCGACGGCGTGGTTGCGGTTGACCTCGCTGCGGCGCACCAGCAGGTTCGACTTCTGGGCGTAGATTCCGCCGCCGGAGCCCCGCGCCGTGTTGCCCGCCACGACGCTGTCGTCGAGCGGCAACAGGCCCTGGGAGGTGGAGATGCCGCCGCCGTTGCCCGTGGCGGTGTTGTCGCGTACCTCCAGGCCGCGCAGGAAGATCAGCGCGTCGGAGTTGGCGATGCCGCCGCCGGTCTGGGCGGTGTTGTCCACCACCTTCGTGTCGGCGACCCGGGTACGGGCCGAGAAGCTGGCGACGCCGCCGCCCTGCGCCGCGTTGTTGCGCGCGAACGTGCTCGAGTGCACCTCGGCCGCGCCCCGGAAGTTCGCCAGGCCGCCGCCGTACGCGACGGCGCTGTTGCCCCGGAACTGCGAGTTCTCCAGGCTCAGTACGCCACCGTTGAGCAGGCCCCCGCCCTTGCCCGCGGTGCCGGCGGCGTGGTTGTCGACGAAGGTGCTCCCCTTGACCACCAGGTTGCCGTCGTTGAAGATCCCGCCGCCGCCCCCCTCCGCCGAGAGGGAGGTGCTGTCGACGATCGTGGTGCGCTCGACCACGGCGGAGGCGCCGTGCACGATGTGGACGCTGCCGCCCTCGGCGGCGGAGAGCCCGTTGCGGAGCACCACGTCGGACAACGTCAGTTCCCCGCCGTCGCGGACCGTGAAGAACCGGAACGCCTCGGCACGCGCGTCCCGCACGATGGTGGTCTCCTCACCCCGGATGGAGATCGGGTGGTAGATGACGGGCAGCCCGGCCCGGTCGTGCCGCGGATCGCGCGGCGGTGCCTCGGCGTCGCCGGGGTTCTCCGCGCTGTCGGCGGTCTCCCGGGCGTCGCGGATGCCGCCGTCGTACTCGTCGGGTTGCTGGAAGGCGTGGGTGAGCTCGTACGTGCACTTCGACGCCAGCCGCAGGTCCGCACCGCCCTCGGCGTTCGCGCGGACCAGCGCCGAGATCAGCTTCGCGGAGTCGCAGGGCACCGCCACCTCCACGCGCTGCCCACGACCGGGGCGGCTCGGGCGGGCGTCCGGCCGCCAGCCGCGCCGCTCCTCGCGGGCGTGGTCGCGGTCCTCGCCGTCGTCGCCGCCGTGGCGCTCGCCGTAGTGGTCGTCGGTACGCGGCGCCACCGACGGCGCACCCGCGCCGGACGGATCCCGGTCGGCGGCGACGGCGACACCGCCCAGCCCGGCCACCCCCGCCACCAGGGTGCCCGCCACGAGGCCACCCGCCAAGAACCACCGCGACCGCCGCCTGCGTGGTGCCGCCCGCCGGCCTCCTTGATACTTCGTCATCAGGCTTTCCTGCCTCTCACGCGTGCGTGACCGCGTCGAACGGGACGCGGGGCGGCTGACGTCGCGGCAGCCGCCGAAGGTCACGATACGGACGAGAAACGGGCAAGTACCCCGAACATGAATAAACGTACTTTTCACCTTGACGAGTAGTGAATGGGGCACCGGCCGGAGACCGGCACGGGCACCCGATCAGCCGCCGACGTGGATCCCGGGCCGGCGGGCCGGGTCCGGTTCGGACTTGCGGATGATCTCCCGCACCACCGGCGGGGTGTCGCCACGACCGAGGATGAGGTAGCGCAGCAGGTGCCCGAGGGGGTTGCCCTCCGACCACTCGAAGTGGGCGTGCGGACGCACACCGGTGGCGTCCCGCAGCGCCAGCAGGATCGCCGCGATGGCATTGGGCACCGCCGGGCTGGCGGCCCGCAGGACCCGGAAGCCACCCACCTGCACGCCGTGCACCCGCAGCACCTGACTGAACTCCGACGGGTCGACCACGTCGATCTCCAGGAAGAGGATGTCACCCCTGCCGGGGACGGGATTCATCCCCCGCTGCGCCCGCTCCTTGACCGTGTACTCCTTGACCGCGTCGGCCGCCGGCTTGTGGGCGAGCAGGTGCAGGCGGCCGTCGTGCGCCAGCGACTCGGCGATGAACCGGCGGGCCGGCTCGTCGAACTCGATCCGCTCCGTGCGCAACTCGGTGGTGCGGCTCACCCGGGAGACCAGCGAGACGACGACGATGCCGAAGACGAACAGCGCGGAGATGGCGATGCCGTCCGGCTTCGCGATGACGTTCTCGACCAGGGCGTACAGCAGGACCAGGGTGAGCACGGCGAAGCCGGCGGCCACGACGCGCTGCCGGCGGCCGACCGCGGAGATCGTGACCGCCACGGCGGCGGAGACCATCATGGCCAGGATGCCGGTGGCGTACGCCCCGGCCTGGTCGTTCACGTCGGCCCGGAAGATCAGGGTGATCGCGACGCTGAGCACGGTGTAGACGATCACGACCGGCCGCACGGCCCGGGCCCACTCGGGCGCCATGCCGTAGGTGGGCAGGTAACGGGGCACGATGTTGATCAGCCCGGCCATGGCGGAGGCCCCGGCGAACCAGAGGATCAGCGCGCTGCTGACGTCGTAGACGGTGCCGAAGGCCTCGCCGAGGCGCTCGTGGGCCAGGTACGCCAGCGCCCGGCCGTTCGCGGCCCCGCCCGGTTCGAACTCGCGGGCGGGGATGAGCACCGCGGTGACGAGGGTGGTCGAGACCAGGTACACCGACATGACGAGCGCGGCGGTGGTGAGCAAGCGGCGGGTGTTGCGGATCCGCGCCGCCAGCCGCGTCTCGCGGTCGTCCCCCGCCCCGGCCACCAGCGGCATCATGCTCACCCCGGTCTCGAAGCCGGAGAGCCCCAGCACCAGCAGCGGGAACGCCAGCACGGCGGTCAGCGCCACCTCGCCGGGGCCACCACCGGCGGTCAGCGCGGCGGTCCAGTCCGTCAGCGTCCGCGGGTCCGCCGCGATCCCGGCCAGCCCGTCGGCGACGATCAGCGCGTTCAGGACGAGGAAGACGGCGACCAGCGGGACGGCGACCGCGACCGCCTCCCGGAACCCGAGCAGGAAGACTCCGCCCAGGAGGAGCAGCAGTACGACCGTGACGCCGACGGCGGCACCCGTGCCACCGACGCCCTCGGGCACGCGCGGGTTCTCCAGCAGGTGCACGGTGGCGTCGGCCGCGGAGAGGGTGATCGTGATGATCCAGGAGGTGGCCACGAAACCGAGCAGGACCAGCACGAAGATCTTGCCCCGCCAGAACGGCAGCAACCGTTCCAGCATCGCCACCGAGCCCTGCCCGTGTGGGCTCTCCCGGGCCACCCTGCGGTACATCGGCAGCACGCCGAACAGCGTCAGCGCGACGATGAGCAGGGTGGCGAGCGGCGAGAACGCCCCGGCGGCCACCGCCGCGATCCCGGGCAGGTACGACAGGGTGGAGAAGTAGTCCACCCCGGTCAGGCACATGACCTGCCACCACGGGTGCGAGCGGGCCTGCTCCTCGGTCGCCTCGGGGCCGACCGGCTGCACCCGGTGCGCGAACAGCCACCGGCGCAGCGGGCTCAGCGGCGCGGCGGGCCGGGCGGGACTGGCCTGTACCTCGGGGACGGCGACCGGGCGTCCGGGGCGGTCGCCAGGGCGGGTCGGGTCGCGGGCGGCGCGCAGCTCCCGTGGCGGGCCGGCGGGCGGCCGGCGACCACGCGTACGCCGCGACCTCGGCCCGTGCTCGTCGCGCATGCCCCCGTCCCCACCCTCGGCGGTCCTGCCCCGACCGTAGGCGGTCACCGGCCGGCCGCCCGCCGGAACCCGTGAAGCCGGACGGCTCAGTCGCCGCCGGACCCGCTCGCCGCCGGACCCGGGCATCGGGCCCGCTCGACATCCAGGCCCGGGCTCTGCCACGGTGACCGTCACCCGGGGTGGGGCGGCCGGCCGGGATCGGGCGGGCCGGGACGAGGCCGGACGGCGGGCCGACGGGCCGGGGCACGCCTGGCGCGCGTACCCCCCGTGCGGGCCGGCCGACACCCCTCGGGCCGGCCGACCCGCGAACCCTGCGCCCCGACCCGGCGTACCCCCGGCCGGTCGGACCGCTCCTGACCTCGGGCCCGACGCCCCCCTCCGGCGGCGAGCCCCGTTCAGGCGGGGGACGTGTCCCCGCGCTCCGCCGGGTGCCGGATGCGGAGCGCGGGGACCCCCCGTCCCGACTACTGCAGGAACGCCCCGAGGGGCGAGAGCAGCAGCCGCCCGAGCGCCGCGGCGGTGCCGTCCAACCGCGCGCGCTCGCACTCGTGGGCGGCCGGGTCGTGCCGGCAGCGCCAGATCTTCTGCGCGTTGCGCCAGGCGACGTCGCGGGTGTACTCGACCAGTTCCCCCTGGTACCAGTCGTCGATGTCGCCGTTGACCATGTCGATGAGCAGCTGCCAGCGCTCCAGGTAGCCGCGCCGCAGCCCGGGGATCTTGTCCGCGAAGATGTCGTTGATCTTCAAGTAGTCGCGGTGCTGGTCGGTGCCGTCCACCGGCTCCGACTCCAGGCTGTCGAACGTCGTCACCAGCGCGAACGGCAGGTCGAAGTTGATGTGCGCGTTCACCCCGGCTGCCGCCGACGGCAACGGACGGGCGTCCGGGCCCCGCATCCGCTCGAACAGGCAGGCCCAGGCCTTCGGCGTGCCCGGGCTGGAGTCGGTCCACAGCCGCATCGCGTCGAAGTAGCGGGCGGCGAACTCCACGTCCAGGCGGGACAGGAACACCGGGTCGGCGAACCCGTCGTCGTAGAGGCCGTTCAACACGCTCTCGGTGATCGTCAGGTAGAGCTTGTTGAAGTCGGCCAGTGGGCAGCTCGCCTCCAGCGGAGGAAGCCGAACCAGCAGATCCTGGAGCTTGGTGAGGTGGTCCACCACCGCCGGCACGTCGGCGGGATGGTCGGCGAGCAGATCGACGATGTCCCGATGCACGGGCCCCCACACCGGTTCGGTCATCTTTCCTCCACAGTGGTTCCGGCACCCCCCGTGCCGTTGGCGACGCAGCACAGCCTGCCAGCCGGCGACGGCCGGCCGGATCAGTAGAACGACGTATCCCGCCGCGCGTCAGCCGGCCTTGTTGCGTAGGAAGATCGCGCTGGCCTGCACCCGGGTGCGGACGTGGAGCTTGTCGAAGATGTGCGAGACGTGCACGCCGATGGTGCGTTCGCTGATGAACAGCCGCTGGCCGATCTCCCGGTTGGTCAGCCCCTCGGCGACCGCGGCGAGCACCTCCCGCTCCCGGGCGGTCAGCGCCGCCAGCTCGTCGCCGTCCGCTCCGGCCGCCGGCCCGCCCTCGGCCGGGCGGTCCTCCAACGGCACCCGCGCCCGCCCGGCGAGGGTACGGATCTCCGAGGTCAGCGGCACCGCACCGAGCCCCTGTGCCACCTCGTACGCCTGCCGCAGCAGCTTGGCCGCGGTGGCGCTGCGCTTGCGGCGGGCCAGCAGCGCCTCGGCCTGCCGCAGCCGCGAGTAGGCCGCCGGGTAGGGGTGATGCCGGCGGTCCCACTGCGCCACCGAACGGGCCCACAGCTCCGGGTCACTGCTGTCGAGGCGGCTCACCTCGGCCGCGCACAGCGCCAGGAACCCGTCGACCACGTCGCGCACCGGGCGGGCGGCGTGCTCGCTCTTGCGGGCCACCCGGTCGGCGACCTCCCGCAGCCGGCGCACCGCGGTCTCGTCCACGGCGATCGTGCGGCTGGCGTGCGCCTCGGCCTCGGCCCGCAGGCCGTGCCACACCAGCGCGGCGAGGATGCCCACGTCGTCGGAGCGGCTCTCGGTCAGGCCGCGCTGCACCGCCTGCCGGGCCAGATCGTGCCGGCCCTGCCACATGGCCAGTCCCGCCCGCAGGGTCAGCAGCGGGATCATGTGCCGCGCGCCGCCGCCGGCCAGCACCGTGGCCACGGCGTCCAGGTCGCGGTCGGCGGCCTCGATGTCGCCGTAGCCCACCGACAGCCGGCAGCGGGCCAGCAGCAGCTCGACGGCATCCGCACCGGAGGGGCGGTGCCGCAACGCCGCCGCGACGACCTTCTCCGCCTCGGCCCACTGCCCGACCCGGAACAGCCCGTTGGTGGCGATGGCCAGCAGCCGCGTCTCGTACGTGCGGCCAAGGCCGAGTTCGGCCAGCCGCTCGGCGCCCCGCCGGGCCACGACGACGCCCTCCTCGAGGACGTTCAGCGGGCCGGTCAGCAACTCCGCCAGGTGTAGGTACGCGCAGGCCACGTCCTCCGGGCGGCCGGAGCGCTCGGCGGTCTCCAGCGCGCGCCGCATGACCGCCAGCCCGGCGTCCGGGTCCTCCAGGTACGCCTCGGAGAAGCCGAGCGCCGCGCTGGCCAGCACCACCTCGGACGTGGAGCCCGGCACCTCGGCGGCCAGCTCCAGCGCCTCCTTGGCCCGGCGACCGGCGTCGGCGTACCGGCCGAGGTGCAGCAGCAGCTCGGCCAGGTGCGCCGCGGCGGTGGCCCGCTCCTGGGGCGTGCAGTCGGCGTCGGCCAGCGCCTCGCGGTACTCCGCCTCCGCCGGGGCCGACCGTCCGGCGGCGGCCAGGTAACGGGCCCGGCGGATACGCAGCGCGCAGGCCGACGGGCCGCCGCCGTCGGCGGCCAACTCCTCCAGCAGCGCCAGCGCCCGGGCGTGCTCGCCGCAGTGGTGGGCGGCCTCGGCGGCGTGCTTGAGCAGGGTGACCCGGTCCACGTCCGGCGGTGCGACGCCCGGCTCGGTGCGCAGTTGCAGCGCGGCCGACCAGTGCCGGTGCGCCTCGGCGTAGCCGTGCAGCCGCTCGGCCTCCCGGGCCGCGGCCATCGCCGCCGGCAACGCCCGCGCCGGCTCGCCGGCCAGCCGCCAGTGGTGCGCCAGCCGCGCCTGGTGCAGCTCGGCGGGGGCGGCGGTGAGCGCCTCGGCGTAGCGGCGGTGCAGAACGGCGCGCTCCGCCGGCAACAGCTCGTGCTCCAGCACCTCGGCGACCAGCCGGTGCCGCAGCCGGTAGCCGTCGTCCGCGCTCACCAGCAGCCGGTGCGCGACCGCCGACCGGACCGCCTCGAT
This sequence comes from Micromonospora sp. NPDC049048, assembly GCF_043197615.1. Lineage (NCBI taxonomy): Bacteria > Bacillati > Actinomycetota > Actinomycetes > Micromonosporales > Micromonosporaceae > Micromonospora > Micromonospora sp. NPDC049048. The sequence goes on along the minus strand of NZ_JBICTM010000009.1, from coordinate 75,385 downwards.
CGCCTCCTCCTCGGGCAGCCGCGCCACCCGGGCCAGCAGCCAGTGCTCCACCGGCTCGACACCGGCCGCCGCCGCGTGCACCACCGCGTGTGCGTGCTGCGGCAGCGCGTCCACCCTGGCCAGGAAGATCTCGCGCAGCGTCTCGGAGAGCCCGTCCCGGCCGTCGCGCAGGTCGCGGGCCAGCTCCTCCACCACGAACGGGTTGCCGCCGCTGCGCCGCCACACCGACTCCGCCGCCTCCGGGGTGAGCGGTTCCCCGACGACCGCGGCAGCGAGCCGCTCGGTCTCGGCCCGGTCCAGCGGGACGAGGTCGAGCACCCGCACCGTACGCAGCCGGCGCAGCTCGGTGAGCACCCGGCGCAGCGGGTGCGCGCCCTGCAACGACTCGGCCCGCACCGCCGCCAGCACGGACAACTGGAGGTCGCCCAGCCCGGCCAGGAGGTAGAGCAGCAGCTGCCGGGTGCTGCGGTCGACCCACTGGAGGTCGTCGAGGACCAGCACCAGCGGGCGGCCCTCGGCGATCAGGTGCAGCCCCTGGGAGACCCGCTCCAGCAGCGCCCCGGCGCCGTCCGGGCCGGCGGTCTCCTCGGCGAACATCCGCAGCAGGCCGCGCACCGAAGAGGAGGTCCGGGCGTGGGGACCGGTCAGCTCGGCGTCGAGGCGACGCAGCGCCTGCAACAGCGGGTGCAGGGGCGAGGCGTCGCCGATGTCCAGACAGGAGCCGGTGAGCACCAGGGCTCCGGCGTCGCGCAACCGGACGCCCACCTCGCGCAGCAGCCGGGTCTTGCCGACGCCGCTCTCGCCGGTGAGGAAGACGGCAGCGGTGTGCCCCTGCGTGACGTCGTCGAGCAGCACGGATCGTACGGTCGCCACCAGGTCGGCCCGGCCGACGAGTGGTGCCGTGTCCACTTCGCTGGCCATGGCACGCAGCCTAGTCACAGGTCCCGCACCGTTCTACGGGTCTTTCGTCCCTGTGGTACTCCTCGCGCCGACATCGCGACCGAAGACTGCGCGCGGCCGACATACGTCGTTCGGCAGATCCCCCGCCGGCTGATCGGTGACAGTGTCCGAGGCGTCGTCAGCCCTCGTGGGGAAAGGCGGTGCGATGCCCATGCTCACCATCGTCGCTGGACCGCAGCGGATCACCTCGGCAGGCTGGCCGGTTCCGGAGGAGAGACGCCTGGTCACCGTGCTCTTCGTCGACATCGTCGGGTCGACCGCGCTCGTCGACCGGCTCGACCCGGAGGACGTGCGCAGACTGCAACGGGCGTACTTCGACACCGTCGGCGGGGTGCTGCGCCGGTGGCACGGCGTGGTCGAGAAGTACGTCGGCGACGCGGTGATGGCCCTCTTCGGGGCCCGCCGGTCCGACGGGTTCGACGCGTACCGGGCGGTGCGGGCGGCGCTGGAGATCCAGGGTGCCCTCGACCGGCGACCGCCGCCGGGCGCGCCGCGCCTGCGGGTCCGGGCCGGGGTGGCCACCGGCGAGGCGCTGGTGGACCTCGCGGCGGCGCGCGACGGCGGGCACGGCGTGGCCAGCGGCGCGGTGATCACCACCGCCGCCCGGTTGCAGGCGTACGCGCCGCCGGGCGGGGTGGCGCTCTGCGCGGCCACCCACCGCGCCACCCTGGGGCTGGTCGCGCAGCGCCGGGTGCCACCGGTGACGCTGGCCGGCAAGGCGCTGCCGGTCGACGTGTGGCACGCCACCGGCACCAGCCGGCCGGCGCCCGCCGCGCACGAGGGGCCGCTGATCGGGCGGCGCCGGGAACTGGCCGCCGCCCGGGACCTGATCGTCCGGGCCGTGCGGGAACGCAGCCCGCGCTGGCTGTCGCTGGTCGGTCCGGCCGGCAGCGGGCGCAGCCGGCTGCTGCACGAGCTGACCCGCGCGGTGCGGACCGTGGACGGGGCGCCGGTGCGCTGGTGCGTCACGCACTGCCCGCCGTACCAGGAGCCCCTGGCCCCCGTCGCGGACCTGGTGCGTGGGCTCGCCGGCCTCCGCGACGACGACGCGCCCCCGACCGTACGGCGACGGCTCACCGCCGCCCTCACGGACCAGGTGCCGCCCACCGGCCTGACCGGGGCGGTGTACGCGCTGGAGGCGCTGCTGGCCACGCCGGACGCCTCCGGCGACGCGGCCCGGGGCGCCGAGGTGGTGCGGGAGGCGCTCCTCGGGCTCGCCGCCCGGCAGCCGGTGCTGGTGGCGGTGGACGACGTCGACCGGGCCACGGCGGCGCTGAGTCACTTCCTGCACCGGCTCTTCGCGGCGGCCACCGCCCGGTCGCTGCCCCTGGTGGTGGTGGCGCTGCACCGTCCCGAGTGGGCGGACACGCTGCCCGGTCCACGGAACCGGCGGCACCGGCTGGTGGTGCCTCCGCTGCGCCCGGTGGAGACCGGACGCCTGCTGCGTCACCTGCTCGGCCGGGCCGACCGGCCGACGGCGACGGTCGCCCGGTTGCTGCCGCTGGTCGCGGGCAGTCCGGGGCGGGCCGCCGCGTACGTGGCGTCGCTGGGCGCGCAGTCCGTGCCGGAGGCGGTACGCCGGGAGGTCGACGCCCGGCTGGACCGCCTCGACGGGGCCCGACGGGCCGTGCTGATGGCCGCCGCCACCGTCCGCGCGGGGGCCACCGCCGCGACGGTGGCGCGCCTGCTCGACTGGGCACCCGGGCGGGTCGCCCCGGTGCTGGGCGCCCTGGCCTCGGCGGGTCTGCTGGTCCCCCGCGCCGACGGCCGGTACGTCGTCGCCGACCCGGTGGTCCGGGAGGTCGCGTACGCCCGGCTGCCGAGGGCGGTGCGGGCCGCGTTCGCCCGCCGGACCGGACGGCCGGCGGAGGCCGCCGCGTCGTCGGTGCCCCCGGTCGGCGCCGACCCCACCGGCCAGGTGTCCGGGCCGGCGGGGTGTCCCGCGCCCGGCCCGGTGGTGGCCGCCGCGCAGTCTGTCGGGGCCGCTCGGGTGGTGCCGCTGCGCCGCTGGGCCCCGACTCCGGGTCGTGTCCTCCCGACGGCCCCCGGCGGCGTCACCGGTCTCGGCCGGGCGGCCACGGCGGACGGTGCGGAGGCCGGGGCCGTCGCGTCCGTGGCCTGGCCAAGCGGCTCGGCGCGGCGGGGTCGCGGACGACGGCAGAGCTGGATCCTGCCGCGCGGTACGCCGCTCGCGGCGTGAACGGGGCCCGCCGAATCGTGGATCTCCCCCGCGATCCACGCTAACAGGCGCCGGAACCGGTCGGTATCGGGCAGCTGACCGAGTGCGCGGGTCGGGGGCGGCTGGCTAGGTTCGCTCGATGCCCGTCGAAGAGATCACCGCCTCCGCCTCCGGCACCTGGATGCTCGGCGACCGCACCGTGCACCGGATGGGGTTCGGCTCCATGCGCCTCACCGTCGACCCCGACCGGGCGCGCGCCGTGCGCGTCCTGCGCCGGGCCGTGGACCTGGGCGTCAACCACATCGACACCGCCGCCTTCTACGTCTCGCCGGGCGGGCCACTGCGCGTCGGCGCCGGCTCGCCCCGGTACGCCACCGAACTGATCCGCGAGGCCCTCGCGCCGTACCCGGACGACCTGGTCATCGCCACCAAGGTCGGACCGTCCTTCGACGAGGCGAACCGGCACCGGGAACTGGGCCCGGCGGAACTGCGCCGCGAGGTGGAGGAGAACCTGCGCCGGCTGGGCCGGGACCACCTGGACGTGGTGAACCTGCGGATCGTCCGGAAGGCCGGGCACGACTCGGTGGCGGAGCGGTTCGCCGCCCTCGCCGAGCTGCGCGACGCCGGGCTGATCCGGCACCTCGGCCTGTCCAACGTACGGGTGGACCACCTGGACGAGGTGCGGGACATCGCGCCCGTGGTGTGCGTGCAGAACGCGTACGCCCTCGACGCGGGCCGGTGGGCCGACGAGCTGCTGCGGGTCTGCGGCGAACGGGGGATCGCCTTCGTGCCGTTCTTCGCGATCGCCGGCGCCGGGCGGGAGGCGGGCACGGGCGGCGACCATCACGAGGCCGTACGGGCCGTGGCGCACGCGCACGGCGCGACGCCGCACCAGATCCGGCTGGCCTGGACCCTGCAGAAGGGGCCGCACGTGCTGGGCATCCCCGGCACCGGCGACCCGACGCACCTGGTGCAGAACGTGGCGGCCGGCGCGATCCGGCTCACCGCCGGGGACCTCGCCCGGCTCGGCTGACTGGGGCCGCGTGCCCGTACGACGTGGCCTGGCTGGCGCGACGCTGCGCCGGGTCGGCGGGCACCGGCAGGTGGCGCCCGGCCCACCCGGCGACGCGGCGGGGCGTCAGCCGGCGGTCGGGGGCAGGGTGCGGCTGCGGCCCCGGAACTCGGCCACCACCTCGCCGTCGTCGCGGGTGACGGTGACGTCGTAGATGCCGCTGCGGCCGTACCGGGTGCGCTCGGTGGCGTGCGCGGTCAGCAGGTCCCCCGCGCGGGCGGGACGGACGAAGGTGATCTCGCCGCCGGCGGCGACGGTGGCCGGGCCGTGGCTGTTGCAGGCCAGCGCGAAGGCGGTGTCGGCGAGCAGGAACACGAACCCGCCGTGGGCGATGGCGTGGCCGTTGACCATCGCGGCGCTCACCCGCATCCGGGCCACCGCCGCGCCGTCGGCGGCGTCGACCAGCTCGATGCCGAGCCCTCGGGAGGCGACGTCGGCGGCGAACATGTCGTGCGCGGCGTTGCGCCCGGCCACCTCAGGCGTCCCGCCGCTCGCCGACCCGCCGTGTCCCGCCATCGACCGTCACACCCCCGTCCGCAGGCGGTCCCGTCGACCGCCGAGTCCGTACCGTACGCCAGCCCTCGCCGCAACGCGGTGGGCCGGTCGCGGCTGCCACGGGCTCCACGGCAGCGCCGGCCGGCCGCGCCCGCGCCAGTTCGCGAGTTGTTGCAAATAATTGGCAACAAGGTCTGGACGCGTTACCGCTACGTAACTAGCCTCTTCGACATGAGTCCTTACATCCGGGAAGTGGCGGCCTGGCAGGAGAGCTGGGACCGCCAGCAGGAGGCGTACCTGCCGGACCGGGAGCACCGGTTCACGGCGATGCTCGACGCGGTCGACGCGATCCGCGACGACGGGCGGCTGCGACTGCTGGACCTGGCCGGCGGCACCGGCACCATCTCCGACCGCACCCTGCGCCGCTTCCCCGACGCCGAGGTGACCCTGGTGGACCTCGACCCGGCGCTGCTCGCCCTCGCCCGCGCCTCGCTCGGGGACCGGGTCACCATCGTCACGGCCGACCTGGGCCGGCCCGACTGGCACACCGCGCTCCCCCACCGCGACTACCACGCCGTCCTCACCGCCACCGCCCTGCACTGGCTGCCGGCCGAACGGCTCGAACGGCTCTACGCCGAGCTGCGCGACCTGCTGCGGCCGGGCGGAATCCTGGTCAACGCCGACCACATGCCCGACGACGCGCTGCCCCGGCTCAGCGAGCGCCTGCTCGACCGGGCCCGGGACCGGCGGGCGGCCCGCTACGCCGCCGGCGCCGCGCTGTCCTGGACGCAGTGGTGGGAGCGGGCGGAGGCCGACCCGGCACTGCGACCGCTCGTCGCGCAGCGGCACGCCATCTACCCGACCGGGCACAGCCCGGAGTGGAACCCGCCGGTCTCCTGGCACCTGTCCGCGCTGACCGCCGCCGGCTTCGCCGAGGTGGGCACGGTGTGGCGGGGCGGCACCGACGCCGCCGTGGCCGGGGTGCGTTGACGCCCCCGGGACGCCCCGACGGCCGCCGCGCCGGGCGCTAGGCTGACGGGCGCGCACCGAGGTTCCCGCCGTGGCACCGGTGGGGAGGGTGAGGTGACCGGACCGGACCCGCGGGTCGACCCCGACGTCGACCTGCGCGTACCCGCCGACCGGGGCGAGCTGCCGGCCCGCCCCGGGGCGGTGCTCGGTGCCGTGGCGGCCGGCGGCGCGCTGGGCGCCCTGGCCCGCGCCGGGCTCCAGCACACCTTCCCGCACGGCCCGACCGGCTTCGCGTGGGCCACGTTCACGGTCAACCTGACCGGCTGCTTCCTGATCGGCGTCCTGATGGCGGCACTCGACCGGGCCGGTGGCCGCCGGCCGCTGCTGCGCCCGTTCCTCGGCGTGGGGGTCCTCGGCGGCTACACCACCTTCGCCACGTACGCGGTGGACATCCGGCTGGCGCTCGACGCCGGCGTACCGAGGGTGGCCCTGACCTACCTGGCCGCGACCATGCTCGGCGCGCTGGTCGCGGTCTGGCTCGGCGACGCCGTGACCGGTCGGCTGCTCGACGCCCGCACCGACCGCGGGACCGGCCGGTGACCGTCCTGCTGATCGCGCTCGGCGCGGCCGTCGGCGCGCCCCTGCGCTACCTCACCGACCGGGCGGTGCAGGCCCGGCTCGGCGGCACCCTGCCCTGGGGCACCCTGACCGTCAACGTGGCCGGGTCGTTCCTGCTCGGCCTCCTGGTCGGGCTCCCTGTCGGCCCGGCCGCCGCCGCGCTGCTGGGCACCGGCTTCTGCGGCGCGCTGACCACGTACTCCACCTTCGGCTACGAGACGCTGCGGTTGGCGCGCCGGGGCCGGCGGTTCCTCGTGCTGGTCACCGTGCTGTCCAGCGTGGCCGCCGGCCTCGCCGCCGCCACCGCCGGCTTCGCCCTGGCCCAGGCCCTCACCGGCTGAACGCGGCGCCGGCCGGACGTGCTGCGCACGCCCGTGGCGCTCAGCGGGCCGGCGGTCGGCGCGCCTACCGCCCCGGTTGCCGGCCGCCCGGGTGGCCGGCCGTCGGCTCGCGGTCGACGGGGCCGCCGGTCGGCGGGAGGGTCGGGCTGCCGGTTGACGGGACGGCCGGGTGGCGCGGCGGCCGGGTCGCCGGCACCAGGGCGAGGGTGGGCAGCAGCAGCAGCGGCACCACGAGCAGGGCGTGCAGCGTACCGACCCGGTCGCCGAGCAGGCCGAGCAGCGGCGGGCCGGCGAGGAAGGCGGTGTAGCCGATCACGGCGACCACGCTGACCCGGGCCGGCGCCCGCTGCTCGTCGTCGGCCGCCGCGCTCATCCCGACCGGGAAGCCCAGCGACGCGCCGATCCCCCAGAGCGCCACGCCGGCAATCGCCACGGGCCCTGAGCCGGCGAGCACCGCCACGCCCGCGCCGAGCGTGGCGAGCAGGATGGTGCCGGACAGGACGCGCACCCGACCCCACCGGTCCAGCGCGACCGTGCCCACGGTGCGGCCCAGGGTCATACCGACGACGAAGACGCCGAAGACGGCGGCCCCGGCAGCCTCGCTGAGGTCGTACCCGTCGATGAAGGCGACGGCCAGCCAGTCGTTGGCGCTGCCCTCGGCGAACGCCGCCACCAGCACCAGCAGCCCGATGAGCAGGGTGCGCGGCTCCCGCCAGGCGGCGAGCAGGTCACGGCGGCGCTCGGCGGGGGCGGCCGACGCCGAGGTGCCGCCATCAGCCGCCGGCAGGAAGGACCGTACGGCCAGCAGGGTGCCGAGCAGCACCACCACGGCCAGCGCGGCGAGGTGCGCGGCGACCGGCACACCGAGGCGGGCGGCGCCGGCACCGAGCCCGGCGCCGGCGACGGAACCGAGGCTCCACGCCGCGTGGAACCGCGGCATGATCGTGCGTCCCAGCCGCCGCTCGACCACGGCGCCCTCGACGTTCATCGCCACGTCGCAGATGCCGGAGCCGTAGCCGAAGGCGCACAGGCCGACCGCGACCCCGGGCAGGAGACCGGCCGCGGTGGCGACCCCGGCCACGGCCAGCCCGGTCGCGACGAACGCGCTGCCGAGGGCCACGGTGCGGGCCGTACCGAGCCGCTGGGCCACCAGGCCGGCGGTGGGCATCGCGAGCAGCGCGCCGACCGACATGGCGAGCAGGAGCAGCCCGAGGCGGCCCGCGCTGAGCCCGAGCGCGTCGCGGACGGCGGGCACCCGGGAGAACCAGGTGGCCACGGCGAGGCCGTTGAGGGTGAAGACCACGGCCACGGCCGTACGGGCGGCCAGCACCGCCGGGGACACCGCCGAGGCGGGCGCGGCGGATGGGGCGGTGCGGCTCACGGTGACGATCCTTTCACCTCGGACGGTTGCCGCACGATCGCACACCTGGAAGCGTTACCACGGCAACCCGGTTCCGCCCCGCACCGGCGGCGGCCGGAGGAGAACGATGACGCCGGTCGACCGGAGACGGCGCAGGGCCGGCACGGGGAGGGCCGCGATGACGACGCACCGACCGGCGACCCTGCGGGACGTCGCCCTGGCGGCGGGGGTCTCCCAGGCCACCGCCTCGCGCGTGCTCGCCGGCACCGGCTACGCCGCGCCCGCCACCCGGGAGCGTGTGCACGCCGCCGCCGAGCGGCTCGGCTACGTGCCGAACCTGGCCGCCCGCGCGCTCGTCCGGGGCACCGGGGTACGGCTGGTGGTCGCGGTCTCCGGCACCGCCCCGACGGTCCTCGACGACCCGTACGTCGACCGGGTGGTCGGCGCGGCCGCCCGGGTCTGCGCGCCGTACGGGCTCGGGGTGTCGCTGCACTGGCTGCCCACCCGGGCGCCGGGTGAGGTGCGCCGGCTGGCCGAGGACCGTGGCGTGGGTGGGCTCCTCCTGATCAACACCACCGAGGCGGTGCTCGACGCGGTGCCGGCGAGGCTGCGCGGCCGGGTGGCCTCGATCGGCATCGGCTCGGCCCTCGTCCCGGCGTACGACGTCGACAACGGCGGCGGTACGGAGGCGGTGGTGCGGCACCTGTACGACACCGGGCGCCGCCACATCGCCATGGTGACCGGGCCCCGCTGGCTGTCGTGCGCCGGGCGTTCCGTCAGCGCGTACCGGCGGGTGATGCGCGACGCGGCCCTGCCCGTACGGCTGGTGCCGGGCGACTTCAGCGCGGGCCGGGGCCGGGCGGCGGCCCGCGAGGTGCTGGAACGCTGGCCGGACACGGACGCGATCGTGGGCAGCAGCGACGCGACGGCGTTCGGGGTGCTCGACCGGCTGCGCGCCGACGGCGTCCAGGTGCCCGGAGACGTCGCGGTCACCGGCTTCGACGACGTCCCACTGGCCGCGATGACCGCTCCGGCGCTGACCACGGCGACCCATCCGGTGGCGCAGATCGCCACGGCAGCGGCGACGGCCGTGCTGGCCGGGCGACCGGTGCCGCCGTCGACGCTGTTCCCGTCGAGGCTGGTCCGCCGGGTCAGCGCCTGACGACGGCCTGGTCGACCACCTCGGGAATGTGCCGGGCCGGCCGGCGCACCGGGCGCCCGCCGCCCCTGCTCACCCCTGTCGGGGGCTGACGCCCGCCACGGTCAGGGCGAGCAGTCGGCCCGCCTCGGCGGCGGGGTCCGGGTGGTGTTCGGTGGCCAGGGCGATGCCGGTGACCAGCGTGAGCAGGTCGGTGACGGTCACGTCCGGCGCCACCGCGCCGTCCCGCACGGCACGGCGCACCAGCGGGTCGCCGGCCTCGGTGAGCTGCGCCGAGGCGCAGTGCTCGTGCTCCACGTCGGCGGTGCTGTCGCGGCTCAGCGCGACGGCCAGCCCCCGGATGGTCGAGGCCGACGCGGTGACGGCGCCCAGCCACTCCAGCAGCGCGGTCCTGGCGTCGGCCCCGGCCGCCAGGTCGCGGGCGTGGACGCACAGGGCCTCGACCCGTTCGTGGAAGACCGCCGCCAGCAGCGCGTGCCGACTGGGGAAGTGTCGGCGCACGGTGCCCGATCCGACTCCCGCCCTGCGGGCGATCTGTTCGAGGGACGCGTCGGCGCCGTACGCGGCGATCTCCTGCTCGGCCACGGCCAGCAGGAGCGCGCGGTTACGCCGGGCATCCGCTCGCTGGGCGGCCATGACGTCACCTCACGTTGCCTAAGTGGCGGGGTCCGCCGTATCTTATCAAGCAGAAACGGCGGGCCCCGCCGTTTAATGCCGCCGCGCCGCAGGAGGATCCTCATGCCCACCGATTCCGCACCCGTCCTGGTCGTCGGCGCCACCGGCCAGCAGGGCGGTGCCACCGCCCGGGCCCTGCTCGGGGCGGGCGTCGCCGTCCGGGCGCTGGTCCGCGACCCGGCAAGCGACCGGGCGAAGGCGATGGAGGCGCTCGGCGCCGACCTGGTCGTCGGCGACCTGCGCGACCGCGAGTCGGTGGTCCGGGCCGCGCGGGGCGCCCGGGGCGTCTTCTCGGTGCAGATGCCCGGGATGACGGAACGGGGCCCCGACTTCGACGGCGAGCTGGCCCAGGCCGTCAACCTGATCGAGGGCGCGCGGGCCGCGGGCGTAACGCAGTTCGTCCACTCGTCCGTCTCCGGCGCGGGGCAGCACACCGGGTTTCCCGGCTGGGCCGAGGGCCGCTGGGCGCCGCTGGAGCCCTACTACGCCGCCAAGGCCGGCATTCAGGACCGCGTACGCCGGGCGGGCTTCACCCACTGGACGCTCATCAAGCCGGGCTTCTTCATGGAGAACCTCCTGCCCTCCGCCGCGTACCTGTTCCCCCGCGGAGTCGAGGGCGGCCTGGCGACCGTCCTGAAGCCTTCCACCCGGCTCTCCCTCGTCGCGGTCACCGACATCGGCAGGGCGGCCGCCGCGGCCTTCGCCGCGCCGCAGCGCTTCGACCGGGTCGAGCTGGAACTGGCGAGCGACCACCTCAGCATGACGGACATCGCCGCGGCCCTCTCCCGCGCGCTCGACACCGAGGTTGCCGCGCCCGACATGACCGAGGACGAGGCGGTCGCCGCGGGCATGCCGCAGTGGGCGGGCCTCTCGCACGAACTGCTGAACGTCGCGGAGCAGCCTGCCCGCCCGGAGTACGCCCGGGCCCTCGGCATCCCGCTCACGACCTTCGCGGAGTGGACCCGCGAGCACCTACCGGCCGGGGCCTGACGCCGCCTCGGAGCGGGCGCGCCAGAGCGGGCTGTCGACGTAGTGGTTGTCGAACCGCTCGCCGCTCGCCGCGATCTCGGCCGGATCGGCCTCGCCCCGGTGGACCCGCTCCAACAGGCGGTAGTAGTCGAACCGGTCGATGCCGGGCGTGAACACGACCAGCACGTCGGCGGCCTCGTCACGAGCGGGCGCGAACGCGTGCGGGGTGCCCGCCGGCACGACCAGGAAGTCGCCCCGGCGCAGGGTGCGGATCTCGTCGCCGACCAGCGCCTCCAGGACGCCGTCGAGCACGAAGAACGACTCGGCGGCGCGGGTGTGCAGGTGGGGCGGCGCGCCCGGCGAGCCCCGGTGCAGGGTGGCCCGGTTCGCGGTCAGCGCGTCGCCGGTGGCGCCGGCGTCGGCCAGCAGCGTGATCAGGCTGGTCGGCCCGTCGGCGAGCACGGTGGCGTCGGCGGCCCGGACGTGCACGGGTGCGGTGGTCATGTGACTGTCCTCCCTGGACGGTAGTGCTCAGGTGAGCGGTGCGGTGAGCCGGTCGCGGGTGTTGCCGGGGGTGTCCGGGTAGCGCTGCTCCACGGCGGCGCGCAGGTCGGCCAGCGTCTGCCCCGCCAGCTCACGCCGCCAGGCGAGGTCCGCCCGGCGCATCGCCTGCGACACCAGGCAGACCTGCCGGTAGTCGACGTCGCCGCGCCCCCCTGGCCCCTGGCGCAGGATCTGCTCGCAGCGGAACGCCTCCTCCGCGCCGTCGATCGCGACGACCACGTCCAGCACGGTGATCGCCTCGGGCGCCCGGGCCAGCCGGAACCCGCCGCGCGGGCCGGAGGTGGACGACAGGATCCCCGCCCGCACCAACGCCTGCAACTGCTTGTTCAGGTACGCCGTCGGCAGCTGGTAGAAGGCGGCCAGGCGGGCGGCCGACACCGCCTGGCCCGGCTCCGACCAGGTCAGGTTGAGGCAGCTGTGCAGGGCCCACTCGACACCCTCGGCCATCCGCATGTTCTGGACATTAGATGTCCAGGATTAGTCGCGTCAAGAGCCCTCTCCCGAGAGGTCGGGTGACCGACGCCAGGGACTTCCGGCAGCGTGAAGATCGGCTATAAGTGGCGCATGGAGTTTCCCGCCTACCTGGCCACCATGCCGATGCACGCGATCACCGAGATCCACGGCGAGCCCGGCCTGCTGGCCCGGTTCCGGCTGGAGCTGCGCGCGTTCGACGAGGCCGCCCGGGAGCGGCTGACCGAGGCCCTCGACCTGGCGGCCGAACTGCACGGCGACGACCGCCGGGTCCGCGAGCCCTACCTGAACCACCTGCTCCGGGTGGCGATCCGGATGATGCACCACTACCAGGTCCGCGACGTCGACGTGATCGTGGCCGGCCTGCTGCACGACGCGGTGGAGGACCACCCCGAGGACCTGGCGGGCGAGCACGCCGGTGACGACCTCACCGCCGCCGCCCTGGCCACGCTCGCGGACCGCTTCGGCCCACGGGTCGCCCGCCTGGTCGCGGCGGTCACCAATCCGGCGTACGACCCGGAGCGCGACCGGCACGTCCAGTACCGGGAGCACGTGGCGGCCAGCCTGGACCGAGAGCCGTGGGCGCGGGTCATCAAGATCTCCGACTTCACGGACAACGGCGTGGGCGTCATCCACACCGTCGGGCCGAAGGTGACCTCGTCGGCGCGCAAGTACCGCCCGCTCGTGCCGGTCTACCGGGACCTCGTCACCCGGCCCGACACTCCCCTGTCGGCGCCCGTGAAGGAGCACATCCTCGGCCAGCTCGACCTCGCCGAGGAACGCTTCAGCGCCATCCTCGACGAGCCACCCCACCCGAACTGACCGCGTCGACCACTCGTCCCGGTCCGGATCAGGCGCCCACCGAGCACCGCCGCCTCGACGCACCCTCCCTGCACTGACGGCGACGGATGGCGCGCGATGCGGGCGACCGGGCGACGCCGCATGCCGGTACGACCTTGAGCGTCATTGCGCCAGGCGCGCGTTGATCCTGGCCGCCGCCTCGTCCCGCGCCGACGAGTCCGACGACAACACCGTCGCGCCGCGGCTCGGCGGGACTATGAAGACCATTCGATCACCAGCCCTGGTGGTGATCCGCAGCCGTGGCGGCCTGTCGGCGTGGGCGGCCACGCTCTCGATGTCCACCAACGCGATCCGGCGGACACCGCCCAACCCCGCCACCGGCGTGAACGTCACCTCGTCGGCGGTCAGCGCGAGTGTCCCGCCGAGCAGGGCGAGCCGTCCCGCGAACGAGGTGCCCGACGAGAAGGGCACGCTCGCCACCCACCGTTCGTCGCTTGTCATAAGTGGATCCTCACTGCGAAGCCTGCTGGGGGTCACCATTCTGCCCCCGGCGGCACCAGCTGCCCGCCGTCGCGCGGCCTGCCGGCCATCGGGTCAACGGGTCAACAGGCCCGGCGGCGGCGTCCGCCGCCAGGCCCAGGCCTCCAGCTCTCCCCGGTCGACCAGGACGATGCCGAGTTGTCGGGCGAGCCGGACTCCGTCGCCCGCAGTGAAGAGACCATTGGTGACGATCATGCACAGCTCGCCGCCGTGCACCTCCCGGCAGGTGCCGGCGAACCGCTGGATGGCGGCGCTGCCCACCCGGTTCGTCAGGCTCTGCCGCTTGCACTGCACGACGACGCGCCGGCCGTCCGGGGCGATCGCCGTGACGTCCGCGCCACGGTCGCCGGAGCCCCCTGCGACCAGGACCTGCCGGAAGCCTGACGCCGCCAGCAGCCTCGCGAACCACTGCTCGAACTCGGCGCCGGTCATCGCGTCGGTGACCGCGATGGCCCGATCGCGTTCGGCTTGCTCAGCCCGCAGGCGCGCCCGCCGCCGGGACCTGAGCACCAGCAGGGCGGTGGTGGTCGCGACAGCCACGAAGACCAGGAACATCGACCAGTACGGGTGCCGCTGGACGAAGTCGACGACCAGCACGACGAGGGCGAGGACGGCCAGCCCGCCGAGGCCGACACCCCAACCGTTGACCGACCCGCCGTGCGGACGACCACGGCGCACCGATCCGCCGCTCGTCCGGCGCCGTCTGCGGTAGTGCGCCCGGACTCTCGACCCGTTGCGGCGGACGTGAGACTTGACGTACGGCATGCGGCACCTCCGAGGGGCGGGCATCGAGTTTCCCGCCCCGGTGTGACAGACAGGCCGCAATGCCATCGACACTGTCAGCTACCCGTCACCACGAAGACAACGGACCCGATCGAGTGTCGAGCCGACTCGCTCGCTGCCTACGGCTCCCGCATCCAGAGCTTCGGGTCGTTCACGAAGACACCCTTCCCTTGGTGCCGCCAGATCACCCGGAGGGCTTCGAGACGCACGTAGACCTGCTTGACGGTGGAAGGGCTCACCTCGTGCGTCGCGGCGAGCTGCGTGATCGAGGGCAGCTTGTCGCCCGGCTTCAGCTCCTTCGCCCTGATGTCGGCGACGATCTTGTCGGCGATGCGGATGTAGTCGGCGGTGATCGGCATGACTCCCCCTGCGTGGCACGCCAATTCGATCACGCAACGACACCTCGCGACAACTCATCGTTTGACTCGGATGACTGGGACAGCTAAGTTGGAAGCCGCCTCTCCCCTTGCGTGGCAACAAGGAGCGGAGGCACCCCCTGGTCGGGGCGGCTTGCCCGTGCCTGTCCCGACGGCTGCTCTGCTGTCGTACCGCTGAATCGAGCTGCGACGGCCGAGCGGGCGGGTCGTCCGCGGCCCCCGCGCGGACGACCCGCCCTTCCAGACCCACCGCGAGGAGTCCGCGCTCCCGCGTGCCCGCAGAGAGGATCGTCGTGGCTCAGGTGTATCGAGGCGGTCAGCCCTACCCGGCCGGCTATCCCGGGCGGATGACCCCGCACGAGGTGCGAACCCGGGAGTTCGCCGCCCGCCGACGCGGCGTCGACCAGGTGGAGGTACGCGAGTTCCAGGCCCGGGTGGCCGACGAGCTGGCCATGCTCAACGAGACGGTACGGCTGCTCACCCAGGAGAACGACCGGGTCCGGCGGGCGCTGCGCGACTGGCAGAGCAGACATGCGCGGGAGTGCCGGCCGCCGCAGGAACACCACCACGACTCCGGCCACTGGTGACGGGGCCGCATGCGGGAGCCGATGCGGGCTGACGTCGCCGGTACGACGGGTGGTGCGGCGCCGCAGACCGGCTGCCCGTCGGCGACCTCCGCGTCGGCGCCGAGCGTTTTGCGACGGTCATCGCGGGTAGTCGCCGCAGCAGTCCGGGCTGGGCGATGACCTGCATGCCGCGAACCGAACAACGAAGGCACTCGAATGACCAGGAACGTCGACTCGACACACCCCTTCGGCTTGGCCGGTCGGGTCGCGGTCGTCACCGGGGCCGCCCGGGGGATCGGGCGCGCTGCCGCAGTCGCTCTCGCCGCCGCCGGCGCGGACGTCGTCGGGATCGACATCGTGGCCGAAGTGAGCCCACGGATGGACTACTCCCCGGCCGTCCCCGCCGACCTGGCCGAGACCGGGCGCGCCGTGCGTGAGCACGATTCCGGGTGGCTCGCGATCGAGGCCGACATCCGCGATATGAAGGCCATGCGTACGGCGGCGAAGACGGCTGCCGACCGGTGGGGCGGGGTCGATATCGTGTTCGCCAACGCCGGCATACAGGCGTTCAAGCCGCTGTTGGAGATGGACGACGACGACTGGCACGAACACATCGACACCAACCTCAACGGGACCGCCAACACACTGCGCGCGTTCGCCCCGTACCTGGTCGAGCGCGGCGGAGGCCGACTGATCGTCACGTCGTCCACCCAAGGGCAGCACGGCACCCTGTGGGGCGCCAGCTATGCGGCTTCCAAGTGGGGCATCCTCGGCCTGATGAAATCGGCGGCGCTGGAGTTGGGCCAGTACGGCATCACGGTCAACGCGATCGTCCCAGGCCTCATCGACACGGCGCTGACCCGGCACGAGGACCGCTATGCACAGGCCATCGCCGACGGGGGAAACACACCCACCGGCGACGAGGCGAAGGACGAGAAGACGGCTGCGGCGGCCCTCGCGGGCAAGCTCCCGCTCCGCGTGCCGTGGATCGAACCGGCGGATGTGGCACCGGCCGTCGTCTACCTCGCCTCCGACGCGGCCCGCATGGTGTCCGGAGCAACGCTGTCCGTCACGGGCGGTGACAGCGCGCGATTCACGCCCTGAGCCCGCGCCGCGTCGCTCACCTGCTCGGGGCTTCCACGGACCGGGTATCCCTGGTCGGCGCACGGGTCCGCTCAGCGGTCGCGCTCGTCCGACGCTCGTGCTCGTCGGCTCGTCAGGCGCTCGTGTCTCGTCAAGCGCTCGTGTTCGGCCGGTGACTCGTCAGGCGCTCGTGTTCGGCCGATGGCTCGTCAGGCGCTCGTGTCTCGTCAAGCGCTCGTGTTCGGCCGGCGGCTCGTCAGGATGGCCAGGGTCTCCCGGCGTACGTCGTCCGGCTCGTGGAACAGACGACGGTGGGCGAAGCGGACCACCAGGATCCCGATGGTCGCCAGCAGCGCGTCACGACGCAGGTCGATCTCCCGCTGGCGCGGGTCGGCATGTGTCGTGGCACCGTCGAGTTCGATGTTGACCTGCTCCCGCTCGGCGAACAGGTCGAGATACGTGGTCCGCAGCCCGACACGTATCCGTACCTGACGACGGAACGCCGGCATCTGCGGACCGGTGAAGACGCGTTCGTGCCCCCAGATCTCCAGCGGGCTGCGGCAGCCCTCGGCGAGCCTCGTCAGCAGCGTCCGCAGCGCTGCCCGGTCGTACAATCTCGGCGCGCTACTCAGGGCCACCGCCAACCGCTCAGGCGTGGTGAGTCGATCGTTGACCGCCCGGATCACCGGCGCGCGCCGCTCGGCGGACGGCAGGAGCGGCCACGAGTCGACCAGGGTCTGCTCGATGCGGGTCACCAGCAGCCCGCGCCGGAGCACCACCTGCGGCGGTTCGACCGCGAAGGCCTCGCGTCGATGCACGACCAGTCCGGGCCGGGTACGCAGGCTGGCGCCGGCCGGCGTGCTCACATGGAGCACATCGCCGGTCACCTGCCGACGCAACGCCCACACCTCGAGTGCGCTGAGGTGGCTGAGCGCGCCTCGACCGTCAGCCCACGCGAGAGCGGCACGATGGCCGAGAGCGGGAGCGAGCCGGCTGACGGCCGGAGCGATGCGACTCACGGCGGAAGCATCGGTGCCGTCGGCGGCAGCGAGGCGGCCATCGGCCGGAGTGGGGCGGCCATTGACGGGGGCGTGGTTGCCAGGTGCGTCTTGCAGCAGGTGTGCCGCCGCGAACACCCCGGGCAGTACCCGCACCAGATCACCGCGACCGCATGCCCGCTGCAACGTCCACTCGGGCACCACCTGCAATGCCGTCGTCCGGGTCACCAGCCCGCCGCCACGCTCCACCAACTCTCGAAGCACCACATCCACGTCACGACCGTTCCGCCCCTAGCCTTTCCCGCGCAACCGCCCGCTCGCTCCCCTGTGGACAGGCTCTCCGCTGTGGACAACACCCCACCGCCTCTCGCCACCTGCTATGGCGGATCCTGATCGTTGACAGTTGAGCTGCTCGATTCGCGGCGTGTCGACTCGTCCAGCTGCCAACGATCATGGGGAACCAGCGTTCGCGAATATGCTGCACGGCGTGACCAAGGTGACGGCGGAGCAACTCGCCAGCGCTCGGGGTTGTGTGCTCGGGTTGATGCTCGGGGACGCCGTCGGCGCGACGGGCGGCTCGGTGCCGGAGTCCGGGCCGCTGCGGGCTTCCAGCGCCGGGCAGCTCGCCTGCTTCACCATCGACGGCCTGATCCGCGCCCACGTGCGGCACCGGCACCGGGGCATCTGTCATCCGCCGAGCATGGTGTGGGAGTCGTACCGGAGCTGGGCCACGATCCAGGGCGTACCCGGCTTCGAGATCGGCAACGACGGCAACGGGCCGCGAGGCTGGCTGGTGCGGGTGCCGGCGCTGGCCGAGCGGCGCGGGTCGGCGCCGGCGACGGTGGCCGCACTCCAGCGACGCAAGATGGGCACGATCGACGATCCCAGCGGTACGAGCACCGGGGCGCACGCGCTCACCCGGACCCTGCCGGTCAGCCTCTACCCGTGCGACGCGGCGGAGATGGCCGCCCTCACGCACGCGGGTGACGCCGTCGGCGTCGCCGGGCTGGCGGGTGCCGTGATCCGTCTGCTCGCTGCGGGACGCCCACTCGTCGAGGCCCTGGTGAGCGTGGCGTCGGATCCGGGAGACTTCTCCGAGGTGGCGCAGCGGTCCCTGGTTCCGGCTCTCGCCGCTGCCGGGTCGGGTGCGCCCTCTGTCCACGAGCTGACCCGGCTGGCTCCCGATGCCCGGGCGGTCTCCGCGCTGGCGGGCGGCGTCTACGCCGTCGCCTGCTTCCCGGGCCGCGAGGCGGTACGCGAGGCGCTCCTCTTCGCCGCCTCGGCCGGCGACGGCGGGCACGCCGTGACGGTGGCCGGTGCCCTGCTGGGTACGGCGCACGGGCCGGACGCGCTCCCGGTCGACTGGCTGTCCCGGTTGGAGCTGGCGTGGACGGCCGACACGCTGGCCCGCGACCTCGTCACCGAGTTGCACGACAGCCCGTCGGGAGGCGAGTACTTCCCACCGACCGATCCACACTGGCGGACCCGCTACCCCGGCTGACGTCGGATCGGAGCGCGTCCGTACGCGAAGTGCGACCCTGATGACCGTCCACCGCCCCGCAAGGGCCTCGGCCCGCACGGTCAACCGCCCCGCAAGGTCTCCGGCCCGCAAGGTCCTCGGCGACCGCCGCCCGCCTCGGCCGCGTCGAACGGCACCCCGGTCACGTCCCCCATCGGGTGCTGGGCGTCGGGGGCAAGGACGTGTTCGGGAGGTCGGCTCGGTGCGGGGCGGCTCCCGCCGCGCCGGGCTGTACGGGCCCGTCAACAGCCGGGTCGGACGGGTCTCCGGTCGCGCTCAGCGCCCGATCAGGGCCTGTCCGGACGCCTCCGGCGTCTGCCGTGACGCCCTGCCCGCCCGGATCTCGTCCAGCCTCGCTTCGAGCACCACCGCCTGGGCGACCGAGCCGCCACGGACGCCGAGGCCGCCACGGGCCGCGCGGTAGAAGAGGTCGCGCGCCTCGTTGGCCCGGTGCAGCAGGTCGGCGAGATCGTGGTCGTCGCCCGGGTCGAGTCCACGGGCCACCCGCTCGATCTGCCAGACGGCGTCCCGCCACTCGCGGGCCGCCGACACGGTCGAGGCGTCCCCGAGCAGCAGGAGGCTCTCCCAGGCCAACGTGTGCCGGACGTCCGCGTCGGCCAGGCGGGTGAGGCCTTCTTCCCGGTCCATCCGGTGCCCGCGCGAGTGGGGTCGCTCGTCCACGAGCATGCGGTTGGCGACGGCGTGGATCTCCTTGATCACCCGCGCGAACTCGACGTACGCGTCGAGCCGCCGGTCGTCCCAGCGGACGGACTGGTTCCGCTTCCACCGGGTGCGGTCGGCGAGGGAGGTGGCGACGATCGTGCCGATCGTGCCGACCAGCACACCGATGAGGGCGGGCAACTGCGTGACGATGCTTCCCATACCTGGAGCCTGCCAGTCACCGGCAAGCGGGCTTCGCCGCGGGACCACTCGGGTAGCAGGGCGAGCGGGCAGCCGAGGGTGGCGCCGTGCAGGCTTGACCCTCGAGTCGGTCGAGCCCCGAGCATGTATCGCGGAGACCCGACAGCCGGCTGCCCGGCCCTGACCGCGAGGAGCATGGTGGACACGAACGACGCCGACGACGTCATGGCGCACCTCGGCCGCGCCCTGGAACTGGGTACGGCCGGCGACCGTACCGCCGCACGCCTGGCCCTGACCGAACTCTGGGACCGGGTCGGCGACACCGGGGACGCGCTGCACCGCTGCACCGTCGCGCACCACCTGGCCGACCTTCAGGACTCGGTCGCGGACGAGGTGGCGTGGGACCGCCGGGCGCTGGCCGCCGTCGCGGACCTCAGCGACGAGCGCGTGCGGCGGCACGACGCGTCGTTGCGGGTCCGGGCCCTCCTGCCGTCGCTGCACCTCAACCTCGCCGACGGGTACCGCCGTGCCGGCGACGCCGCCCGCGCCCGCGACCACCTGGCGATCGCGACGCCGCTCGTCGCCGAGCTGCCGGACGACGCGTACCGCACGATGATCGACGACGCGATCACACGGGTGAGCGCGCTTCTCGACAGCGGATCGCGGGAACCTCTCGCCGCGCCCTGACACGTGCCTGCCGTCGCAGTCCGGTGCGGGGAGGACCGTGACCTTCCGTCAGCTCGGGACGTCGCGGCGGCGGAAGCCGGCCATGCCGGCCGCGAGCAGCACCCCCGCCACCGCCGTCAGCACGACCAGCGGCAGCACCGCCGGGTCGGCCGCCGGGGCCGGCGGCACGTGGGTGTACGGCGACAGGTTCAGCGCCGCCTGCGGCAGGTCGAGCACCGCGCCCAACTGCCCGAGCAGCAGGAACGCGATCAGCGCCGCCCAGGACAGCGCCACCGACCAGCGCGGCAGTAGGCCGAACAGCGCGGTCACCACCCCCGCGACCACGAGCAGGGCCGGCAGTCGCACCAGTGCCGCCCCGCCCAGCTCGACCGCCCGGCCGAGGGGATCGCCGGCGACCAGACCGTAGCCGAGCCCGGTGGTGAGCCCGCCCACCAGCACCAGGGCGAGCGCGCCGAGCGTCGCCGCGAGCACCTGTGTCGTCAGCCAACGGGTGCGGCTGACCGCCGTGGCCAGCACCGCCTCCAGCGGCCCGTCGCTCTCGTCGTTGCGCGTACGCAGCAGCGCCTGCACGACGTACGCGCCGATGGTCAGCGCGAACAGCCCCAGCATCGCCGCCAGGTACGCGTCGATCAATCGTGCGCCGCCGCCCATCGCGCTGATGGCCTCGGCGGCGGCCGGGTTCTCCTCGATCATGGCGTTGAACTCGTCGCCGGCGATGCCCATCGAGAACCCGAGCACCGCCACCCCGACCGCCCAGCCGAGCAGCGCCCCGCGCTGCAGCCGCCAGGCCAGCCCGGCGGGGCTGAGCAGACCGGGTACGGCTGTGGCCGGCCCGCGCCGGGGCGCGACGAGCCCGGCCCCGACGTCCCGCCGCTCGGCGAGGGCGTACGCGAGCGCCACCCCGGCGACCAGCAGCGCGACGGGCAGCGCCAGCGTCCACCAGCGTTCGCCGCCGAAGGCCCGCACCTGGTTGCCCCAGCCGAGCGGGGAGAGCCAGGACGGCCAGGCGCTGACCACCCGCAGCCCGCCGTCGACCTGCTCGCCCAGTACGTCACCGGCCGCGCGGAGCAGGAAGGAGATCCCGACCGCGGCGGCGGCGAGCGCGTTGGCGCCCCGGGAGGTGACCGACAGCTGGGCGGTGACGGCGGCGACGCCGGTGAAGGCCACCCCGACGCCCCCGATGGCGGCGGCCGCGGCGACCGACCCGGCGAGCGGCAGGCCGGCACCGGCCAGCGCGGCGGCGAGCAGGGCGGCGGCGGCCACGTTCGCCGCGACGACCACCAGCAGCGCGGCGGTGAGCAGCGCGTACCGGCCGACGACGGAGGCGCCGAGCAGTTCCGCCCGGCCCGTCTCCTCGTTCTGCCGGGTGTGCCGGACGACCGCGAAGGTGCTCAGCAGGGCGGCGAGCAGGGCCAGCGTCACGTACGTCTCGGCGACCACGACCGCGCCGAGGTCGGTGCCGGCGATCGGGCCGTTGAAGGCGCGGGCGACCAGGCTGGACGCCGACGTGCTGGCGTAGCCGACGCGGGCCGCCTCGTCGGGGTAGAACTCCTTGACGCTGCCGGCGAGGGCGTAGCCGAGCAGAGGCGTGCCGAGCACCCAGATCGCCAGCCGGACCCGGTCGCGGCGCAGCACGAGCCGGGCGAGTCGCCCGGTGCCGGTGAACGCGCTCACCGGACGCCCTCCGGCCGGCCGGCACCCGGACCGTCGCCAGCACCCGGCCCGTCGCGGCCGGCACCTTCATTCGGGCCGGCACCGTCAGTCGGGCCGGCACCGTCAGTCGGGCCGGCCACCGACCCGGAGGATCCGGCGGCGACGGTGGCGCGTTCGTCGCCGTAGTGGCGCAGGAACAGCTCCTCAAGGGTGGGCGGGGCGCTGGTCAGCGCCCGGACGCCGAAACGCACCAGGTGCCCGAGCAGATCGTCGAGGTGGGCGGGCTCGACCTCCAGGTGGGTACGCCCGTCGACCTCACGCACGTCGTGGACGCCGGGCAGCGCGGCCAGGCCCGTCGCCGGTCGCGCGGTCTCGACCGCGACGGCCGTACGCGTGAGATGGCGCAGCTCGGCGAGGGTGCCGGACTCGACGGTGCGCCCCTCGCGGATGATGCTGACCCGGTCGCAGAGCGCCTCGACCTCGGCCAGCACGTGGCTGGAGAGCAGGACGGTCGCGCCCTCGCGCTTGAGCTGGCGGACCTCGTCCTGGAACACGGCCTCCATCAGCGGATCGAGCCCGGAGGTCGGCTCGTCGAGCACGTAGAGCTCGACGTCCGAGGCGAGGGCGGCGACGATGGCGACCTTCTGCCGGTTGCCCTTCGAGTAGGTGCGGCACTTGCGCGTCGGGTCGAGGTCGAAGCGCTCCAGCAGGTCGTCGCGGCGACGCCGGTCGAGGCCACCGCGCAGCTGCCCGAAGAGGTCGATCGCCTCGCCGCCGGACAGGTTCGGCCACAGGTTCACGTCGCCGGGCACGTACGCCAGCCGGCGGTGCAGGGCCACCGCGTCGCGCCAGGGGTCGGCGTCGAAGACCCGTACGTCGCCCGCGTCGCGGCGCAGCAGGCCGAGCAGGACGCGGATCGTGGTGGACTTGCCCGAGCCGTTGGGGCCGAGGAAGCCGTGCACCTCCCCCGCCCCGACCTTCAGCGCGAGTCCGTCGAGCGCCCGGACGCTGCCGAACGTCTTGACCAGGTCGTCGATGGAGATGACGGGCATGGACCCCTCCTGCCGCTGGCGGTGCCGACCTGCGCGACCGGATCGAGGCAGGCCTGCCGACGACCACACTGTACTGACCGATGGTCAGTCGAATCAATGGTGCCGCCTCCCGGCGGTCAGGGCGCGGCTACGCTTGCCGCCATGACCGCCGAGGCGCCCGACGACACGCGCACCCGGATCCTGCGCGCCGCGCTCGACCTGTTCGCCGAGCACGGCTACCAGCGCACCTCGCTGCGCCAGATCGCCGAGCGGCTGCGGCTGACCAAGGCGGCGATCCTCTACCACTTCCCCGCCAAGGAGCACCTGCTCACCGCCCTGGTCGAGCCGCTGGTCGCCGATTTCGAGGCGCTGCTCGACACGGCCGAGGCGGGGCCGGCCGAGCGGGCCCGGTGGACGGTACTGGAGGGCTGGGTGGACATCATCCTGGGCCACCGCCGTCCACTCGGCATGCTCTTCCACGACATCGCGCTCGTCGGTCGGGGCGACACCTACCACCGCCTGATCCGGATCGCCCTGCGCGCCAACGACCTGATCGCCGGGCCCGACGCCGGGCGCCGGGAGCGGGTACGGGCGGTGCAGGCGGTCGCCGCGTGCAGCGACCCGATCGTCTTCTTCACCGACGTGCCGGACGAGGTGCTGCGCGCCGACATGCTCGACGGCGTACGCCGGCTGCTCGGCGACCCGGCGGGCACCGACCCGACCAGCGGCGCGGGCGCGGAGACCGGCGACGGCACGGGCACCACGTCCGGCGACGGCCCGGGTGTGCCGCGCCCCGGCGACGGCGCGGGTGCGCCGACCTCCGGAGGCGGTGCGGTGAGGGGCCGGCGGCGGCCCGGGCGGCCGCGGGCGATGGGTGCGGAGCAGGTGGCGGCGGCCCGGCGGATGCACGCCGAGGGCAGCCACTCGGCCGACGAGATCGCCGCCGCGCTCGGGGTCTCGCGGGCCACCGTCTACCGCCACCTCGACCCGACCGTCGCAGAATAATGAGACGGATTATGCGACGGTTCTGAGACTCGCGACGAGTCGTCAGGCGGCCAGCGTGGCGTAGCGGCCGGCGCGCTCCAGCAGTCCGTCGTGGCTGCCGGACTCGACGATCCGGCCGTGGTCGAGCACGGCGATCTGGTCCGCGCCCCGCACCGTGGAGAGCCGGTGGGCGATGGTGATGGTGGTACGCCCCCGGGCCACCTCGTCGAACGCCCGCTGCACGGCGCGTTCGGTCTCGGTGTCGAGCGCGCTGGTGGCCTCGTCGAGGATCAGGATGCGCGGGTCGCGCAGCAGCGTACGGGCGATGGCGAGGCGCTGCTTCTCGCCGCCGGAGAAGCGGTGCCCCCGGGAGCCGACGACCGTGTCGTACCCGTCGGGCAGCCCGGCGAGCAGGTCGTGGATCTGGGCGGCGCGGGCGGCTGCCTCGATCTCGGCGTCGGTGGCGTCGGGGCGGGCGTAGCGCAGGTTCTCCCGCACGGTGGTGTGCAGCAGGTACGTCTCCTGGCTGACCACGCCGACGATCGCGGCCAGGTCGGCCAGGCGCAGGTCGCGCAGGTCGACGCCGTCGACGGTGATCCGGCCGCTCGTCGGGTCGTGCAGCCGGCTGACGAGCGCGGCCAGGGTGCTCTTGCCGGAGCCGGTCTCGCCGACCAGGGCCAGGCTGGTGCCGGCCGGCACGTCGAGGGTGATCCCGGCGACGGCGGCGGTGTCGCTGCCCGGGTAGCGGAAGGTGACGTCGGTCAGGCGCAGGCGGCCTCGGACCCGGCGGGGGTCGACGTCGGCCGGCTCGGCGGGGTCGTCCACCTCGACGGGCAGGTCCAGGTACTCGAAGATCCTGGCGAACAGCGCCAGCGAGGCGGTCACCGAGACGCCCACGTTGAGCAGGCCCATCAGCGGGCGGAACAGCCCGCCCTGCAACGCGGTGAAGGCGACCAGGGTGCCGATGCTGAGCGTGCCGGCGGCGCCGGGCAGCCCGGCGCTGAGGTAGATGACCGCCGGGATGGCGGCGAAGACGATGCTCATCGTGGCCATCCGCCAGCGGCCGGCGAGTTCGGAGCGCAGTTCCAGGTCGACCAGGCGGGCCGACGAGGCGGCGAAGCGCGCGGCCAGGGCGGGGCCGGTGCCGAGGGTCTTGGCGAGTTGCACCCCGCTGACCGACAGCCCCTCCTCGACGGTGACGTTGAGGTCGGCGAGTTCGCGCTGGCGCTGCGCGGTGATCTCGCGACGCAGGTGGGCGACCCTGCGGGTCAGCCAGATGGCCGGCGGCAGCACGACGAGGGAGACCAGGGAGAGCCGCCAGGAGAGCGCGACCATCGCCGCCGCGGTGGCGACCACGGTGGTCAGGTTGGCCGCGATGGCGGTGGCGGTCGAGGTGACCACGCTCTGCATGCCGCCGATGTCGTTGGTGATGCGGGACTGCACCTCGCCGGTGCGGGTGCGGGTGAAGAACGACAGCGACTGCCGTTGCAGGTGGGTGAAGACGTCGGTGCGCAGCCGGTGCATGACCTGCTGGCCGACCCGGGTGGAGATCCAGGTCTGCGCCACGCCGAGCACGGAGGTCACGGCGGCGACGGCGACCATGCCGGCGACCAGGGCGACCAGCAGGGCCAGGTCGCGCTCCGGCAGGGCCCGGTCGATCACGGCGCGCAGCAGGAAGGGCGAGGCCATGGCGAGCACCGAGGAGACCACGATGATCGCGGTGACGGCGCCGATCGCCGCCTTGTGCCGGGCGAAGAGCGTGCCGATGCGCCACAGGGACACCTGGCGGGCCTGCGCCTTCTCGGCGGCGCTGACCTTGCGGGGGCCGCGGTCGCGGCCGGAGGGGATGGGTTCCAAGGGATGCTCCCTCACGTCGACAATGCTGAGGTTACCTCAACATGAGGGAGCAACAGCTTCCGCTGGTACGGTATTCCCGTGACCGCGGACACGGACGGCAGCGACGACGGCAGCGACAGCCTCGCCGAGGAGTTCCGGGCGGTGACCCGGCGGCTGCGCCACCGCACCCGCGAGGCGCTCGCGCCCTGGGACGTCACGCCCGCCCAGTCCCGGGCGCTCGGCGTGCTGATCCGGCACGGCGCGCTGCGGCTCAGCGTGCTCGCCGAGCACCTGCGCATCGCCCCGCGCTCGGCCACCGAGGTCGTCGACGACCTCGAGGCGCGTGGGCTCGTACGGCGCCGCCCCGACCCGGCCGACCGGCGGGCCACCCTGGTCACGCCGACCGAGGAGGGTACGCACACCGGCGCCGCCATCCGTGCCGCCCGGCGGGCCGCCACCGAGGAGCTGTTCGACCGCCTGGCACCCGCCGACCGGGAACAGCTCGCCCGCATCCTGCGTACGCTGCGCGACTGATCCGCCGCCCGGGGCGCGACCTCCTTCGCGGTGCCCTCGCCGGCGCGGAAGAGCCCACCACCGGGCCCGCCCGGGGCCGCGACCGGACACTGCCTGGGTTTGCCGCCCCCGACGGCGGGTAGCCCAGCCGCCCGTCCTGCCGACGGGACCGGGCTCCCCCACGATCGGGCGGCCCGGCGCAGCCGCGACGCCGACGGGAGTGGTGACGGTGGGTCCGATGCCCCGGAAGTCCGGTGGCCGCTGACGATGTGCGGCATCAGCGGCGAGGCCAGGTTCGACGGCTCGGCACCGGACACCGGCGCGGTGACCCGGATGAGCGAGGCGATGCGGTCCCGGGGCCCGGACGGCGAGGGCCTCTTCGACGACGGCTGGGTGGTCCTCGGGCACCGCCGGCTCACCGTCATCGACCTCACCGAGGCCGGCTCCCAGCCGATGGTCCGCGAGGACCTCGGACTGGCGCTGGTCTTCAACGGCTGCGTCTACAACTACCCGCAGCTGCGCGAGGAACTGCGGGAGGCGGGGCACACGTTCCACTCCACCAGCGACACCGAGGTCGTCCTGGTGGCGTACGCGCAGTGGGGCGAGCACTTCGTCGACCACCTGGTCGGCATGTTCGCCGTCGTCCTGGTGGACCGGCGGCGGCGCCGGCTCGTGCTGGCCCGCGACCGGCTCGGCATCAAGCCGCTCTACCTCGCCGAGTCACCCGGCCGGCTGCGCTTCGCCTCCACCCTGCCGGCCCTGCTGCGGGCCGGCGACGTGGACACCGCGATCGACCCGGTGGCGCTGCACCACTACCTCTCCTGGCACTCCATCGTGCCCGCGCCCCGCACCGTCCTGCGCGGGGTGCGCAAGCTGCCCCCGGCCACCGTGCGCGTCGTCGAGGCCGACGGGCGCAGCCGCCAGCACGTCTACTGGCGGCCCGACTACGCCCGGCACCCCGACCACGAGGGGATGGACGCCGCCGACTGGCGGGCCGCCGTCGGGGAGGCGTTGCGCGAAGCGGTACGCCGCCGGCTCGTCGCCGACGTCCCCGTCGGCGTGCTGCTCTCCGGCGGCCTGGACTCCAGCATGATCGTGGCGCTGCTGGCCGAGGCCGGGCAGCACCACCTCCAGACGTTCAGCATCGGCTTCGACAGCCGCGGCGGCGAGTCCGGCGACGAGTTCCACTACTCCGACCTGGTCGCCCGCACCTTCGGCACCGACCACCACCGCATCCGGCTCGCCGACGAGGACCTGGTCCCGGCGGTACGACGGACCGTGCACGCCATGACCGAGCCGATGGGCAGCCACGACGTGGTCGCCTTCCACCTGCTCTCCGAACAGGTGGCCCGGCACGTGAAGGTGGCCCAGTCCGGCCAGGGCGCCGACGAGGTCTTCGCCGGCTACGGCTACCACCAACCCCTCACGCGAGTGCCCCGCGACGGCGCGACGGCGGCCTTCGCCGACGCGTTCTTCGACCGGGACCACGCCGAGCTGAACCGGGTGGTCGACCCCGCGTACGCCTGCGACCGCGACGCCAGTCGCGAACTGCTGGCGGCGGACCTGGCCGCGCCGGGCGCGCAGACGGCGCTGGACGCGGTGCTGCGCCTGGACACCCACCTGATGCTGCCCGACGACCCGGTCAAGCGGGTGGACAGCATGAGCATGGCGTGGGGGCTGGAGGTGCGTACGCCGTTCCTGGACCAGGACCTGGTCACCCTCGCGGCGGCCTGCCCGCCCGAGCACAAGGTGGCCGACGGCGGCAAGGGTGTGCTGAAGGCGGTGGCCCGCGAGGTGCTGCCCGTCGAGGTGGTCGACCGCCCGAAGGGCTACTTCCCGGTGCCGGCGCTGCGCAACGTCGACGGGCCGGTACGGCAGCTCGTCGCCGAGGCCCTCGCCGCCCCCGCCGCCCGCGAGCGCGGCCTGTTCCGCCGCGGGTACGTCGACGAGCTGCTGGCCGAGCCGGACCGGGCGCAGGCCGCCGCCGGCAGCAACAAGCTGTGGCAGCTCGGCCTGCTGGAACTCTGGTTGCAGTCCCACGACATCCGCTGACCGGCGGCCCCTCCCAGGCGAACCGGGCGCCAGCCTGCTCCGCAGCCGGGGCCCGCCAGCCGCCGGCGGCGACGGCGGCAACGGGCGCGGCTCAGCCGGCGCGGGTCTCGGCGGCCAGGTGGTCCAGGACGGCGCGCACGTCGTCGCCGGTGCGCGCCATGACGCGACGTTGCCGGGTGGCGCCGTTGCCGTCGCGGCGCAACCGTAGGAGCTGCTCGCGGACGTAGTCGAGGTCGCCGTGGCGGGCCAGGGCCGGGGTGATGGTGTCGACGAGTTCGCCGACCATTTCCCAGGCGGGACGGGCGACGCCGGCGCGCAGGTCGATCAGGTCGCCCTCCAGCCCGTCGTGGGCGGCCCGCCAGTGCGCGGCGGAGACCAGGCAGTCCCGGATCCGTCGGGCGGGCACCCCGGCGCGCGCGTCGTCGGCCAGCGTCGCGACGAGGGCCCGGACCAGCCCGGCGACCAGCACGGTGTCGTCCACGGCCGGACAGACGTCACCCACCCGCACCTCCACGGTGGGATACGCGGACGACGGACGCGCGTACCAGTAGACCATCGCGGCGTCGAGCATGATCCCGGCGTCGATCAGCTCCGTCACCGTCGCGTCGTAGTCGGCGACCGACTCGAAGTGCGGGGTCGGCCCGATGCTGGGCCAGCGTTCGAGCTGCATGGAGCGCCAGCTGGCGTGCCCGGTGTCGCGGCCGTCGTGCAGCGGCGAGTTGGCGGTGATCGCCTGCACCACCGGCAGCCACGGCCGCAGGTGGTTGCAGACCTGCACGGCCAGTTCGCGGTCGGCCATCCCGACGTGCACGTGGCAGCCGCAGACGGCCGGATCGTGCGCCACCGGCCCGAAGCGCCGCGACATGGCGTGGTAGCGGGGTTTGTCCGGCACCGTCCGGTGCGGCTCGTGCACGGGCGTGGCGCCGACCGCGACGAGCCGGGCCCCGGCGGCCTCCGCCGCGTCACCGGCGGAGCGGCGCAGCGCCACCAGCTGCGCGCGCAGCTCGGCCAGGTCGGCGGTGACGGGCGTGACCATCTCCACCATGCTGTGCCGGAACTCCTGCCGGCTCTGCTCCCGGGCGCTGCCGGACAGGGCGGTGAGCACCCGGTCGGCGACCGGCAGGCTCTCCCCCGTGTGCGGGTCGAGCAGGAGGTACTCCTCCTCGACCCCGATCGTCAACGTGGTCGGGTCGGAAGCGGTGGCAAGTGCCGGACGGTACGTCATGGGCGCTGCGCGTCCGTTCGTCGGGCGGCGCCGGGCGCCGCGCTGCCGGACGACCCGGGTTCCCGGCCCACCGAGCGGGCAAACGCGCAGGAGGCGGCGTTCATCCACCCGGCAGCGTGGTGGCCGCCCGCGCGGCCAGGAAGGCGCGTTCGGCCGCGTTGTCCGTCCGCTCGGCGGCCGTCCGGTACGCCTGCGTCGCCTCCCGCCCCCGGCCCAGCCGCCGCAGCAGGTCGGCCCGGACCGCGTGGAACACGTGGTAGCGGCCCAGGTCGAGCCGCTCGACGGCGGCCAGCCCCGCCGCCGGCCCGGCCACCTCGGCGAGCGCGACGGCCCGGTTCAGCGCCACGACCGGCCCCGGGGCGTACGCGGTGAGCTGGTCGTACAACGTGAGGATCTGGGCCCAGTCGGTGCCGGCGGCGTCGGGAGCGTCGCTGTGCACGGCGGCGATCGCGGCCTGGATCTGGTACGGCCCGGGCCGGTCGCGGCGCAGGCAGCGGCGGACCAGAGCCTGCCCCTCGGCGACGAGCCCGGCGTCCCACCGGCGGCGGTCCTGGGCGGGCAGCGGCACCAGCGCGCCGTCGGCCGTGGTGCGCGCGGGGCGGCGCGCCTCGGTGAGCAGCATCAGCGCCAGCAGGCCCAGCGCCTCCGGCTCGTCCGGCATCAGCTCCACCAGCAGCCGGGCCAGCCGGATCGCCTCGGCGCACAGGTCGTCGCGGACGAGCCGGTCGCCGGAGCCGGCGGTGTGCCCGGCCGTGAAGATCAGGTAGAGCACGGCCAGCACGGCGTCGAGCCGCTCCGGCAGGTCGGCGTCGCCGGGCACCCGGTACGGGATCCCCGCGTCCCGGATCTTGGCCTTGGCGCGCACGATCCGCTGGGCCATGGTCGCCTCGGAGACCAGGAACGCCCTGGCGATCTCGACGGTGCCCAGGCCGCCCAGCAGCCGCAGGGTCAGCGCGACCCGGGCGGCGGGGGCGAGCGCCGGATGGCAGCAGGTGAAGATCAGGCGGAGCCGGTCGTCGTGCACCGGCCCCTCCTCGGTCGGTCCGTCGCGCACGTGCAACAGGGCGGCCTGGGCGTGCCGGTCGGCGCGGGAGGCCTCGCGCCGCAGGCGGTCGACGGCCCGGTTCCGGGCGGTGGTGATGATCCAACCGGCCGGGCTGGGCGGTGGCCCGCTCTCCGGCCACCGCGCCACCGCCACCGTGAACGCCTCCTGCACGGCCTCCTCGGCGAGGCCGATGTCGCCGAGCAGCCGGGTCAGGACGGCGACCGCGCGACCGTACTCCGCGCGGAACACCGCCTCCACGTCGACCATGGCGCTCATGTCGGGCACCGGTCAGCGTGGCGTCGGGGCCAGCAGGCCGGCCACGGCGTCGACGGTCTCCGGGTGCGCGGCCAGCAGGGCGGTCACCCCGACGGGAACGGCGCTGGCCGTGACCCCCGCCTCGCGCCAGCCGCCGGCGCAGCCGAGGAGCGCGGCGACGGCGTCCACGCTCTCCCGGTTGTCCGCCAGCAGGGCGGCCACCGGCCCGGCGGCGACGGCGGTGACGGCTGGCGCCGCCGGGGCGGCCGACCATGGCGGCACCCAGGCGTCCAGCGCGGCCAGCGAGCCCGGGAACGTACGCCCCGCCTCCCGGACCAGCAGCGGCACCAGCTCCGCACCGTGCGCGCGCAGCGTGGTGATCAGGGTGGGCAGCCACGGCAGCAGCACCGGGTCGGGCAGCCGGGCGAACGCGGACGACATCACCTCCACGACGAACGCGGCGAGCCCCGGCACCGGCTCCAGGGCCTGCACGAACCCGCTGAGGTACTGCGGGAAGGCGGGCACCACCAGCGGGTTGGCGAGCAGCGCGGCACACCGCTCGCGCAACTCGGCCAGCGGCAGCAGGCCCAGCTGGTGCCGGGCGGCCCAGAGCAGGGCCACCTTGGCCGGCGTCTCCGGGTGGCACTGCGCCACGGCGAGTTCGAGCTGGGAGCGGTCGCAGCCCAGGGAGAGCGCCAGGCTCTCCATGCCGAACAGGAAGCCCAGCATGGCGCCGACCTGCCGTACGCCGCTGTCCTCGTCGACGAAGGCGGTGGGCAGCAGGGTGCAGTAGTGCGCGTAACCGGTGGTGACGAACGCCTCGCACCAGGCCGGCAGCGGCCCGGTGGCGCGGTGGTGGGCCAGCAGCCGCCGGATCCGGCGCAGCACCTCGGGGGCGTCGTCGACCGTACGTTCGGCGGCGAGCAGCTCCACCGCGCGGGTGCCCAGCTCGTCGACCAGGCGCGGGCTGTCGAGCAGCCGGATGGCGTCCTCGACGGCCTCCAGCGCGACCGAGGCCGTCGCGTCCGGGCCCCGCACCGCGCGACGCAGGCGCTGCTCCAGCACCTGCTCGACGGTCACCCCCTCGTAGCCCAACTCGATGAGCGAACGCTGGTTGCGGCCGAGAGCCAGGTCCCAGCTCTCCTGGATCGAGCGGTGCCCCAGTCGGCGCTCACCCATGATGGGCCGGACCGCGTCGGACGGCAGCAGGTGCCGCAGCCGCCACAGCAGATCGGAGCAGGGCACCAGCTCGGGACTGGCCCGCAGGTCCACCAGGGCCCGCTGGATGGTGCGCTTCTCCAGGTCCAGCCCGAGCGGGGCGAGACGGTCGTGGACGTCGCGGGCGAGCGGCGGCAGGGCCTCGTAGCCCACCTGGCCGACCCGGTCGCCGCCGAACAGGATCTCGCAGAGCCGCCGGACGTCCCGGCGGCCCGGGACGACGTCCTTCTCGATGCAGGTGACCGCCGCGTCGGCGAAGTCGTACGGCGTGGGGCGGGCGCGGTTGCGCAGCCCGGCGAGGAGGATCGAGGTCTCGAAGACGGCGATCGCGTCGGCGGTGCTGGCCAGGTAGCCGTTGCGGCGGGCCAGCCGGACGATGTCGACGCACCAGCCGCGCAGCTCCCCCTCGTCCAGGCCCTGCGGCGCCGGCGGCTGCGCCAGGTATCCCGAGAGCCGGTCGGCGACTTCAGCGGCGGGCGCGGGGGCCGGGGCGGCGCGGCGCCGGCCACCGGTGCGGGTCCGACCCCCGCGCTGGCCCTCCAGCCGGAACGGGGTCAGCCCGGTGCGGTCGACCGCCTTGGCCCAGGTGGCGGCTGCGATCGACACCGAGCCGGGTGCGAGGCCGAACTGCGCCTCGATGGCGGAGTGGCTGGACGGGATGAGCCCGTAGTGCCACCGGGTGGCGGTGCGGGGACTGATCTCGAACGAGGCGTCGCCCCGCAACCCGAACTGCTCCACCCGGCTGGCGGCGTGGAACGCGCCGCAGACGTAGAGGCAGTCGGCGGGGTCGGCCCCGGTGGCGGCGAGGTGCTGGCGCATCCGCGTCCACATGTAGCGCTCGCGGTCCTCGTCCCTGTCCCGGGCGTCCGAGCCGGCCGGGCGCAGCCGCCGGAACAGGCTGCCGATCAGCACCATCACCTGCCGGTAGGTGTCGTGGTCGGCGTCGGCCAGCGGCTGCTCGACGTACTGGTCCCACCACTCCGACCAGTGCCGGACCTTGCCGTGGTGCAGGAGGTAGGCCTCCAGCTCCGCGAAGCGGGGCCGCAGGTCGCCGATCTCGACCCCGACCGCGTCGCCGTGCAGAGCCGCCTCCTCCCCCGCCGGCGCGGCGGCCTCGACGTCCCCGCCGGGCGGGGCCTCCTCGCCGGGGCCGGGCGGGGTCTCCTCGCCCGTGCCGCGTGGGCGGGGCGACCACTGGAAGACGTGGTCGGTGGAGCGGTCCACCAGCACCAGCTCGACGCCGGGCGTCTCCAGCGCGTACGCGATCGCCTGGTATTCGGCGCTGGCCTCGGTGACCGGCGCGACCACGCTGAGCGGCCCCCAGTCGGCCGGGAAGCCCTCCAGCTCCGAGGCGAACGCCTGCACGGCGACCGGGAGGCGGCAGTTGCGCAGCTCGCCCAGCAGCGGCTGGAGGTCCTCGCAGAGCTCCAGGTAGATCACCTTCGGCTGCTTCGCGCGCAGCCGGCGGACCATGGCCAGCGCGGAGGCCGGCGAGTGGTGGCAGACCGGGAAGATCTCCAGCTCCTCGCCGAGGGCGCGGTCGACGTCGTCGACGATGCCGGCGAGGATGTCGGCGACGGCGGCCGAACTGCCGGCGAAGGCGGTGGCGGCGGCCGTGAGCTGCTCGCGCAGCGCGCCGAACGGTCCGATCGTGGTGGGAGCGGTCACGACAGGGCGGCGATCGCCTGGCGGCCGCCGTCGAGGAAGCCCTCCCAACCGCCACCGTCCTGCTTGGCCCGTGGCTCCACGACCCCGTGCAGGTACTTGTTGAGGATCGCCAGGTCCTCCGGGCTGCGTCGGGCGAGCGAGCCCACCAGCGACCCGGCCAGCGTCTCGGCGCGCAGGGTGCGGTCGCCGAAGAACTGGCTGTGCAGGATGGCGTCCTCCAGGACGCCGATCTGTTCGGCGGTGGACAGCGCCGACTCCAGCTTCTCGTCGTCGCTGGTCGCGGCGGAGGCGGCGGCGCGCAGGTCGGCGAAGCTCTGCAACAGGATGTCCAGCAGGGTGGGCGGCACGTCCAGCGTGATCTGGTGGCGGCGCAGCAGCTCCTCGGTGCGGAAGCGGACGATCTCGGCCTCGCTGCGCTTGTTCGTCACCACGGGGATCCGGACGAAGTTGAACCGCCGCTTGAGCGCCGAGGAGAGGTCGTTCACGCCCCGGTCGCGGCTGTTGGCCGTGGCGATGATCGAGAAGCCGGGCCTGGCGAAGACGATGTTGTCGTGGTCCAGCTCCGGGATGCTGACGTACTTCTCCGACAGGATCGAGATCAGCGCGTCCTGCACGTCGCTCGTGGAGCGGGTCAGCTCCTCGAACCGGCCGATGGTGCCCTGCTCCATCGCCGTCATGATCGGCGAGGGGATCATCGACTCCCGGGACTGGCCCCGGGCGATGACCATGGAGACGTTCCACGAGTACTTGATGTGGTCCTCGGTGGTGCCGGCGGTGCCCTGGACCACCAGCGTCGAGTTGCGGCAGACGGCGGCAGCCAGCAGCTCGGCCAGCCAGCTCTTGCCGGTGCCCGGGTCGCCGATCAGCAGCAGGCCCCGGTCCGACGCCAGGGTCACGATGCTGCGTTCGACGAACGTACGGTCGCCGAACCACTTCTGCGGGATCTCCCGGTCGAGCCCGTCGGCGCGCTCCGAGCCGAGGACGAACAGGCGGACCATCCGCGGGCTCAGCCGCCACGAGAACGGCTTCGGGTCGGTGTCGACCGACTCCAGGTAGTCGAGTTCCTCGGCGTACTTGACCTCGGCGGGGGCACGCAGCATCTCGGACATGAGGGGTTGTTCTCCTAGGTGAGGAAGCTCTTGAGCTCGAAGACGAGTTTGCGGATGTGGCCGGAGATCACCGGCGTGCCCAGGTCCTTGAAGCGTTGCCGGAACCAGGGGTTGACGCTCTGCTGGCCCGAGCTGTTGACCGAGCCGACCGGGATGAACCGCACCCCGGAGCGGTGCACCGCCTCGATGCCGTCGAACAGCGGCTGGGAGCGGTCGAACTCGTAGAAGTCCGAGATCCACACCATGACCGTGTTCTTCGGCTCGACGATCTTCGGGCGGGCCAGCGCCATCGCCACCGGGCCGTCGTTGCCGCCGCCCAGCTTCGTACGCAGCAGCACCTCGAACGGGTCGTGCACCCAGGGCGTGAGGTCCAGGGCCCGCGTGTCGTACGCGATCAGGTGCACGTCCACCTTGGGCAGGCCGGCGAAGATCGACGCGAGGATGGTGCAGTTGACCATCGAGTCGACCATGGAGCCCGACTGGTCCACCACCACGATCAGCCGGGCCGGCGTGACCCGCCGGGCGGTCTGCCGGTAGTAGAGGCGGTCCACGTAGAGGCGCTCGTCCTCCGGACTCCAGTTGGTCAGGTTCTGCCAGATCGTGCGGTCGAGGTCGAGGTTGCGGTAGACCCGCTTCGGCGGCACGGACCGGTCGACGACGCCGACGCTGGTCTGCGCGACCTGCGTACGCAGCACCTCGGCGACCTCATCGACGAAGCGCCGGATGAGCGCCTTGGCGTTAGCCAGGGCCACCCCGGAGAGGTTCGCCTTGTCGCGCAGCAGCTGCTCGATCAGCGACATGCTCGGCGTCAGCCGACTGGCCAGCACCGGATCGGCCAGCACCTCCCGCAGGTGCATCCGGCGGACCAGGTCGCCCTCGATGCCGGCCAGCACCCCGCCCAGGCCGTCGCCGCCGCCCTGCCGGCGCAGCCCGCCGGGCTCCATCCCGAGCGCCTGCTCGAACCAGCCGGCGTCGGACTGCCACCGGGCCAGCTGGCCCGCGTCGACCGCGCCGTGGCCGGTGGCGAACACGTTGAGCAGCAGCTTCGACACCAGGGCGGCGCGGCGTACCTCGGCGGCGCCCGGCGCTTGCGGCGGCCCGTCGCCGCCGGTTCCGGCGGCGGATCCCGCAGGCTCGCCGCACCCGCCGGAGTCGGCGGACCCGACGGTGCCTGCGGACCCGACGGTGCCTGCGGACTCGGCGGGATCGGCGGGATCGGCGGCGGATTCGGCGAGGTCAGTCGGGCCGGCGGGATCGCTGGTGGAGTCGGGTGCCGCGGCGGCCGGGGCGTCGGGCTCGGGGTGGAGCAGGCCGCGCAGCTCGTCGGCGATGGCCGGGAAGCGCTGGACGACGGTGTCCACCGAGACCGCCGGATCCAGGAGGGCGGCCGGCAGGCCGAGGTCCTCCACGACCGCCATGCTGGCCGATTCCAGGGTGGGCTGCTCGTCGGGGTCGAAGAGCCGGGCCAGCAGCCGCCAGTAGAGCACCTGGCGCCGGTTGGCGTCGGCGAGGTCCGCGGGGGTCGGCAGATCGGTCATCGGCGCAGCAACCGTCCCGCGCGCTCGCGCAGCACCGCCACGGCGTCGCCCGCCTTGGCCTCCGCCTTGGCGATCTTCGGGTCGGTGATCCCGCCCGCCCAGTCTCCGGTGTGCACGTCGACCGGCCGGCGTTTGACGGTGGTGCGCACCGCCAGGGGTTGCAGCAGCCACCGATCGTCGTCCCACCGGATCAGCCCGATGCAGGCGGCGGATGCGGCCACCAGCTCGGGGGTGAGCGGGCCGCAGGAGGGCAGCCGGTCCACCGCGACGGCGATCGACTGGCCGCCGAGCTCGAAGGTCGTCGTGCCGTCGTCGTCGCGCACGGTGTAGCCCTCCACCAGCACCGGCTCGGCGATCCCGACGGGGTGCCGGTCCAGCGGCGCCGACGCCGCCGCAACCGCCGTGGGCAGCAGGACCCGGGCGGTGGCGAACGGGTCGGCCGGCTCGCCGGGGCGTACCCGGTCGTCGTGCCAGATCAGGTCCGCGCCGTGCAGCGGCAGACCGGTGACCGTCACGGCGCGTCGCTCGGCCAGCGCGGCCAGCAGCACGGGATGGGCGTCCAGCAGGCGCCACAGCGCCGGCCCGACGATCGTCTCCACCTTGACCGCGCCGACCGCGCAGCGGACCAGCCGGGGCGGCCCGCCGTCGGCCGGCTCCAGGATCGCGTGCAGCTGCGCCTGCACGGCGGTGTCGTGCTCGTGCACGTCGACGCCCAGCACCAGCAGCCGCCCGGAGACCTCCTCGGCAGCGGTCGGCGAGGACGCGGTCGCCGCGTCCTGGGCCAGCAGCACACCCCGGGCCCACAGGTCGGCCCAGCGCCGCAGCGGCGGCTGCGCCATCGTGGCCACCGGCACGCAGGCGCGCAGCTCGGCGGCGAGCCCGTCGAGCAGCACCGCGAGCCGGCGCAGCCGGGGCTCGGCGAGGGCCGCCTCGACCGGTGCCCCCGCCCCGGCCACGAGTTCGTGGTCGAGGCCGCCCCAGCCGGTCACCGCCACCTCGTGCAGCCAGGCGCGAGCGCCGGCGCGGGCCGCGACCGCGTCGCCCTCGGGCCCGGCCGCGCCGGCGGCCCAGGGGGCGCGGGAGCGGCCCAGTGCGGAGTCCAGCTGCCCGAGCAGCGCGTCGTGCGCGGCGCCGAACAGCGCGCACCGGGCGCCGGCGAGAGCGAGCAGGTGTTCCTCGGCCACCGAACCGGCGGTCACCTTGGTCACCGCCTCGGCGAGCCGGTCGCCGAGCGGGGTGGCGGCGAACGCACCGGCCAGGGCGGCCAGCGCGGCGGCGTCGTCGGCGCCCACCCGGGCGAGGCCGCGCAGCAGCGCGTCGTCGAGCCCGGCGACCAGGTCGAGGGCGTCGGTCAGACCGGTCGGGGTGCCGTCGCGCAGGGCGGCGAGCTGCGTGCCGAGCATCAGCGGCCCGCCCCGACGGCCGGGAACCAGTGCAGCTCAGGCAGGGCGACCGTGCTGCCGGGCAGTTCGAGGTAGGACAGGTGCCGCAGGAAGCGGCTGAACACGACGGCGGCCGGGGTCGGCTCGTGCCGCCCGTCCAGGGCGGAGAGCAGTTCCCGGGCGGTGTCCACCTCCGCGCCGACGTCGACCCGCAGGTAGCGGGCGACACGCTCGGCGCCGTACTGGAGCAGCGCCTCCTCGGCGAGGGCGTGCAGGTGTTTGCACGGCATGCCGCGCAGCCCTCCGCAGGGACGGTTGTTGTTGGTGCTGCAGTGGTAGGCGTGGGTGCCGGAGGCGATCGACGACACGTAGACCCGGTCGACGTCCGACCCGCTGGAGACCACCCCCTGCAACCGTCCGTCGGCCAACTCGACGAAGGGCACCTTGGCCAGCTTGCGGGGCCGCGCGGGCGGCATCACCCGTACCGTGCTGCGCCGTCGCCACGCGGTCCGTTCCGCGTCAGCCACTGTCCGACCTCCCGTCCGCCGCTTCCGGCGCCGCCCACGACCATCCGGACGCCGGAGGGGCCGCCGGCGTCGCTGTGACGACAAGGATCATGGACCACGGGTACGACACGGCGCTGAGTCGGGTTTGCGGACGGCGGTCGCCCGGGGGGTCGCCCCGCCCCTATGCTTCGGACACCGACGCGGACGGGAGGCGGGATGTCACCGGTCATCGCGCTCGCGGTGCGGGGCAGCGGCGGCCCCGCCGGAGCCCAGCACCCGCCGGCACGCGACGCCGGGCGGGCCGTACGCGCCGCCGGGGATCCGGGCCGCGAGCCGGGCGGCCGGTGCCGTCCCGGTGCCGTCGTCCCCCGCGCGGGTCTGCGGCGCAGGAGCGTCGCGGCCGGCTCCCGATGGTGTAGAAAAGGCGGGGTGAGCGCAGCGATGACGCGCGGCAGGGTCCACGGTCGCCGGACGGTCCACCGTGGCTGAGACCGAGCTGCCGCCCGTGGAGGCGGGACCCGCCCTGGTACGGCTGGGGGACGTGCCGCTGGCCGACCTGCTTGCCGGCGCCGGTGACAGCGTGCTGGCCCACGTGCTCGGCACCCTCGTGGTCGGCGACGAGCCGGGCCGACAGCTCGACGTGTCCGCGTTCGAGTCGAGCTTCTGACGTGTCCGCCGACGCCCCGACGTCGGCCGCGCCGCCCCGCCCTGAGCACACCCGCCCGCCGACGGGCCACGCCACTGCCGATCCCGTCGCCCCGGCGCAACCGGCCGGGCGAGAGACGGAAAGGGGCGGCCCGCGCGCCGGAGGCGGCCCGCCGCCCCGGGTGCGGCAGCTCGTGCTCAAGGTGCACAGCCGGTGCAACCTGGCGTGCGACCACTGTTACGTCTACCGGCACGCGGACCAGCGGTGGCGCGAACGACCCCGGGTGATCGCCCCGGGCACCGTGGACCAGGTCGCGCGACGCCTCGGCGCGCACCTGGCGCGGCACCGGCTCGACCGGGTACGCGTCGTGCTGCACGGCGGCGAGCCGCTGCTGGCCGGCCCGGCGGTGCTCGACCGGACCGTACGCACCCTGCGCGCGGCGCTGCCCCCGGGCGCGGTGCTCGACATCGGCATGCAGACCAACGGCGTGCTGCTGGACGAGGAGTTCCTGGCGCTGTGCCACCGGCACGACATCGACGTCGGGGTGAGCCTCGACGGTGACCGGGTCGCCAACGACCGGCACCGCCGCTACCCCGACGGGCGGGGCAGCTTCGCCGACGTGGCCGCCGCGCTGCGGCTGCTCGCCCGCCCGGAGCACCGGTCGCGCTGGGCGGGGCTGCTCTGCACGGTCGACCTGGCCAACGATCCGGTACGCGTCTACGAGGCGCTGCTCGCGTTCGCCCCGCCCCGGCTGGACCTGCTGCTGCCGCACGGTAACTGGAGCGCTCCCCCACCCGGGCGCGGGCCGGACACCGCCGAGACCCCGTACGGCGACTGGCTGGTCGCCGTCTTCGACCGCTGGTACCACAGCACGCCGCGGCGGACGGGCATCCGGTTGTTCGAGTCGCTGATCGCGTTGGTGCTCGGCGGTCGCAGCGGCACCCGGGCGCTGGGCTTCGCCGAGCCGGATCTCATGACGATCGAGACCGACGGCACCATCGAGGGCACCGACACCCTGAAGACGACCGACGACGCGTCGATGCGTACGGGGCTGGACGTCTTCCGGCACTCCTTCGACGAGGCGCTGCGTCACCCGTCGCTGGCCGGCCGGCCCACCGGTCCGGCGGCCCTGGCCGCCGAGTGCCGGGCCTGTCCGGTGCTCAGCGCCTGCGGCGGCGGCCTCTACGCGCACCGCTTCCGTGCCGGCGCGGGATTCGCGCACCCGTCCGTCTACTGCCCCGACCTCTACCGGCTGATCCGGCACGTGCAGCGGGTGGTGGCCGCCGACGTCGACGCCCTCCGCCGCCGCGCCCTGGCCGGCCACCCCGCCCCGGCCGAGCGGACCGCCCCGCCCGCCCCGGCCGAGCAGACCGCCCCGCCCGCCCCGCCCGGGCCGGCCGAGACGGGCAAGACGGCCAAGACGGCCGAGACCGCCGGGACCGCCGAGACAGCCGAGACGGCCGGGCAGTTCCTGACAGTCGAGTCGGCCGGGTCCACGCCGATGGCGGCGGGCCGTGGGGTCGGCACCCGGGGGCGGTGAGACCGTGGTGCTCTCCCCCGCCCAGTTGGCCGGGCTCGCCGCCGGGCACGGCGACGACGCGACGCTGGAGGTGCTACGCGCCGGGCAGCTGGGACGCCGGCGACTGCTCACCGTCGCCGCCGCGCGTGCCGGCGGGGACGGGCCGTCGGTGCGGGAGTGCCTCGCCCTGCTGACCCGCGCCGAGCGGGCGGACCCGGCGGCGGTCGCCCACGTCCTGGCCCATCCACCGGTCACCGGCTGGGCCACGACGGCGCTGGGTGGCCACCCCGACCCGGCCTACCTGGCCGGGCTGGCGGCCGCCGCGGCCGTCCGGGCGGGCCTGCCCTTCACGCTCGCCGTGCCCTGCCCCGAGGGCACGCTGCTGCTGCCCACGGTGGGCGGTGCGGTCGGGCTCGGCGCCGGCCTCGCGGTCGTCAGCAGCGTCGGCGGCCGGTACGACGGCCGGCCCTCGACCGGCGGCGACGCACCGCCGGGGCTGTCGGTGCGCGGGCCGGCCGGCGCCGTGCGCGTTGCGGCGAGCGGGCCGGGCGGCGGCACTCTGGCGAGCGGGCCGGGCGGCGGCACTCTGGCCAGCGGGCCGGACGGCGGCACCCCGGCGGGCGGGTGGCTGCCGACGCGCCGGGTCACCCCGGTCCGTGGCGCGCCCCCGACCGAGGTGCTCGTCGACGACCAGGACCCGTACCGGTACCGGTACCACCGGCCGCCGACGGGCCGGCTCGACGACGCGGCGGCGGACCGGCTCGACCGGCTGACCGGGCAGGCGTGGCACTGGCTGACCGACCGGCTGCCGGCGCACGCCCGGGGGCTGGCCGCGCTGCTGCGTTCGCTGGTGCCGCTCACGCCCGCGCCGTCCGGGCACCCGGTCAGCGCCACCAGCCGGACGGCGCTGGGCGCGATCGCGGTCTCCGCGCCGGACGACCCGGAGACGCTCGCGCTGCTGCTCGTGCACGAGTTGCAGCACACCAAGCTGGGCGCGCTGCTGGACCTGCTGCCGCTGCACGTCCCGGACGGGCCGGCCCGCTACCGGGCCCCCTGGCGATCGGACCCGCGCCCCGTCGGCGCGCTGCTCCAGGGCGCGTACGCCCACCTCGGGGTCGCCGAGGTGTGGCGCTGCCGGCGGCACGA
The DNA here is from genome assembly GCF_043197615.1 of Micromonospora sp. NPDC049048. NCBI lineage: Bacteria > Bacillati > Actinomycetota > Actinomycetes > Micromonosporales > Micromonosporaceae > Micromonospora > Micromonospora sp. NPDC049048. The sequence goes on along the minus strand of NZ_JBICTM010000009.1, from coordinate 34,012 downwards.
GGGCGTCCGCGGCGCGTTCGAGTACGCGTACTGGCGGGAGCAGACCGCGCGGGCCGTGGCGCAGCTGGCCGGCAGCGCCGAGCTGACCGACGACGGGCGGGCCTTCGTGGCGGGCATGGCCGACACCCTGCGCGGCTGGGGGTCCGACGGCGACCGGCGGGTCGAGGCGGCGGCGCGCGACGTCGCGGACGGCGGGGCGGTGCGCTGGGCACTGGCCAACCTGCTCCCGGCCGACGGCGACGTGGCGGAGGTGGCGCACGCGTGGCGGCAGGGCCGGCGGAGGCCCCCGCCGCTCGTCCCGCCCGCCGTCGTGCCCGGCCCGGCCCGGCCCGCGTCGATCGGCGGCACCGGGCCGGAGGCGGCGGTGCGGCACCGGCTGCTGGGCAGGGCCGGCGGGACCGGTACCGGCGTCGTCCCCGGCTCGCGGCAGTCGCCGGACGCCGACGACGCCGACGACGCCGACGACGCCGACCGGGCGTACGCCGAGGGGGACGTGCCGGGTGCCCTGGCCGGGTACCGTCGTCGGCTCGCCGGGGATCCCGGGGACACCGACGCGCTGGTCGGGGCCGCGTTGGCGGCCGGGCGGCTGGGGCGTACCGCCGCCGCGCGGGTGTTGACCACCCGCCCCGACCTGGTCCGGGCGCTGTGCCACCGGCTGCCCGGGGCCGACCCGGTGGCGGTGGCCACCTGGCTCGCCGGCGGTGGCCCCGACCGGTCGACCGGTCAGAGCAGCGCGGGCTCGATGTAGCCGTTGAACCGCTCCCGCTGGCGGGCCTGGACCACCCGCGGGTTGTCGCCGCCGAACAGCTGCACCAGCTGGCCGAACGCGTCGTCGTAGAGGGCCCGGCCGGCGTCGGCCTCGCTCTCGGTGGCCAGCCGGCTGACCGCCAGGTTGACCGACGCCGACACGGTGTCCGGGTGCTCGGCGCCGAGCGCCCGGGTCAGTTCGACGTACGCGGTGGTGTCCAGGAGCAGGGCGGCGTCGCGCTCGCCGAGGGCGAACAGGTCGTTGGCGAGGTTGAGCGTGGCGAGCAGGGTGTGCGGGTGCCGCTCGCCGAGGCTGGCCAGGAGCTGGTCGCGGACCCGCTGGGCGAGATCGCGGGACTGCGCGTGCTCGCCGGCCTTGCGCAGGAACACGCCGAGGTTGTTGAGGCAGGCCAGGGTGAACGCGTGGTCGGCGCCGAGCACCTCGGCGTAGCTGTCGCGCAACTGCCTCGCCATCCGCAGCGCGGTGGGGTTGTCGCCGACCGCCGACCAGGTGGTGGCCAGCGCCATCTCGCAGGAGAGGGTGTCGGCGTGGTCGCCGCCGAGGGTGCGCTGGTAGCGCACCACGGTGCGTTCCAGCACGCGGTGCGCGTCGGCGAAGCGGCCGAGCTGGCGCAGGGTCAGCGCCAGCTCCTTGGCGGTACGCAGGGTCTCCGGGTGGTCGGGGCCGACGACCTTCTGCTGGGTCGCGGAGGTGCGTTGCAGGACGCTGTGCGAGCGCCACAGCTCCCCGGTGTCGCGCAGCCCCCGGCCGTAGTTGCTGGCCGAGGCGAGGGTGGACGGGTCCTCCTCGCCGAAGCGTTCCCGGCGCCGCTCGTAGATGTGCTGGTCGAGCTGGGCCGCCTCGCGGAAGTGCCCGGCCAGCCGCAGCGAGACGGCGAGGTTGTTCTCAGCGGTGAGGGTACGGCCGCTGTCCTCGCCGAAGCTGCGGATGCTCAGCTCCAGGGTGCGCCGGTCGCGGTGCTCGGCGTCGTGGTAGCGGCCCTGGGCGCGCAGGTCGGCCCCGATGCTGCGGGCGGTCATCAGGGTGTAGAGGTGCTGCTCGCCGAAGATCCGGCGCTGCCGGTCGTAGACGTCCTGGTCGATCTCGAAGGCCTGGTCGAAGAGGCTCTGCGCCCGCAGGACGTTGGCCAGGTGGAACCGCATCCGCAGCTTGGTCGGGTCGTCGTCGTCGGTGTCGCGCCAGTGCTCCAGCGCGTCCTCCGCCAGCGAGCGCCCGCTCTCGTAGTCCCCGCGCCGGTAGAGGTAGCGCACCGTGTCGGCGACGAGCTGGCGGGCCTCCTCGGCGGTGGACTCGTGCAGGGCCGAGGGCCGTACGTGCGGCCACAGTTCGGCGTAGCGCGGCCAGTTGGCCGGCTTGTCCGGGTCGCGGGGGCTGGCGGCGGCGAGCAGCAGCTGGGCCTGGCGGCGGGTCTCGGCCGGGTCGTCGAGCTGGTCCTTGATGACCAGTTGCACCAGCCGGTGGATGCGGATGGTGTTGTTCTCCGCGTCCACCTGGGCGAGGCCGTAGCGGCCCAGCTCGGCGGTGACCAGCCCCTGCAGGATCGGGTCGGTGAGGGTGGGGTCGAACGGGGCCATGAAGACAGCGAACCGCTCGCCGGTGAGCATCGCGACCGGGATCGGCTCGGGGGCGAAGTACGAGCACAGCTCCAGCAGGCGCGCGGCGGCGGGTTTCTCCTGCCGCAGCTGGCGCAGGGTCACCAGCCAGGTCGCGGCGAGCGCCTTGGAGTAGCCGGCCGACTGCCGGCCGTCGAGGATGCGCAGCAGGCCGGGGGTGTCCAGCGACGCGAGGTACTGCTCCACCGGCAGCGCCGTGGCCCGCAGGTAGGCGGCGCCCTGCTCGACCGCCAACGGCAGGTCGCCGAGCTTCTCCGCGACCTGGGTCGCCTCGTCCTCGGTGAGCCCCCGGACGCGTTCGCGCAGCAGTTGGAGGCTCTCCGTGCGGTCGAAGACCGTCAGCTCGGTGGCGGTGGCGTACTCGCTCCAGGTCTGGTCGCGGGTGGTGAGCACGACGTGCCCCGGGCCCTGCGGGATCAGCGCCCGGGTGGCGCGGGACGGCTCGTCGGCGTTGTCCATGACGATCAGCCAGCGTCGGCCGGGGCCGCCCCGGCGCAGCGCGTCGAGCACCCGCCGGACCGCCTCGGCGCCGCCGCCGGCGCCGAGCCCCAGCGCGTCGGCGAGGTCGGCGAGCCCGCCCCGGATCCGCTCCTCGTTGTCGGCGGGGATCCACCAGACCACGTCGTAGTCGCGGGCGAAGCGGAGCGCGTACTCGGCGGCGAGCTGGGTCTTGCCGACGCCGCCCAGACCGTGGACCACCTGTAGTCCGGAGGCGGGCGAGGCGGTGAGCCGGTCGCGCAGCGCCTCCAGCTGCGCGGCCCGCCCGACGAAGGTGGTGCCGTGCGGGCGCACGTTCCACACTGCGGGGAACGATCCGGGATATCTGCCGACGGCCCGGCCGCTCACCGTGTGCGCGGGTGCGCCGACCTCCTCGAGCAGCAGGGCCCGGGCGGTGCCGGCGTCGGCGTCGGTGAGGTCGACCGGCGTACGGTCGGTGTAGGGCAGGGCGAGCCGGGACTCGTCGACCCGCAGCGGCACCAGGACGCCGGCACCGGCGATCTGGTCCCGGCTGGCGGCGACCTTCCATGCCTCGGCGGCCAGTGGGGTGGCCGCGAAGTGTCGGGTCAGCACCACCAGCACCCGGCTGGCGGCGGCGAGCGCGCGGTCGAACTCGGCCCGGCCACCCGCCCGGACGGGTACGTCGACCGCGCGCCGGTCCACCCGCAGGCCCGCTTCCTCCAGCTGGTCGCTGATCCATTCCGCCCAGAGCCGGTCCATCGAGGCGTAGCCGACCAGCACGGTCTGCTCGGCGGTGAGCCGGGAACGTTCGAACGCGGTCAGCGACCGGCGGCGTTCCTCCTCCGGCATCGGCTCCAGCCGGGTGACCCGGCCGCCGGTCACCACCGAGGCGAGCTGCTCGTACGCCGCGAGCAGGGTGCCGGTCTGCTCGGGGCGGTCGCCGAACGCGGCGAGGATCTCCTCGTAGGCGTAGAAGGTGCGGTACGGCACCTCGATGGTGTTCCAGTAGCGTGTCCGCGCGGCGTCGGAGAGGTGGTCGAGGAAGGACGCGAACTCCGCCCGCACCAGGTCCCGGCCGGTCTCCAGCTTGCGCAGCTCGGCGTCCTCGACCCGGGTCGGCACCGGCACCAGCAGCGGTGGGTCGTCGGGGCGCTGGGCGCGGATCGAACGGGCCACGGCCGCCGCGCCCCGGATGCTCTGCGTCGACATGGTGAAGCAGTTGACGACGGTGTCGGGCAGCTGCACGGTGCAGATCCCGGCGACGTCGCTCAGGCCCGTCCGGCTGTCGATGAGCACGATGTCGTACTCGGCGCGCATCTGGGCGCGGACCGCGTCGAAGAAGGCCGCCCCGCCCTGGCGTTCGTAGAAGTTCGACCAGTCGAAGGTGCTCACCAGCCGCGAGTACGCCGAGTCCTGCTGGCCGGCCGCCACGAAGTCGATCACGCCGCCGTGCGGGAACTCCCAGTTCAGCGAGACGGCCCGGCGCTGGATCTTGGCGTGCCCGGCGAGCAGCTCCTCCTGGTCGTCGGCGGGGTTGCGCTGCATGGTGGCCATCGAGTAATCCCAGATCATCTCGATGACGCCGGGGGTGGCCCGCAGCTCGGAGTCGCGCAGGAACGGGTGGAAGTAGCGGTGCAGGCCGGGCGATTCCAGGTCCCAGTCCACCACGAGGACCTGGAGACCCTGGCTGGCCAGGATCCAGGCGACGTTGGCCAGCGCCATCGTGCGTCCCGTGCCGCCCTTGTACGAGTAGAACGTGACGATCTGCCCACGTGCCGCGTCGTTCACCGCCATCGGCTGCCCGCCTCCATCATGGACCTTCGAGGATCGGGCGGTGCACCGGGCCGTCCGACGGCGGCTCCTGGTAGACCGTGCCCGTACGGTAGATGCGGCTCTGCGCCACGACCAGCGCGTCCTCGAGCTCGGCGTGGAAGCGGCCGGCGGTGGCGATCTCCGGTCGCCACATGGCGGGATCGTTGCGCACGACGTGGTGCGACAGGACGCGGGCCAGGGTCTCCCACATCCGTTGGTTGCCGTCGGCCGCCGCGTCGTCGACGGCCGTCCAGGGCACCAGCACGGGGGTGGTGGTGTCGGGGTCGCGGTCGTAGCCGACGAGGGTCAGCTCGTAACGCGGCAGGCCGGCCGACCAGACGTCCACCACGAGCACGACGATCTGGTTGTGCGCCCGGGCCCACTCCCGCACCTCGGCGAGGTCGGCGGCGTCCTCCACCGTCCAGCCGTAGCTCTTGGTGGTGGCGATGGCCCCGGCGTAGCTGCCGATCGGCGCCTCCAGCTCGGGGCGGTACGGCCGCCAGTCCCGGGCCAGCGCGCCGTAGCGCTCGTCGGCTCCCGGGTGGGTGTCGGCCAGCTCCGCCGAGCTGCCGGCGGCCAGGACGAACCAGACGTGCCGGGCGCTGGTCGCACGGGGCACCCGGGCAGGGGACGACCCGGCCGCCGGCCGCCGGCGCGGTGTCTCGAAGGCGCTGGTGACGTTGGCGAGCACCGGACGCCGGGTGAGGCGGGCGAGGCGGTGGTCGCGGTCGGTCTGCACGATGTGCTTGGCCAGCGCGTCGACGAAGTCCTGGTATTCGTCGTGGTGCCGGCGGCGCTGCTTGAGGGTGAGCAGCCCGTCCTGGGCGTACACCGCGCCGGCCGGAAAGTTCTTGTGCTGGAAGCCGGTCAGCGCCTCGGGCATGCGGTCGCAGGGAACCCAGCGGATCGGCAGCACCGCGGGGGGACGGCGGCGGAACTCCCGCTCGTGGGCGTCCATCCGGTCGGCGAAGACCCGGAACTCGCGTCCACAGTAGTCGCTCACGACGTAGCGGGGAGAGGTCAGCGCCACCAGGCAGGAGCTGGTGGCGAGCGCGTCGGCGAGCTCGTGCGACCAGGTCGCGCCGAGCGGCATCTGCCCGTCGACGAACCCCACCTCGTCCCACCCCACGCCGGCCAGCCGGGCCACCGCGTCGCTGAGGTCGACGAAGAACTCCTGCACCTGGCCGTTGCGGTTGTCCTCATGGGCGTAGCTCAGGAAGAAGAGTGGCACGCCCGCCTCCGCTCACGGGTCCCACGATGGTACGGAAATTATAGGTCCGTCGATGCCAGGGTAGCCCTGTGCGATCTTCGCGCGGACCCCGCGAAGAGTCGTATCCCCGACGGTTCCGCGCGACACCCCATCACTGATTGCTTAAATAAGTTTGGCCTGATACAAAGAGGCCGTGCACGCCTTCGACGTCCTCGGCGACCCGGTGCGGCGCCGCATCCTCGAACTGCTCACCGACGGCGAGATGACCGCCGGCGGGCTGTGCGACGTGATCCGGCGGGAGTTCGGGATCTCGCAGCCGGCCGTCTCCCAGCACCTCAAGGTGCTGCGGGACAACGGCTTCGCCACCGTGCGGGCGGAGGGGACGCGGCGCCTCTACGCCGTCGACACCCGGCCACTGCGGGAGATCGACCGCTGGCTCGAGAACTTCCGGCGGTTCTGGACGCCACCCCTGCACGCTCTCGCCACCGAGCTGGCCCGAGGCAGGCGCGAACGGCGGCTGCGCGAACAGCCGCCCCCGACCGACGACACGACCGAACACGGGAGAGACCGATGATCGACGCGACCGAGCAGATCAACGCCGTACGCCGCCAGCTCGGCCGGCGGGTGCTGGAGGCCGGCGAGGCCCGGGTGATGACCATCAGCCAGACGTACGACGCGCCGCTCGAGGACGTCTGGGACGCCTGCACCAACGCCGAACGCATCCCCCGCTGGTTCATGCCCATCTCCGGCGACCTGCGGCTGCACGGCCGTTACCAGTTGGAGGGCAACGCCGGCGGCACGGTGGAGCGCTGCGACCCGCCGAAGAGCTTCGCCGCCACCTGGGAGTTCGGCGGCGAGGTGAGCTGGATCGAGGTGCGGCTGACGCCGGTCGAGGACGGCCGGACCCGGTTCGAGCTGGAGCACGTCGCCCACGTCGACCAGGAGCGCTGGGACCAGTTCGGTCCGGGCGCGCTCGGGGTCGGCTGGGACCTGGGACTGCTCGGGCTGGCCTCGCACCTCGCCGCCGACGGCAGCGGGGTCACGCCGGAGGAGAGCGAGGCCTGGATGGTCTCCGAGCAGGGCCGGCGGTTCGTGACGGAGAGCAGCGAGCGGTGGGGCGAGGCGAGCGTCGCCGACGGCACCGACGCCGGGCAGGCGCAGGCCGCCGCGGGTCGCACCACGGCCTTCTACACGGGTACGCCGGCGGCCTGACCACGCCGGCACGCCGGCGGCCTGACCACGCCGGCACGGCGGCGCCCGCGAGCCGGGCCCGACGCTGCGCCACGCGTCGGCCCGGTGCCGGTCGGGGAGCCGCGCGGGTTCCGCCGTGGGCCGGCAGGCGGCGCCGGCCCCGCCCCGGAAATCGCGCGCGTTCCGTCGGACCCCTCGGGCAGACTCGCCCGCATGTCGCCCCGCACCGTCGCCGAACTCGTCGCCGCCGTCAACGCCGGCGAGGAGGTCCGCTACCTGCACTTCTGGGGTCACCGACCCCAGCGCGACGGCAGCGTCGGGCCCGGCTGCCTGAGCCAGTGGTGGCCCGCCCCGTTCAGCGACGGCGAGCGGACGTACGCCACCGCCGAGCACTGGATGATGTGGCACAAGGCGATGCTGTTCGGCGACACGACGGTCGCCGCACGGATTCTGGCGGCCGGGCATCCTGACCGCGCGAAGTCGCTCGGCCGCCAGGTGCGCGGCTTCGACCAGGCGACGTGGGAGACCCGGCGCCTCGACATCGTGGTGGCGGGCAGCGTCGCCAAGTTCGGTCAGCACGACGACCTGCGGGCGTTCCTGCTCGGCACCGGTGACCGGGTGCTCGTGGAGGCGAGCCCGCTCGACCGCGTCTGGGGCATCGGCCTGGCCGCCGACGACCCGCGCGCGGAGGATCCGGCGCGCTGGCAGGGGGACAACCTGCTCGGGTTCGCCCTCATGACGGCCCGCGACACCCTGCGCGCGGGCCACCCGTGAGCGCCGGTCCCGCCACCCGGGCGGCAGGGGCGGCAGGTCGCGGCGGCCCCGGGCGGGCGGGGTAACGTGCTGCGGCATGACCGCCGTGGCGTACTCCCACTGCTCCTTCTGCGGCGCCGCCTACCCGGCGGCGGCCGGTTGGCCGCGGGTCTGCGCGGCCTGCGGTGAGACGGTCTGGCGCAACCCGCTGCCCGTCGCGGTGGCGGTGCTGCCGGTCCGCACGGCCCGGGGGCTCGGCGTGGTCGTCGTACGCCGCGACATCGAGCCGGCGCGCGGGCGGCTCGCGCTGCCGGGCGGCTTCATCGAGTACGGCGAGGAGTGGCAGGAGGCGCTGGTGCGGGAGCTGCGGGAGGAGACGGGCCTGCACGCCGACGCCGCCGACGCCCGCCTCCTGTCGGTCTACGGCGCCCCGGCCGGCGGCACGATGATGGTCTTCGGCGAGCTGCCCGAACGGCACGCCGACGCGCTGCCCGCGTCGGCGCCGACCGAGGAGGCCACCGAGTGGCTGGTGCTCACCGAGCCGACGGAGCTGGCCTTCTCCACCCACACCCGGGTGCTCACCGAGTTCCTCGCCCGACGCGCGGGCTGAGCCGCACGCCGAGCGCGCAAGCCGGAGTGAGCCGCACGCCGAGCGCGCAAGCCGGGTTGCGCCGGACGCCGAGGCGGGAGCCGGACGCTCAGCCCGCCAGGTAGCGGGCGGGTACCGCGTCGGTGAGCCAGACCCCGTTGGCGCTGCGATAGAAGGTGTGCCCGTCGCGGGCCATCGCCGCCGCGTCCACGGTCAGCACCACCAGCTCGCCCGCCCGCCGGGCGCCCACCCGCCGGGCGGTCGCCTCGTCCGGCGACAGGTGCACGTGGTGCCGGCCGGCCCGGTGCAGGCCGGTCGCCCGGATCGAGTCGAGCACGAGGCGGCTGGTGCCGTGGTAGAGCCGTGCCGGCGGCGGGCTGGGCGCCAGCCCCAGCTCGACCGGGATCGAGTGCCCCTGGCTGGCACGGATCCGTTCGCCGCCGTCGGCCCCGCGTTCCACGGCGAAGCGCTGCTTGTCGTTGCCGGCCACCACGGCGTCCAGGTCGGTGCGGTCGATCCGCATCGCGGCGAGCAGGTCGTCGACCGGCACCCAGCCCGCCCGGTCGGGTGCGAGGCCGAAGCGGGCCGGCTCGTGCCGCAACGCCAGGGAGATCCGCTTGCTCAGCCGCACCAGCGCCCGGTGATCCATCCGGGGAGTCTCCCCCGCCGGACCCGGCCGGCGCCATCGGATTCGGCCGGGCGTCGGCCCGCGATGCCGCCGCCCGCGTACGCCTTGCGTGAGGCGGCTCTCCACACGGGTCGCCGACCGGCGGGCGATATCCTCGACCGGGTGAACACGGCCCGGCAGACGGAGCGCAGGCTGATCGCCTCGAACAAGAAGGCGCGGCACGACTACACGATCCTCAAGACCTACGAGGCGGGGATCGTGCTGGCCGGCACCGAGGTCAAGTCGCTGCGCGAGGGCCGGGCGTCGTTGGTCGACGCCTTCGCCCAGGAGCGCGACGGCGAGCTGATGCTCTACGGGCTGCACATCGCCGAGTATGGCTTCGGCAGCTGGACGAACCACGCGCCCCGACGCACCCGCAAGCTGCTGCTGCGTCGGGTGGAGATCGCCCGGATCCTGGAGCGGACCCGCGAGGGCGGCCTGGCCCTGGTGCCCCTGTCGATGTACTTCTCGGGCGGCTGGGCGAAGGTCGAGCTGGCCCTGGCCAAGGGCCGCAAGTCGTACGACAAGCGGCAGGCGCTGGCCGAGCGGGACGCCGAACGGGAGATCGCCCGGGAGCTGGGCCGCCACCTCAAGGGCCGCACTGCGCGGCGGGGCTGACCCCGGCCCTTCCCGACGTTCCCACACACCGACCCGGACCGGCGGGCCGGTCGCGCCCAACCGCCGTCACGGTGGGTCGGCGCGGCACGCCGGACGGTCATTGACGCGACAGCGCCCTCGTGGTGTGCTCACTCGGTCCGGTAATGAAAACCGTAGTCATTACCACTGAGCTTGAGGAGAACCATGTCTCTCACCGTCCCGCCCGCCCTGCTCGACGCCGCCGAGCGCGGTCCCATCGACGACGCCGAGTTCGTCGCCTGCGTCCGCGACTCGCTGCCGTACGCCTGGCAGACCGTCAGCCGCGTGGCCGCCGAACTGGCGTCGACCGGCGCGGAGCACGCCGACAACGTGATCCCGCCGCCCAGCGAGGCCGAACGCGGCCAGTTGCTGCGCGCGCTCGCCAGCGACGCCATCCGGGCCGGCCTGGAACGGCACTTCCAGGTCAAGCTCGCCTTCCAGAACTGCCACCGGGTCGCCGCGTTCCGCCCGGCGGCCGTCGACTCCGACGCGTACCGGCGCTTCGTCTCCGCCCGTGGTCAGCTGCTCAACCAGTCCCCCGAGCTGCGCAACTGCTGACCCGCGGGACGCGGCCGGCGGGCGGGGCGGGGTGTCGACGGCCCGCGCCGCCCGCCGGGCGCTCGCGTCAGCGGGCGCCCGGCGACGCCGGCGCAGAGGCACCGGCGGGCCCGGACGACGGCGGCACGGGCGCGTCGGCGGGCCCCGACGGCGGCGGCACGGGCGCGTCGGCGGGCCCCGCGACCGGCGCCCGGCCCAGGCAGCGCGGGTCCGCCCGCCCTACCGGCTGTCGGGGGATCATCCAGTCCAGCGCCGTCTCCTCGACATGCCAGCCGTACACGTGCACCCGGCTGACCGGAATCCGTCCCGGGTCGGGGCAGAGCAGCTGCCCGCGTACCTGGTCGTTGGGGAGGAAACGCACCTCGCCCCGCCCGTCGAGCACGATCGTCATCCGGTCGGTCACGGTGACCGCCTCGCCGCGGACCACCTCCCGGACCGGGCCCGCCTCCGGGCCGACCTCGACGGCCACGGCGGGCAGCAGCGGCACCCGCAGGAAGACCGCGCCCATCACCAGCGGTACCGCCGCGGACACCGCGTAGGCGAGGACGCGGGTCAGCGCCGGGGCGACCGGACGCGGCAGCGGCCCGGTGAGCACCAGGGCTCCCAGCGGCGGCACGACCAGCAGCAGGGCGGTGGCCAGCTCGCCCTCGCCGAGGGCGTTCGGCACGGCGGGCGCCAGCCAGGCGTAGCTGGCGGCCGCCGCCAGGACCGGCAGCACCAGGGCGGTGAGCAGGAGCAGGCGGGGGCGCTCCGGATGGCGCAGCCGGGTCCGCAGCGCCAACAGCGACAGGGCGAGCATCACCAGCAGCGGCAGGAACCGCAGCTGCCAGGTGAGCGCCGCCAGCGCGATCGCCGCCACCAGCACCCAGCCGGGGGTACGCACGGTGCCGTAGGCGAGCAGCGAGCGTTCCGGGTCGAACCGGTCAGGGGCGCTGACCTGGAGCAGCCGGCCGAGGACGGCCAGCACCAGCACGACGAGCGGGAACGCCCACACCAGGGCGATCAGCAGGGCACTGAGCAGCCCCAGCGGGCTGACGTACTGCACGAGCAGCAGCATCGTCGGCATGTCCTGGCGACTGAGCCGCCAGAGCCGCAGCACCAACAGCAGCACCGGGAACGCCGGCAGCAGCGTCAACAGCCACTGCTGCGCCTGTTGCGCCTGCTTGGTGCCCGGGCGACGGTCGGCGCGCCCGAACGGGGCCGGTTCGGAGAAGGCAGGGCCCACCTCTGCCACGGCCACTGCCGCACCTCCACCTTCTCCTCGGGCTCCGGCTGCCGGCCGACCGCCACCTGCTGGGGGTTGCTGTACTGCTGCTCCGAGGCCAGGTAGCGGTCGAAGGCCGCCTTCCAGCGGTCGCCGTCCGGGCCCTTCGCGGACTGCTGAAGGGAGAGGTTGACCAGGTCCCGCATCTCCGGTATCGGGCCGGTGTTCACGCCCCACTTCTCCGCCGACTCCGCCCCGATGTCCCAGTGCCGCAGCTCCTTCGGCCGCAGCAGCTTCGTCGCCGGCGGCAGCTCGCCGGGCGGGCGCGGGCCCACGAAGCCGGCCAGGATCGCCGCGTCGGTGGTGACCGCGTCCACCTCCTTGTCGTAGAGCGCCTGGATGCACTCGCTGATCCGGTTGCGGCCGATCGGGCTCGCGCCCGCCTCGCGCAGGCGCTGCTCCGAGGTGGACGTACCCAGCGTGCAGACCTTCGCCCGCTCTAGGTCGCGCAGGCTGGCGACCTTGCGGGGGTCGGACGCGAGCGTCAGCACCGACTGCTCGGTCTCCAGGTAGGGAAAGGAGAAGACCACGCCCTGGTCGCGGCGCTGGTCGGTGATGCTGTACGAGGCGACCACCAGGTCGACGGTGACGAAGCTGCCGTCCGCGTCGCGCGCCTGCCGGCGCGCCCGGTCCTCGCTCTCGATCGACAGCAGCGTCACCTCAGGAGCGTCGAAGCCGAGGTCCTCGGCGATCATGTACGCGATCTCGATGTCGAAACCCTCGAACGCGCCGTTCTCCAACTTCTGCGCCACGCCCGGCTGGTCGTCCTTGACGCCGATGACCAGCCTGTCCCGGTTGGTCAGCCCCGCCCGCTCGCGCAGCTCGTCCCAGGTGGGCGGGCCGGTCGCCACGATCACGCGTACGGTGGCCGCCACGACCACCACCAGCAGGAGCAGCAGGGCCGCCAGGCGCACCTGCCGGGACCTGGACGCGCGGGCGGCAGCCACCGGCGGCGGCGAGGTGCTGCTGGACTCGTCGCCCTGACCCAACTCGGCCCTCCTCGACGCCGTCCCCCGTACGAGCCCTTCATTGTGGTCCAATCCGCCGCGCGGCGACAGCACCCGGTGACGATCGCGTCACGGCTCGTGTGTGGCCGCGTACACGAGGCTCGACAGTCTTGAGTGGTCGCAGAATCGGGGCTGACACGGCTTTCTGCCTTGCGTCTGCCGGCCGCTAGGGTGAACCGGTGACGACGTTCCGCATCGGGGAGGCCGCCGAGCTGCTCGGCGTCAGCGCCGACACCGTACGCCGGTGGGTGGACGCCGGGCGGCTCGCCGCCGGCCGCGACACACACGGCCACCGGACGATCGACGGGGTCGACCTCGCCGCGTTCGCGCGCGGTCAGGCCGCCGAGCCGGACGACCGGTCGGACGCCTCCTCGGCCCGCAACCGGCTGCGCGGCATCGTGGTCAACGTCGTCAAGGACACCGTGATGGCGCAGGTGGACATCCAGGCCGGCCCGTTCCGGATCGTGTCGCTGATGAGCCGGGAGGCGGTCGACGAGTTGGACCTCCGGGTCGGTTCGCTGGCCGTCGCGGTGATCAAGTCGACCACGGTGGTGGTGGAACGGGCCGCGCCGTCGGGCAACGCCCGGGGGAGGCAGGGATCGTGAGTCCGCAGCGACCGCGTCGGTGGCCGGCGCTGGTGGTGGCGCTGACGCTGGCCCTTTCCGGCGTGGCCGGCTGCGACGGCGGGAGCGCCGCCGGTGGCGGCGGGTCGGCGGATGGCGGCGGCACCCTGACCGTCTTCGCCGCGGCCTCGCTGACGGAGTCGTTCACCCGGCTCGGCCGCGACTTCGAGGCGGCCCACCCGGGCACCACCGTCGTCTTCAACTTCGCCGGCAGCGCGACGTTGGCCGCCCAGATCAACCAGGGCGCGCCGGCCGACGTGTTCGCCTCGGCGGCGACGCGGAACATGGCCACGGTCACCGGGGCGGGCAACGCCGACGGCGACCCGGCGCTCTTCGCCCGCAACCAGCTCGTCGTCGCCGTGCCGAAGGGCAACCCGGGGGGCGTCGCCGGGCTGGCCGACCTGACCCGGCCGGGCGTGAAGGTCGCCCTCTGCGCGGAGCAGGTGCCCTGCGGCGCGGCGGCCCGCACCGCGCTCGCCGCCGCCTCGCTCGCCCTCACTCCGGTCACCCTGGAGCAGGACGTCCGGGGCGCGCTGTCCAAGGTGCGCCTCGGCGAGGTCGACGCGGCCCTCGTCTACCGTACGGACGCGCTGGCCGCCACGGCCGAGGTGACGGCCGTCGAGTTCCCCGAGTCCGCCCACGCCGTCAACGACTACCCCATCGTCGTGCTGCGCGACGCGCCGAATCCCGACGGCGCGCGGGCCTTCGTCGCGTACGTCCGATCGGAGCGGGGACGCGCGGTGCTCACCGAGGCGGGGTTCCAGGTCCCGTGACGCGTACCCGGTCCGGGCGGCGGGGCGCCGGGGTGCCCGTCGCGCTGCTGCTGCCGGCCGCGCTGGGCCTGGCCTTCCTCGTCCTGCCGCTGGTCGGGCTGCTGGCCCGTACGCCGTGGGCCGACCTGCCGCAGCGGCTCGCCGCGCCGGGCGTGCTCACCGCGCTGCGGCTGTCCCTGGTGACCGCCACCCTGGCCACGCTGCTCTGCCTGCTGCTCGGGGTGCCGCTGGCCTGGCTGCTGGCCCGCGTCGAGTTCCCCGGTCGGCGCCTGGTACGCGCCCTCGTCACCGTGCCGCTGGTCCTGCCGCCCGTCGTCGGCGGGGTGGCGCTGCTGCTGGTGTTCGGGCGGCGGGGCCTGCTCGGCGGCTGGCTCGACGCGACCTTCGGCATCAGCCTGCCGTTCACCACCGCCGGCGTGGTGCTGGCGGAGGCGTTCGTGGCGATGCCGTTCCTCGTGATCGCCGTGGAGGGGGCGCTGCGCGGCTCCGACGGCCGGTACGAGGAGGCGGCGGCCACCCTCGGCGCGGGTCGCTGGACGACGTTCACCCACGTCACCCTGCCCCTGGTGGCGCCCGGTCTGGCGGCCGGCGCGGTGCTGTGCTGGGCGCGGGCGCTCGGCGAGTTCGGCGCCACCATCACCTTCGCCGGCAACTATCCGGGGCGTACGCAGACCATGCCGCTGGCGGTCTACCTGGCGTTGGAGACGGACGTGCAGGCGGCAGTCGTGCTCAGCCTCGTCCTGCTCGTCGTCTCGGTGGCCATCCTCGCCGGGCTGCGCGACCGCTGGATCACCAGCCCGTGAACGCGCCGCTGCTCGACGCGCACCTCGTGGTGGACCGGGACGGCTTCCGCCTCGACGTGCCGCTGCGGGTCGCCGCCGGCGAGGTGGTCGCGCTGCTCGGCCCCAACGGGGCGGGCAAGACCACGGCGCTGCGCGCGCTCGCCGGCCTGCTCCCGCTGAGCGCCGGGCACCTCACCCTCGACGGCGTCGACCTGGACCGGCCGGAGGGCCGGGCATGGACGCCGACCGAGCGCCGGCCGATCGGCGTGGTCTTCCAGGACTACCTGCTCTTCCCTCACCTCAGCGCGCTGGAGAACGTGGCGTTCGGCCCTCGGCGGCGGGGCGCGGACCGGCGTGGCGCCCGTCGGCGGGCCCACGACTGGCTGGACCGGGTGGGCCTGGCCGAGCACGCCCACCGCCGGCCCCGACAACTCTCGGGTGGGCAGGCGCAGCGGGTCGCGCTGGCCCGCGCGCTCGCCGTCGAGCCGGCGCTGCTGCTGCTGGACGAGCCGCTCGCCGCGCTCGACGCGCGCACCCGGCTGGACACCCGGGCCGAGCTGCACCGGCACCTCGCCGCGCATCCGGGGGCCACCCTGCTGGTCACCCACGATCCGCTGGACGCGCTGGTGCTGGCCGACCGGCTCGTGGTCGTCGAGGAGGGCCGGGTGGTGCAGGAGGGCGACGCCGCGACCGTCACGGCGCGGCCACGCACCGACTACGTGGCGCGGCTCGTGGGGCTGAACCTGCACCGGGGACACGCCGACGGGCACCGGATACGGGTCGCCGACGGGCTGACCCTCACCGTCGCCGACCGGCTCGACGGGGAGGCCTTCGTCGCCTTCCGGCCGTCGGCGGTGGCCCTGCATCCCGCCCGCCCCGAGGGCAGCCCGCGCAACACCTGGGCGGCGACGGTGGCCGGCGTGCAGCGACACGGCGACAACCTGCGGGTGCGGCTCGACGGGCCGATCGGGGTGGCGGCGGACGTCACCCCGGCCGCCGCCGCCCAGCTACGCCTGGCCCCCGGCCAGCCGGTCTGGGCCGCAGTCAAGGCGGCGGAGACGCACGCCTACCCCGCCGGCTGACGCCGCCGCTGCCTTGCGGCCGGCACCGACGCACGGCTGGGGTGGGAACGCGGGACGCCAAACGGTGCCGGTGCCCGCCGAGGAGATCGGCGCGCGGGGCGCGGAAGGCGGGCAGCTCGTGCACGGCCGGACGGCACGCTGTACGACGCCGACGCCGGACGAGACACGTGGACGGCAGCGGCGCTGGACCGCAGCGGGCCCGGTCAGGCGGCGGGGTCGGCAGCCAGCAGGTCGGCGTGCGCGGCACGGAGCCGGGCGAGGCCCGGGTCGCTGCCCGGCGTGACGCGCCGGTCGAGCTCCGCCCACACCTCGGCGAGGGCGGCGGTGACCGCGCGCAGCTCGGCGGAGTGGCGGCGGCTGCTCAGCCGGTGCGCCTCGTCGAGGCGGCGGGCCCAACCGGCGGTGACGGTGGCGAGGCGGTCGGCGTCGGCGCGGGCCTGGGCGGCGCTGCGGGCGGCCGCCGCGGGGACGATCGCGGCGACGGGTCGGGGGTCGCCGTCGCGGGTGACGATGGTGACGGTGTCGGTCAACTCGGCCAGCGCGACGAGTTGGGTGAGCCGGGTGCGCGCCTCGCGCAGCGGCACCGAGCGCGGCTGGTCGGTGTGCGGGGTGAGAGCGGGGACAGCCATGGATGGATGGTCGCCCCCGGGTACGACATTTCCGCACGCCGGCGGTCCAGGATGGACGCAGGGGGCCGAAAACTCGCGCGGGGCACGGGGCGAAACGGATCGGGAAGTCCGGTCGGCACACCTGGACAACTACAGTTAACAATCCTAATAATTGTGCATCCGTCGATCCGACGGCCCTCGTACCCGGGAGGTCCGGATGCGTCGCCCTGCCCGAAACCTGCTGCTGGCCGCCGTCGCGGCCCTCGCCACCGTCACGGCCACCACGCTGACCCTGGCCGCGCCGGCCCGCGCCGCCGGCCCGACCGCCACCTTCGTCAAGACCGCCGACTGGGGCACCGGATGGGAGGGGCGCTACACCGTCACCAACGGCGGCCCGGGCACCATCACCGGCTGGCAGGTCGCCTTCACCCTGCCCGCGGGCACCACGCTCGGCTCCTACTGGGACGCCACGGTGAGCAGCGCCGGCCAGCGGCACACGTTCACCAACCGCTCGTGGAACGGCACCGTGGCCCCCGGCGCCTCGGTGTCGTTCGGCTTCCTGGCCACCGGCTCCGGATCCCCCACCGACTGCACGGTCAACGGCGCCCCGTGTTCCGGCGGGACCCCCACCAGCCCGCCGACCACGCCCCCGCCCACCACCGCCCCGCCCACCACCGCCCCGCCCACCACCGCGCCGCCCACGACACCACCGCCGACCACCCCGCCGCCGACCACTCCCCCGCCCGGCGGGCTGCCCCGGCACGCGTTGATCGGCTACCTGCACGCCAGCTTCGCCAACGGCTCGGGCTACCTGCGGATGGCCGACGTGCCCGCCGACTGGGACATCGTCAACCTCGCCTTCGGCGAGCCCACCACGGTCACCTCGGGCGACATCCGGTTCCAGCTCTGCCCGCCGAGCGAGTGCCCGGGCGTCGAGACCGAGGCCGAGTTCGTCGCGGCGATCCGCGCCAAGCAGGCGCAGGGCAAAAAGGTGCTGCTCTCCATCGGCGGGCAGAACGGCCAGGTCCAGCTCACCACGACCGCCGCCCGGGACACCTTCGTCCGGTCGGTGGCGACCATCATCGACCGGTACGGCCTCGACGGGCTCGACATCGACTTCGAGGGACATTCGCTCTACCTCGACACCGGCGACACCGACTTCCGCAACCCGACCACGCCGGTGATCGTCAACCTGATCTCCGCGATCCGCACCCTCAAGCAGCGGTACGGGGCGGGCTTCGTGCTCACCATGGCGCCCGAGACGTTCTTCGTCCAGCTCGGCTACCAGTTCTACGGCTCGGGGCCGTGGGGCGGGCAGGACCCGCGCGCCGGGTCGTACCTGCCGGTGATCCACGCGCTGCGCGACGACATCACCGTGCTGCACGTGCAGGACTACAACTCGGGGCCAATCATGGGGCTCGACAACCAGTACCACAGCATGGGCAGCGCGGACTTCCACGTCGCGATGACCGACATGCTGCTCGCCGGCTTCCCCGTCGCCGGCAACGCCGACCGCGTCTTCCCGCCGCTGCGTGAGGACCAGGTGGCCTTCGGCGCGCCCTCCTCCCCCAGCGCCGGCAACGGCTACCTCGCCCCGGCCGGGGTGCAGGCCGCGGTGACCTGCCTGGTGAAGGGACAGGGCTGCGGCTCGTACGCCCCGCGCAGCGGCACCAACCCCGCCTTCCGCGGCCTGATGACCTGGTCGATCAACTGGGACCGGTTCTACGCCTGGGAGTTCCGCCTCAGCCACGGCCCGTTCCTGCGGTCGCTGCCCTGACGCAGGCGCCGGCGCCCGGGTCACCCGGCCCGGGCGGCGGCACCACCGCCGGCCCCCGGTGGGTCCGTGCCGCCCGCAATCCGGTTGCGTCGGGGCCCGGCCCGGTCCACGCTCCCCTGACGGGCAGGCCGCGCTGCCCCGGCGGGCGACGGGCCGCGCTGCCCGCCCGACGCACGTCGTCCCGGTGGCACATCCCGCACTTCGGGGCCGGACCGCCGGGCCGACCCCGGGCGGGCGCTGCGGCATCGGGGACGGGGAGGCGGAGTGCGGAGCATCGGTGACCTGGCGCACGGGACCGAGGCGCGGACGGTCGTGCTCGTCGAGGGGCCGAGCGACCGGGCCGCCCTGGAGACCCTCGCCGCGCGCCGCGGCCGGGACCTCGACGCCGAGGGCGTACGGGTGGTGGCCATGGGCGGCGCGACGAACATCGGCCACTTCCTCGACCAGCTCGGCCCTGCGGGACGCGGCCTGCGGTTGGCCGGCCTCTACGACGAGGCCGAGGAGGGCTACTTCCGGCGCGGGCTGGAACGCTGCGGCTTCGGCGTCGACCTGTCCCGGGTCGACCTGGCGGCCCTCGGGTTCCACGTCTGCGTGGCCGACCTGGAGGACGAACTGATCCGTGCGGTCGGCGTCGCCGAGGTCCAGGACGTGCTCGCCGCCGAGGGCGAGCAGCGCTCGTTCGACCTGTTCCAGCGACAGCCGGCGCAGCGGGGCCGGCCCGTCGAGGCGCAGTTGCGCCGGTTCCTCGGCACCCGGTCCGGCCGCAAGAGCGTGTACGCGCGGCTGCTCGTGGCGGCGCTGGAGCCGGACCGGGTGCCCCGCTCACTCGACGCGGTGCTCGCCGGCGTCTGAGCGCACGCCGCGCCACTCGGGCGCCAGCACCGACCACACCTCGATGTCGATCCGCCCGGCCGGACCCGGGTAGACCTCGCGCAGCGTCCCGTCGAGGCGCATGCCCAGCCGCCGGGCGGTGGCGATGCTACGGACGTTGTCCGCCTTGGTGCGCCACTCGATCCGGTGGATGCCGCGCTCGCGTACCGCCCAGTCGACGATCCGGCCGACCGCCCGGGTGACCAGCCCGTGGCCCTCCCCCGCGGGCTCCAGCCAGCAGCCCGCCTCGCAGACGCCCGACGCGGTGTCGAACGAGACGAACATGACCCCGCCGACCAGCTCGCCCCGCCGCCAGATGCCCCAGATGCCGCCGGCGTCGCGCGCCCACCGGTCCGCGTAGCCCTGGAGCACGGCCCGGGCGGCGTCGAGGTCGCCGACGACGAACGAGGGTGACACCCAGGGCACGATGTGCGCGCGGGCCCGGTCGAGGTGGGCGAGGAACTCCTCGGCCCGCCAGGGTTCCAAGGGACGCAGTTCCGCATCCTCGGTCAGGGACAGGGCGAACACGTGACCTCCCGGCGCAAAAGGTTGAGCGGGCACTGTAGTCGGCTCGCGGTGGACCAGCGCGGCGCGACCGGTATACACCCGAGGTATACGCGGTGTGTATAGTCCCGGCCATGTCGATCGGACAGACCTTCCTCGGCCTCCTGGAGGCCACTCCCCGCCACGGCTACGACATCAAGCGCCTCTACGACGAGCGCTTCGGCCACGCCCGCCCGCTCGCATACGGGCAGGTCTACGCCACCCTCTCCCGGCTGCTGCGCGGCGGCCTGGTCGAGGTGGACGCCGTCGAGCCGGGCGAGGGCCCGGAGCGCAAGCGGTACGCGATCACCGAGGCCGGTGTCACCGACGTGGCCCAGTGGCTGGCCCGGGCCGAGAAGCCCGAGCCGTACCTGCAGAGCACCCTCTACACCAAGGTGGTGCTGGCCCTGCTGACCGGCCGCCCCGCCGCCGACGTGCTCGACGTGCAGCGCGCCGAGCACCTGCGGATGATGCGCGAGCTGACCCGCCGCAAGCGCGACGGCGACCTCGCCGAGCAGCTGGTCTGCGACCACGCCCTGTTCCATCTGGAGGCCGACCTGCGCTGGCTGGAGCTGACCGCCGCCCGCCTCGACGAGCTGGCCGCGACGGTGCGGTCGTGAGCGCCCCGCTGCTTGTCGCCGAGGACCTGCACCGCTCGTTCGGGCCGACCCGGGCGCTCGCCGGGGCCAGCCTGCGCGTGCACCCGGGCGAGGTGCTGGCGATCATGGGCTCGTCGGGCTCCGGCAAGTCCACCCTGCTGCACTGCCTCGCCGGCATCGCCCGGCCAGACTCCGGCCGCGTGCGCTACGCCGGCCGCGACCTCACCGCGCTGAGCGACGCCGAGCGCAGCGCGCTGCGCCGGGAGGAGTTCGGCTTCATCTTCCAGTTCGGCCAGCTCGTGCCGGAGCTGACCTGCCTGGAGAACGTCGCGCTGCCGCTGCGCCTGGCCCGGGTCGGCCGACGCGACGCCCAGCGGCGGGCCGCCGAGTGGCTGGAGCGCCTGGAGGTCGCCGACGTGGCCGGCAAGCGGCCCGGCGAGGTCTCCGGTGGGCAGGGGCAGCGGGTGGCGGTCGCCCGGGCGCTGGTCAGCCGGCCCCGGGTGGTCTTCGCCGACGAACCCACCGGGGCGCTCGACTCGCTGAACGGCGAGCGGGTCATGCGGCTGCTCACCGCCGCCGCCCGGGACACCGGGGCGGCCGTGGTGCTGGTGACCCACGAGGCGCGGGTCGCCGCGTACTCCGATCGGGAGGTCGTGGTGCGCGACGGGCGCACCCGGGACCTGGAGGTCGCGGCGTGACGCGGCTGCGCGACCGGGCGGCCGACCTGGCGATGGGCGCCCGGATGGCGGTCACCGGCGGGCGCGACGGCTGGCTGCGGGCGGTGCTCACCGCGCTCGGCGTCGGGGTGGGGGTGGCGATGCTGCTGCTCGCCGCCGCCGTGCCCGGCGCGCTGGACGCCCGGCAGGCGCGCGGCGACGCCCGCGACGACCTGCGGATGGGCGAGAAGATCCCGGCCGCCGCGAACACCCTGCTGATCCGGCAGAGCGACACCGAGTTCCGGGGACGGTCGGTGCGGGGCCGGATCGTGCGGCCGGAGGGGCCGGCCGCACCGGTCCCGCCGGGGGTGGGCGCGCTGCCCCGCGCCGGCGAGGTGCTGGTCTCCCCCGCCCTGCGCGACCTGCTCGACTCCGACGACGGCGCGCTGTTCGCGCCCCGGCTGGCCGGCGCCACGGTCGTCGGCGTCATCGGTGCCGAGGGGCTGGCCGGCCCGCGCGAGCTGGCCTACTACCTGGGCAGCGCCACCCTCGCCGCCGACGACGCCATCCGGCTGGACGCGTTCGGTGGCGGGCTGCCCGGCGAGGCCTTCGACCCCGTGCTGGTGGTGCTGGTGGTCGTCATCTTCGTGGTGCTGCTGCTGCCCATCGCGGTCTTCCTCGGCGCGGCCGTGCGGTTCGGCGGGGAGCGGCGCGACCGGCGGCTGGCCGCGCTGCGGCTGATCGGCGCGGACGCCGCGATGATCCGTCGGATCGCCGCCGGGGAGGCCGCCGCCGGCGCGCTGCTCGGCGTCGCGGCCGGCGGTGCGCTCTTCGCGCTCGGCCGGCAGGTGGTGCCGCTGGTCACCCTCATGGACCTCAGCGTGTACGCCGCCGACGTGCGCCCGCCGCTGGCGCTGGTGGCCGCCGTCGTGCTGGCCGTGCCGGCGCTCGCCGTCGTCGTGACGCTGGTGTCGATGCGCGCCGTGCTGGTCGAGCCGCTCGGGGTGACCCGGCGCGCCACCCCGGTGCGCCGCCGGCTGGTGTGGCGGCTGCTGCTGCCCGCCGCCGGGCTCGGGCTGCTGCTCGCCGGCGCCGCCGGGGTCGCGCCGCTGGGCGGCGAGCGGCAGACCGCGGCCGGCGCCGTGCTGCTGCTGGTCGGCGTCGTCACCCTGCTGCCCTGGCTGACCGACCTGCTCGTACGCCGGCTGCGCGGCGGCCCCGTCGCGTGGCAGCTCGCGGTGCGCCGTCTCCAGGTCGACAGCGCCGCCTCGGCACGGCTGGTCAACGGCATCGCGGTCGCCGTGGCGGGCACCATCGGGTTGCAGATGCTCTTCGCCGGCGTCGCCGGCCGGTTCACCTTCGACACCGGCCAGGACACCTCCCGGGCCCAGGTGCAGGTGCAGTTCCTCCCGCGGTCGGACGTGGCGGCGGGGCTGGACCGGCTGGCCGGCGCGCCCGGGGTGACCGCGAGCAACGCCACCCTGGCCACCTCCGTCACGGCCGGCGCGGCGTACGGCACGCTGCGGATCGGCGACTGCGCGGCGCTGGCGGAGTTCGCGCGGCTCGACCGGTGCGCCGACGGCGACGTGTTCCTGGTCCCGGACGCGGAGGGCGAGCCGGTTGGGATCGGTGCGGGCAGCGCGGCCACGGTCGCCGACGGGGTGACCTGGCGGGTGCCGCCCACCGCCCGGGAGGTGCCGGTGCGTCCCGACCCGTCCGGCTACCGGCAGGGCGGGGTGCTGGCCACCCCCGGCGCGGTCGACACCGCCCGGCTGGGCCCGCTGCGCGCCGAGGCGTACCTGCGGCTCGCACCCGACCGGCCGGACGCGGTCGAGCACGTCCGCAACGCCGCCGCCGTCGTCGACCCGTACGCCTCGGTGCTCACGCTGACCGAGAGCCGCCAGGCCAGCCAGTTCGTCAACGTCCAGCGCGGCCTCTACGTCGGCGCGGTGGTCACGCTGCTGCTGATCGGGGCCAGCATGCTGGTCGGCGTACTGGAGCAGTTGCGGGAGCGCCGCCGGCTGCTGGCGATGCTGGTCGCGGTGGGCACCCGCCGCTCCACGCTGAGCTGGTCGGTGCTGTGGCAGAGCGCCGTGCCGGTGGTGATCGGGCTCGCCCTGGCGGTCGTGTTCGGCCTCGGCCTCGGCGCGGCGCTGCTGCGCATGGTGCAGACGCCGGTGACGGTCGCCTGGCCGACGCTGGGCATCTCCACCGGCCTCGGGGCGGCGGTGGTGCTGCTGGTGACGGGGCTCAGCCTGCCGGTGCTGTGGCGGCTCACCCGCCCGGACGGCATCCGTACGGAATGATCCCCGGCCGGGGGTCCGCTCGGGGCCCTCGACCTGTCGGGGCTGCGCCCGGCGGCGGCGCTGCCGCGGGGCTACGGCGACTCGACCCGGGCGAGCAGCTCGGCGAGGTGCACTGCCCGTACGGCCGACCGGCGCCGGCGCAGCCCCGTGCGCAACTGCCGCAGGCAGCCCGGGTTGACCACCACCACCAGGTCCACGCCCGCGGCCTCGATCTCGTCGAGCTTCGCGTCGAGGATCCGGCGGGACTCCTTCGGGCGCAGCAGCGAGTACGTGCCGGCCGCCCCGCAACAGGTGGCCGCCGAGGGCAGCTCCACGTAGTCGGCGACCTGACGCAGCAGCGCCCGGGGCTCGGCGAACACGCCGAGGCCGTTGCGCAGGTGGCAGGAGTCCTGGAGGGCGACCCGGGCGCGCCGCCCGCCGACCCGCAGCTCGGCCCCGGCGGGCCGGTCGGCCAGCCAGGTGGACAGCTCGCGCACCCGCTCGGCGCCGAGCACGGAGGCGAGATGGGCGGCGCAGCCGCCGGAGGTGGTGACGATCGTGCCCGGCAGGTCCGCGCCGAGGCGTTCGGCCAGCCGTTCGCCGCCGGCCAGGTCGCCGTTGTGCGCGTGCAGTGCGCCGCAGCAGCCCTGCGCCGTGGGGACGGCCAGCTCGGGCGCGAGCGCGTGCGCCGCCCGGCTGACCGCCGGGTAGAGCCCCCGCTCGACACAGCCCAGCATCAGGTGCCCGCCTGTGTCAGGCCCGGCGGGGGCGGCGGGCATGGGGGCGGTCGCCGTCGCGGATGCCCCGCCCGGAGCGGGCGTGGGCTGGGCTTGCGTGGCCTGGGCCGGGGTGCCGGCCCGGCCGCGGGCGGCGCGGCGGACGAGGCCGGACAGTCGCAGCAGCCAGCGTTGCTCGACGAACAGCATGAGCGCCCGGGCCACCAGCGGCCGCCGCCAGCCGCGCCACTGGTGCACCCGCCACTGCTCCAGCAGGCTGCCGTACTCGACGCCGGCCGGGCAGACCGGCTCGCAGGCCCGGCAGCCCAGGCAGAACGAGGACTGCTCGGCGAGGGTGGCGTCGTCCGGGGGCAGGGTGCCGTCCTGCAACGCCCGCATCAGCGTGATCCGGCCGCGCGGCGAGGACGCCTCGTCGCCGGTCATCGCGTACGTGGGGCAGGCCGGCAGGCAGAACCCGCAGGAGATGCAGCGCGACAGCTGCTCCGGATCGAACACGTCACCGGTCATGAGCCGAGCTTTCCGGGGTTGAGGATGCCCGCCGGGTCGAAGGCCGTCTTGATCCGGCGCAGCAGGGCGAGCTGGTCGTCGCCGAGGCGGGCGGCGAGGAACGGCAGCTTCGCCGCCCCCACCCCGTGCTCGCCGGTGATGGTGCCCCCGAGGTCGATGGCGGCGGCGAAGACGTCGGCGAAGGCCGCCTCGGCCCGGCGTACGGCCTCGTGGTCCTCGGCCGAGTCGAGCACACAGGTGGGGTGCAGGTTGCCGTCGCCGGCGTGGCCGAAGGTGGCGATGGCGACGTCGTGCCGGGCGGCGATGGCGTCGATGCGGTCGACCATCTCGGCGATGCGCGGCCGGGGCACGGTCGCGTCCTCCAGGATGGTCACCCCGCCCCGGCGGGACAGCGCCGGCAGCGCGCAGCGGCGGGCGGCCAGCAGTGCCTCGGCCTGGGCGACCTCGCGGGCCGTGGTCACCTCCACCGCGCCGGCCTCGACGCAGGCGGCGCCGATCCGGTCCAGATGGGCGGCGACGAGGTCGGGTGGGCCGTCGTCGCCGAAGAGCAGCAGGGCACCGGCGTCAGCGCGCAACCCCAGGTGGGCGAAGTCCTCGACGGCGTCGATGCAGGCCCGGTCGAGGAACTCCAGCGTCGCCGGCACCACGCCGGCCCGGATCACCCGGGCGACCGCCTCCCCCGCGTCGGCGAGCGTGGGAAAGTACGCGACGCCGGTGTTCGCCGACGCCGGCGCGGGCAGCAGCGCCACGGTCGCCTCGGTGATCACGGCGAGGGTGCCCTCGGAGCCGGTGAGCAGCCGGGTCAGGTCGTAGCCGGCGACGTCCTTCCACAGCCGGCCGCCGGTGCGGATCACCTCGCCGGTGGCCAGCACCGCCTCCAGGCCCAGCACGTAGTTGCGGGTCACGCCGTATTTCAGCCCGCGCAGCCCGCCCGCGCAGGTGGCGATGGTGCCGCCGACGGTGGCGACCGTGCGGCTGCCCGGATCGGGTGCCCAGAGCAGGCCCCGCGCGGCGGCGGCGTCGGCCAGGGCGGCGCTGGTCACGCCCGGTTGCACCCGGGCGAGCAGCTCGTCGGCGCTGACCTCCAGGATGGCCTTGAGCCGGGTCAGCACCAGCACGATCCCGCCGCGCAGCGGTACGGTCGCGGCGCACAGGTTGGAGCCGGCGCCCCGGGGCACCACGGGCACCCGGTGCCGGGTGGCGAGCGCCAGCACCGCGGCGACCTCGGCGGTGTCGGCCGGGAAGACCACCGCGTCCGGCCGGTGCGAGAAGAGCGGCGTGGCGTCCCGCGCGTACGCCACGAGGTCGCCGGCCGCGTCGTGCACGTGCGACGCACCGACGATGCCGCGCAACTCGGCGAGAACGGTCGCGGACAGCGCCATGCCCACCCTTCCCGGCGCGCCGGCCGCGCCTGTAGGTTTTTGCCGGCCTATGACCGGCTGTCTGGCGACATTTTCCACCGATCATAGAGAGCCGGGCGGGCGAGGTGAAGGGACTCCGGGCTCGCGCCGGTCAGCCGGCCGGTCGATTCGGGCGCGGACAGCCTCCGCCGACCGGCCGGGAGCGCCGTCAGGCGACGTGGCGCAGGTATCCCGCGACGGAGGCGTCCAGCACCTCCCGGCCCGGCCGGTCCCACACCTCGGCCGAGAAGACCTCCACCTCGACCGGCCCGGTGTAGCCGGCCGCGTCGACGGCCTCCCGCAGCCGGCGCAGCTCGATGCAGCCGTCGCCGGGCAGGGCCCGGCCGAGCAGCACCCCCTCGGGCAGCGGGGTGACCCAGTCGCACACCTGGAACGCGGCGATCCGCGCCCCGGCGCGGGCGATCTGCGCGTACACCGTGTCGTCCCACCACACGTGGTACGCGTCGACGACGACCCCGACCACGCCCGGGTCGAACCCCTCGGCGATGTCGAGCGCCTGACCGAGGGTGGAGACCACGCAGCGGTCCGCGCAGAACATCGGGTGCAGCGGCTCGATCGCCAGGGTCACCCCTGCCGCGGCGGCGTGCGGGGCCAACTCGGCGACGGCGTCGGCGACCCGGCGGCGGGCCCCGTCGACGTCCCGGCTGCCCGCCGGCAGCCCGCCGGAGACCAGCACCAGGACCGAGGTGCCGAGGGCGGCGGCCTCCTCGATGGCCCGCAGGTTCTCCTCCCGCCAGCCGTCGGCCGTGAAGAAGCCGCCCCGGCACAGGGACGTCACCTCGAGTCCGGCGTCGCGGACCAGCTTCGCGGCGCGCGCCAGCCCGTAGCCGGCAACCGGCTCCCGCCACAGCCCGATTCCCGGCACGCCGGCCGCGACGCAGCCGGCGACCACCTCGGGCAACGCCCAGTGCTGCGACGTGGCCTGGTTGAACGAGAACCGCCGCAGGGCGTCCACGCGGTCCCCCTCCCCGTGTGCGACCGCGGGGCTCGCGGGACCGGCGCTCACTGGGCCGCCTCCGTTCGCGACTGCGGGGCTCGCAAACCCCGCTCACTCCTCGCGCTCACCGAGCCGCCTCCGTTCGCGACTGCGGGGCTCGCAAACCCCGCTCACTCCTCGCGCTCACTGGGGCACCCCCGCCACGGCGAACAGCGCCCGGGCGCGGGCCGCGGCCAGCTCCGCGTCCGGCAGCAGTCCGGCGGCGTCGGCGAGGGTGAGCAGGGTGGCCAGGTGCGCCGGCGAGCGGCCGGACTGCGCCCCACCGACCATCGTGAAGTGGTCCTGGTGCCCGGCCAGCCAGGCCAGGAAGACGATGCCCGTCTTGTAGTGCCAGGTCGGGGCCGCGAAGATGTGCCGGGCCAGGGGCACGGTCGGCGCGAAGATCTCCTCGTACGCCGTCGGCTCCCCCCGGTCGAGCGCGGCGAGCGCCGCGGCGGCGGCCGGCGCGATCGCGGCGAACACCCCGAGCAGCGCGTCGGAGTGGCCGTCCGCGTCGCCCCGGATCAGCTCCGGGTAGTGGAAATCGTCGCCGGTGTAGAGCCGCACCCCGGCGGGCAACCTGCGGCGCAACGCCACCTCACGGTCGGCGTCCAGCAGGGAGACCTTGATCCCGTCCACCCGGGTGTCGTGGGCCTTGATCAGCTCGATGACCGCGTCGGCGGCCTCGTCCAGGTCGGCCGACCCCCAGTAGCCCGCCAACGCCGGGTCGAACATCGGGCCGAGCCAGTGCAGCACCACCGGCCCGTCGGCGGCGGCCAGCAGCTCGTCGTACACCCGCAGGTAGTCCTCCGGGCCCCGGGCGGCGGCGGCCAGGTGGCGGCTGCACATCAGCACCGGACGGGCCCCGGCGGCCCGCACGTCGTCGAGCTGCTCGCGGTAGGCGCGGGCCACCTCGGCGAGGGTCGCCGGGCCGGGCGGAAGCTGGTCCGTGCCGACCCCGGCGACGATCCGCCCACCGACCGCGCGCGCCTCGGCGGCGCTGCGCCGGATCAGCTCGCGGGTGGCCGGGTAGTCCAGCCCCATGCCGCGCTGCGCGGTGTCCATCGCCTCGGCCACCCCGAAGCCGTACGACCACAGGTGGTGCCGGAAGGCCAGGGTGCGCTCCCAGTCGAGCACCGCCGGGGCGCCCGGGACGTTCTCCGCCGCCGGATCGGCCACCACGTGCGCGGCGGCGTACGCGATCCGGCTGGCGGGCGGCCCGGCGGGGCGCGGAAAGCCGGCACCCCCGCGCAGCCGGTACCGCCGCCCACCGGGCAGCACCACGTCGGCGGCGCGCAGAGGTCCGCCTTCCGTTCGCGACTGCGGGGCTCGCAAGCCCGGCTCACTCCTCGCGCTCACAGGTCCGCCTTCCGTTCGCGACTGCGGGGCTCGCAGACCCGGCTCACTCCTCGCGCTCACAGGTCCAGCTCCGGGATGGTCAGCCGGACGCCCTCGCGCGCCGAGCGCAGGCCCAGCTCGGCGAGCTGCACGCCGCGCGCGCCGGCCAGGAAGTCCCACGGGAACGGCTCGTTCGCCACGACGTGCCGCAGGAACGCCTCCCACTGCACCTTGAAGCCGTTGTCGAACTCCTCGTTGTCCGGCACCTCCGTCCACTGTGACCGGAAGGGCTCGGTGACCGGCAGGTCGGGGTTCCACACCGGCTTCGGGGTGACCGCCCGGTGCTGCACCCGGCAACTGCGCAGCCCGGCCACGGCGCTGCCCTCGGTGCCGTCGACCTGGAACTCGACGAGCTCGTCACGGTGCACCCGCACGCACCACGAGGAGTTGAGCTGCGCGACCACGCCGCCGTCGAGCTCGAAGATGCCGTACGCGGCGTCGTCGGCGGTCGCCGGGTAGCTGCGCCCCGCCTCGTCGACCCGCTGCGGCACGTGCGTCGCGGTGACACAGGAGACCGTTCGCACCCTGCCGAAGAGCTCCTCCAGCACGTACTGCCAGTGCGGGAACATGTCCACGACGATGCCGCCGCCGTCCTCGCTGCGGTAGTTCCAGGACGGGCGCTGGGCCGGCTGCCAGTCGCCCTCGAAGACCCAGTAGCCGAACTCGCCCCGCACCGACAGGATCCGCCCGAAGAAGCCGCCGTCGATGAGCCGCTTGAGCTTGCGCAGCCCGGGCAGGAAGAGCTTGTCCTGCACCACCCCCGTACGCACGCCGGCGGCACGCGCCGCCCGGGCCAGGTCCAGGGCGCCCTCGGTGTCCTCGGCCAGGGGCTTCTCGGTGTAGACGTGCTTGCCGGCCTCCAGCGCCCGCCGGATCGCCTTCTCGCGCTGCTGGGTGACCTGGGCGTCGAAGTAGACCTCGACGTCGTCGCGGGCCAGCGCGGCGCTCAGGTCGGTCGTCCAGTCGGTCAGCCCGTGCCGCTCGGCGATCTCGCGGAGCCTGCTCTCGCTGCGGCCGACCAGGACGGGCTCGGGCCAGATCGACGTGCCGTCGGCCAGTGGCACGCCGCCCTGCTCACGGATGGCGAGCAGGGAGCGCACCAGGTGCTGCCGGTAGCCCATCCGGCCGGTGACGCCGTTGACGATGATGCCTATCGACCTGCGGGTCATGGTGTTCCTTCCCTCCACGGGCGCCGCCGGCCGAAACGGGGGCGGGCGGCGACCTGTTCCACGCTGCGCCACCGCCGGGAGGCCCCCTGCGGCAGATCTCAGGCAAGCGCTTTCCTGGGCAGCGTAGGGAACGTCTCCCGCCTCAGGCAAGAGGCAGTCCGGCCCGTCGCGCGGCAGGGCGTCGCGCCGCCGGGCACCGGAGCGGGCAAGGACTTTCGCTGCGGTACGGTGACGAATGGCCGGCACCGGGGCGCGGCCGTCGACAAGCGACCGAGGGGGCGGCAGTGGCGACCCTGTCCGACGTGGCCCGGCGGGCGGGGGTCTCGCCCGCGACCGCCTCCCGGGTGATCAACGGCAGCAGCAAGCCCGTCACCGAGGAGCTTCGCGAGCGCGTGCTGCGCGCCGTCGCCGAGCTGCAGTACGTGCCGAACGCGCACGCCCAACTGCTGGCCCGCGCGCACCGGGTGGCGGTCGGCGTCATCGTGCACGACGTCTCCGATCCGTACTTCGCCGAGATCACCCGGGGCCTGCAACGGGTCGCCACCGACCAGGGCCGGCTGCTGACGATCTGCAACAGCTACCGCGACCCCGACCGCGAGCTGGAGTACGTCGAACTGCTGCGCGGCCAGCAGGTCGCCGCGATCATCCTGGCCGGCTCGGGCTACCACGACACCACCTTCACCCGACTGCTCAACGAGAAGCTCGCCGCGTACGAGGCGACCGGCGGACGGGTCGCGGTCATCGGCCGGCACGAGCACTCGGGCGACGCCGTGATGCCGGACAACCGCGCCGGCGGCCGGCTGATCGGCGCGGAGCTGTACGAGCTGGGGCACCGTGAGATCGGGGTGATCGCCGGGCCGGCGGTGCTCACCACCACCACCGACCGGCTCACCGGGCTGCGGGAGTCCCTCGCCGCGCACGGGCTGAGCCTGCCCGAGCACCGCGTACGCCACGCCGAGTTCGACCGCGACGGCGGCGTCGCGGCCACCGCCGCCCTGCTGGACGCGGACCCCGGGCTGACCGCCATCGTCGCGCTCAACGACTCGATGGCCATCGGCGCGCTGGCGCTGCTGCGCTCCCGGTCGGTGGCCGTGCCCCGGCAGGTCTCGGTCATCGGCTTCGACGACATGCCGATCGCCCGGGACGTCACCCCGGCGCTGACCACCGTCCGGCTGCCCCTGGTCGAGATGGGGGCCCGCGCGATGTCGCTGGCGCTCGACCCGGGGGCGGCGACGCCCCGCGTCGAGATCCTGCCCGCCGAGGTGGTGCGCCGCGACAGCACCGGCCCGGCCCCTGAGGCCGCCCCGGCGCGGCCCGGCGTGCCCGGCTGAGCCCGGGCACCGGCCTCGACACCCAACTTCTGCGGCCCTGGCCCGGCCGGGACCGGCGCGTCAGCCGGCTGACGCGCCGAGGGCGAGATGGTGCTCGGACGCAACCTGCCGGACCGGGAAGGGGGCCGTGGGCGGGCGGGGAGCCGTGGACGGTCAGATGATGAAGTGGGTCCAGTAGGCGAGCCAGGTGACGAAGAGCGCACCCTGGAGCAGGGCCAGGGCGGCGGTCAGCCAGGCGTCGGCGCCGGCCTGGCGGGCCCAGCGGGCCAGCACGAGACCGACCGGGAAGACGGCGATCAGGTAGCGCAGCAGGCTCTTGTACACGGGCGGGCCCATCGACAGCGGCACCAGGACCATCGTCAGCCCGTACACGAGGTAGGGCAGCCCGAGCCGGCGGGCGCCCGCGAGCAGCACCACCAGCACGAGCACGGCGATCCACACCCGCAGGGCGTCGCGGGACGGGCTGTCGGTCAGGCCGTGCCAGAGCACCGCCAGCGGATTCTGCACGCGGATGCCCCAACCCGTCTCCTGGGCGCGCTTGTAGGCGAACCAGTCGCCGCTCTGCCACCGGCAGAACGCCATGAAGGTCAGCCAGCCGGCGGGCAGCAGCACCAGCGGCCAGCCCTGGCGCACGTACGACCACCAGGAGCGCGGGCCCAGCCGGTAGCCGTGCTGGCGCAGCAGCACCAGGGCCAGCGGGAGCACGACGAAGAACCCGACCGAGCGACTCAACGCCAGGAAGAAGCCGACGACACCCACGAGCAGCCAGCGTCGCCGCTCGGCGTAGTGGAAGGCGGCCAGCGCGAGGCAGAGGAACAGCGACTCGGTCAGCGCCGCCTGGAACAGGAACCCGGCCGGCAGCAGCACCAGGTAGCGCACGAACCGGCGGGCCGAGGCGTCGTCGCCGAGCAGCCGCTCGCCCAGCCGGTGGGCGTAGAAGAGCATCAGCAGGAACGCGACGTTGGCCACCAGCAGCAGCGCCAGCGCGGTGTCGCCGCCCAGCAGCGGGGCCAACGGACGGGCCAGGAACGGATAGAGCAGGGGGAAGCCGAAGTCGCGCCACGGCTCGTCGAGCGGGAGCCGGGCGAGGTGGTCGTAGAGGAAGGAGTCCCAGGCGAACCAGAGCGCGAGCGCACGGTGCCCGGAGACCGCCCGCTGCTGCTCGCGCATCATCGTCTCGTCCGGCGGGGGCGCCCAGGGCACCTCGTCGAAGGCGCTCAGCGCGAGCACCCCGACGACGCTGAGCACGATCTTCGTACCGAGGAAGACACCGACGACGTACAGCCAGGGCGCCGGCACCCGCCCGGCGGCCCCCGCCACCGCCCGCCGCAGGTCGTGCCCGCGCCCGGCCAGCCCGGCGGACACCGTGCGCCACCGCCGGTGCGCGACGGCCCGCCCTGTCTCCATCACGCGTCTCCCGATCCGGCCGCCCGACCGGTGCCACATCCCCGTTCCGGGGCCGTTGACACGTCGCCGCCCGGTGACACCTCACCGTGCATCGATCGGGCGCCGGGGCGTCACGGGAACGCCGCCGACGATCCGGCGCGGCGGGGGCGGGACGGGAATCCGGGGGTGAGTTCCGGCCGGCACCGGGTAAGCGGGCGCCTCCGGAAGGCGGAAGCGGGAGGCGACGGGCATGGGCGAAGAGCGCGGCACGGTGGTCATCGGCGCGGGGCCGGCGGGCCTGACCGCGGCGTACGAGCTGCTGCGGCGGGACAGCCCGGTCCGGGTGTTCGAGGCCGACGAGGTGGTGGGCGGGATCAGCCGCACCGTCGAGCGCGACGGGTGGCGCTTCGACATCGGCGGACACCGGTTCTTCACGAAGGTGGCCCGGGTCGAGGAATTCTGGCACGAGATCCTGCCCGACGAGGACTTCCTGCTGCGGCCCCGGATGAGCCGGATCTACTACCGGGGCGCCCTGTTCGACTACCCGCTGAGCGCGGCGAACGCCCTGCGCAACCTCGGCGTGCGGGAGGCCGTGCTGTGCATGGGCTCGTACGCGCGCGCCCGGCTACGCCCGCCGAAGGACCAGTCGCACTTCGAGGGCTGGGTCTCGGCCCGGTTCGGCTGGCGGCTGTACTCGATGTTCTTCAAGACGTACACGGAGAAGGTCTGGGGGATGCCGGCCGACCGGTTGCAGGCCGACTGGGCGGCGCAGCGGATCAAGAACCTGTCGCTGGCGAAGGCCGTCCGCAACGCGGTGCTGCCCCGACGCAACCGCAAGGACGTGACCAGCCTGATCGAGGAGTTCCAGTACCCGAGGCTCGGCCCCGGCATGATGTGGGAGCGCTGCGCCGAGGAGGTCCGCCAACGCGGCGGCCGGGTGGACACCGGCACCTGGGTGACCGCCGTGCACCGCGACCCGGAGCGCCGCCGGGCCGTCGCCGTGACCGTCGACGGGGCCGGCGGGCAGCGCACCGAGCCGGCCGCGCACGTCGTCTCCTCGATGCCGATCTCCGAGCTGGTCGCCGCGCTGCGCCCGGCCGCCCCGCCGGAGGTGCTGGCCGCCGCCGCCGACCTGCGGTACCGGGACTTCCTGACCGTCGCGCTGGTGGTGCCGGAGGAGTTCTCGTTCCCGGACAACTGGATCTACGTGCACGACCCGGCCGTGAAGGTCGGCCGGATCCAGAACTTCGGCTCCTGGTCACCGCACCTGGTCAAGGACGGCCGCACCTGCCTCGGCCTGGAGTACTTCGTGTTCGCCGACGACGAGACCTGGCGTACGCCGGACGCCGAGCTGGTCGCCGCCGCGACGGCCGAGCTGGAGCGGCTCGGCCTGGTCCGGCCGGGGGTGGTCGAGGCCGGGTACGTGGTGCGGATGCCGAAGGCGTACCCGGTCTACGACGAGCGCTACCAGCGCAACGTCGACGTGATCCGGGAGTGGCTGGCCCGCGAGGTGCCCAACGTGCACCCGGTGGGACGCAACGGCATGCACCGCTACAACAACCAGGACCACTCGATGCTGACGGCCATGCTCACCGCCGAGAACATCGCCTGCGGCGCCCACCACGACGTGTGGTCGGTCAACGTGGAACAGGACTACCACGAGGAGTCGCGCCACGACGGCGACGGCCACCGGGGCACCGGCCGGGACGCGCCCGTCGTACCGGCCCCACCCGCCGTCGCGATCGGCACGACGCTCGACGGGGCCGCCCGTCCCGACCGGCCCGCCCAGATACCCCTCGGCTGAGCCGACCGGCTGGCGACGGGGCACACCGGTCCGGGCAGCCGAAGCACCCGGAGGTGGCCCGCCTAGGGCCTGTGTCGAAGTCGGTCACAGCCACTCGTTGATGGCCGCGAGGT
Source organism: Micromonospora sp. NPDC049048 (assembly GCF_043197615.1). Taxonomy (NCBI): domain Bacteria; kingdom Bacillati; phylum Actinomycetota; class Actinomycetes; order Micromonosporales; family Micromonosporaceae; genus Micromonospora; species Micromonospora sp. NPDC049048. Next base: position 44 of record NZ_JBICTM010000009.1, on the reverse strand, counting down.
GGATGGTGGCTTCGTAGCGCACGGCGAGTTTGTCGAACCGGGTG
>NZ_JBICTM010000008.1:0-399961 GCF_043197615.1 Micromonospora sp. NPDC049048 | reverse complement strand
CGACGCGGTGGCGGTCACGTTCGAGGGCACCTCGCTCACCTACCGCGACCTCGACGCACGCGCCAACCAACTCGCCCACCACCTGCGCACGTACGGCGTCGGGCCGGACGCTCTCGTCGCGTTCTGCCTGCGCAGGTCACCCGAGCTGATCGTCGCGCTGGTGGCCGTCGCCCGGGCCGGCGGGGCGTACCTGCCCCTGGACCCGGCCCACCCCGCCGAACGCCTCGGGCACCTGCTGGCCGACGGCGCCCCGGTCGCCGTCCTCACCCACGTCGCCACCCGCACCACCCTCGACGGCCTGACCACCGCACCCCTGGTCGACCTCGACACCGCCGACCTGACCGCACACCCCACCACCAGCCCCGACCCCGGCACCCGACCCGACCACCTCGCCTACGTCATCCACACCTCCGGCTCCACCGGCCGGCCCAAGGGCGTGGCGCAGACCTGGCGGTGCCTGGACAACCTGATCGACTGGCAGCTGCGCTACGCCGCGCCGGGCAGCCCGGCACCACAACGGGTGCTCCAGTTCGCCTCCATCGGCTTCGACGTCTCCGCCCAGGAGATCTGGAGCACCCTCTGCCAGGGCGGCACGCTGGTGCTGATCGGCGAGGAGCGCACCCGCGACCTGGGCCAACTGCGTCACCTCCTCGCCGAACAGGGGGTACGGCGGGCGTTCCTGCCGGCGGCCGTGCTGCACCAGATGGCCGGCCTCACCGGGACTGTCGCCCCGCCCGCTGCCGGCTGCGAGATCGTCACCGCCGGCGAGGCGCTGCGGGTCGACGACGACCTGCGCGCCCTGGTGACCGGCCTGGGCGGCCGGTACCTCTACAACCAGTACGGCCCGACCGAGACGCACGTGGTCAGCCAGTTCGCGCTGGCCACCGCGGCGGCGGCCGACTGGCCGGCGCTGCCACCGATCGGCCGGCCGGTCGCCAACGCCCGCCTCTACGTGCTCGACGAGCGGTGCGAACCGGTGCCGGCCGGCGTGCTCGGCGAGCTCTACATCGGTGGGTCCGGCCTGGCCCGTGGCTACCTCCACCGGCCGGCCGCGACCGCCGAACGGTTCCTGCCCGACCCGTTCGCCGGGCCGGGCGAGCGGATGTACCGCAGCGGCGACCTGGCCCGCCGCCGCGCCGACGGGACCATCGAGTTCGCCGGACGCGCCGACGACCAGGTCAAGGTACGCGGCTTCCGGGTCGAGCCGGGCGAGGTGGAGAACGCCCTGCGGCACGTCCCGGGCGTACGCGAGGCCGCCGTCCTGCTGCGCGAGGACACCCCCGGTGACCCGCACCTGGTCGGCTACCTGGTCGGCGACGTCACCGCCGAGGCGGCCCGCGAGCAACTGCGGCGCCGGCTGCCCGAGCACCTGGTGCCGACCCGCTGGGTGGTGCTGGAGCGGCTGCCGCTGACCGCCAACGGCAAGCTGGACCGGCGGGCCCTGCGCGCGCCGGAGCAGGCCGACGTCGCCACCGCCTACGTCGCGCCGCGCGACGAGCGGGAGGCCCGGATGGCGGCCATCTGGGCCGAGGTGCTGCGCCGCGACCGGGTCGGCGCGCTCGACGACTTCTTCGCGCTGGGCGGCCACTCGCTCCTGGCGACCCGCCTCGTGCACGCCATCAACGAGCGGATGTCGGCGCGGCTGTCGCTGCGTACCCTCTTCCGCAAGCCGGTCCTGGCCGACCTGGCGGCCGAGCTGGCCGGGCCCGACGCCCCCGCCGTCGACGTGCTCCCGCCACTCGTCGCCGACCCCGCCGGTCGACACGAGCCGTTCCCGCTCACCGACATCCAGGAGGCCTACTGGGTGGGGCGCGGGTCCGCCATCGAACTCGGCGGGGTCGGCGCGCACGGCTACAGCGAGCTGCGGCTGCGCGACTTCGACGAGGAGCGGTTCACCCGCGCGCTGCACCGGCTGATCGACCGCCACGACATGCTGCGCGCGGTCTTCCGCGACGGCGTACAGCAGGTCCTGCCGAATGTGCCGCGCTACGCGATGGCCCGACAGGACCTGCGTGGGCTCGACCCGCGGACCGCCGCCACCCGCCTGGCCGAGACCCGCGAGCGGATGTCCCACCAGGTGCTCGACGCCGGCCGCTGGCCGTTGTTCGAGTTCGCGGTGACGCTGCTCGACGGCGAGGCGCGCCTGCACGTCAGCATCGACGCGCTGATCCTCGACGCGGCCAGCGGGCAGATCCTCGAACACGAGCTGGCGGTGCTCTACGCGGACCCGGACGCCGACCTGCCGCCGCTCGCCGTGACCTTCCGCGACTACGTCCTGGCCGAACGGGCCCTGCGGGACACGCCGCGCTACGAGCGGGCCCTCGGCTACTGGCGGGAGCGGGTCGCCACGCTGGCCCCCGCGCCGCAGCTACCGCTGGAACGACAGCCGGAGAGCGTCGAACGGCCGCGCTTCACCCGCTACGACGACGTGGTGCCCGCGGAGCGCTGGAGCCGGCTGAAGGCGGTCGCCGGACGCCACGGGGTCACCCCGTCGGTGCTGCTGGTGACCGCGTTCGCGCAGGTGCTGGCCCGGTGGAGCCGCCAGTCGCGGTTCACGCTGAGCCTGCCACTGTTCAACCGGCTGCCGATGCACCCCGGGATCAACGCGGTGATCGGCGACTTCACCTCGCTGGTGCTGCTGGAGGTCGACGTGGCGGCCGGGGCCGACTTCGCGACCCGGGCCCGTGCCGTGCAGGAGCAGCTCTGGCAGGACATCGACCACTCGGCGGTCAGCGGCGTACGGGTCAACCGCGAACTCGCCCGCGCCCGGGGCACCCGCCACGCGGCCCTGCCCGTCGTCTTCAACAGCACGCTGACCGAATCGGCCCCCGAGGTCGGTGACAGCGGCCTCGCGACGGCGCTCGGCGGCGAGGTCGTGCACGGCATCACCCAGACCCCGCAGGTGTGGATCGACCACACGGTCCTGGAGGCCGGCGGGCGACTGCACGTCAACTGGGACAGCATCGACGAACTCTTCCCTGCCGGCCTCGTCGCCGAGATGTTCGCGGCGTACCGGACGCTGCTCGGGCGGCTGGAGGAGCCGGACGCCTGGCACCGCACGGTGGACGGGCCGCTCGCCCCGCCGGTGCCGGCGACCCCGCCGGCCGATCGAGGGCTCCTGCACGAGCTGGTCGACCGGCAGGCGCTGGCGACCCCCGCCGCGCCCGCCGTGCTCGCCGTGGACCGGCAGCTGGACCACGCGACCGTACGCGCCGAGGCGCGCCGGTTGGCGGGGCGGCTCCAGGACCGGGGCGTCCGCCCCGGACAGCTCGTCGCGGTACTGCTCGACCGGGGCTGGAAGCAGGTCGTCGCCACCCTGGCCGTGCTGCACGCCGGGGGCGCGTACCTGCCGCTCGATCCCGAGTGGCCGGCCGAGCGGGTGGCCCGGGTGCTCCAGCGGGCCGGGGCGGGGCTGGTGCTGGCCGAGTCGGACCGGGTGGCCCTGCCCGAGGGCGTCGAGCGCCTGGTGGTGGACGGGACCAGCGTCGGCGCGGGCGGTCCCGCGCTGCGGCCGGTCGAACGGGCGGAGACCGACCTCGCGTACGTCATCTACACGTCCGGATCGACCGGCACGCCGAAGGGGGTGGCGATCGACCACCGCGGCGCGGTGAACACGCTGCTCGACGTCATCGGGCGCTTCGAGGTCGGGCCGGCCGACCGGGTCCTGGCCGTCAGCACGCTCAGCTTCGACCTCTCCGTCTTCGACATCTTCGGCACGCTCGCGGCCGGCGGGGCGGTCGTGACGCTGGACCCGGAGCTGGCCCGCGACCCGGCCCACTGGTCGGAGGTGGCCCACACCCACCGGGTGAGCGTCTGGAACTCGGTGCCGGCGCTGGCCGGCATGCTGCTCGACCACGCCGACGCCGGTCACCCGCTGCCGGCGTCGCTGCGGCTGGCCATGCTCTCCGGGGACTGGATCCCGCTCACCCTGCCCGACCGGCTGCGCGGGGCGCTGCCCGGGATCCGGGTCGAGAGCCTCGGCGGCGCCACCGAGGCGTCCATCTGGTCCATCCACCACCCGGTCGGCGAGGTCGACCCGGCCTGGCGCAGCATCCCCTACGGCCGGGCCATGGCCCACCAGGGCGTCCACGTGCTGGACGAGGCGCTGCGCCCCCGGCCGACCTGGGCCACCGGCGACCTCTACATCAGCGGCGTCGGGCTGGCGCAGGGCTACTGGCGCGACGAGGCGGCGACGGCGGCCAGCTTCGTCGTCCACCCGGTCACCGGCGAGCGGCTCTACCGCACCGGCGACCTGGGCCGGCTGCGCCCGGACGGCACGATCGAGTTCCTCGGCCGCGAGGACGGCCAGGTCAAGGTGCACGGCTACCGCATCGAGCTGGGCGAGATCGAGGCGGCGTTGGAGGGCCACCCGGGTGTACGCGCCGCCGCGCTGCGGCTGCTCGGCCGGGCGCAGGGCGAGAAGCGGCTGGCCGCGTACGTGGTGCCCGACGGTCCCGCGCCCGAGCCGGCCGCCCTGGTCGCATACCTGGAGGAGCGGCTGCCGGCGTACATGGTGCCGGCGTCGTTCACCGTCCTCGACGCGCTGCCGCTGTCGGCCAACGGCAAGGTCGACCGGGCCCTGCTGCCCGAGCCGAAGCCGTCGGCCGAGCGCCCCGTCGAGGTGCCGGTGCTCACCGACCCGGCCGAGAAGCGGCTGGTGGAGATCGTCACCGAGATCCTCGACCTGCCCGTCGTCGCGCCCGACGCCAACCTGCTGATGCTCGGCGCCACCTCGATCGACGTCGTGCGGATCGCGAACGCCCTCTCCGGCGAGTTGGGCTTCCGGCCGAAGCTGGCCCGGCTGATGCGCCAGCCGACCCTCGCCGACCTGCTGCGGATGTTCCGGGAACACACCGCCGAACGGGCCGTCGTGGCGACCGCGCAGCGGGCCGCCGCCGTGGTCGAGGACCCGGCCGCCCGCGCCGCGTTCACGGCGGACGGGCGGGGCCGGCGCGACTTCGCCCCCGGCACCCCGGCGGTCGCGCTGGCCGCGCCGGCCGACCCGGCGTACGAGGAGCGCTACACCGGCTACCGCTCGCTGCGCCGCTTCACCGCGGACCCGGTGCCGGCCGGGGCGCTCGGCCGGCTGCTGGCCGCCCTCGCCGCGCGGGAGGTCGACGGCCGGGCCAAGTTCCAGTACGGCTCGGCCGGCGGCACCTACGCCGTGCAGACGTACGTCCTGGTCAAGGCGGGACGCGTCGACGGGGTGCCGGGCGGGGCGTACTACCACGACCCGGCGGCGCACCGGCTGTTGGCGCTCGGCCGCGACCGCGAGCTGAGCCCCGACGCCTTCGACTACTTCGTCAACCGCCCGGTCTTCGAGGCCGCCGCGTTCGCGCTCTTCCTGGTGGCGCAGCGCGCGGCCATCGAGCCTCTCTACCAGGAGCAGAGTGCGACCTTCACCGCGATCGAGGCCGGCGCGATGGCCCAACTGCTGACGATGGCCGCCCCCGGGCACGGTCTCGGCCTGTGCGGGATCGGCGCGATGGAGACCGCGCCGCTGGCCGCCCTGTTCGACCTCGAACCCTCGCACCGGCTGGTCTACGCGCTGGTCGGCGGCGGCCGGCCGGGGGCGGACGCACCCACGCCCGACGCCCCGGCCACCGACACCATCACGGTGGAGCTGTGAACGCCTACGAGCTGCTCGACACGCTCAACCGGCACGCGGTCGGGCTGCGGGTCGACGGCGACCGGCTGCGCCTCACGGGCTCCCGCGAGGTCCTCACGGCCGAGCTGCTGGCCGACATCAAGCGGCACAAGGAGGAGCTGGTCGCGATCCTGACCGGCGCCGACGCGGACACGATCCCCCGCCGGCCGCGACCCGACGCACCGGTGCCGGTCGCGTTCGCCCAACGGCAGCTCTGGTTCCTCGACCAGCTCTCCCCCGGCAACCCGTTCTACAACAACCCGGTCGCCTTCGACGTCGTGGGCGCCCTGGACGTGCCGGCGCTGGCCCGCGCCCTGACCGAGGTGGTACGCCGGCACGAGGCGCTGCGTACCGTGTTCACCCCCGTCGACGGGGAGCCCTGCCAGGTGGTGCGGCCGGCCGGGCCGGTCGCCCTGCCGGTCACGGACCTCACCGCGTTGCCCGGCCCGGAGCGGTCCCGCCGCGCCGACGCCGCCGCCGAGGCCGAGGCGCGCGCGCCGTTCGACCTGGCCACCGGTCCGCTGCTGCGCAGCGCCCTGCTCCGGCTCGGCGAGGACGAGCACCGCTGGCTGCTCACCGTGCACCACATGGTGGCCGACGGCTGGTCCGTCGGCATCCTGATCGGCGAGGTCGCCGCGCTCTACGTCGCGTACGCGCGGGGCGAGGCGCCGACGCTGGCCGAGCTGCCGGTGCAGTACCCGGACTACGTCCTGTGGCAGCGCCGGCAGCTCGACGGCGGCGAGTTGGAGCGTCAGCTCGGCTACTGGACGCGGACGCTGGCCGGCGCGCCCGCGTTGCTGTCCCTGCCGACCGACCGGCCCCGGCCGGTGGTGCAGCGCTACCGGGGCGAGACCCACGGCACGACGGTGGACGCGGCGGTGCTGCGGGGCCTGCGGGAGGTGGGCCGGGCCGGCGACGCGACGCTGTTCATGACGCTCATGGCGGCCCTGTCGGTGCTGCTGTGGCGCCACAGCGGGCAGGACGACGTCTGCGTCGGCACCCCGTTCGCCAACCGCAACCACCGCGACGTGGAGGGCCTCATCGGGCACTTCGTGAACACGGTGGTGATCCGCAACCGGCTGGACCCGCAGCAGTCGTTCGCTGCGCTGCTGGCCGACGTCCGCCGGCACCTGCTCGACGCGTACGCCCATCCCGACCTGCCGTTCGAGCAGCTCGTGGACGCGCTCAACCCGGAGCGGCACACCAGCTACTCGCCGCTGTTCCAGGTGATGCTGGTGTTGCAGAACATCCCGCGCGGCCGGCTGGAGCTGCCGGGTCTGGTGCTGCGTCCCTTGTCGAGCGACACCGGCGCGGCGAAGTTCGACCTGTCGGTCGAGGTGATGGAGCAGGCCGACGAGCTGCACGTCATCTTCGAGTACAACACCGACCTCTTCGACGCCGCGACCGTGGCCCGCCTGGCCGGGCACTTCGTCCGCCTGCTCACCCAGGTCGCGGCCGACCCGTCGACGCCGGTCGGCGCGCTGCGGCTGCTCGGCCCCGACGAGCGGCACCGCCTGCTGGTCGAGTGGAACCACACGACGCGCCCGTTCGCCGGCCCGACGGACGTGGTGGCGCGGATCGCGGCGCAGGCGCGGCGGCGCCCCGACGCACCCGCCGTGGTCGACGACGACGAGCGGCTGGACTACGCCACGCTGGAGCGGCGGGCCAACCGGCTGGCGCACGCGCTGATCGCCCGGGGCGTACGCCCCGACCAGGTGGTCGGCCTGCGCGCGCCGCGCTCGGCCGGGCTGGTCGTCGCCATCCTGGGCGTGCTCAAGGCCGGGGCCGCCTACCTGCCGCTGGACCCGACCCTGCCGCCGGAGCGGCTCGCCGGCATGGTCGCCGACGCCGCGCCGGCCCTGGTGCTCGACGAGGGCGACCTGGCCGCCGTCGAGGCCGAGGGGCGCCACGACGGCCCGCCCGGCGTCGTCGTGCACCCCGCCAACCTGGCGTACGTCATCTACACGTCGGGCTCGACCGGCCGGCCCAAGGGCGTCGCGGTCGCGCACGGCGGCGTCGTGAACCTGCTCGACCACTGGGTGTCGCGGCTCGGCGCCGCCGAGGGGGAGGCGGCGGCGCTCTGGTCGAGCGTCGGCTTCGACGTCTCGGTGCAGGAGATCTTCCTGCCGCTGACCACCGGCGGGACGCTGCACCTCGTGCCGGAGGAGTTGCGCGGCGACCCGGCGGCGCTGATGGGCTGGCTGCGCGAGCACCGCGTCGGGCAGGCCTACCTGCCGCCGGCCTTCGTCCGGTGGCTCGACGAGGACCCGGCGGCCCGGCTCGCCGGGTCGGCGCTGCGCCAGCTGCTGGTCGGGGTCGAGCCGCTGCCGGAGCAGGCCCTGCACCGCCTCCAGGAGGCCCTGCCCGGGCTGCGGATCCTCAACGGGTACGGGCCGACCGAGACCACCGTCTACAGCACCGCCTACCTCGACCCGCAGCCGACGGCCCGGCAGTGCCCGATCGGCCGGCCGATCGCCAACACCCGCGTCTACCTGCTCGACGAGCGGCTGGAGCCGGTGCCGGTCGGGGTGACCGGCGAGATCCACATCGGTGGCGCCGGTGTCGCCCGCGGCTACCTGGGCCGGGCGGCGGCGACCGCCGAGCGGTTCGTTCCCGACCCGTTCGTGCCCGGGCAGCGGGTCTACCGCACCGGCGACCTGGCCCGCCTCCTGCCCGACGGGAACATCGAGTACCTCGGCCGCCGCGACGGCCAGGTGAAGATCCGGGGCTTCCGCATCGAGCTGGGCGAGGTCGAGGCCGCGCTGCTGGACCGCCCCGACGTACGCGAGGCGGCGGTGCTGGTCGACTCCGACGCCGCCGGCGAACCGAGGCTGGTGGCCGGCGTCGTCCGGGGCGGGGCGACGCCGTTGCTGGTCAGCGAGTGGCGCGAGGCGCTGTCGCGGCGGCTGCCCGGCTACATGGTCCCGTCGCTCTTCGTGGAGCTGCCGCGGCTGCCGCTGACCGCCAACGGCAAGCTCGACCGCGACGAGGTGCTGCGGCTGGCCCGGGCCGGGGCGCCCTGGCAGGTCAACCTGGCCAGCCCGCGCGACCAGATCGAGCTGACCCTCTACCAGATCTGGAAGCGCCTGCTGCTGCACCCGGAGATCGGCATCAGCGACCGGTTCTTCGACGTGGGCGGCACCTCGATCTCGGCGATCAAGCTGGCCCACGCCATCGGCGAGGCGTTCGGCGAGCCGCTGCCGGTCCACGAGATCATGCTGCACCCGACGATCGAGGCGCTCGGCGGCCGGCTGCGGCGCGGCACGTCCGGCCGGCCACCGAGCAACCTGATCGAGTTCCGGGCGGGCGACGGCGCGGGCCGGGTCATCTGCGTGCATCCGGCCGGCGGGACCGCGTTCTGCTACCTGTCGCTGGCCAAGGCGCTGCCGGAGTCCCTCGGCGTGTACGGGATCCAGTCGCCGGGGGTGAACCCGGGCGAGCAGTTCCTGCCCACGGTCGAGGCGATGGCCGAGGCGTACCTGGAGCAGGTCGGGCACCTGCTGGACGGGCCGGTGGTGCTGACCGGACTCTCCTACGGCGGTCTGGTCGCGTACGAGATGGGACGCCGGCTGGCCCTCGCCGGGCATCCCGGGCTGAGCGTGGTCCTGCTGGACACTCTGGGCACGGACGACCCGGCCCACCGGGGCGCGATCGAGCCGGTGGACATGGCCGAGTTCCGCGACAAGCTCGTCAAGTTCAACGGGATGTATCCCGGCATCGACGACGAGCAGATCGACCAGTACCACCGTGTCTACAACCACAACCGGTCGACCATGCGCGACTACGCGACCCCCGCGTCACCGGCCCGACTGGTGCTGTTGCAGGCCACCGCCGGGCGGGACGAGGCGTTCCTGCACGAGGTGCGCGCCTTCTGGCGTCGGCGCGGCGACGCCGACTTCCTGCTGGAGCAGGTGCACTGCGACCACTGGGACATCCTGGAGAGCGCGGTGGTGCAGCGGGTCGCCACGCTGCTGCGCGGCGAGGTGGACCGCATCCGCGACGCCCGCGCGACGACGCCGGCCGTACGGGAGGTGTGATGGCGCACGGTCCCAGCCTCGCCGCCGAGGTGCTCGCGCAGGCCCGCCGTACCCCCGACGCGGTCGCGGTGGCCGAGGGCGACCGGCGCCTGAGCTACGTCGAGCTGGACGCCGCCAGCGCCGCCGTCGCCCGGTCCCTGCGCCGGGCCGGAGCCCGCCCGGGGCAGGCGGTCGCGGTGCACCTGCCCCGCGGCTGGCGGCTGGTCTGCGTCATGCTCGGCATCCTGCGGCTCGGCGCGACGGTGGTGCCGCTGGACCGGCAGAGCCCGCCCGGGCGGCGGGACCACATGCTGCGCGACTCGGGCGCCGTGGCGGTGGTCCACGGCCCGGACGCGCCCGACGACCTGCCCGACGGGATCCGGCCGCTGGCGGCGACGGCGCTGCTGGCGGCGGACCCGCCCGGCAGTCGTCGCCGGCGACCGGCCGACGAGCGGCAGGGACGGCAGGACGAAGCGGCGGCGCGGGACGACCAGCCGGCGCCTGAGGCCGCGCCCGCGCCGGCCTCGTTCGTCTTCTACACCTCGGGCACCACCGGCCGGCCCAAGGGCGTGCAGGTGCACGACGCGGGGATCCTGCGGCTGGCCCGGCCCGGCTACCTCACGCTGACCCCGGCGGCCCGCTACGCGAGCCTCGCCAACCCGGCGTTCGACGCGATCAGCTTCGAGGTCTGGGTGCCGCTGCTGACCGGCGGCTGCTGCGTCGTCCTGGACGACGAGACGGTGGCGACGCCGCACCTGCTCGACGCCGCGCTGCGCCGGGAGCGGATCGACACGCTCTTCATCACGGTGGCGCTGTTCAACGCGGTGGTCGACGAGGTGCCGCACTGCTTCGCCGACGTGGGCCAGGTGCTGGTCGGCGGCGAGCAGCTCAACGCCCGGCTGATCCGCCGCTGGTACCGCGACAACCCCGCCAGCCGCACCCGGCTGCACAACGTGTACGGGCCCACCGAGGCGACCACGTTCGCCCTGTGCCATCCGGTCCCCCGTGACTTCGACGCGGAGGTGGTGCCGATCGGCCGGGTGCTGCCGGGCACCGACGCACACCTGGTGGTCGACGGCGTCCGCCTCGCCGCACCGGGTGAGGTCGCCGAGCTGTACCTCGGCGGCGAGGCGCTGGCGTCCGGCTACCGGAACCTGCCCGAGGAGACCGCCGCCCGCTTCGTGCGGCTGCCCTGGCTGGACGGCTCCGCCGGTCGCCACTACCGCACCGGCGACCTGGTGCGCGCCGATGCCGCCGGGCGCATCGAGTACGTCGGCCGGGTCGACCGGCAGGTCAAGGTCCGGGGCTTCCGGGTCGAGCCGGGCGAGGTGGAGCGGCAGATCCTCGCCCACCCGGGGGTCCGTCAGGCGTACGTGTGCACCCGGCGGGACCCCGCGCACGGCACGAACGAACTGCTCGCGTACCTCGTGACGGTTCCCGACCTCTCGTTCGCGGAGTTCGACCGGCACCTCGGCGCCACCCTGCCGCCGTACCTGCGCCCGCACCGGATCCACCGGGTCGAGGCGCTGCCGTTGACCGCGAACGGCAAGGTGGACTCGGCCGCGCTGCTGGCGCGCGACGCCCCGCCCTGGCGCGACGGGCGCGACGGGCGCGACGGGCGCGACGGGCGCGACGGGCGCGACGGCGATCCTGCCGGCGAACCCGGCACGGCGTGGCAGCGCGCGGTGCTCACGCTGGCCGGCGAGGTGCTGGGCGTGCCCGACCTGCGACCGGACGACAGGTGGATCGCCAGCGGCGGGGATTCACTCAAGGCGCTGCGGCTGCGCTTCGCGATCCAGCGGCGCTGGGGCGTCGAGGTGCCGCAGGCCGTGGTGCTGGGCGGCGACCTCGCCGAGCTGGCCGCCGCGATCGAGACGGCCCGCACCACGACCGGCTCGCCGTACCCGGTGCCGGCTCCCCCGGCCGGCGCCCCGTGGGCACCGGCCACCTCGGAGCAGCAGCGGCTCTGGCTGTTGCAGCAACGCTCGCCGGCGTCCACCGCCTACCACGTGGGGCTCGCCTTCGAGCTGCGCGGCCGGGTCGACGTCGCCGCGCTGCGGCAGGCGCTGCGCCGGGTGGTGGCACGTCACCCGGCCCTGCGGACCGCCTTCCGGGCCGCGCCCGAGGGGCTGCGGCAGGAGGTGGGCGAGCCCTACGACCCGTGGCGCGAGCCGGGCGACGGCGGTATGGCCGCACGGCGCGAACCGGACGACAGCGCCGGCGACATTGCCGCACGGCGCGAGCCGGGCGACGGCGACGGTGACGCGGCCGGGTGGCGCGAGCGGGCCCGCGCCCTCTTCGCCGCCCCCTTCGACCTCGGGCAGCCGCGCATGCTGCGGGCGTACTGGCTGGCCCGTGCCGACGGCGGGGTGCTGCTGCTGCACCTGCACCACATCGCCGTCGACGGCTGGTCGCTCGACGTGCTGTTCCGCGACCTGTCGGCCGCGTACGCGGCGGCGCTGGACGGCACCACCACCGACGGGGACGAGGACGGGAACGTCCCCACCCCGCTGGACTACGCCCGCTGGCAGGCCGACTGGTTCGCCCACCCCGCCTACCGGGCGCAGCGCGACGCCCTGTGCGCGCACTACGCGACGGTGGCGGAGGTCGCCGCGCCGTTGCGCCCGCTCCGGCAGCGCGGCGGCGGTGGGGACCACCTGCTGCGGACCACGATCGACCCGGCGCGCCGCCGCGCGCTCGACCGGCTCGGCGCCGAGCTGGGACTGACCCGCTTCCCGCTGCTGCTGACGCTCTTCGGCTGGGCGGTGCACGGGGTGACCGGCCGCACCCATCCGCGCGTCGCCAGCCCGGTGGCGAACCGGCCCGTACGCGCCTTCGAGGCCAGCGTCGGCATGTTCGCCAACACGGTGCTGCTGCCTTTGGCGCTGGCCCCCGAGGAGGAACTGCGCGCACAGTTGCGGCGGCAGGCCACCGCCGTACGCGCGGTGCTCGACGCCCAGGACGTGGCGCTCGCACACGCCGTCGCCGACCACGACTTCGGCGCCGACGCGCCGCTGTTCGACTTCCTCTTCGTCCTCGACAACACCGACTTCTCCGCGTTGACGCTGCCCGGCTGCGCGTCCCGGCCGGTCTGGCTGGCACCGACCGACGCCAAGTGCCCGCTCACCCTCTCGGTCGTCGAGCACGAAGCGGGCTTCGACTGCCTCTGGGAGTACGCCGACGAGCACTTCGACGCCGCCGACGTGGCCGCGGCGGCCGAGCTGTTCCGGCGCGGCCTGGACGCGTTGACCGGCACCGGCACGAGCACCCTGGCCGAGCTGGTGCGGCCCTACCGCAGCGGCCTGCCCGAGCCCGGCCGGGGCCCGCGTACCCCGTTGGACGGCCCCACCATGGCCGAGGCCTTCGCCCGGCAGGCAGGGACGCAGCCGACCGCGACCGCGCTGGTCGCGGGCGACCGCCGGCTCAGCTACGGCGACCTCGACGCGTACGCCTCGGCGCTCGCCGGCGAGCTCTCGCGGCAGCATCCGGTGTCGGGCGACGGCCGGCACCGCGTCGCCCTGTTCTTCGAGCCGTCGGTGGAGCACGTGGTGGCGCTGCTGGCGGCGGCCCGGCTCAACCTCACCGTCGTGCCGCTCGACCGGGCCTACCCGCCGACGCTGCTGCGCCAGGTCCTGGGCCAGGTCGATCCGCTCTGCGTGCTGCTGGCACCCGGCGACGAGCCCGCCCTCGACGCGATCGACGACGGCCGGCTCCCCCGCCATCCGGTGCTTCTGTCCCGGGCGGGCACGCCCGTCGCACCGTCGTACGCCGGCCGCCCCCTGTACACGCTCTTCACGTCGGGCTCGACCGGCACGCCCAAGGGGGTCCAGGTCGGCGACGCCCTGCTGGGCAACCTGCTGCGCTGGCAGAGCGAGGCCGGCGGCCTGGCGGGCGCGGCGGCGACCCTGCAGTTCTCCATGCTCTCCTTCGACGTCTCCTTCCAGGAGATCTTCGGCACGCTCTGCGGCGGCGGGGCCCTGCACCTTCCCCGCCCCGGGCTCCGGCAGGACATGCCGGCCCTGCTGGAACACCTCGACGCCGCCGGCATCGAGCGGATCTTCCTGCCGTACGTCGCCCTGCAACTCCTGGCCGAACACGGCGTACGCCTCGGCCGGTACCCGTCGCGGCTGCGGGAGGTCGTCACCGCCGGCGAGCAGCTGATCTGCACCGACAGCATCCGCCGCTGGTTCGCCGGGCTGCCCGGCGCGCGCCTGTTCAACCACTACGGGCCGACCGAGACGCACGTGGTCAGCAGCCTCTGCCTCGACGGCGACCCCGCCACCTGGCCGGCCCGTCCCGCCATCGGCCGGCCCGTCGCCAACAGCTGGCTGCGGGTCGTGGACTCGGCCGACGAGGTGGTGCCGCCGGATTGCCCCGGGCAGCTGCTGATCGGCGGCGAGCTGGTGGCGCCCTGCTACCTGGACGATCCCGCGCTCGACCGGGCCCGCTTCGTCGAGCTGCCCGGCCTCGGCTGGTTCTTCCGCAGCGGCGACCGGACCCGCTTCGACCGGGACGGGCTGCTGCACTACCTCGGCCGCGACGACCAGCAGGTGAAGGTCAGCGGTCACCGGCTGGAGCTGGGCCAGGTCGAGGCGGCACTGCTGACGCACCCGGCGGTCGTCAACGCGGTGGTGGTCCGCGACGCCGGCCACCTGGTCGCCTGCCTTGAGTTCCGGGCCGATCCGCCGGCCGCGGCGGAGCTGCACGCCCACCTCGCGGGGATCCTGCCCGCGTACGTGCGGGTGGACCGGTTCCGGCGGCTGGCGGAGCTGCCGCGTACCGCCAGCGGGAAGCTGGACCGCCGCCGCGCGTCGACCGCGCCGGGCGAGGAGCTGCGGCCGGGAGGCGCCGCGCCCGCGCCGGTCATGTCGGCCCTGGAGTCGCGGCTGGCCGGGCTCTTCGCCGAGGTCGTCGGCAGACCGGTCGAACCCGATCGACGCTTCTTCGACCAGGGCGCCGGCAGCCTGGACCTGATGCGCTTCCACCTGCGCTGTGCCGCCGAGGGGCTGCCACTGAGCATCCCCGACCTCTTCGAGCACGTCACCATCCGCCGCCTCGCCCGGTTCCTCACCGCGCAGCGGGCCGACGCCGGCGGGCCCGCGTCGCACCCCCCGTCGACGCCGCCGGCCCAGAAACCGGCCCGCCGGGCGTCCGGGGTGGTCGCGACCGTACGGGACGAGGCCGCCGCGGGCCCGGCGGACGAGCCGGTCGCCGTGGTGGGGATGGCCGTCCGGCTGCCCGGCGCCGACGACCTGGCCTCCTTCTGGGCGATGGTGGAAGCCGGCGGCCGGGGCATCGAGCACTTCGACGCGGCCGACGGCCTGGTCGGCGCCCGCAGCCAGCTCGCCGGGCCGCTCGGCTTCGACCCGGGGCACTTCGGCATCAGCCCGCAGGAGGCGCGGCTGATGGATCCGCAGCAGCGGCACCTGTTGATGAGCTGCGTCCAGGCGTTGGCGCACGCCGGCATCGCCGATCCCGCCGTACGCCGGGTGGGCCTGCTCGCCAGCTGCGGTGAGAACACCTACTTCCAGACGATGCTGCGCGACGCCGATCCGGCGCGGCTGCCGGACCCCTTCCAGCTGGCGCTGCACCACGAGAAGGACTTCCTGGCCACGAAGGTCGCCTACCACCTGCGCCTGACCGGGCCGGCGTTCACCGTGCAGGCCGCCTGCGCCAGCTCGCTGGTGGCGGTGCACGTCGCGGCCGGGTTGCTGCGGCAGGGCGACAGCGACGTGATGCTGGTCGGCGGCGTGCTGGTGGACCCGCTGCTCACCGCCGGCTACCGCTACCAGCCGCAGCACATCTTCTCCCCGGACGGGCACTGCCGGCCGTTCAGCGACGACGCCGGCGGCACCGTGGGTGCCAGCGGGGTCGGCGTGGTGGTGCTCAAGCCCCTGCGGCTGGCCCGCCGCGACGGCGACACCGTCTACGCGGTGGTCACCGGCTCGGCCGTCAACAACGACGGCGCGGAGAAGCTCGGCTTCGCCGCGCCCTCGGTGGCCGGCCAGCGTGAGGTGATCCGCGCCGCGCTGCGCCGCAGTGGGCACGTCGCCCGCGACCTGGGCTACGTGGAGGCGCACGGCACCGGCACGGAACTGGGCGACCCCGTGGAGGTGGCGGCGCTGCGCCAGGCGTACGACCTCAGCGAGTCCGGTCGTACCGCGCTGGCCTCGGTGAAGAGCCAGATCGGTCACCTCGGCGCGGCGGCGGGGGTCGTCGGCCTGGTCCGCGCCGTGCTGGCCGTGCACCACGGGCGGATCCCGCCGAACGTCGACTTCCGCCGCCTCAATCCACGGCTGGGCCCGGATCCCACCCCGTTCCACATCCCCACGGAGTCCGGGCCCTGGCCGGCCGATCGGCCACGGGTCGCGGCGGTGAGCAGCTTCGGCATCGGCGGCACCAACGCCCACCTGGTCTGCGAGGCGGCCGAGCCGGTCGACACCGGCTCGGCGGCCCCGCCGGGTCCCGGCGTACCGGTGGTGGTGCTCGCCAGCGGCAGCGCGGCCGGCCTGCGTGCCGACGCCGAACGCATCGCCGACTACCTGGCGGCCCGGCCCGACAGCTACCACCGGGTGCTGCGCCACCTGCAGGCCGGCCGTACGCCGGGCCGCTGGCGGGCGGCGGCCGTCTGCGCCGACGTGGCCGCCGCCGTGGCCTGGCTGCGCACCGCGACCGCCGTCGAGGTCGCCCCGGTCGAGGCGGCCCCCGTCGAGGCGGTCCCGGTCGAGGTGGCATCCGCCGAAGCGGTCCCGGTCGAGGTGGCATCCGCCGAGGCGGGACCCGTCGCGGTCGCCGGCCCGGCCGGTACGCCGTCGGCGACCGAACTCGCCACCGCCTGGCTGGCCGGCCGACCGGTCCGGTGGCCGGCCGGGCCGGCCCAGCCGCCCTGGGACTTTCCCCCGCCGGCGTTCGCGCTCGTCGACCACGAGTTCGTCCGCGCCGCCCCGCCGACCGGAACGACCGCGCCGACGGTGCTGACCGGGACGGGCCTGCCCGCCGGGACGACTGTGCCGACCGGCGTCCCGCCGGCCACGACAACCGTGCTGCCCGGTGCTCCCCTGCCAGCCGGCACGACATCCGTCGCCGGGACGGGATCGTCCGGGCCGGATACATCGCCGGCCGGGGCCGGGCCGGGCGGTCAGCCGTGGCCGGCCCGGCTGCCCGAGGCCGAGTGGTTGCACCAGCCGCACTGGGTGCGCTGGCGGTACGCGGGGAGCGAGGCCGACGTCCGCCGTCCGGAGACGCTCGTGATCATGGTCGCGGAGCCGCCGGCACCGGCCGCGCTGCGCGCCTTCGCGGCGTCGTACGCCCGGGTGGTGGCCGTGGTCGCCGCCGATGGCTTCGCCCGGCTCGGGCCGGACAGCTACACCGTCGACCCGGCCGACCCCGACTCGCTGCGCCAACTGCTCGCCGCGCTGACCGACTCCGACGCCACCCCGCCGGCCGCCGCCGGACAGAGCGGCGCGGAACCGTGCGCCGTCGGACAGGACGACGTTCGGCAGGGCGACGCGGGACAGTGCGGCGTCGGGCAGGGCGACGCCGGGGAGGGCGACGCCAGACACGGCGACGCGGGACACGGCGACGCCGGGCAGGGCGGCGTCGAGTGGCTGCACGCGCTGCCCCTGGCCGTCGACGGACCGGTCGGCGCGGACGCGCTGGCTGACGCGTACCGGGCCTGCGTCGACACTCCGGCGGCGCTGCTGGCGGCCCTCGCCGCGCTGCCCCGCCGGCCCCGGCTGCGCGCCTGGTGGCTGTCGCGACAGGCGCAACCCGTGGACGGCGACGTACGCCGGCCCGAGCTGGGACTGCTCGCCGGGGTGTGCGAGGTCGCTCCCCAGGAGAGCGACGTCGAGAGCCACTGGCTGGACCTGCCGGGCCCCGATCCGGCGGAGTGGGGGCCGGCGCTCGCGGCGCTGCTGACGGAGCCGGCACCGCCACCCCGGCGACTCGCGCTGCGCGGGGACTACTGGTGGGAGCAGGCGCTGCTGCCGGTCCGCCCGCCGGCCGTACCGGCCACGCGTGCGCTGCCGGCCGGACCGGCCGTGTACGTGGTGCTGGGCGGCACCGGTGGCATCGGACGCAGCATCGCGGCCTGGCTGCTGGGGCAGGGCGACTGCCGGGTGGTCCTGCTGGCCCGGCGCGGGCCGCTGCCGGCCGACCTGGCGCCGTGGGCCGATCGCGTCGACCTCGTCGAGGCGGACCTGGCCGAGACCGGTGCCGAGCAGTTGCTGGCCCGGCTCGACGTCGGACGGGTCGACGGCGTGGTGCACGCGGCGGGAATCGCGGCCGGCGGGCTGACCAGTCGGCGGGACGCGGCCGCGATGCGGCGGGCCACGGCCGCCAGGAGCCACGGCGCGCTGCTCGTGGAGCGGCTGGTCGCCCGGCACCGGCCGGCGTTCGTCGTCTACTGCTCGTCGATGTCGGCGCAGCTCGGCGGCATCGGTCAGCTCGACTACGCCGCCACCAACGGCCTGCTGGACGCCTTCGCCCGGCACCGGGCGGGCGGGACCGACACCACGTTGCGGATCTCGATCGGGTGGGACGTCTGGAACGAGGTGGGCCTGGCCCGCGACGCCCTGCCCACCGACGCCCGGCACCGGGCGCACCTGGCGGTCGGCCTCGGAGTGGACGACGGGCACCGGATCTTCGCCCAGGCCCTGCGGCTGCGCCTGCCGCACCTGCTCGTCTGCACCACCGCGCTGGACCGGGCACGGGAGTTCTACGCGCCGCCGGCCCCGACGCCCGCCGTGCCGCTCAGCGGCGACGGGTCGCCCGCGGCGGGTCGGCCCCGGTCGGCCGCCGAGGAGGTGGGCGGTTGGCTGCGGGGCTGGCTGGGCGTCGACGCGCTCGACCCGGCCGCGTCCCTGTACGACCTGGGGGCCGACTCGCTGCTGCTGCTGGACCTGATCGACCGGGTCAAGGAGCACTTCGGCGTGAGCCTCAGCCTGTCCCAGCTGAGCCACCGGGTGAGCCTGACCGAGGTGCTGGGGCTCCTGGGCGAGCCGGTGCGTGCCACCGGCGCGCAGGAGCCGGCCGTGACGGTGCAGGTGTGGCAGGCGGGCCGTGGGCGTACGGTGCTCTGCCTGGTCCACCCGGTCGGCGGCGACGTCCAGGCGTACCGCTCGCTGGTGTCGGCGCTCGACCCGGAACTGACGGTCTGCGTCATCGCCGATCCGGCGCTGGCCCACCCCGAGGCGCCGACCTGGTCGCTGGCGGAGCGGGCCGCGCGCTACCACGCCGCGCTGCGGGACCGCTTCCCCCGCGACAACTGGCGCTGGCGGCTCGGCGGGTGGTCGTTCGGCGCCTGGGTGGCGCTCGGGATGGCGGCCGAGGCCGAGGCGGCCGGTCAACCGGCGGACGGGCTCTACCTGCTCGACCCGCCGCCGCCGGACGCCGCCCCGGCCTTCCGCCAGTACGACGAGGAGCGCCTCGCCGCGCTCTTCGCCCACGAGTTGGGGGCCGCGTCCGGCGCGGGCACCCCGGCGGCGGCGTACGCGGACGCGCTGGCGCGCTGCTGCCGGGCCAACCTGGCGAGCATGGCGCAGCACACCCTGCCCCGGTTGGCCGGGACACCCGGGCGGATCTGGCTGGCGGGCCGCCCGACGGCCGGCCTGCCGGCGCTCGGCGCCCCGCGGCAGCAGGCCGGGCAGTGGCGGACGCACCTGGCCGGGTGCGCGTGGCACGTCGTGGACACCACCCACTACGGCATCGTCGAGGCGCCGCACGTACGGGCGGTGGCCGAGGCGATCGACGGGGCGGAGCCGGCCGATGGCCCGGAGGTGGCGCGATGAACCCGTACCAGTCGTTGCCGGCGCGGTCGTTCTGGCGCAGCGCGGTGGCCGAGCCGGAGATGCTCGCCATCGGCGACGTGTGGACGCCGAAGTTCGTCATCGACCCGGACGACCCGATCCTCACGGCCGGGTCCTGTTTCGCCCGGCACCTCGGCCCCGCCCTGCGCGACGAGGGCATGAACTGGTGCGAGGCGGAGCTGCCACCGCCGGGGCTGACCGAGGCCGACCGCCGGGCCCGCCACTACGGCGCGTTCTCCTTCCGCACCGGCACCATCTACACGGCCGCCACGCTGCGGCAGTGGCTGGGCTGGGCGTTGGCGGGCGACGCCGGCCCCGACGAGGTCTGGCGCGACGGCGACAGGTACTTCGACCCGTACCGCCCGTCGGTCGAACCGGACGGCTACGACTCGCCGGAGGCGACCCTGGCGGCCCGCCGGTCGACCCTGGCCGCGATCCGGGGTGCGGTCGCCGGGGCGGGCTGTCTCATCTTCACCCTCGGCCTGACCGAGGCCTGGCGGGACCTGGTCACCGGCACCGTCCTGCCGGTCTGTCCGGGCACCGTCCGGGGCACCTTCGACGCCGGGCGGCACGTCTTCCACAACTTCACGGTCGCCGAGGTGCACCGGGACCTCGCCGCCGCCGTCGGGCTGCTGCGCGCCGCCAACCCCCGGCTGACCGTCCTGCTGACCGTGTCACCGGTGCCGCTCACCGCGACGGCGACGGGGGCGCACGCGCTGACCGCCACCGGGTACTCCAAGGCGGTGCTGCGCGCGGCGGCGGGCCAGCTGGCCCAGGAGCACGAGCAAGTCGACTACTTCCCCTCGTACGAGCTGATCACCGGCTTCCCGTTCCGGGGGGCCTTCTACGCGCCG
This sequence comes from Micromonospora sp. NPDC049048, assembly GCF_043197615.1. Taxonomy (NCBI): domain Bacteria; kingdom Bacillati; phylum Actinomycetota; class Actinomycetes; order Micromonosporales; family Micromonosporaceae; genus Micromonospora; species Micromonospora sp. NPDC049048. The sequence continues at coordinate 379,635 of NZ_JBICTM010000008.1, read as the reverse complement.
AACCTGCGCGACGTGACGCCGGACGGGGTCGCCTTCGTCATGCGCCACTTCTTCGACGCCCTCGACGGCGACCGGTCGGCGGGTCCGGCCGCCACGGCGTCCGACGTTCGCGCCGACGACGGAGGTGACCTCTACTGTGACGACGCCGTCCTCGACCGCTACCGCGCCGGCTAGGTTCCTGCTGCTGGGCGACTCGCACGCCGGGCCCGTCGCACGCGCGGCGACGGCGGCCAAGCTGCCCTTCGTCGGCGGGCCGATCGGTTCGGGGCGCGACTTCAACGTCGGCTTCTTCGACGTACGCGACGAAGGCCTGGTGTTCCGCGACGCCGCCGCGCAGGAACGCTACCGGGGCTTCCTGGGCGAGCTGGGCGTGCCCGACATCGGCCAGCTCGCCGTCCCGCTGGTCTCGACGTTCGGGCTCAGCGCCCACTTCTTCGCCACCACCGAGAACTGGCGGATCTACCGGGCGGGCGACGGGAGCTTCCCGGCGGGCTTCCTCGCGGGCGGGCTCTTCGACGACATCGTGCGCGCCATGGCCCGCGACGCGCTGGGCTTCTACCGCCACGCCGTCGACCTGGGGCTGCGCGTCCTCGCGGTGCTGCCGCCGCAACGGGTGCCGGGCATGTCCGACCCGCTGGTCTTCATGGCGGCCCAGGAGACGATCCGCCGCGCGCTCGTCGCCACCGGCGTGGAGATCGTGGACCTGCGGGCCCGGGTCACCGACGGCTCGGGCCGGCAGCGGGCCGCGTTCTGCGAGCCGGACGACCCCATCCACGGCAACCTCGCCTTCGGTCGGCTGATCGTGGCCGACCTGCTGGCCCGGGGACTGTGACACGGAATCCTGGAGGGAACGCATGGAAGAACACGTCCTTGCCGCCGTCGAGCGGGCGACGACCCGCCCGCCGGAGCACTACGACACCATCACCGTCCGGCCGATCACTCCGGTGATCGGCGCGGAGGTCTCCGGCCTCGACCTCGCCACCGAGCTGTCGGCCGCGCAACTGGCCGACGTCCGGCGCGCCTTCCTGGCCCACCACGTGCTGGTCTTCCGCGACCAGGTGCTCTCCGCCGAGGACCACAAGCGCTTCGCCGGGCACTTCGGCGAGCTGCGCCGGCAGCCCCTCGCCGACCTCGACGGCGGCGACGCCGCCATCCTCGAGATCAGCGCCGGTCGGGAGTCGCGGTTCGTGGCCGGCGAGGACTGGCACACCGACGGCACCGCCGAGGCCGAGCCGTCGCTGGGCTCGATGCTCTACGTCACCAGAACGCCGGAGATCGGCGTCGGCGGGGACACGCTCTGGGCGAACATGCACCTGGCGTACGAGATGCTCTCCCCACCGATGCGGGCCTTCCTCGACGGGCTGACCGCGGTCCACGACGGCCTGATCCCCTGGCAGGGTCACACCCCGCCGCCCGAGTACGTCGTGCCGAAGAGCGAACACCCGGTCGTGGTACGCCATCCGGAGACCGGCCGCCGGCTGCTCTTCGTCAACGCCGGCTTCACCTCGCACATCGTGCAGCTCTCCCGGCAGGAGAGCCGTGCGGTGCTGGACATGCTCTTCGGCTGGGTCGCCCAGCAGCCCATCCTGAGCTGCCGGGTCCGCTGGACGCCGAACACGCTGGTGTTCTGGGACAACCGCTGCACCCAGCACCACGCCGTGTGGGACTACTACCCGCACTCCCGCTACGGCCAGCGGGTGACCATCAACGGCACTCGCCCGGTCGGATAGCCGGCGACGTCCGGGGATCGGGCGTCGGGGATCGGGCGTCGGGATCGGGTCAGGCGCGCACGATCTGCTCGGTGTAGGCCCAGTCGGCCTCCAGGGCGGCGTCGCGTTCGTCGGTCAGGCCGGTCAGGTCCGCGCCCGCGACGCGGCCGGCGCCCGCGACCCGGTCCCGCAGGATCCGGGCCGTGACCAGGGCCGCCCGGGTGCCCTGCGCGGTGACCGGGTCCAGGTGGTAGCCGGCGTCGCCGACCAGGCACCAGCCCGACCCGCTCATCGGCCGGCGCAGCATCCGCATCCGGCCGGCGCCGCCGATCGAGGTGCTGCGGCGGCCGACGGCGACGGCCGGGCCGAGGCGCGGGTCGTCGCGCACCATCCGCTCGTACGAGTGCGCCGGGTGCCGACCGGTCTCGTCGATCAGGCTCTGGTGCAGGTCCAGCGCGACGCACCACTGCTTGTCGCCGCAGGGCGTCGAGATGAGCACGCTGCGGTCCTGCAACGAGAAGTACGAGCGGTCGGTGGGCAGCGGCAGGTTCTCGTAGTAGGCCAGCAGCGCGAACCACGGTGACTCGACGACCCGGTAGGCGCTCGCCCCCACCCGTTCGGCGTTGCGCGACAGCCGGCCGTCGGCCAGCACCAGCAGGTCGCAGGTGACCTGGCTGTCGACGCCGCCGTGGCGCACGGTCGCCCCGCGTACCCGCCCCGCGTCGATCGTGAGGTCCCGCACCCGGGCCGGGCGCAGCACGGTGACGTTGGCACGGCTGCGCGCGGCGGTCAGCAGCGCCGGGTCCAGCACCTCGCGGGGCACGCTCATCCGGAACGAGTGGTCGTCCTCGCGCGGGTAGACCCGCTCGACGACCTCCTCGCCGATGCGCTGCGTGTCGCCGTACGTGCGGGGGGCGCCGCAGGCCAGCACCGTCTCCAGCAGGCCGAGCTCGGCCCAGGCGAGGTTGCCGTCCCGGTCCCAGGTGGACTGCTGCGGCCAGAACGCGGTGGGCCGCGAGGCGTCCACGACGAGGATCCGCTCGGCGTACGGCGCGAGAGCCCACGCGGTGGACGCGCCGGCGATCCGGCCGCCGACCACGACGACCTCCCAGTGGCCGGCGATCACGCTGGCGCCGAATCGGTGCGGGGCTGTTCCGGCGGGCTCCCGACGTCGTCACGCGACACGGCTCAGTCTCCCATCCGGGCCCGCCGGCGGGGAAGGGAGTCCGTCGGCAGCCACCGGTGGCGCAGAAACCGCCGGAGGGGCCTTGTTATTACTGGCCGATTACCCAAGACCAATAAATTCACCCAGGTCAGCGGGGCTCCCGTTCGGACGTGGGGTGCAATGTGAACAGTCAGAGAATCGCTCGGCCGGAGCCCCGGCTCGAGGTCCGGGACCTCCGGTGGCGGCAGCTGTGGGCGGGCGCGCGGCTGCTCGCCGAGGCGTACGAGGACGGCGCGATCTGGGCCGCCGCAGGCTCGCTCCCCCGCTGGCAGCGCAGGTCGGCCCTGACCGCCCTCTACCTCGCGGAGCTGGTGATCGCCCAGCTCATGAGTTCGGGCATCACCCTCGCCGCGTACCGCGCCGAGCGGCTCGACGGGATCCTCGTCCTCTACGGCGACGAGCGCACCACGCCGTGGTGGGGCTGGGCGCTGCGTTCGGTGGCGTGCCTGCTGGCCGGGCCGCGGGCCGTGGTGCACGCCGTCCGGATCTCCAACGCGCTGGACCGGATGCGACCCGACCGCCCGCACGTGTGGTTCGCGGTGCTCGGTCGCCGCGTCGACTCGGTCGGGGTCGGCTACGTCCTCATGCGCGCCGGCCAGGCACGGGCCGAGGCCCTCGACCTGCCGGGCTACCTGGAGACGTCGGCCGGCCCGGAGCAGGTGCAGATCAACGAGATGCTCGGCTGGGCCTCCGTCGACGAGTACGTGCTGAGCACCGGAAGCGTCATCAGGACGATGTGGCGCGACCGGGCGGTGCGGTCGTGACCGCGGCCGGACTGAGCCGCGGGCTCGACACGCTCTTCGCGATCCCGCCCGAGCACCGGCTCGACGACGTGGACCGCGCCGCGGCCCGACAGCTCCTCGGCTGCGACGACCACACGCTGTCCACGTTGCTGGACCGTGGGCTGCCGGCCAGCGGCGACGCGGGCGCGGAGCGCTTCGACTCGCACGACCTGTTCAACCTGGCGCTGCACTCCGGCTCCGGCACGACCGTGCCGGAGCAGGCCTTCGCCTACTCGCTGCGGTGGATGCGCTCGTCGACCGGGGACCTGCTCGCGCCCCGCGCCTCCCGGTTCGCGCTGCGGGTCGCCTGCGCCGCCGGCACGTGCGGCCCGGCGCCGACCAGCACGCTGGCCCTGCCGCGCCCCGAAGGCTGCGGCGGCGCGGTGCACGACCTGACGGTCGAGCCCGCCGACGGCACGGCCGTCGCGAGCGGCGACACCGTGACCCGTACGGCGTCGGAGCTCGCCGTCACCGCGACCGTCCACACCCGCGGCGAGCTGGCCGAGCTGCGCTCACCCGAGCTGCGGGCGATCGCCGCCGAGTTCGCCGCCATGGACCTGCGCTGGGTCAAGCTGCCCGCCGCCCTGCGCGACGACGTCGACCTGTTGACCACGTACGGCGTGGCGAGCTGCGACTCGGCGAGCCGGTACCTGGCCCAGCTCTGCGTCCGGGCCGGCATCCCGGCGGTCACCCGGATCGGCTGGGTGGTCGGCATGCTCGACCTGGTCCACGCCTGGGTCGAGGTCGAGGACTCCGACGGTGCGACCAAGGTCATCGATCCGGTCTTCGCGCTGTTCTCCGCCGCCGTGCGGGACACCAACCCGCTGCTGCGCGACCCGGCCGTCGCGCTGCGGACCAACCGGCTCATCCCGACCGGCCTGTCGACCGGGCGGGTCGTGGCCGAACACCGGTGCGCCGGCGAGCCGGCGGCCGCCCGGGTCAGCACGAAGATCCTGCCCGCACCGCCGCGCCCCGAGGAGAGGTCATGACCACCACCGAGACGGTCCCCGAGTTCCTCACCGCGTTCCTGCGCGCCCGCTGCCCCGACATCGACTCGGTCGGTGCCGACGACGACCTCGTCGACACCGGCGTCCTGAACTCGATGCACTTCGTCGAGCTGCTCTATCTGATCGAGGCGGAGCTGGGCACGGAGATCTCCCTCGACGAGGTCAGCACGGACGACTTCCGCACGATCTCCCGGATCACGCGACGTTTCTTCACCCCGGGGCAGGGCCCCGGCGCGACACCCAAGGAGTAGCAATGTTGCAGACCCGCGTCCGCGAGGTGATCGCCTCGGTGTTCGGTGTCGCACCGGACGAGCTGCCCGAGCGACTGGAGCCGGACACCGTGGAGGGCTGGACCTCGCTGCGTCAGATCCAGCTCATGATGGCGATCGAGAACGCGTTCGGCATCGAGATCGACCCGAACCTGCTGCCGGCCCTCGCGTCCGGGCCGGCGATCGTGCGGTTCCTCGAGGAGACGCTGGCGGTGCCGGAGGGAACGGGCCGATGAGGGCGTACCACCCGCAGCTGCGCACGGTGCACGACGTCATCGCGTTCCACGCCGCGCGGCGACCGGAGCACCCGGCGGTGCACTGCGAGGACCGTACGGTCAGCTACGCCGAGCTGCACCGGTCCAGCAACGCGACGGCGCACGCCCTGCGCCGCGCCGGGGCGGCGGCCGGGCACCGCGTCGCGTACCTGGGCAAGGAGTCAGAGCACTACTACGACATCCTGTTCGCCTGCGCCAAGAGCGGCACGGTGCTGGTCCCCATCAACTGGCGGCTGCGCGCCGGCGAGATCCGCCACATCATGCGCGACTCCGGCAGCACGGTCCTCTTCTGCGACGCGGACCTCCTGGACACCGTCGAGGGGCTGCGACCGGACCTGCCCGAGCTGCGCGAGGTCGTGTCGCTGGCCGACTTCACCGGCTGGCAGGGCGGCGAGGACGGCGACCTCGACCCGTCCTGGACCGAGGAGCAGCCGCTGGCCCAGGTGTACACCAGCGGCACGACGGGCAACCCCAAGGGCGTCGTGCTGGCCCACCGCAGCTTCTTCGCGGTGCGTGACGCGCTCGCCTCCGAGGACCTGGACTGGATCGACTGGCGGCCCGACGACGTGAGCCTGATCGGCATTCCCGGGTTCCACATCGGTGGCCTCTGGTGGTCGATCCAGGGCTTCAGCGCCGGCGTCACCAACGTGTCAGTCCGGGTGTTCGCCGGGCACGAGGCGGTGCGTCTCATCCGCCGCCACGGCGTCACCACCGCTTGTGTCGTGCCGGCCCAGTTGCAGATGATGCTGGCGCCGCCCCGGCCGAAGCGGGAGGACTTCGTCTCGCTGCGCAAGATCGTCTACGGCGGGTCGCCGATCTCCGAGGCGCTGCTCGGCCGCAGCATCGAGATGTTCGACTGCGAGTTCGCGCAGATCTACGGCCTGTCCGAGAGCGGCAACACCGCCGTCTGCCTGCCGCCGTCGGAGCACGTCGTCGGCGGGCCGCGCATGCAGGCCGCCGGCCGGCCGTACCCCGGCTTCGCCGTGAAGATCATCGACGGTACGGGTCGGCTCCTGCCGCCGTACGAGGTCGGCGAGATCTGCCTGTCGACCCCGGCGCGGATGATCGAGTACCGGGGCCTGCCCGACGCCACCGCCGCGACGCTGGTCGACGGCTGGCTGCACACCGGCGACGCCGGCTACCTGGACGACGAGGGCTTCCTGTTCGTCCGCGACCGGATCAAGGACACGATCATCGTGGCCGGCGAGAACGTCTACCCGGCGGAGATCGAGAACGCGGTCTGCGCGTACCCGGGGGTCGTCGAGGCCGCCGCCGTCGCCGTACCGCACGAGCACTGGGGCGAGGTCGTGCACTGCTTCGTGGTGACCCACCCGGACCAACCCGCGACCGCCCGCGATCTCACCCCGTTCCTGCGGGGGCGGATCGCCGACTTCAAGATCCCGGCGAGCTACGAGTTCGTCGACCAACTGCCCCGCAATCCCAGCGGCAAGCTTCTCCGGCGGGAGCTGCGTGAAAGGTTCTGGCAGCACCTGGACCGCCGCGTGGCCTGACGGCCCGGCCCGTTCCGTTCCGGCTCCACGACCCTCACTCTCCATGCAAAGGCGGAACCATGCACATTTCCCTGCGACACCACAGCGACCGCATCGCGCTCTCGATGGGCAATCCCGACCGGATCTCGCTCGGCTACTCGGAGGATCCGCGCGCCGTGGCGGCGCGGCTGCCCCGGCGCGGCGCCGACGAGCCCAGGAACGTGCTCCTGCTGGGCGCGAACGGTTTCGTCGGCATGCACATGCTGCGCGAACTCCTCGGCGACCCCCGGGTGGCGACGGTCCACGCCCTGGTCCGCCGCAAGGGCGACAAGTCCGGGCAGGAGCGCATCGCCCGGCAGCTGCGCAAGTACAAGATGGAGCTGCCCGACACCGGGAAGCTGGTCGTCCTGGAGGGCAGCTACCTCGATCCGGCGATGGGGCTCTCCCCCGCCGCGTACGACGAGCTGCTCACCGAGGTCGACGTGGTCATCGACGCCGCGGGGGCGACGACGCACGACTACCCCTACTCCCGCTACCGCGAGGAGAAGGTGCTGCCGACGCTCCGGCTCGCCGAGTTCTGCCTGCAGAAGCGGTTCAAGACGCTGCACGTCATCGGCTCGGTGGGCAGCGAGGTCTACCAGCAGTGGCGCGACTTCTACCGCAACAGCTTCTTCTACACCGGCTACAGCCGGATGAAGTGGGTCGTCAAGCACATCAGCCTGCGGGCGAACCGCGACGGGGTGCCGATCCACATCTACCAGGCGCCGTTCGCGTTGGGCGGCCCGAGCACCGGGTTCAAGGACCCCGGGATGGAGTACTCGTTCTGGAACATGATCTCGCACATCCTCCAGCTCGGCATGGTCTGGGACTCCGAGGTCACCAGCCCGGTCGTGGCGGGCGACGTGCTGGCCCGGTCCGTGGTGGCCAACGCGCTGTCCGCCGCGCCACGGGTGATCAGCTACCCGGTGACCCCCGTGACCACCGAGGAGATCGCCGAGCGGTTCACGCTGAAGCTGGTGCCGTGGGCGACGTTCCGCCGCGAGCTCGTCCGGCAGCACCGGTTCGGGCTCGACCAGGTCGACTGGTCCAAGCCGGTGGCCAGCATCCGGCGCGGCCGGCAGCAGTCGAAGTTCGTCAGTTCGCTGTTCCCCCGCTCGTTCCACACCCTGCTGAACAACATCCACACGGCCGCCGCCAGCCCGACGGTCGTGCGGACCGACGCCGACCTGCCGTCGATCGACGTCATGGAGAACAACGCCCGGCGCATCCGCAAGCTCGGCAGGTACCTGCCCGCACAGACGCCGGCTGCCGTGCCCGTCCCCGCGCCGGCCAACGCCGTGGCTCCCGCCCCGGTCTCCGCCGCGGCTCCCGCCCCGGAGCCGGTGCCCGTCGGCGCCGCCTGACCCGCTCCGTACCGGCCTGAGGCCGGCTGACCTGGACACCGACCAGGGCAGCCGGCCTCAGTCGCGTCCCGGGCCTCGGCACGGGGACCGGGACTCGATGCGGCAGTGGGAGCCGCCGGAATAGACCGGACGGACCGGAGCCGAGGCCACACAGCATTTACAAACGGCAATGCCCGTGCCCGCGTGGTGGTTATACCTATCGGCGCGAACGAGCGACCCACCCGCAGCCCATCGACAGGTAATTCGCGCCTCCGGAGAGGGCGGCTGACCTCCGGATCCTGCGATCGGTCCCGCACCTGCAGGCACGCCTGAAGGCCGGCTCGAATTTCCATTGATTCTCGCTGTACGGCGACGAACAAATGGGCGCCGACCCCTTGGCAGGAGGCCGACGCATTCGCTACGTTCTCTATTGCCGAAAGGGAGAACGGATGAGGATTCCGCCGGCGACGGCGGCAACCCGAATGCGTTTCCACGGCACCGCAGTTCCCCCCGAGCGTCAGTCTCGAAAGCCGGCGGAGACGGTCGTTTCCAGGGGTGCACGAGCCCTTCGCGCCCGAGAGGAGGTACACACCATGGCCTTCAACATCGTGATCGTCGAGACGAACGAGGAAGTTCTGAACCACGGCGCCGCCTGACGCGCCCCGGTGCCGGACCCGCACGCGGGTCCGGCACCATTCTGTCCATCGTGCGTCGTCGTGAAAGGACACCGGAATGCGGGTACGCCGGCGCGAGCAGCTCATCTGCCGCTGGGACAGCGATGCGCTGATGGTCGCCCTGCCCGGTGAACGCCGTTGGCTGCGCGTCACCCCCGACCTGTTCACCCTGTTGCAGCGCCTGGACGACTTCACCGACGTCGACGAGATCGCCGGCCACTTCGGCAGCGAGGCCGCCGACGCCGCCACCAAGGCGGTCCACCAGCTCCGCGACGCCGGCGTCCTCGTCGCCGACACCGACGACGTCGACACCCCGCCCGCCTGGCAGCACTGGGGGCCGATCGCGTCGCGCATGCACACCGAGGCCCGGGACGCCAACTACCTCGTGGACTCGCCGCGACGGGACGCCACGGCCACCCAGATCGCCGCCGACGGTGAGCCCCCGGCGCCGTTCAAGCGATACCCGGACGCCCCGGCCGTGCACCTTCCCCGCCGCACCCTGCCGCTGCGTACGCCGGTCGAGGAGGTGTTCGCCGCCCGCCGCACCCACCGCGCGTTCGCCGACACCCCGGTCGGCATCGACGCGCTCGCCACCGTTCTGGCCTGCACGTTCGCACCCCAGTGCTTCCTCGACGGCGGCGCATTCGGCCCTCAGCAGGGGCGCATCAGCGCCTCCGCCGGCGGCCGGCACGAGGTCGAGTGCTACGTCGCCGTCTACGACGTCACCGGGGTGCCGCCCGGCCTCTACCACTACGCGCCCGAGGTGCACCGCCTGGAGCTCCTCGACGCCACCGTCGACCGGGACCGCATCGCCGCCCTGACCTACGAGCAGGAGCCCTCCTACCGGGGGGCCTTCACCTGCCTCACCACCACCGTCGCCGCCCGCCTGTCCTGGAAGTACCGGCACCCCCGGGCCTACCGGTTGTGGATGTTCGACGCCGGCCACTACGGCCAGACCTTCGCGCTGACCTGCACCGCGCTCGGCCTGGCGCCGTTCCAGACCATCGCGTTCCACGACAGCGGTGTCGAGGCGATGCTCGGGGTGGATCCCGACCACGAGTTCGCCACGTACCTGCTCTCCGCCGGCAATCCCGCCCCCGGTGACGGCGCCCGGCCCGCCGGCTCGCAGTACCCGCCGCCGGCCCGCCTCGCCGCCAGCGCGCACCGGTCTCCGGCGGAGCAGGCGACGCGGCCGGAGCAGTCCGGATGAGCCCGGCCGGCCGCACCGGCGCGGGCCACCGCCGGACGCGCCCCACGCCATGAGCGCGCCCACCGGCACCGCCACCGGCAGCGGCGAGAAGCTGAGCCAGCACCCGCTGTTCCTGCGGGTGTGGGCCAGTCAGTCCGCCGGGGCGATCGCCGACCAGATCCTGCCCGTCGCGTTCGCGTTGTACGCCGTACAGCGCGGTGCCGGCGCCGGCACCATCGCCGTCATCCTCGCCGGCCGGGCGATCGCCCTGGTGGTCTGCCTGCTCGCCGGCGGCATCCTCGCCGACCGGGTCTCGCGGCCCCGGATCCTGTTCACCGCCGACCTGATGCGCACCACCATCGTCCTCGGCACGCTGCTCTGCCTCGACAGCCTGCCCCTGGCCGCGCTCGGCGTCGTCACCGCGCTGTCCGGCGTGGCCGAGTCCCTGTCCCGGCCGGCCATGCGTTCCCTGGTCCCGGCGCTGCTCCCCGCCGACCTGCTGGTACGCGGCAACGCCCTGGTCTCCGCCGTACAGCGCTTCGCGACCCTGCTGGGGGCGCTCGCCGGCGCCGCGATCGTCACCGCCATCGGCATCGACGCCGCGCTGGGCCTAGCCGCCCTCCTCTTCGCGACCGGTGCCCTCGCGGTGCTGGGCGTGCGCGACCTCGCCGCCGGCACCCGGCCCCGGACCAGCGTCCTGGCCGACGCCGCGGCCGGCATCGCCACCGTCCGGCGCCGTCCCTGGGTGGCCGCCGTGATGGCCGCCGTGGCGGTCCAGCTCTTCGCCGGCACCGCACCCAGCCTGACGCTGCTGCCGCTGGTCGCCGCGGAACGCCTCGGCGGCGAACTCGCCTACGGGGTCGTCCTCGCCGCTGCCGCCGCCGGCGCCCTGCCGGCCATCGCGCTGGCCGGCCGGTGGCGGCCCCGGCGACCCGGCACGGTCAGCATGCTGGCCCTCACCACCTACGCCGCCCTGCCCGCCAGCCTCGCCTTCGCCCTGCCGCTGCCGGTCACGGCGCTCTGCTTCGCCGTCGGCGGATTCGTCGTGGAGATCTACTTCCTCTACTGGCTGTCCGCCCTGCAACGCGAGATCCCCGCCGCGGTGCTCGGCAAGACCCTCGCCCTCGACCAGCTCAGCGCCTTCGCCCTGCTGCCGGTCGGCTACGCCCTGACCGGCCCCGCGGTCGCGGCGTTCGGGATCCGGCCCACCCTCGTCGCCGCGGCCGCGCTGACCGCCGCGGCCAGCGCCCTCACGCTGCTGGTCCCGGGCGTCAGCACCTTCAGCGAACCCGCCCGCGCCCGCCCCGCCGGAGCGACGGCGGGTGGCAGGGACCGCGCCGAATGATCCGATCGGGTACGCCCGACGGGCCGTGACCGGCTGGCGGTCACGGCCCGTCGCGGCCGGGAGACCCCGGTGCCGGGTCAGCCCACCCGGGCGGCGCCGGCGGTGACACCGGTGACGCTGCTGCCCGACCTCGTGACGTGATAGGTGACGGTCGTGCCGCTCCAGAAGTGGAACGTGAGGGTCACCCGGGCACCGTCGTCGACGGCGGCGAAGAAGGTGTCGGTCAGCGTGATGCGGTTGCCCGGATAGTCGGGGGCGAAGGCGACGTCGAACTCCTTGAAGGGCGTCCAGTCGTGCGGGCCGGCGTTGCGGCCGTCGGCGTACCTCGCCTCCATCGTGGCGAGCTGGTCACCACGGAACTGGGTGGGCACCGCGAACGAGGTGGTGTTCCCGCTCGCGCTCGACAACACCGGCGGGTCGTACGTGAGCACGTCGATCCGCCACGGCGCCCCGGCGGAGAACCGCGCCTGCAGGGTGGCGTTCACGCCGTACGCCCGGTTGCCGACCAGCCGGGTCAGCGCGGACGCCGTCAGCGTGAGCTGGCTGCCCGACACGGTGTAGTCGGTGCCCTGCGCCAGCGCGGTGCCACCCTGGTACAGCCCCTGGAAGGTGGTGCCGTTCAGGTTCAGGGCGAGCGTCCTGGCGGTGATCGAGCCGGTACGCGGCACGTACACCTGGTCGGACGACGCCGTCCCGGAGCGCGTGGTCCAGCTCGACCTGATCTGCGCGAACAGCTCCGGGTCCTTCCACTGGAAGGTGAGCCGGTTGAAGTGCTGCCCGTTGTCCCAGAGCTGCGTGGTGATCTTCTTCGTCCTGGCGTACCAGCCGAGGAACTCGAAGAACTTCAGCTTCTCGCCCTGCTGGATGGTGCCGGTGTGCCGGTCGAAGCCGAGCAGGCCGTACTCGCCGATCACCACGGGGATGCCCTTGGCCACGAAGGCGTTGTGCACCCGGTCGAAGGCGTCGGTCAGGTCCTTCTGGGCGGTGGCGTCGAAGCGGGTGCCCCCGGCGACGTTCACGCTGAACGGCCAGTAGCCGTAGAAGTGCACGGTGGCGATCAGGTTGCGGTCGCCCAGCTGGGTGAAGGTGCTGGTCAGCTCGTCGACGCGGGCCTGGTCCGCCGAGGTGTGCAGGGTCGGCAGGACCAGCATCCGGGTGGCGTTGTTGCCGCCGGAGGCCCGCACGATGCGGTGGAAGGACGTGTTGAGCTCGTGCAGCAGTTGCGCGTTCTGGGCGTCGCCGGAGCTGTCGGCGAACTGCGGCTCGTTGACGCTCTCGAAGTGCAGCCTCGGTGAGGCGTCCCGGAACGCGGCCGCGATCTGGGTCCAGAGCGCGTTGTAGCGGTTGAGGACGGTGGTCCGGTCGGACGGCATCGCGTTGATCCACTGCCACGAGTCGTGGTGAATGTTGATCATCACGTAGAAGCCGTCGGCGAGGGCCCAACCGACGACCTCCTTGATCCGGTTGAGCCACGCCGAATCGATGGTGTACGCCGGCGCGGGGCCGTGGTGGTTGCTCCAGGTGACCGGGATCCGGATGCTGTTGAAGCCCTGCGCCCGGACGGCGTCCAGCTGCGCCTCGGTGACGCGTGGGTTGCCCCAGGCCGTCTCGTCGCTGCCGACCGCGTCGAAGGTGTTGCCGAGGTTCCAGCCGGGCTGCATCGCGGCCACGTAGGCCATCGGGTCACCGGTCGGCGGCGGCGTGGTGGGTGGCGGGGTGCTGGATGGCGCGGAGGTGGGGCCGACGCCGCCGGTGCAGGTGACGCCGTTCAGCGCGAACGAGGTGGGGGCGGTGTTCGCGCCCGACCAGGAGCCGTTGAAGCCGAACGACACCGTGGCGTTGGTGCCGATGGTGGCGTTGTAGCCGACGTTGGTCGCGGTGACGTCGGCGCCGGTGGCGGTGACGGTGGCGTTCCACGCCGAGGTCACCTGCTGCCCGCTGGGAAACGTCCAGGTCAACCGCCACCCGTCGATCGGGTCACCGAGGTTGGTCACGGCCACGTTCGCGGTGAAGCCCCCGGGCCACTGGTTGGCCGAGTACGCCACCCGACAGCCGGCGGCCGCGTGGGCGCTCACCGCGAACGTCAGGCCGAGGCTCACCACCAGCATGGTGAGGGCGCCGGTGAACAGGCTCAGCCGCCATCGGGTCCTTCTCGTCGTACCTCGGGTCTCGGCCATGACGCTCCTCGCCTGGGATGCCGCTGGGACGGGATCGCGGCAGGCGCCACCACGAACGCGGCCGACACCCGATCGCGACCGCAGATTAAGTTTAGATTCCAAACTTTGTCAATCGGCGTACCTCCATCTGGACGGGCGGCGCGGCCCAGCCACCGCCCCTCACGTAGGGCAAATGGCCTGGTGACGGTCCGGGACGAGGCGGAGGTGCCCGCCGACCAGCGCGGGGACGCTTGTAACCTCGTCCGGGATCGCTGGATCTTCACCGACTCTGGTGGCCGCGGTGACCGGCCTCGTCCGGACCACCCGCCCGTCCCGGCGGCGGACCGGACCCTGGCCGCCAGATACCGAACGGAGCAACGATGAGCGCCCACGTCGACTACCCGCTCTCCGCCGTGCAGGAGCGCTTGTGGTTCACCATGCAGATCGCCCCGGAGTCCAGCGCGTACACGATCCCGCTGACCTGGCGGTTGACCGGCCCGGTGCGCACCGACCACCTGGCCCGGGCGCTACAGGTGGTGGTGGACCGGCACGACAGCCTGCGCGCGACGTTCCCGATGGACTGGGAGGGCCAACCGTGGCAGCGGGTGGCGCGCACCCAGCCCCTGTCGCTGGCCGAGACCGACCTCTCGCACCTCCTGCCACCGTCGCGACGGGTCGAGCAGGCCAAGGCGTTGATCGACGAGCTGTCCCAGGTCCCCGTCGACATCGAGGAGGGCCCGCTGGTCCGGGCCACCCTGATCCGGCTGGCCGAGGACGACCACGTCCTGTACGTCGACGTCCACCACCTGGTGTTCGACGGGTGGTCGGCGCCCATCTTCGAGCACGAGCTCGGCGCCGCCTACCGGGCACTGGCCCGGGGTGAGGCCGTCGACCTGCCCGAGGTACGCCAGTACCCGCAGCTCTGGCAACGCGCCGACGACCACGACGGCGACAGCGAGGAACTGGAGTACTGGCGCGAGAACCTCGCCGACCTGACCCCCACCGAGCTGCCCGGCGACAACCCCCGCCCCGCCGAACTGTCGTACGAGGGCAGCTCCGTGCAGACGACCGTCGCCGAGCCCGCGGTCACCGCCCTGCGCGAGCTGTGCCGCGAGCAACGGGTCAGCCCCTACATGGCCATGCTGTCGGTCTACTTCGTGCTGCTGCGGCGGTACCTGCGCCAGGACGACCTCGCCGTGGCCACGCCGCTGTCCGGCAGGACCGACCCCGACGTCGAGAACGTCATCGGGTGTTTCGTGAACACCCTGGCCGTGCGGGTGCGGCTCAGCGACAAGGACACCTTCCGCGACGTGCTGGAGCAGGTACGCGAACAGGTGCTCCTGGCGCACGAGAACGAGAACGTGTCGTACCAGCAGCTGATCACCGACCTACGGGTGCCCCGGGACTACAGCCGCCGGCCGCTCTGTCAGCTCAGCTTCGACCTCGACCAGGACGGTACGGACGACGAGACGTCCGAGTGGCACGACGTGACCGTCCGGACGTTCCGGCTGGACGGCACCACCAGCGCGCGGTTCGACCTCGAACTCTACGTGGGGGTGACCGAGGAGAGGCTACGGTGCCTCTTCACCTACAGCACCGCGCTGTTCCACCGTTCGACCGTCGAGGAGTTCGCCCGACGCTTCGTCGACCTCGCCCAACGGCTCCTGGCCGATCCGGGCCGGACGCTGGACGAGGTCGACGAGACGACAGGCGAACCGCAGGGCGCTCACTGACGCTGCGGGTCACCCAACGACACCATGATCCTGCGCTGGCCCCGGTAGGCACGCCGACCGTGGGCCATGCGCCGGTTGTCCACCAGCAGCAGGTCACCGCGGATCCACGGGGCGGGCCACTCGTTCGCCCGGCTGATGTCGATCAGTTCGGCCACGACCTCCTCGGGGATGGGCGTGCCGTCGCCGTAGGTGACCGAGCGGGGCATCACCCCGTCGAGCGCGGCGGCGAGCTGGAGCCGCGTCTCGGGATCGAGGCAGTACTCGTGCCAGTGCAGCACCTGGGCGAACCAGACCGGCCGGCCCTGGCGGTCGGGGAGCACCGCCGGCCGGTGCGCGCGGGTGGTCAGCACGTCGCCGTCCCAGGTGGCGCTCACGCCGTCCGCCGCGCACCGCCGGGTCACCTCTTCACGGTCGTCGGTGCCGAAGACCGCCGTCCAGGGCAGCCCCAGCCCCGGCAGGAACCGGCGCACGTAGCAGACGCCCAGCTCGGTGAACCGCTTACGGGTGTCGGCGTCCATCGCCTGCAGGACCGCGAGTCCGTCCACGACGGTGGTCTCGCCACCCTCCTCGGCCGGCTGCTGGCACGCGAAGGCGATCCGGGCCGGCCAGGTCCGGTTGAAGGAGTCCTCGTTGTGCCAGTACAGCTCCAGCTCCGCCGGGTAGTCGATCGGCATCACCACGCGGTCGCCGAGCACCTGGCGGGGGTGCTCGGTCGTCTGGTACGGCTCCCCGAACACCTCGGCCACCGCCTCGGCCAGGCGCTGCGGGTCGTCCACCCCGAAGCCCCGCAGCAGGACCGCGCCGTGCTCGTCGAGGCCGTCGCGCCAGGTGTCGGGATGGCCGGCCAGCCACTCCCGCGCCGAGCCCTCCCCGCTGACCATCAGCACGCTGGTCGCGCCGGCCCGCCGCACCTCGACCGCCGGTTCGACCGGGCCACCGAGTTCGGTGATCTCGATGTCGTCGAAGGACGGGAAGTCCTCCCCCGTGTCGTCCGTCGCCGATGACCTGCCCATCAGATCCGCCACCTCACACTCCGGGTTGTCCGCCACGGCGCCCAGCACCGCGACGATCTGGTCGAACACGTCATCCGCCCACGCCGGGGCGCAGGCGTCCAACCGGTGGTGCAGCTCCAGCACCGCGGACCCACCGTCGTCCCACACCCACAGCCCCACCGGGTTGGCCGGGGAGGCCCAGCCGCTGTCGAGCAGGTTGAACTCCGTACGGCCGGCCGGGTCGACCAGCCGGCCCGTCACGTACTGGTGGACCACCTTGACGTCGAACAGGCCGCCGGTGGTCTCCGACCCCGTGCGGCGCAGCTCGGCGACCAGCTGTTCGTAGCCGACGCTCTGGTGGCCCAGCAGGTCGCGCACCTCGGCGCCGACACGCCGGGCCACCTCGTCGAGGCGGCGCAGGCCACCGAGGTCCACCCGCATCGGCAGCTGGTTGCCGAAGTAGCCCACCAGGGACTCCAGCTCGACCCGCTCCCGGCCGGCCAGGTCCAGGCCGACAACCAGATCGTCCTGCCCGCACCGGTCCCGCAGGACCACCAGGAGAGCCGACGTGACCACGGCGTACGGGGTGGCACCCAGCCGCCGGGCGGCGCGGTGCGCGCTGTCGCCGATCGACTGCCGACGCTTGCGGGCCTGCTCGCCGGGCGGCGCCGGGTTCGGACCGGACGGCCCTGGCAGCCGGAGCCGGGGCGCCCCGCGCAGCCGTCCCACCAGCGCGTCCAGGGATTCGCGGTCGGCCGCCCCCGCCCGCGTCCGCCGCAACAACTCGGCCGCCTGGTACGCGGTGACCGGCAGCGCGGGCAGGTCGGGTGCGGTGCCGTCGAGCAACGCGGTGTAGACCCGGCCGAACTCCTCGAAGAGCACCCGGGCCGACCAACCGTCGAAGACGGCGTGGTGGACCACGAACACGAGCACCGCGTGGTCGGCGGCGAGCAACGCCTCGCAGCGCACCAGCGGCCCCACCGCCAGCTGCCACGCCTCGTCGAGCAGCTCGGCACACCGCCGCCGGCCGAGGCGCTCGGCGGCGCCGTCGTCCGGGTCCCCGACCGCCACCAGCCGGAGGACGGGGCGGGGGCCCGGCACCTGTCGGGGGGCGCCGTCCTCCGTGCGTACCACCGTGCGCAACGACTCGTGCCGGTCCACGAGGACGTCGAAGGCGTCGCGCAGCGCGGGGCCGTCGATCCGGCCGTCCACCCGGACCAGGAAGGGCAGCACCATGCCGGCGTCCCGGCCGCCCAGGAGGTGGTCGAACCAGAGCCGGTACTGCCCGGGGGTGACCTCGCCGGACCCGCCGGTGACGTGCGGGGGCGCGTCGGCCGCGCCGCCGGACCGGTCCTGGCCGGCCGCACCGTCGATCTGCGCGGCCAGCGCCGCGACCGTGGTATGCAGGAAGAGCGTCCGCACCGAGACCGGCACGCCGGCCCGCGCGGCGAGCTGCGCGGCAGCCTGCACCGCCCGCAGCGAATGCCCGCCGATGAGGAAGAAGTCGTCGTCGGCGTAGACCGGACCGACCTGCAACACCGTGCCGAAGACCTCCGCGACCAGCCGCTCGGTCGGGGTGGTCGGCAAGGTTCCGGCGGTCACCGCCGACTCGCCGGTCAGTCCGCGCAGCGCCGCCCGGTCCAGCTTGCCGTTCGCCGTCACCGGCAGGCGGGGCACCCAGACCACCCGGCTCGGCAGCATGTAGCGGGGCAGCGCGTCGGCCATGGCGCGCAGCAGGGAGCGCTGTTCCGGCCGGCCACGCGGGCCGGCCACCACGAACGCGACCAGCTCCGCGGGGCCGGCGCCGGCGGCGGGCAGTGCCGCGGCGGCCGCCGCCGCGATCCCCGGCAGGCCGGCGATGGCGACCTCGACCTCGCCCAGCTCCACCCGGTGTCCGCGCACCTTGACCTGGTCGTCGCCCCGACCCACGAAGGTCAACCCGGCCCGACCGTGGATCCGGACGAGATCGCCGGTGCGGTACATCCGGGCCCCCGGCACGCCCGCGTGGGGGTCCGGCACGAAGCGGCTGGCGGTCAGGCGCGGATCGCCGAGGTAGCCGTCGGCCACGGCGGCCCCACCGACGCAGAGCTCGCCCGTGTCACCGGCGGGCACCGGGGCGAGCCGGTCGTCGACGACGTACGAGTGGTAGCCGGTCAGGTCGTGCCCGATGGGTACCGGTCCCTGCCCGTCCCACCGCCGCAGGTCGGCGCAGCACGACCAGAGCACCGTCTCCGTCGGACCGTAGAAGTTCCAGACGTGTACGCCCAGCTCGCGGAAGCGGCCCGCGTCGCCGACCGTCATGGCGTCCCCGCCGCAGACCGCCCGGAAGCCCGACGGGGGCTGCCAACCGGCGTCGAGGAGCAGCCGCCAGCGGTGCGGGGTGGTGGCGAGCACGCTCACCCGCTGTCCGGCCAGGAAGGCGGCGAGTTCGGCGCCGTCGGCGGTGACCTCGTCCGGCACCAGGCAGAGGGTGGCCGCGCGCAGCAGGGCACCGAAGACGTCGCCGACCACGATGTCCCAGCCGAGCGACGACACCCCCGCCACCACGTCCCCGGGCCCGATGGCCAGGCGGTCGGCGTACGCGTCGGTGGCGTGGGCCACCGCTCGGTGCGACACGACCACGCCCTTGGGCTGCCCGGACGAGCCGGAGGTGTAGCTGACGTAGGCGGTGCCGGCCGGGTCGGGAGGCGGCAGCGGCTCCGGATGGGGACCGGTCAGGGGGTCCTCCCCCACGCCGGACGCCCGCACCCCGGTGCCGAGTTCCGCGACCGGCACCACCGGTACGCCGAGGCTGCTCGCGTCCTCGTGGTGGCGCGGACAGGTCAGCACCAGCCGGGGCGCCGAGTCGGCGACGATGCGGCGCAGCCGGGGCAGCGGCGAGTCGAGGCTCAGGTGCACGTACGCCGCCCCGGCCCGCAGGACGGCCATGGTGGCGACGATCGCGTCGACGTCGCGGGTGTGCATCAACGCCACGATGTCGCCGGGCAGGACACCGCGGGTCCGCAACGCGGACGCCATGTCGCCGCTGCGTCGCCAGAGCTGTTCGTAGGTCAGCTGCCGGTGGGCGTCGACGAGGGCGAGCTGGCGGGGATGGGTCCGGACGCTGTGCCACAGCCGCTCCACCAGCTGCTCCGGCGCCGACGGGTCGGTCCGGTCGATCCCGACCGGGGCGGGCGACGACTGCGGCCCGGCCGCCACCGCGACGGTGGGATCCACCGGCGCGGCGGGATCGGCGAGCAGTCGCGCGGCGAGTCGCGGCAGCGCCTCGGCGAGCTGCCGTACGGCGGCCGGGTCGAAGCGCTCGACCAGGTAACGGAAGACGAACCGGAGCCCGGACCGACCGGTCGCGGCTGCCACGGTCAGCGGCAGGGTGTCCCGGGACTTCTGCACCCGCACCGAGCGCCAGGTCAGCCCGCCCACGCGCAGTTCGGCGTCGGCGCCGACCGCGAAGGCGGCCAGCTCGGTCCGCTGGCCGGGCGACGCCTGGTAGTAGACGAACATGGTCTCGAAGAGGGTGCTCGGTCCCGCGCCGCCGACCCTGGCGGCGATCTCCGGCAGCGGGCAGCGCTGGTGGTCCAGCGCGGTGAGCACCTGGTCGCGGGCCGCGTGGACCAGGTCCCGCAGCGTGGTGCCGGCGCCCAGCCGGCTGACCACCGGCACCTGGTTCATGAACAGGCCCACGGTGTCGGCGAACCGTGGGTCCGTCCGGCCGGACATCGGCACCGCCACGGCGATCCCGGACTGGCCGGTGGCGGTGTGCAGCAGCGCCTGGTAGATGGCGAGCAGCACCACGAAGGTGGTGGTCCGTTCCTGGCTGGCCAGTTCGCGTACCCGTGCGGTCAGCTCCGGACCGAAGTCGCAGTCCAGCTCCGCGGCGGCGTCGGCGACCGGGTGCCTCGCCGGTGCGCCGGGCAACGCGAGCGTGGCCGGGATTCCGCGCAGCAGCCGGGCGAAGTGGTCGCCGGCCGCCGCCACCGCCGGACCCGCCTGATGGTCCGCCAGCGCGGCCAGGTGCTCCCGGTAGGACGGCGGCACCGCCGTCGGGGGACGGCCGGCGCCGGCCGCCATCAGCTCCGACAGCATCCCGGTGAGCGCGGCGAAGTCCGCGACGACGTGCGGTACGCAGAGCACCAGCAGCTGCCGGTCGGGCCCCCGGCGCAGCAGCTCGACGCGGAACAGCGGCGCCACGGCCAGGTCGAACGGCTCCTCGTCGGCGGTGGACAGCCAGTCGGCCACCCGCGCCGACGACCAGCCCGTGCCGTCGGTGACGCGCACCACCGGGCCGTACGAGCCGACGGGGACGACCACCCGGACCAGCCCGGCGCTGTCGCTGCGGTAGGCGGTGCGCAGCGCCTCGTGCCGGGCCACGAGATCGTCGACCCAGCGCCCGATCGTGTCGGCGTCCACCCCCTCGACCTCGGCGGCGGCGGCGAGCGTGGTGCCGCCGGGGGACATCTGCTCCAGCAGGTACATGGCCTGCTCCGCGCTTCCCGTCGGGGCCGGGACGCCGGGCGGCGGGGCGGCGGGTGGTTCGGGCCCGTCCTGCGGCGACCCGTGTTCGCCCGCCGGACCGCTCCCGTCCGGGCGGTACGCCACGGCGACCGTCTCGGCCACCTCGTCCAGCGATCCGGCCCGCAGCACGGTGGCGTACGACAGCGGCCCGCCGGCCACCGTCTCCAGGTGCACGACCAGGGACATCTGCGCCAGGGAGTCCAGCCCGTAGCGGGCCACGCCGCCGGCGTCGGGGTCGTCGCCCTCCCCGGCGGCACCGAGCAGGTCCCGCAGGTGCTCCGCGACGATGGCGGGCCGGGTCGCGGGATCGGCCTCGGCGAGGGCGTCCCGTACGGCGCGGGCCGCCGCCGGATCGGCGACGGTGGCCTGCCCGGCCAGCTCGGCGGAGAGGCGGAGCCGACCGGCGCGGTACTGCTCGCGGGTGTCGGCGCGGCGGATCTTGCCGCTCGTGGTGCGGGGCAGCAGGCCCATCCGGACCATGCCGACCAGCGCCGGCGGGTGCTGCGCGTGGGCCGCGACCGCCGCCCGTACGCGGTGCAGGAGGGCGTCGTCAGCCAGCTCGCCGGCGTCGCCGGCCGGGCTGCCGCACTCGACGAGCACGGCGATCTCGTCGAGGTGCTCGAGGTGGAACGCCGCCGCCATGCCGACGGGGCGGTCGGTGACGGCCCGCTGCGCGGCCAGCTCCAGATCGGCCGGGTACACGTTGCGCCCGTGCACGATCAACAGGTCCTTGACCCTGCCGGTGGGGACGAGTTCCCCGTCCTCGGTGAGGAACCCGAGGTCACCGGTGCGCAGGAAGCGGCCGGGCAGACCCGGGACCCTGGCACCGAAGACGCGGTCGGTCGCCGCGTCGGCCTTCCAGTAGCCGGCCGCCACGCCGGGGCCGCCGACCAGCACCTCCCCCACCGTTCCGGTGGCGACCGGCAGCCCGCCGGCGTCGACGATCTGGACCGTGGTGTCGCGCACCGGCGGACCGCAGGAGACCGGTGGGGTCGTCGCGTCGGCGTCACCGGTGACGTCGGGTGGTCCCGCCGCGCAGGTGACCAGCAGGGTGGCCTCGGCCAGGCCGTAGCAGGGCCGCAACGCCGCCCGGTCGAAGCCGTACGGGGCGGCGGCGGCCGCGAAGCGCTCCAGCGTGCTCGCCTGTACCGGTTCCGCGCCGACGAAGGCGACCCGCCACCGGGACAGGTCGAGACCGGCCACGTCGGGCGGGGCCTGCTCCAGCGTCCGGGCCAGGGTCTCGTACCCGGCGTTCGGGCCGCCGCTGACGGTCGCGGCCCGCGCGGCGAGCGTCTCCAGCCAGAGCAGCGGACGCCGGGCGAAGTCGGCCGCGTCGAGCACGCTGACCGGGATGCCGTTGAGCACCGGGGTGAGCAGACCGCCGATGAGCCCCATGTCGTGGTGGGGCGGCAGCCAGATCAGGATCTCGTCCGACTCGCGCAGGTCGAAGGTGGCCACCATCTGGCCGACGTTGTGCAGGAGGCACTCGTCGGTGAGCATCACGCCCCGTGGCCGGCTGGTCGAGCCGGAGGTGTACTGGAGCACCACCGGGCCGGCCGCCCGTACGCCGTCGCCGCGTAGTGCCGGCGCCTCCCGGTGGCTGTCGGGGGCCAGCCAGCGTACGTCCGGCAGGGCGTTGACCGCGGCGGCGCTCGGCCGGCCGACCGCCACCCGGACCTGCGCGTCGGTGGCGGCCCCGACGAGCCGGTCGATGCGGTGCCGCCCGGTCGCCGGCGGCATCGGCACGGCGATGGCCCCGGCGAACAGGCAGCCGAAGAACCAGTCGAGGAAGTTGCGGTCCGCCCTGGCCAGCAGCAGGACCGGTTGCCCCGTCGCACCGGCGTCGGTCAGGAGCCGCGCCGCCGCCAGCGCGGAGTCGACCAGTTGGCGGTAGGTGACCTGCTCGGAGATCTGCCCGGCGCCGTCCAGGTAACGCAGGATCACCCGGTCCGGGGACTGCTCCGCGCGGGCCAGCAGGGTGCCGGCCACGCTGGCGGACAGCGCAGTCACCGGTTCTGGCCCGTGCTGTCCGTGGCGGCGGCCTCCCTGCCGGCCAGGTGACGCCCGAGCGCCGCCGGCGTCGGGGTGGTGAAGATGTCCCGGATGGTGACCTTCATGCCGGACTTCCGGCCGATCTCCAGGGCGGTACGGATCGCCAGCAGCGACTGGCCGCCGAGGTCGAAGAAGTCCACGTCGCGGCCGGGCAGCTCCGGCAGTCGCAGCGTCCGGGCGTAGGCGGCACGGACGATCTCCGTCAGCTCGGCCGACCGCTCGGAGTCCCCGTCGGCGGCCCCGCCGGCCGTGGGCGCCGCCGCGGGGCTCGCCGCCGTGACGAACAGCGCGTCGTCGCGGCGGGCCGACACCGACTCCAGCGGGGCGTCGGGAGACAGCGTCGCCGCGTCCAGTACGGCGTCGAGCGACTCGGCGAAGCGGCGCACCCCGTCCGGTCCGAGGAAGTGCGGGCCCGGCTCGAGGCACACCTCGAAGCGGTCCCCGGCGTCGAGCACCATGACGCCCAGCCCGAACTCGGGCGAGCTGCCGAACTGCTCGCGTACGGTGCAGTGCAGCCCGTCCAGGGTCAGCGTGCGGTCGTCCTGCTGGAGATAGTCGAGGGTGATCTGGGTCAGCGCGTCGGCGCGGGTGCCGCCGTCGCGTACGGCGCTGACGATGGTGCTCAACGGGGTGTGCCGGCGGGCCATCGCCTCGACGCTGCTGGTGCGGGCCCGTTCGAGCAGGTCCGCGAACGTGGTGCCCGCGTCGTCGCGCCAGCGGATCCGCAGCGGCACCGTGTTCAGGTGGTAGCTGACCTGCTGCTGCTCGTGCGGCCCCCGGATGTCCAGCAACGCGCCGAGCACCACGTCGCGGGGCCCGCCCTCGCGCCGGACGGTCACCGCCAGGGCCGCCATCAGCACCATGAACGGGGTGGCCCGGTGCCGGGCGGCGCAGTCGCGGATCCGCTGGCTCACGGCCTGCGTGAGCACGAAGTCGTGCCGGGGCGGCGCCTCGGCGTCACCCGGCTGGCGCGGCTGCAACGGCGCCGGGGCGGCGGCCAGGTCCGCACGCCAGTAGTCGAGGTCGCCGGCCGACACAGCCGGCCCGGACGCGGACAGCGGCAGCACCTCGACCGGCGGCAGTCCGGCGGGGTCGGCCGCGCCGTGCCCGCGCCGCAGCCGGTACCGCTCGGCGAGTTCGGCCAGGAAGACGCCGAGCGACCGGCCGTCGAACACGAGGTGGTGCACGGCGATCCCGATGTAGCCCAGGTCGGGACCGGCGGTGATCACCGTACCGACGAACATGGGTCCGGTCTCGGGGTCGACGATCGTGCACCGCTTCGCCAGCACCCGGTCGGCGGCGGCGTCCATGGCCGCCAGGCGCTCGGCCGGCGACTCGTCGTCCGCCGGCGCGTCCGCCAGCTCCACCACCCGGATGTCACCCTCGTCGTCCACGACACGCAGCGTCGGGACGGTCGAGGCCGACCGGAGCCGGCTGCGCAGCCGGGGGTGCCGGACGGTCAGCTCCCGCAGCGCCGCGGCGAGCGCCCGCGCGTCGAGGGGACCGACCAGCCGGGCGCCCCAGGTGATCAACTGCCCCTGGACCGTGTCCCGCAACTTGCCGTTGAGCCAGAGCCCCTGCTGCACGGGAGTCAGCTCGACCTCGGTGGCCGGTCGGACGACCTCGGCCGCCTCGTCCCGCTGGGCCGTACGCAGGCGGGCCCGCCGGACGAGCACCTCGAGGGAAACGTTCGATTCAGACATACCAATGCTCCCGAAGTTCGTCATGAGTACGCTCCGGCCTGGATCGCGTACAGCTCGGCGTAGGGGGGACAGCGCCGGACCAGCTCGTCATGGGTGCCGGCGGCCATGATCCGGCCGCCTTCCAGGTACACGACGAGGTCGGCGAGGCGGGCGGTGGTCAGTCGGTGCGAGACGATCACCGTCACGGTGCCGTACCGCGCCGCGAGGTCACCGCCGTTGCC
The DNA here is from genome assembly GCF_043197615.1 of Micromonospora sp. NPDC049048. Lineage (NCBI taxonomy): Bacteria > Bacillati > Actinomycetota > Actinomycetes > Micromonosporales > Micromonosporaceae > Micromonospora > Micromonospora sp. NPDC049048. The sequence continues at coordinate 354,919 of NZ_JBICTM010000008.1, read as the reverse complement.
GACGATCCGGTCGAACAGCGCCGCCTCCGCGTCCGGGTCGAGCGCCGCGGACGGCTCGTCGAAGACCCGCAGCACCGGCGCGGGCCGCAGGTGCCCCCGGGCGGCGGCCAGCCGCTGCCACTGCCCGCCGGAGAGTCGTACCGTCCCGGGCTCGTCGGTGTCGCCGAGCGGTGCGGCGAGCCCGCGCGGGTCCCGCTCCACCAGGCCGCCGGCCGAACAGCTGTCCAGGGCGGCCCGCACGGCCGACTCGTCGTCGATCCGCGTCAGGTCGCCCACGCCCACGTTCTCCCGCAGCGACAGGCGGTAACGCGCGTAGTCCTGGAACGCGCCGGTGGCCGCCCCGAGCAGCCGGCCCGGGGCCATCCGTGCCAGGTCGTGGCCGTCCACCAGGATCGAGCCGGTGGTCGGCCGGTAGAGGCCCAGCAGCAGGTTGAGCAGGGTGGACTTGCCGGCGCCGTTCTCGCCGACCAGAACGACGACCGACCCTGCCGGCAGGAACAGGTCGGCCTGGCTGAGCGCGTCCTTCGGGTGGCGCGGATACCGGAAGGAGACGCCGGTCAGCCGGATGCCGTCGGTCAGCCGGCGCAGCGGGGGCGTCGCTTCCCCGGTCGCCGCCGGCACGTCGTCGGCGCCGAGCCCGGCGAGCACCCGTAGCTGCCGCTGCGCGGTGGCGGCGGCGCCGAGCATCCAGCCGTACGCGTCGTAGACGTCGGCGATGGCCTTCATCAGCAGCAGCGCGAGCAGGACCACGAGCACCAGGTCCGCCGCGCCGGGGCGGGGCACGGGCCAGCCGACCACCAACGCGACCAGCGGCAGGGCGTACCCGACGCCGAAGATCGACCAGCCGGCGACGTTGAGCCAGAACGCCTGCCACCGGGCCTTGCGTTCCACCCACTGCGCCGCGCGCAGCGCCGTGTCGTGCAGCCCGACCATCCGGTGCCCCGGGTCGAACACGGCGCTCTCGTGCACGCCACGTTCGGAGAGCAGGATGTCGAACAGCGCCCCGGCACGTCGCCGCTCGGCGGCGGCCCGCTCCGCGCCGCCCTGGGTGATCCCCTCGGCACGGGACGCGGCCCAGACCGCGGCGACCGCGGCGACCGGCAGCAGGAGCAGGGCGGGATTCACCGTCAGCAACGCGACCACGAGGGTGACCAGCCGCAGGCCGCTCTCCAGGCACTGGAACACGACCATCGAGCTGGTGCCGACGCGGCCCCGTTCCCGGCGCAGGATCTGCAGGTCGTCGAGGAACTCGGGAGACGCGAAGTGGTCGATCTGCGGGCGCCCACCCACTGCGGTCAGCGTCTCGACGTCGACGGTCTGCCGCGCGCGTTCCGCCATCGCGGCCTGCCAGAGGAACGCGAACACGTGCGCGACCAGCGCGACGGTCAGCACCGCGGCGGCCGCGGCCGAGCGCCACACCACCCGGTCGGTGTCGCCGGCGCCCATCGCCACCACCGCGTCGCGCACCAGCAGCGCGACCAGCACCGCGCCGATCGCGTCCAGCACGGTCACCACGAGCAGCGCGGCGCAGAGACCGGGCGCCGCCCGCAGCGGGAGCGCCAGCAGGTACCGCAGGCCGGCGGTCCGGGTCATCGCCCACCTGCCATCGTGATCTCGTCGGCGGAGACGGACCCGTCGCCGGCCTCGTACCGTTGCGCCTGGAGCCGGTAGGCGGAGGCGTACCAGCCGTCGGCGGCGAGCAGTTCGTGGTGGTCGCCCTCCTCGACGACCCGGCCGTCCGCCACCACCACGATGTGCCGTGCCAGCCGGACGGCGGCGAAGCGGTGCGAGACGAGGACCACGGTGCAGCCACGCAACGCCGCCAGCAGGTTCTGGAAGATCTCCATCTCGCTGCGCGGGTCGAGGCTGGCCGTCGGCTCGTCCAGCAGGACCAGGCGGGCGCCGTCCCGGGCCGCGTACAACGCCCGCGCCAGCGCGATGCGTTGCCACTGGCCGCCGGAGAGTTCGGCGCCCCCCTCCTGCCCGGGGGCCAGCAGCGTGTCGGTGCCCCGCGGCAGCCCTTCGACCAGGGTGGCGGCGCCCGCGGCGCGCAGCGCCCGGTCCAGTTCGCGGGGGTCGGCGGTGCCGGCCACGGCCACGTTGTCGGCCACCGACAACGGGTAGCGCACGAAGTCCTGCCGGACCACCGCCAGCCGGGTACGCCACTCGGCCGGGTCGAGCAGCGCCAGGTCCACCCCGTCCACCCGGATCCGCCCGGACCGTGGCGTCTCGAACGCCTGCAACAGCCGCAGCAGGGTCGTCTTGCCGGCGCCGTTGGCGCCGACGATGGCGGTCACCTCGCCGGCGGGGATGCGGAGGCTGAGCCCGTCCAGCACCGGCTGTTCCCGCCCCGGGTAGCTGAACGTGACGTCGTCGATCGTGACTCCGGGCGGGCGGACGGCCGGCCCGGTGCCGCCGGCCGGGGTGCTCGGGGCCGGCGCGGCGGGGCGGTCCGCCGCGGCGGCCGCAGCGGTGACCAGCGCGGGCACGCCGTTGATCACGGCGTAGTCGGCCCCGCCGAAGCCGGTGAACCCGCGCGCCATGAGCAGCGCCTGCACCAGCAGGACGAACCGCTCCACGGTCACCTGACCCTGTCCGGCGGCGACGGCCAACGAGACCAGCACGGTCGCCACCGCAGCGGCGACGAGAAGGGTGGACGAGAGGGCGGAGCGCAGCATCCGGCGACGTCGGGGCCGCACCGCGCCGAGCAGTACGCGCCATTCCCGGCGCAGTTCGGCGAGCACGAAGGACTGCAGGCCGAACAGTCGCCACTCCTTGGCGGTGCCGGGGGTGAGGGCGAGGTCGACCAGGTAGCCGACCCGGGCCAGCGACGACCGCTCGTCGATGGTGGAGCTGACCGCGATCATGAACATCTTCCGGTTCTGTCGCCGGCTCCACAGGTGGGTCACCAGGATCAGCAGCGGCGCCCACCAGGCGAAGAGCGCCAGCAGCCCCATGGCGGCCACCGCCGACAGCAGCCGGACGCTGATCGAGGCGAGGCTGATGAAGACGGTCTCCGGCGAGTAGCCGCCGTTGACGAAGGCCGACAGCTCCGCCTGACCGGGCCGGTCCCCGTCCTCCCGCGTCGGTCCCACCGCGCGGATCATCTGGTGCCGCAGGGCGGCTTCCACGTTCGCGCCCACGTCGGCGGCGACCGAGCTCGCGGCCACGGTCAGCGCCTCGCCGACGACCACCACGACGCCGAGCGACACGGCGGCGACCAGCAGCGCGCCGGTCTCACCGGCCGCCGCGATCAGCCGCACCGAGGCGATCATGCTGGCCGTGGTCATCGCGGCGGCCAGCAGGACCAGCGCCAGGAGGGCGCCGGCCCGTCCGGGCACGACGGCGAACGTGTACCGCAGCAACAGCAGCAGCTCGGCGGTGTGCCGCCGCGCCGCGCCGCGCCGGTCACCCGCCACGGTGCTCTCCCGCCAACGTCCCCACCCCGGGCACCAGCCGTAGTTCCGCCGTGATCAGCCGGGCCACGGTCGACATCTGGTCGCGGTAGTAGAAGTGCCCGCCGGGCAGCACCACCGAGCGGAACGCCTTCGACGTCTGCTCGTTCCACCGCTCCAGCTCGGCGACCGGCACCCCGGGGTCGTCGTCCCCGCCGAGGGCGAGGATCGGCACCGGCAGCCGGTCGAAGGTCTTCTCGTAGCCGACGCACGCCGTCAGGTCGGCCCGCAACGCGCGGAGCGCGATCGAGGTGAGCTGCGGGTCGAGGAAGGCCGCCGGTTCGGTGCCGCCCAGACCGAGCAGCCAGGTCAACAGCTCGTCGTCGGGCAGCGCGGCGGTCGCCGCCGCCAGCCGCAGGTCCGGCACGGCGGCCCGGCCCGAGGCGATCATCAGACCGGGTGCGGGGTGCCCGTAACGGCACAGCCAGCTCGTCAGCTCGGCGGCCACCGTCGCACCCATGCTGTGGCCGAAGACCGCGAACGGCCGGTCGACGGCCGGCAGCACCGCCCGCGCCACCGTCGTGACGAGCAGGTCCATGTCGGTGACCGCCGGTCGGGACAGCAGGCTGCCCCGGCCGGGCAGTTCCACCGGCTGCACGTCGACCCAGGCCGGGAAGATGGCGCGCCAGTCCCGGTAGACCGTCGCGGAGCCGCCGCCGTGTGGCAGGCAGAACAGGGTCAGCGCGGCGTCCGGATCGCGCATCTCCAGGCACGGCAGGTACGGGTTGCGCCTCATCGGTTCTCCTCCTTCGCCCCGGCGGCGACGTCGAGGCGCTGGTACGGCGCCTGGACCGCGGCGTCGAGTGTGGTCAGCAGCGCGCGCACGACGCGGTCCACGTCCTCGGCGTCGAGCAGGTCGACCAGGTACTCCGCGCTGCCGCTGAGGCCGCCGTCGGGCTCGGAGGCGATGGTGACGGCGAGCGGGAACTTGGCCGTCCGCTTCTGCACCGGGTACGGCGACACCTCCAGCCCCGGCAGTTGGGGCAGCCTGGGGGCGGTGTCGTCGAACTGGAAGAACACGTCGATCGAGGGCAGCCCGTCGTGGCGGCCGTCGGTCGACTGCCGGAGTTCCTGCGCCACGCGTTCGAAGGGCAGGTCCTGGTGGGCGTACGCGCCCAGCGCCGTCTGCCGCACCCGCTCCAGCACCGTCCGGAAGGTCAACTCGCCCGACAGGTCGGTACGCAGCACCAGGGTGTTGATGAACGAGCCGATCATCGGCTCGATCTCGGGGCGGGTACGCCCGGAGACGGCGGTGCCGATGGCGATGTCGGTCTGCCCCGTCAACCGGGACAACACCACCTTGAACCCCGCCACCAACACCATGAACAACGTCACCCCCTGCGACGCCGCAAAACCCACCAACCGCTCCCGCAACTCCCCCGGCACCACAAACCGACGCGTCTGACCCGCCCCCGACAACACCACCGGACGAACCCGATCCGTCGGCAACTCCAACACCGACACACCCGCCAACCGCTCCCGCCAATACGCCAACTGCCCCGCCACCACATCCCCCCGCAACCACTCCCGCTGCCACACCGCAAAATCCCCATACTGCACCGCCAACGGCGCCAACACCTCACCCACACCCGCCACACCAAACGCCTCATACAACGCCAAAACCTCACCCACCAAAACCCCAGAAGACCACCCATCCGACGCAATATGATGCACCGTCAACAACAACACATGATCATCAACCGCCAACCGCACCAACTCACCACGCACCACCGGACCCGACGCCAAATCAAAAGGCTCCAACGCCTCCCGCGCCAACCAATCCGCCAACCACTCCCCCGCACCCACCTCCCCCGACACATCCCGCACACCCAACCGAAAACCCGCCCCCACAACCCGCTGCACCACCCGCCCATCCACCACCGGATAACACGTCCGCAACACCTCATGCCGCTCCACCACCGACGCCAACGCCCACTCCAACGCCTCCACCCGCAACACCCCACGAAAACGCACCGCATGCGGAATGTTGTAGACGCCGGCCTGCTGGCCCAGCTTCTCGGCCAGCCAGAGCCGCTCCTGGGTGAAGGAGAGGGGCAGGAACTCGTCGCGCAGCACGGGCAGCAACGGGATCGTGGTGGCGTCGCCGGCGGCGGCCTGGTCCACCAGCGCGGCCAGCTCCCGCAGCACCGGGGACTCGAACGCGTGCCGGATGCTCAGCTCCACGCCGAACTGCTCGTTGATGCTGTTGATCATGCTGGTGGCGAGCAGGGAGTGCCCACCGAGGACGAAGAAGTTGTCGGTGGCGGCGACCGCCGGGACACCGAGCAGCCGCTGCCACACCTCGGCCAGCGCCCGCTCGGCGGGGGTGCGGGGTGGTTCGTCGTGCCGGTCGGCGACCGGCCGGTCCAGGTCCGGGTCGGGTAGCGCCCGCCGGTCGAGCTTGCCCGCCGCGTTGATCGGCAGCCGGTCCAGCACCACGATCGCGCCGGGCACCATGTGGGTCGGCAGCCGGCGGCCGGCCTCGTCACGCAGCCGCAGGTAGAACTGCTGGCGAGAGTGGGTGAAGTCCGGCGAGGCGGCCTCCGGCTCCGCCACGGCGGCCGGCGCCTCGTAGCGCACCTCGACGCGCTGCCCGCTCAGGGCCGCGGGCAGGAACACCACGTCGTACTGCCCGCCCACCTCGCCCGGCGTCCAGGTGATCCGGACCTCCCGGCCCAGCTCCCGGCCGAGCGACGCGAGCTGCTCGGGGTCGAGGCCGCGCCCGAGCACGTCGCGCTCCGCCTCGGCGAGCACCTCGGTGACCAGCCGGTGCGGTGCGTCCGCACCGATCGCGTCGGCCAGCGCCCGTTCCCGCCACAGCCGGGCGTTGCCGACCGCGCGCCAGCCGGGCACGTCGGACTCCGCGGCCTGCCCGAGCAGGTCGGCGATGTCCGCGACCGTGACGCCGGGCGTCCAGTCCCGCCACAGTGGTACGACGCGGGCGTCCGGCTCGCCCCGGTACAGCAGGGCGTCGTGGCGGAACCGGACCATCTCGTTCTGCCCGGTGCCGCCGTGCACCCGGTGCTCGACCCACGCGACCGTCGGCACCTGCGCCCGCAGGTCGGTCAGGAACTCCGTCGGGACGAGCAGCTCGCGCTCGCGGGCGATCGCGCCGCGTACGCGGGCGGCCAGCGTGCCGACGCTCGCCTGGTCGTCGAGCCGGCTGGCCTCGATCCAGATGTGCGTCAGCGCCAGCAGCTGCGGGCTGCGCAGGTCGCCGAGGAAGACCGTGCCGGTGGGGTCGAGCCGGTCGAGCACGTCGACGAGGACGTCGCGCAGGTACTCCAGGTGCGGGAAGTACTGCACCACCGAGTTGAACACCGCGGTGTCGTACGTCTCGGCGCCGAGTTTCTCCAGGTCCCGGGCCTCCGCCTGGAGCACCCGCACCTCGCAGGGCGGCGGCGCGGCCGTCACGACCTCCTGGAGCTTGGCGACGGTGACCGGGGAGAAGTCCACCCCGACGTAGCTGTCCAGAACCTCGGCCAGTCCGAACAGGATGAGGCCGGTGCCGCTGCCGACCTCCAGCATCCGGCGCGGGCCGAGGTCCCGGATCCGCCGTACGGTGGCGTCGCGGTACTCCCGCATCTCGGCCTCGGGGATCGGCTGGAACGACGCCGAGTCGTTCCAGCCGGCGGTGTCGAGGGTGACGTCGAGGGCCGGCGCGGCCTGCTCGACGTCGAACACGTCCCGCCAGAGGGCGACGAGCTCGGCCGCGGCGTCGGTACGCGCGATGGCCTCCGGGCGGGGCACCACGTAGGCCACCAGCCGGTCCTCGCCGGTGGGGCCGGGGATCAGGTCCACCCGGGCGTCCGCCACCTCCGCGAGGTCGCGCAGCACCCCTTCGATCTCGCCCAGCTCGACCCGGAAGCCCCGGATCTTCACCTGGTCGTCGCGCCGGCCGTGGAACGCGATCGTGCCGTCCGGCCGGTACGCGCCGATGTCGCCGGTGCGGTAGAGCCGGGCCCCCGGGGTCGTCGCGTACGGGTCGGGGACGAAGACGTCGGCGGTCTGCCGCGGTCGGCGCAGGTAACCCCGGCCCACCGCCACCCCGCCGATGCAGATCTCGCCGCGCACCCCGGCCGGGACCAGGTTTCCGTCCGCGTCCAGGATCCGGATCGTCGTGTTCCACACCGGGCGGCCGATGGAGGGCGTCGCGTCGGGGAGGATGCGGGCGTACGTCGCGTCCACGGCGCACTCGGTGGGGCCGTAGACGTTCCAGACCGCCACCCGGGACTGCCCGGCCAGCCGGTGCCACAGGTCCTCGTCGATCTGCTCACCGGCCACGATGAGGGTCTCCAGCGCGCAGCCGGCGTCGAACAACCCGCTGGCCATCAGCTGGTTCACCTGCGTCGGGGAGCACTGGAACAGCTGCACCCGCCGCTCGTGCAGCAGGTCGACCAGCAGTTGCGGGTCGCGCCGCGTCATCGCGTCTGGCAGGAACATGGTCTCGCCCATGAGCAGCAGGCAGAGGTCCTCGATGAACGCGTCGGAGGTGAAGTCGGCGTTGAAGCAGCCCCGGCGGGCCGCCCCGGTCGCGTTGCGGTAGACGGTCCCGCTCAGCCACTCGGTCAGGTTCAGCAGCCCGGAGTGTTGCACCATCGCGCCCTTCGGCACGCCCGTGGAGCCCGAGGTGAACATGACGTACGCGAGGTGGTCGCCGCGCGGCCGGGTCGCCGGGGGCGTCGCGTCGCCCTCCGCCGGCCCCGGCACGTCCAGCACCTCGACCCCGTCGACGAGCCCGGCCAGCGGCGACGCGGTGGCCCGCACCACGGCGACGGGGCGTACCTCACCGAGCACCGTGGCGATCCGTGCCGGCGGGTCGTGCGGGTCGAGCAACGCGAAGGCGGCGCCGGCCTTGAGCACGCCCATGATGGCGACGAAGGCCTCCGGTCCGCGGTCGGCGTAGACCGCCACCTGCCGCTCGGGGCCGGCGCCGGCGGCGACGAGCGCGTTCGCCAACCGGTTGGCGCGCCGGTCGAGTTCCCGGTAGCCCAGCTCGACCTCGCCGACCACGACCGCCGGTTCGTCACCACGGCGGCCCACCGCCAGGTCGAACAGGTCCAGCGCGGTCCGCTCGGCGGCCGGCGCGACCGGCTCGGAGTTCCACCGCGTCAGCTGGGTGGCGATCTCCTCCGGGGAGAGCAGTTGCACGGTGGACAGCGGCCGGTCCGGTTCGCGGATCGCGATGTCGAGCACCCGCAGCAGGTGGTCGACGTAGCGGCCCACGGTGGCGTCGTCGAACAGTTCGGTGCTGTACTCGTACCAGCCGATGAGTTCGGGTTCCGACTCGGTGCCGGTCTCCCAGAACATCAGCCCCAGGTCCGACTTCGCGGTCCAGGTGTGCCGGTCCAGGATCTCGACGTCCAGGCCGGGGAGCTGGCGACGCGGGTAGGGCGCGTTCTGCAGCATGCAGTCGACGTTGAACAGCGGCACGGCCTGCCCGAGGTCGCGGGTCGGTTGCAGCTCCTGGACCACGCGTTCGAAGGGCAGGTCCTGGTGGGCGTACGCGCCCAGCGCCGTCTGCCGCACCCGCTCCAGCACCGCCCGGAACGTCTCCGCACCCGACAGGTCCGTCCGCAGCACCAACGTGTTGACGAAGAAACCGATCAGCGGTTCCAGCTCGGGCCGGTTGCGGTTGGCGATCTGGGTGCCGATGGCGATGTCGGTCTGCCCCGTCAACCGGGACAACACCACCTTGAACCCCGCCACCAACACCATGAACAACGTCACCCCCTGCGACGCCGCAAAACCCACCAACCGCTCCCGCAACTCCCCCGGCACCACAAACCGACGCGTCTGACCCGCCCCCGACAACACCACCGGACGAACCCGATCCGTCGGCAACTCCAACACCGACACACCCGCCAACCGCTCCCGCCAATACGCCAACTGCCCCGCCACCACATCCCCCCGCAACCACTCCCGCTGCCACACCGCAAAATCCCCATACTGCACCGCCAACGGCGCCAACACCTCACCCACACCCGCCACACCAAACGCCTCATACAACGCCAAAACCTCACCCACCAAAACCCCAGAAGACCACCCATCCGACGCAATATGATGCACCGTCAACAACAACACATGATCATCAACCGCCAACCGCACCAACTCACCACGCACCACCGGACCCGACGCCAAATCAAAAGGCTCCAACGCCTCCCGCGCCAACCAATCCGCCAACCACTCCCCCGCACCCACCTCCCCCGACACATCCCGCACACCCAACCGAAAACCCGCCCCCACAACCCGCTGCACCACCCGCCCATCCACCACCGGATAACACGTCCGCAACACCTCATGCCGCTCCACCACCGACGCCAACGCCCACTCCAACGCCTCCACCCGCAACACCCCACGAAAACGCACCGCATGCGGAATGTTGTAGGCGGCTGAGCCACCGGTGAGCTGATCCATCAGCCAGAGCCGCTCCTGCGCGAACGACGGCGGCAGGTCGTTGCCGGCCGACGCGTCACGGGGCCTGATCCGGTCCGGCGAGGTGAGCCCCTCGGCGTTGAGCAGCTCCTGCAGCAGCCGCCTGCGACGGGACGAGTTGTGCACGGGGTTTCCTTCCGGCGCTGGCGGCAGCTCAGGCGTACGAACGGTCGCTGACCGAACTGACGTTGACAAGGATCCGGCGGCCGGGCGACTGGCGTGCCTCGGCCACGACCGCGGCGAGCTGGTAGCCGGTCTCCAGGGCCACCCGCCGGCCCTCCGTACGCCGGAACAGCTCCGCCGCCTCGGCCGCCTGCTCGGTCGTGAAGGTCGCGGTACGCAGCAGTCCCTGCTCGTGGAAGTGGGCCACCGGGGCCGCGACGATGGTGGAGCCGAGACCACCGATGTACTCGTCGCCGAGCAGCCGGTCCAGCCCGTACGTCCGGAGTCGGGGGTAGTAGTCCTGGTCGTCGATGGAGTACTCGCCCAGCACGCCCTTGCTGACGATCGGGCACTGGTCGGACTCCGCGCAGAGCACCTCCGGCGCGGGACCGCCGTGCAGCGCGTCGGCGAGGTACGCGCCGGCGATGCCCAGCAGGTTGGCGCCGCCGCCGCAGCTGCCCACCACCACGTCGGGCTGCTCGTCGACCAGGTCGCGGCGGACCTCCGCCCCGGTCATCGTCTGCGGCAGGATGAAGTAGTTGTAGACGCTGCCGAAGATGTACCGTGCCGAGCTGATCTCCCGGGTGTAGCTCACGGCCCGGCTCGCCGAGAGCACCAGCGGGTCGTAGTGCTCGTCGTCGTCCGGCGCGACCACGATGACCTCGGCGCCGGCCGCACGCATCGCCTGCTCGCGGTCGGGGCGGGCCAGCGCGCTCGCCTCGTCGAGGAAGCACACCACCCGCAGCCCGAACCGCTGGCCGGCCATCGCCAGGGCGGTCCCCCAGTTGCCGGTGGTCTCCGTGGTGATGGTGGTGATGCCGTCCCGCGCGCAGTGGTACGCGATCCAGTAGGCGCTGTTCATCTTGTGGTTGCCCGACGGGGTGCTCCCCTCGTCCTTGACGAGGATCGAGCAGTCCGTGCCGATCGCCTCGGCGAAGCGGGTGGCGCGCAGGATCGGCGTCGGCCGGAACTCGGCGTAGATCTCGCGCAGCGGCTCCGGCACGGGAATGGTCAGCCGGTCGGAGAGCTCCATCTCGGCCAGCGACTCCGGCAGCACCTCGGCGAGGCGGGCGGCGGTGATCGGCTCCCGGCTGACCGGGTCGAGCACCCGCTCGGGGCAGGCGGAGTACAGGTTGATGAGTTCGGTCTCGGTCATGATCAGTCGCCCTTGTGGGATGAGGAGGAGTCGGTCGTGGCGGCGCCGCCGGTGGCGGCGTCCGCGCCGACCGGCAGCAGGGTGAGGGTGTCCGGGCGGGTGGCCTGGAGCGCGCCGCGCCGGTAGAGCATCCGGTGGTACCGGCCGACCGACCACGCGGAGCAGAGGTCGCGGTGGTGCGGCGAGGCGGGCACGCCGCTGACGCCGACCGGGAACGCCCAGACGGAGTCGTCCGGACGCGCCAGGTCGACGATCATGCGGAAGGTGGGACCGCCCCGGGGGACGGTGCCGCCGTCACCCCGGCAGACCGTGTCGTCGGAGCCGGGCAGCGCCAGGGCGATCGGCTCGTCGGTCCAGCCGGGGAATCCGCTGAGGTGGTGGGAGAAGACGACGGTGTGCTGCCGCCCCCAGGTCCAGCGCGCCGGATCCGGTCCGAAGCGGGTCCGCAGGTCGGTCAGCGCCCGGTCGAAGGCGGCGGCCACCAGGGTCGGGCCGTCCTGCTGCCGTGGCAGCGCCGCGAGCCGGTCGCGCAGCAGGCCCAGCCCCCACTCGGTCATCCACGCCTTGCGCTCGACGAACAGGCCGGCCGCCACGGCGCCGGCCCCGGCCGCCATGTCCAGGGTGAGCTGGCGGAGCCACGCCACGAAGAGGGTCGGCTCCACCAGGTCGCGGTACATCTGGCCGGACCAGCCGGCCAGCCCCGTCAGCAGCGGCTGCTGCTCGGCGGGCACCAGCGGGGCGGCCGTACGCACCAGTTCCGGCAGCAGTTCCCGCGCCAACGGCGACAGCACGTCCAGCTGTGCCCGGGCCGACTCGGGCACCGACGTGCCACGGCCCGCCCGGAGCAGCTGCCCGATGCGGTCGGCCCGCACCGGCGCCTCCCAGTGGCCGGCCTCGTCCCCGCCCGGCGGCGCGTGGTTCGCGGCCACCACCAGGTCCTCTCCGGAGTCGACGCGGTGCCGGTGCACGCCCTGCGGCGCCCCGGCCGTCGCCCAGCCGCCGTGGGGCCCCGCCCCGGTGTCCCCGGCCCGGGTGCCGACCTGGACGGTGCCGATCCGGCCGCCACGGTCCGCGTAGACGATCGACTGCGGCACCCCGTGCCACCCGGTCAGCGCCGCGGCCAACGCGGCCCCGGAGACCGCGGTGTTCGCCCCGGCGAGCGCCCGCTGGTCGTACGGGTCCGCCCACGCCGGACAGTCGAGCGCGAGGTCGTACCGGCCCGCTCCGACGCCGAGGTCCAACCCGAGCAGCCGGCCCCGGGAGGTCGCGCCGGTGCGGATCGTCACCGCCTCGGCGCCGGCCACCTCGACGGTGTGCTCCGTCCAGCGGACGGGCTCGGTCCCGTCGGGCCGCAGCGCCGCCCCGTCGACCAGCCGCTCCAGGGTGAGCGTGCTGGTCCGTACGGGCGCGAACGTGGTGGCCCAGGCCACGTTGCCGTTGTAGCCGAACACCAGGTCCGGCACGCCGGGCAGCGACGCGCCGATGACGTCCACGTCGGGGCAGGTCAGGTGCATCGGCATCCAGTGGCCGGGGGCGTACTGCGCCAGATGCGGATCGGCCGCGAGCACCGGGCCCGCGGCGGCACCACGTGGGGTCCCGACGGCCCAGGCGTTCGAGCCTGCGCCGCCGGTCGACAGCAGCGCCCCGAACCGCTCGACGGCGGCGGTGAGCAGGTCACCGGGGGCCGGGGGCGGCTCGTCCGCCGCGCCGGGCGGCGCCGACCAGAGTGGCCCCGCCGCGCCGTTGAGGGTGGCGCGCAGCAGGTCGAACAGCCAGTCCTGTTGCAGGCCGAGGCCGAACAGGAGGAAGAGCGCCGTGGCGGTACGCAGCGCGGCGGGCCCGTCCGGCGGTGCCGGCTGCCGGCCCAACGCCCGGTGTTCGTCGGTGTCCGGCACGGCCGACGCCGCGCAGCGGGCGCCCTCCGCGTACCAGGCGAACACCTGGCGGACGTCCTCGGGTGCCCGGGCGGTCGCGGCGTCGAGCAGGTCGGGCAGGCCGAGCCGGTGGGCCAGGAGATCGGAGGCGATGCCGGCGGGGCCCAGCAGCGCGGCCAGCTCGCCGGCCGCCACCCGGCCGTTGACGTCGATCTGCCAACGCCGTTCGGTGTGGTGCAGGAACCCCTGCGCCCGGTAGAGGTCGGCGCGGGAGGCGGCACTCACGTGCGGAACCCCGGCGGCGTCGGTGCTGATCTCCACCGGGGCCGCGAAGCCGGGCAGTTGCAGGCGGCCGGTCAGTGGTCGGGCGGCAGCGCGGCCCGTCGCCCCGTCGGCGGACCGGCCGACGGGGCGGGTGGCGGAGTCCGCGGACTTCTTCCGCGCCTCCGCCAGGACGGCCCGGCGGCGGATCAGCTCCCGCAGCGCGGCGGACTGCTCGGTCACGACGGCTCCGTCAACAGCTGCGCCACCTGCTCGTCCGACATCTGCGCCAACTGCTCACGCAGCGCGGCGCGCAGCAGGCCGGCGAGCCGGGCCGGGGTCGGCCGGTCGAAGAAGCGCAGCACCGGCAGGCTCACGTCGAACGCGCTCTGCAACTGCTGGACGAACTGGACCGCCGCGAGCGAGTTGCCGCCCGCCTGGAAGAAGTTCTCGGTGCGGTCGGCAGCCGGTCGCCCGAGCACCTCTGCCCAGAGGTCGAGCACCCACTCGTCCAGTTCGTCTTCCTCGACCCGGTCCAGTTCCTCGTCGGCGTCGGCCGTCTGCTCCGCCGGGGCGTCCGGCGCGGCCACCAGCCGGTCGACCGCCAGCTGGCCGGCGTCGTCGCGGGGAATCGCGTCGACCATCACGATCCGGTCCGGCATCTGGTGGGGCGCGAGCCAGTCCGACAGTCCGGCGCGGATCTCCGCGACGGTGGTGTCGGGATCCCGTACGACGATGGCCGCGAGCAGGACCATGGCGCGCCCGGTGCCGGTGAGGCCCACGGCGGCGTCGGCGACGGCCGGCAGGCTGCGCAGCAGCGTGAGGACGCCGTCCATCTCGATCCGGCGGCCGTTCACGCTGACCTGGCTGTCCCCCCGGCCCAGGAACTCGATCTGGCCGTCCGGCAGGAATCGGCCCCGGTCACCGGTGCGGTACCAGCGGCCGCCGTCGGGGGCGGGACGGAACGCGTCGGCCGTGGTCCGCGGCTCGCCGAGGTAGCCGAAGGCGACCTGCGGGCCACCGATCAGGATCTCGCCCACGGTGCCGTCGGGCACCGGGCGCAGGAACTCGTCGACGATCGAGATCGTGCCGGCCCGGAACGGGTGGCCGATCGGGATGAGGTCGAGCGGACCGGTCGGCTCGACCTCGCCGGCGGTGACCACGACGGTCGTCTCGGTCGGGCCGTAGATGTTCCAGAGGGAGAAGGCCGCCCCCTGCGGCACCCGGCGCATCAGGCGGTCGCCACCGACGACGAACACCTTGAGCTGGTCCGCCTTGGCGATCTGGGGCGTGTCCAGCACCAGTTCCCCGAGGGCGGTCGGGAGCATGGCGAGCTCGACCCCCGTCTCGGCGACCAGTCGGGCGATCAACTCCGGGTTGGCGCGGTCCGCGGCCTCCAGGCTCACCGCGCACCCGCCCGCCGTCAGGGGCATCCACAGGTCGACGACCACGCCGTCCCAGTCGGTCGGGCAGAATCCGGCCACCCGCCAGCCCGCCCGCATCCCCAACCGGTTCGTGATCACCTCGCAGAAGTAGCTGAGCGAGTCCCGGCTGACCTGGACGCCCTTGGGCACGCCGGTGGTCCCGGAGGTGAAGCAGGCGTACGCGGGCAGCCGGTGGTCCGGCTCGCGCATCCACGGTTCCGCCTCCCGGCGGTCGAGTGGCACCACGGTCAGGTTGCCCGGCAACTGCCCGGCGACGCTGTCGGAGACCAGCACGGTCCGGCTGCGCGTACGACGCAGGAGCAGGTCCCGGCGGTGCGCGGACTGGTGCGGGTCGACCACCACGTACCAGCCGCCCGCCCGTAGGATGGCCAGCTCGGCGACGACCGTCTCCAGCCGGTCCGGCGAGAAGATCGCGACCGGGTCGCCCGGCCGCACCCCGGCCGCCGCCAGGTCCCGGGCCACCGCCGCCGACCACCGGTCCAGCTCCCGGTAGGTGACCTGCTTGGCGCCGAAACTCAACGCGGGCTGGTCGGGCTGCTGACGGGCGTACGTCACGAATCGGGTCACCACGTCGACCGCGTTGGGGGTCGTGCTCGTCATCGTCCGGCCTCCGCGCCGTTCCGCAGGTACTCGTCCACTTGCTCGTCGGTCATCCGCAGCACGCGCGCGGCGAGTGCCGCCCGGCGCTGGGTGTCGGCGGACCGTTCGCCGCCGGCCAGCCGTCCCGCGAGCGCCTCGACGCTCGGATGGCTGAACAGGTCGTCGATCCTGAGATCCACGTCGAGTAGCTCGCGCAGGCGGCTGAGCGCCTGGGTCGCCATCAGCGAGTGCGCGCCGGCCTGGAACAGGTTCACCGTCACGTCGATCTCGGCGCCGTTCATGAGCTCCGACCAGACGTCGGCGAGCACGAACTCCAGGTCGGTACGGGGGCCGACGATCGCGGTGGCCCGCGTGGCGGCGTGGCGCACCAGCTCGGCGCGGTCCACCTTGCCGTTCGGCAGCAGCGGCAGCCGGTCCAGCAGGTGCAGCCGGGTCGGCACCAGCTGTTCCGGCAGGTGTTCGGCCGCGTACCGGAGCAGCTGCGTCTCGGTGCTGCCCGCCTCGGCCACCACGAACCCCGCCAGGGCGACCTGGCCGGCGGTCTCCACCGCCACCACCGCGGCGTCCCGGACGGCGGGGTGCTCGCGCAGGACGGACGCGCTCTGCGCCGGCTCGACCCGCCAGCCGCGGATCTTGATCTGGTCGTCCAGCCGGCCGTGCAGCCACACCTGCCCGGCCTCGTCGACGCTGGCCACGTCGCCGGTGCGGTAGACCCGCTCACCGTGCGTCGCCTGGGGGTCCGGCCGGAACCGCCACGCGGTCAGCCGTGGGTCGCCCGGGTAGCCGAGGGCCAGTGCGGCTCCCCCGACGACGAGTTCGCCGCGGTGCCCGAACGGCACCGGCTCGCCCGCGTCGTCGAGCACCGCCACGGTGACGTGCGGCAGCGGGGTGCCGACGGGACACGGGTCCGTGCCCGTCACCGGCGCCGTCAGCACGCCGACGGTGGTCTCGGTGGGACCGTAGTGGTTGATCACGGTGAGTTCCGGACGCAGCTGCCGGGCCTGCGCCACCAGGGATTCGTCGAGCCGTTCACCGCCGAGCACCAGGACGTCTCGGGGCAGGCAGTCGGCCGCCGGGGCAGCCGACAGCAGGGCCCGCAGGTGCGACGGGGTGATCTTCAGCAGGGTCACCCCGTGCCCGGCGACCAGGCCGGCGAACCGGTCGGCGTCCAGCCGCGCCGCCAGCGGGATCTCCACCACCCGACCGCCGGCCGCCAGCACCGGCCAGAGCGCGGTGACGCCGAGATCCGCCGTGAAGGCCGCCGGGCTGGCGGCGACGGTATCCGCGGTCAGCGACAGCCGCCGCGTGATCGACCGGACGTAGCCGGCCAGCGCGGCGCCGGGCACCGCCACCGGGTTCGGCACGCCGGTGGAACCGGAGGTGAACAGCACGTACGCCGGGGCCGAGAGCGGCACCGGAACCTGGTCCGGCGCCGGCGTCGGGGCGTCCGCCGGCCCGGTCGGGATGTCGACGTGGGGCCGGCCGGTCCCGGTGCGTTCCGGCGCGTCGACGGCGAGATCGGGGCCGCCCAGCACGGCGGCCGCCCCGGCGCGCTCGAGCAGCCGCTGCCGGTGCCCGCTGGGCATGGTCGGGTCGATCGGCAGGAACGCCGCGCCGACGAGCCGGGTCGCGAGGCAACCCACCACGTACGGGACGAGCCGCCCGGAGGCGACCGCGACCACGCTGCCCGGCCCGATCCCCGCGGCGGCCAGCGACTGCGCGCCCCGGTACGCCCGGTCCCGCAGCTCGCCGTAGGTGAGCTCACCGTCGGCGGCGGACAGCGCGATCCGCTGCGGTCCGGCGTCGGCCCGGTCCAGGATCAGCCGCTCCACGGGGGTGGCGTCGCCGGCCCCGGGACCGGTGCCGTCGGCACCGCGCAGCACGGCTCGCAGTCGGGCGCGCTCCTGGGCGCCGGTACGGGTCAGCCCGCGCACCGGACGGTCGGCCCCGGCGAACTGCGCCAGGATCACCGTCAGCCGCTCTTCGAGCAGTTCCGGCGCGAGGACGGGCCGGGTCCGGTCGTGCCTGATGAACACCGCGCCGTCGGCCGTGCCCTCGACGACCCGCACCAGCAGGTCGGCCGGGCCGGCGTCGAAGCCGGACACCTCGGGCGTCAGGGGTGCCGCCGACGGCTGCTCCAGCGGGGTGAAGGGCGGCTCGACCAGCACCCCGGCCAGCGGTTCGCCGGACCCGGCCAGCTGTTGCCAGGCGGTCAGCGCGGAGAGCAGCGCCGGCACGGTCTGCCGGGTGTACTCCTGCTGCGCCGCGCGTCGCGCGTCGGCGACCGCCGCCAGCAGGTCGCGTACGGTCGCGTCCGCCGGCACCTCGACGGGCACCGGCGCCAGCAGGTCCAGCCGACCGACGACCTGGCGCAGCGCCTCGATGCCCCGGCCGGGCACGAGGTTGGCGACGTGCCGCCGGCCGTCGGCGTGCGGAGCCGGCAGAGCGAGCAGCAGCGCGGCGGAGAGCACGTCCGACAGGTCGCCGGGGACGGCCCGGGCAGCCGCCAGCAGCTCGGGGCCGCACCGGTGCTCGACGTGCTCCGGCGCGGGCCGCTGGGCGCTCGCGTCCCGGGCGGCGAGAACCGCGCGGAACGCCGCGCTGACCGCGCCGGGGGAGCTCTCCTCCGCCTCCTCGCGCTGCCACTCCGCGACGTCCAGGTAGTCCAGTTCGGGCCGGTCCAACGGCCGGCCGGACAGCAGCGCCGCGAGCTGGTCCCAGAGCAGGCGCAGCGACACCGCGTCCACCATCACGGCGGGCAGGGAGATCTCCAGCCGGCGGCCCTGCGCAGCGTCGACCAGCCGGAGCGCGCTCTGCGCCGGCGTGTCGGCCGGCCCGAGCGGGCCCGGCTCCCGGCGCTGCACCGGCACCGTGAGGCCGGGCATCGACAGCAGCGCGAGGCAGCACGCGTCGTACTGGGCGAGCAGGTCACGCACCCTGTCCATTTCCGGCGCCGCCGGGCCCCACGGCACCGACAGCACGGTACGCCGCTGGCCGAGGGCGGCGCCCGCCGCGACGTAGAGCGGCCACTGGGCGGGCCCGAGCCCGATGGTCTCCCGCGTGTCGTCGTACCCCGTCACTCCCCGTTCCCCCCGTCGTCCGCCTGGCCGGTGCCGGCCATCGCGACCAGGACCCGCCGCGCACCGGTGTACGGGCGCCGCCCGTGGGCCACCGCCACGTTGTCGACGAGCACGACGTCGCCGGCCGTCCAGGGCGCCCGCCAGCTCGCCGTGGTGAACGCCTCCTCGATGAGGCGCACGTACTCGTCGGGGATCGGTGAGCCGTCGCCGAAGGACACGCTGCGGGGCAGCCGCTCGCCGTAGGTCCGGCGCAGCGGGCCGGACACCGACTCCGGCAGCGCCGCCGGGTGGAACAGGTTGGCCTGGTTGAACCAGACGGTCGCGCCGCTGACCGGGTGGCGGGTGACGACCTGGGCCGGCTGCCTCGTACGCAGCAGACCGTCCTCGTGCCAGCTGACCTCGATGCCGGAGTCGGCGCAGATGCGCTGCATCTCGGCCGGGTCCTCGGTCTGGAAGACCTCCGTCCACGGCAGACCGACGTTCGGGTGGTACCACCGCTCGTAGCAGACCCCGCGCTCCACGAAGCGGTCGACGAGGTCGGCGGGCAGCAGGTCGAGCACCTGGTCGGTCGGCGCCAGCGGGGTCTCCCCACCGGTCTCGGCCGGCAGCTCGCCGTAGAACCCGAGCAGCAGCGGCCAGCGGCTGGTGTACGACTGCTCGCTGTGCATCGGGATGGCGTGGTCGGCGCTGTACTCGGTGGAGGTGAACACCCTGCCGGCCACCCTGCTGCGGGGGGTGGAGCGGTTGGTGTACTCGGCCAACTGGTCGCCGGCGACCTCAGCCACCGTCCGCCCGAACGACTCCACGTCGCACACCATGCCGCGCAGCACCAGCGCACCGTGCGCGGTGATCAGTTCCCGTACCGGGTGCAGGTGCGACGTCACCCAGTCGCACAGGTCGACGCCGGGCACGGTGGCCTCGGCGAGCGCGGGTTGCCAGGGTCTCCGGACGCCGGGGCTCACCCGGACCAGTTCGCTGCCGGAGTTCTGCTCCGGGCGCCTCGACCGCCGACGGTCGAGGACCGCCGCGAGCCGGTCGGTCTCGGAAGGGCTCTGCATCTGACTCCCATCGGAGGGTGGACACGGATCGGGAACCGGCGGGTCAGCCGGGACTCCCGTCCGGCCGGATCTCCTGCCCACCCGCTTCGAGTGCGGCAAGCTGTCGCTCGACCTCCTCGTCGGAGATCGAATCGAGGAAGCGGTCCAACTCGGCTTCCAACCACTGCACCTGAGCCGCGACGGTGGGCCGCGCGATCGTGTCGGTCAGCCCGATCGGGAAGGCGAAGATCCGGCGCAGCCGGGCGACCAGCGCCACCGCCGCCAGCGAGTGACCGCCCAGGGCGAAGTAGTTGTCGTCCATGCCGATCGGGCTGATGCCCAGTACCTCCGACCAGATGCCGGCCACGGCCAGCGCGATCGGCCCCTCCGGCTCCCGGTACGGCACCGACAGCGCCGGGCGGGGCAGCAGTTGCCTCGTACCGTCGGGCTGCTCGTCCTCGAAGAGGCTGACCACGTCGGCCTGGCGGGCCTGTTCGAGCAGCAGCTCGGGATCGACGGTTCCGGCCACCACGGTGCCGCCGGCGCCGAACGCCAGCGCGTGGGCCAACCGGGCCCCCTCCTGGGGGGTCAGCGCGTCGGCCAGCGCGCGGTTACGCCAGTTGGCGAGCCCGCCGACCTTGGAGACGTCGGCCGCCTGGCCGACCTCCTGCCAGGCGCCCCAGCCGACGCTGGTCACCACCGCGTCGCCGAACCAGCCGGCGCCGGGCACCGCGTCGAGGAAGGCGTTGGCGGCCACGTGGTCGACCTGCCCGACGGTGCCCAGCACCGCGTCCAGCGCCGAGCAGAGCAGCACCCGCCGCAGCGGCTGGTCCGCCAGCACGTCCGCGAGCACCCGTACGCCGCGCACCTTGGGCGCGAGCACCGTCGCGCACTCGTCGACGGAACGCAGCCGGATCAGCCCGCCGCCGGGCACACCGGCGGCGTGCACGAGGGTGCTGACCGGGCCCAGTTCGGTGGCGATCCGGTCCACCGCGGCACGCATCGCCGCCGGGTCGGTGCAGTCGGCGGCGACGGTCAGCAGCCGGGCGCCGCTCGCCTCGATCGCCCGCAGGTCCCGTACCAGGGCGGCGACGGGCGAGCCGGGGTCGGCGGCCAGCAGCGCCTCCCACTGCGACCGGGGCGGCGCGGCGGCGCGGCCGACCAGGGCGATCGCGGTGGTGCCGGTCCGGGCCAGTTCCACCGCCACGGAGCGGCCGATCCCGCCGAGGCCGCCGGTGACGAGCACCGGGCCGAGGTCCGTCCCCTCGCTCGGCGGTTGCGGGGCCGGCACCGGCGAGAAGGACCGCTGCCAGCGGTGCCGACCGCGCACCGCGTACAGCTCGGGGCCCTCGTCGTCGCCCAGTTCGCCGGTGAGGACGGCGGCGGTGACCGCCGGGTCGCCGGCGCGGTCGACGTCGACGATCCTCGTGCTCAGGTGCGGGTACTCCCGGTCCGCGACGAGCACCGGCCCGTAGGCGAGCGCGGCGGCCGGATCGGCCGGTTCGTCGCCGAGCACCGCGCAGGTGCCGGAGACCACGCAGACCAGTCGCAGCGGCGACTCGGGGCGGTGGTCGACCGCGCGGATCAGCGCCAGCCGCCGGTGGAACGCGCTCGCGTCGACCGGCTGCCCGGCTGCCGTCGGGCTCGCGTCGTGACCGGTGAGGTCCAGCACCCCGACCAGTTCGGGGTCGTCGAGCAGCGCCTCGAACTCCGCCACCACCCGGTCGAAGGTCTCCGCCAGTCCGGACGTACCGGCGGGGAAGTCGGCCACCGGCGCGTCGACGCGGCGGGCGCCGCCGCCCGCCGCGGTGATCCGGGCGACCAGCTCACCGGCGAGCGGCGAGTCGGCGCCCAGCACCAGCCAGTTCCCGGCGGGCACGGCGGCCGGGGGCCGGACGACCCGGTGCCAGGTCGGCGCGAACACCCGGGGCCCGGTGCCCGTGGCGGTGGGCGCTCTGGGCGCGTCGACCGCGGCGTCCGTGCCGGCCCTGGCCAGGTGGGTGACACCGACGAAGGGCGCGGTCGGTACGGCCGCACGCGGGCCGGCACCGAGCACCGTGGACCAGTCCACCTCGGCGCCCTGCGCCCACAGCCGGCCCAGCGACTCGATCAGGCGCTGTTGCGGCCGGACGCCCTCCTTCGGGTGCGGCAGCGACCCCACCACGGTCTCGCGCTCGACCTGGGGATCGGCCGCGACGAGCGGCTCGACCGTGCCCGCCGGGCCGATCTCCACGAAGAGGTCGGCCTCGGCGGTGAGCGCCGCGACGGCGTCGGCGAAGCGCACCGGTCGGCAGAGGTGCTCGCCCCAGTAGCCGGGGCGGGCCAGCTCGGCCGCGTCGACCCGCGCCCCGGTCAGGGCCGAGACGTACGCGATGGTGGGCGGTCGCAGGTCGAGGCCCTCGGCGAAGGCGGTGAGCTGCCGGGCGCCGTCGGCCAGCAGCGGCGAGTGCGGGACCGTGGCGATGCCGACCGGCTGGATGTCCAGGCCGGTGGCCTCGGCGTGCTCGGCGAACCGCTGGTACGCCGCGACCTCGCCGGCCAGAACGCAACTGTGGGCGGTGTTGACCGCGGCGAGCGTCAGTCCGAAGGTGGCGCCGAGTCGTTCCGCCTCGGCGGCGGGCAGGGGCACCACGGCCATCCGTCCCGGGGCGGACTCCTCCAGCAGGCGGGCCCGCATCACGACCAGGGCGGCCGCGTCCTCCAGCGGCAGCGACCCGGCGATGTGCGCGGCGGCGCACTCCCCGGCGCTGTGCCCGGCGACGGCGGTGGGGCGTACCCCGCGGGCCATCCAGAGCCGCGCCAGCGCCACCTGCACGGCGAAGAGGGACGGCAGCGACAGCGTCGGCCGGCGCAGCAGTTCCGGGTCGGTGACGTCGGGCTCCAGCAGCGTGCTGCCCAGGTCGGCGAAGACGGCGCGCGCCTGCCCGTACGCCTCGGCGAACGCGTCGTACGCGAGCAGCTCGGCGGCCTCCGCGACGGCGTGCTTGCCGGCGCCGGAGAAGACGAACGCCACCCGCCCGGGCCCGGCGTGCTGGCTCTGGCGCTGGCTGTGCAGCAGCTCGGCGGCGTGCGCCGGATCCGTGGCGAGCAGCACCCGGCGCACCCCGCGCGGTCGCCGCGCGGCCAGCGTACGGGCGGCGGCGGGCAGGTCCGGGCCGAGCGCCGGGGCGAGCCGGTCGGCCAGCCGGTCGAGTGCGGCCGGGCTGTCCGCGGACAGCGGCAGCGCGACGGGCTGCGTGGGCGGCGCAACGGCGCGCACCGGCTCCTCGCCGCCACGGTCGCGGGGCGGCTCGGTCACCACCAGGTGCCCGTTGGTGCCGCCCAGGCCGAAGGAGCTGATCCCGGCCACCCGGACCGGACCGGTCCGGGGCCACGGCACCGCGCGGCCGGCGACCTGGAAGCGGGTCCGGTCGAGTTCCAGCCGGGGGTTCGGCTCGGTGAAGTGCAGGGTCGGCGGGATCGTCTCGTGCTCCAGCGCGAGGGCCGTCTTGACCAGCCCGGCCATCCCGGCGGCCACGTCGAGGTGGCCGATGTTGGCCTTGACGGAACCGAGCCAGCACGTCGGCGCGCTTCCCGGCTCACCGGGCATCGCCCGGGTCAGGGCGGCCACCTCGATCGGGTCGCCGAGGGGGGTGCCGGTGCCGTGCGCCTCGACGTAGGAGACCTCGTCGGGCTTCACTCCGGCGACCCGCAGCGCGCCGCTGATCACGGCGGCCTGGCCCGCGACCGCCGGCGCGGCGTAGCTCATCCGGGCCGCGCCGTCGTTGCCGATGGCACTGCCGAGGATCACCATCCGGATGGGGTCGCCGTCCCGGCGGGCGTCGGCCAGTCGCTTGAGCACCACGGCACCGACGCCGCTGCCCGGCACCGCGCCCTGCGCCTGCGCGTCGAAGGGGCGGCAGTGCCCGTCGGGCGAGAGGATCCCGCCCTCCGTGTAGTGGTAGCCGCGCCGCTGCGGGAAGCCGACCGAGGCGGCCCCGGCGAGCGCCACGTCGCATTCGCCGGCCAGCAGGCTCTGGCAGGCGAAGTGCACGCAGACGAGCGAGGTCGAGCAGGCCGACTGCACGGTGGCGACCGGACCCTGGAGGTTGAGCGTGTACGCGATCCGGGTGGCGACGTGGTCCTTGTCGTTGCCGACCGTGAGCCAGTACTGCCCCGCCCCCTCGGTGGTCGGGCTGTCCAGCAGCCGCGACCACAGATAGCTGGGGAAACCCGCACCGGCGTACACGGCGGTGGTCCCGGCGCCGGGCACCACTCCGGCGTTCTCGAAGGCCTCGTGCGCGACCTCCAGCAGCAGCCGGTGCTGCGGGTCGATCAGCTGGGCCTCGCGCGGTGACATGCGGAAGAACTCGGCGTCGAAGCGGGCGGGCTCGTCGAGGAGGCCGCCGGCCGGTACGTGCACCGCGCCGGAGTCCAGATCACGGAGGCGGGCGGGCAGTTCCACCTCCTCGGGTGCGAACCGCTCGATGCTCTCGACCCCGTCGACGAGGTTCTGCCAGAACTCCTCGGGGGTCTCGGCACCCGGGCACCGCAGCGCCATGCCCACCACCGCGACGGCGAGTTCGTCTTCCATGGTCAGCCCTCGCCTCGTCGTGCGCGCAGCCGCCGCAACGCCTCCTGGCGCCGGTCGGCCGTGGGTTCCGGCGACACGTTCCCGGTCGGGTGCTCCGGCGTGTCGGGGGCCGCTGGCGGTTCCTCCTCCAGGAAGGCCGCCAGCTGGCGGATGGTGGGACGCTCGAACATGTCCGCGATGGAGATCTCGCGGCGCAACCGTTCGCGGAGCCTGGCGTTGACCTTCACCAGTGAGTACGAGGTCCCGCCGACCTCGAAGAAGCGGGTGTCCAGGTCCGGCTCGGCGACCCCGGTGACCTCGCTCCACGCCTCGCGGACGAGCCGCTGCATCTCGGTGACGGCACCGCCCCCGGTCGTGGGGGCGGCCACCGGGGGCGGGAGCTGCCTGAGGTCGACCTTGCCGTTGGCGGCGGTGGGCAGCGCGGGCAGTCGGCGCAGCATGGTCGGCACCATGTACCACGGAAGCGCCGCGTGCAGCAGCGCGGTGTCCGCCCCGGTGCCGACCTCCCGGTCCGCGACCAGGTAGCCGACGAGTACCCGCTCGCCGCCCGGCAGCGTGCCGACGTGTGCCACCGCGTCGGTCACCCCGGGCAGTTCACGCAGCCTGAGCTCGATCTCGGCGGGCTCGACCCGGAAGCCGTGCAGCTTGACCTGCCGGTCGATGCGGCCGTGGAACAGCAGGCCGCAGGCGGCGGTGGCGGTGCCCAGGTCGCCGGTGCGGTACATGCGGGCACCCGGTTCCCCGGTCGGGTCCGGCACGAACTGCGCCGCCGTGCGCCGGGGGTCGCCGAGGTACCCGCGGGCCACGCCGGCGCCGGCCACACAGATCTCCCCGGGCACCCCGGCCACGAGCGGCCGGTGGTCGGGCCCGCAGACCAGGACCCGGGCCCCCTGGATGGGCCGTCCGATCGGGACGCTGCGGTAGCCGGCGTCCACGGGGTCCGGGGACCACACGGTGCAGCCCACGACGGTCTCGGTGGGGCCGTACTCGTTGAAGACCAGGCAGTCCGGGTGGTTGGCGCGCCAGCGGGCGACCACGTCGGTTGGCAGGTCCTCGCCGCCGAGCACGACCGCGCGCACCCGGCCGTAGCCGGCCAGGTCGAGCCGGGACAGCAGCGCCAGATGGGCCGGCGTGAGCTTGAGCAGGCTCACGTCACCGACGGCGCGGATCGCCGCGAGCAGCCCGTCGATGCCCTCGTCGGCGTCGGTGACGACCACCCGTTGGCCGACCAGCAGCGGCGCGAGCAGGGAGGTCACCGAGAGGTCGAAGATCACGGCCGTGTGCGAGACGACCCCGGCGCCGGCGGCCAGCGGGTACTCCCGCGCGGCCACGTCGAGGTAGTTGTCCAGGCCCCGGCGGGTCACCATGACGCCCTTCGGGGTGCCGGTGCTGCCCGAGGTGAACATGACGTAGGCCAAGGACTCCGGGCCGCCACCGGGCGGATCGGCCGGCCCGGTCGGTGTCGGGTCCGCTCCGGCGGTCGGGTCGACCACCTGCACGTCGGCCGGCAGCAGCTGCGGCGCGGAGCCGTCGTGCACGACCAGGCGCGCTCCGGCGGTCGCCAGCATGTGCGCGATGCGGCCCGCGGGCAGCCGGTGGTGCAGCGGCACGTAGGCCAGGCCGGCGGCGTGCACGCCGAGCAGGGAGACCACCAGGTCGGGACCGTCGGCCGCCAGCACACCGACGCACTCGTCGGGCCGGGCGCCGCGCCGGCGCAGCTCGCCGGCCAGGCGGCGGGCCGCGTGCACCAGTTCGGCGTAGGTCAGCCACTCGTCGCCCGTGCCCACGGCCGGTGCCTGCGGCGTCCGGGCCGCCTGCTGCTGGATGCGCCGCCAGAACGACGGCGGGTCCACCGGCGTCGCGGCGGCGTCGGTGCCGACCGGTGCGGCGCCCCGCCAGGCCCGGCCGGCCCGCACCAGCGTGGGGAGATCGGCGAGCAGGCCGTCCAGGGTGTCCAGCAGTTGGGCGGCGTCGTCGCGGTGGATCCGGTCGGGGGCGTGGCGCAGCAGCAGGTCCCCGCGCTGCGCGCCGACGGCCGGAGCGAGCATCAGGGTACGCGCGAACGGCGGTGGCGCGGGCGGCGACAGCACGGCCTCACCGCCCGGCACCGTGACGGCGGCGTGGGCCGGAGCCGTGGTGAACGCGTACGCCGGCAGTGCGTCCGGCTCGCTCGCCTCGTGCCAGACCGGCCGCCGCAGGGCCGGACCGGCGAGCCACCTGTCGGCGGCGAGCAGCACGTCTCGGACGGCGGCGTCACCGGCCAGGCCGACCGGCCACGGCCGGTACCCGGTCAGCGGGCCGACGACGGTGTCGGGGACGGGTGCCCGGCGCTCGTCGACCCCGACCCAGAGCTGGTCCGGTTCGCCGTCGGCGATCGCGCGCAGGAGCAGCCACCAGCAGCCGAGCAGGACCGCCTCGGCCGTGACGTCGAGCAGCTCGGCGGCCTCCCGCAGACCGTCGCGCGCGGCCCCGGTCGCGACGTGACCCAGCAGACCCTCGGCCGACGCGGTGCCGGTCACGGGACGTTCGAACGGCACCGCGTTGACCGGGCCCCGCGCCGGTAGCGGCTCCGGGGCCTGCCGTTGCAGGTTGTGCTGCCACTGGGCGTACCGCAGCAGGGAGTCCAGGCCCGCCGGGTCGGCCGGCCGGCCTGCCACCTCGTCGACCAGGGCGGACTGGAGCATCCGGAGGGTGCCGGCGTCGGCGAGGGTGCCGGGGACCCGGATCAGCACCCGGCTGCCACCGTCGGGCTCGGCGTGCACCTCGAAGCACACCGACGCGGCGGGGTCCGCCGGGCCGTCGAGGATCTGCAGCGCCGCGCCGTGCCGGTCGTCGCCGACGAGACGGGTACGCGCCAGCGGGTGTCGTTCCCGCAGCGCGTGGACGACCTCCTCCGCCCGGGCCACGGCGACGGGCAGCCGAACCTCGGCGGTGCCGTGCCAGGACGCCGGGTCGGGCAGGTGGCTGACCAGCCATCGCTGCCACGGCGCTGCGCGGAAGAGGCCCGGTGCCGCCATCAGTCGGTCACTCGCCCCGCGGCCTCGGCGAGGGCGGTACGCAGGGACAGCGGCCGCATGTCCGTCCACACCTGCTCGATGTGGTCGAGGCACTCGTCGCGGGAACCGCTGAAGCCGACCGCGCGCCAGCCCGTCGGCGGCTCCCGGTCGGCGAGCCACACGGAGTACTGCTCCTCCTCGTTGATCACGACTAGGTACACACGCCGGTCGTCATCATCGTTGAACACGTCTCCGCGCCTCCCGCTCGACAGTCCCGCCACGGCAGCACCACGCTCGGTCCACTGATTGGTCGCGTCGATGGCAGGAGGTAGCCCGCCCACCACGACAGGTAGCGGGTGCCGACATCCATCAACGAGTTTCCAATTAACCGGGCGCGCCTGCCAGAAACAATTCGTAACCTGCTCGCGACGCTCCGGAATGGAGCACTTTCGCACCCCTCCCCGATTCGCATCGCGAGCATGCACCAACAGTTTACCGATGTCAACTACTAGTTTCCTGCCCCGATCTCGACCCGCCTCTACGGCGTCCCGCCACCCGCAGAAGGCGTGCCGCAGAGCTGTCGGCAACCCCTAGCATCCCCTGTTCACCGCCCTTCGGCGGTGGGGTGGTCAGCTCGGCGAGCAACGCGTCCGGATCGGGCAGTCGCGCCGAAAAATTGCGAAGCGCGGCCGCGAACTCGGTGACAAAGTCATCGGATACCGCAGCTTGCCGATATGTTATGCCGAGATCCGTACCGTCCGGTCGCTGGGCGATCCCAATACGCAGATCGTGGCGGGCCTGCTGCGCCTGTATCGACACCGGCTGGACATCGAGCCCGGGCACCTCGGGAAATGGCGCGTCCAGATAGGCCACAAGCCATAGGACATGTCCACCGGAGACGGCGTGCGACCGGTTACCCACCAATTCCTCGTACGGCACGCGCTGCAACGACCACGCCTCGTTCAGGTCATCGGCGACCTGGGCGAGCAGGTCACCGAACGTCCGGCAGCCGGCCAGCGCGACCCGCACCACGGCCGTGGTCGCGAAGTAGCCGATCGTGCGCCACTGCGCCGCGTTCTCGCGCCCGAACCCGGGCGTGCCGACGAGCAGCTCGTCCGGCCCGCCCGCCGCGGCGACCGCCAGTCCGATCACGGCGAGGCGCACCGCGAGCGAGGTACGGCCGGCCGCCCGGCGGCCCCGGTCCCACGCCTGCTGGGCCTCGCCGTCGAGCCGGACCGCCAGCGACCGCGCCGCCCACGGCGAAGCGGCCGACACCGCCGGTCCCGGTGCGGGCAGGACCGGTGCCGGCACCCCGGACAGCGCGGCCCGTCGCCGGGCGACCCGCTCGAGAAGCGCCGGGTCCGCCCGCCAGTCGACCGCGGGAGGCTCGGCCGCGTCGCTCCGTTCCCGCGCCACCAGCAGGTCGACCGGCACGGCCTCGACGGCCAGCGCCCGGTAGTTGGTCATCACCTGCTCGCCGAACAGCCGCACCGCGTGGTCGTCGGCGACCAGGTGGTGGATCGCCAGCGCCACGACGTGCTGCCCGGCCCCCGACCGCAGCAGCGCCACCCGTACGAGCGGGCCGTCGACCAGGTCCATCGGCTGGCTGATCACCTCGGCCACCAACTGGTGCACCAGGTCGTCGGTGCCGCCCGGCACGTCCAGCAGCGCGACGTCGAGGGGCATCCGCTCGCGCACCACCAGGACCGGCAGACCCTGCTCGATCGCCACCACCGTACGCAGCGCGGCATGCTGGCTGACCGCCGCCCGCACCGCGTCCCGGAACAGGTCGGTACGCAGCGGCCCGTGCAGGCGGAACGCGCCGCCGAGCTGGTAGCCGACGCTGCCGCCGTAGCGCTGGTGCAGCAGCCAGATGCGCAGCTGCCGGTCGGTGAGCGCCCGGCGGACCGACTGCCCGCCGGTCAGCAACGCGAGCAGGGCGTCACGGTGGGTACGCAGCCGCTGCCGCAGCGGGTCGGTCAGCACCCCGGTGGGTGCCCGGAAGGCGAGCCGGCCGTCGGTGACGGTCAGCTCCACGCCCAGCCCCCGGAGCTCGGCGAGCAGCTCGGCGGGCTCCTGTGCGCCGGGCCCGCCCGGCCCTGGCCCCGTCGCGGCGTCGGGGGCGCTCACACGAAGCCCTCCTCGTAGTCCAGCGCCGCACCCCCGCCGACCGGTCCGCCGAGCACCGTGGTCAGCAGGTCCTCCCGCTGGTCCAGGCCGAGGCACTGGATGACCGCATCGTCCGCGAAGCCCCCGATCTGGCACAGCCCCAGCCCGTGCCGGGCCGCGTCCTGCCGCAGCAGCATGGCCATCGAGCCCGCCTCCAACGCGGCGAACCGTGCGGTGCGCGCGCCGTACTTCTGGCTGATCGCCGCCGAGTCCGCCGCGAGGTAGACGGCGAAGGCCGCCGCGCCGGCCACCGGCCGGTTGACGCCGCCGAACCACTCGGGGTCGAAGCCGACCGCCGAGGCGAACATCGCCAACCGGTGCGCCACCGGGTTGTAGAAGTAGACCCCGGGGGCGAGCCCGTCGACCCGGGACGGCCGCACGTGCACGAAGGTGCGCACCGCGTACAGGCCACCGGCGGAGGGGTAGCGGAACTTCGACCGGCCGTCGAGTTCGACGGCCCGCAACACCGAGAGCAGGCTGCCGAGCTGCTCGCCGGTGACCGCCCCCGCCCCGTCCCCGCCCCGCCACGAGGCGCTGTCGCGGTACAGGTCGAGGTCCGTGGCCGCGTCCGGTGCCGGCATCGACCGACCCGCCAGGCTGTGCAGCGTACGGTGGCGCAGCACGGCCCGCTGGACCAGCTCCGCCGACGGCGCCTGCTCGTCCCCGTCGCCGGAGCCCGAGCCGATCCGGCCGCCGGCCCGTAGCCGGTCCAGCAGGTCGGACTCCAGCATCCGCTCGATCGCCGCGACGCGCGGGTTGCGCACCAGTTCCTCGTACGGCGGGCGGAAGTCCAGCTCCCGCTCCAGCACGTTGCAGAGCCGGACCAGGTCCACCGAGTCGAGCCCGGCCAGCATCAGGTCGTCGTCGAGGCCCAGCTGGTCGTTCCCGGTCGCCTGCCGGGCGAGACCGAGCAGGTACTCGGCGAACGGGCGCGGGGTCCGCGGCGCCGTCTCGACCGGGAGCGGCGCCGTGGCGGCCGGCTCCGGCTCCGCCGGGACCGGTGGCGACAGCTCCAGCAGCCGGGCGCGGTCGAGCTTGCCGTTGGCGCTGACCGGCAGCGACTCCACGACCAGGAACCTGCTCGGCACCAGGTACTCCGGCAGGCTCGCGCCGAGCGCCGTACGCAGCGCGGAGACGTCGAGCCGCTCGTCGGCGGGCACCAGGTAGGCCACCAACTGCCGCTGGCCGTCCCGGGGGCCGACCGCCGCGACGGCCGCCGACTGCACGTCGGGGAGCCGGACCAGGGCGGCCTCCACCTCGGCCAGTTCGACCCGGTGGCCCTGGATCTTCACCTGCCCGTCCCGCCGGCCGAGGAACTCCAGGCAGCCGTCGGGGTGCCGCCGGGCGAGGTCGCCGGTGCGGTAGAGCCGGCCGAGCCGCTCGTGCTCGACGAACGCCGCGGCGGTGAGCTCCGGGGCGTCCCAGTAGCCCTGTGCCAGCCCGACCCCACCGATGTAGAGGTCGCCGGCGACGCCGACCGGACGCTCGCGCCCCGCCTCGTCGAGCACGTACAGCCGCTGGTTGGTCAGGGGGAAGCCGTACGGCACGCTGGACCAGCCACGGTCGCCGTCGCGCACGTCGTAGGCGACCGACCAGATGGCCGCCTCCGTGGCTCCGCCGAGACTGACCACCCGCGCGTTCGGGGCCACCCGGCGGATGCGCGCGGGCAGGTTCAACGGGATCCAGTCCCCGCTGAGCAGCACCAGCCGCAGGTCCGGCAGGACCGCCGAGCGCAGCTCGCAGACGTCCACGAAGAGGTTCATCAACGCGGGCGCCGAGTTCCAGACGGTGACGCGCTCGGCCTGCATCCGGGCCAGCCACCGTGCCGGGTCCTTGCCGGCCTGCCCCGGCTCGGCGCTGACCACCGTGGCGCCGGCGGCCAGGGTGCCGAAGATGTCCCAGACCGACAGGTCGAAACCGATCGACGACACCGCGAAGACGCGGTCCCGCTCGTCGACGCCGTACCGCTGGTTCACGTCGAGCACGGTGTTCGCCGCCGCCCGGTGGGAGACCTGCACGCCCTTCGGCGCTCCCGTCGAGCCGGAGGTGAACACCACGTAGGCGCTCTGGTCCAACGGCACCTCCGGCAGCCGGCCCGGCGCCGGCACGTCGACCGGTCCGCCCGCGCCCGAGCGCGCGGTCAGCACCACGAGCTGCTCCGACGCCCACTCCGGACGGAGGTCGTGCGCACCGACCACAAGCGTCCGGATGCCGCCCCGCCGGGCGAGTTCGGTGAGGCGCCCGGCCGGCAGGTTCGCGTCCAGCGGCAGGTACGCCCCGCCGGCGAGTTGGACGCCGAGCACGCCGACCGCCCGGTCGATGCCGTCGCGCGCGTGCACACCGACCAGCTCGCCCGCCGTCACCCCGGCGTCGGTCAGGCGGACGGCGAGCGCCGTCGCGGCGTCCCGCAGGCCCGCGTAGTCGAGCCTCGCGTCCGGGTCGACCAGCGCCGTGCGGTCCGGCCACCGGTCGGCGGCCTCGGTCACCAGCTCGTGCAGCGGTCGTACCGGCAGCTCCGCCACCGGTTCGGTGCTCTCCCGCAGCGCCGCCACCGCAGCCGGCGGCCGGGCCGGCCGGGCCGCCGCCCAGGCGGCCGGCTCGGCGAGTTCCCCCAACAGGTCGGTGAAGGCGGCGAACATCTCCGCCAGCAGGCCGTCCGGAAAGGCGTCGGCGACGACGTCCCACCAGACCCAGACCTCCCCGGCGGATTCCGACACCTGGCAGTCGATCAGCACCTGCGGCGTCTGGGAGAGCGCGTAGTGGATCGTGCCCAGCCGGCTCAGGTCGGTACGGAAGTCGTCGTTGCCGGGGTCCTGGACGTAGGTGAAGACCACCGGCATCGCGGACTCGCCCCCGCGCCTGCGGGCGAGTTCCCGCAGCACCTCGACGCCGCTGACCTGCCGGTGCTCCAGGTCGCTCCACATCTGCCGTTGCAGGCTCGCGGCCAGCTCGGTGAACGATCCGGCGGCGGCCAGGTCCGCCCCCAGCAGGCTGATGTTGGTGAACGGCCCGACCACCCGGTCGATGTCCGGGTGCACCGGTCGACGGTCGAACAGGGTCAGGTTGAGCGTGAAGCGCGGCGCGGCGGTCCAGACCCCCAACGCCTCGGCGAAGGCCCCCAGCACGGTGCCCGCCGGCGCCACCCCCGCCGCCCCCGCCAGCTTGCGCACCGCCGCCCAGGTCTCGGCGGACAGCCGGGTCTCCAGCCGGGAGAAGCGCGGGATCTCCGGCTGCTCGGCGGCGGGCCGTACGGGCAGGTCAGGCGCCGGCGGCAGCGCCTCGATCCGCTCCCGCCAGTACGCCCAGTCGGCCTCGCGGGCCCCGTCGTCCGCCCGGTTCAGGTGCGTCACGTAGTCGCGGAAGGTGACCCCGATCGCCGGCAGTTCGCGGTCGGCGTCCTCGTACAGGTCGGCCAGTTCGACGGCGAGGATGCGGAAGCTCAGCGCGTCGGCGATCAGGATGTCGAAGCTGATGTGCAGCCGGGACGTCGACTCCCCGGTCCGGGTGGCCCGCAGGTCGAACAACGGCCACTGATCGGCCCGGAGGACCTGGTGGGACATCTCGTCGCGGATGTCGTCGAGCAGCCGGCCACCGTCCGGGCCGGTCGCGTCCGCGACGGGGATCCGGTACGACGGCACCTCGTCGAGCACCCGCTGGTTGCCGTCGTCGTCGATGACCGCCCGCAGCATCGGGTGCCGCTGGACCAGCCGGTCGCAGGCCCGGCTCAACCGGTCGACGTCCAGTTCGCGCACGTCGAGTTCCAGATAGCCGTGGCAGGCGGTCCCGCCGAGCCGCTGCCCCTCGCGGCGACCCACCCAGTAGGCCGCCTGCAGGTCGGTCAGGGGGAACGGCTCGCGTTGCTCCTCGGCGGGTGCCGAGCGGAGGACGGCCGCCTCCCGGACACCTTCGTCCTTCACGGAGAGTGAGCGAACGATCCGCTGCCGCAACAGCTCGCGGCGATCGGACGGCGACGGCGACGCTCCGGACTGCACCGGCTCCGGCATGCGGTCTCCCTCTCTCGTCTCACCCTCTGGGGTACGTGTGGGTGCGCAGACCATACCGGGTGAAGATAGCCACCGGCCGTCGCGCCCACCGGCGTCCGCACCCCTTCCCGTACCCCTAAAAAGCGGAGGTGGGGAGCCGTACCGAGGGAAGCATGGGGAGGCTTGGACAGTGACAGTGACAGACCCTCCCGTCGGTTGGGACCTACCCGACCACCAGGTCGCCGAGATCCGGGACTTCCTCCGGGACTGCGCGGAGACCGCCGCCGGCACGGTGGACGCCGCCCGGCCGGAAGCGGTGCTCACCGAGTTCGCCAGGACCTCCGGATACCGGCACACTGAGGACGAACTCGTCACTGGCTGTAAGATCGCGTGGCGCAACAGCGTGCACTGCGTCGGCAAGGCCAACTGGCGGGTGCTCGACGTACGCGATGCCCGGCAGGCGACCGAACCGGACGACATCTACGAGGCATGCGTGGAGCACCTGCGCCGGGCCACCAACGGCGGCCGGATCCGGGCCACGATCACCGTGCTCGGCGCGCAGCCACCCGACGGTCCCGGTCCACGGATCTGGAACTCGCAGCTCGTGCGCTACGCCGGCTACCGCCAGCCGGACGGTACGGTCGTCGGCGATCCGGAGACGGTCGCCTTCACCGAGTGGGCCCGGTCCCTGGGCTGGCCCGGCGGTGCCGGTGGGCCGTTCGACATCCTGCCGCTGGTGATCAGTGCCGGTACGGCGCCGCCCCGCTGGTATCCGTTGCCGGCCGACGCGGTGCTGGAGGTGCCGCTGAGCCATCCGACGCTGCCCTGGTTCGCCGACCTCGGCCTGCGCTGGTACGCCCACCCGGCGATCAGCGACCAGAAGCTGCGCATGGGCGGGCTGACCTACCCGGCCGTGCCCTTCTCCGGCTGGTACACCAGCACCGAGATCGGCGCCCGCAACCTGTCCGACAGCAACCGGTACGACATGCTCCCGGTCATCGCGGACCGGATGGGGCTGGACCGCCGCTCCAGCCGCACGTTGTGGCAGGACCGGGCGATGCTGGAGCTGCTGACCGCCGTCATGCACTCGTTCGAACTGCACGGCGTCACGATCGTCGACCATCACTTCGTGGCCGAGGCGTTCGTCCGGCACGAACGGCGGGAACAGGCCGCCGGCCGCACCGTCGACGCCTGCTGGCGCAGCCTGGTGGCGCCGACGGGGGCGTCCACCACGGCGACGTTCTCCCGGCGGTATCCGGAGACCGTACGGCTGCCGAACTTCTTCCCGCACGAACCGCGCGAGGCCGGCGGGGCGAACGGCCCGGGCTGCCCGGTCACCGGCCACGGCGGCTGACGCGACGGACGGACCGGGGCGCGCCGGAGGACCTGCGTGGGTCCTTCCGGGTGCGCTCCGGTCCGTCCGGTCGTGGCCCGGTCCCGGCGGCCGGTCAGTCGGCCAGGGCCCGGTTGCAGGCCGAGAGCACGGCCCGCACCTGGGCGTCCGCCGGGGAGTCGGCCAACCCGACACCCCACAGGGTACGGTCCCGGATGCGGCACTCGACGTAGACCGCGACGCCGCCCTGCCCGTCGGTGAGCGGCTGCTCCTGCTGTTCGAGCAGTTCGACGTCGATCCCCTCGTCGCCCAGCGCGGCGACGAGTGCCGCCGAGGGCGTCGGCCCCGCGCCCACCCGTTCGCCGCTGCCGCCGGCGGTCTTCAGGGTCCCGGCGAAGCGGTAGCCCTCCGCCGCCGCGCCGGCGATGCGCCAGTCGTCGACCGTGACCGGGCCGTCGGGGTCCAGGTACCGGCCCCGGAAGAGGTCCCACAGGTGCTTCGCCGTGACCTCGGCCCCGCTGGCGTCACTGACGCTCTGCACGAACCGGGAGAACTCGATCTGGAGCCGCCGGGGCAGTTGCAGCCCCTGCGTCTGGTGCAGCAGGTGGGCGATGCCCCCCTTGCCGGACTGGCTGTTGATGCGTACCACCGCCGCGTAGTCACGACCGACGTCCGACGGGTCGATCGGCAGGTACGGCACCTCCCAGGGCGCCTCCTCCACCGGCACCCCGAGCTGCGCGGCCCGCTTGCGGTGGTGCGCCAGCCCCTTGCTGATCGCGTCCTGGTGGGTGCCGGAGAACGCCGTGTAGACGAGGTCGCCACCGTAGGGGTGCCGCTCCGGCACCACCATCCGATTGCAGTACTCGACGGTGCGGCGGACCTCGTCGATGTCGGTCAGGTCCAGCATCGGATCGACGCCCTGCGAGTGCAGGTTGAGCGCCAGCGTGACCAGGTCGACGTTGCCGGTCCGCTCCCCGTTGCCGAACAGGCAGCCCTCCACCCGCTCGGCGCCGGCGAGCAGCGCCAGCTCCGCGGAGGCGACACCGGTGCCCCGGTCGTTGTGCGGGTGCACGGAGAGGATGACGCCGTCGCGGCGGGCCAACTGCCGCGACATGTACTCGATCTGGTCGGCGAACAGGTTGGGGGTGGTCGTCTCCACGGTCGTCGGCAGGTTCAGCCGGACGGGGCGTTGCGGGCACGCGTCCCAGAGCGCGGTCAGCGTGTCGCAGACCTCCAGCACGTAGTCCGGCTCGGTGAGGTTGAAGACCTCCGGCGAGAACTGGAAGTGCAGGTCCACCCCGGGATACCGCTCGGCGAGGCGCAGCACGTCCTCGCCCGCCGTGAGGATCAGCTTCAGCACCTCGGCGCGGGTCCCGCCCAGGACGACCTCCCGCCAGGCCGGCGCGGTCGCCACGCAGAGGTGGATCACCGCCCGCGGGTAGCCCGCGACGGCCTCGAAGGTACGTTCGACCAGGTCACGGCGGCCCGGAGTGAAGACGACCGGGGTGACGTCGTCGGGGATGGCGTCCTCGTCGGCGAGGTGGCGGGCGAACTCGAAGTCGGCCAGGCTGGCCGACGGGTAGCCGACCTCGATCTCCTTGAAGCCGATCCGGAGCAGCGTGTCGAACATGCGCCGCTTGCGCGCGGGGTCCATCGGCTCGGCCAGCGCCTGGTTGCCGTCGCGCAGGTCCACCGAGGCCCAGAGCGGAGCCCGCACCAGCCGCCGGTCCGGCCAGGTGCGCCCGCGCAGCGGAATCTCGATCCGCTCCTCCGCCGGCCGGTACCGGGCGTACCGCATGGGGCTGGGTCGTTGCGGATTCCAGTGCGCGGCCGACCCTGCGTCCGCACGGGGCGATGACTGATCGGAGAATTCCGGAATGGTTGGCATTTGTTGCCCCGTCTCTCCCTCGTCGAGACTGGCGGACGGCACGGTCTGTCCAGCGTCGGACCAGCGCACCGGGACGCGATTCACCGGTCGTGAGGGGTCTCACGAGAGGATCTTCAGACTTTCCTGACGCAGGAGGCTATACCCAAGCCGGATGCCCGGCAACGGCCACTAAGGGTCGCTCCACCCCTGGTAGGGGCACCGTTGAACTGCCAATCAATGCGCAAGGGACGGACCAAAACGGTGTGTTACCGACTACGCGCGCGATACGCCCACGCACGCGAGCGATAGTCTGGCGGGACACTT
The DNA here is from genome assembly GCF_043197615.1 of Micromonospora sp. NPDC049048. Classification (NCBI taxonomy): domain Bacteria; kingdom Bacillati; phylum Actinomycetota; class Actinomycetes; order Micromonosporales; family Micromonosporaceae; genus Micromonospora; species Micromonospora sp. NPDC049048. The sequence goes on along the minus strand of NZ_JBICTM010000008.1, from coordinate 318,169 downwards.
CCACAGCGACCAGCGGCGGCCTCGTGCCCTGGTCGGTTGTCATCGAGATGGAGCACGACGTGCTGACAATGCAGGACGCTCTGGCACGCCTGAACGCGTACTGGACGGAGCAGGGCTGTTTGACGGTCCAGCCGATGAACACCGAGGTCGGTGCCGGCACGCTCAACCCGGCGACGTTCCTGCGGGTGCTGGGTCCCGAGCCGTGGCGGGTGGCCTACGTCGAGCCGTCGGTACGTCCGGATGACGCCCGGTACGGGGAGAACCCGAACCGGATCCAGTGCCACACCCAGTTCCAGGTGGTCATCAAGCCCGAGCCCGAGAACGCGCAGGAGCTCTACCTCGGCAGCCTGGCCGCGTTGGGGATCGACGTGACCGCGCACGACGTGCGCTTCGTCGAGGACAACTGGGCCTCCCCCGCGCTGGGCGCCTGGGGGTTGGGGTGGGAGGTGTGGCTCGACGGGCTGGAGATCACCCAGTTCACCTACTTCCAGCAGGCTGGCGGGATCAGCCTCGATCCGCCGTCCGTGGAGATCACGTACGGCATCGAGCGGATCATGATGGCGCTCCAGGGGGTCCGGCACTTCAAGGAGATCGCCTACGCCGACGGGGTCAGCTACGGCGAGGTGTTCGGCCAGGCCGAGTACGAGATGTCCCGCTACTACCTCGACGACGCGGACGTGGCCACGAACCGGACGCTGCTGGACCGGTACGCGAGCGAGGCCCAGCGGCTGATCGACATCGGTCTGCCGGTGCCGGCCTACAGCTACGTGCTGAAGTGCTCGCACACCTTCAACGTGCTCGACGCGCGGGGCGCGGTGTCGACCGCGGAACGCGCGGCGGAGTTCGCGCGGATGCGGCGTCTCGCCGCCGACGTGGCCAAGCTGTGGATCTCCGAGCGGGAGTCGTTGCAGCACCCGCTGGGTGTGACGCCGGCCGCGGTGGCCGCGCGGGTCGCCGAGCCGGCCGGCACCGGCGCCGCGTCCGGGCCACGGCAGGTGGTCTTCGAGATCGGGGTGGAGGAGATGCCCCCGGCGGAGGCGCGCGCCGCGCGGGAGCAGCTGGCCCGCGAGTTGACCGAGCGGCTGGGGGCGACCCGGCTGGATCACGGGTCGGTCCGGCTGCACGCCACCCCGCGGCGGCTGGTCGCGATCGTGGAGAACGTCGCCGCCGTGGAGGCGGACCACACGCGTACGGTCAAGGGCCCGAAGGTCAGCGCCGGGTTCCGTCCGGACGGGCAGCCGACCCCGGCCGCGGTGGGTTTCGCCCGCTCCCAGGGCGTCGCGGTCGAGGAGTTGACGCAGGCCGACGTCAACGGCGTGCCCCACCTGGTGGTACGCCGCCACGAGCCGGGCCGCACCGCCCAGGAGGTGCTGCGCACCGTGCTGGCGGGGGCGGTCGGCTCGCTGCGTTCGGCGAAGAACATGCGGTGGCGCGATCCGGAGCTGGCGTTCACCCGGCCGATCCGCTGGCTGCTCGCCCTCTGGGGCGACGAGGTGGTGCCGGTGACCGCCGGCATCCTCGCCGCCGACCGGCTCACCCGGGTCCACCGCACCGCCGACCGTCCGGTGCTGCCGGTCGCCTCCGCCGAGGAATACCTCGACACCGTCCGGAAGGCCGGCATCGTGGTCGACCCGGACGAGCGGCTGGCCACCATCACGGCCGCCGCCGAACGGCTCGCCGCCGACGTGGGTGGACGCGTCGACCTCGCCGCCGAGGCGAGGCTCGTCGACCAGGTCGTCTACCTGGTGGAGCAGCCCACCCCGCTACTCGGCCGGTTCGACGACAGCTACCTGCGGCTGCCCGAGGCGGTGCTCACCACCGTCATGCGCAAGCACCAGCGTTACCTCCCGGTACGCGACGCGCAGGGTGCCCTGCTGCCCTCCTTCGTCGCGGTGGGCAACGGCGACATCGACGTCGACCTCGTACGCGCCGGCAACGAGGCGGTGCTCCGCGCCCGCTACGAGGACGCGCTGTTCTTCTACCGCGCCGACCGGGACACTCCCCTGGCCGAGCTGCGCGCCCGCCTGACGGGGTTGACCTTCACCGACAAGCTCGGGTCGATGGCCGACCGCGCCGAGCGCATCGCCGCCCTGGCCCGTGAGCTCGCCGCCGGGCTGAGCCTGTCCGCCGAGGACCAGCGGACGCTCGAACGCGCCGCCGAGCTGGTCAAGTTCGACCTGGGCTCGCAGATGGTCACCGAGATGACCAGCCTCGCCGGAGTGATGGCCCGCGAGTACGCGACCCACGCCGGCGAGCCGCAGCCCGTCGCCCAGGCGCTGTTCGACGCGGAACTCCCCCGGGCCGCCGGGGACCAGCTCCCCGCCACCCTGCCGGGTGCGCTGCTCTCGCTGGCCGACCGTCTCGACCTCGTCGTCGGACTCGCCGCCACCGTCGGGCTCCCCACCGGCAGCAGCGACCCGTTCGCCGTCCGCCGAGCCGTCCTCGGCCTCCTGGCCGTCCACCGCTCGCAGCCCGCCCTCGCCGGCGTCTCCCTGACCGACGCGCTCGCCCGGGCGGCGCGTCACCAGCCGGTGCCCGTCGACGAGAAGGTGTTGGCCGGCATCGCGGAGTTCCTCACCCGCCGCCTCGAACAGCTCCTCAGCGAGGAGAACCAGCCCGTCGACCGGATCCGCGCGGTCCTGCTGCACGCCGACCGTCCGCAGTTCGCCGACCGGCTCCTCGGGCAGATCGATCGGCTTCTGACCGACGAGTCGTTCCGGGCGCTCGCCGAGGCACTGCAACGCAGCCGCCGGATCGTCCCCGCCGGCACCCCCGCCGGCTACGACCCCGCCCACCTCCACGAGCCTGCCGAGATCCGCCTGCACGAGACCTTCAAGCAGGTCAGCGCCGACCTCGCCGCCCGCCCCGACCTCGACGAGTTCACGCAGACCACGGTACGGATCACCGCACCGGTGAACACCTTCTTCGACGAGGTGTTCGTGATGGCCGAGGAGCCCGACGTGCGGGCCGCCCGACTCGGCCTCCTCGCCTCCGTCGCGGAGCTGGGAGACCGCGTCATCGACTGGTCGCAGCTGCGGATCGCCCACTCGTGACGAACCGGCCGCCAGGCCCCGCCGCGACGGCTCGGGGCCTGGCGGCCGGTTTTCATCCCGGGGGCCTGGCGGCCGGGCTCATCCCCGGCCGAGCACCTTGTGCAGCCAGGCGAGTTGTTCGAGCTGGTGCTCCGCCCCGCCACCCTCGTGGTCGTTGAACTCGTAGACGCGCAGCTCCTTCTGGCCGCCGTGACGGTGGTAGGCGGCGAAACAGGTCGAGGGCGGGCAGACCTGGTCCATCATCGCGATGGAGAACAGCGCGGGCGCGGTCGCGCGGGGCGCGAGCACGGCGGCGTCGAAGTACGCCAACGTGCCGAACACCTGGCCGCTCCGGTCGCGGTGCAGCTTGAGGTATTCGGCGATCTCACCGTAGGGGCCACGGGCGGCGACCTGCACACCTCGCCGGAAGTCGCACAGGAAGGGCACGTCGGGCATGACGGCGGCCACGCCCGGGAACAGCGCCGCCACCGCCAGGGCGAGGCCGCCGCCCTGGCTGACGCCGGTGACGACGACACGGTCGGCGTCGACGGCGGGATGCCGCTGTGCGGCGCGGGCGAACCGCACGGCGTCGGTGACGAGCCTGCGGTAGTAGAAGTCGTCCGGGTCGGTGACGCCGCGGGTGAGGAAGCCGGGAACGGTGCCCGCCGGGTAGCCGTGCGGGTCGGCCGTACTGCCGGACGAGGCGCTCCAGCCCTGGCCACGGGTGTCCATGATCAGGTGGGCGAAGCCGGCGGCGGCCCAGAACAGCTTCTCGTGGGGCAGGCCACGGCCACGACCGTAGCCGAGGTACTCGACCACGCACGGCAGCGGCCCGCTGGCCTGCGCGGGAAGGTGCAGCCAGCCGTACACGGGGTCGCCGTCGTACCCGGGCACGACGACCGAGAAGGTACGGACCTGGGTGAGCCCGGTGTCGACGGGCTCGTACGTCGCCGGGCCCGGTGCGTCCGCGCTGAGCGTCCGTTCCCAGAAGGCACCCAGGTCCGCCGGGACGGCCAGGTCGGGCCGGTACGCCCAGCAGTCGGCGAGGGTGAGATCGCTCAGAGCCACAGTCATGACCTCCGTGCCAGCAGGATCGTCGATTCGTCGTTGACCTGTGTGCCGCGCCGGCGACGCCTGCCGGGGACAGGACCGCCGGACGCGCCCCGCCCGTCAGCCGGCGTGTGCCACGGCGGAGGCGAACCAGCCGGTGATGGTGGTGGGGTGGGTGATGGCGGTGCCCACCACCACCGTCCACGCGCCGGCCCGCAGCGCCTGCGCCGCCTGCGCCGGGGTGTGGATCCGGCCCTCCGCGACCACCGGCACGTCGATCGCGCCAGCGAGCTGCGCCACCAGGTCCAGGTCCGGGCCCGGCCCCTTGCTGGTGTACGATGTGTAGCCGGCCAGGGTCGTGCCGACCAGGTCGGCTCCCGCCGCCGCGGCGGCGATCCCCTCCTCGAGGGTGGAGCAGTCGGCCATCACCAGGGCGCCGGTCCGCTCGTGGACGGCGGCGACGGTCTCGGCGACGGTCCGGCCGTCGGGCCGTGGTCGGCACGTGCCGTCGAGCGCGACGACGTGCGCGCCGGCCCGGGCGACGGCCAGCGCGTGCTCGAGCGTGGGGGTGATGAAGACGTCGTCGTCGCCGTCCTTCCAGAGCCCGATCAGCGGCAGGTCGACCGCGTCCCGGATGGCCGCGATGTCGGCCAGCCCCTGGGCGCGGATGCCGGCCGCCCCGCCCTCGGCGGCGGCGAGGGCGACCCGGCGCATCGTGTCGGTGTCCCGCATCGGCTCACCGGGGTACGCCTGGCAGGAGACCACCAGGCGGTGGCGGAGCTGCGCGATCAGCGGGTTCACGACGCTGTCCGGATGTCGTGGTGGAGCCGGCCCTGCCCATGGTCGCCCCGCGCCGCCGCCCAGGCGAGCGAGGCGGCGCCGAGCAGGGGGGCGTCCGAACCGAGTGCCGAGGCCAGGACGGGCACGCCGGCCAGGCTGGGCAACGTCTCCCGCCGCACGGCGTCACGCAGCGCCCGCCACCAGGGCTCGCCGAGGCCGGTGACGCCGCCGCCGACCACGACGACGTCGGGGTCGAGCATGTTGACCAGCCCGCCGACCGCCGCGCCGACGGCCGTCCCGCCCAGCCGGACGACCGCCGCGGCCGTCTCGTCGCCGTCCTCGGCACGCGCGGCCACGGCCCGCAGGTCGTCGACCGGCCGGCCGGTACGCCGCGCGTACTCGGCGGCGAGGCCGGGCCCGGAGGCGAGCGCTTCGAGGTGTCCCCGTCCCCCGCAGGTGCAGGGCAGCGACCCGGCGTACGGGGAGGGCTGGTGACCGGCGTGGCCGGCCGCGCTGTGGGCGCCGGCGAGCACGCTGCCGCCGGCGACGAACGAGGCGCCGATGCCGGTGCCGACGGCGACGAGGAGCACCGTCTCGCGTCCGGCCGCGACGCCGTGGCGCGCCTCGCCGAGGGCGTGCGCGTGCACGTCGTTGATGACGGCGACGGGCAGGGCGAGCAGCTCCCGCAGCCGCCCGGCCAGGTCGGTGCCGGCCCAGCCGGTCAGGACGTCGGTGGCCGAGAGCACCCGGCCTGTCGCGCTGTCGACCACGCCGGCGCTGCCGACGCCGAGGGCACGGATGCCGGTCCCCGGTGCCCGCGTCCGCAGGTGGCGGACGAGGTCGGCGGCGGTGTCGAGGATGGCGGTCGCGCCGGCTCTGCCGGGGGTGGCGGCGGTGACGCGGTCGACGACCTCACCCTGCCCCGTGACGATGGCGGCCGCCGTCTTGGTGCCGCCGATGTCGAGCGCGGCGACCGCCTCGTCGGCGACGGTTCGGGGCGTGTGTGCCTCGGACATGTTCAGAGCAGCCCCGCCAGTTCCAGCTGCGTACGCACCCGGGTCGTCTCGTCCGCGTCGAGTGGCCGCAGGGGAAGGGACACGGCGTTGCTGTCGATCACACCGAGCAGGGCCAGGGCGGTCTTGAACGCGCCCACGCCCCGGGTCGCCCCGGCCGAGGTCGCCGGGTCGGCCGCGTCGACGATCCGGAACAGGCGGGTCAGCCGGTCCTGCTCGTGCCGGGCGGCCTCCCAGTCGCCGCTGACGCAGGCCCGGTGCAGTCGCACGTAACCGGCCGGGTCCACGTTGCCCAGCCCGGGCACGGAGCCGGAGGCACCGGCGAGCATCATCGCGTCGACGACCACCTCGTGCCCGGTCAGCAGGCTGAACCCGCTGTCCGGCGCCCGCTCGGCGATCGCCAGCACCAGCTGGCGGAAGGCGACGTCGTCGCCGCTGGAGTCCTTGACGCCGGCGATGACCCCGTCCGCCGCCAGCCGGGTCAACAGCTGGGTGGCGAGCTTGGTGTGCACGCAGACGGGAATGTCGTACGCGAACAGGGGAAGCTCGACCGACGAGGCGATCGCGCGGAAGTGCCGCTCGATCTCGTGGGGACCGACGATGGCGTAGAAGGGGGCCGTCGCCACCAGGCCGTCCGCGCCCAGGCGCGTCGACGCCTCGGCGCGGTCGAGGACCCGGCGCGTGGTCGGTTCGATGCAGCCGGCGATGACGGGCACGCTGCCGCCGACGGTCTTCACGACGGTCTCGAGGACCTGGTCGCGCTGGCTGTCGGTGAGGAAGACGGTCTCGCCGGAGCTGCCGAGCGCGAAGATGCCGTCGACTCCGGCGGTGAGCAGCCGCTCGACGAGTCGCTCCAGGGAGAGGACGTCGACCGTGCCCTCCTCGGTCAGGGGGGTGACGACCGGCGGCACGACGCCGGCGATCCGCGGGGCTGGCGTGGTCACGCTGTCTCCTCGACGTGTAGGGGGGTGGTGCGGCCGGTGGCGGCTCTGGCGAGTTCCACCAGCTCGGCGTTGCTGGATCCAGCGGGTACGGGGTGGTGGCACCGGAACTCGTGGTCCCCGGCGCTGTCGGCGTCCCGCTCGGGCGGCGGCAGCTCGGTGGCGCACACGTCCGTGGCCTTCCAGCAGCGGGTGCGGAACGGGCATCCGCTGGGCGGTCGGGTGGCGAGTGGGACGGGGCCGACGAGCGGGATGGGGTCGATGGGCGAGAGCAGACCCGGCGTGGCGGAGAAGAGCGCGCGCGTGTACGGGTGTCGGGCGCCCTCGGGCAGCAGGGCCGCGGGCGCCTGCTCCACGATCCGGCCGAGGTACATGGTGACCACGCGGTCGCTGATCCGCTTGACGGTCTGGATGTCGTGCGAGACGAAGACCATGGCCAGCCCGAGGCGGTCCTTGAGGTCCAGGAGCAGGTTGAGGATCTGCGCCCGCACCGAGACGTCGAGGGCGCTGGTGGGCTCGTCGGCGATGACCAGGCCCGGCTCCAGCGCCAGGGCGCGCGCGATGGACACCCGCTGGCGTTGCCCTCCGGAGAGCTGGCTCGGCAGGACGTCGGCGACCGAGCGGGGCAGCCCCACCAGGGCCATCAGCTCGTCGACCCGCTCCTCCCGCTGCGTGCGGGTGCCGCGGCGGTGCACGTCGAGCGGGTCCCGCAGGATGTCGCGTACCGGCATCCGACGGTTCAGCGACGTGGCCGGGTCCTGGAAGACCATGCCGACGCCGGAACCGATGCGTTCGCGTCGTTGCGCCGCGCTCATCGACCACACGTCGGTGCCGGCGAAGCTGACCGTGCCGCTCGTCGGTCGCTGGAGACCCACCAGCACCTTGGCCATCGTGGACTTGCCGCAGCCCGACTCACCGACGACGCCGATGGTCTCCCCGGCGCGTACGGTCAGGTCCGCGCCGGTGAGGGCGTACACCCGCTCGCGGTTGAACATGCCGCCGCCGCGGGTGCGGTGCACCACGTGCACGTCGCGCAGCTCGACGATCGGCTGACCGGGGACTGTCGCGCTCATCGGGCCAGTTCCTCTTCGCTGACGGTGACGGCCGGGTGGTGGCAGGCGTACCCGTGGGCGGCGGTGCCCTCCAGGCGGGGCGCCGTGTCACGGCAGACCTGCGTGGCCATGGGGCAGCGGTCCGCGAACCGGCATCCCGGCGGGAAGTCGGCCGGGGACGGCACCACACCGCGGATCTGGGTGAGCCGCTGCGCGCCGGCCTCCAGCGAGAGCACGGAGCCGAGCAGCCCACGGGCGTAGTGGTGCGCCGGGGCCCCGACCACGTCGGCGGTGACCCCGCTCTCGACGATCTGCCCGCCGTACATGACGACGACGCGGTCGGCGACGTCGCTGACCAGCGCGAGATCGTGGCTGACCAGGATCAGCGCGAAGCCCAGCCGGTCCCGCAGCCGCAGCAGCAGTTCCATCACCTGCGCCTGGACCGTGACGTCGAGCGCGGTGGTCGGCTCGTCGGCGATGATCAGGCGCGGGTCCCGGGAGAGGGCCATCGCGATCACCACCCGTTGCCGCTGCCCGCCGGAGAGCTCGTGCGGGTACGCGGCCAGGGTGCGAGCGGCGTCCAGGCCCACCAGCCCCATCAGCTCCTCGGCCGACCGGGTGCCGCCACGGCGGATCATCTGCGCCAGTTGGGGGCCGATGCGCAGCGATGGGTTCAGGGCCGAGAGGGCGTCCTGGTAGACCATCGCGATCTCGCGCCCCATCAGGGCCCGCCGTCGTTTCGTGCTCACGGTCAGCAGGTCCGTACCCTCGAAGCGGATCTCCCCCCGCACCCTGGCGCCCTTGGGCAGCAGCCCCATGACCGCGAGGGATGTCAGCGACTTGCCCGAGCCCGACTCCCCCACCAGGCCGACGACCTCGCCGGGTCGGACGTCGAAGGTCAGGTCGTCGACGATGTCGACGCCCCGGTGGCGTCCCTCGAAGCCGATCGACAGGTTCCTGACCTCGATGACGGGTTCGCCCTGCGGGAGCGGACGGGCCCGCTCGCGCAGCCGCCGCGCCGCCTCCGGCAGGCCGGGCAGCTCGACGACCTCACCCGGGCCGGTCTCTGCCCGCACCAGCGGATCGGCGGCCGGCGAGACGGTGGCGCGCCGGGCCGCCGGGGCGGCCCAGGCGTCGGACATCCCCTCGGAGAGCACGTTCAGGGCGAGCACGGTGAGCAGGATCAGCAGGCCGGGGAAGAAGGTGGCCCACCAGCCACCGATCTGCACCATCTCCTTGCCGAAGGCGATGACGGAGCCCCACGAGGACTCCGCCTCCTGGGGTGCCAGCCCGCCGCCGATGAAGGAGAGGGAGGCCTCGAAGACGATGGCGTCGGCGACCATGACGGTGACGAAGACGAGGATGGGCGCGGCGCAGTTGCGCAGGACGTGCCGCCAGAGGATGTGCAGCCGCCGCGCGCCGATGATCCGCTCGGCCGCAACGTAGTCCTCCCGGTACTGCGAGAGCACGTTGGCGCGCACGATCCGCGCGACGGACGGGGTGAAGACGAAGCCGATCGCGATCACGAGGACCAGCAGGCTGTTCTTGCCGAAGGAGATGATCAGCAGCGCGGAGAGCACGATGGCGGGGAAGGCCATGACGACGTCGAGGCAGCGCATCAGCGCCTCGTCGACCGCGGGCCGGCTGGTTCCCGCGAGCGCGCCGAGGATCGCGCCGACCAGCAGCGCGATCCCGGCGCCGCCGAAGCCCACGATCAGGGACCGCCGGGTGCCGGCCACCAGCCGGGAGAAGACGTCACGCCCGAGCTTGTCCAGACCGAACCAGTGGTCGCCGTTCGGACCGGTCAGCGCCGGGCCGAGCCCGGTCTGGGCGGGGTCGTACCGGATCAGCAGGGGCGCGAAGACGCCCACCAGGACGATGAGCAGGACGAAGCCGAGCGCGATCCGGGAGGTGACGCTGAGTCTCCTGAAGGCGATGCCGGGGCGCGACAGCCGGGCCGTGAAGGTGCGACGCATCAGTGGGCTCCGCGCAGTCGAGGGTTGGCGAAGAGGTAGAGGATGTCGACGACCAGGTTCACGACGACGAAACCGACGGCGATCGTCAGGACGGTCCCCTGCGCGAGGGCCGTGTCGTTCTGCTGCACCGCGCTCATGATCTGGGTGCCCATGCCGGGCAGCGAGAAGATGGCCTCGATGACGACCGTGCCGCCGATGAGGTAGCCGATCCGCAGGCCCAGCACGGTGAGCGGGTTGACGAGCGCGTTGCGCAGCACGTTGCGGCCGATCACGACGCGGGGCGGCAGCCCGGCGCCGATGGCCGTACGGACGTAGTCCTTGTCGAGTTCCTCGACCATCGACGTACGCACGATCCTGGCGAGCGCGCAGCCGACCGGCACGGCGAGCGCCAGCGCGGGCATGGCGAGGGACTGCAACCAGAGGGTGACCGAGTCGGTGGGGTTGACGTACCCGCCCGTCGGGAAGACCGGGCGCCGCACCGACAACTCCTGGATGAGCAGGAGAGCCAGCCAGAACGACGGCATGGCGATGCCGGCCATGGAGACGAACCGGATGACCTGGTCGGGCCAGCGGTCCCGGTACAGCGCTGCGGGGATGCCGAGGGCCAGCGCGATGACCAGGGCGCCGACGACGCCCAGGGCCGTCAGTTGGATCGTCAGCGGCAGCGCGGTGGCGATCTTGTCAGCGACCGGAACCGACGGCGGGAAGGTCATGCCCAGATCGCCCCGGACCAGGTCGCCCAGGAAGTGCAGGTAGCGCAGTGGCAGCGGGTCGTCGAGGCCGTTGGCGGCCTTGAACGCCGCGACCTGCGCCGGGGTCGCCTGGTCACCGAGAACGGACAGCGCGGGATCGATCGGGGAGAACTGCATGATCACGAAGACGAACAGCGTGATGCCCAGGACCAGGGGGATCAGGGTCAGGAGTCGTCGCGCGACCAGGCTCAGAACGCTCAGCATGGTGTCTTTCTCTCGTCGAGGGCCGCCGAGACGTCCCGCCCGGTCCGGGGGTGTACGGGCCGGGCGGGACTTCGGAGGGGCCGGGGGCCGGCCCCCTCCGGGGCGGGCTCAGCCGGTCCGGCTGGCGCCCAGGAAGTACAGGCCGGTGGTCGCGGCACCCGCGAAGCCGGAGAGCTTGGCGGGGTCGTACGCGGTGACGACCTTGGTGTGCAGGATGGGGTACAGCGCGGCCTCCTCGGCCACCATGTCGAGCGCCTGCTTCCAGATCGCCTTGCGCGCCGCCTCGTCGGAGGTCTGCGCCGCCTTGTCGAGCAGGTCGGCCATGGCCTTGCGGTTCGCGTCGCTCCAGCGGTAGCGCTGTCCCGGCCAGGTCTCGCCGTAGTAGAACCACCGCATCAGCAGGTCGGTGTCGACGCCGAAGACGCTGGGGTCCCCGGAGGCCATCAGCACCCGGAAGGTGTCCTTCGGCACGATGTCGCCGTAGATGGCCGAGGAGGGCACCGTGTTGAGGCTGGCGTTGACGCCGATCTTCTTCCACTGCTCGATGACCAGCGGGGCGACGTCCTTGACGACGGAGTTGTCCGTGGTGTCGAGCTGGAAGGAGAGGTTCGTGACGCCGGCCTCGGCGAGCAGGGCCTTGGCCTTCTCGATGTTGTGGTCGTAGACCGTGGCGGCCTTCTGGTAGTCCTTGTTGCCCTCGTCCAGGTAGCTGCTCGCCGCGGTGCCGTAGCCGTTGAGCGCGGTCTTGATGACCGCGTCCGTGTCGATCGCGTAGTGCAGGGCCTGCCGCACCCGCTTGTCACTGAACGGCGCCGCCGCCGAGTTGAACATAAGGAAGACCTGGTTGAAGGCCTGCTTCGCCTCGACGGTGTACTTGCCCTTGAGCGAGTCGACGTTCAGGTACGGCACCGACTCGATGGCCTGGACCCGGCCGCCCTGCAGGTCGGCCACGCGGGCCGAGGCCTCGGTGGTGGTGTTCCACGTCATCGTCTCGACCTTGGCGGGACGGGGTCCGTCGTAGGTCGGGTTCCTGCTCAGCTTGATGCCCGACTCCTTGGACGCGCTGTCCATCTTGAAGGGGCCGGAGCCGATCGGTGCCGTGTCGAAGGCCTTCGAGGCGGCCGCGTCCGCGGTCTTCGCCTTGGGGACGATCTTGATGACGGAGATCCGCTCGGCGAACAGGGCGAACGGGTACTTGAGCTTGAACTCGGCGGTCGTCGCGTCCTTGGCGCTGACCGAGTCGATGAACGACACGAACCCCTGCATCAGCGGTGGCGACTTGGGGTCCGCCGGCTTGAGCACCCTGGTGAAGGACCAGGCGACGTCCTCGGCCGTGACGGGGGTGCCGTCGGAGAACTTCGCGCCGTCCCGCAGCGCCACGGTGTACGTGAGCCCGTCGGCGCTGGTCGCCGGGTCGTCCTTGGCCAACGCCCGGTAGGGTTCCCGGGTGACCGGGTCAAGATCCACAAGGCCCTCGAAGATGTGCTGGTTGACCGCCGTCGCGACCGCCGAGGAGGCGTTCGCGGGATCGAACCCGCTGGAGAGGGTGAACGCCAACGTGGTCTCGATCGACGCCCCTCCCTTGCCGTCGCCGACGGCGTTGGTCGAGGCGGGGCCGCCGCTACAGGCCGCCAGCCCGAGCGTCAGGCTCACGGCGGCGGAGACGACGGCCAGAGAGCGAGCCCGGCGCGGAGGGACGCGCCGACTCCGGGACGGCTTACCAGTGGTGCTCACGGAGATGCCTCCATAGGCTCTATGCGCTCGCAGGATTGCTCGCGCCGGGGGAATCCAAGGTATGGGTATGACGTCTGACGTCTGATGCCGATAGGGTGAGCGTCTCAGATCCGTGAACGAAGGGCAAGGGGCAGATGACGACCATCGACGCGAGTCCGCTACGCGGCGCGGAGCGCCCGGGTCCCCGCCGGCAGGAGGTGGCGACCAGGATCAAGGAGTACATCCTGCGCAACCGCCTCAAGCCGGGCAATCTCCTGCCCACCGAGGTGGAGCTGTGCGAGGCGGTCGGCGCCAGCCGCTCGAGCGTCCGGGAGGCGGTCAAGATCCTCTCCGCCCTCGACATCGTCGAGGTGCGGCACGGTCACGGCACCTTCGTCGGCCGCATGTCCCTCAACGCCCTGGTGGAGAGTCTGGCGTTTCGCGGCCTGCTCAGCGGCGAGGAGGACCACCACGTGCTCGGGCAGGTCGTGGACGTCCGGCAGACCCTCGAGCAGGGGCTGGCGGCCGAGACCATCGGCGTCCTCGACGACGAGCACCGCGCGGCGCTCGCCGCGCTCGCCGACGAGATGGAAGGGCTCGCCGCCCAGGGGAAGGACTTCCTCGAGGTCGACCGGGCATTCCACCTCAAGTTGATGGAGCCCCTGGGCAACGACCTGCTGCTCCAACTCACCGAGGCGTTCTGGCAGGTGCAGGCCATCGTGGCACCCACCCTGTGCATCGAGCCGGAAGACCGCGTGATCACCGCCCAGCGGCACCGCGCGATCGTGGACGCGGTCGCGGCCGGCGACGCGCAGCGCCTGCGTTCCGCCATCGCCGAGCACTACGCGCCCATCAGGGCGAGCATCGCGCGCGCCGTACAGCCCTGAGGCGCGGCCCGACCGCCGGACCCCGCCGCCGGGAAACCCGCTCGCCGTCTCGCGTCGGATCCGGTGACAATGCTCGCCGGACGGCGAGGCGACGGGTGCTCGGAGGTGCTGCCGCGTGGGTCGACGGCTGGGCGGAAGCAGCTGGCCGGTCGTGGTCAGCACGGTCCGGCTCGGCCCTCACCGGTACCGAGTCGTGCGGCCGGCGCAGGCGCCGGCGTTCGCCAGCCTCTACGAGGGCCGGCTCGGCGCCCAGTTCTGCCTCGACCAGGAGACAGCGGTGATGCTCGCCCAGGCATGGGGCCTGGCCGCCCGGTCGCCGCACACGATCGTCCACCTCCCACTGCGCCGCGCGAAGTTGCCCACCCACCACGCCTGGGGACGCCCACTCGACCTGGTGCTGCTGCACCACCGCCTCGCGTTCCCGCCGTCCCGGTGGAAGCAGGTCCGCTCCCGGCTGGGGGCCGGCAGGCCGCATCGTGTCGTCCTACCCGGCGACGCGTGGCCGGTGCCCTCGACCGCCGAGCACGAACGCACCCGGCATCGGGAGTTTCGCGATCATCTCCGGTGGGACGTCGCCGCCGACACGCTGATCCTCACCGGCAGCCGCAGGGCGTTCGAGCTGGAGGCCGACCAGATCCGCATCCTGGCCGAGGAGTGTCCGGCCCATCGGGCCCGCGTACCGGAGACGCACTGCTGCGCCGAGATCGGCATGGGACGGACCTGGCGCCAGTCGGACCGACGTCGACCGTCCGCGCAACTGCACGCCGAATACTCGCGGTAGCGCCCCGGTCCGTCCCTGATGGACGGCTGCCGTCCGTCGATCCCTTGACGATCGCCGTCGGCGCCCCTTAGCGTCACGGACGTCGGACATCCGACGTCTTATGGCTGATTCGACTTCCGCCCCACCCCCGTCCCGGAAGGAATCCCCGTGTCCCGAGTCCGAGCAACACCGCGCCGACTGGTGGCGGCCGTGGCCGCCGTCCTCGGCCTGGCGGCCGTACTGCCCGCCACGCCGGCGCACGCCGCACCCGCCGGCGTGACCGCGACGGCCAGCGCCGACTGCACGACCAGCCGACTCAACCTGCTGCTCGACAACCGCAGCACCACCGCACAGACCTTCACCGTCACCTGGCCGGGGCGGCTCAACTCCCCCTGGACCCGGACGGTCGCCGCCGGCAGCAGCACCCAGCTGTACTGGACCCTGGCCGCCGGCACCGCCTACACGCTGCGCACGACCACCCCGACCGGACTGGACGACACCTCCGCCGGCATCTTCCACTGCGGCACCGGCATGTCCGCGCTGGCCAGCTTCGACTGCACGGCGAGCCGGCTGCAACTCGCGCTGGAGAACCGCACCACGACCGCCCGCACCTTCGTCCCCACGTGGCCCGGACGCGCCGGCTCGCCGTGGACCACGACGGTGGCCGCCGGCGGCAACCACCTGCACTACTGGACGGTCCCCGCCGGGACCCCGTACACCCTGCGGGTCACCGCTGCCGGCTTCGACACGACGCTGCGGGGCACCGCCGCCTGCGGCATGGCCGCCGGCACCCCGCAGATGAACACGACGACGCTGCTCACCACGCGATCGGTCATCCGCAACCTCAACGGCGCGGGCGGTCGCTACGACGGCACCGCGGCCTCGGTCCGGATCCCGGGCCTGGCCGTCACCAACAACGGCACCGTCATCGCCGTCGCCGACGCGCGGATCAACGGTTCGTACGACCTCGGCGGCGGCACCAACAACATCCAGATCGCCATGATCCGCAGCACCGACGGCGGCCGCACCTTCGAACAGCCACGCGTCATCCACGCCCCCGCCACCACCAGCGAGGGGGCGGGTGATCCCAGCCTGCTGGTCGACCGTGCCACCGGCACCGTCTACTGCTTCTTCACCTACTCCCCCCGGCCGGGCGTCAGCTTCTGGTCGGGCAGCTCCGGCCTCAACACCGCGGACGACCCGAACAGCATGCACCTGCGCTACATCACGAGCCGGGACGACGGCGCCACCTGGAGCGCTCCGGTGGAGCTGAACCCGGCGATCAAGGACCCGGCCTGGCGGCAGGTGTTCTTCTCCTCCGGCCACGGCATCCAGACCAGCACCGGCCGCCTGGTCCAGCCGATCGCCTACCGGGACGCGGCGGGCACCAGTCACGCCGGCAACATCTACAGCGACGACCACGGCGTGACGTGGCGACGGGGCGGATCCGCCGGCGGAAACATCAACGAGAGCAAGGCGATCGAGCGCGGCACCGGGGCCGTCGTGCAGAACATGCGCCACAACTCGACCCGCAGCCGGTTCTACGCCACCTCCATCGACGGCGGCGCGACCTTCGGCCCGGCCACGGCCAGTGCCGTGCTGACCGATCCGCTGTGCAACGCCGACGAGCTGTCCTACCTGCGCCCGTCGGACGTGGGCGCGAACGGGGCGCCGGTGCGCACCCGTACGGCGCTGTTCAGCAACAACGCGCACCCGAGCGCGCGCAACGACCTCACCGTACGACTCTCCACGGACGACGGCGCCAGCTGGCCGGCCCGGGCGCTGCTCAAGCCGGGCGGCGCGGGTTACTCCACGATGGCCGTGCTTGCCGACGGAACGGTCGGCGACCTGTACGAGGTCGGCGACACCGGCGGCATCCACTTCGCCCGGTTCACTCTCGACTGGGTGAAGGGAGCCTGACCCCGCGACCCCTGCCGGGTGTCGCACGCACCACCGGCACCCGGCAGGGCCCGGCGGTCCCCACGGGGGCGGGGACCGCCGGGTCGGGCGGGCCACCGCCCGGTCGCAGGGCCTCGGCGACCGGTGCCGGCCGACGTCGCCCGGCTACGGGCGCGGCGGAGCCCGCAGCAGGTCGTCCACGCTGTCGCGCAGGGCCCTGCGGTTCGCGTGCCCGGTCTTCAGCAGCAGGCTGGCGACGTGCTTCTCGACCGTACGCGGCGAGAGATGCAGGAGCGTGGCGAGGTCCTGGTTGTCGTGGCCCTTCGCGAGCAGCACGAGCACCTCGTGCTCGCGTACGGTCACCCCGACGGCCCGCAACGGGGCCGGGATGCGGTCATGGCCCGAGCGCCGTTGCCCGAGCGAGGCACCGGCCTGGCGGAGCAGACCCCGGCACGCCCCGGCGACGACCGGCGCGTCGACGTTGTGGAAGTAGTCCTCCGCCGCCCGCAGCCAGGCGACCGGCTCGCCCCACCCGTCGGCGAGCGCCGCCTCGGCGACGAGGCGCAGTCCCAGGTGGTAGGTCATGCGGTACGGCGCGGCGGCGTCGAGGGCCAGTGCGACCTCCGTGGCGGCCCGCTCGCTCTGCCCCGCGCGCCCGAGCACCACCGCCTTCGCCAGGTGCAGGAACTGCCGGTTCCAGCGCAGGGCGGCGCCCGGGGCCAGCGCCACCGCGTCCATGCCCGTGCGGTCCAGTGACCCGGCCAGCGCGTCGAGGAGCGGCCGCAGGCCGAAACGGCCCGTCATGTAGTACGTGTTCGGATGGTCGTCCTCCCACGCCCGGGCCAGGTCGAGGGCCCGGATCGCCGCCGGCCGGTCCTCCTCCAGCAGCGCGCAGACGGCCTCGCAGAAGCCGTAGGCGAGGGGGACGTGTCCGGACTCTCCCCCACCGGCCGCCCGGAACTCCTCGAGGCGGCGCTCCATCAGTCGCCGCTGGCCGCGGTGGGCGGCGGAGGCGGCGGCCGTGACCAGCGCGAACTGCTGGTCGTCGATGTTGCGCAGCCGGGCGGTGGCCGAGGCGCACCGGGCGGCGAGTTCGTCGCCTGTCGGGTAGTCGCCCTGCATCACGGCACGGATCGCGTACACGCCCTCGATGCTGTGCCGGAGCATGATGGCGCCGGACAGCTGCGCGGCCTGCTCCGCCTGGCGCAGCAGCGTCTGCTCACCGGTACGCATGCTCTGGTTGACCCCGAGCCGGAACAGCGCGTTGATGCGCCACAGGGGCAGCCGGTGCTCCTCCGCCGTCGTCAGCATCCTGGTCAGGTAGGACTCCGCCTCGTCGAAGCTGCGGCCCCGGGCGATCACGGCCAGGAGTTGCAGTGCCTGACACGCCGTCTCCGCCATCGGCACCTGTTCGGCCACCGCCAGGGCCTGGAGCACGAGTTGCTCGGCCTGCCTGGTCCGGCCGCCGCCGTCGCCGTCGCCGAAGATCAGGTGTGCCTCGACCACGTCCACCTGGGCGGCCGGCCCCGGCGGCGGATCGCTGCCGAGGACCGCCCGGGCGATGCGTACCTGGGACGCGCCGTCGGACCACCGGCCGGTCATGACCGCCACCCAGGCGAGGCGGGTCCGGATGCTGACGTGCTGCTCGACGCCGAGGGTCACGGCGTTCACCCAGGTCGCGTCGTTGACCAGGGCGAACGCCCGGTTCGCGTGACCGGCCTCGGCCAGGGCGTTGAGCAGCGACTCGAGAATGCGGGCGCGGGCGTCGGGGTCGGGCGGGTCGGACATCAGCTCGTACGCGCGGTCGAGCAGGGTGACGGCCGACGTGGTGGCGCCGTCGCCCAGTGCCCGTCGACCCGCCTCCGCGAACAACAGACCCGCGGCGTGGTGGTCGCCGGCGGTCTGCCTGAGCTCGGCCGCGAGCTGACACCAGTGTCCGGGCAGCCCGGCGTACGCCGACTCCAACGCGTCGGCGGCGCGTTTCGCCAGCGCGGACCGTTCGGCCGGGGTGAGCGTGGCCAGGATCGCGTCGGCGGTCAGCGCGTGGCGGAAGGAGTACCAGTCGGGTGTGGACCGGTCGGGCATGATCACCTCGACATCCACCCCGGACCGCAGGTGGCCCAGCATGGCCCGTTCCTCGAGGCCGGTCGCCGCCCGGACCGCGGCCACGGGGAAACGACGGCCCAGCACCGCGGCGGTGTGCAGCAGCGTCCGCGCCTGCGGGTCGAGGCTGGCCAACCGGCGTGTCACGCTGAGCGTGACGGTGTTCGGCAACGCGATGGCCGAGTCGTCGGTGAACCGCCAGCCGTCGTCGTCGCGGACCAGTGCGCGCGCGCCGATCATGCTGTTGAGCAGCTCCTCGGCGACGAACGGGTTGCCTTCGCTGTCGTGCACCAGCCGGTCGGTGAGTTCGGCGGGCAGGGCATCGGTGCCGAGACAGGCGCAGGCGAGTTCGCGTACCTCCGGCCCGGACAGGGGGCGCAGTTCGACGACGGTCGCGGACCGGCGCACCGCCGCGGCCCAGGCCAGCTCGGTCGCGGGGCCGCTGCCCGGCCGCATGGTGGCCACCATCAGGATGGGCAGGTCGGCGAGGTTGTCGACCAGGTACTCCACGACGGCGTGGGTCTCGGCGTCGGCGTCGTGGATGTCCTCGAGGATGAGCACGCAGCCCCGGCGGCCAGCCACGGCGGCGACGAGCCGCAGTACGGCCTCGGCCAGTTCGACGATCGAGGCCACCCGTTCCGGCACCGTGGGATCCCGCCACTCCGGGACGAGCCGGGCCAGGGCCGGCCGGTAGGGCGCCAGCTCCGTGTTGTCGGGCAGCCGGCCCGTACGCGACAGCGAGAAGATCGCCTCGGTCAGCGGGCGGAACGGGACGATGGGGCCGGTGGAGCTGCTACGGCCCCGTAGCAGCTCCATGCCGGCCTCCGCCGCCGCGTGCGCGCAGTGCTCCGCCAGCCGGGTCTTGCCGATCCCCGCCTCGCCGATCACGAAGATCGTGCCGCCGGACGAGTCCCGAGTGGCCGTCAGTCGAGCGTCGACGGCGCTGAGCTCGGGGTCACGTCCGATCATCACCGGCGAGGAGAAGCGCATGCCGCAGGCTAACGTGAGCGGCACCCGCATTGCCGCGTCCAACGCGGGGCACCCGCTGTCGATGAAACGACACGAGCGGGTGCCGCTCGCCGGCCGGCGGCTACGACGACGAGTGTCCCCCGGTGCCCCCGGTGTCGATGATGGCCGCGATGGCGGGCGCGGCCACCATCAGTCCGGTGAGGATGCCCGACCGCCTTCCGATGTGCCCCAGGAAGCTGAGCTTGATCTCGCCCGCCGGGTTCGTGTCGGCTGACTCGTGCTCCGCCACCGGTCCCGCCGGATGAGGAGCGGTCACGTCGTCCCGCATGTTGTCCCCCTTCTAGTTCTCGACACCGCGTCCGGATGTCGTCGGCTCGGCATGCAGCAGCAGTGCCGAGGGCACATGATCGGCGAAGCCGATACGGAGCAGTCCGTGGCCGATCCCGGCCAGGCCGTCCAGCAGGCCGGGGACGCTCACGCCGCCGGCCGCACCGCATATCGGGCCGGCCTGGTCCAGCGCCGCGACCAGTTGTCCGGCCTGCGCGAAGCGGACCCTGACGGCGGCCTGGCGACCGTGCGCGGCGGCCACCGACAGCATCTCCTGCCGGCCCAACTCCCCGTGGCAGAGGCTGTGGTCGCTGACCAGCCCGGACTTCGACACAGCGCTCGCCGCGCCGTCCACGAAGGCGGCCAGCGCGGGATCCGCCAGCAACCGGCCCTGGTCGGCGATGGCGACCGCGATCCCCGGGACGCCGTGGCACCACGAGTGCGTCGACGGCTGCGGCACCGGGCCGGTGGCGGCGCGGGCCACCAACGCCCTGCCGGCCTCGGCGTACCGCTCGTCGCTGTCGACCTGCGCGAATCGCAGCAGGGCCCAGCCGATCCCGGCCGTACCGGTGGCGAAGCCGGCCTGCGCGGGCAGCGCGGGGGCGGCCAGCAGCCGCTCGGCGCAGTCGCGGGCCGTCTCGGCCGCGAGCGGCAGACCGGTCAGCTCGTGGACGGCGAGCATCGCGGCGAGGCAGCCGGCGAGCCCGTCGAGCACGCCCAGGCTGGTGTCCGTCTTGGCGGCGATCGCCGCGAGGCGTACCGCCGTCTCGACGGAGTCGCCGAGCGCGTCGTCCCGGAGCAGCTCGGCGAGCCGGGCCGCCGCGTACGCGATCCCCCCGAGGCCGGTGAACCCGCCGCTGCCGACGGTGCTCGCCAGGTGCGGCCGGTCCCCCATCGCGGTGAGCAGCAGGGGCAGTTGGCGCACCGCCCGGCCGGCGGCCTCGGCGTAGCGGTCGACGTCCGCGAGCCGGGCCAGTTCGGCCAGGAAGAGTGCGGTGCCCGGATATCCGCTGCCCAGCCCCGCGCCCAGCGGCAGGACCGTGCTGTACCCGCCGTCCAACGGCTCGAGCCCGAGCCAGTTGGCGAACACGCCGTCGTCGTAGGCGTCCGCGATGATCCTGTCGGCGATGCCGCAGGCGACCGTGAGCAGCCGGCCCGGGTCCGGTGCCGTCGCCTCCCACCGGACCGACGCGGCCCCGGCGCACTCGTGGCGCGCCCCGCCGAGCCGGCCGGCGAGCGCGGCCTGGACGATCCACTCCTGGTCGCGTCGGTCGATCACACCCATGCCGGCGATCTTGCGCAGGGTGGCCGCCAGTACCGGCTCGTCGAGCACGTCGACGAACGGGACGCCGTCACCACCGGTCAGGTCGGTGTCGTCGGGACGGCAGGTGAACAGGGGGACGTCGCCGTCCCAGAGCTGTTCGATCTCCCGGGACACCAGTCGCTCGCGCATGGGGTCGTCCACCGAGGCTGCCCAGAGCAGGTCGAAGATCTGGTCCCGGTCGAGCGCGTCGCGCAGCACGTCGGGGTGGGTGGACTCGCTCAGCAGCACGGTGTAGGTCCGCGTCGACCGGACGATGACCCGCAGCTCGTCGTCGGCGAACCGCCGTAGCAGGCCGTCCGGGCCGGTCAGGTCCTCGGTCCGCCGGCCGATGGCCCGGTACGCGGCGCGGAAGCCGGCGAGCAGCTCGGCCGTGTGCTCGGCGGCGTCGGCCGGGACGCCGTTGAGCGTCGGACGGTTCTCGGCCGCCCGCACGGGCGCGGGACGACGTACCAGGTGCATCGTGTCGGTGCCGGCCGCCGCCCAGCCGACGGCCTCCCGGAGCTGTTGCGCGCCGGGGTCGCCGCCCAGGCCGGAGATGTCGAGCAGGCCGTGATCGCCGATGAGCGGCTGGGGCAGCAGGGCGGTGCGGTACACCGACGTCCGCAGCGCCCGGGCGGCGGGGTCGGGCGCGGCGGACGGCACGGGCAGGTCGGGGTGCAGCAGCGTCTCGACATCGACGAGTACGGGCTGGTCGGCGCAGGCGATCAGGTTCTCGTGGTGGATGTCCGTCATACCGAGCAGGTACAGCAGCGCGAGCAGCGCCCCCTGCCGGTGGTAGAACGCCCCGACCTGGGCGGCTTCCGAGCAGTCGGCACGGTCGACGACCTCGATCCACCCGTAACGGTCGCGGGCCAGCACGGTCAGCGTGCGCAACTCCAGGTCGGGCAGCACCGCGTTCAGCCAGTCCAGGACCTCGTTGAAGTGCACGTGGACAGCGACCGGGCGCGGCCGGTAGACCACGCGGGCGCCGGAGGCGAAGCGCAGCAGCGCCACCGCCCGCCCGTGCCCGTGCGAGTCCCCCGCCGCGTCGAGCCCGGCCAGCGGCCCCGGATCGCGGCCGCCGAGCAACCGGCTGAGGATCTCCGCGCGGTCCGCGACGAACCGGTCGAGCAGCTCGGCCGTCGCCTCGACGGCGTGCCGGCAGGCGGTCGCCAGCAGCCGCGCCAGGACGGGATGGTCCGTCAGCACCCGGGTCAGCCGCTCGCGGTGGGCGAGGTCGGCCACGAAGGCGGCGAACCGGTGTTCGGGCGTGGGACCCACCAGTCGGCCCGCGACGCGGGCGCGGTTGAGTTCCAGGACGAAGGTACGCGAGGCCATCGCGACCAGCCTGCCGCGCAGCGTGTCGGCGAACCCGGCGTACACCGTGGCGAGGTCGACCACCGTGGCCGTCCCGGGGGCCCGCACCCGCTGGCGCAGGTCGGCGCAGGCAGCCGTGACGAACGGTGCCAGCACGTCGCCGAACGCGTCGGACCACGGGGTGTGCACGGGCAGGTGGGTCGCTCCCTCAGGGGCGAGGCCCAGCGCCCGCTCGGTGAACTCGGCCCAGGCGGGCACGCCCGACCCGGCCGCCAGCGCCGCCGGCGGCTGGTCGAGCAGGGCCAGGAACTGCCGCTCGGTGATCCGCAGGGCCGCCAGGCGGTGCGCGAACTGCCCCGTCGTGCCCAGCTCGTACGCCGAGCGCCAGTCCTGCAACCGCTGCACGGCGTGCGGGGACACGGGGTCGGCGGCGACGGGCCCGCCGTGGTCGGCTGCCCGTACCCGTTCGGCGAGCGTGAGGCCGGCCGCCCACCAGGCGCCGCCCGCACCGCTCACCGCTACCGCATCCCGCGTCCGCGCTCTCTCCACGCCGGTATCGTGCCGGCGCCCCGCCGGGGCTCACATGGGTAACCGGTACCCAGATTCTCGACGGCGCCCGCGCGACCCGGGACGCCCGCCGGCGGTGACCGGCGGCCGGGTCACCCGGCGCACCACTCCAGCACGGCCTGGGCGCTGGACATCTTGTGCCTGGCCTGGTCGAAGGCGATGCTGCGGGGACCGTCCAGCACGTCGGCGGTGACCTCCTCACCCCGGTGCGCCGGCAGGTCGTGCATGAACACCGCCTCCGGGCTCGCCGCCAGGACCGCCCCGTCGACCCGGAACGGCTCGAAGACGCGCCGCCAGTCCGGATCCGGCTTGGCCGTGCCGGTGGTCTGCCAGCGGGTGGTGTAGACGACGTCGACCTCCGGCAGGTCGTCCATGTGGTGCGCCTCGGCCACCGCCGAGCCGGTCCGCTCGGCGGCCACCCGGGCGGCGGCGAGGATGCCGGGGGCCAGCCCGTACCCGGGTGGCGTGCGCAGGTGCAGCCGGGTTCCGGTGAACCGGCTGAGGGCGAGCGCGAGCGCGGCGGCGGTGTTGTTGCCCTCGCCCACGTAGAGCACCCGCAGCCCGTCGACCCGACCGAACCGCTCGGTCATGGTGCTCAGGTCGGCCAGCGCCTGCGTGGGATGCTCCTCGGCGCTCATCGCGTTGATCACGCCCATCCGGTCCTGCCCGGCGAAGGCCCGCAGCTCGGCGACCGGGTCGGCGGTGCGGGCGACGAACAGGTCGACCATCCCGGACAGCACCCGGGCGGTGTCCTCGACCGTCTCGCCGGTGTTCAGTTGCAGGTCGCCCGGGCCGTAGCTGATCAGGTGCGAGCCGAGCCGCAGCGCCCCGCTGGAGAAGGCGGTGCGGGTCCGCGTCGAGGTACGGCGGAAGTAGACCGCGGTGACCAGGCCGCGCAACCGCCCGGCGGGGCGGACCCGGCCGGCGGCGTGCGCGGCGCTGCGGGTCACCAGTTGCCGCAGCTCGGCGTCGCTCAGGTCCCGGATCGACAACAGGTGGCGGCGGGGACGACGGTCCATCGAAATCCTCCTCGAACGGTCGCGGGGTCAGCTCGATCGGATGGCCCGGTGCAGGACGGTGAGGCCCCGCTCCAGCCGGGCGAGGTCGATGGTGAGCGGCGGCATCACCTTGACCACCTCGTCGTCGCGTCCGCAGAGCTCGACGATCAGCCCGTCGTCGAAGCAGCGCCGCTGGATCCGATCGGCCCGCCCGGCGCCGCCGGCCGCCCGCAGGTCGATGCCGAGGACCATGCCCAGGCCCCGTACGGTCAGCGCCGGATCGCTGTCGCGCAGCTCGGCGCCGAAGCGCTCCAGCCGCCGGGCGCCGACCGCGGCGGTGGTCCGGAAACCGTCCTCGCCCCAGAGTTCGCAGGCGGCGGCGCCGGCGACGAAGGCGAGCTGGTTGCCCCGGAAGGTGCCGGTGTGCTCGCCCGGCGACCAGACGTCGAGCGCCGGCCGGATCAGCACCATCGACAGGGGCAGCCCGTACCCGCCGATCGCCTTGGAGACGGTGATGATGTCGGGCACCACGTCGGCGTGTTCGAAGCAGAAGAACGTGCCGGTCCGTCCGCAGCCCGACTGGATCTCGTCGAAGATGAGCAGGATCCCGTAGCGGGTGGTCAGGTCGCGCAGCCGGCGCAGCCAGTCGGCCGAGGCCGGATACACCCCGCCCTCCATCTGCAACGGTTCGACGATCACCGCGGCCGGGACGTCCAGCCCCGACGACGGGTCGGACAGCATCCGCTCCAGGTAGCCGATCGAGTCGAACGGTCCCGCCGGGCCGTCCTCGTACGGCACGAACGTCACCTCCGCCGCCGCGCCCACCTGTCCGGCGGCGCGGGCCCGGCGGCCACCGCTGACCGCCAGCGACCCGCGCGACATGCCGTGGTAGGCCCCGGTGAAGGAGACGATGCCACGCCGCCCCGTGGCCCGGCGGGCCACCTTCAGCGCCGCCTCCACCGCGTCGGTGCCGGTCGGCCCGCAGAACTGCACCTTGTGGTCCAGCCCGCGCGGGGCCAGCACCTGCTCCCGGAGCCGGCCCAGGAAGGTCCGCTTCGCCACGGTGTACATGTCCAGGCCGTGCATCACGCCGTCCCTGGCGAGGTACTCGGTGATGCGGCGCTTGAGGTGCGGATGGTTGTGGCCGTAGTTCAGGGTGCCGGCGCCGCAGAAGAAGTCGGTGAACATCCGGCCGTCCTCGGCGTAGAGCTCGGCGCCCCGGGCCCGGTCGAACACCACCGGGAACTTGCGGCAGTAGTAGCGCACCTCCGACTCCATCGCCTCGAAGAGGGAGAAGTCGTAGGCCGCCTTGTACGGCGGTACCGTCTCGTCCACCAGCATGGTCATCGGTGCGGGGTCTCCTCGGTGGTAGTCGTGTCTGTCGCGAACGGACCGTCGGGTGCGGGTCCCCGGGCGACAGCCGGTCGATCAGCCCTGTCGGGCGGGCGGGGTGCCGGGACGGGTGGTCAGCGCGACCGAGCCCAGGGCGCCGAAGGAGGCCCGTACGGTGTCCCCCGGCACGAGGTCCACGGCCGCCGCCCAGGATCCGGAGAGCACGAGCTGCCCGGCCTCGATCCCGGTGCCGAACCGGGACAGGATGCGGACCAGACACGCCACGGACTCGGCCGGATGCCCCATCACGGCCGCACCCCGCCCCTCCTGCACCCCGTGCCGGCTGCGCAGCCGCATGCGCGCGTCGGCCAGGTCCGTCGTGTGGGGCGGCACGCCCGCGCCGAGGACGGCCGCCGCCGACGAGGCGTTGTCCGCGACGGTGTCCACGAGGCCGATCCGCCAGTCCCGGATCCGGCTGTCCAGCACCTCCAGCGCCGGCAGGACCTCGGCGGTCGCGGCCAGCACGTCGTGGGCGGTCACCGCCGGGCCGCTGATGCCCTCCGCGAACCGGAACGCGACCTCGCCCTCGACCTTCGGCGCGATGAAGCGGCTCAGGTCGACTTCGGCGCCGTCGGCGAGCACCATCCGGTCGGTCAGGTAACCGAAGTCGGGATGGTCGATGCCGAACATCGACTGGATCGCCTCGCTCGTCGCACCGATCTTGAGCCCGGCCAGGACCGCGCCGGCCGCCAGGTCCAGCTCGCGTACCTCGCTCTGGATGGCGTACGCGTCCGCCAGGTCGAGCTGTGGATGCCGGGCCGAGATCGGCGGCACGGCACGGAGGGTCCGCGCCGCCGTCCACAGCTCCCCGGCCAGCT
Organism: Micromonospora sp. NPDC049048; assembly: GCF_043197615.1. Taxonomy (NCBI): domain Bacteria; kingdom Bacillati; phylum Actinomycetota; class Actinomycetes; order Micromonosporales; family Micromonosporaceae; genus Micromonospora; species Micromonospora sp. NPDC049048. Next base: position 292,316 of record NZ_JBICTM010000008.1, on the reverse strand, counting down.
CGCGGTGCAGGGGCGGCGTGGCGGCCACTACTTGACCGCCACGAAGAGCCGGCCGCCGGGCACGCCGAGCGGCACGCACCCGGTCTCGGAGAAGCCCGCGGCCTGGAACGTGTCCAGCCACCGCCGCTGGCTCGGCAGGGTGACGCTCATGAAGCTGGCGTGCAGGTAGGTGAAGAGCGCGCTGAACCGCCGCTCCGCGGGGTCGGGCGCATAGGAGATCGCGTCGGCGACCGCCATGAACCCGCCGGGGGCGAGCGCGTCGCGGCAGGCGCCCAGGACCGCCTTGGCCACCGCCTCGTCCGCCACGATGTCGTGCATGACGAAGCACGCCAGCACGGCGTCCGCGCCCTCGACCGGTCCGGGGTCGTCGGCGAGGGACTGCACCGTACGCTCGACGACCCGGAGCCGGTCGGCCACCCCCGCTGCGGCGGCGGCCTCCCGCGCCGCGGCACACGCGGCGCCGCTGCTGTCGAGTGCCACGCCGGTACGCGCGGGATCCTGACCCAGCAGCCGGATGAGCAGCCCGCCGGCGCCGGCGCCGAGGTCGGCCACGCGCAGCGCGCCGGCCGAGACCACCCGGTCGATGATCGGCGGATAGAACGCCCGCTCGCCGATCCACCGCGAGCTGACCGCCACCTGACGCCCGTCGCGCCGGTAAAGCCGGGCCGCCGCGTCGCGGTCGGTCAGGAACTCCCGGGCGTTGGCGAGGAACGGGCCGTTCGCGCTCATGGCCCAGGACAGGTATCCGGCCGCGTACCGCCGGTCCGGGTAGTCCTCGGCGGCCCGGAACCGGTCCGGGGCGTCCGTGCCGACCACGAGTCCGGCGGCGACCAGCGCGGCGAGGTAGTCGTCCACGCCGGCCTGCGGCAGGTCGGCGACCCCGGCCAGCTCGGCGGCGCCGAACGTGTCGCCCGAGTCCAGCAGCCGGTCCACTCCGATCTCCGCGCCGATCTGCAGCAGCGCGGCGACCCCGGCCAGGTCGGCGGCGGCGTCGAGCGGGGAATGGTGTCGCATTGCTCCTCCTACGTCGTTTGGTGCGAACCCCGGACGAGCGCTCACACCTGGCTCGATGCCGACTGCTCGGCGGCCAGCGACATGGCGACCTCGATGATCGTGTCCTCCTGGCCGGCCACCACCCGCCGGTTGCCCAGCTCGAGCAGGATCCTGCGGGGGTCGACGCCGAAGCGGGCGCTCGCCCGCCGCACCGGCGCGGCGAAGCCGGAGAACACCCCGGCGATCCCGCTGGCGATGGTGACGCTGTCGTTGGTGGGTACGTGCTTGATGAACCGTTCCTGCGCCACGTCGGCCGCGTCGAGGGCGCCGAAGAGCTCGACGCCGGTCTCGACCTGCTCGACGTGCAGGTTGGCCGCCACGAGTTCGATCGGCGCGTTGCCCGCGCCCGCGCCGAAGCCGCGCGCCGTGACGTCGACGATGGTGGCCCCGGCCCCGATCGCCGCCATGCTGTTCACGACCGACATGCCGAGGTTGTTGTGCGCGTGGAAGCCCACGGCGATGTCGAGGTGCTCGACGAGTTCGCCGACCTTCTCGCGGACCTTCTCCGGCGTGTACGCGCCGGCGGAGTCCATCAGCACGACCGCCTCGGCGCCGTAGCTCTGCATGAGCCGGGCCTGCTCCACCAGCTTCGCCGCGGAGGCCATGTGGCTCATCAGCAGCATCCCCTTGACGGTGACGCCCATCGCCCGCAGCATCGTGACCTGCTGCCGGGTGACGTCCGCCTCGGTGCAGTGCGCGCCGACCCGGACCTCGTCCACGCCGCAGTCCAGGGCCGGCTTGAGGTCGCGCTCGACACTGGCGAACCCGGGGATCGACAGCACGCCGAGGCGGGCGTTCCGCAGCTCGGCCTTGGCGGCCCGCAGCATCTCCGCGTCGCTGAGCGCGGCCATGCCGACCTGGATGGACGAGGCGCCGAGGCCGTTGCCGTGGCCGACCTCCACGACGTCCACACCGGCCGCCTCGGCCGCCCGCGCGTACGCGCTGATGTCGGCGCGGCCGAGCTGGTGGCCGACGGCGTGGTTGCCGTCGCGCAGGGTCGTGTCGCAGATGCTGAGTTTCGGCGCGCCGCTCATGACCGACCCCGTTCCGCCCGGGCCTCGCCGACCGCGAGGGCGGCGCAGGTGATGATGTCGAGGTTGCCGGCGTAGCGCGGGAACCAGTCGCCCCGGCCCTCGACCTCCACGACGATGGTGATGCGGTCCCCGACGGCCACCGGCGGCACGACGACCCGGTAGCCGGGGACGTACGACCTGATCAGCTTCTCCATCATGGCGACGGAGGCGCGCAGGGCGTCCATGTCGAGCCGCTCGGCGGACGTCACCGCGATGGAGTTGCGCATGACGATGCCGGGGTCGGCGGGGTTGATGACCAGCACGGTCTTGGTGCGCCGCACGCCGCAGAACTCGATGGTCGCCTGCTCGGTGGTGTGCACGTACTCGTCCAGGTTGGCCCGGGACGCGGGGCCGACGGTCGCCGAGGCGCTGGCCGAGACGATCTCCAGGTAGTCGATCCCCGCCGCGGCCTCCGCCATGCAGTGGGCCATCGGAACCGCCGCCTGTCCCCCGCAGGTGACCATGCTGAGGTACTGCTCGTCGAGGCAGTCGTCGAGGTTGAGGGCCGGTACGCAGAACGTCCCGAGGTGCGCCGGGGTGAGGTCAACGAAGGGCAGCCCGGTGGGCGCGACGGTCGCCCAGTGGCGGGTGGCGTCCTCGGCCGAGGTCGCGTCGAAGACCAGGTCGATGTGCTCGGCGCGGGCGGTGACCGCGTCGATCCCGTCCACGCTGGTGGGCACCCCGTGGCGCTCGGCCAGCTGGATGCCGGGGGATCCGGCGCGGCGCCCGGCGAACAGGACGCACTCCAGCAGGGGGGACGCCTCGACCTTCAACAGCAGGTCCGTCCCGATGTTGCCCGTGCCCACGATCGCCACCTTGAGCGGTGCGGGGCTCGTGCGGTTACTCATCCAGTTCCTCCTTTCGTCCGGCCGCGCCCGGGCAGGCGCGGCCGGCATCCGTGACAGCGGTCAGGCCGCATCGAGCACGTCGGTGATGACGCGGGCGAGAGTGTCGACGAGCGGCGGCTTGATGACGCTGAAGTGGTCACCGGGCACCCGGTGCACCCGTACGCCGCCGGTGCAGAGCTCCTCCCAGCGCGCCAGGTAGTCCGGGTAGCTCTGGCCGGAGGTGACCTCGTGCTGGCCGTCGGCGAGTTCGTCGCTGACGACGAGTTCCAGCCGCCCCGGCCAGGGGCGGTGCCGGTACTCGACGTCGACCTCCATGACCTCGCGCCAGATCCGGACCTGCCGGGGCCACTCGTCCCCCACGCCGCGCTCGGGCAGCGCGATGCCGGTCTCCTCGTCGATGTCGTCGACGAGGTGGTCGAGCAGGTCGAGGATCTCCCGGCGGCGCTCCGGCGTGTCGGCCTCGTCGCCGCCGATCTCCGCCTCGTGCAGCAGCGACTCCAGGCGGCGGATCAGGTCGAGCTCGCGCCAGGCGTCGGCCCGGCTGTGGATGTCCAGACCGGGATCGAGCAGGATCAGCGTCACCTCGTGCCCGTCCTCGACCAGCCGGTGGGCCATCTCGCTGGCGATGCCGCTGCCGCCGCACCAGCTGAACAGCCGGTACGGCCCGTGCGGCTGGGCCCGGCGGAGTTCGTCGCCGTAGCGGCGCGCGATCTCCGCCGTGGTGGGCGTGCCCTCCGGGTGCGGGCCGGGCCATTCGAACGCCGCCACCGGCTGACCGGGGTGCAGGTGCGGGGCCAGGCGCAGGTACCAGTGGGCGCTGCCGCCGCCGGGGTGCACGCAGAACAGCGGGGGCCGGCCGTCGCCGTCGCGCCGCAGCCACATCATCGCGCCAACCGGTCCCGCTGGCTGTTGGAGCGTCGCGGCCAGCCCGGCGACGGTGCGGTGTTCGACGAACGAGCCGAACGTCAGCTCGTAGCCGTGCCGGCTGCGCAGTGTCGCGGTCAGCCGCATCATCGCCAGCGAGTGGCCGCCGAGGGCGAAGAAGTCGTCGTGCACGCCGATCCGCTCGATGCCGAGCGCCTCGCTCCAGGCGGAGGCGAGGTGCTTCTCGACGTCCGAGCGCGGAGCGACGTAGTCGACGTCGGTCGCCGGCCGCGAGCCGTCCGGCGCCGGAAGGGCGTTCCGGTCGACCTTGCCGTTGCGGGTGTACGAGAAGTCGTCCACGGACAGGTAGTGGTGCGGGACGAGGTGCTGCGGCAACCGCTCGCGCAGGTGGTCACGCAGCGCGGTCGCCGACGCCGGGGCCCCGTTCGCGGGGCGGGTGTAGGCGACCAGCGAGGCGTCCGGCGTGCCGGCCCGGTGCACGGTGACCACCGCGGCGGCGACCGCCGGGTGGGCGGCGAGGGCGTGCTCGATCTCGCCGAGTTCGATGCGGAACCCGCGCACCTTCACCTGGTGATCGCGGCGCCCGTGGAAGTGCAGGGTGCCGTCGGGGTCCCGGGAGACCACGTCGCCGGTGCGGTACATGCGCTGCCCCGGCCGGGGGGCGTACGGGTCCGGCACGAACCGCTCGGCGGTGAGGCGCGGCCGGTTGAGGTACCCGCGCACCACGCCCGCCCCGCCGAGCACCAGTTCCCCGCGTACGCCGGGGGGCAGCAGGCGCAACTCGTCGTCGACGACGTAGGCGCGCACGTTGGCCAGCGGCAGCCCGATCGGCGGCGGCGCCGTGTCGCCGGCCCGCAGCTGCGCGATGGTGGCGACGACGGTGGTCTCGGTGGGGCCGTAGGCGTGCAGGACGCGCACCCGGCCGGCCCACCGCGCCGCCTGCTCGGCCGTGCACGCCTCGCCGCCGGTGGTCAGCACCCGCAGGCGCGGGAAGGCGGCCGGGTCGAGGCGGTCCAGCAGCGGCGGCGGCAGGGTCATGTGGGTGAGCTCGGCCGCGTGCCGGCGCAGGTCACCGGGGTCGGCGTCCGGCGGGGGCAGCACCAGCGCCGCGCCGTTGGCGAGGGCCAGGAGGATCTCCCAGACCGACGCGTCGAAGCTGGGCGAGGCGAACTGCAACACCTCGTCCCCGGCGTGCGCGTCCAGGATCCGCCGCTGGGCGTGGCAGAAGTTGAGCACGCTGCGGTGGGTGACCGCGACCCCCTTGGGCCGCCCGGTGGAGCCCGACGTGTAGATGACGTAGGCGAGGTTGTCCCCGCTGAGCCGCGCCGCCGGCGGGTAGGCCGCCCGGGGCCGGCCGTCGGCGAGGTCGGCGATCAGCACCGTCGCGGCCGTGCACGGCAGCCTCGGCGCCAGGTCGGCGTCGGTCAGCACGACCACGGGCGTCGCGTCGCGGATCATGTCGCCGATCCGCTCGGCGGGATAGGCGGGATCGATGGGCAGGTACGCTCCGCCGGCCTTGAGGACGGCCAGCATCGCCACGACGAGGTCGATCCCGCGGGGCAGGTGGATGCCGACGATGGTGTCCGCCCGTACGCCCAGTTCGCCCAGGCGCGCGGCGAGCCGGTCGGAGCGGTTGTCCAGTTGCCCGTACGTGAGGGTGGCGTCGCCGTGCCGTACCGCCACCGCGGTGGGCGCCGCGGCCGCGCGCTCGGCGACGAGGTCGTGGACGAACGGCGCCGCCGGGAACCGCTCGACGGGCTGGTACGCCTCGACCGCCCAGGCCCGGTCGGCGGCGCTCAGGCCGACGTCCGTGTCGCCGTCCGGCCCGGCGGCCATCGCCTCCAGCACGTGCCGGTAGGTCCGGGCCAGCAGTTCGAGGTACGGCCGGTCGATGTCGGCGGGCCGGGCGCCCAGGCGCAGGACCCCCGGGAAGGTCCACACGTCCAACCCGACGCTGCTCGGGCTGAAGTCGTCGACCATCCCGACCGACTCGGCCGGGCCGTCGAGCACGTGGAAGTCCAGGTACGAGAAGCCGACGCGCAGCAGTGGCGTGCCGTTGCCCCACTGGCGCTGCATGGACGGCAGCGGGTAGCGGCGGTGCGGCCAGAGACGCGCCTCGCCGGCGAAGACGGCCTGGACCAGGGCGCGCCACGTCCGGGCGGAGGTGTCGGCGGCGAACGGGACGGTGTTCAGGTACATGCCGAACACCTCGTCGCCGCGCAGCCGCTCGGGCCGGCCGTTGCACAGCAGGCCGGTGAAGAACCGCTGCCGGCCGGTGACGATGCTCAGCACCTTGAGGTGCGCGGCGTGCAGCACGCTCTTCAGCGAGGTGCCGGCGGCGGCGGAGAGCCGGCGCAGTCCGGGGCGCAGGTCGGCCCACGGCACCTCGACGATGTTCGCCGGCGCGTCCGATCCGGTGCCCCACTCGGGCGGGAGTTCGATCCGGTCGGAGCCGGCGACGGTCGCCGCCCAGAAGCCACGGTCCGTCGCCGAGGCGAGGGACTCGCGTTCCCGGGCGACGAAGTCGGCGAACCGCACCGCCGGCGGTGGTGGCAGGGCGGGCCGCTCGCCCCGGCGCAGCGTCCGGTACAGCGAGATCAGCATCGCCACGGTGGAGGTGTGGCTCCAGCCGTCGAGGATCGCGTGGCTCTCCGAGTGGGTCAGCCGCCACTCGGAGTCGCCGACCTGGTGCACGTGGTAGCGCAGCAGCGGCGCCGTGGTGATGTCGAACGGCCGGACACGCTCGGCGCGCAGGTGCGCCCGTACCGCCTCCTCCTGCTCGTCGGACGGCAGGCCGCGCAGGTCGTCGTAGCCGATCGGCAGGTCGACCGACGCGTGGACGAGCTGCATCAGCTCGGAGTAGCTGGACAGGTCGAACGACGTACGCAGGATCTCGTGCCGGTCGGTGAGCAGCCGGCCGGCCTCCCGCAGCGCGTCGAGCGAGAAGGGCAGCGGGTCGTCGATCCGGTAGCAGGAGACGTTGCGGTAGACCGGGCGGTCCCCGCCGGCCAGCATCTCGAACAGCATGCCGGCCTGGTTCTCGGTGATCGGGTAGGCGTCGACGAGCCCGTCCGGCAGCCGGCTGCGGTCCGCGTCGCTCACCAGCGCGAACCGGCCGACGGTCGACTCCGCCTCCCCGTCCGGACCGGTCGGCACGGCCACGCCCGCCAGGTCGGCCACGCTCTGGTGCGTGAACAGGTCCTGGACCGACACCGCGAGGCCGGCCGCGCGCAGCAGCCCCACCATCCGGATCGCCCGCATCGAGTCGCCGCCGAGCAGGAAGAAGCTCTCCGTGACGCCGACCGTGTCGATGCCGAGCGCCGCGCAGAACGCGTCGGCGATCCGCGCCTCGAGTTCGTCGCGCGGGGCGACGTGGCCGCCGCCCACCGGGCCCGGAGCCGACCCGGGCGCCGGCAGGGCGCGGCGGTCCACCTTGCCGCTGGCGGTCAGCGGCAGGGCGGGCAGGATCGCCCAGCGTGCCGGGACCATCGCGTCCGGCAGGCGTTCGAGCAGGTACGCGCGCACCCGGTCGGCGGTCTCCGGCCCGACGAGGTAGCCGACGAGTTGCCCGTCGTGGACGGCCACCGCGGCGGCGGTGACGCCGGGAGCCTCGTACAGCACGGCCTCGACCTCGCCGAACTCGATGCGCTGGCCCCGGATCTTCACCTGGTCGTCGATGCGGCCGAGGTACTCGATGCTGCCGCAGGGGCGGTAGCGGGCCAGGTCCCCGGTGCGGTACAGGCGCCGTCCCGGCGCGGCCGCGAACGGGTCGGGGACGAACCGTTCGGCGGTCAGCGCGGCCCGGCCGAGGTAGCCCCGGGCGAGCTGCACGCCACCGATCAGCAGCTCGCCGGGCACCCCGACGGGGACGGGCTGCCCGGTGGCGTCGACGATGTGGGCGGTGGTGTTGGCGATGGGACGGCCGATGGTCACGGGCTCGCCGGGCTCGCACCGCGTCGCGGTCACGTCGACGGCGGTCTCCGTGGGGCCGTACAGGTTGTGCAGCTCGCAGCCGATCCGCTCGTGCACGCGGGCGGCCAGCTCGGGCGGCAGCGCCTCGCCGCTGCAGATCAGCCGCCGCAGGGACGGCAGCGCCCCGACGGGCTCGGCCAGGAAGGCCTTCAACATCGACGGTACGAAGTGGATGGTGGTGATCGCCTCCGCCCGGATCACCTCGGCCAGGTACGCGGGGTCGCGGTGCCCGCCGGGGCGGGCGAGGACCAGCGTCGCGCCGGTGACCAGCGGCCAGAAGAGTTCCCACACCGACACGTCGAACCCGATCGGCGTCTTCTGCAACACCCGGTCGGCGGCGTCGAGACGGTAGGCGTCCTGCATCCACAGCAGGCGGTTGACGATCGCGCGGTGCTCGATCAGGGCGCCCTTGGGCCGGCCGGTCGATCCGGACGTGTAGATGAGATAGGCGGCGTGCCCGGGCGTGATCTCGGCCGGGGATGGCAGGTCACCGGCGGCGGACGGCTCGCCGGCGGGAGCGGCGTGGTCCCCGGCGGCGAGGAAGCCCTCGTCGATCACGAGCTGGGCGCCGGAGTCGCGCACCATGAAGGCGCGGCGCCGCGCCGGGAGGTCCGGGTCCAGCGGCAGGTAGGCCGCGCCGGCCTTCAGGACCGCCACCAACGCCCGCATCAGGTCCAGGCCGCGCGGCAGGCAGACGGCCACCACCGACTCCGGCCCGACCCCGGCCCGGCGTAGGCGCCGCGCGAGGACGTCGGCGTCGGCGTGCAACCGGCGGTACGTCAGCTCCTCGCCGGCGAAACGCAGCGCCACCGCGTCGGGCGTACGGGCCGCCTGCGCGTCCAGCAGTCCGGTCAGGGTCACGCCCGGCAGAGGGTGGTCGACGGCGGTGTCGTTCCAGGCCGCGAGCTGGGCGGTCTCGGTGTCGGTGAGCATGGGCAACCGGGTGACCGGGGCCTGCGGGTCGGCGGCGACGGCGGTCAGCAACTGCCGGTAGTGCCCGGCCAGCCGCCGCACGGTCGCCGTGTCGAACAACGACGTCGGGAAGTCCACCCCGCCGGAGAGGGAACCGTCGGCCTCCTCGGCCAGCCCGAGCGTCAGGTCGAACTTGGCCGTCGCGGGGCCGGCCGACAGCTCCTCCCCCACCACGCCGCCCGCGTCGAAGCCGGCCGACTGCCCCTCCTGGAAGAGGAACATGGTCTGGAACAGCGGGTTGCGGGACAGGTCCCGCTCCGGGGCCAACGCGTCGACGATCCGCTCGAACGGCACGTCCTGGTGTGACTGCGCGTTCAGCACCGTCTCGCGGACCCGGGCCAGCACCTCGACGAAGGTCGGCTCGCCGGACAGGTCGGTGCGCAGCACCAGCGTGTTGAGGAAGAGGCCGACCAGGTCGTGTGTCTCCAACCGGTCCCGGCTGGCGGCCGGGGTGCCCACCGCCAGGTCGGTCTGCCCGGTGTAGCGGGCCAGCAGGACCTGGAACGCGGCCAGCAGCACCATGAACGGGGTGGCGTTCGACGCCCGGCCCAGCTCGCGCAGCCGCCCGGCGACGGCCGCCGGCACCGTGAAGGTCACCAGCCCGCCGTCCGGGTTCCACACCGGCGGCCGGGGCCGGTCGGTGGGCAGCTCCAACGGCGTCAGCCCGGCCAGCCGGTCCCGCCAGTGCGCGACCTGCCGGTCCAGGCGGTCCCCGGCGAGCCGGGTCCGCTGCCAGAGCGCGAAGTCCGCGTACTGGATCGGCAGCGGGGCGAGTGGGGAGGGCCGGTCGGCGACGAACGCCCCGTACAGGGCCGCCAGTTCGCGCAGGATGATCCCCTCCGACCAGCCGTCGGAGGAGATGTGGTGCAGGGCGAGCACCAGGGCGTGGTCGTCCCCGGCGAGCCGGACCAGCCGGGCCCGCAGCGCCGGGCCGGCGGCCAGGTCGACCGGGTCCGGTGTACCGAGCAGCTCGGTGAGGCGCTGCCGGGCCGTGTCCTGGTCGGTGTGGCCGAGGTCGGTCACCGCCACCTCGACCGGGGCGGGCGGGTCGACGACCTGTGCCGGCTCGCCGTCGACCACGACGTAGCGGGTCCGCAGGATCTCGTGCCGGGCGACCAGTTCGGTCAACGCCCGGCGCAGCGCGTCGGAGTGCAGCGGGCCGCGCAGCCGCAGGCCGACGGACATCAGGTACCCGGTGCCGCCGGGCTGCAACTGGTCGAGCACCCAGAGCCGGTGCTGGGCGAAGGAGAGCGGCAGCGGACCCGTACGGGGTGCCGGGGCGATGGCGTCGGCGCGGCGGGACTGACCGGCGCCACGCAGGCGCCGCCGCAGCAGTTCCTGTCGCAGGGACGCGCTCGGGGTGTGGCTGGCGGTCACAGGTTTGCCTCCTTGAGCAGTTCCGCCACCTCGGCGTCGGAAAGCCGTGCGATCTCGTTCTCGATGGCCGTGTGCACCGCGTCGGCGAGCCCGGCCACGGTGGTCCGCTCGAACAGCAGACGCAGCGGCAGCTCGATGTCGAAGCTCTGCCGCAGGTGCGCGAGCACGCGGGTGGCGAGCAGCGAGTGGCCGCCGAGGTCGAAGAAGTCGTCCTGGACGCCCACCCGGTCGACCTCCAGCACGGTGGCCCAGATGTCGGCCACGGCCTCCTCGACCGGCGTACGGGGTGCCGCGTACGCCCGGCTGCCGGCGCGGACGGGTGTCGGGGCGGGCAGTGCCCGGCGGTCGACCTTCTTGCTGGCGGTCAACGGCAGGGCGTCCAGCACCATCCACTGGACCGGCACCATGTACTCCGGCAGCCGGTCGCGCAGATGGGCGCGGAGTTCGCCGACGGCCGGCGCGGTGCCGTCCCGGCAGACCAGGTAGGCGACCAGCCCCTTCTCCCCCGGCTGGGTCTCCCGGGCGACGACCGCGACCGCGCGGATCGCCGGGTGCTCGGCCAGGGCCGACTCGATCTCGCCGAGTTCGATCCGGAAACCCCGGATCTTGACCTGCTGGTCGATCCGGCCGAGGAACTCGATCGTCCCGTCCGGCCGGTGCCGGACCAGGTCGCCGCTGCGGTAGAGCCGGCCGCCGGGTCCGTCCCCGAACGGGTCGGGCACGAACCGGTCGGCGGTCAGGCCGGGCCGGTTCAGGTAGCCGCGGGCCAGGCGTTCCCCGCCGAGCAGGAGTTCACCGGGCACCCCCACCGGCACCGGGTCCAGCTGCCCGTCGACCACGTAGGCCCGGGTGCCGGGGACCGGACGGCCGATCGGCAGGGCCTCGTTCCGCTCGCCGGGCGGGTCGCCGGTGACCGGGTGCAGCAGGCAGGTGACGGTCGCCTCGGTCGGGCCGTAGTTGACCAGGAACCGGCCGGGCAGTCCGGTGGCCGCCCAGCGGCGGGCGTCGGCGACGGTGACGACGTCGCTGCCGACGTTCATCAGCTTCAGGTGCCGCAGCCGGTCGTCACCGGCCGGCAGGGCGTCCATCACCTGCCGGTAGTAGGCGGGGGTGATCTCCATGTGGGTGACCCGGTGCCGCGCGAGCCGGTCCGGCAGCTCGGCCGGGCTCCAGAAGAGCGGGTCGCTGACCACCAGCGTCGCCCCGGCCAGCAGGGTGGCCATCATGCCGTCCATCGCCACGTCGAAGGTGAGCGCGGAGAGCAGCACCACCCGGTCGCCCGGGTTGATGTCGTACGCGCGGGCGATGACGCCGCAGTGGTGGGCGTACGCGCCGTGCGGGATCATCACGCCCTTGGGCCGTCCGGTCGAGCCCGACGTGTAGATGACGTAGGCGAGATCGTCCGGCCCGGTCGACGGGTCCGGCGCGGTACCGTCCCGGCCGGCGACCAGGGCCCGGTCGGCGTCCAGGGCCACCACGGCCACCCCGTCGGCGGCGACCCGGTCGGCGAGGCGCTCGGTGGTGACCGCCACCGCCGCCCCGGCGTCGGCGAGCAGGAAACGCAGCCGCTCGGTGGGGTGCTCGGGGTCGACCGGCAGGTACACCCCACCCGCCTTGAGCACCGCGAGCAGCGTGACCACCACCTCCAGGCCGCGTTCCAGGCAGACCGCGACCGGGACCTCCGGGCGTACGCCGAGCGCGCGCAGGTGGTGGGCGAGCCGGTTGGCCCGGGTGTCCAGCTCGGCGAAGGTCAGCCGCCGGCCGTCGAACTCCACCGCCACGACGTCCGGGTGCCGCCGGACCCGCCGGGCGAACAGCTCCACCACGCCGGCGCCCGCCGCTGCGGCGGCATCCAGCGCTCCGGCCGGCTCCCCGGCCAACGGGCCGGTCAGGTACGCCCGCTCCGCGTCGGTGGTCAGGGTCAGGTCCCGCAGGGCGGCTCCCGGCGTGGCCGCCAACTGGGCGAGCAGGTGCAGGTAGTGCCCGGCCATCCGTTCGATGCTGCCGCGGTCCCAGAGCGCGGTGGCGTACTCGAACCAGCAGCGCAACCGGCCGTCCGGGTGCCGCTCCACGGAGAGAGTGAGGTCGAACTTGGCCACCGGGTGCGCGCTGTCGACGTGCTCGATGGCGGCCGGGCCGAGGGTCGCGGTCATCCGGTCCAGGTGTTGCAGCTCGAACATCACCTGGAACAGCGGGTTGCGGGACAGGTCCCGATCGGGCCGCAGCGTGTCGACCAGCCGCTCGAAGGCGACGTCCTGGTTGCCGAACGCGTCCGTCACGGTGCGGCGGACCTGGTCGAGCAGCACCGGGAAGGGCTGGTCGTCGACCAGTTCGGCGCGCAGCACCAGGTTGTTGACGAAGAAGCCGAGCAGGTCCTCGGTCTCCGGTCGGGTCCGGCCGGCGACGGGGGTGCCGACGGCCACGTCGCGCTGTCGGGCGTACCGGCCGAGCATGACCTGGAAGGCCGCCAGCAGCACCATGAACAGGGTGGCGCCCTCCCGGTTGCCCAGCTCGGCCAACGCCCGCCCGACGTCGGTCGGCACGTCGACGATGACGTTGTCGCCCGCCGGGTCCCGCAGCGCCGGGCGGGGCCGGTCGGTGGGCAGCTCCAGCGGGGTCGCCCCGGCCAGTTGCCGGACCCAGTAGGCGAGCTGGGCGTCCAGTTCGGGGCTGTCCTGGCGGGCCGTCTCCCAGACCGCGAAGTCCGCGTACTGCACGGGCAGGTCGGGAAGGACGGCGGCGGCCCCGCCCCGCGCGTACCTGCGGTAGAGGGTGTCGAGCTCGCGCAGGAGGATCTCCATCGACCACACGTCGAACGCGATGTGGTGCAGGGTCAGCGCGACCAGGTGCTCGTCGGCGGCGACCCGGATCACCTGGGCCCGGACCGGGCGTTCGGTGGCCAGGTCGAAGGGCCGGCTGGCCGCGACCCGCAGCAGCGCCTCGGCACCCTCGACGACGTCCGGGGCGCCGCTGAGGTCGATCAGCTCCCACCCGACCGGTCCTGGCGGGTCGACCACCTGCACCGGCTCGCCGTCGACCGACCGGTAGCGGGTGCGCAGGATCTCGTGCCGGTTGACCACCTCGTCCAGTGCGCGCCGGAACACCACCACGTCCAACGGGCCGGTCAGCCGCATCGAGATCGGGATCAGGTATTCGAGGCTGCCCGGTTCGAGCTGGTCCAGGAACCACAGCCGGCGCTGGCCGAGGGAGAGCGGGAGGTCCCCGTCCCGCGGCACCGGCCGGATCGCCGCGCCGGCCGGCTCGTCGGCGGGGCCGCCGGAACCGGTGCGGGCCCCGTCGAGCAGGGCGGCGAGCTCGGCGACGGTGGGGGCGGCGAAGAGCTGCCCGATGGTCAGTTCCACGTCGAGTGCCCGGCGCAGCCGCAGCACGCCCCGGATGGCGAGCAGGGAGTGACCGCCGCGGGTGAAGAAGTTGTCGTCCCGGGCGATCCGCTCGACGCCGAGCAGGTCGCCCCAGATCCCGGCGATCGTCCGCTCGGTGTCGGTGACCGGCGGCAGGTGGCCCCGGTCGGCGCCGGGGCGGGGGCCGTCGGGCGCCGGCAGGGCCGCCCGGTCCAGCTTGCCGTTCGCGGTCAGCGGAAGGGTGTCCAGGCGGATCACGGTGGACGGGACCAGCGCGGTGGGCAGCCCGTCGGCGAGCGCGTCGCGCAGTCCGTCCGCGTCGATCCGGGCGCCGGCGGCGGGCACCACGTACGCGACCAGCTCGGCGTCGCCCGCCGGCGGCCGGTACAGGGTGACCGCCGCCGCGTCGACGCCCGGCTGCCGCCGCAGGGCCGCCTCGACCTCGCCCGGCTCGATGCGTACCCCGTGCAGTTTGATCTGGTCGTCGAGGCGGCCCAGGTACTCCAGGCTGCCGTCGTCGCGCCACCGGGCCAGGTCACCGGTGCGGTACAGGCGCTCCCCCGGCGTGCCGGCGTACGGGTCGGGGGTGAACTTCTCCCCGGTGAGGGCGGGTCGCCCCAGGTAGCCGCGCGCCAGGCCGACGCCGCCGAGGCAGAGCTGGCCGGCCACCCCGACCGGCACCGGCCGGTCGCCGGGGTCGAGGACCCGGACGGTGCAGCCGGGCAACGGCCGGCCGATCGGTACGGTCCCGGCCTGCTCGTCACCGCGGTACCGCCAGGCGGTGGCGTCGATCGCGCACTCGGTGGGACCGTAGGTGTTCCAGATCTCCACGGGCAGCAGGGCGCGGAGCTGCTCGCAGAGCGCCACCGGCAACGGCTCGCCCGCCGAGCAGACCAGCCGCAGCGCGGCGCAGCCGGACAGGTCGGTCTCGTGCAGCAGCACCCGCAGCACGGACGGCACCAGTTGCAGCACCGTGACGTCGTGCGCCCGCAGCGCCCGCAGCATCGCGCCGGGGTCGCGGTGGGCGTCCGGGGCGGCCAGCACGACCGCGCCGCCGCTGACCAGTGGGGCGAGGAACTCCCACATGGAGGCGTCGAAGCCGAGGGCGGTCTTCTGGAGCACCCGGTCGGCGGCGGTGAGCCGGTACTGCTCGACGGACCACAGCACCCGGTTGCGGAGGCCGGCGTGGGTGACCACGACGCCCTTGGGCCGGCCGGTCGACCCGGAGGTGTACATGGCGTAGGCGGCGGCGTCGGGATCGGTGGCCGGCAGTGCGGCCGGCCCGGCGTCGGCCTCGGTGCCGCGACCGGCCACGCCATCGATGCCGGGGCCGGCCACGCGATCGGTGTCGGAGCCGGCGTCGACGAGCACCACCGGGGCGTCACCGGCCGGCAGCAGGCCCCGCAGGGCCGACTCGGTGACCAGCACCGACACCCCGGCGTCGGCCGCCATGAACTCCAGCCGGCCGACCGGCTGGTCGGGGGGAAGGGGCACGTAGACGCCGCCGGCGAGCAGCACCCCGAGCAGCGCGGTCACCAGGTCCGGTCCACGGTGCACCGCGACCCCGACCGGGGTGCCGACGGCCACCCCGCCGGTGCGCAGGCGCGCGGCGAGACTCCGGGCGCGTCCGGCCAGCTCCGCGTAGCCGACCTCGGTGCCGTCGTCGGCGACCAGCGCGATCGCGTCGGGGGTCGCCGCCGCCTGGGCGAGGAAGAGCTCCGGCAGCCCCGGGCCGGCGGCGCGCTCGGCGCCACGACTCCACCCGCCGAGCACCTCCCGGCGTTCGCGGGCAGCCAGCAGGTCCAACTCGTCCAGGCGGTCCCGGCGGTCGACGACGACGGTCAGCAGGTGCAGGTAGTTGGCGACCATCCGGTGCACCCGGGCGGCGTCGAACAGCGCGGTCGGGAAGACGACCTCCCCGTGGTACGAGCCGTCCGGTTGCCCCACCAGCTGCAGGGACAGGTCGAACGCCGACGAGGTCCACCAGGTGGGCTGCTCGGTGACGGTCAGGCCGGGCAGGGCGAAGGGCGCCCGGTCGGCGTTGTGCAGGCCGAACCCCACCTGGAACAGCGGGTTGCGGGACAGGTCCCGCTGCGGGGCCAGCTCGGCGACGATCCGGTCGAACGGCACCTCCTGGTTGTCGTACGCGTCCAGGGTGGTCGCCCGCACCTGGTCGAGCAGGTCGGGGAAGGACGCCGGGCCCGCCAGGTCGGCCCGGAGCACGACGGTGTTGACGAAGAGACCGATCATGCCCTCCAGCTCCACCTCGTGCCGCCCGGCCACCGACACCCCGACCGCCACGTCGCGCTGACCGGCGTACCGGCCGAGCAGGAGTTGGAACGCGGCGAGGAAGACCATGAACGGGGTGGCGCCCCGGTCCGCGCCGAGTCGGGTCAGGGCGGCGGCCAGGTCCGCCGGCACGGTGAAGGTGAGGCCGTCGCCGGCGGCCTGCCAGTGCGCGGGCCGGGGCCGGTCGGTCGGCAGCTCCAGCGGGCCGAGCCCGGCCAGCCGCTCCCGCCAGTAGCCGATCTGGGCGTCGACGTGCGGCCCCGACAGCCAGTTCTCCCGCTGCCAGGCGGCGAAGTCCGCGTACTGGACGGGCAGCGGCCGCAGCGGGCTGGGCCGGCCGGCGGCGAACGCCTCGTAGAGGGTGTGCAGTTCCCGGGCGAGCACGCCCCAGGACCAGCCGTCGAAGGCGATGTGGTGCACCACGAACAGCAGGACGTGCTCGTCCGCCGCGCAGCGGATCAGCCGGATCCGCAGGGGCGGGTCCTTGCGCAGGTCGAGCGGGAGGTCGAGGGCCGCGTCCACCACCTCGTCGAGGCGGCGGTCCCGGTCGCCGTCCGGCGTCCCACCCAGGTCGACGAGGTCGATCCCGACCGGGTCGGGCGGGTCGATCACCTGCACGGCACGTCCGTCCACCGTGTCGTACCGGGTCCGCAGGATCTCGTGCCGGGCGCAGATCTCGGTCAACGCGGCCCCGAGGGCCGTGGTGTCGAGCGGGCCGCGCACCCGGACCGCCTGGTGCAGCAGATAC
Source organism: Micromonospora sp. NPDC049048 (assembly GCF_043197615.1). NCBI lineage: Bacteria > Bacillati > Actinomycetota > Actinomycetes > Micromonosporales > Micromonosporaceae > Micromonospora > Micromonospora sp. NPDC049048. The sequence continues at coordinate 275,737 of NZ_JBICTM010000008.1, read as the reverse complement.
TCGCTGGCACCGGAGCGCAGCTGGTCGACGAACCAGAGCTGCTCCTGCGCCGACGACATGGCGTGCCCGCCCTCGTGATCGGGTGGTGCCGCCCCGCCGGTGTCGAGGTACCGGCTGTCGCCGTCTGCCATGGGTCTTCGCCTCCGTGTCCGGGCCCGGGCATCGCTGCGATGCCGTGGAGAGTTGCCGTTGCCGGGTGGGCGGCGCTGCCGCCGCGCCGGGGTGCTGCCGCGCGTCGTCTCGGTGCGGAAGGGGCTTCGGCGCACCGGCGACGGTCAGCCCGGGTCGGCGCCGGCCGCCGCGAGCGCCGCGCGGTACGGCTCCGCCATCGCCACGGCGATCCTCCGGTCGCCGGTGAACGGTTCCCGGGCGTGCGCGGCGAGCATGTTGTCCACCACCAGGACGTCGTCGCGCTGCCAGTCGAAGCGCCGCTGTGCCGCCCGGTAGCAGTCCCGCAGGTGGGCGACCACGTCGTCCGGGATCCGCCCGCCGTCGCCGTAGTAGGTGTTCGTGGGCAGCTCGGTCTCGTCGAACAGTTCCCGCAGCCCGGCGCAGACCTCCTCGGCCAGCGTGGTGACGTGGAAGAAGGTCACGTGGTTGAACCAGAGCAGCTCACCGGTCCCCGGGTGCCGGTGCACGGCGTCGCGGCGGGCGCGGGTGCGCAGCCTCGGGCCGGTCCACTCCACCTCGATGCCGCTGCCGGCGCAGTAGCGCGACACCTCGTCCCGGTCGTCGGTGTTGAACGCCCGCTGCCAGGGCACGCCGAAGCCCTCGTGGAAGTTGCGCACCACCATCCAGCCCCGGGCGACGAACTCGTCGCGCACCGCGGGGTCGATGGACCGGCACACCAGGCGGGTGTCGGCCAGCGGGGTGGCGCCCCGGGTGGCCGGGGCCCGCAGGCAGCAGAAGTACAGCGTCATGGGCCAGTCGGCCTGGTACGAGTTCTCGTTGTGCAGGAAGATCTCCTCGGCCGACGGGAAGTCCGTCGAGGTGTAGACCTGCCCCTTGATGGTGCTGCGGGGCGACGACCGCTCGGCGTAGTCCAGCGGCTCCCCGGAGAGCGTCCGGACCGCCCCCGCGAAGCCGTCCACGCCGCCGACGTCGAACCCCCGCAGCAGCACCGCCCCGTGCTCACGCAGCCGGGTCCGGATCTCGGCCCGGTTCGCGGCCAGCCGGGTGCCGATCGGCTCCCCCGGCGTGCCGGCGGTCAGGACGTACGGAAGCGCCTTCTCGGCCGACCCGCACGGCAGCGGTGGCACCGTCATCCGGGACGTACTCATCGCTTCTCCTGTCGGCCGCGGGGCTGCCGGTTTCGCGGCACGGCCCAGCCTGGCCGCTGAGCAACGGGTCAGAAAGAGAATCCCCGGCAAGGCTCGTACGCCTTTTTCTGCCGGTTCTTCTCTACGCCCGGTGATCGGCGTCCCGGCAGGGTGTGACCGGCAGTGGGACCAGTGTCGTGTCGTACGACACGGCTGCCCTTTCGCAAGGAGGAGCCGGCATGTCCGACGAGAACACCGACGAGCGCGTCTACCGGGTCGTGGTGAACGACGAGGAGCAGTACTCGATCTGGCTGGGTGACCGGGAGCTGCCGCTGGGGTGGCGTGCGGAGGGCACCGAGGGCACCCGCGAGGAGTGCCTGCGGCGGATCGACGAGGTGTGGACCGACATGCGCCCGCTGAGCCTGCGCAAGCGCATGGAGCAGGCGGCGGGCCGGTAGTCGTGACCGCCATGGCGAAGCTGACCGCGACCGACGGGCACCGGGTCCCGACGGCGTGGAACGACACCGAGGTCGGGTACCCGACCGACCCGTGCCTGCACGAGCTGGTCGAGGCGCAGGTACGGCGTACCCCGGAGGCGATCGCCGTGGTGGCCGACGAGCGGACCGTCCGCTACGCCGAGCTGAACCGCGAGGCCAACCGGCTCGCCCACCGGCTGCGGGCAGCCGGGGTGGGTGCGGAGTCGGTGGTGGGAGTGTGCCTGCACCGGGGCGTCGACCTGGTGGTGGCGCTGCTGGCGGTGCTCAAGTCCGGCGCGGCCTACCTGCCGGTGGACCCGGACCAGCCGGCGGAGCGGATCCGCTACCTGCTCACCGACTCGAAGGCGGCGACCGTCGTCACCGGCCCGGGTGTCGGCCACGGGCCGCTGGCCGCCGCCACCGGCGCCCCGGTCCGCGTCGACGACGACCACCGGGGGCTGCCGGACGGCGACCCCGGCCCGCTCGCCGGTCCGGACAACGCCGCCTACGTCATCTACACCTCCGGCTCCACCGGCCGCCCGAAGGGCGTCGTCGTGGCGCACCGGTCGATCGTCAACCGGGTGCGCTGGATGCCGGACGCCCGGGGGGCCGACGGCGGCGTCGTACTCCAGAAGACGCCGTTCGGCTTCGACGTCTCGGTGTGCGAGATCTTCTCCCCGCTGACCACCGGGGCGACCCTGGTGATCGCCCGTCCCGGCGGGCACCGCGATCCGGCGTACCTGGCCCGGGTGGTGGCCGATCGGGGGGTCACCTCGATCCGGTTCGTGCCGTCGATGCTGCGCGCCTTCCTGGACGTGCTGCCCGCCGGCCGGACCGCCCTGCCGTCGATCCGGCAGGTGCTGTGCAGCGGCGAGGCGCTCCCCGCGGACCTGGTGGTCGCGGCGCACGACCGGCTCGACTGCGAGGTGGTCAACCTGTACGGACCGACCGAGGCCGCGGTCGAGGTGACCAGCACCCGCTGCCGGCCCGGCGAGGCGGTGACCATCGGCCGCCCGGTGGCCAACACCCGCACGTACATCGTGGACGGCGAGCTGCGACCGGTGCCGGTCGGGGAGACCGGAGAGCTGGCGCTCGCCGGGGTCCAGCTCGCCCGGGGTTATCTCGGCCGGCCAGGGCTGACCGCCGCCAGCTTCGTCCCCGACCCGTTCGCCGGCCGGCCCGGGCAGCGCATGTACCGCACCGGCGACCTGGCCCGCCACCTGCCGGACGGCAGCATCGAGTACCTGGGCCGGCGGGACCACCAGGTGAAGATCAGGGGCTTCCGGATCGAGCTGGGCGAGATCGAGTCGGTGCTCGGCCAGCACCCCGCCGTCCGCGCCGCCGTGGTGGACGTGCACCACGGCGCGGCCGGCGGCCCGCAGCTCGTCGCGTACCTGCTGCCGGCCGGACCGGATCCGGTCGACCACCGGGCGGTCCGCGCGTACCTGGCCGAACGGGTGCCGGAGCACCTGGTCCCGCAGGGCTGGGCGGCCCTCGACGAGCTGCCCCTGACCGACAGCGGGAAGGTCGACCGCCGGCGGTTGCCGGCGCCCGCCCCGGCCGGGTCGGTGACCGACGGCGCACCGACGGCGCCGCGTGACTCCACCGAACAGGCCGTCGCCGAGGTGTGGACCGAGGTGCTGGGCGTCGACGGCTGCGGGGTGCACGACGACTTCTTCGACCTCGGCGGCCACTCCCTGCTGGCCACCCAGGTCGTCGCCCTGCTGCACGAACGTTTCCCGGTCGACCTGCCGGTCAGCGCGGTCTTCGAGGCACCGACCGTGGCGGAGCTGGCGACGGTGCTGCGGCGGGCCGTCGAGGAACGGGTGGCGGGGATGTCCGAGTCCGAACTGGAGACGATGTTGGCGCAGGTGGGTAAGGCGTGAAGACTCCCGAGGTCCCGTCCCGGTCCGTCCCCGAGCCGGCTCCCGCCGGCACCGCCACGGATCCCGCGCACACTCCGCCGCTTCCCCTACCCGGCACCCCGCCCCCGGCCGACGACCGCCGGCAGGCGCTGATGGCGGCCCTGCTGGCCGGGCGGGCGCGCGGCCGGTCGCGGACCACCCCGGACTCGCCGCGCCGGCCGGCCGGTCCGCTGCCGCTGTCCTATCCGCAGCAGGGGGTGTGGCTGCTCGACCAGATCCGGCCCGGCGGCGCCGAGTACGTCGTGCCGTTCAGCTGGCGGTTGACCGGTCCGCTCGACCCGGCGGCCCTCCGTGACGCCTGGCGGGAGGTGGTCCGGCGGCACGAGGTGCTGCGGACCCGCTACCAGGTGGTGGACGGCCGGCCGAGCCAGGTGGTCGGCCCGGCCGAGCCGGTCGCGCTGCCGGTCGTCGACCTCAGCGGGTACGCCGGGTCGCAGCGGCGGGAGCTGCTGGAGACGCTGATCCGGGACGAGGCGAGCGTGCCGTTCGACCTGGGGCGGGACGCGCCGCTGCGGGTCCAGCTGGTCCGGCTCGCCGAGCAGGAGCACGTCCTGGTGCTGGTCGCCCACCACATCGCGTTCGACGGTTGGTCGGTCGGCGTACTGGCCCGGGAACTCGGCGCGCTCTACCCGGCGCTGGTCGCCGGCGTACCGGCCCCGCTCGCCCCGCCGCCGATCCAGTACGCGGACTTCGCGCTACGGCAGCGGGAGCGGGCGGCCGGTTGGACCGGTCAGCTCGACCACTGGCGCGACCGGCTGGCCGGCCTCGTGCCGCTGGAACTGCCGACCGACCGGCCCCGCCCGCCGGTGCAGGACCCGACGGGTGCGACGCTGCCGTTCACCGTGCCGGCCGACCTCGGGCGCGCCCTCGCCGCGCTCGGTCGCCGGCACCGGGCGACCCCGTTCATGGTGCTGCTGGCCGTGTTCCAGGTCCTGCTGGCCCGCTACACCGGGCAGACCGACGTGGCGGTGGGCACCCCGGTCGCCGGGCGTACCCGGCCCGAGGTCCAGGACCTGATCGGGTACTTCGTCAACACGCTGGTGCTGCGCACCGACCTGTCCGGCGAGCCGACCTTCGTCGAGGTGCTGGCCCGGGTCCGCGAGACGGTGCTGGACGCGCAGTCACACCAGGACGTGCCGTTCGAGCGGATCGTCGACGCGTTGGCCCCGGAGCGGGACCTGTCCCGCAACCCGCTGTTCCAGACCATGTTCGTGATGCAGAACGCCACGGCGGCCGACTTCGCCGGGGCGGGGTTGCGGGCGCGGCAGGTCCCCACGCTCTGGCACACCGCGAAGTTCGACCTGACCATGCAGATGGCCGAGGAGGCGGACGGCTCCTTCGCCGCGGTGGTCGAGTACGCGACGGCGTTGTTCGACGGCGCGACCGCCGAGCGGTTGGCCGGGCACTACCGGCAGCTGTTGAGCGCGATCGTCGCCGACCCACAGGCCCCGGTCACCCGGCTGCCCATGCTCACCGGCACCGAGACCGCCCAGCTCGCGGCCTGGAACGACACCGCCGTCGACCATCCCCGCCACACCCTGCTGCACGAGCTGATCGAGGCGCAGGCGGACGCCACCCCCGACGCGGTCGCCGTGCTCGACGATGCCGAGGAGCTGACGTACGCCGAGCTCGACGCCCGCGCCAACCAGCTCGCCCACCGGCTGATCGCCCTCGGCGCCGGCCCCGAACAGATCGTGGCCGTCAGCGCGCGACGCCGCGTCGCGCTCACCGTGGCCCTGCTCGCCGTGCTCAAGAGCGGCGCCGCGTACCTCCCGCTCGACCCGACCCATCCCGTCGAGCGGCTGCGCTGGATGCTCACCGACACCGGCGACCCGATCACCCTCGTCGACACCCCCGACCAGCACGACTGGCACGCCGGCCCACGGGTCCACCTGGACGACGCCACCCTCGCCGACGAACCCGGCGGGCGTCCCCACGTCAGCGCCGACGACCGCAACCCCGCCTACCTGATCTACACCTCGGGCTCCACGGGCCGCCCCAAGGGCGTCCTCGTCGACCACCGCGCCATCGTCAACCGTCTCCGCTGGATGCAGGACGCCTACCGCCTCGACCACGCCGACCGGGTCCTGCAGAAGACCCCGCACACCTTCGACGTCAGCGTCTGGGAGTTCTTCTGGCCCCTGACGGCCGGCGCCGCCCTGGTCATGGCCCGCCCCGACGGGCACCGCGACCCCACCTACCTCGCCGAGACCATCGACCGGCGACGCGTCACCACCATCCACTTCGTCCCGTCGATGCTGCGCGCCTTCACCACGTATCTCGCCACGACGCGCACCACGCTGCCCCACCTCCGCCGCGTCATCTGCTCCGGCGAGGCCCTCCCCGACGACCTCGCCGCCGCCGTGCACGCCCATCTCGACGTCGAGCTGCACAACCTCTACGGTCCCACCGAGGCCGCCGTCGACGTCACCGCCACCCCGGTCCACCCCGGGCGTGCCGTCACCATCGGCGCCCCGATCGCCAACACGGGCACCCACATCCACGACCGCTGGGGCAACACCGTGCCCGTCGGCGTCCCCGGAGAACTCCTGCTCACGGGCGTCCAACTCGCCCGGGGCTACCACCGTCAACCCGCCCGCACCGCCGAACGCTTCACCCCCACCGACGGCGGTCGGCGCGCGTACCGCACCGGCGACCGGGCCCGCTGGCGCCCCGACGGCACGATCGAGTACCTCGGCCGCCTCGACCACCAGGTCAAGATCCGCGGCAACCGCATCGAGCTCGGCGAGATCGAAGCCACCCTGGCCGGCCATCCCGGCGTCCACACCGCCGTCGTCCACCCGCACGGCCCCGGCGACGACCGGCAACTCGTCGCCTACCTCGTCGTCGCCGACGGCCATCCCGTCGACCCCGACACGCTGCGCGCCCACCTGCGCGCCCAGCTGCCGGAGTACATGGTCCCCACCCGCTGGATCACCCTCCCCGCACTGCCCCTGACCAGCAGCGGCAAGATCGACCGCAACGCGCTCGCCCCGCCCGACGCCCAGGCCGCGCGGACCGGCGACCACACCCCACCGACCACCCCCACCCAGCACCTGGTCGTCGCCGCCTACGCCCAGGCGCTCGCCGAGCACAGCGGACCGATCGGCGTCCACGACCGCTTCTTCGACATCGGCGGCGACAGCATCCGCGCCATCCGGGTCGTCGGGAACCTCCGCGACCAGGGACTCGACGTCACCGTCACCGATCTCTTCCGGTACCGGACGGTCGCCGAGCTCGCCGACGCCGTCGACGCCCGGGAACGCGGACTGCCGACCGGGGCCACCCGCCTGGTGGAGCGGTTCGCGCTGATCCACCAGGAGGACCGGGCCCGGCTGCCCGAGGGCGTGGTCGACGCGTACCCGCTGTCGATGGTGCAGGCCGGCATGGCGTACGAGATGCTCGCCGATCCGACCGGCGAGCTCTACCTGAACAGTCTCTGCTACCCGGTCGAGGGCGACACGTTCGCGCTGCCGGCCCTGCGCGCCGCCGCCCGGCTGCTCGCCGCCCGGCACGAGATCCTGCGGGCCTCGATCGATCTGACCTCCTACCGCGAGCCGCTCCAGCTGATCCACCCGGACGCGGAGATCCGGGTCGGCCACACCGACCTGCGGGACGTGCCGGTCGCCGAGCGGGAAGGCACGGTGGCCCGGCTGGTCGCCGAGGAGCGGCGGGACCGGTTCGACCTGGGTACGCCGTCGCTGCTGCGGCTGCACGCCTACCGGTTGACCGACGACCGGTGGCGGCTGCTGGTCAGCTACAGCCACGCCGTCCTGGACGGCTGGAGCCAGAACTCACTGGTCCCGGAGCTGCTGTCGTACTACCGCCGGATCCGCGACGGGCAGGATCCGCGGCCCGCCCCGGCACCGGCCGTCCGGTTCGCCGACGCGGTGGCCCTGGAGCGGCGGGCCGTGGCCGCCGGAGTGGACCGGGAGTTCTGGGCGTCCCGGGTACGCACCCACGAGCGGCTCGCTGTCCCGATGGCATGGGCGGGTACGGGTGCCCGGTACCGGGCGGTGCGGTTGCCCTTCGCCGACCTCATGCCGGGCCTGCGGGAGCTGGCCCGCACGGCGGACGTACCGCTGAAGAGCCTGCTGTTCACCGCGCACCTGGCCGTGCTGGGCACCCTGACCGGGCAGCGGCGCTTCCACAGCGGGCTGGTCTGCAACGGACGGCCCGAGCTGACCGACGGTGACCAGGCGCGGGGGATGTTCCTCAACACCGTTCCGTTCGCCGTGGAGCTGACCGGATCGAGCTGGGCCGGGCAGGCCCGCGAGGTCTTCGCCGAGGAGGTCGCGCTCTGGCCGCACCGGCACTACCCGTTGCCGGCGATGCAACGCGAGTGGGGCAACCAGCAGCCGCTGGTCGACATCTTCTTCAACTACACCGACATGCACGTGCTCGACCTGGACGGCATCGACCGGTCGGCGATCACCGACACCACCCCGAACGAGTTCGGCCTCTCCGTGTCCAGCGAGCCCGGTCAGCTGATCATCGAGGCCGGCACCGACCGGATCTCCGACGGCCACCTGGACCTGGTCACCCGGACCTACCGGCGGGTGCTGGAGGCGATGGTCGCCGACCCGGCGGGCGACCCGCGCCGGGTCGGACTGCCGGAGCCCGACCGGCGCGTCCTGCTCAAGCTGGGCGCCGGCGGCCCGCTGCCGGTCCCGGACGCGACGCTGCCCGAGCTGGTCGCCCGGCAGGTGGCGGCCACCCCGGACGCGGACGCGGTGGTCTTCGGCGACGACGTGCTCAGCTACGCCGAGCTGGACCGCCGGGCCAACCGTCTCGCCCACCACCTGCGGGAGCTGGGCGTCGGGCCGGGGACGCTGGTCGGGGTGCACCTGTACCGCGGCGCCGACCTGGTCGTGGCGTTCCTCGCGGTGCTGGCCGCCGGTGGCGCGTACCTGCCGCTGGATCCCGACCACCCGGCGCGGCGGACGGCCTTCATGCTGGCCGACGCCGGCGCGCAGGTGATGGTGACCGGGACCGCGCTGGCCGGGCGGCTGGACACCGCCGGCATCCGCACGGTGCTGCTGGACGCCGAGCACGCGGCGATCGCCGCCCGTCCGCAGCGGCCGCTGACCGACCGGCCGTCCGCCGACGACCTGGCGTACGTCATCTACACCTCGGGATCGACCGGCACCCCGAAGGGGGTGATGATCAGCCACCGGGGGCTGGGCAACTTCCTCGCCGCGATGCGGCACCGGCCGGGTCTGCCGGCCGGCGCCACCGTGGTCGGGCTGACCACCGTGTCGTTCGACCCCTCGGTGCTGGAGCTGTACCTGCCGCTGCTGGTCGGCGGCCGGGTGGTGGTGGCCGACGCGGAGCAGACCCGGGACCCGCAGCGGATGGCCGAGCTGATCGACACCGCCCGGCCGGCGGTGCTCCAGGCCACCCCGGTGACCTACCGGATGCTGCTGGACTCCGGCTGGTCCGCGCCCGCCGGCACGGTCGTCCTCTGCGGCGGCGAGAAGCTGCCGACCGAACTGGCGGTCCGGCTCGCCTCGGCGGGGGCCACGGTGTGGGACATCTACGGGCCGACCGAGACCACGGTCTGGTCCACCACGACCCGGTTGGCTCCGGACGGCCGGCCCGTCGACTTCGGCATGGCCCCGAACGCCGGGCTCTACCTGCTGGACGAGCGGCTGGAGCCGGTGCCGGTCGGCGTCCCCGGTGAGGTCCACATCGGCGGGGACGGGGTGGCCTGGGGTTACCGGGCCCGGCCCGCGCTCACCGCGGACAGGTTCGTCCCCGACCCGCACTCCGCGTTGCCGGGTGCGCGCATGTACCGCACCGGCGACCTGGCCCGCTGGCACGCCGACGGGCACCTGGAGATCCTCGGCCGGGTCGACCACCAGGTGAAGATCCGGGGGCACCGGATCGAACCGGCCGAGATCGAGGCGGCGCTGCTGGCCCACCGGCACGTCCGGGCCGCCGTGGTGCACCCGCAGCGGTACGGCGGGGAGCAGGAACTGGTCGCGTACCTGGTCGGCGGCGAGCACCCGGTGCCGACCGGTGCACAGCTGCGCGAGTTCCTGCTCCGCACCCTGCCGGACCACATGTGCCCGGCCGCCTACGTACCGCTGGACGCCCTGCCGCTCACCCCGACCGGCAAGGTCGACCGCAACGCCCTGCCGGTGCCGCGCCCGGGGGCCGACGGGGGCCGCGAACCCGTACGGGCGGCGCCGCGCAGCGCCGACGAGCGGACGGTCGCGCAGGTGTGGGGCGAGGTGCTCGGCACCGACGAGGTGGGGGTGCACGAGAACTTCTTCCAGGCCGGCGGGCACTCGCTGCTGGCCACCCGGGTCGCGATCCGGCTGCGTACGCTGCTGCGCGTCGACGTGCCGGTCCGGGCCCTGTTCGACCACCCGACCGTCGCCCGGCTGGCCGGAGCGCTGCCCGGCTATCCGAAGCTCGACGACCAGCGGGCGCTGCCGAGGCTGACCGCCCGCAACCGGCTGGCCGACGTCGCCGCCCGCCGGGGTGCCCGGTGACCCGGCTCGACGGTCCGGTCGCCGGGGAGCGGATCCCACCGCTGCACCGCAACCGGGACTTCCTGCTGCTGTGGAGCGGGTCGGCGGTCTCCATGCTCGGCTCGACCGCGTCGCTGGTGGCGTACCCGCTGCTGGTGCTGGCGCTGACCGGCTCGCCGGGCGCCGCCGGGCTGGCCGGCTTCGTATCGCTGCTGCCGACGCTGCTGTTCCAGCTGCCGGCCGGAGCGCTGGTGGACCGGTGGGACCGCCGGCGGGTGATGATCTGGTGCGACGTGCTGCGTGCGCTGGGGGTGGGCAGCATCGTGGCGGCGATCGCCGGCGGCGAGCTGCACCTGTGGCACGTGCTGGCCGTCGGGTTCGTCGAGGGGACGCTGTCGGTCGCGTACGAGCTGGCGGCCGGCGCCGCAATCCCGAACGTGGTGCACCCGAGTCAGGTGACCACCGCGCTGTCGCGCAACGAGGCCCGGGAGCGGGCCGCGGTGATGGCCGGCACCCCGCTCGGCGGCGTGCTGTTCGGGCTGGGGCGGGCCTGGCCGTTCGTGCTGGACACGGTCTCCTACCTGGTCTCCCTGGTGACGCTGCTGTTCATCCGCCGCGACTTCCAGGCCGCGCCGGGCGGCGCGACCGCCCCGGACGCGGGCACCGGGACGCCGGCCGTCGCACTCACCCACGGGCTGCGCTGGCTGTGGGGGCAGCCGTTCCTGCGGACGGCCACCCTGCTGGTCGCCGGCAGCAACCTGCTGTTCCGCGTCCTGTTCCTGATCGTCATCGTGGCGTTCGAGGCCGCCGGAGCGGCGCCCGCGGCCATCGGCCTGCTGCTCGGGGTGGCCGGCACCAGCGGGGTGCTCGGTTCGCTGGTGGCGACCTGGTGCGCCGGCCGGTTCCCGATGCGCACGATCGTCATCGCCGCGAACTGGGTGTGGGCGCTGATGGCCACCGTCATCGCGGTCACCGACGACCGCTACCTGATCGGTGCCGCGTACGCCCTGATGTGGTTCGTGGGGCCGATCTGGAACGTGGCGGTCGCGGGCTACCAGATGGCCCGCACCCCCGATCGCATCCAGGGCCGGGTGCTCAGCGCGGTCAGCCTGCTGGCCAACGGCGCGGTCGCGGCCGGTTCCCTGGCCGGGGGCTACCTGCTGGAGGCACTCGGGCCGACCCACGCCGCGTGGTCGATGGCCGTCTGGATGGTCCTGCTCGCCGCACTGGCGACGCTGAGCCGCTCGGTACGTCGAGCGGACTTTCTGCCGATCGAGCCCCCTAGGAGGAGCTGAAGGTGTTGCGCACCATACTGAAATCGAAGATCCACCGCGCGGTGGTCACCCAGGCCGACCTGCACTACGTCGGCTCGCTGACCATCGACGAGGATCTGATGGACGCCGCCGACCTGCTCGCCGGCGAGCAGGTGCACGTGGTGGACATCAACAACGGTGCCCGCCTGGAGACGTACGTCATCGCCGGGGAACGCGGCAGCGGGGTCATCGGGATCAACGGGGCCGCGGCGCGGCTGATCCACCCCGGCGACCTGGTCATCATCATCAGCTACGCGGCGATGGCCGACCCGGACGCCAAGGGGTACACGCCCCGGGTGGTGATGGTGGACGAGGCCAACCGGATGCTCGGCACCACCGACGACCCGGCCGAGGCGATCCCCGGCACCGCGACCGTCTCCGGGCACACCCTGCGGGCAGCTACGGAGCGCCGTAGCGGGAGCGAACATGCCCCCCGGTGAGACCGACGTCGGCGGGGTGCTGAACGCGATCGGCGGCTCCCCACTGGTCCGGCTGGACAAGCTGATGCCCGACGCCCCGTTCACCCTGTGGGCGAAGCTGGAGGCGCACAACCCGGGCGGCAGCATCAAGGACCGCTCGGCGTTGGGCATGCTGATCGACCGGCTCCGGGCCGGGCAGCTGCAACCCGGCCGGTCGGTGGTGGTCGAGTCCAGTTCGGGCAATCTCGGCATCGGGCTGGCCCAGGTGTGCCGCTACTTCGGCATCCGGTTCATCTGCGTGGTGGATCCCCGGACGAACGCGCAGAACATCGCGGTCATGCGGGCGTTCGACGCCGAGGTGGAGGTGGTGACCCGTACCGACCCCGCCACCGGCGAGTACCTGCCGCAACGCATCCGCCGGGTCCAGGAGCTGGTCGCGACCATCCCGAACGCCTGGTGGCCGGACCAGTACGCCAACCCGTTGAACCCCCGCGCCCACGAGACGACCATGCGGGAGATCGTCGAGGGGGTGCCCGCCCCGCTGGACTTCCTGTTCTGCGCGACCAGTTCCTGCGGCACCCTGCGCGGCTGCGCCGACTACGCGCGCCGGCACGCACTGGCGCTGACCATCGTCGCGGTGGACGCCGCCGGCAGCGCGATCTTCGATGACCATCCCCCGCGCAAGCGGCTCATCCCCGGCCATGGCGCGGGGATCCGGCCGAAGCTCTACCGGGACGGGCTGGCCGACAAGGTGGTGCACGTCGACGACCTGGACTGCGTGGCCGGGTGCCGCCGGCTGGCCCGCCGGGAGGCCATCCTCGCCGGCGGCTCGTCCGGCGCGGTGGTGGCCGCCGTGCGGCAGCTGCGCGACCTGATCCCGGCGGGCGCGACGTGCGCGCTGATCTTCCCGGACCGGGGCGAGCGCTACCTGAACACGATCTACGACGACGACTGGGTGACCGGGCACTTCGGCGACGTCGCCCACCTGTGGAGGGACCGGAGCATGAGCGTGCCGCCATGTTGATCGCATCCGCCGCCGAGGTCCGGCAGATCCTGGCCGGCCGCGAGGACGCCGTCCTGGACGCGGTCCGCCGCGCCTACGTCCTGCACGCGCGGGGGCGTACCGTGCTGCCGCACTCGGTGTTCCTGCGGTTCCCCGAGGACGCGCGCAACCGGATCATCGGGCTGCCCGCGTACCTGGGCGACGATGCGCCGGTCGCCGGCATGAAGTGGATCTCGTCCTTCCCCGGCAACGTCGACCGGGGGCTGGCCCGCGCCTCCGCCGCGATCGTCGTGAACTCGATGACCGACGGCCACCCGGTCGCGCTGATCGAGGGCGCCACCATCTCCGCCCGGCGGACGGCCGCCAGCGCCGCCCTGGCCGCCGGCGCCCTCGCCCCGCCGGCCGGCGGCGTCTCCCTGATCGGCTGCGGCGTGATCAACTTCGAGGTGCTGCGGTTCCTCCGCGCGGCGCTGCCCGGCCTGACGGAGGTGACCGTCTTCGACCTGGACGCCGGGCGGGCCGCCGCGTTCGCCCGGCGCTGCGCGCGGTGGGACCTGAAGGTACGCGTCGCCGGCGACGTCGAGGAGGCCCTCGGCGCCCACCCGCTGGTCTGCCTGGCCACGACGGCGGGCGTACCGCACCTGGGGCTGGCGCACTGTCGGCCGGGGGCACTCGTGCTGCACCTGTCGCTGCGCGACATCTTCCCGGCGGACATCATCACCGCCGTCAACGTGGTCGACGACGCCGACCACGTCTGCCGGGCGGCCACCTCGCTGCACCTGGCGGAACAGGAGACCGGCAACCGCGACTTCATCGCCGCCGGCATCGGCGAGATCCTGGACGGGGCGTCCTGGCGGCACGATCCGCACCGGGTCACCGTCTATTCGCCGTTCGGCCTGGGCGTGCTCGACCTCGCCGTGGCCGAGCTGGTACGGCGCACCGCGGAACGCGACGGCACCGGCACCCGGCTGCCGGACTTCCTGACCGTCCCGCCGGAGGACCCGGATGCCGACTGAGCCCGCCGTCGCACCCTGGAACGACACGGCCACGCCGTACCCGGGACAGCCGGCCCTGCACGAGCTGGTGCACGGGCAGGCGGCGCGCACGCCGGACGCCGTGGCCGTGGTCACCGAGCGCGAACAGCTCAGCTACGCCGAACTGGTGGGGCGGGCCAACCGGCTCGCCGACCAGTTGGTCGCCCGGGGCGTCGGCCCGGAGTCCCGGGTCGGGGTGTGCCTGCACCGGGGCGGCGACATGGTGGTGGCGCTGCTCGGCATCCTCACCGCCGGCGCCGCCTACGTGCCGCTGGACCCGGATCACCCGCCCCGGCGGCTCGCCCTGCTGGTGGCCGACGCGGGGCTGCACACCCTGGTGGCCGACCCGGACCTGCCGACCCTCACCGAGGCGGGCCGGAACGTCGCCACGGTGTCGGTCACCCGGGAGGGCACCGGCTGGCCGGCCCCGGCACCGCAGGTCGCCGTCGACGCGGAACACCCGGCGTACGTCCTCTACACCTCCGGCTCCACCGGCCGGCCCAAGGGCGTGGTGGTCCCGCACCGGGCCATCGTCAACCGGGTCCGCTGGGGGCTGGACGCGCATCCGCTGGGCCCCGACGACCGGGTGCTCCAGAAGTCCCCGTACGGCTTCGACGTCTCGGTGCCGGAGGTCTTCGGCACCCTGGCCGCCGGCGCGCGGCTGGTGCTGGCCCGCCCGGGTGGGCACCGCGACCCGGCCTACCTGGTCGACACGATCCGCCGGTACGGGATCACGGCCATCCACTTCGTACCGTCCATGCTGCGGGTGTTCCTCGCCGAGGTTCGCGACACCGGGGCCCGCCTGCCCAGCCTGCGCCGGATCACCTGCAGCGGCGAGGAGCTCACCGACGACCTGGTCACCGAGGCCGACGAGCTGGTCGGCTGCGAGCTGCTCAACCTCTACGGCCCGACCGAGGCGGCGGTGGAGGTCACCGAATGGCGCTGCCGGGCGGGCGAGCCGGTCAGCATCGGGCACGCGGGGGCGAACACCCGCACCCACATCCTCGACGAGCGCGGCGAACCGGCGGAGGTCGGCGAGCTCTGCCTGGCGGGGGTGCAGCTCGCCCGCGGCTACCTCGACCGGCCGGGGCTGACGGCCGAGAAGTTCGTTCCCGACCCGTTCGGCCCGCCCGGCTCGCGGCTGTACCGCTCCGGGGACCTGGCCCGGCGGCGGCCCGACGGCGCGATCGACTACCTGGGCCGGATCGACCACCAGGTCAAGATCCGGGGTCACCGGGTCGAACTCGGTGAGATCGACGCCGCGCTGCGTGCCGTCCCGGGGGTACGCGCCGCCGCCACGGCGGTGCACGCCGGGCAGCTCGTCGGGTACGTCGTGGCCGGCACCGTCCCCGCCGTCCGGGTGCTCCGGGCCCACCTCGCCGAACGGCTGCCCGGGTACCTGGTCCCGTCGGTGTTCGTGGCCGTGCCGGCGTTGCCGGTCAGCCCGAGCGGCAAACTGGACCGGGCGGCCCTGCCCGCGCCCGACGGGCACCGGCTCGCCGACGGGGAGCGGGTCGCCCCGCGTACCGACGACGAGCGCCGGCTCGCCGACCTCTGGGCCGAGGTGCTCGGCACCGGGCCGGTCGGGGTGCACGACACCTTCGTCGAGCTGGGCGGCGACTCGCTGGCGGCCACCCGGGTCTGCTCCCGCGTCCGCCAACTGTGGGGCTGCTCGCTCTCCCCCGCCGACGTGCTCACCGCCACCGTGGCCGAACTCGCCACGCGGGGCACCGGCGGTGGTCCGGCGACCGGCGCGGGGGCCGCAGGCGGCGGGGCCCCGCCGTCGGCCGCACCGGGCGCCGACGCCGACCGGCCGGCCAAAGGGCCGCTCAGCGCCGCCCAGCACCGGATCTGGTTCGCCGACCAGCTCGATCCGGGGTCGACCACCTACACGATCGTCGAGTCCTACCGGCTGCGCGGACCGGTCGACGTCGACGCGCTGCGCGCCGCCCTGGCGGACACGGTACGCCGGCACCCGGCCCTGCGGACCACCTTCGGGTCCCGGCGCGGCGTGCCGTACGCGCAGGTCGGGCAGGACGCCCGGGTGCCGATCGAGGTGCGCGCAGTGGCCGACGTCGCCGAGGCGGAGGTGGCCGTCGAACGGCTCGCCGCCGTGCCGTTCGCGCTCGCCGAGGGGCCGTTGCTGCGGGTCGCCCTGCTGCGGCTGGCCTCCGGGGATCACGTCCTGGCCGCCACCGTCCACCACATCATCGCCGACGACTGGTCGATGGACGTACTGTGGCGCGACCTCTGCCAGGCGTACGCGCGGCGCCGCCAGGGCCACGCGGAGGCCGTCGACCCGTTGCCGCCGGCCCCGCTCCCGCCGACCGACCCGGCCGACCTCGACTACTGGCGTCGGCACCTCGCCGGCGCGCCGTCCACCCTGGACCTCCCGACCGACCGGCCCAGACCGGCGCGCCCGCGGCCGGCCGGGGCCACCCTCCGGTTCGGTCTCCCGGCGGAGACCACCGCCGCGGTACGGGCCCTGGCCCGGGCCACCGGCTCGACCCCGTACATGGTGCTGCTCACCGCGTTCACCGTGCTGATCGGAGGGCTGGCCGGCCGCGACGACCTGGTGATCGGTACCTTCGCCGGCAACCGCGACACGGAGGAGGCCGGGAACGGCATCGGGATGTACGCCAACACCCTCGCCCTGCGGCTGCCCTGCCCGTCCGGGGCGACCTTCACCGACCTGCTGCGCCAGGTACGCGACGTGGCGCTGGCCGGGTACCGGCACCAGGGGTACCCGTTCGACCGGTTGGTGACGGCGCTGCGCCCGAAGCGCGACCTGCGCCACAACCCGGTGGTCCAGGTCGCCTTCCAACTTCTCGGCGACCTGACCGGTCGGCTCCGGCTCCCCGGGGTCACCGCCGAACCGTTGCGGCACGGCCAGGGCGGCTCCCCCTTCGACCTGCTGCTCACCGTGCGGGAGGAAGGGACGCGGCTGACCGGGTGGTTGCAGTACCACGGCGAGCTGTTCACCGCCGACCGCGCGGCTTCGATCGCCGACAGCTTCACCGGCATCCTCACGGCGGCGGTGCGCCGTCCCGACCAGGCGGTCGGGAGGTTGGCGCGGCAGTGGGTCGCGGTTTCCGCCGCGGAGAATGCGGGGGCGGCGGCCGACAATGTGGGTGAGGCGGCCCGATGAGCGGGCCGGTGGGCCGTTCCTAGCCTGGGCCGGAAGGTGCCACCACGCCCACCAGGCCAGGAGACGATCATGAGAAACGAGTCGAAGCCCGTACTCACCGCCCAGCAACTGCGGGTGCTCGAACTCGTCGCCGAGGGCTACGACAACGCGGGGATCGCGCGGGAGCTGCGCTGCTCGCCGCACAGCGTGAAGAACATCATCTACGACCTCATGGCCCGGTTGCAGGTGTCCAACCGGGTCCATGCGGCCGCGTACGCCATCCGGCAGGGGCTGATCTGACTCGGATCAGCCCCCTCGCGTCCGACTCAGATCAGCCCCTCGCGCAGGGCGCGCGCCACGGCGTGCGCCCTGTTGCGCACCTGCCAGCGCTGGGTGATCGTGTGCACGATGCCGGTCACGGTGCGGACCGAGTAGGCCAGCGAGCGGGCGATCTCCGCGGTCTCGTGCCCGTCGGCGAGCATGAGCAGCACCGCCCGCTCCCGCTTGGTGAGCTGCCGGGCCACCGGCCGTTGCGGCGCCCGGTCGCCGGCCCGGGTCAGCAGGTCCGACGGTACGGTGAAGCTGCCGCCGGCCGTCGCCCGGATCGCCGGGCGCAACCGCTCCGGGCGGGCCTCGCACCGGCGCAGCAGTCCGCCGGCACCCGCCTCCACGGCCTCGACCACATCCGACTCCCCCGTCGTGTCGGTCATCAGCAGCACCCGCCGGCCGGCGCGGGACAGCGAGCGCAACAGGACCAGCACGGCGTCGCTGACCTCGGCGGTCACCATCAGCACCACGTCCGGCCGGTCGGCCACCACGGTCAGCTCCGGGCAGGCCCGCACGATGTCGTCGACCCCGGCCCGTACCGCCGGATCGGCGGCGATGACCTGCACCCGTGTCTGCTCGTCCATGCGCATCACTCCTGGCTCCTCGTCGCTGACGGACGGCAAGGAGAATGTCACCGCGGCCCCGGCGACCGGTACGGGGAACGGCCCCCATATTCCCGCACCGGCAGGCGGCACGCCGCCGTCACCGGCGGCGTCCGCGAGGCCCCGGGTCCGGCCCGCCGCGCGGGGCGGGCCGGACACGCAGGGTCGGAGGGCCGATCAGCAGGTCTGGACCGGGCCCGACTTGTGCGTTCCGACCCGACCGACCACGGTCAGGTCGGTCAGCGCCGTGTTCGCGCCCCGGTGGATGTAGCACGAGTACCGGTGCTGGTTGATCACTTCCAGGTGGATGTGCGCGCCGCTGTCGCCGTTGACCTGGTAGCAGGTCGACCAGCGGAACCGGCCCGTCTCGCCGAGTTTGGTCCACGGGCCGACCGTCGCGCCGACGTAGATGCCGGCGGGCTTGTTGGTGACGTGCATGACGTCCGCCCGGCCGAGGATCTCGCCGGTGCTGGCGTCACGCGCCTCGAGCCCGATGCGGTATCCGCCGTCGGCCAGCTGCCCGGTGGCGCAGCCGGCCCTGACGGTGACCACCCGGACCGTCACGGCGTGCCCGGCTGCGGTCTTGGTGCCGAAGGGCGACACCACGGTCGCGCCCGGGTTGCGGTAGATGTCGACCGACCAGTCGTTGAGGTATCCCCAGTTCGAGAAGACCCGGTGGTGCCTCGCCGGTCCGGACACGCCGAAGCGGTCCCAGGTGGAGGCGCCCTGGATCGGCGGGTAGATGTTCACCGTGTCCGCGACGGCGTGGGCCTGAGCCGCCGGGGTGGGTGCCAGGGCCATGCCGATCGCGAGCAGGAGGCCCGCCGAGACGGCGGTGATTCTTTTCAGGTTCACGGTGTCTGCCTGCCAATTCAGGGGACGGGCGAGTGCGGCGCGGTGTCCCCGGCCGTCGCTCGCGCAACTGGTTCGAGGACGGCGTCCGGTTGGCCGGTTCGTGGACGGCCAGCCGGACGACCGGCTGGATGTTAACGCTCAGATATGCAAATGTCGCTATTTCCCGCCGGAGTTAGGGGTGCCGCTCGTCCCGACGCCCACCCGGTGAAGGAATCCTTCGCCAGCAAGAAGCTCGGCGCAAGGTCTCGACATAGACGAACGTCGAGCTATATGGTACGGCGAACCGGGCGGCGTGATCACGGTCGCCCCTTCGCAGTCGATGAGGAGTGACGGTGACTGTGCGGAGACCCTCACGCCGGGTGAGCCAACTGCTCGGCGGGGCAATGATCCTGACGATCGGGCTGACCGGCCAGCCGGCCCAGGCCGGGCCCCAGCAAGACACGAAGACGCTCGCCGTCGCCTTCGACCAGGCGGCAGCCCGCTCCGACGTACCGCGCGACCTGCTCGCCGCGCTCGGGTACGCGGAGACCCGGCTGGACAACCACAACGGCGAACCCAGCGCCTCCGGCGGGTACGGCGTGATGCACCTGACCAGCAACCCGAAGGTGCAGACCCTCGACGAGGCCGCGCGCCGTACCCGGTTGGACCGTGCCGAACTGCGCAGCCGCGACGCGGCGAACGTCACCGGCGCGGCGGCGGTGCTCCGCTCGTACGCCGACCAGGCCGGGCTGACCCCGACGCAGCGCGACGACGTCAACCAGTGGTACGGCGTCGTCGCCCGCTACGGCGGCTCGTCGGACCGGGCCACCGCACGGCTCTACGCCGACGCCGTGTACGACCTGCTCGCCAGCGGCTTCAGCGCGACCACGGCCACCGGCCAGGTCACCGTGGCCGGCCGTTCGGTCGCGCCCCAGCGGGGCGAGTACGCCGACGTGGCGCCGGTGGGCGCCGCCGACATCGGCATCCAGAGCACCGACTACGGCCCGGCGGCCTGGGTGCCGGCGAACTCGTCCAACTACACGGTGTCGAGCCGCGAGTCGTCGTACCCGATCAACTACATCGTCATCCACACCATGCAGGGCAGCTACTCCGGCTCGATCAGCTGGTTCCAGAACGCCGCCGCCGGCACCAGCGCGCACTACCTGCTCCGCTCCTCCGACGGAGCGGTGACCCAGATGGTGCGGGACAAGGACGTCGCCTGGCACGCCGGCAACTGGACCTACAACACCCAGTCGATCGGTCTGGAGCACGAGGGCTACGTCGACAACGCCTCCTGGTACACCGACGCGATGTACCGGTCATCGGCCGCGCTGACGCGGTACCTGTGCGACAAGTACGGCATCCCGAAGACCCGCAACAACATCATCGGTCACAACCAGGTGCCGGGCGCCACGCACACCGACCCGGGTCCGAACTGGAACTGGACCTACTACATGCAGCTCGTCACCGGCACCACCACGCCGCCGCCCTCCTGGTCGACCATCGTGGACAACACCACCGCCGGCCGGTTCACCGCGAGCGCGAACTGGGGCACCTCGACGTACTCGTCGCAGCGCTACGGCACCGACTACCGGTTCGCCGACCCGGTCGCGGCCAGCGACGTCGCCTGGTACAAGGTGAACATCCCGGCCACCGCCACCTACCGGGTGGAGGCCTGGTACCCGGCGGTCGCCGGTTACAACGCCACCACGCCGTACGTCGTGGTGACCAGCAGCGGCAACCAGACAGTCAACGTGAACCAGTCAGCCAACGGTGGTGGATGGCGCTCGCTGGGCACCTTCACCCTGGCCGCCGGGGACGCCAACAAGGTGGGTGTCAGCCGGTGGTCCGGTAGCACCGGCTACGTGATCGCCGACGCGATCCGCGTCACCCGCGTCTAGCACCGCAACACCGACCGGCCGGTGATCCGGCGGCCACGTGTACGAGCGAGGGTCCCCTGCCAGCGCGCCTGGCAGGGGACCCTCGCCCACGTCGGCCGGCTGCCGTCGAGAACGCCGCCCGCCGCGGCGGCGTGGCCTAGTCTGGAGGTCGAGGCGTCCGGCCGCGGCGCACCCGTCCACGGGAGGCGGAGACGTGAACCTGGAGAGGACCCGGCTCTTCGGTGTCGGAGTGTCGTACACGTTCACCACCGGGGCGGGCCAGCGAGGCGCAGTGATCGTGCATGACGACGGTCGACGCGACATCGTGCTCTACGACTCCGACGACCCCGAGCGGGTGCGGTACACGTTGGCGCTGGAGGGCGCGGAGCCGCGGACGATCGCCGAGCTGCTCGGTCTCCCCCTGGTGATGGACCACCTGACGGAGTTGACGCCGCCGATGGACGGCGTCGAGACCGTACGCCTGCCGATTCCCGCCCGGTCGCCGTACCTCGGCCGCCGGCTCGGTGACACGCGCGCGCGGACCCGCACCGGCGCGTCGATCGTCGCCGTGGTCCGCGACGACCGCGTGATCCCGTCGCCGGATCCCGACTTCACCTTCGAACCCGGCGACTCGCTGGTGGCCGTCGGCGGCAGTACGGGCCTCGCCGAGCTCCGTGAGCTGTTCGTCAGCGGCTGACACGGCCCACCGGCCCCTCTCCCCGGGCACGCTACCGACCCTTGATCTCCAGGCGCGGCCAGTCGGCGAGATCCCGTAACAGCTGCCGGTCGTGCGTGGCGACGACGACGGCGGCGCTCGTGTCGCGGATCGCCCCCGTCAGTTCGTCGACCAGCGCCGACGACAGGTGGTTGGTCGGCTCGTCGAGCAGGATCAGGCTGGGCCGCCCGGCCAGCGCCAGCGCCAGGTCGACGCGCCGCCGCTGCCCCTGCGACATCCGCCCGATCGGCGTACGCATCGCCTCGGAGTCCAGCAGCCCGAGCGACCCGAGCGCGACGACGTCGCCGTCGCGGAGCACCCCGCGAGCCACCAGCCGCCCCGCGTGGCGGGCGTGCACCTCGCGGGCGGTGCGTTCCGGGTCCTGCTCGGCGGTCTCCTGGCTGATCAGGGCCACCCGTGCCGCCGTTGCCGTCCAGACGTGCCCCTCGTCGGGCGGGAGCGAACCGGCCAGCACGGCGAGCAGCGTGGATTTTCCGGCGCCGTTCGCTCCGGTGACGAGCAGCCGGTCGCCGCCGTCGAGGGTGAGGTCGACCGGACCGGCCAGGCGCCCGTCGACTGCGACGCCGTGCGCCCGCACCTGCGGCGCCCCCGGTCGTGCGCCCAGGTCGGGCCACCGCAACGTCGGCGGTGGCTCCGGCACGTCGATCCGGTGCGCGTGCAGGGCGTCCTGTTGGCGGTGCAGCGCCTGCACGACGCCCGGCGCGCGGGACTGGCGTTGGTGCTTGCCGGTGCCCTTGTCCGGCCGCCAGCCGGTGGAGAGCCGGTCGCGGGCCCGGGACACCGCGTCCTGCAGTCGCCGGTGCTCGATCTGCTGCTCCTCGTGGTCCTGCTGCCAGCGCTCACGTTCGCGGCGCCGGGCGTCCTGCCAGGCGTCGTAGCCACCGGCGTACAGACGCGGCCTGCCGTCACGGGTCGGGTCGAGGTCGAGGAACCGGTCGGCGACGTCGCGCAGCAGCGCCCGGTCGTGGCTGACGACGGCGAGGCCGCCGTCGTGCTCGCGCAGTCGGCGGGTCAGGAAGTCCAGCCCGCCGGCGTCGAGGTGGTTGGTCGGCTCGTCGAGCAGCAGCACGTCGTGCCGCGCGCCGAGCAGGCACGCCAGCCGCACCCGGTAACGCTGCCCGACCGACAGCGTCGACAGCGGGCGGTCGCGGTCCGTGCAGGCGGCGAGGGCCTCCAGGGCGACATCGACGCGGCGCTCGGCGTCCCACGCGTCGAGCCGGGTGGCGGCGTCGAGCGCGGCGGCGTAGCGGTCGTCGGCAGCGGGATCGCCGGCGGCCAGGGCGCTGGTCGCCTCGTCCAGCGCGGCGAGGGCCCCGAGCGACGCGGCCAGCGCCTCGGACGTCAGGGTGCCGACGGTCCCGCCATCTCGTACGGTCAACTCCTGCCGGGCCAGGCCGATCGTGCCGGCCCGGTGCACGGTGCCCTCGTCGGGCGGGATCAGGCCGGCGAGGACGTGCAGCAGCGTCGTCTTGCCGCGGCCGTTCTCGCCGACGACGGCGACCCGCGCTCGGGCGGACACGGTGACCGAGACGTCGTTCAAGACGCGCCGGGACCCGCGGATGACGGTGACGTCGGTGGCGCGCACGTGCGCGCCACCGCCCGCCTCGACGGGCAGGGACGTGGTTTCGGGGTTCGGGATGAGGTTCAACGGTGCTCCGCAGCTCGTCGTGGAGCCGGGCAGCGTCAGGCGACCGCCCGGCGGGAACCGGGACGGCGAGCGCGTTCAGCAGGAGAGGGCGCCGCCGTCAGCGGGCGGAGCGGACCTTCTGCGACCAGATACCTCGTGCCACGACGACGACCCTAGCAGCGCCGGCGGCGCCACCCGTCCGGATGCGGCCCGGTCGGGTGGCGCGACCGGCCGCATCGGCGGCGGCGGTGGACCGCACGCAGGAAGGTGCGTCCGCAGGGGTCGCGGGTGACGATCAAGCGTGTCGCATCCTGTCGTCGCCGTCGCGACCGGTACGCTCCTGCTCGATGCCGGGCCCGCCTGGGCTGCCGGGGTGAACGCGGCGAGTGCCGAGCCGCCCGCCGTCGCGCTGTTCCTGCGGATCGTCGTCCTGCTGGCCACCCCCGTCGCGGTCGGCCTCGCGCTCGCCGCGCCGCACACCACCCGCCGCGTACGCCCCGCGCTGACCTTCACGGCCGTCGCCGCCGCCCTCTGCGGCGTACTCGGCACCGAGGTGGACCCGGCGCCCGTCACGCCGGTGGCGCTGCTGGCCGGGGCGACCCTCGTCCTGCCGCTGCTGCTCGGTCGACCCCGCACGCTGCGCGTCGCCGCCGTCGCGACCTGGTTGCTCCTCGCGGTACGCGTCGGTGCCACCGCCGGTGCGGACCAGCCGGTGATCGAGGCGGTCCGGGTGGCGGGTCTTAGCGCGGCGATCAGCGCGGCCGCCCTGGTGGCCGTCATCGGATCGCTGCGTCGCACCGGGGCGACGGCCCTGGTGGCGGCCCTGCTCGCCGCCGCGACGGCCACGGCGCTGGCCGGCTACGCGGCTGGCGTACGCCCCGACCGGTGGGCCCCGCTGACCTGGTTCGGTCGGCTGACCGTGCTCGCCGTGGTGGTCGTCGTCGCGGCCCTGGTGGTCGCCGTCCTGGTGCTCGCCCACCCCGACGCGCCGGTCCGGCCGGCCGGGGTGGCCGGCGCGATGGCCGCGCTCGCCCTCGTCGTGGCCGCGGTGCTGCCGCTGCTCCCCCCGCCGCCACCGCCCGCCGTCGCGGGGGTGCCGCTGCTCCGCACCGTGAACGTCGGCACCGAGCGGCTACCCGTCCTGGTCAGTCCGAACCGGCCGGGCTGGAACCTGGTGCAGATCGGTTCCGCGAAGGCCTCCGCCGGCACCGGGCGCACCCGGCTCACCGCCGGCACGACCCGGCCGGGCAGCACCGGAAGCTGGGTCAACGTACGCCTTCCGGCCGGGGCGAGCCGGCTCTGGATCGGGAAGGGCACGGCCACGGGTTGGCTGCCGGTGGACACCGGCCACGACCGCGTCGACGATGCCCGGCTGACCGGACCGGACGGCCCGGAGTGTGCCAGTGCCAGCCTCGGCTCGGCGCTGACCGGGCCGGCGCGCCCGGTGTCGTCCTGCCCGGCCGACGGGCTCAGCGCCGAGGACGCCGAGGCGTTGCGGGCGATGGTCGGCTTCGTCGCCGGACGGGGGGTGTCGGCGATCTCGGTGGTCGGCGACGACTCTCCCCGAGGCGTCCGTGCCGTGGCGGAGGTCCGCGCCGCGGCGGCGGCACGTGGGCTCCCGGTTGCCGACAGCGGACGCCACCCGCTCTTCGTGGTCGCCGGCTGGACCGGCGCGGAGGCCGTGTTGCGGCAGGTGGCCGGCGGCGGCCGGCTGGCCGAGGGCAGCTATCTGGCACCCTGGCTGCTCACCGGGCCGCTGCTGGAGATACCGGCGGCACCGCTGCTCGCCCTCCGTTTCGATCCCCGCCAGGCTGACGCCGCCCGCTACCTGCGCGATCTCGACCGGCTCTTTCCCGGCGCGCCCGCCACCGCGGTCGGCTACCACCGGTACCTGGGCGACGGCGGTCGTCGCGGCGAGCTGCGCCTCTACGCCGCCTCGGCGCTGTACGTGCCGGGGCAGGGCGGCCACCAGCACGGCGCCGCCCGGTCCGCCTGGGTTCCCAACGGCTCGGTGGTCCCGGTGACGGGGTCGTTGCCGGCCTGAGCGGACCGGCCAGCGGTGCCACCGCGCGACCGCCGGGAACGCTGCCCGGCTCTGCTGACATCCGGCGCGGATCACGCGCGCCGGATGCCTGGAAGGAACGGTCCACTGCCGCCCGCCTCCGTACGGGCTTCCCGCGCCGGCCGGTCCGCGAGGACCGCCTCGCGGCATGTTCCCCCGCTGCGAGGGCCGCCGAGGTGGCCGGCGACGGCTCCCGGGCCACGGCGCAGGACACCCGGGCCGTGCCGGCCCGGGAACGACGAGGCCGACCGGCGCGGTGGGCGCCGGTCGGCCGGGTCATCGGTACGGTGCGGGCGGGGACGCCGGCGACGCGCGGCGGACGCACGCTCGGCGGTCGGCGCGCGTCGACGGCCCACCCTCGGGCCGCTCCGGATGCTCAGAGGTACATGGTGTTGGGCTCCAGGCCGCACAGGCCGCGGCCGTACAGCTCGAAGTTGGTGTTCGGGTGCATCAACGCGTGCAGGCTGAACGCCTGGATGTCGCGCTGGATCCGCTGGATCGGCACCGACCGGTACAGCGACGAGCCGCCGCTGGCGGTGGCGAGGACGTCGACGGCGGCCTTGGACTGGTGCACCACCCGGCCGAGCCAGCCGCGGTTGCGCATCCGCTCGTCCATCTTCCACGGCTCGCCGCTGGCGCCCTTGTCGTCGAGCAGGTCGGCCATCCGGTACGCGTGGAACTCGGCCTCGTCGACCAGCAACGACGCCTCCGCCACCTGGAAGTGCGTCACGGGAGCGTCGGCCTGGTGCTCGTACCCGGTGTAGGTGATCTTGCGGCCCGGAAGGCGGTGCAGGAACTCGTCCCGGGCGGCCTGCGCGAGCCCGATGGCGACCCCGATGAACCCGGCGGCACCGGTGGGGATCATCGGGGTGTTGTACACCGGCGAGGTGGCGTTGCGCTCGGAGGCGTACTGGCTCTGGAGGATCGCCACCATCGGCAGCACCCGCTCCTGCGGGATGAAGACGTCCTTGGCGACGGTGGTGACGCTGCCGGTGCCGACCAGGCCGGTGGTGTGCCAGTCGTCGACGATCTCCAGCTCCGACATCGGCACGAGCGCGGCCACCGGCCACTGTGAACCGTCCGGTGCCGGCGCCATCGCGATCACCACCTGCCAGTGGCTGTGGTGGGCGCCGCTCATGAAGTGCCAGCTGCCGTTGACGGTCAGACCGCCCGGCGCGGCGGTCGCCACCGCCGTGGGGCTGAGCACCACGCAGATGCGGGTGTGCGGGATGGCGAAGACCTCGTCCTGGACGTGGTCGGGGAAGTTGCCCGCCAACCAGTCACCGATGGCCCAGACCCCGGTGTTCCACGCCGTCGACCCGTCACCGTGGGCCAACACGGAGATGACCTCGACCAGGGTACGGGCGCTCGTCTCGAGCCCCCCGTACAGGCGGGGGCGGCGCAGGTCGGTCATCCCGGACCCGGCGAGCGCCTCCACGACGTCGTCGTGCGGGCGGCGGTGCTCCTCCGACCAGGCGGTTCGGGAACGGATCAGGGGAACCAGGTCCTCGGCCCGCTTGAGCAGCTCATCCCGCGATACGGCTTCTGGCGACACCACGTCCTCCTCGTGTCTCGACAGCGGTCATCGGCCTCGGGTGCACCTCGCGGCCCGCCCGCCGCCGGACCACAGGACCGCACACCCGGTACGAAACGTTCCTCGTATCCAGCAGGACCGAGCATGCGACGCCGCGCGACAGCGCCGCATCTTCTCGCTTGCGCCCTGCCGTCGCGCCGGACGAGCCGGCTCCGGGACCTGCGCCGACGGTCCCCGCGCCGTGCTGGTGGCGTACCACCGGGGCTGGTCGTGACCGCATTCCGCAAGGTGCACCGGCCGCGCCGGGGTCATTAGCGTGAGCCTGATTTCGACCCACCGTAGACGGGTCGTCATCCTGCGTGAGGAGAGGTTGGCCCATGAAGCCCACTCGGATCGACATTCCCGAGCCCCAACTGGACGATCTGCGCCGCCGGATCGCGGCCACCCGCTGGCCGGACGCCTACGCCAGCCCCGGGTGGGAGCGCGGCACTCCCCTCGGCTACCTGCGCGAGCTGGCCGAGCACTGGCAGCACCGCTACGACTGGCGGGCCGCCGAACGCGAGATCAACCAGTACCCGCAGTTCGTCACGGAGATCGACGGCGCCAACGTGCACTTCCTGCACGTCACCTCCCCCGAGCCGGACGCCCGGCCGCTGCTGCTCACGCACAGTTGGCCCGGCTCGATCGTCGAGTTCCTCGACATGATCGGCCCGCTGAGTGACCCGCGGGCGCACGACGGGGACCCGGGCCAGGCCTTCCACCTGGTCATCCCGTCGATCCCCGGCTACGGCTTCTCCGGCCCGCTGCGCGAGTCCGGTTGGACCACCACCCGGGTGGCCAGCGCGTGGGCGGAGCTGATGCGGCGCCTCGGCTACTCGTCGTACCTCTCCGCCGGCGGCGACTGGGGCTCGATCATCTCGCTGGACCTGGCCCGGGTGGACAAGGAGCACGTGGCCGGCGTGCACATCTCCTGGCCGACCGTGCCGTCCCAGGACGCCGTCGGCCTGACCGGCATGTCCGAGCCGGAGTTGGCCGAGCTCGACCAGGTCTCGATGTCCTGGTTCAACAGCGAGCTCTCCGCCTACCTGAGGCTCCAGACCACCCGGCCCTGGACGCTGGCGTACGCCCTCAACGACTCGCCCGTCGGCCAGCTCAGCTGGATCGTCGAGAAGTTCCACGAGTGGAACCGGGCCGCCAAGTCGCCGGAGGACGTCATCGACCGGGACCGGCTGCTGACCAACGTCAGCATCCACTGGCTGACCAACACCGCGGGGTCGGCCCTGCAGCTCTACTACGAGTCCGGCATGGCGCTGGGCGCCCTGTTCACCCCCGGCGTGCCGAGCGAGCCGATCGAGGTGCCGGTCGCGGTGGGCTTCTTCCCGCACGACCCGGCCCCGCCGTTCCGCGCCTTCGGCGGGCTGGAGACGTCGACCATCCGGCGCTGGACGACGTTCGAGAAGGGCGGCCACTTCGGCCCGATGGAGCAGGCCGGACCGTTCGTCGAGGACCTGCGCGGCTTCGCCGCCTCGCTGCGCTCCTGACCACCCGCCCCGGCCACGGGCCCGCCGTTCCCGGCGGGCCCGTGGCCGTTGCGTATCGGGGCGTCTCCCCGTAGCCGGCACCGGGTGCGACGAGACGGTCGGGCCCAGCGAGCGGACCGGGAGCGGCAGCAACAGGCGGCGGCCCGCCGGGAGCAGTCCCGGCGGGCCGCTCGGCCCGGGGCGTCACGCCGCGACGGGCACCGAATCGGTGATGAGCGCGGCGGCCTTCTCGCCGATCATGATCGCCGAGGCGTTGGGCGCGCCGCGGCCGACCTTGGGCATGATCGAGACGTCGGCGACCCGCAGGCCCTCCACCCCGCGCACCTTCAGTTCGGCGTCCACGACCTCGCCGAGGGCGCAGGTGCCGGAGGCGTGGAAGATCGAGTGCGTCCGCCGGCGGACGAAGGCCCGGATGTCGGCGTCCGAGCCGGACTCCGGCGCCTGGTGGCGGGTCGTGGTGTAGAGCTTGAGCGCCTGCTGGCTGGCGATGTCCATGGCGATCCGCACCCCCTCCACCGCCGTGACCAGGTCGTCCTCGTCCGTGTAGTACCGGTGCTCGATCTTCGGCTTGGTGGTCGGGTCGTTGGCGATCAGCGTGATCTGGCCCCGGCTGCGCGGGGTCAGCATGACCGGGCCGTAGGTGATGCCGTGCCCGTTCGGCATGCTCAGCCCGCTGTCCGGGAAGATCAGCGGACCGGAGAAGTAGACGACGTCGGGCGCCTCCAGACCCGAGCGGGTACGCACGAAGCCGCCACATTCGGGGCCGTTGGAGGTCAGCGGGCCGGTGCCCTGCTCCTCGAACTCCCGGTGGTACTTCGGGTCCTCCGCGATCATCAGGCTGACCGGCTCGTCGTGGGTGAAGATCAGCGGCACGAAGGCGTGGTCCTGGAGGTTCTGGCCGACCTGCGGGTTGTCGACGAGCACGGGCAGGCCCAGCCGGCTGAGCATCTCGCCGTTGCCGATGCCGGAGTGCATCAGCAGCTTCGGCGAGTTGTACGCGCCGGAGCTGAGGATGACCTCCCGCTCGGCCCGGATGGTGATCGGCTGGTCCAGCCGCTCACCGACTACGCCGACGGCGCGGCCGTTCTCGATGAGCACCCGGTGCACCTCCAGGTGCGTCTCCAGGGTGAGGTTGGGCCGGTTCAACGCCGGGTGCAGGTACGCCTTGGCGGTGCTGCACCGTCGTCCGTCGCGCTGGGTCAGCTGGAAGTAGCCGAAGCCGTCCTGGCCGGCCCCGTTGAAGTCCTCGTTGGCGGGGTGGCCGGCCTGCTGGGCGGCCTCGATGAGGGCGGTGGACATCGGGTTCCTCGAGCGGCTGTCCGAGACGCTCATCGGCCCGCCGACGCCGTGGTAGCGCGACTCGCCCCGCTCATTGTCCTCCGAGCGCTTGAAGTACGGCAGCAGCTCCTCGTAGCTCCAGCCGGGCTGGTTCCAGCCGTCGTAGTCGAGCTTGTTGCCGCGGATGTAGAGCATCGCGTTGATCGAACTGGTGCCGCCGAGTACGCGTCCGCGCGGCAGGAAGATCCGCCGGTTGCCGAGTCGCGGCTCCTCGTGCGAGTCGTAGTCCCAGTCGCACTTGGTGCGCATCAGCTCACCGAACATCGCCGGGATCTGGATGTTCGGCACGCTGTCCGGCCCTCCCGCCTCGATCAGGCAGACCTTGACGTCCGGGTCTTCGCTGAGCCGGGCCGCGAGAACGCATCCCGCAGAACCTGCACCGACGATCACGTAGTCGTACATGCCAATCTCCTTGAGGGGATGATGGATCAGCGGGATGCAGCCTCGGGAGTGGCCCGAAGCTGCGCGTGGAAGTGCTCTCTCGGCGACGCCACGCGGTCGGGGTCGCGCTCGACACCGGCTGCCGGCGGCAGGTACGAAGAGCCGGCAGCACGGCGGAAAAGGCCCGGCTCGTCGGATGACGACGGCGCACGCACGACAGCGCGGGCACGTCGGAGCGGTGGAGCGGGCACGTCGGAGCGGTGGAGCGGATCCGCTGGGGTGCAGGCGGACCCGCTCCACGATCGCGGGATCGGACGCCGGGGCGGAAGGCCCTGCGGGACTGTCGAAGAGCCGGACTCAGCGCGGTGCGATGCGGCCGTCGGCGGTGGTGCGCGAGAGCACCTCGACGACGGCGTCGGTGGTCCGGCGGGCCTCCTGCTCGGTCATCACCAGCGGCGGCGCGAGCACCAGGTTGTGCCCGTACGGCCGGGCGATGACGCCGTGGGCCCGGCGGACCTCGAAGGCCACCTGATCCACCGTGGGCCACTCCATCGGCTGCTGGGTCTGCCGGTCGACCACCAGCTCGACGGCGGCCAACGAACCCTCGACCCGCACGTCGCCGACCACCGGGAGGCTGGTCGCCGGCGACAGGCCGGCACGGAACCAGTCGCCGATGGCGAGGGCGTTGTTGAGCAGGCCCTCGCGCTCGATGACGTCGATCGTCGCCAGGCCCAACGCGCAGGCGACCGGGTGGCCCTGGAAGGTGTAGCCGTGGAAGAAGCCGCCGTGGCCGATGAGCGTCTCGGCGATGTCGTCGGTCATCAGCGTGGCGCCGAGCGGCGCGTAGCCGCCCGCCATCCCCTTCGCCATGGTGATCATGTCGGGCTTCAGGTCCCGCTGGGGCGAGTCGAACCACGCACCGGTACGCCCGAAGGCGGTGACGACCTCGTCGGCGATCAGCAGGATGCCGTGGCGGGTGAGCAGTTCCCGGACCCGCGGCCAGTAGTCCTCGGGCGGGGTGAGGACGCCGCCACCGGCCATGATCGGCTCACCGACGAAGGCGGCGACGTTGCCCGGGCCGATCCGCTCGATCGTCTGCTCCAGCTCCTGGATCAGCCAGTCGGTCGGGTCGGTGTCGCCGTACATCTGCGCCGCCCGGTACAGGTACGGCGGCGAGACCTTCTCGACGTGGGGCAGGTTCGGGCCGACGCCGTGCTGCATGGGCGGGAAACCGGTCAGCGTGCCGCTGCCGTACGCGGCCCCGTGGAAGGCGTAGTGACGACCGATGATCCAGGTACGGTCCGGCTCGCCGCGGCGGAAGTGGTAGAGCCTGGCCGCCTTGATCGCGGTCTCCACCGCCTCGGAACCGCCGCTGGAGAACATCGCCCGCTCGATGCCGGCCGGAGCCAGTTCGGTCAGCCGGGCGGCGAGGTGGATCGCCTTGTCGTTGGAGAACTCCAGCAGGCTGGTGAAGAACTCCAGCTCCCGGATCTGCTGGGCCGCGACCTCGGCGAGGTCCTCGCGGCCGTGGCCGAGCGGCGAGTGCCAGACCCCGCCGCCGGCGGCGTCGAGCAGTTCCTCACCGCGCGAGTCCCAGACGGTGCACCCCTTGCCGCGGACGATGACCACCCGGTCGGCGATGTCCCCCCGGTGCATCGAGCGGATCAGGTGGCGACGGTCGAGAGCCTCCAGTTCGTCGGCGTCGGCTTTGGACAATGTGGCAAACAACTGGTTGATGGTCACGTTTTCCCTCACCTGAACAGCACCGATGAATGATTGGAGCGGGCCGGCCGGCCCCCGTTTCGTTGCGGGGTCCGCACGTCGGCGTCCCGGCCGGCCCGCCGTGGCGGATCAGCCCTTGATCGGGCTGCTCTGGTAGGAGAAGAGTCTCCACTCGCCGTTGTCGCGGACGACCAGCCAGGAGACGCGCTGCCGCTGGCTGGCCGACAGGCTGCTCTCCCCCTTCGACACGATGCCGCCGGTCGAGATCACCAGCGCCGTGTCGGGGTCGATGAAGAAGATGTCACCGGGCTCGTCCTCGATCCGCGAGCCCGCCAGGCCCCCGGCGAAGGCCTCGCCGAGGTACGCCTGGATGGCCTCGCGGCCCCGCATCTGCTCGTCACCGAGCAGCATGCTGCCGTTGGCGGTGAACGCGTCCGCGACGCCGGCCGCGTCGTTGCGGTCCCACGCTCCCCGCACCCGCAGCGGAGCGCTCAGCGCGGCGCCCTCGGGTCCCTTCGTGAACGCGCCGTAATGGGTCGCCCACTTCTTCGCCTGATCGACGAGCACCGCCGATTTTGACTCCATCGTCTCTCCTTCCGGGATGTGCTTGTCGGGCAGTGGGATCACCAGCGCAGCGTCGCGCCGGCACCCCGAGGGCTGTTCTGGTAGGCGGCGAGCTTCCACTCGCCGTCGCGCTTGACGACGACCCAGGTGGACCGGACGGCCAGCTCCGGCGAGATCTCCGTCTCGCCCTCGGCCAGGATGCCGCCGTGGGTGCGCAGCAGCGCGATGTCGTCACCGATGAAGCGGACGTCCACCGGCCGACCGGTCACGCCGCTGTTCTTGAACGGGCCCGCGTAGGCGGCGGCCATGAAGGCCCGGATCTCCTCGCGGCTCTTCTTGTACACGTCACCGGGCAGGATGAGGATCCCGTCCTCGGTGAAGACGTCGGCGACGCCGTCGGCGTCGTTGCGGGCCCAGGCGGCGACGAGACGCAGCGGAACGCTGAGCGCCTCCTTCTCCTTCTCGCCGGTGAACTCGCCGTAATAGGCGTCTAGGGCTGCCTTGTCGTTCGCCACGCCGGGCGCCGAGGTCGCTGTGGACACGGTCATCTCCTCCGTCGATCGACCTTGCTCCGCCATGATGTATCTCTCCGTGACGGCGAAGCTTCTCTGCGATTGCGGCAGGAGCGCACGGGGCGAGATGGCACCGCGGACGGTGGCGTTCCGGCCGAGGGCGGCCCTGGTTAACACGCGCAGGGGCCGCCATCGCGGTGATGGCGGCCCCTTGGCGGGTGGCAGCTGCCGGCCTGTCGTCGACCGGGTGGTGTGGCCGGCAGACGACCGTCGGCTGGTGTCGGAACGGCGCAGGCCCGCAGCGGGCCCGCAGCGGGCCAGCCGGACCAGCGGACCAGCGGGTCAGCGGGTCAGCGGGTCAGCGGGAGCGGTTCGACGGTTGAGCTTGTCAGCGGGTCAGCGCCGAACGGGCGGCGGCGAGCGCCCGCTCGTAGTCGGGGTGCGCGCCGATCTCCGGAACGTACTGCACGTGCACGAGCTGATCGGCCTGGTCGACCACGAACACCGCACGGGCCAGCAGCCGGAACTCGGCCACCACCACGCCGTACGCCAGCCCGAAGGACAGATCCCGGTGATCCGAGGCGGTCCGGACCCGTTCCAGGCCGCTCCCCCCGCACCAACGCGCCTGCGCGAAGGGCAGGTCCACCGACACGGTCAGCGCGGCGACCCCGTCGAGGGCCGTGGCCTCCTCGTGGAACCGCCGGGTCTGCTGGTCACAGACGTCGGTGTCCAGCGACGGCACCGCCGAGAGGATCCGGACCGAGCCCGGCGCGAAGTCCAGCCCCAACGGGGAGAAGTCGCTGTTGAGAACGGTGAACCCGGGCGCGGGGTCCCCCACCTTCACCTCGCTGCCGGCGAGGGTGACCGGGCGGCCCCGGAAGGTCACCGCCCCGGTACGTGCCAGATCGGTAGTCATCACGCGTCTCCTGTCATCCGGACGGCCCGATTGCTTCGGCACAGGCGGTGCCCGTGCAGCCGGGTGGACCTCCTCGTACCGCCGGCCCCGGCGGCGCTCCAGCAGCATCCCCGCGCCCCCGGTAACGCCGCACCTCTGCCCGTGCCCTCCCCGGCCGCCACGGCGCGACCGGCGTCAGCATCGCGGCGATACGGGGCGAGGCCGACGCCGAGACGCTGGCGCCCCGCACCGTCGACCAGGCGCTCGGCGCGGGGCAATACAGAAGGTGCGGACGTCGCGCCGGCGGGCCGACGATTGCGTTCCGAGGCGGCCCGCCCGCCTCGGGCGCGTCACCCGTCGCCGGGCCGCACAGCGCCCGGCACCCGGACGCTGGACCAGGCCGGCGAGGGTGGCCGCGCGACGGGCCGCCGGCCGCGTCGCGAGGGCGGGATCCGCCGTCACGAACAGGAGCCCATCGTGCCCAGCACCGCGTCAATGCCCGGCACCGCCGCCGCGATCCTGGCCGCCGCCGGGGTCGAGGAGGACACGTCCTACTACGGCCCCTTCCTGGAGGAACGGGAGAAGGCGGCGCTGACCGTGCCGATGCGGATCCAGGACGCCTGGCTGCACAACGACGCCGACGCGTTCGCCCGGGTCTTCGCGCCCAACGGCAGCCTGCTGATGCAGGACAACCAGCTGCGGGGGCGCGACGAGATCCACGCCTACATGTCCGCCGGATTCGATGGTCCGTTGCGGGGCGCCTCGGTCAAGGGCTGGCCCATCTCGGTGACCTTCCTCAGCGACGACGCCGCGGTCCTGGTCACCGAGGGCGGTATCCGCATGCCGGGCGAGACCGAGACCGCACGGGAGCGGCAGATCCGCGCCGTCTGGGTCGTCGTCCGGCAGGGCGACGACTGGCAGCTGATGTCCCACCAGTCGAGCCCCATCTACGGCTGACCCGCACCGCTCCTCCGCGCCCGGGTCGGTCTGCCCGCGCTGCGGGGTGACCAGCGCACCCGGGGAGAGCCGGGCGACCCACCCAGTTGCCGCACGAGCCGGCCGTCACCACGCTGGTGGCGGCCGGCGGTGCTGTCCGCCCCTCGTAGAAGACTTGCTTGCCGTCCGGGTGAGCCGCTGCGCCGCGGCGCGTCCCCGGCCCGCCCAGCTCTGTGCCGGCATCCGCGCGTGCCCTGGGCCGTCACGCCGGCGTCGGCAGGTGCGGCCGACCGGAGTGGCACGCGACAGATGCCTGTCTGGACGTCTCCCGACCAGCCGCCGCCAGGAGCACCGGTACGGTCGGGGTGGGCGCCCTCCCACCCCGACACCAACCGGCCCTCCTGGCGGGCTCGACCGGGTTACGCTGTCAGTCGCCGGACGCCTCGCCTGCCACCGTTGCCGGCTGGCCGTTCCTGGCCTCCTCGGCGGTCGGCTCGGTCGGCGTCGTCGCCTTCGCGTTCGAGCCGGTCGGAGGAATGTGCCGGAGTACGGCGGCGACGACGATGGCGAGCAGGGCGACCATGACGGCGTTGACGACGGCGACGGCGACGAACGCGTCCGTGAAGGCGTCGCGTGCGGCCTCGAGAAGGTCCGCTCCGAGTGCTCCGGGCAGCCCTGCGGCCACCTCGACGGCGCTTGCCAGGGTGTCGTTGGCGGACTGCGCGGCACTGGACGGAACGTCCGCGGGCATCGTGTCGGCGATCTCGTTGCGGTAGACGGCGGTCCCGACGCTGCCGAGGACGGCGATGCCCAGGGCCGTGCCGACCTCACCGCCGGTCATCGCCAGCGACGCCGCGGATCCGGCCCGCTCCGGCGGAGCGGACCCGACGACCAGGTCCGTGCCCAGTACGTACACGGGTGCCACGCCGCCGCAGGCGATGACGAGACCGATCTCGGTGAGGGTCAGTCCGGGCAGGTTCTGGACCTGGCTGACCAGCAGGAACCCGAGCGTGCCGATCGCCAGGCCACCCGCGACGACGGTCCCCGGGCGAATGCGCTGCGCGAGGCCCGGGGAGAGCAGGGATCCGGCGATCACCCCGATGGTGTACGGAATGATCAGCAGGCCCGTACGAAACGGCGGCAGTCCCTTCACCAGTTGCAGGTACTGGGTGAAGAACAGGAGGATGCCGCTGACGGCGACCCCGGCGAACAGCAGGGTGCCGAGCGCGCCGCTGACCGCCCGGTTGCCGAGCAGGCGAAGGTCGAACAGCGGGTCGGCCAGGGCGCGCTGCCGGCGGACGAACACCACGCCGATGGCGAGGCCCACGACGACGGACAGGACGGTCGGCCAGGTCAGGCCGTCGGTGACCACCTGCTTGAGGCCGTAGATGACCGGCAGGATGGTGCCGAGGGAGAGGGCCACACTGAGCAGGTCGACCCTGCCGGGCTGGCTGTCGCGGAATTCGGGAAGCAGGACCGGCGCGGTCGCGAGGAGCAGGACCATGACCGGTACAGCCAGGAGGAACACCGAGCCCCACCAGAAGAACTGGAGCATCACCCCGCCGACGAAGGGGCCGAGCGCCAGACCCACCATGAAGCAGGTCATCCAGAGGCTGATGGCGACCGTCCGCTGCTTGGCGTTGCGGAACATGTTGCTGATCAGGCCGAGGGTGCAGGGCTGGATGGTGGCGCCGGCGATGCCCATCAGCGCCCGGGAGGCGATCAGCATCTCCGGGCTCGTGGCGTACGCGGCCACCACCGAGGCCACGGCGAACGAGGCCGCGCCGAGCAGCAGCAGCTTGCGGCGGCCGATCCGGTCACCGAGGGCGCCCATCGTGATGAGGAACCCGGCGACCATGAAGCCATAGATGTCCCCGATCCACAGCAGCTCCGAGCTGCTGGCTCCCAGGTCCGCGCTCAGGTGCGGCAGCGCCAGGAACAGGACGCTCAGATCGAGGGACAGCAGCAAGGACGGCAGGGCAAGTACGGCCAGTGCTATCCATTGCCGGGGACCAGCCCGGTCATCGGTCTGGGCCTGGGCTGACGTAACGGTACTCATGAAGGAACCTCTCCCTAATCGGTCGCCGATCCAGCCGTGTCACGCGTACGGGCGCGGAGTCAGCGGGCCGGCTGCCAACCAAAGACGGCGACGGCAGGCGTTGATCCGTTCGAGGTGGTCGAAGGAGTCGTCCATCGGCAGGGCCGGGACGCTGTTCGCCGGCCCTCGTGGACGCCGCCGAACGACTCGACGTTCGCGGCGACGAGCTCGCGCATCGGTCATCCACCCCTCGTACGGTCACGTTCCCGGGCTCGGGCGGGCCCGGGGCGGAGGGCTGTTCACCCTCTGCTCATCCGTCGTGACGGTCTTTGTGGGTAGGACGGAGCCGAGAACCGGTTTTCGACATCGATCCGGAACCGGATGACGGGACGTGCCGTGTCCCGGGGGCATCCGGTCCGGCGGACCCCGCCCGGAGTGCCACACGCGCCCACGGCCGCACGGGGCCGCGCTCCCACGAGAGGCTGACCGGACGCTGCCCGGGAGGTCCACCGATCCGTACCCGTACGCGATCCGGCTCGCTCTCCGCGCGATCGCCCTGCATCGGCGCTCCTCGGCCGCGACGAGGAGCGCCGATGGGTGAAGACCGCGACGGCGACGTGGCCGACCTGCGGCGGCTCGCCACCCGGCGACGGCCAGGGCGACGGCTACGGCTACGGCTACGGCGAAAGCGAGGCGACGGTCAGCGCGCGCCGGGGGTGAACGCCACCGGCAGGCGCTTGATCCCGTTGATGAGCGGCGACTTCAGCCGCGCCGGTTCCCCCGTGGCGTGGATGTCCGGGATGCGGGTCAGCAGCTCGCGGAACATCACGTTGATCTCCAGGCGGGCGAGGTGCGCGCCAAGGCAGAAGTGCGGGCCCGGCCCGCCGTAGCCGACCTGCGGGTTCGGCGAGCGCCGCACATCGAAGGACTCGGGCTTCTCGAAGTAGCGCGGGTCGCGGTTGGCGGCCCAGTAGAACATCACCACCTTGTCACCCGGGCCCAGAGGTTGGCCGGCGATCTCCATCGGCTCGGCGTCCTCGGCGACGGTGCGCCGCTGGGAGATCACCGGTGAGCACCAGCGGACTATCTCCTCGACCGCGGTCGGGGTCACCCCGTCGATGTCGGAGAGCCAGGCCTCGCGTTGCTCGGGGAACTTGGTGAGCAGATGGATCCCCCACGTGATCGCGTTGCGGGTGGTCTCGGTCCCGGCGCCGGTGAGCAGGATGAAGAAGTGGGTCAGCTCCGAGGGCGTAAGCGCCTCGCCGTTGATCTCGGCGTTGAGCAGCTTGGAGATCAGGTCGTCGGCGGGGTTCGTGGCGCGGTGGGCGGCCAGCTCGTGCATCAGGTTGGCCAGTTCCTGGCTCGCCTTGTTCATCGCGAGCATGGCGTCGTCCTGTTCCCCGACGTATTCCGGGTCCTGGACGCCGAGCATGGCGTTGGTCTGCTCGAACACGAACTGCTGCTGCGAGTCCGGGATGCCCATCATGGTGCAGATGACGCGCAGCGGCAGCTTCGCCGAGATCTCGGCGACCGCGTCGCACTCGCCCCGCTCGACCACCTCGTCGACGATGTCCTTGGCCATCAGGGTCACGTTGTCGGTGAGCGCCGCGATCGCCTTGGTGGTGAAGCCCCGGGAGACGATGCGCCGCAGTCTGGCGTGCCGGGGATCGTCCATCGTGATCAGCGACTGCTCGAGGAACTCGACCGGCAGGTCCATCGCGACGTTTCCCTTGCCGGAGATGAACGTGGCAGGGTTGCGGCTCACGAACAGAATCTCGTCCATCCTGGTCAGCGCGTAGTATCCGCGACCGCGCGGCGCCGAGCCGAACTCCGGGGAGGCGAAGAACGGCAGCCCGGGCTGGGCGCGCAGCGCCTCGAACGCGGCATGCCGGTACTCGATCGACTCGGTCCAGAAGTCGTTGTCGGAGAGATCGATCGCGCCGAGTTCAACGGGGACGGTCATTCGTTCAGCCTCCTCGTGCCCAAAATCAACCGGTCATCCAGAGGCCACGCCCGCTGAACCCGCAGGTTGCTGGATGGAACCTCGAACGTACTGGCAGGCAACTGTCGCCTGACCCGGTGCGGATGCGCATCTTCCAGAGTGCGCAACGCAGCGCACATCGGAAGATGCGACCCCGGTGCGGCGAGTGAACAGTGTGAGCACGGTGTTCAGGTCCGGGAAGGGGGCCTGACCAGGCATGAGAACGCCACGGCGGCCCGCCGGCACGGCGGGCGCGGTGGTGGCCGCGAGGTTGAGCGGGACTCACCGAGGGTGACGGCCGGCGCCGGTGCCTCCACCGGACCCGGAAACCCGACAAATTGAAGGGAGAGAAACCGGCATGGCCGAAGCTGTGCGAGTCGCCCCTGAACCTCAGGACGTAAGGGCGCCTAGGAAACTCGACTCACTGACCGGGCTGCGGTTCTTCGCCGCCCTACTGGTGTTTCTTTTCCATACCGCAGTGGTGGTGAACCCTGTCGACCTCACCGGTCCGGGGATCAATCCGTTCGCCAACCCCGACATCGCGCAATCGTACGCGTACGCCTTCAGCAACGGCGGCTTCGTGGGGGTCTCCTTCTTCTTCGTGCTGAGCGGTTTCGTGCTGTCCTGGTCGGCGAGACCTGACAGCTCGGCGCGAGCCTTCATCCGGCGCAGGCTGGTGAAGATCTTCCCCACCCACGTGGTGATGTGGGCGCTGGTGATGCTGCTCTTCGCGGGCGGGGTGGCCAGTTGGAAGACGTGGCTGCCCAACCTGTTCCTGGTGCACGCGTGGTTCCCCGACTTCTCGATCAGCCAGAGCATCAACACCCCGTCCTGGTCGCTCTGCAGCGAGTTGCTCTTCTACGTCACCCTCCCCCTGCTCATCCGTCCGATCCTGCGAATGTCCGTACGCCAGATGTGGATCACCGCGGCGGCGCTGTTCGCCGGGCTCGTCGCCTTCCAGATGATCGCCACGCTCTTCCTCTCGACTCGCAGCAGCGGCTTCACGCCGGTGGGCGACGTGCAGTTCTGGTGGGGTTACCTCTTCCCGGCCGGGCGGATGTTCGAGTTCGCGTTCGGCGCGATCCTGGCCAGGATCGTCCTCGCCGGGAAGTGGATCCGGATCAATCCGCTGCTCGCGGTCGGGTTCATGGTGCTCGGTTACGTCGCCACCTACTTCGTTCCGGCGCAGCTCACCTTCAACGTGACCACGCTCATTCCGATCGGCGTGCTCCTGGCGACGTTCGCGGATGCGGACATGCGTGGCGCGCCGACGGGACTGCGGAGCAGGCTCGCCGTCTGGCTCGGCAACATCTCCTTTGGTTTCTACATGTGCCAGACGGTGACGGTCTTCTACATCCGCCATGTGACGGGTGGCGGAAAGTTCGACACGCCGACCGCCGTCCTGGTCATAATCGGTCTGCTCGCGCTGTCCATCCTCGGCGGCTGGTTGCTGCACCGGTTCGTGGAGATGCCTATGATGCGCCGGTGGAGCCGCCCCCGCACGGCCCCGAGTCCACAACTCTCCGGAAGTGCGTGAGTTTCGCCGGGACGTCTCCGGCGTCCAGGGTCCGTAGCCGCCTGTCGGCCGGCAGGCGAGAAGACGGTTCGCCGGTCCTGCGGGACGCCCGACTCGGACGGCCACCGGTATTCGGTCGAATACCGGTGGCCGTTGGAGTCGGCAGCACCGTCCACCGGTACCCGTGGACGATCGAAAGGCGACGCTGGCGCGCCAATCGGTAGCCGGCTCCAAGATCGAGCCCACCGTTCGACGAATACCGAAGCGCGCGTTCCCGGCTCGACGCCGGTCGGGGTGGTAGCGTCACCGACACTTGCCAGAGGTGCGGCCATCATCCGTGGGAGGTGCAGACATGAAGTTCTTGTTGCTGCAGAACTATCCAGGCACGGAGGGCGTCGAGCCGATGGCGAACTGGCCCGCCGAGGACGTCGAAGCCCATCTGAAGTTCCAGAACGAACTGAACCGGCGTCTCACCGAACTTGGTGAGCTGGTGGATGTCCAGAGCCTCACCGGCCCGGAAATGGCCAAGTTCGTCACCTCCGACGGCACAGGCGCCTCGGTGGTCACCGACGGTCCGTTTCCGGAGTTCAAGGAACTCCTCGCCGGTTACCGGATCATCGACGTCGATTCCGAAGCCCGCGCGATCGAGATCGCCGCGCAGGTGTCGGCGGCGCCCGGCCCGGGCGGTCGGCCGATCCGGCAACGGATCGAGGTACGCCAAGTGATGGGTTGCGTAATCGCCGCACTATGAGTCACGCCAGGCGCTTGGAGGAACTGCTCCGCGAGCTCGCACCGCAGGTGTTGGGCGTCCTCGTCCACCGGACCGGTGACTTCGACACGGCCGAGGACGCGGTGCAGGAGGCGTCGCTGTCGGCCGCCCTGCACTGGCCGAAGGACGGTCTCCCCGACAGTCCGCGCAGCTGGCTGATCCAGACGGCCATGCGCAAGATGACCGACCAGATCCGCAGCACCCAGGCCAGACGCCGCCGCGAACAGGCCGTGGCCCGTCTCGAACCACCGGCCGTGGAGATCTCCGGCCAGGACGACACCCTCACGCTGCTGTTCATGTGCTGCCATCCCGTCCTGACGCCGGCGTCCGCGATCGCGTTGACGCTGCGGGCGATCGCCGGGCTGACGACCGCCGAGATCGCCAAGGCGTTCCTGGTGCCCGAGAAGACGATGGGGCAGCGGATCAGCCGGGCGAAGCAACGGCTCAAGGCCTCGAACGTGTCGTTCACGATGCCGGCCGGCGAGGATTACACCCAGCGGCTGAACTCGGTGCTACGAGTGCTCTACCTGCTGTTCAACGAGGGCTACACGAGCAGCAACGGCACCGAGCTGCACCGGGCCGACCTGTCCGACGAGGCGATCCGGCTGACCCGGATGCTCCACTCCCAGTTGCCCGACAACGGTGAGGTCACCGGTCTGCTGGCCCTGATGCTGCTCACCGACGCGCGCCGGCCCGCCCGCACCGGGGCGAACGGCGAGCTGATCCCACTGGACGAGCAGGACCGCAGCCGGTGGAACCGCCTGCTCATCACCGAAGGCGTCGCTCTGGTGGTGGAGGCCATGTCACGGGGGCAGATCGGCGTGTACCAGTTGGAGGCGGCCATCGCGGCCGTGCACGCCCAGGCCCCCACCGCTGCGGAGACCGCGTGGCCGCAGATCCTCGCCGTGTACGAGATATTGGAACGGCTGTCGGGCAACCCGATCGTGACGCTCAACATGGCTGTCGCGGCGGCGATGGTGCACGGTCCGGAGACCGGCCTGAAGCTCCTGGAACCCCTGGACGAACAACTGGGCGACCAGTACCGGCTCGACGCGGTACGCGGACATCTGCGTGAGATGCTCGGCGACACCAAGGCCGCGGCCACCCACTACCGGGCAGCCGCCGACCGCACCACCAGCCTGCCCGAACGGCAGTACCTGATCTCCCAGGCCGCCCGGCTCAGTGGTTGATCCGCGTGCTCGGGCGACGCGGGCTGCCCGGTCGGGAGGCGCCACGACGGCGGGGCGGCCCGGGGCCGAGCGGCGGTACGACGACGGGCCAGGTCGGGACCGGGCGGTCAAACTCGCGCCGGCCACTCCGACGATGTCGAATTCCGCTCCGCCGCTCCGTCCTACACACGAAAGCCAGGACGGCTGGGCGGAGGCGAGGTCGTGTAGCTGCGGCCGCCGCTGCGACCGGCCACAGAACGATCAACGAGGAGGGGATTCGCATGCGCAAGTTCATCGTGGTGAGCGCTGTGTCGATGGACGGCTTCTACGAGGGCCCTGGGCACGACCTGATGGCCGTGCCGATGGAGAACTGTTTCGGTTCGTACAACCTTGAGCGGATGCAGGCGGCCGACACCGTGCTGCTCGGGGGCAACTCCTACGCCATGTTCTCGGGTTACTGGCCGAGCGTCGCCGACGACCCCTCCGCCTTCGAGGCCGACCGGGAGTTCTCCAAGCTCTACAACGTCGTCGACAAGGTGGTCATCTCCGACCACGCCACCCCGCCGGGGGCCGGTCACCCGTGGGCGCACAACACCCGGATCGTCTCCCAGGCGGACGCCCCCAAGGAGATCGCCAGGCTGAAGGAGCAGGACGGCAAGGAGATCGTCACGTGGGCCAGCCGCACCACGTGGAACGGGCTGCTCGAGCAGGGGCTGGTCGACGAGCTTCACCTGCTGCTCGGCCCGGCCGCTCTCGCCGGTGGCACTCCGCTGTTCGAGCACCCGGTGTCGCTGCGGCGACTGGGCGTGCGCACGTTCGACGGCTTTGACACCGTGCTCCTGCAGTACGGGGTGCAGCAGAAGTCCTGAGCGCCGACGACGTGTGGCGAGGTGTTCGGCGTATCCGTCGCCGGTGGCGGGCAGGACGCTTCCCGAACACCTCGCCGCCGTCCTGAAATCGGGTCGGCTCCGGAGTCGA
The DNA here is from genome assembly GCF_043197615.1 of Micromonospora sp. NPDC049048. NCBI lineage: Bacteria > Bacillati > Actinomycetota > Actinomycetes > Micromonosporales > Micromonosporaceae > Micromonospora > Micromonospora sp. NPDC049048. The sequence goes on along the minus strand of NZ_JBICTM010000008.1, from coordinate 232,760 downwards.
CAATGGCCTCCAAATGGGATTCTGTCCGACCACGAGGGAACTCCTCGTGGTCGGACAGGTCCATGGACGTCGTCCATATCCGTGGCAGTAGTGCGAGTGACACGAGCGATTGCCACGACGCCCACGCCGCGTGACAACGGACCGGCTTTCCCCGACCAGCGGACAGACAACCCGCATCGTCCGCGCCACCCCATACCCAGACGATCTGACCACTGCCGCCGACAGCGGCGACTCCGGAAACAGAATGAGCCTGTTTCCGGGGATGTCCGCTGCGTTGTCATCCGCACCGTTCGCGGGCGCCAGCATGGACCGCAATCGTGAGGATGCCGAAGCCGACGGCCCCGCGATACAACTGACGAGACAGCGGTCCGCCCCTATGTTAGGAGATCATCTGTGGGTGATGACAGGACGCTTTGTCAGACCTGCCGAGACGTCCCGGTTACCAAGTTCCTGTCACTCGGCGAACAGCCCGCTTGCGTATTTCCGGAAAATCACGAGGAGGCCCGGACCGAACAGACCTGGCCACTGGATCTCGGATTCTGCCCGCGGTGCAGCCTGGTCCAGGTGATGGAACCGGTCAGTGAGCGTGTTCTCTTCTCCGGCGACTACCACCACCTCGCCGGACTCACCAAGGGCTTCCGTGAGCACCTGGTGGAACTGGCGGCCGTACTGGCCGCGCAACAGGACCCCGATCCGCGGCGCCGCCGGGTCATCGAGATCGGCAGCAACGACGGAAGTCTGCTGGACGCGCTGGCCGAGCGCGGCTTCAACGTGCTCGGCGTCGATCCGTGCGGTTCGGTGTCGCCGAACGGATCGCCGGTCGTCACCGACTACTTCAGCGCGGAGCTCGCCCAGCGGATGATGTCCAGCTCCCGGCCGGCGAACATCGTGGTGGCCACCAACACGTTCGCCCACGTCACGAACCTGCGCGATTTCCTGGACGGGTTGTGCACGATCCTGGAAGCCGACGGGATGTTCGTGTCGGAGTCGCACTACCTGCCGGAGATGCTGCGGACGTTGCAGTACGACTTCGCCTACCACGAGCACTCGCGGTACTACTCCTTGACCGCGTTGCAGCACGTTTTCGGACTGCACGGTCTCGAAGTCTTCCATGTCGAGCTCGTCGACACCCACGGTGGCTCCGTCCGCGTCTACGCCGGTTTCAAGGGCGCGCACCAGATCCGCGATTCCGTCACCGAACTCCGCCGCGCGGAAGACGCGCAGAAGCTCACCGACGAGGCGACCTACCGGGAGTTCGCGGCCCGCGTGGAGGACCACCGGGACCGCTTCCGACACCTGGTCAGAAAGTTGGCCGGCGACGGATCGCGGATCGCCGGCTCGTCCTGCCCCGCCCGTGCGGTGACCCTGCTCAACTACTGCTCGCTGGGACCCGCGGACATCAGCGTCGTCTCGGAGATCAGTCCCCTCAAGATCGGCCGGCTCTTCCCTGGCGTCCACATTCCGGTCATCTCGCAGGAGGAGCTGTGCGGGCCGGATCAGCCGGACTACGCCATCCTGTTCTCCTGGCACATCCTGGATGAACTGTCTGCCCGGCTGCGCGCAGAAGGATTCCGCGGGAAGTTCGTCGTTCCGTTGCCCGAGCCCCAAGTCCTCAGCGAGCCGTAAGGAGTCTTTGATGCGGGTGGTATTCGTCATTTGGCCGGCGGCCGCACACTTGTATCCGTTGGTTCCACTCGCGTGGGCGCTCAAGGCCGCGGGGCACGAGGTCTGTGTCGTCTCCCACGCGTCCATCGCGGAGTCAACGGCGTCGATGGGGCTCACTCCGGTTTCGTGGTGTGACCCGAACAGCATGCCGATACCGATGGGCCCGGGACGGCCCTACCCGGAGGAGCGCGCGGAGCTGGCTCGCGTCACCGAGGCCATGGCCTTCGGACCCGACGATCCGGACCGTGAGCACTGGGATGTCCTCACCCAGTTCTACCTGCCTGCGATGTGGGACTTCATCCCGTACAAGGGCGACCCCGGCGAGCCGATGCCCGCGATGGACGGCCTGGTGGAGTTCACCCGGACCTGGAAGCCGGATCTGGTGCTCTGGGACCCCTGCATCCCCGGCGCGGCGGTCGCGGCCCGGGCCAGCGGCGCCGTCCAGGCGCGCTGGTGGACCGCACCCGACGTGTTCTGCCGCAGCATCGACAGGTTCACCGAGGTAACCAGCAGGCCCGGTGGCCCGTCGGTGGAGAACCCGCTGGTCGAGACCGTACGGCCGCTGGCCGACCGGTACGGCGTCGAGATCGACGACGAGCTGCTGTTCGGGCAGTGGACCGTCAATCAGCAGCCGGCGGCGGTGGGGCCGGAGGTGTCGGCGCAGACGTTGTCGATGCGGTGGATCCCGCATGCGCGGCAGGAGGTCATGCCGGACTGGATGTACCCGGTTCCGGCGCGCCCGCGGGTGGCCGTCTCGCTCGGCCTGTCCGAACGACTGTTCATGGAGGGCGGCTGGGCCCACATCCCGGCCCTGCTGGAAGCCCTGTCCACGTTGGACGTCGAGGTCATCGCCACGCTGAACAAGACCCAGCTGGGGGCGGTGTCCAAGATCCCGGACAACGTCCGGGTGTTCGACTTCGTCCCGCTCAACCAGCTGATGCCGACCTGTTCGCTGCTGATCCACCACGGCGGTATGGGCACCGTCATGCCCGCGGTGGCGAACTGCGTGCCGCAACTCGTGCTCGACTTCGTCGGCAACGAGATCTCGGCGACCGCCCTGGGAGGTCGGATGGGCCGCTCCCGGTACAGCCTGGGGCCCGCCCTGTCCAGGTACCTCACGGAAACCGGCGCGGGGTTGATCATTGACGTCAGCAAGCCGTCCGTCGACGAGATGCGCGAGCAGATCATGCGGGTGCTGACCGAGCCCTCGTTCCGGCAGGGCGTCGCGCGGATGCACAACGACCTGCTGGCCACGCCCAGTCCGGCCGAATTCGTTCCTATCCTGGAGCGGATGGTCGCCCGGCACCGGCAACCGGAATCCGCGGCGCACTGACCCACCACGCCGACGTGCCCTCGGGCAGGGCCCTCGTACGGCGGGAGACACACCGGCTCGGCGGCGGCGGTCCGCGCGACACGCGACCGCCGCCGTCCAGCCGGGGAACGAGGCGTACGGTCGCCGTACGGTTGACCCTCCTTGCGGCCTTCGCCTCGCAGCGGGCCGACGGGAGTCCGCGCGGCGCACGCCTGCCGTTGCGTCCCGGCCGGCGCAGTCCCGGTCCGGCATCTTGAGGAGGGTAAGAATGCGCTTGCTCATCACCGGGGCGGCCGGTTTCATCGGCTCGAACTACGTCCGGAATCTCCTCTCCGGCGCCTACGGAGACTCCGGCGTACAGGTCACCGCGCTCGACAAACTCACGTACGCGGGCAACCTGGAGAATCTCGCCCCGGTGCGCGACCATCCCGGGTTCACCTTCGTCCACGGCGACATCTGCGACGCCCGGCTGCTCGCGGAGCTGATGCCGGGCCACGACGCCGTGGTCAACTTCGCCGCCGAGACGCACGTCGACCGGTCGATCACCAGCGCGGACGCCTTCGTGCAGACGAACGTGGTCGGCACCGCCGGGGTGCTGCAGGCGGCGATGGACGCGTGCGTGCCGCGGGTGGTCCACGTCTCGACCGACGAGGTCTACGGTTCGATCGACTCCGGCTCGTGGACGGAGGAGAGCCCGCTGCTGCCCAACTCCCCCTACGCGTCGGCGAAGGCGGGCGCCGACCTGCTGGCCCGGGCGTTCGCCCGCACCTACGGCCTGGACGTCAGAGTGACCCGGTGCAGCAACAACTACGGCCCCTACCAGCACCCTGAGAAGATCGTTCCGCTGTTCGTGACCAATCTCCTGCGGGGAGAGACGGTTCCGCTGTACGGCGACGGCCTGAACGTGCGCGACTGGCTGCACGTGGACGACCACTGCAGGGGCATCCACCTGGTGCTCGAGCAGGGACAGCCGGGTGAGGTCTACAACATCGGCGGCGGGCAGGAGTTGACCAACCGCCAGCTGACACACCTGCTGCTGGAGATCTGCGGTGCCGGCCCGGAGCGCATCCGCGCGGTGCCCGACCGCCCGGGTCACGACCGGCGGTATTCGATCAACGACGCGAAGCTGCGCGCCCTCGGCTACACGCCCCGGGTCGCGTTTGCCGAAGGCCTGGCCGCGACGGTCGCCTGGTACCGCGACAACCCGCAGTGGTGGCAGCCGCTGCGCCGCGACCCCGCGGTGTGAGCACGGCGGCGAACCCGGGACCGGGCGAGCACCGTGCCGCCGGGGCGAGCACGGCGGCGAGCGGCGCCTCACGGACGGCAGCATCTCGATGAAGGGCCCGTCGATGTGGTGGAGTGGCGCCCCGGTGACGGAGCATCAGGGGCAGTGACACCCGGCCACCGGCGCGGTGCGGGGTGCGTGCCGGCCAGAGAGGCAGCGACATGTCCGGCGCGCAGTTGTACGACACCATCGGTGCCGCCTACACGGTGACGCGGCGGACCGAGCCGCGGATCGCCGCGCAGGTCTGGGCAGCGCTGGGCGATGCGCGTTGGCTTCGGCGGTTCTGGCTCACCCGCGACTACCTGCCCGAGGTCGCGAGCCTCGTGGTCGGCCGGCCTTCGCTGACCGAGCTGGCCGACGCGGTCGATCTCGACACGGCGGAACTCGGTCTCCGTCTGCTTGTGGCCTGACCCGCCACGACGCCAGCCGACTCGGGCTCGTCATCTCGACAGTCCGACGATGCGGACAACAGGCCGACGATGCGGATCGGCCGGTCGACGCCAGCTGCGTAGCCAAGAATTGCAGGAATGATCACGGCCGGCGGAAAGGACACCGGTTCACGCGCGAATCGTCCGGCTAGTTGGCGATAACCGCCGCTGTCCGCGAATTCTCCGCAATCTCAGAGATGCGGCCGTTCCTCGGGGATACGAGCATTCTCAGGAAGTCTCTGACAGAAAGCCCGTATGCCGCCGACGGTGATCGGCCGAGGAGGAGCCTGCGCACGATGACCACGCTTGGTGAGAATCGCGGCACGATGCGTAGCGGCGACGCGCCCTGATTCGGAAATGGTCCTGACCGCCGCTGTTGCCGCAGCGACCAGGCAGTAGTCGCCATCAGCACTCACGATAGGACGAAGCCCGTGACAATCTACAGATTCGGTGCCGGTCGCTCGACCAGAGCGGGCGGCAGGCGCGATGGCACCGCCGTGGAGGGGGCCGGGCCCGCCCGAACTCCGTTCAGGAGACGCGCCAGGCGGATCGGTGCCCTCGTGATGCTCGGGTCGATGGTCGCCACGCTGCTCGGTCCGCCGGGCCCGGCGAACGCGATCTCGGAGCAGTCCTCCGGGGTGCGGGGATCCGACGGGACGATCTACACCGTCACCAACCACCTGACCGTCGACGCGTTCCGTGGCGGCCCGCGGAAGTGGTTGTTGGCCTGGTCCGGTGCGGTGGATGCCGCCAATCCCGACGCCAAGGACTTCCTCGCGGTCATCGACGCCACCAAGGGCTCCCGCAGCTACGGTCGCGTGGTCAACACGGCGACATTCGGCCCGCAGCGGCAGAACGAACCGCACCACATGCAGTACGTCTGGCACAAAGGCCAGCGGATCTACGCCGGCGGCATCTTCTCGGACACGGTTTTCGTGCTCGACGCGAGCCGACTGCCGGTGCTGAGGATTACCGGAGTCAACCTGCCGGCCGACACTCCGTGCGGTTCGGCGCCGGACGCCTTCGCGGTGCTCAGTGACGGCACCGCCTACGCCAGCTACATGGGCGGCCCGAACGTCCCCGGGCCCTGCACCTACTCCGACGGCCAGGTGCGGGTCGGTAACGGCTACGCGGGCTCTCCGGGAGAGATAGTCCGGATCGGCAAGGACGGCAGGACCATATCGGAGATCGCGACCGCACTGCCGTACGGCGAGGATCCGACCAAGTGTCACAACTACCCGGCCCTTGAGAAGGCGACGTGCGCTAACCCGCACGGCATCGCGGTGCGGGAGGATCTCAACCGGATGGTGGTGACCGACTACACCGAGATCAAGAACAATCTCAATCCGCCGACCCCGGAGATCGATCCGCTCTGGTTGCGCGACACGGTGCGGATCTTCGACATCACCAACCGCAACCGGCCGAAACTGAAGTCGGTTTCCCGGCTGCCCGACGGCCCGCGGGTGGATGAACCCGCGTTCGCCGAGCCCCGAATGGTGATGGAGCCCGCGGTCACCCACCAGCCTCGGCACCGCGGCGCGTTCGCGTCGACCATGGCGGGTGGGGCCGTCTACTACACGCCGGACATCACCAAGCCGGACCCGGAGTGGCGCGAGGTCTTCGACGACAGCACGGCGTATCGGAAGTTCGACACGTCCGGCCTGCTCAGCGGGTCCAACAGTGGCGGCAGTTGGCTCTGGGTCACCCCGGACGACCGGTTCCTGGTGCACACGGTGATGGGTGCCGACTGGCGCCTGCCCCGGGACGCACAGACCGGGATGGTGTACGTGCTGGACATCCAGAAGCTGCTGGCCTCCGGCAACAATCCGAAGTGCAAGATCGACGAGATCGAGGAAGTGACCGCTGGCGGGCACGAGTCTGACTGCCCGGCGCTGACCGGGGTGATGCCGGTCCGTGACACCGTTTCCACGTTCGCCGGCGTCGGCCCGCACTGGGGGGCCATGGACAACTTCACCCGCGGCCGGGACGGCATCTACCGTGAGAACGGCGGGCTGAGCCGGATAGCGTCGGCCAACTATTTCGTCTCCCCGCTGCTCGATGGCGACCACCGGATCTGCATGTACGACTTCAGTGCAAGCGGTGAGGTGTCGATGGACACCTCGTTCCGGGACGAGGTGAACGGCGCCGAGTGCCTCAACTTCAACCGCCAGAAATGGCCGCACGGCTCGGTGGGCGAGGCCCGGCCACATGGCCTGCTGTTCGTGGTCAGCGACAGCGTGCTGCGTTAGACGCGAAAGATGGCCGTGTCGGGCGGGGACCAGGTGTCCCCGCCCGACACCGGTGACAGCTGGACCGCGCGGATCGTCTCCTGGCGAACGACCGCCGGCAGGCTCAGCCGAGCTGCTCGGCCAGTGCGATGATGATTCCCTCCGGGCCACGGACGTAACAGAGCCGGTAGCTGTCCTCGTACTGCGCCACCTCGCCGAGGAGCTCGGCGCCGTGACTGCGCAGCCGGGTGAGGACGTCCTCGATGTCGTCGACGGCGAACATGATGCGACGGATACCCAGGGTGTTGGGCGGTGCGACCTTCGGCTCAGCGCTGAACGCCGTCGGGGCGTCGAACTTCGTCAGTTCAAGCCGACCATGGCCGTCCGGGGTCCGCATCATCGCGATCTCGACCCGCACGTCGTCGAGCCCGACGACCCGGTCCACCCAGCGACCCTCGACCGGCCCCTGGCCCTCCATTTCCATACCAAGTTCGACGAAGAACGCAGCAGCAGCCTCCAGGTCGTCGACGACGATGCCGACGTGATCCATCCGCTGAATCGTCATATCTCGGAGTATAGGGCCAGAGGCTCGTAGTCATCCGGGAACGCCCCTTTAGCCGGATGCTGTCCGAGGGCGGCACGGGCCGGGAAGGCCGGCCAGATGCCGCAAGCTCAAAGAAGATCACGCCCCAGCCGAATCACTACTCTTCGAGACATGCCAGCCACCCTGGGCCTCTCGACCGACGAACTTCTCAGCACCACCCGGGCCGTCCGTCGGCGACTCGACCTCGATCGCCCGGTCCCCCTCGACGTGGTGCGTGAGTGCGTGGACCTGGCACTGCAGGCGCCGAGCGGGTCCAACCTGGAGCCGTGGTGCTTCGTGGTCGTCTCCGACCCGGTGAAACGGATGGCGATCGCCGAGATCTACCGCAAGGCATTCGCCATCTACCGTGACCTCCCCTTCGCCGCCGACAAGATCACCAAGGAGGACGCGGCGCGCGACGCCGCCCAGCAGCGCGTGATGGCGTCGGTCGAGTATCTCGCCGAGCACCTGCACGAGGTGCCGATGCTCGTGGTGCCGTGCGTGAGCACGTGGGATCCAGGTCCGATGGAACGCCTGATGTCGGCCGCCATGTTCGGTTCCGTGATCCCGGCCGTGTGGAGCTTCTGCCTGGCGGCCCGTTCGCGTGGCCTCGGCACGGCCTGGACCACCCTGCACCTGATGTTCGAGGCGGAGGTCGCACAGGTTCTCGACATCCCGGTGGACGCGGTACGCCAGGTGGGCCTGCTGCCGGTCGCCTACACCCAGGGTGAGAGGTTCCGGCCCGCGATGCGCCGCTCGGTCGACCACGCGCTGCACCTCGACGGCTTCGACCCGAGCCGCGCCCCGAGTGCACCGCCGTCCTGACGAACCGGTCCGGTGATCAGACGCGTCCCGCCCCCGGCCGCGTACGTCGACGAACCGATACCGGATCCGCCAGCAGCCGCGGGTGAGTTACGCAATCAGCCGCCCTGGCGCTCCTCCCCGCACCGGTCCACGAATCGATTTACATGTTCCTGCGGTGCCAGTATCGTCGAGGGTTCTCAGAGGTCGACGAAGGTCCATCAAAAGGTTCCTGACATGAGTTTCCCAGCGCGATCACCGCGTTGGCCACGTGCAGGTGCCGGAAGGTTGATCAGACCATGGCATCGGGGTTTGGTTTCGATCGTGCCGCCGTGGATCAGACCCGGCGGGAACTCGCCAGCGTCCGGGCGGAGTTGGCGGCCGCCCGGCAACAGCCGGACGGAGTACCGATGGTCGAACCGAAGCCGGTCGTGGACGCGCTGCACGGCTTCGTCAGCGGGATGGCGGCGGCACACGCCACCGTGCACGAGTCGGTGGACCTCGTCGCGCGGTGGTTCGACCACCTCGTTGACGGTCAGTTGGAGTTGGACCGGATCCAGGCGGACCTGGCGACTCCCGAACAGTGATGGGGAGAAGGGACGACACGTGGTCGACGTCAATATCGGATATGACGGCCTGCAGCGCGCGGCGGGCCAGTTGCGGACCGGCCAGACCGAGATGACTCAGCGGCTCCAGACCATGAAGTCGATGATCGACCAGCTCGTCACCAGCGAGTTCCGCACCCAACTCGCCTCCTCACGTTTCCAGGACTCCTACCAGCAGTGGTCGACCGGCGCGCAGAACATGATCGACGGACTCGAGGGGATGGCGGCCTTCCTCAACGACACGATCCGCGAGTACCAGGACCTCGACAACCGACTCGCGGGCGGCATCGGCTGACGCTTGTCCCCGACCCATGAACGTCTGGGAGGCCATCGACCTGCCCACCGACCCCGTCCCCGGCTCGCCGGGCGAACTGCGGACGATGGTCGCGCAGCTGCGTCGGCGAACCGCCTACGCCCGCCGGCTCGCGAACCGGCTGCAAGCCGTCTCCGCGGGCAGCCACCGCATGCGGCTGAGAGGGGACTTCGCCGTCGTGTTCCGGCAGGGCCTGTCCGAGCTGCCGGGAGAGGCCGCCAAGATCGCTTCGGCCTATGCCGCATGCGCCGACATCCTGCATGACTTCGAGACCCTGACCGACCAGACCAGGGCTACCACCCGGAGCATCCTGTCCCGGGCGGTGCAGGCGGACATGCAGTACCGCTCCCTGCTGGCGCAGTTCTGCGTGTTGATCGGGCCGGTGCCCCCCGGCAGGCCCGTCTGGCGCGGCCTCGACCCGGAGTTCGCGCTGGCGCTGACGATCAACCGTGACCCCGTGGCACGGCAGGTGGCCTGGCGGATCGGAACCCAGGCGCAGCACTGGGAACTACAGCGACAGCACTCCAGCAATTCGATCCGGAGGGTGCTGGAGCAGTACTCCCTGGCCGAGAGGCGGTGCGTCGAGCTGATCCAGCTGGCGATCCCGCAGGTGGAGAGCCTGCCCGACGCCTGGGATCACCGACTCCCGCGCTACGAACGGCGCGACCTCCGGCGGACCGGACAGAGGGACCGGCTGTACAGACGGCGGCTTTTTGCCGGACCCGACGACAAGAACCACTTCATCAAAGACCGGATGGGTGCGTGGCGGACGGACGACGGAAGACTCCGCGACTCGAAGCAGTACGTACACGACGACAACAAGCCCCCGCGGGGTGAGTTGTCCGAACGCGCCGTGTCGGGCCATCTGTACCGCCTCACGGCGTCCGGAAACAGCCTGCAGGAGGCCGCCGTACGGAAGCTCGCCAAGATGTCCAAGACATACAAACGTCTCCGCGATCTGGCGTGGGACCGGGAGATCGCACCGGTCGTCACCAGACTCGGGGCCGGCCTGGCGATGCACAGGTTCAGCGCGGACAAGCTCACCGCTCTCCTGGCGAGGGCGCGGCCCCACCTCAGTAACCAGGAATACGTGCGGTTGGCGACAGAGGGCCGACGGTTCCTCAGGCTGCAGCGGCGGGTCAATCAGACCAGCGAACGGCTCGGGTCGGCCGGGGGGTCCGTGGTGGTGGCGCGGGACTTCTCCGACGCGAGGCCTCTGACGGGCGCGACCTACGAGCGGGGCACCGCGGGCAACCTCGACCGCACGCTCTATCGCCGGGGTTCCTTCATCGCGATCGAGGAGAAGGGTGGCAGGGCGGGACTGGGCCAGGCGCAGGCGCCCGACCCACGGAAGCCGAACAGCCCAGAGGTGACGGTCGAGCAGGGAAGCGCGCTCTATCTGCGTAAACAACTCGAACAGGACAGCAAGCTGGGTCCCGTCCTCCGGGAGAACCCGGAACTCTGGTCCGAGATTCAGTCCGCCATCACAAATGGAGGCCGCGGCTCGATCCGCTATCTGCTGGTACGCACAAACGACGACTGCGAGATCACCGTCAGGGAATTCGTCATCGATCCGGACAAGCTGCGTCGCGGTTCGATCCGCTTGGTAAGGTGATTCACCGATGCCGGAAGGTGGAGGAATAGTGACCTGGCGGCGGCTGGACATGGCGTCACTCCGACTGCTGTTCACCCGGCTCGGATCGGCCTCGTGGAGTTGGTCGGTCAGCGAGGTGCCGGCTCTGGCCGAGCGGATGCACTGGGACGTCCGGGAGACCATCGACGGTCTCGGCGCGGTTGCCGACGGCGGATTCGAGGTCGGCGACAAGCAGATCGTCCTGACCTTCGACGCCGGCCATGTCGACGACATCATGATCTGGCTGACGGAGACCATCGAAGACCCGCCGGTCGAGTCGCAGGTCTTCCTGTACGACACCTTCACCGACGCCGTCGACGCCGCCACCGATGTCCTTGGCCCGCCGACGGGGCGTACGTCGGGCGAATCGCCGGCGGCACACTGGCGTGGCCCCGAGTCGACCATCCAGATCCGGCACGCCGAGTTCGCCGTGGCCGTGGTGTGGGCCTCCAACGAGTACCAGGACGAGTGGGACCAGGTCATCAAGGACCTCGCCTGACGACTGGCGAGGTGCGACAGCGCGCGTCACGCTTTGTGAGAACTGTTTCAGTTCGCGGCGGAAAAACAGCGGCTGTGGTCCCACTTAAACGTATATCGCACCCCGGGGCTTGCCGCAAGACCGGGGTCCTGCCGCAGAATCGTCGGCCGGGCCCGGGAACGGTGGAAAGAAATGGGGTACGGCATGCGTGTGTCGTTGTCGAGCAACCGGTACGTGTCAGACCTCCGGGAGGTCGACGACGGGCATGTCGCGATCGTCGGCGGCAAGGGCGCGCACCTGGGGGCGTTGTCACGGATCGACGGCGTCCGGGTACCGGCCGGCTTCTGCGTGACGACGGACGCCTACCGGCGGATCCTGGCCGACGTGCCGTCGATCGACGATCGGCTCGCCCAGCTGTCGCAGGTGGCCCCGGACGACCGGGAGACGGTACGGACCCTCAGTGCGGAGATCCGCCGGAGCATCGAGGCGGTCGTCCTGCCCGACGACGTGGCGGCGGCGATCGTACGGGCTCTCACCGAACTCGGTGAGCGGGCCGCGTACGCCGTCCGGTCCAGCGCCACGGCGGAGGACCTGCCGACGGCCTCCTTCGCGGGCCAGCAGGACACGTACCTCAACGTCCTGGGGCAGGCGGCGGTGCTCGAGCACGTCAGCCGATGCTGGGCCTCGCTGTTCACGGAGCGGGCCGTGGCCTACCGGCAACGCAACGGCATCGACCATCGCACGGTCCGCATGGCCGTTGTCGTACAGAAGATGGTCTTCCCGCAGGCGGCCGGGGTCCTGTTCACGGCCGACCCCGTGACGTCCCACCGGAAGGTCGCCTCGGTGGAGGCCAGCTTCGGTCTCGGCGAGGCTCTGGTCTCCGGGCTGGTGAACGCGGACGCCTACCGGGTGCGGGGCGATGAGATCGTCCACCGGGCGATCGCCGGCAAAGCGCTCGCCGTCCACGCCCGACCGGGCGGCGGGACGGTGGAACGGGCGGTCGACCCGGCGCGGCAGGACCAGCCGGCGCTGACGGATGCACAGGTCGTGCGGCTGGTACGGCTGGGCCGGCGGATCGAAGCCCACTTCGGCCACCCGCAGGACATCGAGTGGTGCCTCGTCGACGACGACTTCCAGATCGTGCAGAGCCGGCCGATCACCACGCTGTTCCCCGTCCCCGAGGCCCGCGACGGGGAGAACCACGTCTACCTCTCCGTGGGGCATCAGCAGATGATGACCGACGCCATGAAGCCGCTGGGGCTCTCGGTGTGGAAGCTGACGGCCCTCGCGCCCATGCACGACGCCGGTGGGAGGCTCTTCGTCGACGTCACCCGGGCCCTGGCGTCGCCTTCGGGCCGCGCCGCCCTGTTCCAGCTCGCGGGAAGGTCCGATCCGCTGGTGAGGGACGCGCTGGAGACCATCGTCGACCGTGGCGACCTCATTTCGCCGCTGCCCGACCAGGGTCCTCCGGCAGGGCCGCCCGCAGGCGACGCGCCCGCCCCGATCGAGACCGACCCGGCCATCGTCACCGACCTCATCGAACTAAGCCAGGCCGCCAACGCCACCCTGCGGCGCGACATCGGGACGAAGTCCGGGCCGGCGCTGTTCGACTTCCTCCTGGCGGCCTTCGAGGAACACAAGCGACTGCTGACCGATCCGCGCAGCATGCAGGTGCTGATGGCGGCCATGGATGCCTCGTGGTGGCTCAACGAGCAACTGGAGGCATGGCTGGGCGAGAAGAACGTGGCCGACACGCTCACGCTGTCCGCTCCCCACAACGTCACGTCGGAGATGGGGCTGGCGCTCCTGGACGTCGCCGACGTCATCCGTCCGCACCCGGAGGTGGTCGCCTTCCTGCAGGAGGCCGACGACGAGGGCTTCCTGGACGAACTGGCCGCGTTGCCCGGCGGCCCGGAAGCGCGCGACGCCATCCAGGCCTACCTCGACAGGTACGGCATGCGCTGCGTCGGGGAGATCGACATCACCAGGCCACGCTGGAGCGAACGCCCGACCACGCTCGTGCCCCTCATCCTCGACAACGTCAGGAACTTCGCGCCGGGCGCCCGCGAGCGGCGCTTCGAGCAGGGGCGCCGGCAGGCGGAGATGAAGGAACAGGAGGTTCTGGAGCGCCTGCGGGCCCAGCCCGACGGCGAGCGGAAGGCGCTGGAGACGAAGCGGATGATCGACCGGGTCCGCACCTTCATCGGGTACCGGGAGTATCCGAAGTACGCCATCGTCAGCCGCTACCTCACCTACAAGCAGGCCCTGCTGAGAGAGGCCGAGCACCTCGTGCGGGCCGGCGTGCTTCCGGAGCAGGAGGACATCTTCTACCTCACCTTCCAGGAACTGCACGACGTCGTGCGTACGCACGAGGTGGACGATCAGCTCATCCGCCGGCGGAAGGAGGAGTTCCGGTCGTACCGGACGCTCACGCCGCCCCGGGTGCTCACGTCCGAGGGTGAGGGCATCAACGGCGCGTACCGCCGCGACGGCGTGCCGGCGGGCGCGCTGGTCGGCCTCCCGGTCTCCGGCGGGATCGTCGAGGGGCGGGCCCGTGTCGTCCTGGACCTGGCCCGGGCCGATCTCGAACCGGGCGACATCCTGGTCACCGCCTACACCGATCCGAGCTGGTCACCCCTGTTCGTCGCGATCGCCGGGCTGGTGACCGAGGTCGGCGGCCTCATGACCCACGGGGCGGTGGTCGCCCGGGAGTACGGCTTGCCGGCCCTCGTCGGGGTGGAGCACGCGACCAGGCTGATCCGGGACGGGCAGCGGATCCGCGTACACGCGGCCAACGGGTACGTCGAGATCCTGTCCTGACCGGCAACCGACCGGAGGGCGCGCCGGCGCGGGGTAGCCGGTCGGGCGCGAGCGGTGACACCATCCGTACATGTCTATTCGTCGATTTATTTCACCACTCGCGACCCGTTCGGCACTGGTCTTCGTGACCGTCCTCGCCGCCAGCGGCGTCCCCGCCCTGCTCCCCGCGCCGGCCAGCGCCGCCGAGCCCGACCCCGTCATGAACAAACCGGTGTTCAGCCGCCCGCTCGGCTCGGCCGCCGAGCAGAACGCGATCTTCACGCAGCTGGCCCGGATCATCGACCGGGTCCCGACCGGCGAGGAGATCCAGATGTCGTGGTTCCACTTCTCGTTCTCGGATGTCACCGATTCGGCCACCACCCCGGACATCCCCGGTCGCCTCATCCGGGCGCACCAACGGGGCGTCCGGGTGAAGATCATCGTCGACCAGGCCTCGGCCACCGGGCGCCCGTTCCAGCGACTGCAACCGGTCCTCGGCTCGACGGACACCGCCGGCTCGTACATCGTGCACTGCGCGGACCGGTTCCCGAGCCAGGACCGCGGCTGCATCGGCACGAGGGCGATCCAGTACACCGACTCGACGGTCACCGCCTACAACCACAACAAGTTCCTGACCGCCTCGAAGATCGTGCTCGACACCGGGGCGACCGTGTCCAACGTGGTGTTCCAGGGCTCGGCGAACCTGACGTGGTGGGACGCGAACGAGGCGTACAACAACGGGGTGACGTTCAGCGACGCCACGACATTCAACGCCTACCGGACGTACTTCGCGGACCTACGCTCGCACCGGTACAGCTCGACCGGCGACAACGACTACTACTGGGTGACACCGACAGGCAGCACCTACAAGGCGCACTTCTTCCCCCGCCGGGAGCGGTCCGGCCAGCCGGTCTCCGATCCCGCCACCGACACCGTGGTCAGCATCCTGAACTCGGTGGCGTCGTGCACCTACGACGACGCGGGCACCCGCCGGCAGACCGACATCCGGGTCAACATGTACTCGTTCAACCGACCCGAGGTGGCCAAGCGGCTCACCGCGCTGCGCAACGCGGGCTGCTGGGTCGACGTCGTCTACACCGAGGCGAACACCGCGGTGCTCAACGCGCTGGGCAGCAACATCCAGCTCACCAGGTGCAACTTCAACGTCGGCCCGGGGCTGGACATCCGGACCCACAACAAGTACATGCTGATCGACGGCGCGTACGACGACGACATCGTGCCGCGGGTCTTCACCGGCAGTCACAACTACGCCGTCTCGGCCCTGCGGCAGGCTGACGAGACGCTGCTGCGGATCATGGGACGCGGCATGCACGACGACTACCTGAACGACTTCTGGCACGTCCGGGACATCTGCCGGGCCCGGGGCGGAGCCGTCCGCTGAACGGTGCCCTGAGCCTGACGCCGGCCGAGCCGGCCCTGCTCTGCCCGGGTTGGGCGGAGCAGGGCTTCGGTCCCGTGGGCCGGCGACATCTCTCGACGTCGCGACCCCGGCCGGTGCGGAGCCCGGGCACAGCCCTCGTGGCCGTCGCCCGGGCCCCGGCGCGGAGGCGAGCCTCTCCCCCGCCCGTGACGGCGGGTCAGCTGTTCAGCTTGGCCACCAGCGCGTTGGCCATGCCCTGCTCACCCCTGGCGTTGGGGTGGAAGGGGGCGGCGGCGTTCTGCGGGATCAGCCCCTCGACCCACCGGGTGCCGCTGCTCTTGCAGGTGTCGTAGCCGACCGACGGGGCGTAGACGTCGGCGTAGGTGGCGTTGTTCGCCGCCGCGGTGTTGGCGAGCATCGTGTTCAGGGACTTCTGGATGCCACGCAGGTACGGCACGTCCTGGTAGGCGATCGGCACCACCGGCCAGCAGCCGTTACCGCTGTCCGGCAGGATCGCCGGGTACCCGAGCACCACGACCCGGGCGTTCGGGGCGGCCCGGCGGACCCCCTGCAGCACGGCGTTCACCTTCGGTGCGGTGGCGGCGATCCTGGCCTGCAACTGGTCGACGCCTCCGGCGGTGTACTGGTTCTTGCACGGTGACCCGAGCGGACTCCGCAGGCTCGCCTCCGCGCAGTCGGTGATGATGCCGGCGAAGCCGATGTCGTTCCCGCCGATCTGCACGGTGACCAGCGCCGTGTTCGAGGTGACCGCGTTGAGCTGCGGCGGCAGCGAGATGCCCAGCGCGCCGTCGCCGCCGTACAGGATGTCGTCGGTGGTGGCGCCGGAGCAGCTCACGTCGGCGAACGACGACGAGCGGGCGGCGGTGGCGACCAGCGACGGGTAGTTGCGGTTGGAGCGCATGCAGTTGAGGTCGACCTGCGTGGGGATCAGCGGGCCGGAGGTGAACGAGTCACCCAGCGCGACGTAGCGACCGGTGGGCAGGGCCGCGTTGGCCGGTGCGGCGAGGGCCAGCAGCACACCGGCGGTGGCCGCGGTGAACGCGGCCAGCCGGCTGGCCGCCCGGAGGAATGGCAGGCGGGGACGGGTCATGGCATCTCCAGGGATCATGGTGGGTGCCGTGATTCTGTCCGCGCCGTCGCCGAACGTCAATATCGATGATTGTCGCCGGCATGACGACGATCACCGCGCACGGCCCCACGGGCGCAGGTGGACGGGCCGCGCCGGCCGCGCTCGGGCACGCAAAGCGGTGCCCGTCAGCGGCGCGGCGGGGCTGCGACGCTGTCGCGGGCGACCAGGCTCGGCGCGACGGTCTGCCGCAACGGGCCGGCGGCGTTCGGCGACTCGATCTGGGCGAGCAGCATGTCCAGGCTCGCCCGGGCGACCGCGGCGAAGTCGGGCCGCACGGTGGTCAGCGGCGGGATGAAGTACGCGGCCTCCGGCACGTCGTCGAAGCCGACCACGCTGATGTCGGCGGGCACCCGTCGGCCGTGCTCGTGCAACGCCCGCAGCACGCCCAGCGCCAGGTGGTCGTTGGCGGTGAAGACCGCCGTGACCTCCGGCATCCGGGCGAGCATCTGCCCGCACCGGTAGCCCGCCGCCGCGGACCAGTCCGCCGGGACCAACGGCGGCACCTCGGCGCCCGCCAGTTGCAGAGCCTCCCGCCAGCCCTCGATGCGGCCAGCGCTGTCGAACCAGTCCGGCGGGCCGGAGACGTGCCAGACCGTGCGGTGCCCCGCGTCGAGGAGGTGCTGCGTGGCGGCCCGGGCGCCGGCGACCTGGTCGACCGTCACCAGCGGGATCGATCGGCCCGGGTCACCGTCGACGGTGACCAGGGGCACGTCCTGGGGAAGTCGTTCGAGGGCCTCCCCGGCCGACTCCACCGGCGCGATCACGACGACGCCGGCGACCCGGTGCGCCAGATGCCGCTCCACCGCCGCCGAGATGGAGCGGTGGTCCAGGTCGCTGACGCTGCCGACGCTGACCGCGAAGCCCGCCTCGGCGGCCGCCTGTTCCAGTGCGGCCAGCAACGACGCCGGGCCGTAGAGGGTGGTGTTCTGCGCGACCACACCGATCACCTGGGACCGGCCGGTCACCAGTGCCCGCGCGGCCCGGTTGGGTCGGTAACCCAGCTCGGCGATCGCCGCCTGGACGCGGAGCCGGGTCTGCTCGCGCACGTTGGGGTGCCCGTTGAGGACCCGGGACACCGTCTGGTGCGAGACGCCGGCGAGGCGGGCCACGTCCGTCATCGCTGGACTGCGCACGGGCTACCTCACTCCTCCCCACCGGCCCCGTCGGTGATCGCGCACGTCGAATCGGCGGGAGCGGACCACGTGGTGCTGAATCCGCCCTCCCATCCGCCACGGCGACGTGTGCCGGGTGACCGAGGTTGGAACGTCGACAGTCTACGCCAGCGCTCCCGCCGGCCAGGGTGCGGCTGAGCCGACGTACGCGCCCGCCGGTCAGAACCCCCGGGCGAGCCGGTAGTAGGCCTGGTTCCACCGGATCTCGTCGGCGAGGCGGCGCGGGTCGGTGTGCGCGTCGATGACGAGCAGCTCGGTCCGGGTCATCTCCGCCAGGTCGTGCAGCTCCGCCACGCCCACGGCCTGGGACAGCACGGTGTGGTGCGGGGCGCCGGCGGTGATCCAGGCCTCCGCCGAGCCGGCCAGGTGCGGGCGGGGCCGCCACACGGCCCGCGCGACCGGCAGCCGGCGCAGCGGACGCGGCGGCGCCACCACGTCGACCTCGTTGGCCACCAGGCGGAAGCGCTCCCCCATGTCCGCCAGGCCCAGCACGACCGCCGGACCGGGCGCGGCGTCGAACACCAACCGGACCGGGTCCTCACGCCCGCCGATGCTCAACGGGTGGATCTCGACCTTCGGGGTGTCGCCGGCGATCGTCGGGCACACCTCGAGCATGTGGGCGCCGAGCACCAGTTCGTCCCCCGGCGTGAGGTCGTAGGTGTAGTCCTCCATGAAGGACGTGCCACCGTCGACCCCGACCGCCATCGACTTGAGCGCGTGGACCAGCACGGAGGTCTTCCAGTCGCCCTCCCCGCCGAAGCCGTAACCGTCGGCCATGAGTCGCTGCACGGCGATGCCCGGCAGCTGGCGCAGCCCGCCCAGGTCCTCGAAGTTCGTGGTGAAGGCCCGGAAGCCGCCCTCGTCCAGGAAGGCGCGCAGGCCCAGCTCCAGACGTGCGGCGTAGCGCAGCGACGAGTGCCGCGCCCCGCCGGGCCGCAGCTGCGGGTCGACCCGGAAGGTGTCGTCGTACTCCTTGACGAGGTCGTCGATCCGCGCGTCGGCCACCTGGTCGACGACCGCCACGAGGTCGTTGACGCCGTAGGTGTTGACCGAGACGCCGAAACGCAGCTCCGCCTCGACCTTGTCACCCTCGGTCACCGCCACGTCGCGCATGTTGTCCCCGAAGCGCGCCAGCCGCAGCGACCGCATCGCCGAGTAGCCCAGCGCGGCCCGGGCCCAGGCGCCGATCCGGACGGTCACCCGGGGATCGCTGACGTGCCCGGCGACGGTCTTGCGGGCGACGCCGAGGCGCGTCTGGATGAAGCCGAACTCGCGGTCGCCGTGCGCGGCCTGGTTCAGGTTCATGAAGTCCATGTCGATCTCGTCCCAGGGCAGCAGGACGTTGGCCTGGGTGTGCAGGTGCAGCAGCGGCGTCTGCAGGGCGTCCAGCCCGGCGATCCACATCTTGGCCGGCGAGAAGGTGTGCATCCAGGCGATCACCCCGACCGCACCCCGCACGGCGGCGTCCCGGCACGCGTCGAGGATGGCGGTGCTGGAGGTCAGGACCGGCTTCCAGACCACCCGGACGGGGATGTCCGGCGACTCGTCGAGCCGCGCGGCGATCTGCCGGGACTGCTCGGCTACCTGCCGGAGGGTGTCCTCGCCGTACAGGCCCTGGCTGCCGGTGAGGAACCAGACCTCGGGTTCGGGGTGCGTTGCCATGCGGTTGCCTTCCGAGAGGGCGGTCACTTGAGGCGGATGCCGACGAGGCGCTGGAGGAGGATGAAGGCGAAGAGCAGGC
Organism: Micromonospora sp. NPDC049048; assembly: GCF_043197615.1. Lineage (NCBI taxonomy): Bacteria > Bacillati > Actinomycetota > Actinomycetes > Micromonosporales > Micromonosporaceae > Micromonospora > Micromonospora sp. NPDC049048. Next base: position 213,186 of record NZ_JBICTM010000008.1, on the reverse strand, counting down.
CACCGATCACGATCCTCGTCCACCAGGAGTTGAGGCTCCCGTCGAAGGTGATCAGGGTCTGGATCACGCCGAGCACCAGCACCCCGAGCACGGTGCCGAAGACGTAGCCGGACCCGCCGGTGAGCACGGTGCCGCCGATGACGACGGCCGCGATCACGTCCAGCTCCATGCCGACGGCGATCAGCGGCGCGCCGGAGAGCGTGTAGAACGACAGCAGGATGCCGCCGACGGCCGAGCACAACCCGCTGACGGTGTAGACGGCGATCCGGGTGCGCCCCACCGGCAGGCCCATCAGCAACGCCGACTGCGGGTTGCCGCCGATCGCGTACACGTTGCGGCCGAAGCGGGTGTACGTGAGCACGTACGCGGCGACGAGTACCACCGCGAACGCGATCAGCACGCTGATCGACACGAAGTTGCCGCGGGGATCGCCGATGCGCTCCTGCGACACCGCCGTCCAGAACCCGTCGGTGATGGGGATGGACGCGTCGCTGATGAACGTGCACATGCCCCGGGCGAAGAACATCCCGGCGAGGGTGGCGATGAACGGTTGGATCTCGAAGAAGTGGATGGCGCAGCCCATCAGGAACCCGAGGATCGGGCCGATCAGCAGCGCGACGACCAGCACGAGTGCCGCCGGCAGCCCGGCCCGCAGCAGCGACGCCGACACCATGGCGGTCATCGCGACGACGGAGCCGACCGACAGGTCGATGCCGCCGGTGAGGATCACGAAGGTCATGCCCACCGCGACGACCAGCAGGAACCCGTTGTCGATGAAGACGTTGAAGACGACCTGGACGTTGGAGAACGCGCGGTACTGGGACACGCCGACGCCGTACATGACCAGCAGCAGGGCGAGCGTGGCCAGGACCGGGACGTGCCGCCGGGGCACACCGGGCCGCCAGGTGCGCACGGTGGTCAGTGGCGTGCTGCTCATGCCGGCACCTGCTCCTTCTCCCGGCGCGGCACCGCGGACCCCGGCCTTCTCCCGCCACGGCGGCGGAACCTGGCCCGGAACGCCGGTGACTGGATGAGGCAGACGGCGATGACGACGACGGCCTTGAACAGCAGGGCCGTCTGCGGCGAGACGTTCATGGCGTAGACCGTGGTGGTGAGGGTCTGGATGATCAGCGCACCGAGGATGGTGCCGCCGAGGAAGAACCGGCCGCCGGCGAGTGAGGTGCCGCCGATGACCACCGCGAGGATCGCGTCGAGTTCCACCCAGAGCCCGGCGGCGTTGCCGTCGGCGCTGGACACGTTCGCCGTCATCATGAACCCGGCGATCGCGGCGCAGGCGGCGCTGACCACGTACACGAGGAAGACCACGCGACCGGATCGGATGCCGGCCAGCCGGCTCGCCTCGGCGTTGCCCCCGACCGACTCGACGATCAGACCGAGCGCGGTACGACGGGTCAGGGCGGCGACGAGCAGGGCCACCCCGAGTGCGATGAGGATGGCCAGCGGCAGGGTCAGGAAATGTCCGAGCCCGATCGCCCGGTACGGCCCGGAGTTGATCGTCAGGATCTGCCCCTCCGTGACCAACTGCGCGACACCCCGACCGGCCACCATGAGGATCAGCGTGGCGATGATGGGCTGGATGCCGATGACGGCGACCAGGACCCCGTTCCAGGCGCCGAGCGCGAGCGCGGCGCCGAAGGCCAGCGCCAGTGCCGTGAACACGGTCGACGGGCTGTTCTGGTCGGGCGCCGCGCTGATGTGCAGGCAGGCGACGGCGCCGGCGATGGCACAGATCGAGCCGACGGAGAGGTCGATGCCGCCCGTGGCGATGACGAGGGTCATGCCCAGCGCGACCAGCATCAGCGGTGCGCTCAGCCGGAGGATGTCGACCAGGGTGCCGTAGAGCTGCCCGTTCTTCACCTCGACGGAGAGAAAGCCGGGCCGGTAGACCGCGTTGGCCAGGATCATGACCACCAGCACGAGCACCGGCCAGAACAGGCGGTGGCCGGTCAGCGGACGGAGGCGGTCGGCGACGGCGTTCACCGGGACACCTCCTCGCCGCTGGTGTGACGGGCGATGGCCCGCATGACGCGGTCGGCGTCGAGGGTGTCGTCGTTGTCGAGCTGGGCGACCATCGTCCGGTCGCGCATCACGGCGACGCGGTGGCTCAGCCGTAGCACCTCCTCCAGCTCGGCGGAGATGAACAGCACCGCCATGCCGTCGTCGGAGAGCTGGACCACCAGTTTCTGGATCTCGGCCTTCGCGCCGACGTCGATCCCGCGGGTGGGCTCGTCGAGGATCAGCAGCCGCGGTTCGGTGATGAGCCAGCGGGCCAGGAGCACCTTCTGCTGGTTGCCGCCGGAGAGGTTGCGCACCGGCAGATCCGGGTTCGCGGGCCGGATGCTGAGCGCCCGGACGTACCTCTCGACCAGCTCGTCCTGCCGGCGGCGGGGAATCGGGCGCAGCCAACCACGGGCCGCCTGCATCGCGAGGATCATGTTCTCCCGCACCGACAGCTCGGGGATGACGCCTTCCGTACGGCGGTTCTCCGAGCAGAACCCGACGCCGCGGTCGATGGCCTGGCCGGGGTGGCGCAGCTGCGTCCCGCCGCCGTCGATGGCGACCCTGCCGTGGTCGGCGCGGTCGGCACCGAACAGCAGACGCGCCACCTCGGTGCGGCCGGAGCCGAGCAGGCCGGCGAGTCCGACCACCTCACCGGCGTGGATCCGCAGGCTGAAGGGGGCGACGGCGCCCCTGCGGCCCAGCGCCGACGCGTCCACCAGCGGCACCGCGTCGGAGGAGACGGCAGTGGGCCGCCGCTGCTGTTCGTCGAGGCGCTCCAGGACGTCGAGCTCCCTGCCGATCATCTTCTCGACGAGGCTCAGCTGGGGCAGTTCCTCGGTCCGGTACTCCCCCACCAGGGCGCCGTTGCGCAGCACCGTGATGCGGTCGGCGATGTCGTAGACCTGGTCGAGGAAGTGCGTCACGAACAGGATGGCGATGCCCTCGTCGCGCAGCTGCCGCATGATCCGGAACAGCTGGGCGACCTCACCGGCGTCCAGACTGGACGTCGGCTCGTCCAGGATCAGCACGCGGGCGCGTACGTCGATCGCCCGGGCGATGGCCACCATCTGCTGCACCGCCAGGGAGTACGTCCCGAGCTGCGCGGTGACGTCGATGTCGAGGTCCAGCCGGGCCAGCAGTTCCCGCGCCCGCCGGCGCGTCTCGCCCCAGCGGATCGCGCCGAACCGGCGGGGCTCCCGGCCGATGAAGATGTTCTCCGCCACGGACAGGTTGGCGCAGAGATTGACCTCCTGGTAGACGGTGCTCACACCGTGGGCCGACGCCTGCATCGGGCCGCTGAAGGCGACCGGTTCGCCGTCGAGCACGACGGTGCCCTCGTCGATGGCGTGCACGCCGGTCAACACCTTGATCAGGGTCGACTTGCCGGCGCCGTTCTCGCCCATCAGGGCGTGGACCTCGCCGGGGAAGAGCCGGAAGTCGACGTCGTGCAGCGCGCGTACCCCGGGGAAGGTCTTGCTGATCCCGGTCATGGTCAGGACCGGACGGCTACCCGTCATCTGATCGGACCTCTTCTGGATGGTGGCGTGACGAGAAGGGCCAGCGACGAGCCGGGGTCGCCGCCGCCGGGCGGCGGCCCCGGCACCGGTCAGTACTTGCGGTTGGGCAGTGCCTCCCTGGCCTGCTCCTGGGTGAAGGTGGTCTCCTCGGTCTCGATCCGGGCGGGCACCTCCTCGCCGGCGTGGACCTTCTTCGCCAGGTCCATCAGCTGGGGGCCGAGCAGCGGGCTGCACTCGGCGATGAAGTTGAACTTGCCGTCCGCGAGGGCCTGCATGCCGTCCTTCACCGCGTCGATGGTGATGATGGTGATGTCCTTGCCGGGCACCTTGCCGGCCGCCGTGATCGCCTCCAGCGCGCCCAGACCCATGTCGTCGTTGTGCGCGAAGAGCACGTCGATCTTCGGGTTGGCCTTGAGGAACTGCTCCATGACCTGCTTGCCGTCGGACCGCTTGAAGTCCCCCGACTGCGAGGCGACGATCTTCAGGTTCGGGTTGGCGGCGATCGCCTCGGCGAAGCCCTCCTTGCGGTCGTTGGCCGGCGCCGATCCGGTCGTCCCCTGCAGCTCGACGATGTGCACCGGGCCACTGGCGCCCTTGGTCTGCGCCACCAGCCACTCGCCGGCGAGGCGGCCCTCCTTGACGAAGTCCGACCCGAGGAAGGTCTTGTAGAGGGACTTGTCGGCCGAGTCGACGGCGCGGTCGGTGAGGATCACGGGGATGCCGGCGTCCTTGGCCTCCTTGAGCACGGTGTCCCAACCGGACTCGACCACCGGCGAGAAGGCGATGACGTCCACCTTCTGCTGGATGAAGTTGCGGATCGCCTTGATCTGGTTCTCCTGCTTCTGCTGCGCGTCGTCGAACTTCAGCTCGATCCCGGCCGCCGTGGCGGCCTCCTTGATCGAGGTGGTGTTCGCCGTCCGCCAGCCGCTCTCCGCGCCGACCTGCGAGAAGCCCAGCGTGAGCGTGCCGTCGTCGGCGGAGCCACCGCCCGTGTCGCTGTTGCCGCAGGCCGCCGCGCTGCCCGTGAGCAGCACGGTGGCGACGACTGCGACGAGGGTGCGTATCGTTCTCCTGGTTCTCATCGGTTCTCCTCGGGTGGGGTGATCCGGACACCTGCCTGGGCGTGCGTGTCCCGGTGTGGTGGTCAGGGGCGTCGAGCAGGGCCTTGCCGGGCGGGTGCCGCCGGTCAGGAACCTCGTGGCGCTCCCGGTGACCCGGTGGTCGGGCGTTGGCCGTAGACGTTCTGGTAGCGGTCGTACAGCGAGCTGACGTCGGCCTGCGCCATCGGCAGCGGCTGCCCGAGTGCCCGGGCCAGGTGCGCGGTGCGGGCGACGTCCTCGCACATCACCGCGGCCTTGACCGCGGCCCGGGCGTCCCTGCCGATCGTGAAGACCCCGTGGTTGCGCATGAGCACCGCGGGCGAGCGATGCCCGGACAGGGTGCTGACGATCCCTTTGCCGATGTCGTCCCCACCGATCAGCGCGAACGGACCCACGGGGATCTCTCCGCCGAACTCGTCGGCCTGCGCGGTCAGCCAGCACGGGATGGCCTCACCCCGCGCGGCCCAGGCGGTGGCGTAGCTGCTGTGCGTGTGCACGACGCCGCCGACCTGCGGCATGGCCCGGTAGACATAGGCGTGCGCGGCCGTGTCGCTGGACGGTGTCCCGCCCCCGTCGACCACGGTCCCGTTCAGGTCGCAGACGACCATGGTGTCCGCCGTCAGGGCGTCGTAGTCGACTCCGCTGGGTTTGATCACCATGAGGTCCTGGCCCGGGACCCGCGCCGAGACGTTGCCGGCGGTCCAGGCCACCAGCGCGTACCGGGTCAACTCGCCGTGCAGGTGGGCCACCGTCTCCCGCAGGGCGCTCACCTGCCGCGCCACGTCGGTGTTCATCCGAGCACCTCCAGAACCGGGTCGGTCCGTGCCGCTTCCAGGGCCGTGTTCCTGATCGCCCGCAGGCGGAGCATGACGTCGTTGCCGCCGCGGCCGAAGTGGTCGTGCAACGTGCGGTACTCGGCGTAGAGGGCGTCGTACGCCCGCGCGTCGTCCGGGTGCGGCTGGTACACGCCCTCGTGCACCCGGCCCATCGCCTCGGCGGCCCGGTGGACGTCCGGGTACGCCCCGGCGGTGACGGCCGCGTGGATCGCCGAGCCGAGCGCCGGACCCTGGCTGGAGCCGATGATGCCGAGCGGGCGGTTGGTGACGTCGGCGTAGATCTGCATGAGCAGCCGGTTCGAGGCGAGGCCACCGGCGACGACCAGGTCGGTGACCGGTATCCCGGCCTCGACGAACGCCTCGATGATCATCCGGGTGCCGAACGCCGTGGACTCGAGCAGCGCCCGGTAGACGTCCTGCGGCCGGGTGGCCAGGGTCAGGCCGACGACCAGCCCGCTGAGGTCGTGGTTGACCAGCGGTGACCGGTTGCCGTTCCACCAGTCCAACGCGACGAGGCCGTGTGCCCCGACCGGTTGGTCGGCGGCCAGTTCGGTCAACCGCTCGTGCGACGCGATCCCGGCCGGGGCGGCGTGCCTGACGAACCAGCCGAAGATGTCGCCGACGCCGCTCTGCCCGGCCTCGTAGCCCCACGCGCCCGCGCTGATGCCGCCGTCGACGACACCGCACATCCCCGGCACCTCGGCCGGGTGGGTACCGTTGACGACGTGGCAGGTGGAGGTGCCCATGATCGCCACCAGTCGACCGGGCCGCAGGGCCTGGGCGGCTGCGGCGGTGACGTGGGCGTCGACGTTGCCGACCGCGACCGCGATGCCTTCGGGCAGCCCGGTCCAGGCGGCGGCGCGGGCGCTGAGGGTGCCGGCCCGCCCGCCCAGCGGGAGCAGCGGGCCGTCCAGCTTGGTCAGGAAGTCGGCGAAGTGCGGGTGCAGGGCGCTCAGGTAGTCGGTCGACGGGTATCGGCCGTCCTGCCGGATGCCCTTGTATCCGGCGGTGCAGACGTTGCGGGTCTCCTCGCCGCACAGCTGCCAGACGATCCAGTCGGCGGCCTCGATGAAGCGCTCGGCGCGGTGGTAGACCTCCGGATCCTCGTCGAGGATCTGCAGGCCCTTGGCGAACTGCCACTCGGCGGAGATCCTGCCGCCGTAGCGGCCGATCCACGGCTCGTGCCGCTCGTGGGCCAGGGCGTTGATGCGGTCGGCGTGCGGCTGGGCGGCGTGGTGCTTCCACAACTTGACCCAGGCGTGCGGCCGGTGGCGCAGCTCGGGGACCTCGCACAGGGGGGTGCCGTCGGCGAGCGTCGGCAGCACGGTGCAGGCGGTGAAGTCGGTGCCGACGCCGATGACCCGTGCCGGGTCGACGCCGGCGTCGGCCAGGGCGGCGGGGACCGCGTGGCGCAGGACGTCGCGGTAGTCCTGCGGATCCTGCAGGGCCCAGTCGGGGGGCAGTGCGGGGCCGCCGTCGGGGAGCACCGCGTCGAGCACGCCGTGGCGGTACTCGTGCACCGCGGTTCCGACTTCGGCGCCGTCGCGGACCCGGACCACCAGGGCCCGCCCGGAGAGCGTGCCGTAGTCGATTCCGACCACGTAGCGATCGCCCGTACCGTCCCACCCGCCCATGACCACCTCCGCGCGACGACGCTTCAGTGTTAACGCTCACATCGAATGCCGTCAAGACATCAGCCGGCAACAGCTCCGAAATGGAGGGACAATCGCCGCGTTCGGGCCGGACCGGGGACGCCGGCGTCGGGCTGCGCAGCCCGGCGCCTCGCGCCCCGCACGCTTCGGGGCGGGCCCGGCACAGTGCCGGGCCCGCCCCTTCGCATGATCCTGATCGCGATTCGCTCGCTGCTCGTCGGCGCCCCGCCGTTTCTCGCGCGGAGGTCAGGAGCCGACGGCGACGGTCGGGCCGAACCGCGTCACGCCGTCACCGCTGCAGGGTCAGCAGACCCGGCCGGTACGGCAGGAGACCGTAGTCGCCGCCGGAGTTGGGGGAACGACCCTGGTAGAGCAACCGCAGGTTGCAGGGATCGACGGTCATGGTCTGGTCGGCGTTGCTGCGGATCAACTCGCCGTGGCTGATGTCGTTGGTCCAGGTGGCGCCGCTGTTGGCCTTGCCGGCGAACGGGTTGCCCTCGGTGGCGGCCTGGGGCGTCCACGTACCGCCCAGGCTGGTGGCCGTGAAGGAGCGGAAGTAGCGGCCCTGCGCGCCGATCGCCTCGACGAGCATCAGGTACCGCTCCTGGCCCTGGAGCTTGTAGACCTGGACGCCCTCGAACAGGTTGTTCGTCGTGTCGCTCATGATCACCGTCGAGGTGGAGCCGAAGCTGCCCGGGAAGTTGCCGATGGGCATGCTGGCCCGGTAGATCCTGCCGTTGTCCCCGGCGAAGAACAGGTACATGTTCGTGCTGTCACCGATGACGGCCTGGTCGATCGGGCCGGTGCCCGAGTCGGAGATGCTTCCGGAGAAGAGCGTCTGCGGCGCCGACCAGCTGTTGACGTTGGTGGGATCGCTCGACGTGCGGTAGGAGAAGGCGGGTCCGCCCCACTGGTAGGCCAGGACCCAGATGTTCCTCGGGGCGAAGTAGAACAGCGAGGGCGCGACGGCGGCGAACGGCATCTGGTTCTGGCTGGCCGAGGCCATGTCGGACCAGTTCGTGAAGAGGCCGAAGTTCATCGAGCCCCACGTCGTCCCGGTGTCGTGGGTGGTCGCGTAGACCAGTTGCCGACCGTTGTAGGGGGCGTGGGTGAAGTCCTTCAGCGACACCCATCCCGCCCTCGGCTGCGCCAGCGCACCCGTCGACGACCAGCGGTACGTCGACGGCAGGGCGCACGTGCCGGGGGGCGGCGTCGTGGGCGGCGGCGTGGTGGGGTCGGTACCGCCGTCGACGCGGACGAGTTGCCACTGCTGGTTGTTGCCGTTCCAGTCGTCGTACTGCACGACGCTGCCGCCGTCGGCGGTCGAGGCGCCCTGCACCTCCACCACCTTGTTGCTGTTGCGGTTGACCAGGCGGACGTAGCCACCGGCGGAGTCGGCCAGCCGGAACTGCTGGTTGGTCGTGTTGTTGTCGGTCCACTGCACGATGCTGCCGCCGTTGGCGGTCGAGAAGTTGTAGACGTCCAGCACCTTGCCCGACAGTCGCGAGCGCAGCCGGTAGTAGCCACCGCCGGAGTCCACGAACTGCCACTGCTGCTGGTTGCCGTTGTTGCGCGCCCACTGCACGATGCGGGCGCCGTCATTCGTGGCCAGGTTGTACACGTCCAGCGCCTTGCCGCTGTTGCGGTTGAGCAACACGTACCAGGCACTGGTGTCGACCGTGGCCGCGGCGGCGGGTGGCGACGACACGACCGCCGCGACGGCGCCACCGACCAGCACGGTCATGCCGGCGGCGACGATCCGCAGCAACCACCCGCGCCGCCGCGACGGCGGCGCGATCGACAGAACTCTACGAACGGCGGACATGATCCTCCCTAGATGACAGAACCTCATGGCGTACGGAGATGAGCGCGACACGACGGGCGGCCAGGCCCCTTGCGCGCAGAATCAAGCGCCGACACGTCACGTGCACGCCCTGGCGGATCCCGAACCGAGGCGGATCAGCACGGCTCGCCCGGTGAGCCACTGCCGACGCCCTCAGCCATCGACTGTGAGCGATAACATGTCGTTCGTCAAGTCGTAACGGGCCGTGCCGTCAGCGCCGGTGGCGGGCCGCGACACCGGGTGGGCCGCGACACCGTCGCCAGCCGGGCACACGGGTGCGCCGTGCCGACCGGCCACCCCTGCCGTGCGTGCCACCTCCGACGCACTAGCATTGCCGCGGTCCGGGACGGCTCTGCTGAAACGAGGCGACATGCGTTGGCTGCAGCGGCTACTGGGCGGCGGGCGGGTCCAACTCGACGCGGGACGACAGGAAGCGCTGCTACGGGACGTCCGGCAGCGTTACGGCACCCACGCGCGGGTCCCGTTCGGCGAGCAGGTCCAGGCGATCGCCGCGACGCTCGACAGCGACGACGGGCTGGTGGTGGCGGCCCGGATCGTGAGCCAGGTCGCCGACGAGGCCCACGCGGACCTGCAGGCCCAGGCCCAGGACATCCACCGACGGACCGGCCGGCGGCTCCTGGTGAACCGCCGCAACTACCGGCCGCTGTGGGTGGAGGCCGGCCAGGCCCTGCGGTGGCCGCTGTTCGCGTTGCCGTGCGGCTTCCACCCGTACGCCCAGGTGGCCGCCGCCGTCACGGTGGTCGGCAGCCAGGCGCCCCGGCTCGACCGGGTGACCGACCCGAACCCGCTGGTGACCCGCGTGTTCGAGGTGCTCGACCTGACCACGGCCGGCTGGGAGTACGGCCGGGTGCGGCTCGACACCGACGCCGCGGCCCTGGCCGACCGACTGATCTCGAGCGCCGCGCAGGTCCTCGCGGCGATGGACGACCCACCCCGGCTGCCGCCTCCAGTCCGTGAGCTGATGCGCCGCAACAACAGCTTCGCCGTGCACGATCCGACCGGTCCCCGGCCGGTGGGCGCGATCAACCTGGGCGCGACGATGCGCGAGCGCCTCCTGGCCTGACGGCGGCGCGGCGGGACAGGGATCGGCGTGGTCGTCGACGTGAGATGTGACCTTGTCCTGCCGGCGACCGGTGCCTGGGCTCCGTCCAGCCGGTACCCTTGATCGGGTACAGACTGTGCGTATATGTCCGCTATTCGAGGGGTGACCATGCCCGAGCACGCGTCCGGCCGCATCGACCTCGCCCGCCTGCAGGAGACGCTCGACGGGCCGTGGGCCGAGGTCCGCAAGGCGCACCGGGAGCACCTCGACGCGCGCTTCCTCCCGGTGTACGGCGAGAGCGGTGACCAGGCACGTGAGCGGATCACCCGGCTGCTCCACGAGCTCCCCGTCGAGCTGGGGATCGCCTCGGGCTTCCCCACCGAGTACGGCGGCGGATCCGACGTCGGCGCGTCGATCGTCGCCACCGAGATGCTGGCCCAGGTCGACCTGTCGCTGATGGTCAAGGCAGGTGTGCAGTGGGGCCTGTTCGGCGGCGCGGTCGCGGCCCTCGGCACCCGACGGCACCACGACGCCTACCTGCGGGACATCATCTCCGGCCGGATCTTCGGCTGCTTCGCGATGACCGAGACCGGCCACGGCTCCGACGTCCAGCAGCTGCGCACGACCTGCACGTACGACCCGCAGACGCAGACCTTCGACCTGCACACCCCGCACGAGGCGGCCCGCAAGGACTACATCGGCAACGCGGCCCGGGACGGGCGGATGGCGGTGGTCTTCGCGCAGCTGATCACCGGCGGACGGCGGCACGGCGTACACGCGTGGCTGGTGCCGATCCGCGACGCGCAGGGCGCCCCGCTGCCCGGCGCGACCATCGGCGACGCCGGGGCCAAGGCCGGGCTGCTCGGCGTCGACAACGGGCGGCTCAGCTTCGACCACGTGCGGGTGCCCCGGGACATGCTGCTGGACCGGTACGGCGACGTGGCGGAGGACGGGACGTACTCCAGCCCGATCGAGAACGACTCGCGGCGGTTCTTCACCATGCTCGGCACCCTGGTCCGTGGCCGGGTGAGCGTGGGCGGTGCCGCGTCGGCGGCCACCAAGTCGGCGCTGGCCATCGCGGTGCGCTACGGCGACATCCGCCGCCAGTTCGGCACTCCCGACGCGGCGCGGGAGGTGCTGCTCAACGACTACCTGGCCCACCAGCGCAAGCTGCTGCCCGCGCTGGCCACCACGTACGCGCTGACCTTCGCCCAGGCCGAGCTGGTCGCCGCGCTCAGTCAGGTGCAGAGCGGCGACGGGCCGGTCGACGAGCACCGGCAGCGGGAGCTGGAGTCCCGGGCCGCCGGCCTCAAGGCCGCGCAGACCTGGCACGCGACCCGCACCATCCAGACCTGCCGCGAGGCCTGCGGCGGCGCCGGCTACCTGTCCGAGAACCGGCTGCCCAGCCTCAAGGCCGACACCGACGTCTTCACCACGTTCGAGGGCGACAACACGGTGCTGCTGCAACTGGTGGCCAAGGGGCTGCTCACCGGCTACCGGGACGAGTTCGGCTCGTTGGACGGCTGGGGGCGCGCCTCCTTCGTCGCCGAACAGGTCCGCGAGATGGTGCTCGAGCGCACCGCCGCGCGGTCGCTCATCGAGCGCCTGATCAGCGCCGTGCCCGGCCGCGACGACGAGGTCGCCGTCACCGACCGCGGCTGGCAGCTCAAGCTCTTCGAGGACCGGGAGCGGCACCTCCTCGACGGCGCGGTCCGTCGCCTGCGCGGCGGCGCGGCCACGAAGAAGGACCGTCCCTTCGACATCTTCAACGACGTGCAGGACCACGTCCTCGCCGTGGCCGCCGCGCACATCGACCGGGTCACCCTGGAGGCGTTCGTCGCCGGCATCGAGGACACTGCGGACCCGGCGGTCCAGGAGCTGCTCTCCCAGGTCTGTGACCTGTACGCGCTCAGCGTCATCGAGGCCCACAAGGGCTGGTTCCTGGAGCACGGCCGTCTCACGCCGGCCCGCTCGAAGGCGATCACCGGCGTGGTGAACAGCCTGCTCAAGGAGCTGCGCCCGCACATGCGGACGCTCGTGGACGGCTTCGCCATCCCGGACGCGTGGCTGCACTGCGCCATCCTGCGCGAGGAGCCCCAGCGGCAGGAGAGCATGGCCGCCCACGACGCCGCCGGTGACCCGCAGCGGGTTCCCGCCTAGGTCCTGACGACAGCGGCCCGCAGGGCAGCGGCCAGCCGGAGGGGTCCGGCTGGCGTTCATGATCATCGGCACCGCCGTCGGCGTCGTGCTCCCGGAACGCCCGCGCACGACCGGGAAACCGCGCGCTACCGGTTACCGCGTCACGCGCAGGGCTTCCGGTCGCAGACGTCGATGACCTTGCCGGTGAGCAGGAAGACCGCCTTCTGCCGCTGGGCCGCGGCCTGGGCGCGCGGGAACTCGTGCGAGTCCTCGCCGTACTCCGGCCCGGTTGGGGCGAGGTTCGTCGGCGGTGGCGCGTACGCCGCGCCGCTGTTCCAGACCACCATCGCCGAGCCGGTGTACGGATAGCTGCGGATCGGCGCGATGCCCCAGTACGGCCTTACGTCCGGTGACCAGCCGTCGGCGAGGGCGGGGGTGTGCAGGCGGGCGCCGATGGTGCGCGCCTGGACCTCCGCCGCGGCGGGGGAAACCTGCTGGTCACCGAAGGCCACGTGCATCAGCACCTGGTGTGCCGGGGTGCCCGGCAGCGGCCGGTCGGTCATGTGCCGGGCGTACCCGTTGGCCTCGGAGCGGTCCCACAGCATCTGCAGCAGCGCGAGAATGAGCTGCTGGTCCGCCTTGTCCCGGTACCAGCGGTCCAGGGTCGCCTGGAACGGGGTGAAGGCCACGCTGCGTTGCAGCAGCGTGGAGTAGTTCATCGCCGGCACGCCCAGCACCGACCGGGTCCAGTCCTGGGCGATGGCGGTGAGCGCGCCGCCGTTGATGCCGCCCTGGCTGTTGCCGTCGTAGTGCAGCCCGCCGGCAACGTTGATCAGCGGTCGTCCGGTCGCGTCGCGGAACGCCGGATGGGCGGCGAACCCGCCCGGATGGATCATCGTGCGGCCCAGGAAGAGGAAGTTCAGGTAGCTCTGCTGCAACCGGTCGACCACGGCGGGGAAGGCCCGGAGGTCGGTGAAGGCGCCGGCCACGTAGGAGAGGTCGCCGGCGGCCATGCCGATCCAGCTGGTCGCGCAGAAGGTGAAGTCGTACGTGTGCGACATCGTCCTGACGTTGGCGGCGTTGATCTCGGTCGGCCGGCCGAGCAGACCGTGGCCGTAGAGCGAGAGGTGCGCCGGCCTCGCGGCGGAGGCGCTGCGCGGGATGTTGCAGACGAAGTCCGCCGCCACCGTCGCGCCGGACGGCGTGGGCAGGGCGTCCGGCGTCGGTGCTGTCCCGCCGCCGTCGAGCGGGCCGTAGTGCAGCCGGGAGCCGGGCAGCCCGTCGCCGGTCAGGTACGACGGCACCTCGACGGTGCCGGTCACCTGCCGGGCGATCAGCGGCTCCTGCTCCGGCGGGTAGTCGGTCACCTGGGTGACGGTGAACGACGGCGCGGCCCGGCCGAGGGCGGCGAACGCGCTGTCACGGATCGCCAGCGTCCGCCCGGTCAGGCTCTGCCGGCTGGCCACGGTGAAGTCCCAGGCGAGGTAGAGGCTGTGCCGCTTGACGCCCGCCCGGGTCAGGTCGGCGAGGATCCGCTTCACCTGCGGGACACGAGGGTCCCGACGGTCGAGGCCGGCGCCGGTCACGTACGACGTGAACGCCTTCGGCGCCGGGATCAGCGCCCCGTCGGCGTCACGCATGCCGCGCAGGCCGACGACGTACCGGGTGCCCTCGGTCAACGCCACCGCCGGCCGGACGATCAGCACCTGCCGGTCCGGCTGGTCGGCTGCGCGCGCGTCAAGCTCGGCCCAGTACGGCGTGCGCTTGCCGGTGCGGGCGTCGAGCAGCACGATCGGCGCGTCCGGTGCCAGCGAGCGACCGATGTCGGTGACCGGCGCGATCCCGGTCGCGGCGACGTCGAGGCCGGGCACGCGCACCAGGATCGGCGAGCCGGGGCTGAACCCGTCCTGCCGGTTCCACTCCGTCGGGTCGATCGGAGTACCCGTCGCGTTGGCGGGCATCGCGGAGGCCGCGAACCGCACCCGCTTGCCGGTCCGGCTGGTCCGGTCCGGCACGGTGAAGAAGTCGTTCGGGAACGGCAGCAGGCAGGCCTTCGGATCGATCGGGTCGCAGCTGCCCTGTCCGGCCGGTACGGCGGTCGCGGGCGGCGCCGCGGCGGCGCCCGCGCCGAGCAGGACGGCACCTGCGGTCACCAGCGCGGACATGACGAGACGAAGCCGTCTGGGTGTGGTCACGCGCGTCTCCTTCGACACTGGACGGTCACGCGCTGCGGAAGCCGGCGGTGGTGGTTGCAGCGTGGTGTTCTTCCTACGCTCGTGACTGGATCTCGGCAAGGGGTCCCGCACGTCGTTCGGCGCCCACCGGAGCACCGCCGCGCAGCAGGACCGCATCGCGAAGACGACGCCAGGCCGACCCGGACACCATCCCGCCGGTGTCACACCCGACGGTGGCGGTGGCGCATCCGGTGCGCTCTCGACGCGGTGTCAGTCGTGGGTGATCGAGAAACCGAGGATCACCGCAGCCGAGACCACCACGTGCCCGGGTGCGAGATCCTGGGCGGAAGCCTGGCCGCCCGAACCGTGGCCACGGTAACGTTCGTGTCCCACGTCTTCTGGATCGACGTCGTCGATGTGCACGACAGCACCGAGCCGGACACCGGCCGCGTCGGCGTACAACTCGGCCTTCCGTCGAGCAGCCCCTACCGCCTGACGCCGAGCTTCCGCACGCATCTCGGCCTTCGTCGTGACGTCGAAGTCAACCGCCTCGATCTCGTTCGCACCAGCGGCCACAACGTCGTCGAGCAGTTGCTGAACGACATCCAGACGGCGCGACTCCATGGCGAACGACGCCTGGCACTGGTAGCCGAGGAACACCCGTTCCGAGCCGTAGCCGCTCCACGAACTCTTGAGGTCCAGCCGTGACCGCTCCACGGCGCTGTCGGCGACGCCGTGGTTCCGCAGCGCCTGACGCACCGCGCCCACCGCCTCAGCCGCCGTGGCGAATGCGTCTGACGGCGTCTGTTCCACCCGGACGACCCGGAACCTCGCCCGGACCATGTCCGGCATGGACTTCACGCTCGCCGCGCCGTACGCGGTGACACCCCACGGCCGTTCGATCAGCTGCATGACGATGATCTTACGAGCGTCTCCTGCCGAGGGTTGTCCCCGATCAACCCGCAGACCCCGACGCCGGTCGCCCGGCACCGACGCCCGGAGAGCCCCACCGAGTCGCGCACTACTCGTTGAGGAGCTGCTCCCGGAGAATGTCCGCGTGCCCACAGTGCTGGGCTAGCTCGCGCAGCACGTGGAGATACACCCATCGCAGCGGAAGTGGGCCGCGTCTGTTCCCGCGCAGGATGTCGTCCAGACCCAGGGATGACGTCGCCCGGCGTGCTGCTTCGCAGGCTTCGCGGTGTGCGCGCTGGACGGTGGCGATCGTGTCGTCGTCATCGAGGATGAACGACTCGTCCGGCGTCGCGGGGATGCCGATCTCAGCTCGCGACCGGCAGGTGACGGCTTCGTCGAACCAGACCCTCTCGACGAAGGTCGCGTGCTTCACGAGACCCAGCAGCGTCGTCCGGGACGCCACCAACGATCGGCGCGCCTGTTCCTCGGTCAGCCCGTCCAGGCAGCCGTTGAGCGCGCGGCGGTGCTCGTCGAGGAACGCCTCGAACTGGGCACGGGGTGGCTGTGCGACGACCTGGTCGGCGAAGGTGGGCGGATAGGAAGGCATGGACGACAGCATCGCAGACAGTTGCCCGGGAGTGACGCCACGCAGCGCCACCTCCCCGCCAACCCGGCCCGTCCCGAGCACGTCGAGGAGCCAGCACACCGGCGCCCGCCACGGCGGACAGGCTCCGCAGTGTTCGAAGTTCCGAGCTCGTGATTGGTACCGTGATGCAAAAATCGCGTCACCGTATCTCACGAGAGGGCAACCATGGCCCGGACCGATTCCGCGAACGCGTCATCCCCCGGTCTGTCCGAGGCAGGTCACGACGGGCACACCGTAGAGCCGCTGCTGTCCGCACTGGGCGCCGCGTCCGGTTCGGAGTCACTGCTCGAGCGCGCCTTCACCGACGCGTTGGAACGCGCCGACGACAACGACGAGGTCGCCGCGCGGATTCTCGACGCCGCCTACGAGCAGTTCTGCCGCATGGGCATCCGGCGGTCGACCATGGAGGACGTGGCCCGGCGGGCCGGGGTCTCCCGGATCACGGCGTACCGCCGGTTCGCCAGCAAGGACAGGCTGGTCGAACAGGTGGTCCGTCGCGAGTTCCGCCGCTACTTCGACCAGTTCCTCCTCGAGATCCAGCAGGCTTCGACCGTCGGCGACCGGGTGGTCCTGGGCTTCGTCAGCGCCTTGCAGGCCTTCCGCCGCAACCCGCTGATCGGCGGGCTGATGGCCGGCGAGCCGGACGTGCTCATCCCCTCGATGATCAGCGACGGCGGGCGGACGCTGGCCACGGTGCAACGGTTCGTCGCCGGCCAGCTCCGCCGCGAGCAACGCGCCGGCAACATCTCCGACACGGCCGACGTCGAGGTGGTGGCCGAACTGATGACGCGGCTGTCCTGCTCGTTCCTGATCACCCCCAGTCAGGTCGTGGACATCGACGACGCCGAACAGCTGCGCGCCGTGGCCCGGCGGTTCCTCGTGCCCATGCTGGAATACGGTTCACAAGCCGAGTGACCGACCGATCACCTCCTTCATGATCTCCGTGGTGCCGCCGTAGATCGTCTGGACGCGGGCGTCCAGGTACGCCTTGGCCACCGGGTACTCGCGCATGTAGCCGTAGCCGCCGTGCAACTGCAGGCAACGATCGACGGTGCGGTGCTGCAACTCGGTGCACCACCACTTCGCCATCGCCGCCGTCTCCGCCGTGAGGGTGGGCTCGACCAGGCACTGGTCGACGAAGACACGGCCGAGGCGCAGTTCGGTGGCGAGTTCGGCCAGCACGAACCGGTTGTGCTGGAAGTTGCCGATGGGGCGGCCGAACGCCTGGCGCTGCTTGCAGTAGGCGAGGGTCTGCTCGAACACCGCCTCGGCGCCGGCGAGCGCCGCGACGGCGATCGACAGCCGCTCGAAGGGAAGGTTGCGCATCAGGTAGGCGAAGCCCTGGCCCTCCACCCCGAGGAGGTTGGCCGCGGGCACCCGGACGTCGGCGAAGAACAGTTCGGCGGTGTCCTGCGCCTTCTGCCCGATCTTGTCGAGGTTGCGGCCCCGCTCGAAGCCGGGCATGTCGCGCTCGACCACCAGCAGACTGATCCCCCGGTGCCCCGCGCTCGGGTCGGTACGGGCCACGACGATGACCAGGTCGGCCAGGATGCCGTTGCTGATGAAGGTCTTCTGCCCGTTGAGGACCCAGCTGTCGCCGTCGCGTACCGCGGTGGTCGTGATGCCCTGCAGGTCGCTGCCGGCGCCGGGTTCGGACATGGCGATCGCGGTGATGAGCTCACCGGAGCAGAACCCCGGCAGCCACCGCTGTTTCTGCTCGTCGTTGGTCAGATCGGTGAGGTACGGCCCGATGATGTCGTTGTGCAGGCCGAACGCCGGGCCGCTCGCGCCCGCCCGGGCCATCTCCTCGGTGAGGACGGCGTTGAAGCGCCAGTCCGTCACCCCGCCGCCGCCGTACCGCTCGTCGACGAAGAATCCCAGCAGGCCGGCGGCACCGGCGGCCCGCCACACGCCGCGGTCGACGATGCCGTCGTCCTCCCAGCGGTCGTGGTGCGGTGTGATCTCCTTGTCGATGAAGGCGCGCACCATTTCGGCGAACGCGAGGTGGTCGGCGGAGAGGATGCTGCGGTTCCCCATGTGCGTCAGCTCCTTGCTGCACAGGCCCTACTGGGCCATGTCCTTCACTGCGGCGATGAGGCGCCGCGGATCGGAACCCAACGGCGTGACGTTGAGAATCGTGACACCGGCGTCGCGGTAGGCCTGGACCCGGTCTCGCACGTAGCTCTCCGGCCCGATCAGGCTGGTGCGCTCCAGCAGTTCCGCCGGCACGGCGGCGGCGGCCTCCGTCTTGCGGCCGGCCAGGTAGAGGTCCTGGATGCGGTCCGCCTCCGCCGCGTAGCCGTAGCGGGACAGCAGGTCGTGGTAGAAGTTGCGGCCCTTGGCGCCCATGCCGCCGACGTACAGGGCGATCAGCGGCCGGGCGAGGTCACGCAGGCCGGTCACGTCCGGGCCGATGGCCAGCGGGCCGCCGGCCACGACCTCGAGCGGTCCGAGATCGTCGGACCGTCTGGCCTGGCCGGCCGCCAACGCGCCGCCCCAGACATCGGCCGCGCGCTCGGGGTCGTAGAGGAACGGCAGCCACCCGTCGGCGTGTTCGGCGGTCATCTGCACGTTCTTGTCGCCCAGGCTCGCCACGTAGATCGGGATCCGGTCGCGTACCGGGTGGGTGAGGATCTTCAGCGGTTTGCCGAGGCCGGTGCCCTCCCCGGCCGGCAGCGGCAGCGGGTAGATGCCGTCGTTGACCAGCGTCTCGCGTCGCCACACCTGCCGGCAGATCCGGATCACCTCGCGGGTCCGGGCAAGCGGCCGGTCGTAGGCGATGCCGTGCCATCCCTCGATCACCTGCGGCCCCGACGCGCCCAGGCCGAGGATGGCCCGGCCGCCCGAGATCGCGTCCAGGCCGGCCGCGGTCTGCGCCAGCAGTGCCGGGGTACGGGAGTAGATGGGCAGGATGGCGGAGCCGATCTGCAGCCGGGTCGTCTTCGCGGCGAGGTAGCCCATGATGGTCGGCGCGTCGAAGCCGTAGGCCTCCGACACCCAGACCACGTCGAGACCGTCATCCTCCCAGGCGGCCACGGCGTCGGCGCCGCTCCTGGGGTCCGTGGCATAGGCCAGCGGTGTCGCGATACGCATCAACGCTCTCCTCGTGTCTGGCTGACGGCGCCGTTGCCCAGCCACTGCGGTAGATGTGCGCCGAGACCCCACTCGGTGAGCACGGTCTCGGTGTCCGCGCCCGGCACCGGCGGGCTGCCGCCGATCTGACCCGGTGTCTGCGACAGGCGGGGCGCCACGGCGGGCTGTCGAACTCCGAAGTGCTCCTCGAAGGTAGCGCGCGCCACCAGGTGCGGATGGTGCTGCGCCTCGGCGAGCGACAGCACCGGCGCCACGCAGGCGTCGGTGCCCTCGAACAGCCCGGTCCATTCGTCGCGGGTGCGCTGGGCGAAGACCTCCGCGAAGCGCGCGCGCAGCACCGGCCATCCGGCGACGTCGTGCTGGGCCGGCAGGTCCGCGTCGGCCAGCCCGAGCAGCCGCAGCAGCTCGGCGTAGAACTGGGGTTCCAGTGCGCCCACCGCCATGTGCCCGCCATCGGCGGTGGCGTAGACGTCGTAGAACGGCGCCCCGCCGTCGAGCAGGTTGCGGCCGCGCTCGGGTTGCCAGGCGCCGCCCGCGAGGAGACCGGCGAACAGCGTGGTGAGGTGGGCCGTGCCGTCGACGATGGCGGCGTCGACCACCTGCCCACGGCCGGTGCTCCGGGCCACGTGCAGCGCCGCCAGACAGCCGACGACGAGATAGAGCGAGCCACCACCGAAGTCACCGACGAGGTTGAGCGGGATCTGCGGCGGCCCGCCCGAACGGCCGATCGGGTGGAGCGCCCCGGCGACGGCGATGTAGCCGATGTCGTGGCCGGCGGCGTGGGCCAGTGGCCCTTGCTGTCCCCATCCGGTCATCCGCCCGTAGACGAGAGCCGGGTTGCGCTCCAGCGCGGCCTGCGGCCCGATGCCGAGCCGCTCGGCCACCCCGGGACGCCAGCCCTCGATCACGATCGCGGCCCGGTCGACCAGTGCGAGGACGGCCTCGGCCCCGTCGGGATGCTTGAGGTCCACGACGACCGACCGCTTGCCCCGGTTGAGCAGGTCCCGCCTCGGGTCGCCGGCGGCCAGCGCGCCCGGCTCCGGTCGGTCGATTCGGACGACGTCGGCCCCCAGGTCGGCCAAGAGCATCGCCGCGAACGGGCCCGGCCCGATCCCGGCGAGCTCCACGACCCGGACGCCGGCCAGCGGGCCGCTCATGCGCCGGCCCGCGCCGCGAAGCGGGGAGCACGCCCCTGGACCTGGCTGGCGAGGGCCTCACCGAAGTCGGCCCCGGCGAGGGATTCGGTCATGAGCCGGCCGGCGTCGGCGGCCGCCTCGGCCGCCCCGGTCTCCAGGCCCGACCACACCTGCCGTCGGATCACCGCCATGGACGCCGGCGAGCAGTGCGCGGCGAGATCCTCGGCATAGGCTTGCGCCTCGGCCAGCACCTCGTCGCGTGGGAGCACCCGTTGCACCAGTCCGATCCGGAGCGCCTCCGCCGCGTCGATCTTGCGGCCGGACACCAGCAGATCCAGCGCGTTGCCCA
The DNA here is from genome assembly GCF_043197615.1 of Micromonospora sp. NPDC049048. Classification (NCBI taxonomy): domain Bacteria; kingdom Bacillati; phylum Actinomycetota; class Actinomycetes; order Micromonosporales; family Micromonosporaceae; genus Micromonospora; species Micromonospora sp. NPDC049048. The sequence continues at coordinate 192,704 of NZ_JBICTM010000008.1, read as the reverse complement.
CGCCGACCAGCCGGGGCAACAGCCAGGCGCTGCCGTACTCGGCGATGAGGCCGAGCCGGCTGAACGCGGCGGCCACGCGCGCCTGCGCCGACAGGAACCGCACGTCGGCATACAGTGCGTGGACCAGGCCGAGGCCGGCGGCCCCGCCGTTGATCGCCGCGATGATCGGCGTTCCCAGCGTCATCGGCAGATGTGGCTCGAAGCCGAACTCGTCCACCAGCCGGTCGCGGTGACGCTCGTCGAGCAGCGCCTGCAGCGCCTCCGGGTCGGCGCCCACGCAGAACCAGTCGCCGGTGCCGGTCACCACGATCGCCCGCACCTGCGGATCCGCGTCGGCGGCCAGCAGCGCCGCGTAGTAGTCACGGAACATGTCCAGCGTCATCGCGTTCCGCTGCTCGGGCCGGTCGAACCAGATCGTGCGGACGCCGGCGCTGGTGGCGGCCCGCAAACCACAACCGGCCGGTTCGGCCTCAAGCATCGACGAGCTCATCCGCGCATCCCTTGCAACATTTGACATTTGATAGTCTTACCCGTGTGGCGGAGCGAAGCAAGGTTCGAGACGTTTCTCATCCTCAGTTGTCAGAGACGGTGGCGATCCTGCTGCGCGACCGGATCATGTCCGGCCAGCTGCGCCCCGGCGAACGGATCCGGCTCGAGGAGGTCGCCCAGGAGACCGGGCTGAGCATCACGCCGGTCCGCGAGGCCCTGCTCATGCTGCGCGCGGAGGACATGGTCGAGCTGCAGCCGCGCCGCGGCCACGTGGTCGCGCCGCTGTCCCGGCAGGACATCCTGGACGTGTTCAGCCTGCAGGGCGACATCGCCGGTGAGCTCGCCGCCCGGGTCGCCGTCAGCATCACGCCGGCCCAGCTCGACGACCTGCGCCAGCAGCACGAGCGGCTGCGCCGGGCCGCCCAGGCCAGGCAGATCAGCAAGGTCGAGCAGCTCGAGTTCGAGTTCCACCGCAGCATCAACCGGCTGACCGACGCGCGCAAGCTGTCCTGGCTGCTGCGGACCGCGACGCGCTACACACCGTCGCGGTTCTACGCGGCCAACCCGGAGTGGCGGGCGGGGATGATCGCCGATCACGAGGCCCTGATCAGCGCGCTCGAGGCCCACGATCCCGAGACCGTCCGACCGGTCATGGCCCGCCACTTCACCGACGGCGCCGAGCGCCTGGTCAAGCATCTCGATGGTCTGGGGCTGTGGAGCGAGTAGGTCACCGGCGACCATGACGCCACTTGAACATCGACAGCGAGGTCCGCATGGCGGAAGCGGTCGGCTGCAACGTCATCACATCGATCGGTGCCCGGAAGCGCTGCCACGTGACCGACCGTGGCCGGCTGAACTCGCGCAGACCGTCCGCGCCGTGGACCCGCCCGAAGCCCGAGTCACCGACGCCACCGAAAGGCAGTGACGGCACCCCGGCGTACCCGAGCACCGAGTTGACCGAGACCGCGCCGGCCCGCAGCCGTGCGGCGAGCGCCATCCCGCGGTGGCGACTACGCGTGAAGATCGAGCCGGAGAGCCCGTAGCTGGTCGCGTTCGTCCGGCGCAGCGCCTCGTCGGCGTCGGCCACCGGGTTGACCACCAGCACCGGACCGAACGTCTCGTCGGTGACCGCCGCGCTGTCCTCGGGGACGTCGGCCAGCACGACCGGGTCGACGAACGGAGGCCGCACCGAACTCGCGTCACCGACGATCGCCCGGGCGCCCCGTTCGAGCGCGTCGGTGATGTGGCTCAGCACGATTCCGGACTGGGCCGGCGTCGTCATCGGCCCGTACGGCGCATCCGGCTCGGCACCCGGCCGGACCTGCCGCACCAGCTCGGTCAGCTTGGCCACGAACGGCTCGTAGACGGCCTGCTCGACGTAGACGCGCTCGACTCCGGCGCACGTCTGCCCGGCGTTGCCGAAGCCACCGAACACGGCCGCCTGGGCAGCCGCGTCGAGGTCGGCGTCGGCCGTGACGATGAGCGCGTCCTTGCCTCCACCCTCGATCACGACGGGGGTCAGGCTCTCGGCGCAGGCGGCCATGACCGCACGCCCGGTCGCGGCCGATCCGGTGAACGCGATCTTGTCGGCCCCCGCGCGGCACAGCGCCGCCCCGGTCGTGCCGTCACCGGTGACGACCTGCAGCACCGGCCGGTCGGGAAGCAGCTCACTCCAGCGCTCCGCCAGCCACACGCCGACGCCAGGGGTGAACTCGCTGGGCTTGAACACCACCGCGTTGCCGGCGGCCAGCGCGTGCGAGATCGCCCCCATCGGCGTGTAGACGGGGTAGTTCCACGGCCCGATCACGCCGACGACGCCGTACGGCACGTACTCCACCGAGCTGGCCTGGTTGAACGCGAGCATGCCGGAGGACACCGACCGCCGCTTCAGCACCCGGTGGGCGTGCCGGGCGGCCCAGTCCAGGTGCTCGACGGCGAGCATGACCTCCAGCTGGGCCCCCGCGACCGACTTGCCGGTCTCGCTGCGGATGAGGGCGGCCAGCTCCTCGATGCGGCTCGCGACGAGCGCCTTGTAGGCGAGCAGATGGCGCCGGCGTTGCCGAGCGTCCAGGCCGGACCACCAGCCTGCGGCATCGCGCGCCTGCTCGACGGCGGTGCACACCGCGGCTTCGTCGGCGATGTCGTATTCGGTGCGGGACTCGCCGGTCATCGGGTCGACGACGCGGAGCCGGCGAGGGTGCTCAACGAGGGACGTCATCGGCACAGCCTCCTGACATTTGATATTCGATAGTCTAGCCTTGCTGTCAATCCCTTTGTGACGCTGGAGGTACAGCTGTGGAGTGGAGCGACGAGCAACGATCCCTTGTCACGGCCGTGCAGGACTTCTGCCGCCGCGAGGTCGGCACCCGTGAACAGCGGCAGAGACTCACCGACGGCGGACGGGAGACCCACAGCCCGGACCTGTACCGCAAGATGGCCGACCTCGGCTGGCTGGGCCTGTCGCTGCCGGAGGAGTTCGACGGCGGTGGCGCGGGCATGGTGGAGCTGTGCCTCTTCCTGGAGGCGACCGGGAAGGCGATGGCGCCGATCAGCGGCTTCACCACGTCGATCATCGTCGCCGCCACCTACGAGCGGTTCGGCTCACCGGAGCAGAAGAAGCTCATCCTGAGCGGGGTGGCCCGGGGCGTCATCGAGGCCGTCGCGATGTCGGAACCCGAGGCCGGCTCGGACGTGGCCAACCTGAGCTGCCGCGCCGAGCGCCGGGGCGACGGGTTCGTCATCAACGGCCAGAAGACCTGGTGTTCCAACGCCCATCTCGCCGAGCACATCCTGCTGGTCGCCCGCACCTCGGGCCGGGCCGGCGACCACGACGGCCTGACCATGTTCCTGGTCCCCGCCACGGCGCCGGGGCTGACCATCTCCGGCATCGACACCATGGGCGGGCGCGAGGTCAACGACCTCTACTTCGCCGACTGCGTACTGCCCGCCGACGCGGTGGTCGGCCAGATCGACCACGGCTGGCGGCAGCTGATGGCCGGGCTCAACATGGAGCGGCTGATCCTCGCCAGCGTCATGCTCGGCACCGCCCAGCGCGCGTTCGACGACGTCGTGGACTACGTCAAGAACCGACGCCAGTTCCGCCGGCCTATCGGGTCGTTCCAGGTGATCCGGCACCGCCTGGCCGACCTGGCCACCGAGATCGAGTGTGCCCGGCTGCTGATCTACGACACCGCCGCCAAGGTCGACCGGTCCCCGGACACGGTGCTGCCCCGGGAGAGTTCGATGGCCAAACTCAAGGCCACCGAGGTCGCCCGCCGCGTCGCCCTGGACGCGATGCAGATGATGGGCGGCTACGGGTACGCGACCGAGTTCGACATGGAGCGCCTGGTCCGGTCCTCGATCGTGTCCACCGTCTACGGCGGCACCAGCGAGATCCAACGCGAGATCATCGCGAAGACCTACGGGTTGTCCGACCAGTTGCAGTAAGGCTCGTCCACGACCAACCTGAGCAGCGCCCGCCGCCGGTCGGACGCGGGATCCCGCCATCGCCACCGGCCCCCAGTGACATGCCGTCGGTGAACGCGTCACCAACGGTGTACACCCCGGCCTGCGAGTGTGCCGAACACTCACAGGCCGGGGTGTTTTGTTAGGCATGATTCGCAGACATTGGTCAGATTCAGGCCACCCGGCATCGCCGCCGTCCAGCCGACGCCCAGGTCCCACAGGCCACACAAAGCTCGAAGTGCGCGGGAAATCCGACTGTCAGGCGAGGTCCGCGACCCTTCCCAAGAAGTTACGTGTGATTTACAGTGCCGTAAGCACGAACCAGGACGCCCGCGCTATCGGTCGCGGGCCGATCGCATGTCACCGCTGGTACCGCCGGTCCGGTCACGCACCGGTCCGGCGGTGCGCCGTCCCTGGCATTCACCGACACCGCCGGTCACCAGCGGCAATGTCTGACGTAACGCCACAGGACCGGCCCGTCGCATCACGGAGAGTCGTTCGGTCGGCGCCTCGAACCGTTGACGGCACCGACCATCGCGTCGAAATGAGGTTCCATGCATAGAGCCCCTGCCGTCATCCGGGCTTCCACATTCTCGTCGCCGCCATGGTGGCCGCGACCGGCTGCGCTTCGGACGCCCCGAGCGCCCAGAGCACGACCTCGACGCTGTCCAAGCCACCGATCGTCGTGGGCTTCCTCAACCCGTCCGGCGGACCGGTCCCCCAGCCGGGCGCCGACACCGGGGCCAAGGCGGCGGTGTCCTACATCAACGGTGAGTTCGGCGGCATCAACGGCCACCCGATCGAGGTCGTCTCGTGCGACACCGACACGACGCCTGAGCGGGCACAGTCGTGTGCCAACATGTTCGTCGAGAAGAAGGTGGTCGCCGTCATGGACGGCTACAACCTGTCGTCGAGCGCGGCCCTGCCGACCCTGACCGCCGCACAGATCCCGCTCGTCGGCATGATTCCGTTCGACTCCGTGACCGGCGCCAAGGCGGAGAACCGCGTGTTCTTCGCCGCGCCGCAGGCCGCCTTCCTCATCGGCGCCCTGCAGGCGTTCAAGACCGAAGGTAAGAAGTCGGTGACGCTGGCCCTCGTCGACACCCCGTCGTCGCACCAGACCATCGACAATCTCCTTCCGGTGGTGGCCAAGGCGCTCGAAATCGACGCCAAGGGCATCTACTTCTCCCCCACGAACCCCAACTTCACCGCCGTGGCCTCCACGATCGCCCGGAACAACCCGGATGTGGGTGGCCTGGTCGCCGCGCCGAGCGAGGCCGTCTGCACCGCCCTGGTCCAGGCATTGCGACAGTTGCGGTACCAGGGCGAGATCTTCACCGCCGCGTGCACCGACTACGTCAAGGGTGCCCCGCAGCAGGCTGCCGGCGGCGCTCTGTACTCGTCGAACTGGCTGCCCGCCGCCGCCCGGTACGCGCCCCCGGAGGCCCAGCGCGATCTGGCACTTGCCGAGAAGTACATCTCCGCCGTGTCCGGCGGCACCGCCGGGTACTACGCGTTCGGGGAGTTCGCGCTCTTCATGAACTTCGCGAACGCGATGTCCACGGCCACCGACGCCGACCTGACCGGCCCCGGTGTCCTCAAGACACTCAAGGCGCTCAAGGACTTCCCGAGCTTCCTCGGCCCCAAAGTCACCTGCGGCAGCGCCACCTCGCCCAACTGCACCACCCAGCTACTGCTGTTCGTGGTCCAGCCCGACGGTTCGATCAAGCCCGTCACCGACACCTGGATCACGCCCATCCCCCAGGTCATGAGCGTCATCCCCGGCGCGGTGTAAGCCCCCGGCGACGGCGTGCGCGTGCCGCACGCCGTCGCCCACCGTCCACATCCGGGCCAGCACAAGGAATCGACCATGGATCAACTCCTGTTGTTCGTCACGCTCGGCTTCGCCGGCGGTGCGGTGTACGCCGTGATCGCCGCGTCCATCGTGTCCCTGTACGCCGCCACCGGGGTCCTCAACTTCGCGCAGGGCTCCCTGGCCCTCTGGGCGGTGTGGGTGGTGGCCGAGCTGCGGCAGAGCGGCACGCTCGTGTTTCCCGTCGGCTCGGTGCAGCTCAGCTCGCAGCCGCTGCCGGCCTGGCCCGCTGTCGCGCTCGGCGTACTCAGCGCGGCCGGGCTGGCGTTCGCCGCGCACTGGCTGGTGTTCCGGCCGCTGCGCACCGCTCCACCGTTGTCACAGGTGGTCGCATCGGTCGGGCTGATGCTGGCGATCGCTGCGCTGGTTCCGCTGCGCTTCTCGACCGACGGCGTGCTCGCGCCCGCCCTGCTCACGGACCGGACGTTGTCCGTGGGCGGCACCGTGGTCAACGTCAGTGACCTGCTACTGCTGGTCGCGGCCCTGACGGTGGCGGTGGTCCTCTCGGTCTACTTCCGGTTCACCAGGTTGGGCGTGGCGACCCGGGCCGGAGCCGAAGACGAGCTGGCCGCCAGACTGACCGGGTTGTCGCCCGACCGGCTGGCCAGCGTCATGTGGCTGCTCACCGGTGCGGCGACGTCCCTGGTGGCGGTCCTTGCCGCCCCGACGCTCGGCCTCGACCCGATCGGCTACATGTTCTATGTCCTGCCGGGGCTCGCCGCCGCCCTGCTGGCCCGCCTGACCTCGGTCATCATCGCGTGCCTGGCCGGTGTGGGTATCGGCGTCCTCCAGTCGGTGCTGCTGTTGTTGAGCAGCTTCGATGGTTGGCCGGTCTGGGCCCAGGCTGGCCTCGGCGACGTGGTGCCGTTCCTGCTCGTGATCGTCGCGTTGGTCGTCCTGGGGCGGCACATCCCCGCACGGGGCGCGTTGGGCACGGTACGCATGCCGGCGGTGGAGCTGCCCCGACGGCCGTTGCCGGCCGCCGTGGCGCTGGCCGGGGCGGCGGCCCTGGCCGTCGGCCTGACGTCGGGCAGCTGGCGGTTCGGCGTCGTCACCTCGATCATCATGGCGCTCATCGCGCTTTCGCTGGTCGTGCTCACCGGCTATCTGGGTCAGATCTCGCTCGCCGCGATGGCCTTCGCCGGTACCGCCGGCTTCCTGCTGTCCCGCGCGACGATGTCCTGGCACATACCGTTCCCGCTGTCGATCGTGGTCTCGGCCGGCGCCGCCACGCTCGTCGGTGTGGTCGTCGGCCTGCCGGCGCTGCGGGTTCGCGGGGCGCAGCTCGCGGTCGTGACCCTGGCCGGTGCCGTCGCCCTGCAGCAACTCGTCTTCGCCAACCCGGCGCTGACCCCGTTCGAGGGCAACCTCATCGCGGACCCCACCCTGTTCGGCTGGGATCTGGCGGTACGCCGCGGTACCGACCTGACGACCTCCGCGTTCGCGACCACGGTGATCGTCATCGTCGGTGTGCTGACTCTGGCCGTCGCCCGGATCCTGGCCGGCGCCACCGGCCAGTCGTTCCTGGCCGTCCGGTCCAACGAGCGGGCCGCGGCAAGCGCCGGCATCAACGTGGCCCGCGTCAAACTGACCGGCTTCGCGCTCTCCGCGTTCCTCGCCGGTGTCGGCGGATGCCTCATCGGCTACAGCCGCTCACAGCTGTCGGTCGAGTCGTTCAACATAATCGTGGGACTCAGCGTCCTGTGCATGGCCTACGTCGGCGGGATCACCCGGATCAGCGGTGCGCTCATCGCCGGACTCGTCGCCCCCCTCGGCGTGCTCTACACGCTGCTCAACGGCACGCTCGGCCTCGGCCGGTACTACACCCTCATCGCCGCCTGCGCCCTGGTCGTGACCGCCGTACTCAATCCGGCGGGTATCGCCGGCGGCGCCACCGGCCTGCTGCGCGGACACACCCGCCGGGAGGTCACCTCGTGAGTGAGACCCAGCCGCTGCTCACCACGACCGGCCTGACCGTCCGCTACGGCGGCGTGGTGGCCAACAACGACATCAGCATCCAGGTCAACGAGAACGAGGTCGTCGGGCTGATCGGCCCCAACGGCGCCGGCAAGACCACCTTCGTCGACGCCGTCACCGGATTCACCCCGGCCCAGGGCACGATCAGCGTGGCCGGACGACGGATCGACCGGCTCGCGCCCCATGAGCGCCGCCGTACCGGCCTGGCCCGGACCTGGCAGGCGGGAGAACTCTTCACCGACCTGACCGTGCGCCAGAACATCGCGATCGCGTCCGGCCGGGGACCCCTGCACAACCTCTGGAGTGACCTTGTCGGTCGTCGCCAGCCGGCCCACGACGTCGACGGCGTGATGGAGATGTTCGGCCTGCACGCGATCGCCGATCACCGTCCTGACGAGCTGAGCCTCGGCCGGCAGAAGGTCGTCGGTGTCGCCCGAGCCCTCGCCGGCGCCACTCGCGTCCTCCTGCTCGACGAACCGGCGGCCGGGCTGGACACCGACGAGAGCACCGAGTTCGGCGGCCACGTCCGTGCCATCGCCGCATCGGGCCGGGCGGTGCTGCTCATCGAGCACGACATGAACCTCGTCGCCGACATCTGCGATCGCGTGTACGTCCTGGACTACGGGGCCGTCATCGCCTCCGGAACACCGGGTGCCGTGCTGTCCGACCCGGCCGTGCGTACCGCGTATCTCGGATCGGAGCTCGTGCCGTGAGCGATGTCCTGAGTCTGCACCGCGTCACGGCCGGCTACGCCGGTGTCCCCGCCGTCCGGGAGCTCGACCTCCACGTCGGCGAGGGCGAGGTCCTCGCCCTGCTCGGCCCCAACGGCGCGGGAAAGACCACGGCGCTGCTGACCGCTGCCGGGGTCATCCGGCCGATGGACGGTACCGTCACCGCATTCGGCCGGCCGCTGCGTGGACGGCTGGAGCAGAACGCCCGCGCGGGCCTGATCCTGGTGCCTGACACCCGAGGGGTGTTCCACAACCTGTCGGTACGCGAGAATCTCGCCCTCGCCCGAGGGTGGCGCGCCAACCTCGGGCATGCCCTCGACCTCTTCCCCGCCCTGAAACCACTGATGTCGCGTCGGTGCGGTCAGCTGTCCGGCGGTGAGCAGCAGATGCTCGCCATCGCCAAGGCACTGGTCTGCCGGCCACGGGTCCTGCTCATCGACGAGATGAGCATGGGTCTGGCCCCGATCGCCGTCCAGGCCCTGCTGCCCGGCATCCGTGCACTGGCCGACCGGCTCGGTGTCGGCATCGTCCTCGTCGAGCAGCACATCGATCTCGCCCTGTCCATCGCCGACCGGGCGATGGTGCTGCACCACGGCCGAGTCGTGCTCACCGGATCCGCCGCCGAGCTCCGCGCCGACCGGCGCAGCGTCGCCGAGGCCTACTTCGGTACCGCCCCCACGCCTGACGCCGGCCACTCGGAAACCCACCCACCGCTCTGAAACGGAAGAACCATGGAACTATCTGCCAAACAGCGCGCTGCCCTGGCGAGCATCTGCGACACGTTCGCACCAGGCGACGGGGCCGACCTGCCGCCGGCCAGTCAACTCGGCGCCGTCGAGATCATGGCCGCGCTGGTCCTGCACAACCCTCGCGCCGCCGAGGTCAAGCAGTTCCTCCGGCTGCTGGACCTGTGGGAGTCCCCCGCCACCCGGCTGGTCCTCGGCGGAGGCGCACGGCGCTTCTCCCGACAGACCCAGCAGCGCCGCGAGCAGATGCTGCTCGCCCTGGCCAACTCCGGCGTCACCCGCAAGCGGGCGCTCTTCCAGGCCCTCAAGGGCGCCGCCACCCTGTCCTACTACATGGCACCCGGGCCGACCGGTCGATCGCCGGTGTGGCAGGCCATCGGCTACCCCGGTCCGCTCGGCACCAGGACCGACGCCCCCGAGCCCGTCCTCGCTCCGCTCCGCCCGACCGAGGCGACCAGCCTGGACTGCGACGTCGTCATCGTGGGGTCGGGTGCCGGCGGCGGTACCGCCGCGGCCGTCCTCGCCGGCCGTGGCCTGGACGTGATCGTCGTGGAGAAGGGCGGGTACTACGACGATCGGGACTTCGACGGCGGGGAACTGTCCGGACTGTCGCGGCTCTACGCCCCGGGCCCGGCGGCCACCGCCGAGGGCCAGCTGAGCATCCTCCAGGGCCAGTGCCTCGGTGGCGGCACCGTCGTCAACTACACCACGTCGTTTCGCACCCCGCCACGCGTACGCGAGGAGTGGGCCGCGCTCGGCGTGCCGCAGTTCGCCACGGACGAGTACGACACCTGCCTCGACGCGGTGTGGTCCCGGCTCGGCGTCAATCGCGACCACGGCCGGATCTCGTCCCGGGACGCGCTCATGGAGCGCGGACTGGCCAAGCTCGGCTGGCACGTCGACGAGATGCCCCGCAACGTCGACGGCTGCGACACCGGGATCGAGTGCGGGCGGTGCGGCCTGGGCTGCCGCATCGGCGCCAAGCGGTCCGCGACCAAGACCTGGCTCGTCGACGCCCAGGCCTCAGGCGCACGGCTCGTCGTCGGCGTCGACGTGCGCACCGTCACCGTCAAGGCCGGCAGGGCGACCGGCGTCGCCGGCCACACGGCCGACGGTAACCCGGTGACCATCCGCGCCCGCGCCGTGGTCGCCGCGGCCGGCAGCGTGCAGACGCCGGCCCTGCTGCGCCGCTCCGGCCTCACCAACCCGAACATCGGCCGGCACCTGCACCTGCACCCGGCCACCGGCGTCTGGGGCGTGTTCGACGAGGAGGTCCGGCCCTGGGAGGGCGGGATGCAGACCCGGTACTCCACCGAACACGCCGATCTCGACGGTCGCGGCTACGGCGTCATCTACGAGACGGCCGCCACCAACCCCGCCACCGCCGTGTCGTTCATGAGCTGGAGGGGCGCCCAGGCCCACCTGGACCAGATGCGGTCGCTGCCGAACCTCAGCGGGGTCGGCATCATCACCCGCGACCGCGACAGTGGACAGGTCAAGGTCGGCAGCGACGGCGAGCCGGTGGTGCACTACCGCCTCTCGGCGTACGACGCCGCCCACATGCGGGCCGGTATCGAGGGCGCCGCCCGTATCGTCGAGGCGGCCGGCGCCCGCAAGCTGTTCTCCGGGCACCAGCGCGGCAGGATCTGGGAACGCGGACAGGGCTCCATCGACGACTTCATCCGGCACACGGACACCTTGGGGACCGCACCCGGCCAGATCGCCATGGCCGCCCTGCACATCATGGGCGCGGCCCGCATGGGCGGCAGCCCGGCGACGTCGGTCGCCGGGCCCGACGGCACCACGTGGGAGGTCCCGAACCTGGTCCTCGCCGACGCGTCCACCTTCCCGGCGTCGTTGGGCGTCAACCCGATGATCTCCGTGGAGGCCATCGCGTACATGAACGCCCAACGACTCGCCGCCGGACTCTGACCGACCTATTCGAACCGCTCGCCCCGATCGGCCTTGGTCAGCAGTAGCTGGGGCGGGCTGAACCGGTCGCCGTAGCGCTCCGCGAGCACCCGCGCGCGGGCGACGAAGCCCGGCAGCCCGCCCTCGTACTGGTTGATGTACTGCAACACACCGCCGGTCCAGCTCGGGTAGCCGATGCCCAGGATCGAGCCGACGTTGGCGTCGACCACCGAGGTCAGCACGCCCTCCTCGAGGCACCGCACGGACTCGATCGCCTCGATGAAGAGCATCCGCTCCTTGAGGTCCTCGAAGGGCGTGTCGAGGTTCGTACCGCCGAAGTTGTCCCGCAGGCCCGGCCAGAGCCCGACCCGCTTGCCGTCGCGGTAGTCGTAGAACCCGGCGCCGCCCGAGCGTCCGGGCCGGCCGTACTCGTCGATCATCCGGTCGATGACGGCGTCGGCGGCGTGCGGCTCCCAGGTGCCGCCGGCGGCGACCGTCGCCGCGGCCGTCTCCTGCCGGATCTTGCGGGGCAGGGTGAGGGTCAGCTCGTCCATCAGCGCGAGGACCGGCGCGGGGTATCCGGCCTGGCTACTGGCCTGCTCGATCGTGGCAGCCGGGATCCCCTCGGCCAGCATCGCCACGCCCTCGTTGGTGAACGTCCCGATGACCCGGCTGGTGAAGAAGCCGCGGCTGTCGTTGACGACGATGGGCGTCTTGCGGAGCCGGCGTACGACGGCCAGGGCCCGCTGCACCGTGGCCTCGTTGGTCCGCTCGCCGCGGATCACCTCGACCAGCGGCATCTTGTCCACCGGCGAGAAGAAGTGCAGCCCGACGAACTCCTCCGGCTTGCTGACGCCCTCGGCGAGCACGGTGATGGGCAGGGTGGACGTGTTGGAGGCGATGAGCGCGTCCGGCGCGACCTGCTCGATCTCGCCGTACACCTTGTGCTTGAGCGCGGGGTCCTCGAAGACCGCCTCGATGGCGAGGTCGACGCCGGCCAGGTCGGCGAGCTCCTCGGTCGCCTGGATCCGGGCCAGGATCGCATCGCGGTCGTCCGGGGTGGTCGTGCCCCGGGCGACGGCCTTGTCGAGCAGGCCCACCGAGTAGGCCTTGCCGCGCAGCGCGCCGTCGAGGGTCACGTCCTTGAGCACCACCTGCATCCCCGCCCGGGCGCACACGTAGGCGATGGCGGCGCCCATCATGCCCGCGCCGATCACCGCCACCCGCCGCAGCGGCGGATGCCCCTCACCGACCTCCCGCGAGTTGGCGGTCTGCACGTCGAAGAAGAGCGCCTTGATCATGTTCTTGGAGATCTGGCCGGTGGCCAGCTCGATGAAGTACCGCCCCTCGATCGTGAAGGCGGTGTCCAGGTCGACCTGCGCACCCTCGACGGCGGCGGCGAGGATGCTGACCGGCGCGGGATAGGGCGCACCCTTGAGCTGCTTGCGCAGGGTGGCGGGCATGGCCGGCAGCTGGGCGGCGAGCGCCGGGGTGGCCGGGGTTCCGCCCGGGATCCGGTAGCCCTTGCGGTCGTAGGGCTGCGTCGCGTCGGGGTTCGCGGCGATCCAGGCGCGGGCGGCGTCGATCAGGCCCGCCGCGTCGGCGGCGAGCTCGTCGACCAGCCCGTGCGCGAGTGCGTCCTGCGGTCGGCGCCGCTGGCCGCGCAGCAGCCAGTTGGTCAGCGCGTCGATCACGCCCAGCAGCCGGACACTGCGCACGACACCACCGCAGCCCGGCAGCAGGCCGAGAGTGACCTCGGGGAAGCCGATCTCGATGGCCGGGTCGTCGACCACGATGCGGTGGTGGCAACCCAGGGCGAGTTCCAGCCCGCCGCCGAGGGCCGACCCGTTGATGGCGGCCACGACCGGACGACCGAGTGTCTCCAACCGGCGCACGGCGTTCTTGAGCGCGCGGGTGTCGGCCTCGGACGCCTCGGCGTCGGCGGGCGCCAGCCGCAGCAGGGATTCCAGGTCGCCACCGGCGAAGAACGTCTTCTTGGCCGAGGTGACGATCACGCCGGCGATCTGGTCGCGCTCGGCCTCGAGCCGGTCCACGGTCGCCATGAAGCTCGCGGTGAACTCGTCGTTCATCACGTTCGCCGAACGCCCGGGATGGTCGAGGGTGAGCAGGACGACGCCGTCGTCGCCGTGTTCCCACCGGATCGTGTTGACCATTCGTCTGACTCCTCAGATTCGTTCGATGACGGTCGCGATGCCCATGCCGCCGCCGACGCAGAGCGTGGCGAGCCCGTAGCGACCACCGCGCCGCTCCAGTTCGTCGACGAGGGTGCCGAGGATCATGGCTCCGGTGGCTCCCAGCGGGTGCCCCATCGCGATCGCACCGCCGTTGACGTTGACGACGTCCATGCTCAGGCCCATGTCGGCGACGAAGTGCAGGACCACGGCCGCGAAGGCCTCGTTGATCTCCACCAGGTCGAGGTCCTCGACGCGGAGGCCGGCCTTGGCCAGCGCCTTGCGGGCGGCCGGGGCCGGGCCGGTGAGCATGATCGTCGGATCGGCGCCGCTGAGTGCGGTGGCGACGACACGCGCCCGCGGGGTGAGGCCGGCCGCCGTGCCGACCGCCTCGCTGCCGAGGACCATCAGGGAGGCGCCGTCGACGATGCCGGACGAGTTGCCCGCCGTGTGCACGTGGTTGATGCGCTCGACCCAGTGGTACTTCTGGAGCGCCACCGCGTCGAAGCCGGCCTTCTCCCCGATGCCGGCGAAGGAGGGACGGAGCGCGGCGAGGCCCTCGGCGGTCGAGTCCGGACGGATGTGCTCGTCGCGATCGAGCACCACCAGTCCGTTGCGGTCCCGCACCGGTACGACCGAGCGGTTGAAGTAGCCGTTGGCCCACGCCTTCGCGGCCCGGGCCTGCGACTGCAGCGCGTAGCCGTCGACCACGTCGCGGTCGTAGCCGTCGAGGGTCGCGATGAGGTCCGCGCTGACGCCCTGCGGCACGAAGTTGGTGGTGAAGTTGGTCTCCGGATCCAGCGCCCACGCTCCGCCGTCGGAGCCCATCGGGACCCGGGACATCGATTCGACGCCGCCGGCCAGGACCAGGTCCTCCCAGCCCGAACGCACCTTCTGCGCCGCGATGTTCACCGCCTCCAGGCCCGAGGCGCAGAAGCGGTTGAGCTGGACGCCGGCCACCGTGTCGGGCAGGCCCGCGGCGATGGCGGCCGTCTTGGCGATGTCGGCGCCCTGGTCGCCCAGCGGGGACACCACCCCGAGCACGATGTCGTCGATCAGCGCCGGATCCAGGCCGGGCATCCGCCGCAGGGTCTCCTCGATCAGACCGGCGACGAGCGAAACCGGCTTAACCCCGTACAGCGATCCGTTCGGCTTCCCCCGGCCGCGTGGTGTGCGCAGCGCGTCGTAGATGAACACCTCGGTCGTCATGGCCAAGCTCCTCGCCACTCACCCCAATGCGAATTCCGCCTAACTTTCGTTGAGTTCGCAGCCGCTTGTCAAGGAGCTCCCACGCACGAAGCACGCTGGCCGCCATCGGCCTCCCCCGCGCACGGCGAGCGGAAAGACCGACGGCCACCGAGGCGTCATCGCGAGGGGGCGCTAACGTGTAGGGGTGCGACCAGCAGCGAGCGGTGTGGGCCCCGTAGCGACGAAGCGGCCGAAAGACCGCAAGGACCGCATTGCGCTGGCCGGTGCCGAGCTGTTCTGCGAGCGGGGCTACCACCGGGTCTCCGTCGACGAGATCGCCGCCGTCGTCGGCATCAGCGGCCCGGCCGTCTACCGGCACTTCCCGAACAAGTACGCGATCCTCGTGCACGCCACCCGGGAGGTCGTCGGCGCCCTGCTCGCCGCGACCGCCGAGCCGCAGGCGGGCACCACCGAGGCAGTCATCGACGAACTGCTGGGCACGATCGCCGGAATCTCCGTGAACAAACGGCGCGTCGCCGGGCTGTACCAGTGGGAGGGCCGCTACCTCACCCCCGAGCATCGGCGGGAGTTCGCCGCGACCCTGGCCACGCTGGTCGGCCGCCTCGCCGGGCCCCTGCGCGAGCTGCGGCCCGAACTGACCGCCGGGCAGGCGGAGCTGCTGGTGAACGCGGCGCTCAGCGCCTTCGGCAGCGTGACCACCTACCGTGCGGCGGCAACCGGCACCGACACCGAGAAGCTGCTCACCCGGGTCGCCTGGACCCTGCTGCGGGCCGACGCGCCCCAGTTGCCGCCACCGCGGCGCGCGACGCCCGGCACCGCGCCGGTGCGCCCGGCGTCGCGCCGCGAACTGCTGCTGAGCGAGGCGATCCGCCTGTTCCACCACCACGGCTACCATGCTGTCGCCGTCGAGGACATCGGGCGCGCGGCCGGCATGCAGGCCTCCAGCGTGTACCGCTACTTCCCCAGCAAGGCCGACCTGCTCGCTGCCGCCTACTACCGCGCCACCGACCGCCTCGCCGGCGCCACGACGGCGGCGATCGCCGAGGCGAGCGACCCGGCCGACGCCCTGCGCCGGGTCGTGCAGGCCTACGTCGCCTTCGCGTTCGGTCAGAGCGACCTCGTCGCGGTCTACCTGGCCGAGAACAACAACCTGCCCGACGAGGACCGCCACCAGCTGCGCGGGGCGCAGCGCGCGCACGTCGAGGAATGGGTGCGACTCGTCGGTACGGTCCGACCGGACCTTCCCGGCGCCGACGCACGTGTGCTCGTGCACGCCGCGCTCAACGTGGTCACCGACATCGGCCGGCTCGGCCGCTTCGACCGCACCGAGGGCTACGACGCCCAGACGGCCCGTCTCGCCCTCGCGGTGCTACAGGCCTGACCGGCGGTCGACCGCCCGCGCCTCCCGCTGCCGGAAGCCTTCGGCATCGACCGTGCGTGACCTGGTGGTGACGTCGAGGGCTGCGATGGTGCTGTGATTGACTAATACTCATGGTCCTGCGCCCGCCCACGTCTGATCGAGTCATCTGGTGACCTCCGGGCCGACCTCGGCCACCCGACCTCGCAACCGCAAGCAGATCATCGTCGAAGCGGCCGGCCAGGTGTTCAGCGAGCGCGGCTACCACGGGGCCTCCATGGAGGAGATCGCCGCGGTCGTGGGGATCAGCGCGGCGGCGTTGTACCGGCACTTCCCGAACAAGTACGCGCTGTTCGCCGAGTGCGCGAACGTCATCGTCGACAAGCTCGTCGAGGTCGTCGACGAGTGGCCGCCCGAGGCGGCCCTGCGGGACGTGCTCGTCGCCCTCACCCGGGTGACGGTCTCCCACCGGGCGTCGGGTGGCCTCTACCGCTGGGAGGCCCGCTACCTCGAGCGCGAGGACCGCCGGCTGCTCCGGACGAAGTTCGCCCACGTGGTGGGGCGGGTGAGCGAGATGGTGCGGCGCGAGTACCCGCTGCCCGACGAGCTCCTGCGGACCGTGGCGGCCCTCGGGGTGATCGGGTCCGTCACGATGCACCACACCTCGATCGCCCAACGCCGGATCGAGGATCTGCTGCTGGCATCCGCCATGCGCGTGGTCGCCACCGATCCGGCGGCGGTGGTCACGAACACCCCGGGCCTGGTCGAACTGCCCGCCCAGCCCGTGCCGCGCACTCGGCGCGCGGAGATCCTGGCGGCGGCCGTCCCGTTGTTCGCGCGGGACGGATTCGCCAACGTCACGAACGTACAGATCGCGCAGGCGGTGGGGCTCGCCCCGTCCGCGCTCTACCGGCACTACCCCGGCAAGGTCGACATCCTGGTGGCCGCCTGCCTGCAGGCGGCGGGACTGCTGGCCCAGGCGGTGGACCGGAGCCTTCATCAGGCGACCGATCCGCGGCAGGCCCTGGTCGCGCTGGCGGCGACGTACGTGGCCTATTGCTTCGAGCACAACGCCCTCAACAGTGTCGCCGAAGCCGAGGTCGCCAGCCTTCCGGCCGACTTGCGGCGCCCCTTGATCGTCGCGCAGCGTGAGCACATCGCCCTCTGGGAGCAGCAGTTGCGGACGGTCCGTCCGGAGTTGGACCCGCGACAGGCCCGGCTGCTGGTCCACGCGGGGTTCGGCGTGGTGGTCGAGGCCGGGCGCGCCCTGCGCTGGCAGGACACGCCCGGCCATCGGAACGCCGTCACCGCTCTGGTGACCGGCGCCCTGACCTGCTGAACGGAGCGCCGGTCAGGCGCCGGGGCGGTTGTGGGTCGGGATGGTGATGGGGGTGTGGCTCGCCGAGGTGCCGTTGTTGAGGAACAGCATCGCCAGGCCACGGATGAACTTGTCGAACATGGAGAAGGTGCCCGGCATGACCGGCGACAACCCCTCGCGGAACATGACGAACGTCGGCCACGCGGTCTCGATCACGCCCCGCGAGACGAAGTCACGCGGCAGCCTCAGCCAGTTGCCGATCTCGTCGCTGAGCACGTAGCGCGAGAACTCGCGCTGGAACCCCTTGGTGATGCCCAGGTCGGCCGACGAGGTCAGGTTCAACAGGATGTCGGCCAGGTCGATGCCCTCCCGCGTCGGCGCGAGCAGCGGCGTCAGCGCGTACTCCGACTGCTCGTACGCGGCGGCCCAGGTAGCCGGGATGAACTCCTGCCGCACGCCCAGCAGGTACAGCGCGACCTGCCACATGTGCAGGAAGGCCTCCTCCTCCGCGGCCGAGATCCGAAGGCCGAAGCGGCGCCACTCCGTCAGCTTGCGGTGCACGTAGGTGCCCAGGCTGTGGAAGGTGATCAGGATGTCGCCGTTGCTGATCGGAATCGGGTGGTCCGTGACCCCCCGCCACGCAGCCGACTGCGGCAACAGGTGCCGCACCGCGGCGTGCGTCAGGCGGGTCTTGGTGGAGGTGGTGATGAACATGCCTGACGGCTTGAAGGCATCGGGCGCGTTCAGGTCGTAGCCGTACGTGAAGGTCTTGGCCGCGCGCGACTTCATGTCGGCGCCGCCCTCGGACCAGTAGACGTTGCGGGCTTCCCGCGGGATCACCGTGCTCATGATTCCGCTGCCCAGGCCGTAGAGCACGAACAGGTACAGGCTCATGCGCTTGTTGAAGGCGGCGGCGCGGTCCAGCTTGGCCTGGTCGGCCCAGGCCGGAAGCTTGTTGTGCATACGCAGGTAGTTGGTGAGCGCGGGGGGCAGCCCGGCGGGGATCGCGTCGCCGTTCTTGATGTACGACTTGAAGGCGTTGTTGACCGCCGGGATCTGGCCGTTGTCGAGCAGCGAGACGAGGAGCGGGTCGGTGTCGTCGTCCCAGACGTCCCACGGGTCGGTGACCGAGTTGGTCCCGGCGATCGAGTTGGCGGACGACCACGCCCACGCCTTGGGCGTCTCCGTCACGGCTACCAGACCCAGCGCAGCACCGAGGGTCAAGATGCCTCTTCTGCTGAGATTTTCCATTCAGCACCACTTCCCGGTCGGCCGGACATCGCCCTGAACACCGGCCCGTAGAGGCGATACAGGCAGGTTTCGAGTTATCCGGGCGTGTGATTTTCTATTAACATAGAGGAGCTTGACTCTGCCGGCAAGAGGTCATCTTCGATACGAGATCACCTCCACCCGAGTCCCGGGAGGAGGGTGCCGCCCGGCGGCCCGGAGCAGGTCGACAGGGGCGGCTGGCTGCGGCGGACGTGATCCACGCGGATGGCCGGCCGATCCGGCTCTGCCCGTCAGCCGAAGGTGAGGACAGGCTTGATCGCGGTGCCGGCACGCATGCCGGCCACCGCGTCACCGATGTCCTCGAAGGGGAAGGTGGCGATCAGCCGGTCCAGCGGGAAGAGCCCGCGCTGGTGAAGATCGACCAGCTCGGGGATGAGGCGCGCCGGGTCCGCGTCGCCCTCGATCACGCCGTGCACCCGGACCCCCTTGGTGAGCAGGCTCATGACGTCGAATGAGACCGTCGACCCGATGCCGACAAGGGCCAGGTCGCCCCGGGGACGCAGGGCTGCGACGGCCAGCCCGAGCAGCTCCGGTCGGCTGGTGGTGTCCACGACGTGGTGTACGCCGCCGCCGGTGAGGTCACGCACGGTGGCGACCAGGTCGTCGGCTGCCTTCGGATCCAGGGCTGCCTTCGCGCCGAGCTCGACAGCCAGGGCGCGCCGCGAGGCGACCGGTTCGATGACGATGACCGGGTCGCAGCCCAGGACGACCGCCGCCATCAACGCGCTGAGCCCGACCCCGCCGGCACCGATGACGACCAGGGAGTTCCCCGGCTCGGGGCGCAGCCGGTTGATCACCGTGCCCGCCCCCGTCTGCACACCGCAGCCCAACGGCGCGGCGACGACGGCCGGCAGGTCGGCGGGCACCCGGATCGTGTTGCGCTCATGCGCGAGCGCGTACGTGGCGAAGCTGGACTGGCCGAAGAAGCCGCCGTGCACGGGGGCGCCGTCGCGCGACAACGGCGTGCTGCCGTCGCCACGGCCGCCGGAGGTGTTCAGGCTCCGCTGGGAGTCGCAGTAGGCCGGCTGGCCGGCCGCGCACTGCTCACACGATCCGCAGCTGTTGAAGGTCAGGCAGACGTGGTCGCCCGGCGCGAGACTGGTGACCGCCACGCCGACCGCCTCGACCACACCGGCCCCCTCGTGGCCGAAGACCATGGGAGTGAGCCGCCGGGGCCAGATCGCCTGCATGCTGAGGTCGGTGTGGCACAGGCCTGCCGCGGCGATCCTGACCAGCACCTCGTGCGGCCGTGGTGCTTCGAGGTCCACGGCCTGGATGACGAACGGCCCGCCCGGGGTGTCGGTGACGGCTGCCCGGATCCGCATGACGAACTCCTCCGTGCGACCTGACTCAGGCGACGCGCTCGAGAACGAAGTAGAAGAACGGGCCCTCGGCGGCGAATCGCTTGCCGTTCATGATCCCCATGAGGGTGTGCTCGTCGACCCGCTTGAAGTGGTCGAAGACCGGCTGTCCGTCGTAAACCATCGTCGCGGTCGACTCGCCACGGAACTCGACGGTCCACAGGCTCGCCTCGCCCTTGCCGAGCACCGTGTTGGAGTACAGCTCGCCCTTGTCGTTCCGGCAGATCAACGGCTTGGCGTCCTGGACGGTGACGAAGGTCTTGCCATACCACCCCGCCCGGTCGAGCTGCCCGTTGAGGGGGTGTCCCGTGACGAACTCACTGCCCTTCCACTCGCCGAGAATCTCCTCGGGGCGAACCGTGTCCAACGCCGCCCAGATCTCGTCGAGTTCGGCGGCGGAGACCAGGCCGTCCTCCCCGCGCAGCTCGGAGAAGCGGGCTCGGGCCCTGGTGGCGTCCATCATGGCTTCCTCTCGCCGTGTGGCATGGGTCGGAACGTCGGTCGCGGCTGGCAGGAGAGACAGCGGTCGTCGGGACATCGCACGACCGCGAAGAGCCCGCGGCGGCGAGGGTACGGATGACGCCTGTCGATGCGCGATCGGCAGGCGACGTCGGCCGGGGCGCCTCGTCCTGCCTTGACACGAGGCGGACGGTCGCCGAATCTGCTTGCGAGGTGGTGGCGATGGCTGATGGCGGTCGATACCGCTGGTTGCGTCGTATCGAGGCCCTCGACCCCGTACGCGACCATCACGAAATCTACCGGATCTCGATCGGATACGAGTTTCCCTTCGACTACCAGCGGGCGCTGGAGCTCGCGTTGCTGCGCACGTACTGCGTGCCGAGCATCTCCGCCCTGCTCGACGCGACCGGCGAGTTCCGGCTCCGGGCGCAGCAGCGGTACGACGACACGGCCCTGCTCATGGCGGAGATGGCGGAGCACGGATACGACTCGCCGCGCGGCAGGCAGGCGCTGAAGGTCATCAACCGGGCGCACCACCGGTACGTGATCTCCAACGACGACATGCGCTACGTGTTGTCCACGTTCGTGTACGAGCCGATCGAGTGGCTGGACCGGTTCGGCTGGCGCCGGCTGCACGAGCACGAGCGGTTGGCCGCGTTCCACTACTACCGGGCGGTCGGTACGCGGATGGGCATCCGCGACGTGCCGGACGACTTCGACGCGTTCTGGGACTTCAAGCGTGAGTACGAGCACACCACCTTCCGCTACGCCCCGACCAACCAGCGGATCGCCGAACACACCCTGGACCTGTTCGGCTCGTGGTATCCGAGGCCGTTGCGCCGCGGCGCGCGGCTCGGCGTGGTCGCACTGCTGCCCGCCGAGCTGCGCGCCGCCTTCGGGTTGCCGGCCGCACCGCGCTGGCTGTCCACCGTGGTCACGGGTGGTCTGCGCGCCCGGGCCGGGGTGGTGCGGATGCTGCCCCCGCGCCGCACGAGTCGGTTGACCCACGCGCCACGCAACCGCACCTACCCCGGCTATCCACACGGATACCAGCTCACCGATCTCGGTGCGCCGCCACCGCCGCCCGACCTCGACCCGGCACTAACCCGTGGCGGACCCGACCGCCGCACCCGTCGACCCGTAGAGGGCGTCGATGCTGTCGCCGTACCGGTCGACGATGACCCGACGCCGTAGCTTCAGGGTGGGGGTCAGCTCGCCCGACTCCGGCGTCCAGCTCGACGGCAGCACCTGGAAGGTCTTGACCTGCTCGGGCCGGGCGAGCTTGGCGTTGGCAGCCTCGACGGCGGCCTGGATCTCGGCGAGCAGCAGCGGCTCCGAGGCCAGACCGGGCAGCTGTGCCTCGCTGATGCCGTGCGCCCGCGCCCACTGGGGCGCGACCTCGTCGTCCAGCACGATCAACGCCGTGACGTACGGTCGCCGGTCACCGATCGCGACCGCCTGACCGATCAGCGGGTGCGCCCGGAGCAGCCCCTCGATGTGCGCCGGCGAGATGTTCTTGCCGCTCGAGGTGATGATGAGTTCCTTCTTGCGGTCGGTGACGGTGAGGAAGCCGTCTTCGTCGAGCGTGCCGACGTCGCCGGTGGCCAGCCAACCGTCCGCGTCGGTGACCGGCTCGACGCCACCGTCGCCGCGCAGGTACCCGGAGCAGACCAGCGGCCCCCGAACGAGGATCTCACCGTCGTCGGCCAGGCGGACCTCCATCCCGATGTGGGGCCGGCCGACGGTCCCGGTGCGGAAGAGTTCCGGGGTGTTGATGGTGGCGGTGCCGGTGGTCTCGGTCAGGCCCCACACCTCCAGCACGTCGATGCCGAGCCCGGCGAGGAACCGCAGGACGTCGACCGGGATCGGGGCCGCGCCGCTGCCGGCCCAGACCATGTTCTGCATGCCCAGCGTGGACTGCAGCGGTCGCAGTACGGTGGCTTCGGCCTGCGCCAACCGCGCCGCCAACTCCTCGGGCACCGACTGACCCGCCGCGCGCAGCTCGTACGCCTCCAGGGCGACGGCGCTCGCGGCGTTGAAGGCGTCCCGCACCGCCGGCTCCGCGGCGGCCAGATGGGCCTGGACGCCCGCGGCCATCTTCTCCCAGATCCGCGGTACGCCGAAGAACGAGGGGGGACCGACCGCGCGCAGGGTCGCGATGAGCTGGGTGGGGTCGGGGCAGATGGTCACGTGACCGGCGCGGTAGATGGGGTTGTAGATGCCCAGGAACCGCTCGGCGATGTGGGCCAGCGGCAGGTAGGCCACCGACGGCGCGTGGTTGGGAACCGACACGTTGGCCTCGAGGGACACGGCCTGATAGATCACGTTGTGGTGGCTGAGCACGACGCCCTTCGGCTCACCGGTCGTCCCCGAGGTGTACAGCAGGGTCACCGGCTGCTCGGGTCGGACCTCGCGCCAGCGCCGCTCGAAGGCGTCCGGGTCGGCCTGGTGCGCGGCCCGGCCGAGGGCGCGCACCTGCGACAGCGGCACCGTCGTCGGGCCCGTGTCGCCGGGTTCGGCCTCGTCGACCAGCACGATCCGGCGCAGGTCGGGCAGCTCCGGCAGGATCGGACGCCAGCGGGCCAGCGCGGCGGGCCCTTCCAGCACAAGCACCTGGGCGTTGCTGTGCAGCGCCAGGTAGCGCATCTGTTCGGCGCTCAGCGTCGGATAGATCGTGGAGGGCACCGCGCCCAGATGGACGGCGGCGAGGTCGACCAGCCAGTGTTCCGGCCGGCTCGACATCATGATCAGCATGTGGCGGCCCGGTTCCAGGCCGATCTCGGCCAGGCCGCCGGACAGCTCGGCGACCTCGTCGCGAAGCTCGGCCCACGTGCGGGTGTCGTCGCGGTTGAACGTGGTCAGCGCCGGTAGGTCGGCGAACTCGGTGGCGTTGCGGTGTAGGAGGGCGGGAACAGTCAGATCGGCAGCCGTCTTGGCGCACCGGTCGGCAAGGGCGTCGGCAGGGTCCATGGGTTACTCCTTCAACCGTGACCGGGCCTGGTGATGTGGAGGCCGGCGAACCCTCACCGTGGTGCCGTCAAGGGCGCCGCAGCCTTATGACAGCACTGTAAACGAGGGTTAACTTCCTGGGAAGGAGCGATTGAGAGCACGTGCTCGTCCGGGTTACCGGCGTGATCGGCGGACGAACGCAGACTAACCAGTCAGGCCCGTCCCGCAGGATGGCCGACGGTGACCGCGACGTCGCTGCGGGCGAACCGGGAGCGCGACGGGACGCGGGCTCCGCCCGCGGCTCCCGACCTGTCACTGGGCCGTCCAGCCGCCATCCACGTGCAGGACGCTGCCGGTGACGTAACTGGCGGCGTCCGACGCCAGGAAGGCGACAGCGCCGACGACCTCGCGCGGCAGACCGAACCGGCCCATCGGGATCCGCTCACGCAGCCGCTTCGACCACTGGTCGTGGCTACGCAACCCCTCCGTCATCGGCGTCTCCAGGTAACCGGGCGCCACCGCGTTCACGCGTACGCCGGCAGCCGCCCACTCCAGCGCCAGCGTCCGGGTGAGCTGCTCGACTCCGCCCTTGCTCGCGCTGTAGGCGGCCAGTCGCGGAAAGCCGACCTGACCGTGGACCGAGGACATGTTGACGATGCTGCCCGCGCCCTGTTCGATCATGATCGCGCCGGCGGCGCGGGCGCAGATGAACACCCCGGACAGGTTCGTGTCGATCACCTGCTGCCAGTCCGCGACGCTCAACTGCTCGCTGCGGTGCAGCGCCGGGCTGATCCCGGCGTTGTTCACCAGGATGTCGAGACGGCCCCAGCGCTGCCGGGCCAACGCCACGACGGCATCGGCGACGGACTCGTCGGTCACGTCACCGGCGACCACGTCCGCCGCACCCCCGTTGGCCACGATCTTGTCCCGCACCGCGCGCAGCGCCTCCATCCGACGCGACTGAAGGATCACGGACGCGCCGGCCTCCGCCAGCCCTTCGGCGATCGCCGCCCCCACCCCCTGGCCGGCGCCCGTCACCCAGGCGACCTTGCCCTGAAGCAGTCCCTTGACCATGGTCATGTCGGATTCCCCTCCGGGAGGTCTCGTCGCGGACCCAGCGCCGCGATCCGGTGCCCGGCGGCGACTCGCAGGCTCATCTCCACGAGCGCCGCCGCCCAGCCATGCTGCTACATCCGATCCCTTTTGCTCACCCCTGCGGGACCGCAGAAACAGATCGACTGCGGCGCCCGTTGGTCCAGCTCGGACGAAACATAGACCGTTGTCACAGCGAGCCTTGTGATCACCGACACAGTGTGCTCTCATTTGATACACGGGCGCAATATTCGTTTCATCGTATCAGCGGCCTCGACCTTGAGGAGAAGTGAAACGTGGAACCTGTCAGCAGGCGCAGGATGTTGAAGGCCGGTGGGGCGTTGGGCGCGCTGGGCGCGTTGAGCGCCGCCACGCCGGCGCACGCCCAGTGGACCTGGTCCCCCAAGGGCTCGGTGGCGGGCGCCGGCGCGGGCGTCGACCCGCGATGGGTGTGGGACGAGGAGGCGGACCCGTTGGTCGCCTCGCTGCTCGACCGGGGTGACGTGCCCCTGGTCAACAGGCTGCTCCGGACCTGGACCAAGAACGGTCAGCCGTTGCCGGACGGGCTGCCGGCGGATGTGCACCAGTTCATCGAGCGCGCCCGCACGCTGCCGTCGTGGGTCGACCACGGCAAGTTGGCCACCGCGGTGCAGTTCAACGAGAAGCGGGGGCTCTACCTCGGCGTGCTGTACGGCCTGGCCAGCGGCATGATGAGCACGGTCATCCCGAAGGAGGCCCGCGCCGTCTACTACTCCAAGGGCGGCGCGGACATGAAGGACCGCATCTCCAAGACCGCCAAGCTGGGGTACGACATCGGGACCGCGAACGCCTACCAGCCCAGCGGTTCGATGATCGTGACCGCCGTGAAGACCCGGCTGGCGCACGCCGGCGTGCGCCACCTCCTGCCGCAGTCTCCGGACTGGACGGAGGTCGCGCCCGAGGACATCCCGATCAGTCAGCGGGACCTGATGGTCACCTGGCACAGCCTGCCGACCACCGTCATGCGGAAGCTGGACGACTGGAACGTCCCGATCCCCGCCAACGAGTCGACGGCCTTCCTCCACCTGTGGCAGGTGGCCGGCCACATGCTCGGCATCAAGGACGAGTACATCCCGGCGTCGTGGAGTGAGGCCAACGCCCAGGCCAGCGAGGTCCTCGACCCGATCCTGGCCCCGACCCGCGAGGGCAACGCGCTGGCGGACATCCTGCTCGGCCTCGGTAAGGAGATCGACGCCGGCCTCCTGAGCAAGCCCATCCTCGGCTCGTTCACGCGGTTCATGCTCGGCAACCAGATCGCCAACTGGCTCCAGATCCCCCGCGACCTGCTCTGGGACACGCTGCTGCGCACGTCCTGGGGGCCGTTCATCGCCGTCCGGGAAGCGCTGCTCCCGCTCCCCCTCGCCCCGGAGTGCTACTGGCTCTTCGACGAGTTCCTGCGCAAGTTGGCTCTGCTCTTCCTGTCCGAGGGGCAGTCGATCAACATCGAGATCCCACTCGGCAACCGCGATTTCTGATCGCGAGCGTCACAGGCTACGGGCGCGGGCCGGTCCCGCGTCCATGGCTTTTCCGGCGCACCGCCGACAAACCGCAACTCCGTTTGCGAGACAGCATGCCCGTTGACAGTGACGCGGTGAGGAGTCGAGGCATGACTGATTTGCACAGGCGCAGGGTCCTGTCGACGGGCGGGGAATCGGCAACTCCCGGCACGCCGGCGACGACGATCGAAATCCTCACGACGAAACGCCCCGAGTGAGCCACCATGGTCGAACCCATCCCCCGGCGACGGTACCTCGGGTACGTGCTGGCTGCCCCGATCCTCGTGACGGCGGCCGAACTGGCGGCGGCTTGCCCGGCAGCGGCCCAGCTACCGCTACCGCCGTCGGACCTGGCGGGGCTGCTCGGCCTCAACGACATCATGACCGCGGCGGCGCTGCCGGCGTCGAGACTGATCTCGGTCGAGGTCAGCCAGGACGGGAGCGTGTCGTTCACGTTGCCCCGGGCCAGGGTGGCACAGGGCACCACCGCCACGATCGCCATGCTGATCGCCGAGGAGATGTCCGTGCCCCGGACGCGCGTCCACGTCACGCTGACCGACGCCCGGCCGGATCTGATGTTCAACCAGGTCACCGGCGGATCGAACACGACCGTCTCGACTCACACCCCCATCCGGGTCGCCGCGGCCGTGGCCCGCCAGCGGTTGCTGGAGGCCGCGGCGACCGCGTTCGGCTCGCCCGTCGCCGACCTGCGGCTGAACGCCGGCCTCGTCACCGACGGCTCCGGCCGGAGCCTCGCCATCGGTGCCCTCGCCACGAAGGCCGCCAGCAGGAGCACGGTCGCCGTGGCGGTGGAACTCCCCCAGCGGGAGAGCCTCGCCGTCATCGGCCATCCCGCGACCGGGTCGCGCGCGAGGCGGTGACCGGGCGCGAGACGTACGACGGACCTCCGTGCCACTGCCGGCGAGCCGACGACGCCGGTTCCGGACGGGATCCCGGCCTGCGGAACTGGCGGGTGAACCGCCCGCCTACGCCGGCGCGGCCGTCGTAGCGGTGCCCTTCGGCAGCACCACACTGGAGACGACCGCCTTCTTGTCCTCGCCCAGGCAACCGTTGAGGAAGTCGTCCTCCTTGACCCGCACGACCTTCCCGTCCGGGTTGTCGAAGATGAGTTCGTCCCCGTCGCGCCCGATCAGCAGCAACCACTGCTGGGACTGCGCGTCGCCGATGCGCACCGGGACGCCGTGCCCCTTGTCGACCGCGCTGACCGAATCCTTCAGCGCGTCGCGTACCGAGCCGCGGTCGACCTCGCGCGACTCGTACGTGGTGCCGAGCTCGGCGGCGTGGGCGTTGAGCCCCTCGGCCATGCCCTCGGGAGTCTCGCCGGCCATGCCCGCCCAGTACGGGTTGGCCCGGGCGCTGATCTCGCCGGTCGGCTGTCGCGGCTGCTCCGAAGGGTTGCCACCGGCACCGGTGCTGTTGCCGTTCTGACCGGTGCCGTTGTCGCCCGGGTCGCCAGTCTGGTTGTCGCCGGTGCTGTTCGGGTCCCCCGCCGACGGGTCCGAGCTGCCCGGCTGGGAGTTCGACGAGCCCGGCGATCCGGGCGGGTTCTGCCCGGCCTGCGGAGCCTGCTGGCCCTGGTCGTTGGCGTTCTGACTGTTCGCGTTCTGGTCGTCGGCGTTCTGGTTGGTGGCGTTCGGATCGTTCGGGTTCCCGGAGTTCTGGTTGCCGGCCGGGCGGATCAGGTTCGGTTGGCTGCTCAGCCAGGTCGGGCTCTTGTCCTTGATCTGCTCGGCGAACCTCCCCACCGCGTCCAGGCTGTGACCGGCCGCGAACGCCTTGAGCAGATAGGCCTGGTGTTCCGGCGTGGGCGCCTCGGACAGCAGGGCGCCGAGGCGGGCGCGCTCCTCCGGAGACAGCTTCTGCCGCAGCTCGGCCGCCTTCCTGGCCTCGGCCTCGGTGAGGATCGTCTTGAACTTGCCGCCCCGGGTCGCCGTCGCCAGCATCACCGCGTTCGCCGCGCCCATGTCCTCGAACCGCTGCGCGACGGCGCGCTTCTGCACCGCCTTGAGTTCCTCGACGAGGTCGTCGGCAGCCGCCAGACTGCGCTGGTAGACCTGCCGGCAGTCCGCGTACAGGTCGAGGGCGCGGGTCGTCAGCCGGTCGAGTTCGGCCCGGCTTGTGGCCCTCGCCGCGTCGTGGAACACGTCGGTGAGCCCGGCGTAGTGCTCCCGGTGCCGGGCGTTGAGCTTCTCGACGCGTTCGGCGTGCTCGGTCAGCGCACGCGCCGCCAGCCGCATCGCCGGTTGGGTCCGGTCCATGAGCTTGCTCGTCACGCTGACGACCTCGCGGGCCGACAGGCCGGCCGAACTCTCCCAGAGTTCGGGCAGTCGCTTCCGCGCCAGCCCTTCGACGTCGGCGGCGATCTCCTCGACCCGCGTGCCGAGCTTCCTGAAGGACTGCGCGAGCGTGCGCAGGTCCGCGGGGCGGCCCGGCGGCGGAGACCCGATCAGGTGCAGGACAGAGACGATGCTCGTCTGCAACGCCCTGCGTCTGACGCTCGCGTCCTCCCTGTCGCGCGCGAGATCGGCGTACTCGTTCTCGATGCCGTTGATGATGTCGCCGATCTGCTCCCGCGACGCCACGGCTACAGCTCCCGAGCGAGGGCCTGCGCCGCCACGTACTCGCTGTCCTCGTAGGAGTCGGCGGCGCGTTCCAGGCCGTCGTGCACCAGCGAGAGCACCTCGATGTAGACGCCGAGTTCGTCGAACCAGGCGTCCTGCATGTCGAGGTAGGTCTGGGTCGCCTCGCGGAGGCCGAGCGCCTGCCGAGGCTCATCGGTGGCGCCGGCCCAGGCGCTGCGCGTGCCGGTGAGCTCGATGGTGGCGTCGTTCGCCTGGGAGATGGCCTTGCGCAGCTCCGCCGAGCTCAGCGTGACAGCGCCACCGACCTCCGGCATCGGGCGGGGTGCGATCCCGTCTGGGCGCACGCCGGCATCGTGCTCCGGGGTGCCCGAGTGTCGCGTTTGGACTGGCTCCACGGTGGCACGCTAGCGCACGTGGGGCCGCCGGGATAGTACGCCGATCACTGCTGGCCCGTCTTCGACAACCCGGCGTGGTGGCGGGGGTGGTCCCACCGTCGCGGTGCCCCATGGCCGCCTCCTCAGTCGAGGTCCGCGCAGTCGCGTTCGTGCGGCAGCAGCGGCCGGAGCACCAGGCGTACGCGTTGGGTGTCGGCCTGCCAGCGGGTCTCGGGGCGGGCCGCGCCGGCCTCGGCCCGCAGCGCCGCCAGGGCCGCGCCGTCGACGACCCGGCACGGCCGCCGGGGTGCGCCGTCCATCGCGGACGGCGGCACGTCCAGCGGCCAGGGCCGCACGTCGGAGTCGTCCTCCGTGTCGGCCACCACCAGCACCGCGACCCGCTGCGGCAGGTACTCCCCGGCGTCGACGCCCGCGTTCGCCGCCGCGTCGGCGAACGCGATCACGGCGCCCCGGTCGCCGGCCTCGCCGGGCGACGGCTGCGTCACCGACGTCTCGTACGTGCCGTCGGTCGTGGTCAGCCGCACGGTGAGCGTGACCGCGTCGGTGACCCGCCGCGGGTGGTCACGGTCGGCGAGGAGGCCCGTCTCGGTCGCCCGCCGGAACAGCGCGTCGACCTGTGCCGCCGAGAGCGTCCGGCGCCGGCCGGTCAGCAGTGCGCCCCGGTCGTCTCCCCGGGTGACGGCGGTGCCGTCGCCGTAGAGCGTGAGCGCCGGCAGCGCCCACTGCCCGGCGGCGACGGCGGGACCACCACGCCGGTCGACCTCGGCGATGACGGTCCGCGCGTCGCTCGGCGGCCGGGGCGCCGGCCCGTCACCGCAGGCGGCGAGCAGGAGCACCGTGCCGAGCAGCAGGCGTCGGGTCATCACCGTAAGACGCTCCCCGTGACGTGCGGGTTCCGGCGGGTGCCCCCACGGGCACCCGCCGGAGCTACGCCGATCAGGAACGGGTCAGCGTGTAGACGCCGCTGCCCGCGCGGTTGACGACGATCACGCCGACGCAGCCGTCGGCCGGTGCCGTGTACCCGACCGACTCCGGCTGGCCGGCCCCGGCTCCCGTCGAGGCCGCCGCGCTCGCCCGGTCGCGCACGTACGTGGCCGGCGCGCCGGCCGTCGACGACACCACGAACAGCTCGGCGTCCTGTCCCGGGTCGCCGGGCGTGACGGTGAAGGTCACCTGCTGGCCGGCGGTCAGACAGGAGTTCCAGACCGCGACCACGTCACCCGCGCCCATCTGCCGCTTCGCGGTGTCCACCAGCGTCTGCCCGCCGTCGGCCAGCTCGATGGTGTACGCCCCGGTGCCGGTGACCCGGTGCACCCGGGGGTAGTAGTCGCCGAGCGGACGCCGGCCGGCGTTCGAGTCGACGGCGACGAAGTCGGTCGTGTCGGCGCCGAGCAGGCTGTCCTCCAGCCGCTGGGTCTGCGCCCGGTCGTCGAAGAGCGTCAGGTCGTCGTCGGCGCCCGCCGGTGGGCGTACCGCCACGACCGACCACGCCTCGTGGCGCGTGTCGTACCGGAAGTTCTGGTCGTTCGGCGGTGTCGTGGCGCTGACCTCGGCGCCGTCGGTCAGCCCCCGGCGGAACCCGTAGTCGATCGTGTTCTGGAACAGCGATCCCAGCGCCGGGTCGCCGACCTCGTGGCCGTCCCGGCCGCGTGCCGCCCAGTAGGCGGCGAAGCTGGTCACCCGGTGGTCCAGGAACGTGTTCCAGACGTCCGTCAGCGAGTCGCTGTAGGCGTCGGTGCCCTCGGTCCCGGCGTCGATCAGGTCCCAGATCGCGCCGGCGACGCGCCCCTCGACCTGGTCGCCGTCGTCCCAGCCGTTGGTGCCCCACGTCGCGGTGTCGATGTTGCCCCGGCCGGGCAGGTCGGGCTGGTTCAGCACGGCGGCGCCGAACCAGTCGGCGAAGCCCTCGGACCAGGCGCAGGCCGGGCCGGAGCGACGGGTGACGTAGTGCGGGCTGCACTCCGCGCCGATCTGCGGGTAGTTGTCCTCGTAGACGTCGTCCATGACGCCGTGGCCGAGCTCGTGGATCACCACCCACGGGGTGCCCGGGTCGGCGGCGAGCAGCCGTACCTCGTCGTCGCCGGTGTCGTAGTAGGTGCCGTCGGTCGAGCCGGGCTCCCACTCGATGTCGATGTTCTGGCAGCTCTCGTCGCGCATGTCCCAGCAGTCGCCGGGCGTCCACGACAGCGCGTCGTCCGCGGTGTCGTACGCGTGGAACGCTGGCATCAGCGTCGGGTCCGCGATGTGCAGCCGCCCGTAGTCGTACGTGCGGCCGTCGCCCAGGTCGTCGCGGGTGGTGCTCCGGAACGCGTACGCGTCGTCGTCGGAGTCCTCCACCTTGTACTGCGTGCCCTCGGTGACCGCGCGGACGTACACGTCCTGGCCGCCGCCGCCGATTCCGTCGTCGTTGTCGAAGCAGGCCCGGTAGGCGCCGTTGGCGTCGGTGAGGCCGGTGGCCAGCAGGTCGTCGCCGAAGTTGTCGTCGTCCCACACCTGGTACTGGAGGTTCTTCGACGGGTGCCAGGCGCCGTTGTTGTCGCTGTAGTCGAAGCTGCCCGTGACGCAGGTGACCTGGGCGGGCGCCGGTCCGGGCGACCGGACGTCGTCGCTGTGCGGCGTGGGCAGCCCGGCGGTGCCGGCCGGGCGGTAGGGCACCGCCGGGTTGGCCGGGGCGGCCGGGGTGCCGGCCGGGGTCTGCGCGGCCGCGGCGTCCCCGTCGGCCTTGCCCAGTCGGGACTCCCGCGGCGTGGCGCCGATCGTGACCGGCACGTGGACCTCGTCGCTGCCGAGGACCGGCCCGCCGGCGGACGTGGCCTGCACCCGCACCACCGTGGCGGCGGCCTCGGCGGCGGTCAGCTCGATCCGGTAGCGCAGGGCCCGGCCGGGCACCGCGTCGACGGTGGTGCTGAGAGTGGTGACCTGGCCGGCGTCGGACGGTACGCGCGAGGCGGTCCGGGCCGAGGTGAAGCCGGCCGGGGGCGCGGCCGGCGTCAGGGCCGACGGCAGCGCGATCCGTACCCGCAGGCCGTCGATCGCCACCTGGGTGTCGACGGTGACGGTGAGCCGGGCGCTCTGCCCGACTGCCGGTGCCCGGTTGAGCGCCGCCGTGACCGTCACGCAGCGCAGCCACTCCGAGCGGGTCGGCGCGCACTCCGCGCCGGCGTGGGCCGGGGGCGTCGGCGCGGCGGCGGCCGGCGCCCCGGCGGCGATGATCAGTGCGGCGACGGCGCTGGCGAACCAGGCCGTCGTGCGATGACGCGGTGACTTGCGGTGGTGCATGTGCCCTCCCCGTGTTCCGCGTTGCTCCGATGGTCGGATCCGCCGAAGGGGGTGGTGGACGCGATGCTGCCGGACGCCACCGCGACCGCCGTCACACGGCACGCGAGTGCCCTGATCAGCCTGGTCGCCGTCCCCGTATCGACGAACCTCGTCAAGCTACCAACGAGTAGTGATCGATGAACACCGATGTCGGACAGGTGACAGTCGTACGCTGGCCGCTGGCCGCTGGCCGCTGACGGATCGGCCGCTCGTCACGTCCCGAACGCCCTGGCAGCCGCCCACAACGGCCGAGCCGCGTCACCTCGGAGGCGGCGCTCCATTGATCAGGTACGCGAGCCGTGCCGTGGTGCGGTGCCGGCAACGCGTACCGTCAAGGCCAACCTGACGGCGGCTTTCGTCAGGACCCAAGTTGCCGACTCGTCGATCGGCGTCGGATCACCTGCGAAGGGACGCAAGAGCCGCGTCGATGGCGTCGAGCAGTTTCTCCTGACGCGCGGGTTACCAGGAACCCCTTGGTCCATTCGGTGAACAGCGCGGCCAGGCACCCGGATGAACTCTCCGTGCGGCAACGAGGAGGCGAAACAGAGCAACGCGTTCATCTACCGGGAAGGACGGTTCGACATCAAGAGCGCCCGAACCGTCTTCCAGGCGTACAAGAAGGTCGACGGCGCCTGTGTATGGAACACGCAGGCCCGTTCGAAAAACCTCGTGCTCCAGATGCGCGATCAGATCGCCAACAAGGACGTGGTCGTCGGCTCGATCCACTGGCCGACCGTCAAGCACGACGTGCCCGAACCTGCGAACGGTGTGCCGGGCTGCGCCGGTGCGAACGCGAAGCTGACGGCCCAGAAGATGGCCACCCACAGTGGGTCGCTGTACATCGCCGGCGGTGACGCCAACGCCCCTGACCGTGCCGGCGGGGACTGGACCGGCTGGTACAACGCGATGCGAGGCACCCACGGCTACGCGGACGCGGCGTACAACGACTGCTCCGAGCGGCACAGCACCCAGGCGGCAATCCGCACCTGTGCCCTCGACGAACACTGGACGATCGGTAGCGGTAGCCGGCGGATCGACTATCTGTTCGCGAAGCGTCCGAACGGCGTGGCGCCGATGGGCGCCGAGCACACCATCACCTTCAACGAGGGCGACGCGGCCGACAAGAAGTACACCGGCAGCGACAACGCCGACCTGAGCTACTCCGACCACCGCGCGATCCGGGCTCGCGTCCACTACTGAACCATCGGGGGGAGGTACGGCCGCCACCTCAGCGCGGCCGGCCGCTCACGAGGGGGCCCGGCGTACGCCGGGCCCCCTCGCCCTGGCGCCAATGCGCATCCGCTCGCCGGTGTTGCCCGGATCCGGCAGTACCGAGTACGAACCTTCTGACCTCAGGGTCAGCGAGGGTGTGCGTAGCCCCTCGGCCTACCGGCCCTGATCGCGACCGCCAGTGCCACGTCCACCCGCTACGGTGGACATCGATTCGGATCTGCTGGGCGGCGACTCCGGCGAGGGCCTGTTCGGACAGTTGCCGGCCGGAACGCCGTACCCACGCGCTCGACACGATCGATTTGCGTGGACCTCTATCGATGGGCCGTCGGCTCTTGCCCCGAAGGTCAGAAGTCGGGAAAACTGGCACGATCCTCGTGTGGGCCAGTCGCTACGCGCGGTCCGTGATGTGGGCAAGGAGCTGACGCGTGGGCACTGGTCGGCGCAGCGCGGGAGGGTCCGTGGCACTCGACGGCGCTGCCGCGCCCGGCGTGATGTTCGCGCTGCTGACCCGCGCGGCCGTCGCGGGCGTCGTGGCACTGAGGCGCCGTCCACTGTCGATTCCCGAGGTCGGCGCGCAGGGGCTCGGTCCGGTCGACGGCACCGTCGGCGCCGTACTGCGCCGGCAGACGTCGCGTTGTCTGCTGCTCGGTGCCCTGGCGTACCGGGTGTGCGTCCTGCCCCTCGCCCTGGGCCTGCTCGTGGTGCGTGGCGATCCGGTGGCGCTGGTGGCGCTGCTGCCCGTCACGGCCCTGCTGCTGGCAGCCAACGTCGCGGCGCTCGTCGCGGTCTACCGGCGGTCGACGGTGGACCTCGAACGGCTGCGCGGGGCCGTGCTGGTCGACCTCGCCGTGGCGTACGGGGTGAATGTGGGGGCGAGCGCGGTGGCGCCGCACACCGACGTGTTCTGGGCGTACCTGGCGGGTGTCGTGGTCCTGGTGACCGGCACGTACGGCCTGGTTGGTGGCATGCTCGCGGTGCTGCTGTCGGTGCCCGCCCAGCTGGCGATGGGCGCGTTCGGCGCCGCCGCCGACAGCGCGGCCCTCGCCGGCCGGGTCGGGTGGCTCGGGCTGGCGGTGGTGGTCACGTTGGCCACGCTGGTGGCCTGTGGGCTGAGCCTGCACCTGACCATGTCGTACGGGATACGCGCTGGTCGGGAGGCCGAGCGGATCCGGTGGCTGCGGTCGCTGCACGACACGGTGTTGCAGACCATGGAGGCGATCGCCCTGCACAGCGCGGCGGATGCGACCTCGCCGGCGGCCCAGCTCGCCGAGGTGCGGGCCACCGCCCGGGCCCAGGCCGCCCGGCTGCGTCAGGCACTCGATGAGCCCGGCGGCGGCAACGACAACCCGCTCGCCAGCGGGTTGGCCGGACTGGTCGAGGAGCTCGCGGGGCGTGGGCTGCGGGTGGAGCTGGTGGTGGCCGCCGGCGCCGGCAGCCGGATGTCGGGGCCGTACCGGGACGCGGTCCTCGGTGGGGTGCGGGAGGCGCTGGGTAACGTGGCCAAACACGCCGGGACCGGTGACGCGGTGGTCCGCGCCGACGAGGAGAGCAGCGCCCTGGTCGTGGTGGTCCGTGACCACGGCTGTGGCTTCGACGTCCTCGGCCGGCCCGGGTTCGGCATCCGGGAGTCGATCGTGGCCCGACTGTACGAGATCGGCGGCAAGGCCACCGTGGAGTCCTGGCCCGGCAGGGGTACCCGGGTGACCCTGCGGGTGCCCGCATGATCCGGCCGGGCCGCCCCGGGCGTGACGTCGGCGCGGCGGCCCGGCCGGGCGGCTCGTGGCTCGTTCTCTGCGCGTTGGCGGGCCTCGTCTGCGCGGTCGGCGTCACGCCGCCGGTATCGGCCGCGCCGGCCGGCTGCGCCAGACCGGTGGGGGTGCACACGGCCGGCACCCCGTGGGCGACGGACCTGCTCGGGCCGCGCCGGGTATGGCCGCTGAGCACGGGTTCCGGGGTACGGGTCGCGGTGCTCGGCACCGGCGTCGACGCCCGTAACGCACAGTTCCGCCCTGGTCAGGTGGAGAAGGGCCGGGACGTCCTGCGCGGCGGTGCCGGCGCCACGGACGACTGTGACGGTCGAGGCACGTTCGCCGCCGGCCTGATCGCCGCCCGGCCGCACGACGAGACGACCTTCGCCGGTCTGGCTCCCGGCGTCACCGTGCTCCCGGTCCGCTACACCCAGACCACCAGGCAGGGCGACGAGGACGTCGACCCCGACCGGCTCGCCGCCGCCATCGACTTCGCGGTCACCGCGCGGGCCCAGGTGATCTACGTGGTGCTACCGGCGGCCCGCAACACCGCCCGGTTGCGCGCTGCCACGGCGCGGGCGATCGCGGCCGACATCGTGGTGGTCTCCCCGGCCTCCTCGGGCGCGCGGACCAGGGGGGCGACCAGCTACCCGACCGCGCTGCCCGGAGTGCTGGCGGTCGGCGCGTTCGGCCCGGACGGCGCCGTGGCCTCCACCGAGTCCGGGGACCACATCGGGGTGGCCGCCCCCGGCAGACAACTGCTGAGCCTCTCTGCCGGAGCCGACGGCCGGCTGGGCCACTCCCCCACCGTCGACGATCCGGCCTACGCGGCGGCGTACGTGGCGGGCACGGTCGCGCTGCTGCGGTCGTACCGGCCGGAGCTCAGGACCGTCGAGGTCGTGCGGCGGATCGAATCGACGGCGCACCGCACGGCGTTCGACGGGCACCACCCGCAGCTCGGCTGGGGGATGGTGGACCCGTACCGGGCGGTGGCCGCCGAGGGTGTCGAGGATCCGCCGGGAGCCGTGGACGCGAGCGCCCGGCCCGTCGCCGCAGCCCGTGCGGATCCCGGCCCGCAGGTGGACCCGTGGGTGCTGCCGCTGGCGTTGGCCGGGCTCGTGGCGGCGCTGCTGCTCGGGATCGGTACGGCGGTGACCCGTCGAGGCCGGGCCCGCGGTTGGCGTCCCGGCGGCTGACCGGCCACAGTGGCCCGCCGCGTCAGCGCGCCCCGGTCGGCACGCAACGGCTCGATCCGCCCACCACCACGTCGCCCGTGCCGTCCCGGGAGATGTGTACGCCGAGATTCGCCCCGTCCCGCTGGAACTGGTAGGCCACCTCGGCGTCGCCGCTGCGGTCGGTGGTCCGCCACCCGTCCGCGCCCAGCTGGGGCACCACCTCGGTCAGCAGGATCTCGACGGCACCGGGCCGGGCGGGGACCCGCAGGTTGTACTCCCAGCGCACCGACTCGCTCGGCACGCCGGCCGGCCGGAACGGGTCGCAGTCGAGCTGTTCGTCGCGGCTGATCCGGACGTCGGCGCCGAACCGCGCGGCGATGTCGTCCAGCACAGCCCGCAACGGCCCGGCCACGGCGGCCAGGGGCGCGAAGTCGATCGGCTCGGTCACGGCGCCGACGGTACCGTGACGAGCGGACCACCGGTGAACACCTGGTAGATGTTCCACCAGGCGTCACTGTGGTAGGTGAGCACGCCGGAGTGCGCGGCGCCGCCCTGCAGTGGTCGGCCGTCGGCGTAGTTGCCGGTCTCCAGCCGAACCACTCCCGGGAACTCGTCCGGGTCGGCCCCGTGCCCCCAGTTGCCGATGCTGATGTCCCGGACCCAGGTGATGGGATCCCCCGGCGCGGTCATCGAGTAGCGCTGCACGTCGGGCTGGACCGGACGCAGGTCCTCCGGCCCGTCCACGCGGTGGCCCATGCCCGCCGACTCGATGTGCAGGATCCGGTCGGCGTCCAGCCCGTGCTGCTCGGCGGTCCCGACCACCGCACCGCCGTACGAGTGGCCGGCGTAGGTGATCTGCACGTCGTTGCCCGCTGCGGCGGAGCCGGCGATCTCGGCGCGCAGTTGGCCGGAGAAGTCGGCGAGTCTGGGCCCGAGTTCGTCGGCGAAGCGGGCCGACGGCGCCTGCGGGAACAGGTTGGACGGCAGGTCACCGTCCATCCAGACGACCATGGCCAGGTCCCGGCGAGGGGCCGCGTCGACGAAGCCGAGCGCGCCGTCGTGGTAGCGCTCGAAGTTGGCCAGCTCGGAGGTGGTGCCGGGGACGAAGACCGCGACGTTGCGGGTGCCGGCGTCGATGTCGCCGACCAGCTCCACCATCGATCCGTCACCGGACGGGTCGAACGAGAGGATCTTGCGATTCTCGGCGATGACGCTCTCGTACAGGTCGATGCGCGCCTGCGACTTGGCGATGGTCTGGCTCAGCCGGTGGTCGTCGGACCGGTCCCCGGTGAGCTGGGCCTGATAGCCGGCGAGGCGCTGCCGTTCGACGGCCAGCTCGGCGGTGACCGCCGCCCGGTTGGCCGCGATCCGGGCGCCGAACGGGGCGGTGCCGGCGGGCGCGGCGGCCCCGGCGGCGGCCAGCGTGGTGCCACCGGCCTGGCCGCCCAGCAGCTGCCGGAATGCCTGGCTCGCCTGGTTGTCACCCCGCCGGTAGTTCGTCACCGCGGCGGTCACCCCGGTGGCCAGCCGCCGGGTCTGCGTCGCCGCCGACTCCAACTCGACGGTGCTGAGTTGCAGACTGCTTCCATGCGCCTGCATGACCCGTTGGGACTGCGGCACCAACCCGAACGCGCTGCCGTCGATGGCCGGTGTGGCGAGCTGCCCGCGGATGGTGTTCAACCGCTCGGCGTTTCCGGTGAGTTCGCTCGCCGCGGTGTCCAGGGCGCTCGGAACGGCGCGGAATCCGGCGGCGGTCACCTCCATGACCGGCCGCCCGGCTGACCCGGCTCGGGCTCCTCGCCGATGACCGCCGGCGTCACCACCGACTGCTCGCCCCACACGTCCTCGGTCTCGACGAGCCAGGGCGGGATGCGCCGGCCGCCGGCCCCCTCGCCCGCGCCCATCGGGGCGAAGGGCATCGCGGGCATGAAGCCGCCGGCCATGCCCTTCGCCGCGGCCATCCCGGCGGCGGTTCCCGCGACTCCGGCGAGCCCGCTCGCCGCCGGACCGCCGGCCTGACCAGCCAGGGACTGGTTCGCCACCGGCGACAGGTCGACGCCCGCGCCGCCTCCGCCCCCGCCGCCACCCACGCCGCCAGCGGACATCCGGGCGCCGGTGCCGGCACCCCCGCCGTCGGCCGTCGCCACCGGGGCGCCACCCTTGTGCTCCGTACCCTTGTTCTCGGTCTTCGGTTTGGCGCCCAGCCCGGGTGGCACGGTGGCGAACCGCCCGCCGAGCGCGGCGGCGGCAGCAGCCAGCCCGGCGGTGAACATCGTGCCGAACAGCGGCCGGGGTTGGGCCGCCGGCGGCGCCTGGCCCGGCTCGGCCGGAGTCCCGGTCGGAGGCGTCTCGACCGGTACGGACGGCGCCTCGCCACCGGGCTGCGGAACCAGCGGCAGGGCGGGCGCGACCGGCGGTGGTTCCTCGATGGGCGTGCCGGTGGTGGGTCTGGACGCGGCGCGCGGGGTGACCGGCATCGCGTCCTCGTTCGTGACGTAGTCGGCGGCGAGGGTGGCCATCACCTGCACCGCCTGCTGGTGTGCCGCGTTCGAGGCGGCCTGCGCCTGCTGCTGGGCCCGGACCTCGGTGGCCGCCTCGGCCTGCTGCTGGCGGAGCGCGTCGACCATGACGGGTGGCGTGTCCGCGGGCACGACCAACGGCGTCGTCGCGGCGGCGATGACGGAGGGAGCGACGTCGGGTACCGCGACGGGCGCGGGCATCGCCTTCTGGGCCGCACGGAGCGCGTCGGCGGACGAGTGGGCCAGGTCCCGCACCGAGTACGCGGTGTTGGCGACCTGCCGGATACCCGAGGTCAGATCGTTGATCATCGTCTGGTACTGCCGGGCGGCGCCGCCGTCCCACCACTGCTCGAACTCGCGGAGCTGGCGTTCGATGTCGCCGGCGCGCTCGTGCAGCGCGGTGCCGGCGGCTGCCCAGCCCTCCGCCGCCTCGACCACCGATTCCGGTTTGCCGGCGTGCAGCATCTGCGCGAGTTGCTGATGGCTGTACTGGCTGAAGTCGGTACGCGCCCGACCGCGTCGACGCGGCATCGTGTCAGTCCCTTCCGTGGGCCCGGAACGACGTGGCGACGCCGAAGTCGTGGTCGGCGTACCCGTCCGCGATCATGCGGGTCACGTCGTTGGCGAAGGCGATCGCCTCCCGCACGGTGTGCAGCAGTTCGTGCATCTGCTCGGCGGCGGCCCGGTGCCGATCGGCCAGCGACACCGCCTCACCGAACTCGCCGAGCAGCACCGGCCGGATACGCAACTGTCCGAGGCCGTCCGTCGGCCTGCGCATCGCCTCCAGTTGGTCTTCCAACTCGCGGGCGAACGCCAGCAGCGATTCGAGGTGGACCCGGAACGACTCCTCCTGGGACATCGTCGCGCTCTCCTGTCTCGGAGCTCGGCTGAGAACAACGCCGCCAGCGGGCGGCGGCAAGTGGGGCGGCGGCGTGCCGTGGGGGCTGTCCGCCCGCACCGCACGCCGCCGATCGCCCGGCTCAGGCGAAGAAGCTGGTGTTCCGGTTCTCCAACGCCAACTGGGTGTCGTGCGCCTCGTGCACCTTGCCGGAGAACTGACCGATCACCGCGATGATGTCGGCCAGTGCCGCCCGCAGCCGCGTCTCGGACTGCTCCGCGGACTGGCCGGCGGTGCTGCCGGAGGCGTACCAGGTCTGCTTGATCGGGGCCAGGCTGCTCTGCAGCTGGTCCATGTGGCTGTTCAGCGCCCGGGCCTTGACCTGCAACGAGTCGGCGGCGGCACGCAGCGCGGCGAATTCGACGTTGATCACATCGGCGGACATCTCACATCACCCCTTCCGGGCAGAGGGTCTAGGCACCGGCCAGCCGGCTGAGCACGGCGCTGCCCTCGCCCACGGCGCCGGTGAGGCCCCGCAGGGAGTCGGCGGCCGCCACGTCACCGGTGTTGTAGTTGCGGAAGCTCTCGTTCACCAGACCGGACATGGTCTGCAGTTCTCGTGAGGCGATCCGCATGCTCTCCTGCAGCCGGCCTTGCAGCTGCCAGAACGCGGTGGCCTGGTTACCGGCGTACCGGCTCAGTACCGACACGAGCTCGCTCTCCAGCTCGGACATGGTCCGAGCCGCGTTGGTGGCGGCTTCGTCGAACCCGCTGACCGCTCGCGTCATCGCGGCGGCATCGCTCTGGTATCCGGGACTGGCCACGTCGGGTCACCTCCTCTTGGCGGAGTCGCGCGCCGACTCGCGGCGCCGTACACGCTGGGGATGCTATTCAGTCGTCACCCATCGTTAGTACGGCACAAGTACCCGTCACGGACACGGCACTATTACCCACACGGCCCCGGTTGGCCGGCCGACCGGCGCCGCGCGCCGGCCGGCCGGACCAGCGGTGTCCGGGACCCGGATCAGGTGGGCTCGGTCCCGGCCCAGGCGACCTGCACCAGCGAGACCCCGGTGCGCCGGTCCAC
Organism: Micromonospora sp. NPDC049048; assembly: GCF_043197615.1. Lineage (NCBI taxonomy): Bacteria > Bacillati > Actinomycetota > Actinomycetes > Micromonosporales > Micromonosporaceae > Micromonospora > Micromonospora sp. NPDC049048. The sequence continues at coordinate 151,834 of NZ_JBICTM010000008.1, read as the reverse complement.
CAGCTGTCCGCGGCCGGGCGGCTGCTTGCTGGGCTTGACGTCGGCCAGCAACGCGCCCTCGTCCCGGGACCCGGACAGCAGCAGACCGGGCGTGCCCAGGTCACGTAGCCGCTGCACGACCGGCTCGAACAGGCTGCGGCTGGCGCCACCGGAACGGCGGGTGACCACCAGGTGCAGGCCGACGTCCTTGGCCTGGGGCAGGAACTCCAGCAGGGGCGCGAGCGGGTTGTGGCTGGGTGACACGACCAGGTCGTAGTCGTCGACGAGGATGAACAGCTCCGGGCCGGTCCACCAGCTCCGGTCGCGCAGTTGGGCGGCGGTCAGCTCCGGGCCGGGCAGCCGCCGCCGCAGCCCCTCGGCGGCCTCGGTGACGAGCTTTGTGAGCACCGGCTCGCTGCCGGCGTAGCCGAGCAGGTGCTCGCCGCTGAGCGCGTCCACCAGGCCGCGCCGGTAGTCGGCGATGATGACGGCGGCGTCGGCCACCGGGTAGCGGGCCGCGATCTGTCGGGCGATCACCCGCAGCAGGCCGCTCTTGCCGGACTCCACGTCGCCGAAGGCGATGAAGTGCGGATCGGCGTCGAAGTCCAGGTGGGCGGGGCCCAGGTCCGCCTCCGCCAGGCCGATCGGGATCCGCCGGTCGCCGGGGACGGGGCCGGGCAGTTCGGCGGCCGGCACCAGCCGGGGCAGCAGCCGCACCTGGGGAGCGCGCGGGCCGTGCCAGCTCGCGTCCACCTGCTTGACCAGGTCACTGGCGCCGTCCGGCAGGTCGGCGACCGAGGTGTGGCCGTCGATGCGGGGCAGCCCGCCGAGAAAGTGCAGCTTGTCGGCGGTCAGCCCGCGTCCCGGTACGCCCTTCGGCACGCTGGCCGCGGCCCGCCGGTCGTACGCCGAGTCGGCCGCGTCGCCGAGGCGCAGCTCGACGTGGGTGCCGATCAGGTCGCGCAGCGCCGGTCGGATCTCCATCGCCCGGTTGGCCGACAGGACGACGTGCAGGCCGAACCCGAGACCTCGGCCGGCGAGGGTGGTGACCGACTCGTCCAGCGGCTCGAACTCCTGGCGTAGGGTCATCCAGCCGTCGACGACCAGGAAGACGTCGCCGAAGTTCCGCCCGTCCGGGCTGGGCGGGGGCCGGCGGCGGAAGTCGGCGATCGAGTCGATGCCGTGCGCGGCGAACGACCGCTCCCGCTCGGCCAGCAGGCCGGTCAGCTCGGCGATGATCCGGCGGACCCGCTCGGTGTCCATCCGGTTGGCGTAGCCGCTGACGTGGGGCAGGCCGGACAGGCTGGCCAGGCCGCCGCCACCGAAGTCGAGCAGGAAGAACTGCACCTCGGTCGGGGTGTGGGTGAGCGCCAGCGCGGTCACCAGGGTACGCAGCAGGGTGCTCTTGCCGCTCTGCGGTGCGCCGAGCACGAGCGCGTGCCCGGCCGCCCCGGACAGTTGGGTCCAGAGCAGGTCCCGGCGCTGCTCGTACGGTTTGTCCACGATGCCCAAGGGCACCGTGAGCTGGCCGTTGCCGGCCCACCCGACCGGGCTCAGGCCGCGCCGCGGGTCGATGCCCAGCGGCGGCAGCAGTTGGTCGAGGGTGGGCGGTTCGGCCAGCGGCGGCAGCCAGATCTGGTGCGCGGCGGGTCCCTTGCCGAGCAGCCGGCCGATCATCGCGCTCAGCACCGTCCCACCGTTGGGCGACGTGGTGCCGGCGTCGGCCGCCGGGGCCGGCGCGTTCACCGGGTCGGCCACCGTCAGTGGGGCGAGCCCGAACGGCAGGACCCGTCGCTCGTACGGGATCTCCTCGGGCACGGCCGCCGTCTGCTCGGGTGGCAGCTCGCCGGAGACGTACGCGGCCTTGAACCGTTGCAGGGTGGTGGTGTCCCACTTCAGGTACGCCGAGCCGGGCACCGACGGCAGTTCGTACGCGTCGGACACCCCGAGCACCGCCCGGCTCTCGGCGGCGGAGAACGTGCGCAGCCCGATCCGGTAGCTGAGGTGGCTGTCCAGGCCGCGCAGCCGGCCCTCCTCCAACCGTTGCGAGGCGAGCATCAGGTGCACGCCGAGGCTGCGCCCGAGCCGGCCGATCATCACGAACAGGTCGATGAACTCGGGCCGGCTGGACAGCAGCTCGCTGAACTCGTCGATGATCACCAGCAGTGAGGGCAACGGTTGCAGCGCGGCGCCCTCGACCCGGGCCCGCTCGTAGTCGCGTACCGAGGCGTAGTTGCCGGCGGCGCGCAGCAGCTCCTGGCGGCGGACCAGCTCGCCCCGGAGCGCGTCGGCCATCCGGTCGACCAGCGTCAGGTCGGCCGCGAGGTTGGTGATCACGGCGCAGGTGTGCGGCAGGTCGGTCATGCCGGCGAAGGTGGCGCCGCCCTTGAAGTCGATGAGTGCGAGATTGAGCGTCTCCGAGGAGTGCGTGGCGGCGAGACCGGTGACCAGGGTCCGCAGCAGCTCGCTCTTGCCGGAGCCGGTGGCGCCGATGACCAGCCCGTGTGGGCCCATGCCGCCCTCGGCCGACTCCTTGAGGTCCAGGTCGACCGGGCGCCCGTCGGGGTCCACGCCGATCGGGATGCGCAGCCTGTCCCGGGCCGACCGGGGCCGCCAGGTGACCGCCGGGTCCAGCCGGCGCGGGTCGCCGATGCCGAGCAGGTCGGCCAGGCCGAAGGTGGTGGACATCGGCTGTTCGCTGGCCGCCGGTGTGCCGGTGTGCAGCGCGGTGAGCTGCCGGGCGACCACCTCGGCACCGGCGACGCTGAGCCGGTCCGGTACGCCGACCAGCGCGACACCGTCCTGGGTGCGCATGCCGAGGCGCCCCTCGGAGATCATCAGGTCGAGACCGTGTGCGCCGCCGCCGGGGCCGCCGCCGATCTCGAGGACGGTGGTGCCGGCCAGCCCGCCGGGTGGGTCCAGGCCGGCGTCGGGCAGCGTGCCACCGCCGTCGAGGAGGATCAGCAGGTGCGGCGCCTCGGGTCGGGCCCCGGGCCTGAACGGGCCGCGGGTCGCCGGGGCGGCCGGGTCGTCGGTGAGCAGCGCGGCCAGCTCGGTGAGGTTGGGGGCGGCCAGTCGGGTCGGTCCGCTGGCGTCGGCCCGGCCCCGGTGCACGGCGTGGGGCAGCCACTTCAGCCAGTCCCAGCCGTCCTGCCGGTCCGGTCCGACGCAGGCGGCGACGCGCAGGTCGTCCGGGGAGTGGAAGGTCGCCAGGTGGGCCAGCAGGGCTCGGGCCAGGTCCAGGATCTCGGGGCGGTCGCCGGTCAGGGTGACCCGTTGGAACGAGCGCAGCGACACCGCGACCGGCAGCTCTCCGACGGTGGCGTAGGTGCGGATGAAGTGCCGCAGCGAGGTGGACGACACCGGGTCGAGGTCCTCCAGCGGGGCGGTCTGCGGCGCGCGCAGCGCCGTGGCCAGCCGCTGCGGCCCGGTGCCGACCCGTACCCGGCCGAAGTCCTGATCGGTGCGCGCCCGCTCCCAGAGCCGCTCCGTGCCGGCGAACGACCACAGGTCGGCCGGGTCGGGCAGCGCCGCCAGGGCCGCCTCCCGCTGGCGGACCGCCACCTCACGGACCTGCCCCCGCAGCCCGCTGAGATAGCGCAGGTAGTCGCGTCGCTCGTCGTTGATCTGGGCCTTCTTCGAGGCGCCGCCGCGGGACAGGCTCATCACCAGCATGCCGACCATGGCGCTGATGTACAGCGCGCCGAAGATCCAGGTCATCGCCCCGCCGGACCGGCCGATGTAGACGAACGACATGGCCCCCATGCCGAGCATCATCGGCAGCATGAACATCAGCTGCATGCCGCCCTGGCCGCCGCCGCGGGGCAGGGCGGGCGGAGCCTGCAGCATGATCTCACCGCGCGGTGGTTCGGGCAGCATGGCCCGGCGACGACGGAAGGTGTCGACAGACATCCGGCGGTGCCTCCTCGGCCCGATGGGCTCGGTAACCCGTGGTCACTTTGACGGGGCAGGTCGTGGGTAGTTTTGCCGTTTAAGGGCTCGCGCGCACCAACCTACGATGACCCGCAACCATCCGGAAGCCGCCTCAGGCGGTGGAGCTGCCCGGCCCGGCGTGGCACGGGCCGGGCGATCTGGCGGGAAGGTGCCAACGATGACGACAGGCTCGTCTTACAACGTGCGGCCGGACGCCGTACGCGGAGTGGTCGGCAACGTCGTCGGCATCCTGCTCCAGGCGTACAGCACGGTGGTGGAGCTGGAGCGGTTGACCGTCGCGCCGACGTCGTTCGCGAAGCTCGGCTCGCCGGTCGCCTCGGCGAACGTCGCGATGCAGGGGCAGGTCGTCGGCACCATGCGGACGCTGCTTCAGCTGTTGCAGGAGGTCAACGACCTGGTGCACCGCAGCGCCAACGACTACGACGACGCCGACCGGGCGGTCGCCGCCGCGCTCGGCGGATCGCCAGCCGGCGCCGGTCCGTCGCCCGGCACGGAACCCGGTGCCGCGCTCGCCGGCTACGCGGCCAACGACAGCGCGGGCGCGGCGGGTGAGCCCGGGTCGGTCGGCAACGTGCTGGACTACCTGGGCCGGGCCGGTCTCGGCGAGCTTTCCGCCCGCCCGCTGACCGAGGTGACCTTCCGCGACGCGCGGGACTTCGCCGACTGGCTCGACCGCAGCCCCGCCAACCAGGAACGGGTCGGTCTGCTGGCGGTGTACTCGGGCAGCGGGCGGGACGTCTCCGGCCTGGTGCACCCCGGCGACGTGGTCGTCGTGCAGCCGTTCACCGGTGACGGCGGCCCGGTGATCGGTGTCGCCGGCGCGAACGGCCAGCTCTACAACCACGGCGCGGTCGGCTCGGCGGCCGAGTTCGGGCGCGTGCGCGTCTACCGGCCGATGACGGACGCGACAGCGCTGTGGTGAATCCCGACGACGTGACGCCGAGAGAGGTGCGCCGTGCTTGACATCCCCAACTCGGGTGCGCTGGACGCCGCCGCCGGCGGGCGCGGGCCCGGCACCGTCGCGCTGCCCTCGATCGTGGGCGGCGACCCGGCGGCCATCCTCGCCCATGCCGCCGCCATGACCGCGCGGGTGGCCCGGCTGGTCACCCTCCTCGCCGACCTGGAGCGGGCCCGCGAGCAGCTCCGTGAGGTCTGGTCCGCCGGGTCGGCCAGCGAATCCGTGGTGCAGAAGCTGAACAGCTCCTTCGCCAGTTTCCAGAAGATCATCGAGACCGTGTACGCCGGCATCCGCGAACTGGAGGGTGCCGCCGCGCAGCTGACCACCGCGCAGACGGCGTACCGGGCGGTGGTCGGCGCGGTCAACCCGACGGTCGCCGCGCTGATGTCCAACCCGTACACCCAAGCGGCCGGACGGGCGCTCGCGGTCAGCACCACCGGCATCCTCAAGGCCTTCCTCACCGGCATCGGCGGCATCCTCACCGCCATCGGGGTGACCAACCTCGGCCAGATCCTGACCGGCCTGGCCGGCATCGTCGACCAGGTCGAGCAGCTGTTCTCGAAGAACAACGACGGCGGTGCGACGCCCGCTCCGGCGCTGCCGGCCGGGAGCGCGGGCAATCCGGTGCTCGCGCCGCCACCGATGGCCAGCGTCGCCACCGGCGCGGGGCAGGCCGCCCTGGGCGGCGGCTACGGCACCGGGGGCTACGGCATGCCGTCGTTCACCGGCGCGGGCTATCCGGCCGGCGGGTCGATGAGCAGCTACACGCCGTCGGCGCTCGGCACCGACCAGTGGGTCGCGGTCCAACCCGGACAGTCCTCGCTCTCCGGTGCGGCGCCGGTGACGACGACGCCCACCGGCCCGGTGCAGACCCTGCCGATCCCACCGGCCGCGCCGGTTGGCGTGCCCGTACCCGCGCCAGGCGGCTCCGGTGGCGACGGCGACGTGACGGTCACCGCCACCAAGGGCGACCTGTCGGTGACGGTCGAGGTGCCCGTCGACACCGGGCGCGCGTTCGACATCGAGGTCACCGCCAGCTCGGGTGGACAGACCGTCGACGCCGACATCAGCGTCGGTGCCGACGGCTCGGTCAAGGTGGACTGACCGGTGACCGGCGTCCTCCCCGTCCTGGCCCGCAGCACCATGGACCTGTCCGGCGTACTGTCCTGGCTGCTCGAGCGGTACGCCACGGTGCTCGCCGAGTACCGCCGGCAGGTCACCGGCGACCCGGCCGGGCTCCGGGCCACCGCCCAGGCCTATCTCGCCGTCGCCGACCGGACGGCGGGCGTCTCCAGCGACCTGGACCGCCGCCGCTGCGGGCTCGGGGCGCACTGGCACGGCTCCGCGTACGACGCGTTCGGCTCCGCCTCCTGCCGGGTCACCACGGGGCTCGACGGCACCGAGGCGCGGCTGCGCCGGCACGCGGCGGCGCTGGAGCGCGCGGCCGGCGGGTTGCAGGCGGCGGCCGGCACCGGCGACGTGGTCATCGCCCGCTTCCGGGCGAACGCCCAGCTCCTGGTGGCCGCCGCCCGCGCGGTGCCGATCAGCCAGATCGGCGTGCTGATCCAGCAGGCCCGCACCGTCGGGGAGCAGGCGGTGACCGCGATGCGCGGCGTCCACGAGCGGCTCGGCGTCGTGTTGGCGCAGGTCGCCGCCGAACTCGGCGGGTCGTCCCCCGCGGGTACCGCCGGGTCGACCGCCGCGGCCGGCGCCGACGGGCGTACCGCCGGGGAGACGGTGCGGGCCGCGCTCGCCGGGGACGTCGCGCCGGCGCAGTTCCGGCAGGCCATGGCGCAACTCGCGGTGGTCACCGACCGGGCACGCGCCGCGCAGCCGCCGTCGGCCGCGGACAAGGCCTTCCTCACCGCGTTCCACGGCGCGCTCGGCGACCAGGTGTTCGACCTGCCGGCCTACCTCAACGCCACCGAGCACCGCTACCAGACCAGCCTGTTCGGCCTGTTCGGGGAGACCGCTCCCGGTTTCGCCGCCGCCGACCGGCAGGAGATGCTGCGGACCGTCGGCAACGGCATCCTGATCCTGTCGCGGGACCCGGCCGACCTGCCCGCCGCGGTCCGCGACCTCGTGCACACCCGGGCCGCCACCGAGACCAACATCGGCACCAACTCGTTCGGCTTCACCCACGAGATGCCGTCGACGCCGGGCCGCGCGCCGCTGACCGGGGTGCTCGGCGAGACGGTCTACACCAACCGGCTCGACGTGCCCCGCTACGCGCAGTGGGAGGCGCTGTCCCAGCTGACCGGCGCGGCCGACCGGAACCTCGTCGCCGGGGCCGACTACTCCGCCGCGGTGACCCGCCGGGTCGGCGAGATGGCCGACGTCACCCAGCGGCTCGACGACCTCTCCCGGCACAACCCCGGCCAGCCCGGGTACTACGTGTCGACCAACGACGCGGTGCTCTGGGACAAGCCGCGGGTGGACGCGACGTTGACCTCGCTGCTCGACGTGTCCACCCGCAACCACGTCGCCGACGCGGCACTGGCCGGCGACGGCGAGACGCTGCGCCGGTTGGCCGGCTTCGCGTGGGCCGACGACGGCGCCACCGCGGGCCGGGTCGTCGACTGGATCGGTGCCGCGAGCGCCGATCCCGCGCGACACGACCTGGCCCGCGGCGCGTACGTGAACCTCGCCCAGACGGTCACCGAGCCGGCGTCGCTGCCGCAGACGCTGGCCGCGATGCGGGAGAACCCCCACTTCGCCGAGGCGATCGCCCGGGCCACCGCGCCGAACATGGACCTGTACGCCCAGCCGCTCGACGGCCTGGACACCAACCCGGCGGCGCAGCGGCTGGGCAGCACCGACGCCCGGCACATGCTGATGCTCGGCCAGGTCACCCAGGACGGCCGCGACGAGATCAACGCGGCCGCCGACCTGTACCAGGAGTACCTGCTGCGGCAGGCCGACACCGGGACGATCCCGATGGAGCAGGCCGGACGGTACGCCGGCAACGTGGACGGTCTGACCAACGCCGCGGCCGCCAACGCCATCTGGTACGCCAACGTGCAGGACGCCGAGCAGGCCACCCGGACCGCGCAGGAGGCGTACGCCCGGCAGGTGGCGATCGCCAACGCGGTCAAGGACGTGGTCGGGTTCGGGGTCGGCAAGCTGCCGGAGGTCGGCTCGTTCGCCGGGTTCGCGTTCGGGCAGACGGCCAACGTCGTCACCGGTGCCATGCAGGCGCCTGCTCCGGTGCTGCCGCAGAGCCTGCCCGCCGACGTGTTCCACCATCCACAGTTGACCGGCAACGGCGCCGGCTACACGGCGGCCGCCGACCTCGCCAGTTACGAGCTGCGCACCGGCGGATCGGCGCCGACCGTGCCGGTCGGGACGCTGCACGGCGCTGCCGCCGAGGAGGCCGTACGGTGGGCCCGGACCGACCCGGGACGGGCCGACTACATCGACGCCTACACTTCCGCCGCGCAGTATGTGTACCTCGGGAACGTCGCCACGCATACTCGTGAGTCGATCCTGTTCGACGTACAGGGGCGGCGGCCGTAGCCCGGGTGGCGGATGCGGCGCCGGCGGGCGGCGGAGACCGGAGGGGAAACGACAGATGGAACCGGCGATCGAGGATCTGCTCGCCCAGGTGCGCGAGCAGCAGCAGCGGATCGAGGACATCCAGCGCTCGGTGGCGGCCCTGGAGGTGACCGGGTACGCCGGCAACGGCGACGTGACCGTGAAGCTCAAGGGCGACGGCCGGTTCACGGACGTGACCATCGACCCGCAGGTGCTGCGCCGCTACGACGCCGAGGCCCTCGGCCAACTCGTGCTCGAGGCGGTGAACGACGGCTTGGCCAAACTCGCCTCGGTCAGCGAGGCGAGGTACGCCCCGCTGCTCGGCGAGGCCCAGCAGTGACCACTGCGCTCGCTCCCCGGCGCGTCACCGTGGTGGCGCCACATGCCCGGCTCGACGTGTCGCTGCCGGTGCAGAGCACCGTCGCGGAGTTGCTTCCGCAACTGGTCCGGCTCCTCGCCACGAACGCCGACCGGGCCGGCGGGATCGGCTGGGAGCTGCGCCGTTTCGGTGGCCCACCGCTCGACGGCGCGGTCACGGTCAGCGGCGCCGGCGTACGCGACGGCGAAGTGCTCTACCTGGGCACGGTCGACCGGCGGGCCACCCCGATGCTCTTCGACGACGTGGTGGATGCCATCGCGAGTGCCGCCGCGGACCGGCCCGGCGTGTGGCGGGCGGCGGTGTCGCGGAGGGTCGGCGGTGCCGTCGCCGCGCTGGCCTTCACCGCGGTCGCGGTCGCGGTCGGGTACAGCGGGCTGCCCGCGCTGACCACCGCGCTGCTCGCCGGCACCCTGGCCGTGGTGCTGCTGGTCGCCGGCGGGGCGTTGTCGCGGGCGTACGGCGATCGGGGGCTCGGCGCGGCGGTGGCCGCCGGTGGCGTGCCGGCCACGCTGATCGGCGGGCTGTCGGTGACCGCCGGTCCGGGCGCGGCGATGGGGCTGTCCGCGGGCCGGCTGGCCCTGGCTGGCGCGGCGGCCACCCTCTACACGGCGCTGGCCGCCGTGGTGGTGGCCGAACAGCGGTTCGCCGCCGCCGCGGTGGCCGCCGCGGTCGGCACTCTCGGCGCGCTCGCCGACCTGCTCACCGCCGCCTCGCCCGCCTCGGTCGCGGCGGTCACCTGCTGCGCGGCCGTGATGGCCAGCCCGGCGCTGCCGATGCTCGCGCTGCGGCTCGGCCGGCTGCCGCTACCGGGCGTGCCGACCGACGTGGAGTCGTTCCGCCGGGACGAGCGGCCCACCCTCGGGCCCGAGGTGGTCGGTGACACCGAGGCGGCCGAGCGGGTCCTGACCGGTCTGTTGTGTGGCCTGGCGGTCATCGTGGCCTGCTGCGCCGGGATACTCCTGCTGACCGGCGGGCGCTGGGCGTGGGCGCTGGCCGGGCTGGCCGGCACCGGCCTGCTGCTGCGCGCCCGTGCCTACGTCGGCCTCGGCCAGCGGGCGGCGCTGCTGGTCGCCGGCGCCGGGTCGGTGCTGGGCCTGACGGCCCGGGCGGGCCTGGCCGGCGGCCCCGGGACGCGGCTGTTCCTCGCCGCGCTGCTCCTGGTGACCGGAGTGGTCTGCGCGACGTACGCGGTCCGGGCGGCGGCCAACACACCGTCGCCGTACTGGGGCCGGCTGCTCGACGTGGTCGAGTTCCTGGCGCTGGTCGGTCTGGTGCCGGTGGCGGGCGCGGTGCTCGACATCTACGGCGCGGTACGCGCATGGGGCGGCTAACCCACCGGCAGGCCTGCCAGCGGCAGCGTCTCCCACGCCGCCTCGGCATGTGCCCCGTCCAGTGGCACCAGGTTCCCGCCGAGCCCGGCGGTGGCCTGCCGGGCCTTGTCGGCGACCGCCTCCCGGGCCGGGCCTGCGGGCACCGCGACCCGGATCAGCGCCGTGCTGCGGGTACCGCCGCCCCGCTGCCGGTCCCACCGCACCGACACGGCGCTGACCAGGGCCGGTGCGGCGGCGTGCCGGCGGAGCAGCGCCGCGGCCCCGGCCAGGTTCCGGACAGCCCGGCGTGGCCGGTAGCAGACCTGGTGCAGCATGCCCAGCGACCAGTGGTGCCAGGTCTCGGTGCCCGGATCGCCCCCGCGTCGTGGGTCGACGCCGAGCACGGTGGCCCACGCGTCGCGCAGTTGACCGCCGTCGAGCGCGGTGACCTGGTGCCCGGCGGCGTGCAGCTCGGCGGCGAGTCGCAGCGCGGCGGCGCCGGCGGCACGTACCGCGCCGGGCTGGCCGCCGCCCCGGGCCAGCACCGCCCGGGTGGCCGTCGCGGGGTCGAGCCGGATGGCGATCCACCGGGCCGCGTTGCCGGTGCCCGGGGAGTGCCAGTCGACCAGTTGCGCGCCGGCCAGCGGCAGGTCGGGGTCGTCGTAGCGGGCCACCAGCCGGCGCAGCAGGTCGTCGAGGTCGCCGTCGGGTTCGGCGCGCAGCAGCGCGGTCCACGAGTTGCCGTCGCCGGCGAGCCCGACCCGGTTGCCCGCCCGGTCGGCGTCGGTGCGGATCCGCAGCGTGGGCAACGCCGGCAACGGGCGTCGCGAACGACGCCGGAAGCGGTGCCGGACCGCCACCCAGTCGGACAGCCACCGGCCGCGCCACCGCACCCCGGTACCGAGTACCACGAGCGCCGCCGCCGCGGTGGCCGTGCCGCCGACCGCGTCGTACGGGCCGCCGGCGGCCACCGCGCCCAGCGCCGCCGTCTGCCAGAGCACCAGGCGGCCGACGCCGAGTCCGCGCCACCTGCGCTGCCCCACCGGCGGTACGGGCATCGACGGCCCGCCACCAGGCCGTACGGACCTGAACAGCAGCGCGGTGGCGGGTGCGGCTGGTGGCATGGCGTGGCTCCCCGGGGTCGAACTCGTCGTCGATCCGTACCTTGCATCCGTAGTTCTAGTGCACCGGGCGTGCACCGCACCATGGCGGGGATGAACTGATGTGGACACAGCGGGACCAACTACAGGCGTACCAGTTCCTGCGCCGCCGCCTCGTCTCGGCGCTCCAGGTGGGCGACGCCAACCATCCGGTGTCGCCGAGCCGCCGCCTGGTCATCGGGTGTGCGCTCGGCGCCGCGGCGGCCCTGCTGGTGACCGCCGGCTTCGGGGTGTACGGGTTCCTGCGGCCGGGCGCGAACAACGACTGGCGCAAGCCCGGCCAGGTGGTCATCGAGAAGGACACCGGCGCGGCGTACGTGATGGGCACCGACGGGTTGCTGCATCCCATGCTCAACTACGCCTCGGCGCGGCTGCTCGCCGGCGGTGACGGCACCGCGACCAGCCGGGTGTCGAGCAAGTCCCTGGCGGGTGCGCCGCGTGGCGTACCGCTCGGGATCCCGGGCGCGCCGTCGTCGTTGCCGGCGCGGGACCGGCTGCTGACCGCGCCGTTCACCGTCTGCGCGCGCAGCGCCGAGGGACGGCCGGCCGGTACCCCGCCGGTCACCACGGCGCTGGCCGGGGTGCCGCCTGTCGGTACCGAGGTGGGCGCGGCGACGGCGCTGCTGGTCGCCAGCCCGGACGGCGCCGAGCACGCGTTGGTGGCCGGGCGCCGGCACCGGATCGCCGACCCGGCCACCGCGGTGGCCCTCGGCTACGACGCGGTACGACCGCTGCCGGTCAGCACGGCCTGGTTGAACGCGGTGACCCCCGGTCCGGACCTGCGGCTGATCACGGTGGCCGGGGTGGGCTCCGCCGGGCCCCGGGTCGGTGACCAACCGACGCGGGTCGGCCAGGTGCTCGCCGCCACGAACGTGGGCACCGAGCCCCGCTACTACCTGGTCCGCGCCGACGGGCTGCTGGCGATCGGGCAGACCGAGGCGGCGCTGGTGCTCGGCAACCCGGCCAACCGGGCGGCGTACCCGGGCGGCGCGGCGCGCGAGATCGGGGTGACCGCGGCCGACGTGGCGCAGTCGCAGCCGGTGACCGGGCCGGCCGGCGACTATCCGGCCCGGCTCGCCCCGCCGTTGGCGGTCTCCGGCGAAGGGGTCGCGGTGTGCGCGACGCTGGACGGTGACCGGGCGGTGATCAGGTTGGGTGCCTCGACGGGTGTGCCGGCCGGCGCGGCGCCGATCGCGGCCGGTGGCGGATCCCGGGCCGACGCGGTGTTCGTGCCGGCCGGCCGGGCCGCCGTGTTGCGCGAGCGGCCGGCACCGCAGGCCGCGCTCGGCACCGTCTTCCTCCTCACCGACCAGGGGGTGCGGTATCCGATACCGGACGGGGACGCGCTGAAGGCACTCGGTTACGGGACGGTCCAGCCCACGGCGGTGCCGCCGAGCGTGCTGGCCCTGTTCCCGACCGGGCCGGTGCTGGAGCCGGCCGCCGCCCAGCGGCCCGCCCCGGTCACGGTCCGGCCGGCCGCCGGCACGGAGGGGACGCGGTGACCGGGGGGACGACGATCGAGGTGTCGGTGGTGGAGGATCACCCCCTCTACCGGGCCGCGCTGGTCCGCGCCCTCGGCGACGCGCCGGACATCCTGGTCAGCACCACCGCCAGGTCGGTGGAGGAGTTCGCGGCGTACCAGCAGCCCGGGGGCGGGGTGGTGATCCTCGACCTGAGGCTGCCGGGCGTACGCGACGCGGCGGCGGTGGTCGCGGTCACCGGCATGGGGCACCGGGTGCTGGTCGTGTCGGCGCACGGGGACCAGTCCGACGTGCTCGGCGCGATCGCCGCCGGGGCCCGCGGGTACCTGACCAAGGACGCCGACGCCGACGAGATCCTCCGGGCGGTACGGGAGATCGCCGCGGGCAACACCTACGTGTCGCCGACGCTGGCCTCGATCCTGCTGGACTCGTCCCGTGGCCGACAGCCGTTGTACCGGGTCCCGCTGTCCGACCGGGAGCGTCAGGTGCTGTCGCTGCTGGCCGCCGGTGAACGGGACCAGGACATCGCGGAGGCGCTGGCGATCAGTGTCCGTACGGTCCGCTCCCACCTGGACCGGATCCGGGAGAAGACGGGACGCCGCCGGCGGCCGGAGTTGACCCGACTGGCGATCGAGGAGGGCATCGCCGCACCGGCGCAGAACCGCTGACGGCCTCGCTCAGCCGCACCGCCGGCCGCCGTTCGACGGGCGGAATCCGCGCACCCCGCGGGTGGGCCGCTGACCGGCGTCCCGCGGGCGTGCGGCTTCGCCAGGCCCGTGGCGAGGAGGTCGCCGAGCCCAGCGGTCAGGAGAGTTCGGCGTCGTGGGCGAGGAGCGCTATCTGGGTGCGGTTGCAGAGGTCGAGCTTGGTCAGGATGTGCGACACGTGGGTCTTCACGGTGGCCAGGGTCATGCCGAGCGCGGCGGCTATATCGGCGTTGTTGCGCCCCTGACCGATCGCCACCACGACGTCGCGCTCGCGCGGGCTGAGCACCGCGAGGGCGGCCTTCGCCCGGGCGTACGCGCCGGCCTGGACGGCGACCCGGGCCATGAGCCGGCGGGTGACCCGTGGCGACAGGATCGGCTCGCCGGCCGCGACCTGCCGTACCGCGTCGACGATCCGGGCCGGTGGGGTGTCCTTGAGCAGGAAGCCGCTGGCCCCGGCGCGCAGCGCGGACAGGATGTTCTCGTCGGTGTCGAACGTGGTCAGCACGATGATCTCGGGCGGCCGCGGGCGCGCCCGTAGGCGGCGGATGGCGGTGATGCCGTCGACCCGGGGCATGCGCAGGTCCATCAGCACGACGTCGGGGGCGTGCGCGTCGGTGGCGGCCGGCACCTGGTCGCCGTCAGCGGCCTCGCCGACCACCGCGATGCCCTCGGCACCGTCGAGCATCATGGTCAGTCCGGCGCGGACCAGCGCGTCGTCGTCGACGACGAGCACGCGCACCGGCGGGGTCATGCCGGCCATGGTATTGACGCGTGCAGCCGGAACTCCCCGTCGACCACCTGGTGGTCGAGCCGCCCGCCGGCCAGGTGCACCCGCTCGGTGAGCCCGACCAGCCCGGCGCCCCCGGACCAGCCGGGCGGCGTCGTGCGCTCCGCCGCCAGCGCGTTGCGGACGTCGATCTCCAGGCCGGCGCCGGGCCCGCCCCGCAGGGCTACCCGGACCGGCTGGCCCGCGGCGTGTCTGCGGGCGTTGGTCAGGCCCTCCTGGACCACCCGGTACGCGGTGCGGGCCACCGACGGGGGCGCCTCGCCCGGCTCGTCCACCGCCTCGCGCAGCAGCACCTCGGCGCCGGCGTCGCGGGACTCGTCGACCAGGCGCGGGACGTCGGCCAGCACCGGCTGCGGGCGGCTGTTCTCGCCGTCCGGCGGTTCGTCGTCGCGCAGAAGCGAGATCACCTCACGCAGCTCCTCGAGCGCCTGGTGCACCCCGTCCCGGACGACCCCCGCGGCCTGGGACAACCGCTCGGGTGAGGAGTCCGGGCGGTACTCCATCGCGCCGGCGAACGTCGCCAGCAGCGACAGGCGGTGGGCGAGGACGTCGTGCATCTCCCGGGCGATCCTGCGGCGTTCCAGCATGCGCGCCTCGGCCACCCGGCGGCCCTGCTCCGCCTCGGCGCGGCGGGCCCGCTCGTGCAGCGAGCGGATCAGCGCTTCGCGGGCCTGCGCCCACGCGCCCCAGCCGAGCAGCGCACCGTAGCCGATGGTGACCAGCGCCAGCCACCAGCCGTACGACATGCCGCCGTTGGACCGCCAGACGCCCTGGACCGCGTGCGCGGCGACCCCGGCCGCCGCCACCGCGACCGCGACCGCGGCGCGCCGGCGGCGCGCCACCTGGAGCGCGCCGATCGTGGCCGGTGGGGTGGCGGCCGGCGACACCGCGGCCAGCACGGTGAGCACGGCCGTGCTGGCGACCGGCCGCCACCACATCAGCGGCGTCAGCAGCCAGCTCAGCGCGCCGGCCGCGAGGTCGAGCGCGAGCAGCGGGCCGGGCGAGCGGCCGCTCCACCAGCCCAGGATCGTCGCCGCGGTCAGCACGCCGGACACGCCCAGCAGCACGGCGGTGGTGGCGAGACCGGGGCGGCGGTCGCAGTCCTCCGACCCGAGCGGGAAGCGGTGCACGCGGCGAGGCTAACCGGCGGGCACCCGGCCCCGACACCTGCCAAAGTTGGTGGTCGCGTTCTCCCAGGAAGGACCGGCGCCGCTCGCGGACCGATGTGTCCACCCGGTGCGGACCGCGACGCTCATCGGCATGACGAACGACATGCGACGGACCGACACGACCTGGACCACCACGCGGCGCACGGGCCGCGCGCTCACCGTCGCCGCGGGCGCAGCCGGCGCCCTTCTCCTGTGGGTCCTCAACGATCCCTGGGCCGGCATCGATCTCACCGTCCGCGAGGGTGAGGCGACGCGGCACATCGGCCCGGCTGCCGTCGTGGTGGCCGCGCTGGTCGCCGGCCTGGCCGCCTGGGGCCTGCTCGCGCTGCTGGAGCGTACGGTCCGCCGGCCCGCCCGGACGTTCCAGGTCATCGCGCTGATCGTGCTGGTGCTCTCGCTGGCCGGCCCGCTGGGCAGCGGCGTGGGCAGCAGCCGGCTGGTGCTGCTCGGCATGCACCTGACCGTCGGCGCCGCCCTGATCATCGGGCTGCCCCGTCGGCGGGGCTGCCGATGACGCCGACACTACTCACCGCCCGGTGGCGGCTGATCGACCGATCAGGACGGAGCCGCCCGCCGTCCTCGGCAGCGGCGCCGGCCCACCGTCGTCCGTCGACGGATCGCTCGGGTCTCGATGCCACGGGCCCGGGGCGCGACGCGTCGGGGCTTGGACCGCCCTGGGCGCCGCTGCCGCTCAGATGCCGCAGGAGACCGTGGCGCCTCCGCCCGAGAGCAGGTCGCTGCGGGACCAGCCCGACACGCCGGTCGCGCGGTTGTGCAGGTAGGTCCAGCGGGCGCCGTCGTGCCCGGTCCGCCAGCAGCGGAACGTCGCGGTCTGACCGGGCTGGCCATGGCCGAGTGAGGTGCAGTCGGAGCCGGGCCCCGTGCGGATGTTGATGCCGGTCCCCGCGAACGTGCCGTTGACCTGCGGCTCGAAGCTCGCGATTCCCTGCGGGCAGGACGCTTGGGCCGGCGCGGCGACCGCCAGCACGGCGGCGCTGCCCAGCATGACGGCGGCGATCGAGATTCGTACGGTTCTCATGCGGATCTCCCTTGGTGAGGTGACGGACATGTTCAGCCGTGCCGGTGGACGCGGCATCAGAAGCGGGGATCGAGACTGGCCAGTGCGATCGGATTCCCGCTGTACGGCGTGGCGGTCAGCCTCTGGTTCTTCTGGTTGCGGGCCACGTCGGCGGCCTGCGCCGGGCCGGACATGATCGGCAGGATGGCAAGGACCAGGGCCACGGCGGTGGCCCGGTGGAGCTTCTTCGCCCACGAGCGCACAATTCGATTCCCTTCCCAGTGCTGTCGCTTCGGACAAGCCGACTTCCTGAGACGAGACTGCCCGCCGCATCCACATCTGCCGTTGCGGCTGGGTGCACAGGTGTTCAGTCTCCGTGCACGCTCGGGAGCTGCTGGCGGAACTCGGTGGGCGATTGGCCGTACCGGGCGCGGAACGCATGGCTGAAATGCGCGGCGCTGGCGAATCCCCACCGGGCGGCGATCGCGTTGACCGTGCGGGCGGCGAGCCGGGGTTCGGCGAGGTCGCATCGGCACCGCTCGAGGCGCCGTTCGCGGATCCAGCCGGCAACGGTGTGCTCCTCCTGCTGGAACAGCTTGTGAAGGTAGCGCACGGAGATGTGGTGCGCCGCGGCGATCGCGCTCGGAGTCAGGTCCGGGTCACCGAGATGGTCGCGGATGAAGGCGTGGATGCGGGCGGTCAGCGCCCGTCGGCACGTGTCCGCGGGGACGACCGTCCGGGCGTCCAGCGCGTCGGCCAACGCCGTGATCAGCACGTCGAGCGTAAGGGTGGCCAGACGCGCGGTCTCGGCCGGGGTCAGTGCGTCCAACTGGTCGGCGAGTTGCAGCAGGAAACGCGACGACAACGCGCCGACGCCGCGGGCGCCGGGAATGCAGACGGCGCTCAGTTCACGCAGGTCCCGGGGAGGAAACGGCAGCAGCGCCCGTGGGAAACGCAGGAGCAGCATCCGGCTCGTCGCATCGTCCGGCCGGAGTTCGGCCACGTACGGACGCGAGGTGTCGTAGAGCACGAGGTCCCCGGCGCCGAACTCCGCGCACCTGCCGTCCTGGGTCAGCCTGCCGTTGCCACTGACCATGCAGCTGACCTTGAACACTTCCGGGTCGGCCTGGCGGATCAGCCGGGGCGTACGGCGCACCGAGTGCGCCGTCGTCGTCATCAGGGTCGCCTGCACCGGGCCGAACTCGCTGATGCCGACCCGTGCCTCGAAGCCGGTCTCCGCCTGCCGTTCCCGGGCCAGGTCGTACGGCACCCAGAGCTTCGCGCTGACCTCGCGCCAGAAGGCGAACCGGTCGCCCGGCGAGACGTCGGCGGTGCTGACAACGTCCATCGACCAACCATAGTGACCAGCACCGACGGGCCCATCCGATTAATCAGACCTCGGCGTCGTCCTGGCGCCTCAGGGCGACCGCGAACTCAGGTTCGGTCTTGTCGCGTACCTCGTCGAGGCTGACGCCGGGGGCCAGCTCGGTGAGGACGAGACCGTCCGGGGTGACCTGGAGGACGCACAGATCGGTGATGATCTCCTGGACCACCGCGCGGCCGGTGTAGGGCAGGGAGCACTCGTTCACGATCTTGTACGAGCCGTCCTTCGCGGTGTGCTCCATCAGGACGATGACACGCTTGGCGCCGTGGACCAGATCCATGGCGCCGCCCATGCCTTTGATCATCTTGCCCGGGATCATCCAGTTGGCGATGTCGCCGGTTGCCGAGACCTGCATGGCGCCGAGGATGGCGGCGTCGATCTTGCCGCCACGGATCATGCCGAAGCTCATGGATGAGTCGAAGACCGACGCCCCCTTGCGCAAGGTCACTGTCTCCTTGCCCGCGTTGATGAGGTCGGGGTCTTCCTCGCCCTCGTACGGGTAGGCGCCGACACCGAGCAGTCCGTTCTCCGACTGCAGGACGAGCTCGACGTCATCGGGGACGTAGTTCGGGACGAGCGTCGGCAGGCCGATGCCGAGGTTGACGTATGAGCCGTCGGTCAACTCGCTGGCGGCCCGCTGGGCCATCTCCTCACGAGTCCATGCCACGGTCGTTTCCTTCCTGTTCGATGCTGTGGACGCCCGGTCCCGCGGTGGGTACGGCGACGGGCGCCACCGCCCGGCGCCTCCTTCACCGGGAGCGGACGGTGACCCTCTCGATGCGCTTGTCGGCTGCCTGCTCGGGCGTGAGGGCGACGACCCGCTGGACGAACACGCCCGGGGTGTGCACGTCGTTGGGGTCGATGTCGCCGGGCTCGACCAGGTGCTCGACCTCGGCGATCGTGACGCGGCCACACATCGCGGCGAGCGGATTGAAGTTACGTGCGGAGTCCTTGTAGACGAGGTTGCCGTGCCGGTCGCCTTTCCAGGCGCGTACCAGCCCGAAGTCGGCGACGACCGCCTCCTCGAGCACATACTCACGGCCACCGAACTCGCGGGTCTCCTTGGCAGGCGACGCGGTGACGACGTTGCCCTCGCTGTCGTAGCGCCAGGGAAGGCCGCCTTCGGAAATCTGGGTGCCGCCACCGGTCGCGGTGAAGAACGCGGCGATCCCGGACCCGCCCGCCCGCATCCGCTCGGCGAGCGTGCCCTGCGGGTTGAGTTCGACCTCGAGTTCGCCGGACAGGTACTGCCGGGCGAACTCCTTGTTCTCCCCCACGTAGGAGGACACCATCCGACGGATCCGCTTCGCGTTCAGCAGACGTCCCAGGCCCCAGTCGTCGACACCGCAGTTGTTCGACACCACTTCCAGATCCGTGACGCCGACGTCGAGGAGGGCCTCGATGAGCACCGACGGAATTCCGCACAACCCGAAACCACCGACTGCCAGCGTGGAACCACTGGGGATGTCCGCGACCGCCTCGGCCGCACTCGCGATGACCTTGTCCACCGGTACTCCTGTCGGGCTGTTTCCGTGATCGGTCAGGGCCTCCACAGGCCCCTCGGAGGTTGAGGATCAAGCGGGCTGACCTCGATCGTGGCGGCCCGGGTGGGCCGCGCGGCGCGACACCCGCCGTGTGGGTCCTTCTCCGCGCGGCCTCCCGCCGCACCGGACGCGGGTGGTGCCGCGTCCGGCTCTGTGGTGAGCGGTGCCGTGACGGTCGAGGCGGGTCGCCCGACGTGGATGTGCTCGTGGCAGGAACTCGTCGACCGGCCCAGGCACGGGCCCCCGCACGGCAGGCGACATCCGTCGACGGATGTCCACGCCGTCGCCTACCGGGGGGACGAGCCGCTCCACGGACCGCGGCTCAGAAGCGTCCCCAGTCGTCGGCGGCCGGGCGCCACACGTCGATGTTGCGCGGGTCCACCGCCATCCGCCGGGCGCGGTGCGTCTCGTGTTCCTCGGGGGTGAACACCCGGTGCCGGTCGCACAGCTCGTAGCGCGGGCCGTGCCGCACGTCGTGCATGTAGAAGGCGATCGACGTCGAGGCCGAGTGGTTGACCAGGTCGGAGGCGATGGGCACCTTCTTGTACTGGGCCCGGGCCCGGCCGCGCATCACGTGGTCGAAGCTCTTCATCATGAAGCACAGGTGCGCGACGTAGAACTCCTTGTTGCGCTGCAGGGCGAGGCTGTGGTGGTAGCGGTCCTCGGAGCGCAGGAAGACGGTCACGTCGCCGACGTGGTCCGAGACGAGGAACCCGAGCACGTTGGAGTAGAAGTCCAGGGTCTCCTCGTACTTGTCGGTGGCGAGGAACGGGTGCACCAGGTCCAGCGGGCGCAGCTCGATCAGTGGCGGCTCGGCGTACTCGACGAACTCGGTGAACAGCTCCACGATCAGCCCGTTGGGGTCGCGCACGGCGAACCCGGCCTGCACCAGCCCCTTGACCCGGTCGGCCAGCTCCAGGATCTCGTGGCCGGCGGCGGTCACCCGCTCCCGCAGGTCGTCCAGCACCGCCTCGGACTCGACGCTGAACCCGACCGCGGTGGTCCAGGAGACCTCGCGCTGCGGAGCGGCCACCAGCTCGATGCTGTGGTGCTCGATGTCGGCGCGCAGGAACGCGTACTCGTCGTCGTGCTGTTCCAACTGCAGGCCGACGTGGTACTGGAGGAACTCGATGGAGGCGGCCAGGTCCGGCACCTCGATTCGGGCGTACTCCATCCCGTACGGGCCACGGCGGCGGGTGGCGGCCTCGGTGGACATCAGCGACTCCTCTCGGTGCGTGACGCGTCCCCGGTCCCGGGGAGGGTGACGATTGCCTGGCGTTCGATGACGGGGCGCCAGCGTTCCCGGACGAACCGCTCGTGCGACTCGCTGGTGAGGTAGGCGAGCAGTTCCTGCTCGGTGTCGAACTCCACGACGAAGCCGTGGGTCATGGTGGTGTCCCGGTTGCTGATGTTGATCCCGCTACGCCAGTTGCGCATCGCCGGGTACCGGTCGGGGAAGGTCTCCAGCTCGGCCAGGACCGACTCGGCCGCGCCGGGTGGCAGGTCGTCGCGGAACCGGAAGACCAGCATGTGAGTGATCATCGGAGGTGCCTTCCGGGTCAGAGGATGAAGCTCAGACGCGCGCCCGGGTCCATCGACTCCATCACCGGCACCGCCCGGCGGGCCCGGAACCGCAGCCCGTCGGGATCGACCTTGAGCACGTGCTCGTAGCGGCCGACGTAGGTGTAGGCGCCGCCGTCGCGGTAGCGGTGGATGACGAAGTTCGCGTTGATCCAGATGGTTTCCTCGCCGGCCTCCAGCAGGACCACGTTGGAGACCATCCGGTGGGTACGCGAGTGCGGGTTCTCCGCGTGCGCCTTGCGGCTCTTCAGCCGCTTGACCCGGGCCTGGATCAGCTCGTAGTCGTCGCAGACGAAGTAGCCGGCGGTGTCGGCGGCCCAGCCGGCCCAGTCGGTGGTCGGCACCTCCAGCCGGCCGCCCTCCTCGAACAGGGTGAACCACTCGTCCAGGCGCCATGTGTCGAGCAGGTGCGCCTCGTGGTAGAGGAAGTCCTCCACCTCCGCCCGGGTCACCTCACGCGATCCCACACTGACCACTCCCCTGCGGCTGACGGGTGTCGACGACATCGCGCTCACGCCCCTTCCGTCGTCGCACCGGCGCCGGACAGCTGCGCGCTCGGCCCGGGCTTCGGCGGGCCGGCCGGGGGTGTGCCGACGACGCTGGTGGGCATGTTCAGCCGGTCGGCCCAGTGCCGCCAGAAACTGCGCATGGCGCCCTCGTCGATGGATCGTCCCTGGTTGCCCTGCTTCTCGTTGGCCATGCCCCGGGACATGTCGCTCCAGTCGTGGTCCGGGTCGGTCGCGTCGGCGGTGGCCACGATGCCGCGCTGCACCGCCTCGTACGCCTCGATGTCGTCCGGGGTGGCCAGGCCGCCCGGGCCGACGAAGCTGACCATCGTCTTGATCCGCAGCGCGCGCACCGACTCCGGCTCGCCGACCTCAACGAACTGCCAGGCCCGCACGTCGGTGCGGTCGGCGGCGACCGGTTCGAGCTGGCGGATGGTCAGCGCCTCCAGGTCGAACAGCAACAGGTTGGGGAAGACGTAGAGGATCCGGCTGGCGTCGGCGACCTCGGCCGCCAGTTCGGGGCCGAGCCGGGCCTCCATCTCGCGGCGCTTGGCGTCGGTGCGGACCTTCTCCTCGTCGCCGAAGCGCGGCTCCCACACCATGCCGATGCGGCCGTTGTGCCCGGTCAGCACCAGCAGACCGTGGCCGCCGCCGAGGTCGTAGGCGTACTGGTCGTCGTCGGTGACGGCGAAGCCGGTCTCCCGCAGGTAGCCGACGAAGGTGTTGTGGGTCGGCGCGAAGTGGTAGCCGTCCATGGCGTTCTCCACGCCCAGCTTCCAGTTCCCCTTGACGCTGTAGAGCTGCACGCCGGGCAGGGTCGTCAAGCCCTGCTCGCCGATCTTGGCGGTCAGCGACATGTAGTGCGCGGCCGGGCCGAGATGGGTGAGCAGGTCGGGCACGTTCGCGGTGAAGGAGACGAAGACGAAGCCCTCGTGGATGTCCAGCCGGGGCACCTCACGCAGCGACA
Source organism: Micromonospora sp. NPDC049048 (assembly GCF_043197615.1). Taxonomy (NCBI): domain Bacteria; kingdom Bacillati; phylum Actinomycetota; class Actinomycetes; order Micromonosporales; family Micromonosporaceae; genus Micromonospora; species Micromonospora sp. NPDC049048. The sequence continues at coordinate 129,416 of NZ_JBICTM010000008.1, read as the reverse complement.
TCGACGCCCGGAAGGCCGGGTCGTCGGGGTACGCCTCGTCGCCCGGCAGCGCGGCGAGGTCACCGGAGTTGCTGAACGCCCAGGCGTGGTAGAAGCACTGGAAGAACTTGGCGTTGCCCTCGTTGTGACGGCACAGCACCGTGCCCCGGTGCGGGCAGGAGTTGAGGAACGCGCGCACCTTCCCGTCCGAGTCCCGGACGAAGATCAACGGTCGTCCGCCCAGGGTCCGGGTCTTGAAGTCGCCCGGATTGGGGATCTCCGTATCGTGACCGAGGTAGAGCCAGGTGCGCCCCCAGATGGTGGCGACCTCCGCGGAGAACACCGCCGGGTCTCGGTACGCCGAACGGTGCACCCGGAACCGCAGTGCGTTCCAGTCCTCGTCGATCATCGCACCGGCACCGGGCTCGCCGTGCGGGCGTACCGGCGACTGCTGCGTCATCACCCACCGCCTTCTACGTTATGCGAGACAGCATCTCGCGCTCTGATGCTCCTATTGCAGGCTGTCACCTGTCAAGAGCAGGTCTTATGTCAGTTCAGTTACCGTCTGTAGCTCATCACGCCACGCCTAGCCGGCATGTTTCGCCCGACCGGGCACGGCACGGCGACCGTCGCGCCCTCCGGAGCGACCGTCACCGCCGCGACCCGGCTCGTGCCGACCAGGGCGCCGTCCGTGCCCACGCCACCGGTCCGCGGGTGCCCGGCGAGCGGGCCGCCGCCCGGTCAGCTCTGCCCTGGCCGCCAGGCGTACGGCAGGAAGTCCGCCCGCGGCGGAGCGAAGACGTCCACGTTGATGCACGGCCCCTCGGTCGGCTCGATGTAGTGCACGGCGCCCCGGGGCACCAGCAGCATCGACCCCGGCCCCATCGGGTGCGCCACGTCGTCGACGTAGTAGTTGCACCGACCGCCCAGGATCAGCACCAGCTGGTCGAAGTCGTCGTGGTGGTGCGGGTTGAGGTCCATCCCGACGGCCAGCTCGTGCCAGGCGAAGAGCACCTCGTCGGTCGCGTACACCTTGCGGCGCACGCCGGGGCGCACGTCGGTGGCCGGGATGTCGTCCCAGTTCACCGATGTGCGGTAGAGCTGCGGATTGAGCATGTCAGTCCCCTTCCACGGGTTCAGGACCGCCCGACCAGGCCACGCAGGCCGGCGCCGAGCAGCTGCAGGTCGGAACCGACGACCAGGTACCGGGCGTCGGTCAGGCCGTACCGGGCCAGGGCCTCGGGGCTGTGCCGCGACACCCACCCGCCCAGGGCAACACCGGCGGCGCCGGCCGCCCTGGCCACCTCCCCGGTGCGGGCCAGCAGCGGCGCCGGGTCGTCGCGGGCGGACAGGCCCAGGCTCACCGTCAGGTCGGTGGTGCCGACGAAGGCGACGTCCACGCCGGCCAGCAGCTGCGACAGCGGGTCGTCGGTGGTGGCGGTCTCGATCTGGGCGACCAGCAGCGGCGGGTCGGCCGCTTCGGCCGCCAGGTAGGCGTCGAGCCCGCCGTCGCCGTACCCGGCGACCGGGTGGGCCAGGCTGATGCTGCGACGGCCGACCGGGGCGTACCGGACGGCGTCGGCGAGCGCCCGCGTCTCGGCACTGGCCCGGACGGTGGAGAGCTGCACGCCGACCGCGCCGGCCTCCAGCAGGCGGTTGACCTGCCCGGGATCCACCGACGGCACCCGTACCAGCGCGGGCAGGCCTGACGTCGCGGCGAGCCGGAGCTGGCCGGTGACGGTGCGTTCGTCGAGCGCGGAGTGCTCCAGGTCGACCACGACGAAGTCGAGCCCGGACCGGGCGGCCAGCGCCACCGGGTCGGCGCCGGGCAGCTTGAGGAAGGTGCCCACCAGTGGCCCGCCGTCGCGCAGCGCCATGCGCAGTCGGCGGCGGGCCCGGTGCGTCCCGAGCGGGTCGCGCGCGGTCATCGTCGACTCACGCGCCATCCGCCGGCAGGCCGCGCCACGGCACGGTGGCGATCCGCGCTCCGGCGCGCAGCACCACCTCCGGCTCCAGCCGTACGGCGGGCATGCTGTTGCCGGCCGCGTCCGGCAGTACCGCCTCCTCGGCGTCGGCGAGCACGGTGACGTGTGCGGGCCCGCCCTCGACCAGGCTGCCGTAGCCCTCGGCGTCCAACCCGAGCAGCCGGGCCGGCGCCGAGGTCACCCGTGGCACGATCTGCGCCATGGTCATGCCCAGGGCGCGCAGCTTGGAGATGCTGGTGACCAGGTCGAACACCGGGCCACGCCAGTTGCGGGCGCTGGTGTCGGAGGTGATGACGTCGGGCAGGAAGCCCTGCTCGATGGCGGGCTTCGCGACGGCGAAGCTGAGGTTGCTCTTGCCGTGCGCGGACTCGAACAGCACCCCGCGCTCGCGGGCGGCGTACACCTCGGGCAGGACGGTGCCGTCACGCAGGATGCCGTACGGCTTGCCGGTGTAGCAGTGCGCCACCACGTCGCCGGGCCGCAGCTCGTTCAGGATGACCGGCAGCGGCTCCGGGGTCTCCCCGATGTGCACCATCAGCGGCAGCCCGGCCTCCGCGGCCAGCGCCAGGGAGCGCTTGAGCAGTGGCCGCCACTCCAGGCCGACGACGTCCTCGGAGAGCCGGATCTTGAAGCCGCGTACCCGGTGCGGGTTGGCCGCGGCGACAGCCAGGGCGTCCTCCGGCACCAGCGTCCCCGGGTTCATCAGCTCGCCGAAGCGGAAGTCGATCAGACCCAGCACGGAGACGTTGAGGAAATTCACCAGTCGGAGCTGCGCCGGGGCTGCGACGTACTTCTCGAAGGCGGCGAACGTGGAGGCGCCGACGGTGCCGGCGTCGCAGGCGGCCACGACGCCCCGGCGCAGGTGCGCCTCGTCCGGCGGGGCGCCCACCTTGGACACCTCGGCGAAGATGTGCGTGTGCGCCTCGATCAGGCCGGGCAGCACGTACCGGCCGGTGCAGTCGATCACCTCAGTGCCCGCGGCGGCCAGGCCGGGGGCGATCCGGGCGACCCGGTCACCGACGATCGCGACGTCGGCGGTCCGGCTGTCGCCGGTGGCGCCGTCGAACACCGCGCCGCCGGCCAGCACCAGGTCGTACCGGGGGGAGTTCTCGGTCATCAGGTTGGTCTCACTCTCGGAATCGGCGGCGAATCACGCCGCGGGAAGGACGCCGGTCGGTGGCGCGGTGTCGGGGTCGGGGGTTTCGGCGCGGAACCGGGTACGCAGCGGCAGCACCCCACCGACGGTGACCTCGACCAGGTCACCCGGGGTGAGGAAGCGGCCGAGGTCCTGTCCGGTGCCGGCCGGAGTGCCCGTCAGTACCACGTCACCGGGTTCCAGCACCGCGTGCCGGGAGATCCAGGCGAGCAGCTCCGGCACCGGGAAGATCAGGTCGGCGGTGCTCGCCTCCTGACGCAGTTCGCCGTTGACCGTGGTCCGCACCGTGATGGCGTCGCGGTCGGGAACGGCGGACAGGTCGAGCACGGAGGCGCCCAGCGCGCCGAAGCCGGGGAAGCTCTTGGCGAGGGTGGGGTTCCCCAACGCCTTCATCACGTCCCGCGCGGTGAGGTCGTTGGCGGCGGTGATCGCGGCGACGTGCGCCCAGGCCAGCTCGGGCGGGGTGTGGTGCATGCGCGTGCCGATGACGAGGGCGACCTCTCCCTCGTAGTCCGGTTGGGCGCTGACCGAGGTGGGCAGCGGCACCACCGCGTCCGGGCCGCAGCCGGCGCTGGCGGCCTTGAGATAGAGCAGCGGCTGTTCGGGGACACCCCGCCCGGTGAGCCGGGCCTTGCAGTGGTAGTTCAGGCCCACCCCCCAGATCGCGCGGGTGCTGCCCAACGGTGCGACGAGGTCCCCGGCGAGCGTGTCCAGGGGCAGCCGGTCCAGGGCCGGGGCCTCGGCGGCCGGGGTCAGCCCGGCGCCGGCGCGCAACAGCGCGGCCACGTCGGGGTACGGCAGGTCGAGCAGCTCGGCGGTGCCGTCGTCGGCGAGACGGGCCATCCCGCGCCGGGTGGCGAGCAGGTGCGGGCCGGCGGTGCGGCGCGGCGCGACGTCCGCGACGGGGGCGCTCACGCGGCGTCCGAGGAGTGCCCGGGAACGGTGCTCAGTCCCGGGTTGACCAGTGGCGCGAGGTTGTTGACCGCGCTGGCGGCCTCCCCGAACCCGACGGAGATCAGCCGTACCTTGCCGTCGTAGTCGGTGATGTCCCCGGCGGCGAAGACGCGGGGCAGGTTGGTGCGCATCGACCGGTCCACCTCGATGTACCGGCGGCGCATCCGCAGGCCCCAGCGTTCCATCGCGGACAGGTCGGCGATGAAACCGAGCGCGGCGACCACCGCCTGGGCGGGCAGTTCCTCCCGGCCCTCGCCGCGGACCTCGGCGATGGTGACCGAGGTGACGGTCGGCTCGCCGGTGACCGCGACGACTTCGTACGGGGTGCGGATGCGCACGCTGGAGCGCTCCAGCATGGTGACGCTGCGCTCGTGGGCGCGGAACTGCGGGCGGCGGTGCACCAGGGTGACGCTGGACGCGTACGGCTCCAGCGCCAGGGCCCAGTCCACGGCCGAGTCGCCGCCGCCGACCACGACGACGTCCTGGCCGGCGAGGTCCTCCAGCCGGGGCACGAAGTAGCGCAGGCCCCGGCCGAGATACTCGCTGCCGACGGGCAGTTCGCGGGGGGTGAAGGTGCCGATGCCCGCGGTCAGCAGCACCGCCTTGGCCCGGACCTGGCTGCCGGCGTCGGTGCCGATCAGCGCGTGGTCGTCGCCGGGGGTCAGGTCGACGGCGCTCTCCCCGAGCAGATACGTCGGTTTGGCGGTGGCGGCCTGGGTGAGCAGCGCGTCGACGAGCTGCTGGCCCTTGATCGCCGGCAGGCCGGCGATGTCGAAGATGTCCTTCTCCGGATACAGGGCGGCGATCTGGCCGCCGGGTTCGGGCAGCGAGTCGATGACCGCCACGCTCATGCCCCGGAACCCGGCGTAGTAGGTCGCGTAGAGGCCGGCAGGCCCGGCGCCGATGACGGCGAGGTCGACCTCGATCTGCCCGGCCATCAGGTGGCGCTCTCGGTGATCGCCGGGTGGTCCCGGCCGACCCGGCCGATCTTGCGCGCCCCGCCGGGGGTGCCGATCTCGAGGAAGAACTCGGCGTTGATCGGGCCGAAGTGCGCCTTGTCGGTGGGCAGGTCGTCGAAGTGGTAGATCGAGGTGACGGGGCAGACAGGTTCGCAGCGCCCGCAGTCGACGCACTCGTCGGGGTTGACGTACATCATCCGGTCGCCCTCGTAGATGCAGTCGACCGGACACTCCTCGACGCAGGACCGATCCTGCACGTCCACACACTCGTCGGTGACCACGTAGGCCATCGGTCCTCCCGCGTGTCGGTGGCTTGTCGCACCGCCTGCCGCCCGGTCGCCTTCGAGACCTGCGGGTTCGGCATGAATAGCGGTGTCGCTGATGTCACGCCACGCTAGAGACCTCGGACGGGCTATGTCAACATACGAGATGTCATCTTGAATTAGAGGAACCGGCGGGAAGGGTGGCCATGGTCAGGGAGACACCGGCGGCACTGCTTCGGGCCGTCGACGACGCGATCGACCGCGACGCGATCCTGGACACCCTCGCGGTGCTGGCCGCCGAGCCCAGCCCGTACGGGCGGGAGCGGGCCACTGCCGAACGCCTCGCCGCGTACGCGGCCGCCCGCTGGCCCGAGCTGTCCTGGCAGGTCGAGCCGCTGCCGGTCAGCGACGCGCTGCCCGACAGCGCGAACCTGGTCGCCGGCTCCGCCCTCGGCTCCGGGCCCCCCGAGCTGTTGTTCTACTCGCACCTGGACACCTCGCTCACCGGAGCGGCGGCCTTCGACGAGCCGATCACCGGCCGCCCCGACCCGGTCCCCGCGCTGCGGCGACCCGCACCCGCCGACCCGGAGCAGGTGGTCGACGGCTTCGGCCTGGGCGTCGCCCGCGCCGCCGCGGCAGCCGCCCTGGTCGGGTTCACCGCCGCCGCGTACGCCCTGCGGGCCGCCGGGCAGGCGCACCGGCTGACCCTGCTGCTCGCCGCCGCCGGCACGCACCGCAACCACCCCACCGGCCCGGTCCCCGGCGGCGTCGCGCACCACCTCGACCACCGGCCGGCACCGGCCGCCGCCGTCGTGGCCAAGAGCGGCCCGCCCGGCATTCTCACCGCCGAGCCCGGGGCGATGTTCCTACGGGTACGGCTGGCCACCCGCCACCACCCGGCGTTGGCGCGGGACACCGCGGCGCCCCCGGGTGGCCTGATCCTGCATCTCGGACCGGTGCTGGCGGCGCTGGAGGCGTTTCGCCGCCAGCACCTGCGCGAGCGGGCGGGGCGCACCGACCAGGTCGGCGCCGAGGTCGGCGTCGGCTCGATCCGCGCCGGCCGGCCCGGGAAACCCGATCTGCTGCCCGGCCAACTCGATCTGCACCTGTACCTGGTCACCGTGCCCGGCGACGACCCGGCGGCGATCACCGCCACGCTGCGCGACCTGCTCACCGACGCGCTGCGGCACACCCCGCTGGGCGACTGCCGGCTCACTGTGGACGGCTGGGCGGTGCACGAGGCCGCCGCCACGCCGGACGACGCGCCGGTCAGCCGGCACGCGCACGCGGTCTGGCTGGCCGTGCACGGGGCGCCACCGGCTCCGATCCAGGGCTGGACCGGCTCCACCGACGGGGTGGTGCTACGCGGTCGGGGCGTGCCCACCGTCCGGCTGGGCCCGGCACCGCTGGGTGGGGACCCGCGGGACCCGCGCCGGGACCGGTACGCGGTGACCGAACTACTACGCTTCGCCCGTGCGTACGCGGGGATCGCGGTGCGATACCACACCCCATCGACAGAGTGAGGTACCATATGCCATGATGCTGTCTCAGCTTACGCAAGAAGGAACCCCCATGGCGGATCGCAGCCCTCCGTCGGAGAAGACCTCGGACCAGAGCGCTCCGGCGATCCAGACCGTGCAACGTGCGGCGGTCATCCTCAACACGTTCACTGCGGCCCGCCCGCGACTCAGCCTCAACGAGCTGACCGCCAGCCTCGGCACCAGCAAGGCCACCGCGCACCGCTACACCAAGGCGCTGCGCGAGAGCAACCTGCTGCGCTACGACGAGCGGGAGGGGCTCTACTCCCTGGGTCCGCAGATCCTCACCCTCTCCTCCGCCGCCCGGGCGGCGATGCCGGTCATCAGCATCGCCGGGCCGCACATGCAGCAACTGGTCCGCGAGATCGACGAGACGGTGGTGCTCAGCGTCTGGGACGGCGACACCGCCGTGGTGGTCCGCGCCGACGACAACACCGACCGGGTGATCAGGGTCAGCGTCCGCACCGGCTCGCGGCTGTCGCGCACCGAGTCGGCGCAGGGGCGGGTCTTCTGCGCCTTCCTGCCCGAGGCCGAGGTGCCCGGCCTCGCCGACGATCTGGCCGCCTCCGCCGAACTGCGCCGCGAGATCGCCAAGATCAAGCGTACCGGTATCTCAGCGAACACCCCCTCGGTCAACGGGGTCCGCAGCATCGCCGCACCGATCTTCCGCAGCAACACCCTGATCGCCGCGATGGCCATCGTCGGCACCACCACCTCGGTCCCCGAGGGCACCGACAGCCTGCTCGCCACCGCCCTGCAACGGACCGCCACGGTCGTCACCGCCGAGCTGGGCAGCGTCAACGGCAACGGCCACCCGCCCCAGGCGTAACCGCCCCGGGACGCGCGGGCCGGACGCCGCGACCGGTCAGTCGCCCACCGCGCCGAGTTCCTCGGACAGCTCCCCGGCCACCTGCCGCAGCTGGCGCAGCACGGCGACCTCGGCCGCGCCGGCCAACGCCACGCTGGTGCCGAGCACGGCCAGTGCCGCCACCACCTGGGTACGTTCGAACACCGGCGCCGCCAGCACCCGTACCCCGAAATCCTCCGGAGAGTTGACCGCGTACCCGTCCCGGCGGACCTGCTCCACCACCGCGCGCAACTCCTTCGACAGGCGGAGTTGCCGGGCCACCGTCGGCGTCTCGGCCGGCGACAGGTACGCGCAGAACACCCGGCCCTGCGCCGAGCGGGTCAGGTCCAGCGGCGTTCCGGTGCGGACGCTCAGCCGCACGTCACCGTTGGTGTTGTCCATGCACCGCACCACCGTCGGGCTCTCCCCGTTCCACACGCTGAGCACCGTGCTCTGGTTGGTCAGCCCGGTCAGTCGGTCCAGGTAGGGCTCGGCGGCGGTGACGATCGGCAGGGCCGCCCGGGCCGCCGCCTCCATCGCGAGGATCTGCGGGCCCAGCGTGTAGGTGGTGGTGGCCAGGTCGAACCGGAGCAGGTTGGCCGCGCGCAACGCCCGGGCGTACCGGTGGGCGGTCGCCCGGCTGATCCTCAGGTCGGCGGTGAGTTCGGCCAGGGTGAGCCGAGGCCGCTCAGCCGAGAACGCCTGCAGGATGGTCGCGGCCCGCTGCACGGTCTGGATCGCCGGCGCGTCGCCGTTCTCCGCTCCGCCCCTGCCCGCCATCGCGTCACCTCGCACCTGTTGTCGCACGGATCACGAACTCTACCCAGCGCGACGTCGAAGGGCGACAGCATGGCGGGGCGCACCGGCGAGCCGCCGTACCGGAATGTGCTGCGGTACGGCGGCGCCGCCGGACCCGGCGTCGGCGGAACGGTCAGACCGTGCCGCGGTGGAACGGCTTGGCCAGGGCCCTCGGCTCCTGGTCCTTCGTGGCGAAGAAGAGCATCGCCAGCAGGGCCAGCAGGTACGGCGCGGCGATCAACAGCTGCGAGTTGACGGTGATCCCCAGCGCCGGCAGCGCCAACCGCATCGCGTCGGCCAGGCCGAACACCGCGCAGCCGATCAGGGTACGGCGCAGCCGCCACGCCCCGAAGATCACGGCGGCGATCACCAGATAGCCCCGGCCGGCGGTCATGTTCTGGTTGAACGAGCCCACCTCCCCCACGGCCAGGTACGCCCCGCCGAGCCCGGCGAGCAGCCCGCAGAACAGCAGCGCCTGCCGGCGACGGTGGTTGACCCGGATCCCGCTCACGTCGGCCGACTGCGGGTTCTCCCCGACCGCCCGCAACTCCAGCCCCCAGCGGCTGCGTTCCAGCAACCACCACGTCAGCGGGATCATCACCAGCAGCAGGTACACCGGCCAGCGCTGCACGAACAGCAGCGGCCCGACAACCGGGACGTCCCGCAGCACCGGCAGGTCGACCTGCCACACCTGGTGCCCGGTGAAGCTGCTGATCGTGATCAGGTAGCTGGTGAGGCCGAGCACCAGGGCGTTGAGCACCAGGCCCACCACGAACGTGTTCATCTGCGCCCGGTGGGAGAGGTTGGCGTGCACGAACGCCACCGCCATCCCGACCAGAGCGCCGGCCAGCAGCCCGACGCTGGCGCTGCCGGTGGCGCTGGCCACCGCGACCGACCCGAACGCGGCCCCGAGCATCATCGCCTCGACGGAGATGTTCAGGGTGCCGGCGCGCTGGGCGACGTACTCGCCGCAGGCGGCGAACGCCAACGGAACGGTGAGCCGGGCCCCGCTGGAAAGGATGGTGGCGATGTTGTCGGCGGCGCTCATGACGGCCTGCCCTCCATGACGTCTTGGCTGCTCGCGTGACCGGGGTCGCTGGCCACGCCGGCGACCTGCGCGCGGTCCGGCCCGGCCGCGGCGTCGTCCCCGGCGGTCGGGGACGCTGCGCGGGGAGGCTCGACCGGGGTGGTGGCGCTGGTCCCCGTCGCCGTGCCCGCCCGGCGCCGACGCAGCGCCGCGACAAGCACCGGCGGCGCCACGAAGGCCAGCACCAGCAGCGCCTTGACCACGTCGACCAGGAAGGACGGCACGCCGGTCGAGGCGAGGAAGCCGCCGCCGGCCCGCAGGACGCCGAACAGCAGCGCGACCGGGATGGACAGCAGCGGGTTGTTCCGGGCGACCAGGGCGACCAGCAGGCCGTCCCAGCCGATGTTGAGCGACATGCCGGGTTGCAGCCGGTGCGTACCGACCGGGCTGGTCAGCAGCAGCGCCCCGGCCAGGCCGGCCAGCGCGCCCGAGGTGGCCAGGGCCAGGCCGCCGAGCCTGCCGACCCGCACACCGGCGTGCCGGGCGGTCACCGGGTTGAGGCCGAGCATCTTCAGCCGGAAACCCCACCGGGTGCGGACCATCGCCACCGCGAGCGCGACGGTGACCAGGACAGCCAGGATCAGCCCGGCGTTGACCTGAAGGTTCGGGAACTCGCCGAACGAGCCGAGCCAGGCGTTCGCGGGCAGCGGGTTCGACTGCGGCGAGATCACCCCGTTGCCCATCCGGGACTCCTGCAACAGCCACGGGGTGTTGACCACGAACGCCACCAGCTGCTGGGCCAGGAAGGTCATCAGCAGGGTGCTGACCACGACGTTGACTCCCCGGAACCGGTACATCAGGGCGCTGAGCCCGGCCCAGGCGCCGGCGGCGAGCAGCGCCGCCAGCAGCACCAGGACGAGCAGCAGCGGCCCGGGAAGCGCCAACCGCAGCCCGACCCAGGCGCCGGCGAGCGCCCCGATGAGGACCTGCCCCTCCTGGCCGATGTTGAAGAATCCGGAGCGGGCGCTGACACAGGCCCCGACCGCTACCAGCAGCAGCGGTGCGACGTACAGCAGGGAGTTCGTCCACGCCGACTGGGTGGCCATGCCGCCCTGGTAGAGCGCCTTGCCGGCAGCGGTCGGGGATCCACCGGTGGCCGCGATGAGCAGCGCGCACAGGCCGACGGAGATGGCCACGGTGACCACCGTGGCCGCGCCGACCTGCCAGCCGCCCACCCCGGGACTGAGCCGGTGCAGCAGCCGCCGGCCGGTGGCGTCGGTGACGGCCATCAGTGGCTCACCCCGCCCACCAGCATGCCGAGACGTTCGGCGGTGGCCTCAGCGGTGGCAAGCACCCCGACGATCCGGCCGGAGGAGATCACCGCGATCCGGTCGGCGAGGGCCATCACCTCCTCCAGCTCGGTGGAGATCAGCAACACCGCCACCCCTTCCGCGGCAGCGCGCCGCAACCGCAGGTACATGTCTTCGATGGCGCCGACGTCCAGGCCGCGCGTGGGCTGCGCGGCGACCAGCACCCTGGGGCCGGCCGACAGCTCGCGGGCCAGGACCACCCGCTGCTGGTTGCCGCCGGAGAGGCTGCGCACCGGGGTGTCCGGCGACGGCGCGACGACGTTGAACTCGGCCATCTGCCGGCGGGCGATCCTGTTCATCCGCCGGCGGCTGAGCACCCCCCGGGTGCAGACCCCGGCGAGGGACTTCATCACCAGGTTCTCCGCGATGCTCATGTCCAGCACCACCCCGGAGCGGTGCCGGTCCTCGGGCACGATGCCCAGGCCGGCGTCCTGCAGCGCGCCGGCGCGGGCCAGATCGACCGGCCGGCCGCCGACCTCCACGGTGCCGGAGTCCGGAACCACCAGCCCGGAGAGCAGGTCACCCAGGGTGGCCTGGCCGTTGCCCTCCACCCCGTACAGGCCGACGATCTCGCCCGGGGCGACGTCGAGGCTGAGCCGGTCAAGCAACGGCAGGCCGCCGACCAGCACCCTGATCTCGTGCAGCCGCAACGCCGCCGGTCCGGCCACCGACGCGGTCGTCTCCGCCGGCGCGGTCGCGTCCGTGGGGGCGGGGCTGGCCGCGGGGGCGGGGCTGGCCGCGGGGGCGGGGCTGGCTGCGGGGGTCGCCACCGGCAGCAGTCCCAGGGCGGCGCTCTCGCTCTGCAGCGACACCTCCCGGCCGACCATCTGCCGGGCCAGCAGCTGCGGGGTGGTCTCCGCCGTCGCCGCGTGGAACACCACGGTGCCGCGGCGCAGCACGGTCACCCGGTCGGTCGCCGAGATGATCTCCGCGAGCTTGTGGCTGATCAGGATCACCGCGCGGTTCTCCGCCTGCACCACCCGGCGCAGCACGGTGAACAGCTCGGCCGACTCGGCCTGGGTGAGCACCGAGGTCGGCTCGTCCAGGATCAGCACGGACGGGTCGCGGCGCAGGCACTTGATCAGCTCGACGCGTTGCCGTTCCCCGGCGGAGAGTTGGTAGACCCGGGCGTGCGGGTCGATCGGCAGCCCGTACCGGCGGGCCACCTCCGCCACCTGCGCGCAGGCGGCGGCCCGGTGGACCCGCCCGGCATCGCCCAGGATGACGTTCTCCCAGACGGTGAGGGGCTCGATCAGGCTGAAGTGCTGGTGCACCATGCCCAGACCGAGATCGGCGGCGACCTGCGGGGTGGAGATCTCCACCGGTTCGCTGCCGCGCAGGATGGTGCCGGCGTCGCGCTGCACCAGCCCGAGGAGGATCTTCATCAGGGTCGACTTCCCGGCCCCGTTCTCGCCGAGCAGGCCGTGGATCTCGCCGGGCCGTACGGCGAGATCCACGGCGTCGCAGGCGACGACCGGACCGAAGCGCTTGCTGACCCCGCGCAGGGTGAGTGCCGGCGTCACCTGGTCGTCAACGTCCACAGTCCGTAGCACCTCGTAGGTCGTGGCCGGGTCAGGAGCCGAGCCGGTCGATTTCCGCCGCGATGTTGATCTTTCCGCTGGCGATGTCGGCGACGAACGTCTCCATCTGCTTGGCCAGCTCCGCCTTGTCGGCGCAGAACTTGATCGCCGGGTACGGGTCGACGCCGAGCCGCCACTTCTTCGTGGTGCCGAGGGTGAGCTGACCGTCGGCGAAGAGGTTCAGCGCGCTGGTGAAGTACACGCCCGGGTCGTAGATGACCGAGATGTCGAAGCGCGGGTCGGTCGAGGCGCACCGGTCCGTGCCCGGGGTGAGGGTGACCATGTTCCGGCTGTTGGCCAACTTCGTGGCGGCGTCGGTGGCCCCGCCCAGGTACGGGAAGATCACCTTCGCGCCCTGGCTCATCTGCGCCTGCACGGCCTCCCGGGCCTTGGCCGAGTCGTCGAAGTCACCGGTGTAGGTGGTGACCACGTCGGCCTGGGGCACGGCCATCCGGATGCCGGCCTTGAACCCCTTGGCCGCGTTGATGGCGAAGTCGACCTCGAGCCCGGTGACGAACCCGGCCTTGGTGGCGTTCTGCTCCTTCATCAGCAGACCGGCGGCGTAGCCTCCGGCGAACGCGGCGTGACTCGGATCGTCGTTGGAGAGCATCACCCGGGGGGTCTGCGCGATGTTCTCCGACGACGGCACGTACCAGGCGGTCTTCGCGCAGACCGGCTCCTCGGAGGCGGGGATGGCGTCCTTGAGCTCGGAGGCCCCGAGCGCCACCATGTCCACGCCCTGCTGGCACAGGGCCCGGGCGGCGTTGAGCGCCTCGCTGAGCGGCACCTTGCCGCGCTTGATGATCTCCCAGCCCTTCTGCTTGGCGAAGGTCTCCGCGCCGACGACGAAGCTCTCGTAGTAGCCCTTGTCGTTGATGTCGCCGGGGCTGAGCACGCCGATGACGACCTTGCCGTCACCGTTGACGTCGGGCTGGCCGGCGAGCACGGTGGTGGTGCTCTGGCCCGCCGAGGCGCCCGGGGCGGTCGCGTCGTTGCTGGCGCAACCGACCAGGGCAAGGCTGACGGCGGCGGTGGCGGCCAGCGCCGCCCGGCCTCGTCCGATACGTGTGAGCATGGTGGGTCCCTTCGCCTTGGTGGTGGTGGTGCGCCGACACCGGCGGGCACGGCGGAGCGGCGCTGGAGCAGGTCGAGGTGGTGGAGCGCGGCGGCGGGCACCTCGACGACCTCCGCCGGTCCGGACCCGGGGTCGGGCGGACAGCGCAGGCGCAGGACGTCAGGGCCCGTCCGCACCGTCACCCGCCCGGCCCGCCCGCCTGGGTTACAGTCCAATATGCCGTCTTGGATTGTGATCGGTCTCGCATTAGCGAGGTACTTTGCCTGCGGCTCGGCGCTCTGTCAACGCCTCACCAGGCGTTACGCGAACCGCTCCCGGCCGGTCACGCCGAGGGTCGATCGAGCAGGCGGACCGCGACCGCCTTCTCCTGGGTGTACTCGCGCAGGGCCGCGTATCCGCCGCCGCGGCTGAAGCCGCTCTCCTTCTGCATGTTGAAGGGAAAGCCGATCACCCCGACGTCGTGGAACTGGTTCACCGCCACCTGTCCGCTGCGGGCCTGCCCGGCCACCCGCAGCGCGCGGGACACGTCGCTGGTCCAGATGCAGGACAGCAGCCCGAAGTCGGTCTCGTTCATCAGCGCCACCGCCTCGGCGGTCTCCCGGAAGCCCTGCACGGCCAGGACCGGTCCGAAGACCTCCTCCCGCACCAGCCGCATGCCCGAGTCGACCTGGTCGAAGACGGTCGGCGCGACGAACCAGCCGTCGCCGAGCGCCTCGGTCGCCTTCTCCCCGCCGGTGACCAGGCGGGCCCCGGCAGCTGGCGCCTCGGCCAGGAAGCCGCGCACCCGCTCGTACTGGGCCTGGCTGACCAGCGGCCCCATGTCCAGGTCCTGATCCCAGGGGCCGGTCCGCACCGCGGCCATGCCGGCGGCGACGCGCTCCACCACCTCGGCCCGGATCGACTCCTCGACCAGCAGCCGGGAGCCGGCGTAGCAGTTCTGCCCGGCGTTCTCGGTGATCGAGGCGACGATCGCCGGGATGGCCGCGTCCAGGTCGGCGTCGGCGAAGACGACGTTCGGCGACTTTCCGCCGAGTTCCAGCTTCACCGGCACCAGGTTCTCGGCGGCGGCCCGCATGACCGCCCGCCCGGTGACGGTGGAACCGACGAAGCTGATGTGCCGGACGCCCGGATGACCGGTCAGCGCGGCGCCCGCCTCGGGTCCGAGGCCGGTGATCACGTTGAGCACCCCCGGCGGCAGGCCGGCCCACTGCGCCAGTTCGGCCAACGCGAACGGGGCGAGCGGGGCCACCTCGGAGGGCTTGAGCACCACCGTGTTGCCGGCGGCGAGGGCCGGCGCCACGTTCGCGGCCGTCAGCACGGCCGGCACGTTCCAGGGCAGCACCACGGCACAGACCCCGTGCGGCTCGAGCCGGGTGTAGCCGAAGAAGTCCGGCGTACGGCTGGGCAGGGTGACCCCCGTCAGCTTGTCGGCCGCCCCGGCGAAGTAGTCGATGATGCCGTGCGCGATGTAGACGTTGAGGCGCCCGGCGGACCGGGGCTTGCCCACGTCCCGGGCCTCGTACGCGGCGAGGGTCTCGACGTTGGCGGCGATCAGGTCGGCCCAGCGGCGGAGGATCGCTCCGCGCTCGCTGGGGCTGGTCGCCGCCCAGGCCGGAGCGGCTTTGCTGGCAGCGGCGACGGCACGGTCGACGTCGACGGCCCCGCTGCGCGGCACCGCCTGGATGCGCTCGCGGGTCGCCGGATCGAGCACGGGCACCTCACCGCCGTCGGCAGCGGGTGCCCAGACCCCGTCGATCAACTGGTGGGCAGCGGAAATGTCCAGGTCAGCCATGGGGGCATCCTTGACCCTCCGTGTTCCGCATGTCAATATGCTGTCTCGTTTTGCGATACATAGGGAGTCCTCGTGCGAATTACTGCTGCGGTACTGGAAGAGGCGGGTGGCCCGTTCACCCTCCGGGACGTCGACCTCGCCGGCCCGGGACCGACCGAGGTGCTGGTCCGGGTGGACAGCGTCGGCATCTGCGGGACGGACCTGGAGTTCGCCACGTTCTTCCCCACTCCGGCGGTGCTCGGTCACGAGGGCAGCGGGGTGGTCGAGCAGGTCGGCGACCAGGTCACCGGCATCTCGATCGGCGACCACGTGACGATGAGCTTCGCCTCCTGCGGCACCTGCCCGCTCTGCCTGAGCGGCAGCCCGGCGTACTGCCACCACTTCGACGCGGTCAACTTCAGCGGCCGGCGACCCGACGGCACCTCGGCCCTGTCCCTCGCCGGCGAGCCGGTCAACGGGCACTTCCTCGGTCAGTCGTCGTTCGCGAGCCACGTGGTCGCCCCGGCCCGCGCGGTGGTGCCCATCGACAAGCAGACCGACCTACGGGTGGTCGGGCCGTTCGGCTGCGGGTTCGGCACCGGCGCAGGTGCGGTGCTCAACGTGCTCCGCCCGCCGGTCGGCTCCTCGTTGGTGGTCTTCGGCGCCGGCGCGGTCGGCGTCGCGGCGATCATGGCCGCACGGGTCAGCGGCTGCTCGACCATCACCGCCGTCGACGTCAACGCCGACAAACTGGACACCGCCCGACTGCTCGGCGCCACCCACGGCGTGCACTCGGCCACCGAGAACCCGCGCGAGCTGCTGCGAGCCATCGCCCCGTACGGCTTCGACTTCGCCATCGACACCACGGGCCGGGAGGACGTGTTGCGCACCGCCGTCGAGTCGCTCGGCCCGCTGGGTCGCGCCGGCGTGGTCGGCGTCGGCCCGAGCGAGCGGATGAGCTTCGAGTGGCGCAGCATCCTCAACGGGCGCAGCGTCACCGGCATCATCGGTGGCAGCAGCCTGCCCCAGGTGTTCCTGCCCCGCCTGCTCGACCTGCACGCCGCCGGCCGGTTCCCGGTGGACCGGTTGCTCACCCACATCCCGTTCGAGCAGATCAACGAGGCGGTGGCGGCGGTACGCGCCGGCGCGGTCGGCAAGGCCGTCCTGACCTTCTGACCAGGCCATCTACCAGACGAAAGTCTGATGATGAAACATTGTTGCGCAATGTGAGACACATTACGCTCGGCATCTGACACACCCAGTGGCGCGGCTGGGAAACACCGCGCGACACCGCAGCTGTGGAGTCCCCACCATGACTGACACCCCACTCGTCGCGCCGCCCGTCCCGGCAGCCGACCGCTTCGACCACCATTCCGCCGGGTGCAACGCCGACCCTGTCGGCTACTACCGGGCGTACCGGCAGAGCTGCCCGGTCGGACGCACCGACGCCCACGGTGGCTTCGTCTACACCACCCGGTACGCCGACGTGGTGCGGGTGGCCCGTGACGACGACACCTTCTCCTCCGCCCGGTCCACCGCCGGCGGCGCAGGCACCGCCATCGTCATCCCCCGCGGCCCGGGGCTGGAGCAGTACCCGATCGAACTGGACCCGCCGGCCGCCACCGACTACCGGAACCTGATCAACCCGCTGCTCACCCAGGAGGCGGTCGCGAAGCTCGCGCCGATGGTCGCCCGGCACACCACCCGGATCATCGACGACTTCATCGCCCAGGGTTCCGTGGATTTCGTCCGCGACCTGACGAATCCGCTGCCCGCCGCGGTCACCCTGGACTGGCTCGGCTTCCCCGAGGCCGACTGGGCCCGCCTCGCCGGCCCGATCCACGACATCTTCGCCGCTCTGCCCGGCAGCGAACGCGCCCGCCGCGGCGCCGAGGGACTGGCGTACATGGATTCCCGGATCCGCGACCTCGTCCAGGAGCGCCGGGCGGAGCCGACCACCGACGCGGTGAGCTACCTGGCCAACCAGCGCCGCGCCGACGGCGAGTTGTTCGACGTCGACGAACTCGTCTCGGTGATCGGGCTGCTCATCGCCGGCGGGGTGGACACCACCACCTCGCTGACCGGATCCACGCTGGTGCACCTGAGCCGCCACCCCGAGCAGCGGCAACGCCTGATCGCCTCCCCCGACCTGCTGCGGACCGCCACCGAGGAGTTCCTGCGGGTCTTCGCCCCGTCGCAGTCGATGGCGCGTACCGCCCGGGCCGACGCCGACGTCGGCGGCTGTCCGGTGGCCGCCGGGGAGCGGGTCCTCATCCCCTGGGTCGCCGCCAACCACGACCCGGCCGTCTTCCCCGACCCGGAGCAGGTCCGGCTCGACCGCGACGCGGCCCGGCATCTCAGCTTCGGCATCGGCAGCCACCGCTGCGCCGGGGCTCACCTGGCCCGGCTGATGTTCCAGGAGATGATCACCCAGGTGCTCACCCGGCTGCCCGACTACCGCATCATCGAAGCGGGCCTGGTCGGCTATCCCACCCGGGGCAACCAGAGCGGCTGGGACGCCATCCCCGCCGTGTTCACCCCCGGCCCCCGCGCCGCCGGGACGACGGGCGGCGCCGCTCCGGCCGGCCCGGCCAGGGACCTGGACCTGGTCGTCACGGCCGTCACCCCGGCCGCCACCGACGTCATCGAGGTACGCCTGGCCGCCGCGACCGGCGACCCGCTGCCAGCCTGGGCGCCCGGCGCGCACCTGGAGGTACGGCTGCCCTCCGGGCGGATCCGGCAGTACTCGCTGTGCGGCGACCCGGGCGAGACCGACCACTACCGCATCGGCGTGCTGCGCGAGCCCGCCGGCCGGGGCGGCTCGGTCGAACTGCACGCGCTGGCCCGCGCCGGGGCCGCCCTGACCGTGCGCGGGCCGCGCAACCACTTCCCGCTCGTCGACGCCGACGAATACCTCTTCCTCGCCGGCGGCATCGGGATCACCCCGGTCCTGGCCATGGTCCGCGAGGCCACCCGTCGACAGCTGCCCTACCGGGTGGTGTACGGCGGGCGCAGCCGCGCCTCGATGGCCTTCGCCGACGACCTGCTCGCCCTGGCCGGCGACCGGGCCACCCTGCTTCCGCAGGACGAGGCGGGCCTGCCCGACCTGGCCCCCCTCATCGGGGCCACCGCAGCCGGCACCGCCATCTACTGCTGCGGGCCGAGCGCGATGATCGGTGCGGTGGAACGCGTCTGCGCCGCGGCCGACCGGGCCGGCCAGCTGCACGTGGAGCGCTTCACCGCCGGCGACGATCTGGAGGTCCACTTCGACACGGCGGCCGACACCGCCTTCGAGGTGCACCTGGCCCGTACCGGGGTGACCCTGCCCGTGCCCCGGGACAAGCGCCTGATCGAGGTGGTGCGCGAGGCGGTGCCCGGCCTGACCTACGACTGCGAGAAGGGCTACTGCGGGGCCTGCGAGACCCGGGTCCTCGCCGGCACCCCCGAGCACCGCGACTCCCTGCTCACCGCGGAGGAACGGCTCGCCGGGCGCAGCATGATGATCTGCGTCGGTCGGTGCACGTCGGAGCGGCTCGTTCTCGACCTGTGACCTTCTCCCGCCAGCCCGCGCAGTGGGACTGGCAGGGCTGTGGCCGGCATCGGCACCCGCGCCCCCCGGCCGATGCCGGCCACAGCCTGACCCGAATGCACCGATATGTACTGATTTTCAGCCCGCTTAGGACGTCGCGCGGACGCCCGACGGCACCAGGTCGACGTCTTGCCCTGCAAGATGGCATTACGCATAACGTTGACTCCGGCCTGGGGCCGTGCCACCCTCTCACCCAACAGACCCCCTGAGAGCAGCGCCACATCGAGCGGCGGCCGCCATCAGGACAGAAGTGCCAGACCCCCCTTCGCACTTGGTCGAGGAGAATCTCAAATGAAGCGATTCGCGTCGGTGACACTGATAGCCACCATGGCCCTGGCGGTCGGAGCGTGTAACTCCGACAGCTCCGGCTCGGACGGGACCAACTCGGGCAAGCTCCGGGTCACCACCATCGGACTGTGCAACGAACAGATCGCCTGGGGCATCGATCAGAAGATGTTCGACGGCTTGGACGTCGAACTCGTGCCGGTGCAGAGCGGAGCGGCCGCCCTGGCCGCCCTGACCGCCGGTGAGACAGACGTCGCGTTCGTCAACGCCCTGACCTCCTTCACCGCGATCGGCAAGGGCGAGCCCGTGCAGATCGTCGGCAACAGCGCACTGTCGACCGAACAGGCCAACGGCCTGATCGTGAACGCCAAGAGCGGCATCACCTCCGTACGGCAGTTGCAGGGCAAGACCATCGCGATCAACGGCCTCAACTCGATCGGCCACGCGATGACGAACTACTGGATCGAGCAGGAGGTCGGCGAGAAGTCCACGGCGAAGTTCACCCAACTGCCGTTCGACCAGCTGCTGCCGGCCGTGGTCGGCAACCGGGTCGAGGCCGCGCAGGTCACCGCGTCACAGGTCAGCGAGGGCCAGAAGGCCGGCACGACCGTGTCGCTCGGCAACCCCTTCTTCGTGCGGACCGGCCCGATCCCCACCGCGTTCTACCTGGCGAAGTCCGAGTGGGTGCAGAAGAACCCGGACACCGCGAAGCGGTTCGCCGACGGCATGCAGAAGGCCTCGGAATCGGCGAACGACCCGGCCAACGACGACAAGCGCTTCCCCGTCCTGGCCAAGTTCTGCAAGAAGCCCGTCGACATCATCAAGCAGGAGCCGGAGTCCGACTACGAGGGCAAGGTCTCCATGGATCCGTACCGGGCGCTCGTGAAGGTCCTGGTCGACCAGAAGCTGATCCCTGGCGAGACCAAGTGGGAAGACGTCGTCCCCGCCTTCGCACGCCAGGCCTAGACCGGTGCCGCGGCTGCCCGCACGGAGGAGGAGCACATGTTGAAGAGGTTGACGGGCATCGGCCTCGGCCTGCTGGGGATCGCGACGGTCCTGCTCGGGTGGCAGATCCTGCACCTGCTGGAGGTCGTTCCCAGCGGGTCGCTGCCGAGCCCGTGGGCCGTCCTGACCCACTTTCCCGACCTTCTCTCCGACGGAGAGTTCGTCGTCGGCATCGGGAACACCCTGCTGGCATGGATGCTCGCGCTGGTCATCACCTCCGTGACGGGCGTCGCGGCGGGTCTGCTGACCAGCACGACGCCGGGTCTGGCCCGGCCGAGCGCGGTGGCGGTGAACGCCTTCCGGTCGATTCCGGCCACCGCGCTCATCCCGATCGCGATCCTGCTGTTCGGGCTGGGCGTCGAGATGAAGGTGTCGGTCGCGATCTACGCGATCTTCTGGCCGGTGCTGATCAACACCGTCTACGGCGTGGCCAACACCGAACCGATGCGCCTCGACGCGGCCCGCTCGATGCGGTGGTCGTGGTGGCGCAGGCAGCTGTACGTCGTCCTGCCCAGCGCGCTGCCGTCGATCACCACGGGCATCCGGATCGCCTCCGGCACCGCGCTCGTCGTGGTGCTGTCGGCCGAACTGTTGGGCGCGAAGTCCGGTGTCGGCACGGTCATGCTGCGCTACCAGAACGCGCTCATGGCCGAGTTCGTCTACGCCGGCGTGCTGTGCATCGGCGCACTTGGAGCAATCATGTACACCTGTATCGCCGCCGCCGAGCGGCGCATCGTGAAGTGGGCCCCCGTTGGCTAGCCCCGTCGGCCACGCCAGCGCGGAGGCGGCCGAACTGACCAAGGTCCGCGCGCTGCGGCAGGTGCCCCCGTCGGTACGGGTGCGCCGGGCCCTGCGGCGGATGTCGGCCTCGATCGCCAACGTCTGGCTGATCGCGATCGTGCCGCTGCTCTGGGAAGCGGTCGCGCGCACCAGCCCGACCAGGTACTTCCCCCCACTGTCCGAGGTCATGGCCGAGTTCAAGGTCATGTGGCTGTCGTCCGACTGGCAGCGGCTGTTCCTGTCGGACCTGTTCTACGGCACGGTGGTACCGAGCATGTCGCGGCTGGCCCGCGGTTGGGGGCTCGCCGTCGTCGTCGGCATCGTCTGTGGCTTCATCATCGGCCGCAGTCGACTCACGGCGCGGATGTTCCACCCGGTGATCAGGTTCTGGATGGCCACCCCCAAGGTCGTGCTGCTGCCGATCGCCGTGCAGATCTTCGGCATCGCCGACAGCATGAACATCTTCCTGATCTTCTTCGGCACGGTGTGGCTGATCCTGATCAACACGGCCGACGGCGTGGCAGGGGTGGACGCGGCCTGGCTGCGCAGCGCCCGCAGCATGCAGCTGAGCCGACCCACCCTCTACCGGAGGGTGCTCCTGCCCGCGGCGTCGCCGCAGATCTTCACCGGGCTGCGGGTCAGCATCGGGATCGGGCTGATCCTGGTCATCGTCTCCGAGCTGTACGCGACGACCGAGGGTCTCGGCTACCAGATCGCGATCTTCCAGAGCACGTTCGAGTACGTCAGGATGTGGTCCGCGTTCCTGCTCATCGCCTTGATCGGCATCCTGCTCAACATGGCCTTCACCGCCTTGGAGCGGCGTGCGGTGCGGTGGCAACGGCGAACCGGACTGGGCGGTCTTTGATGACGGGCGCACAGAAACAAGGAGAAGCGACCATGATGCTCACAGCGGATGGGGTGTCGAAGACCTACGGCGACCGACTCGCGCTGGAGGCGACGTCGATCGAGATCTTCGAGAAGGAGTTCGTCTCCATCGTCGGACCCTCCGGCTGCGGCAAGTCCACCCTGCTGATGATGATGGCCGGGCTGTTGCCACCGTCCAGCGGGCAGATCACCCTCGGCGGCCAGGCCGTCACCAAGCCCCCGATGGGCCTGGCCGTCGTGTTCCAGGACTACTCCCGTTCGCTGTTCCCGTGGCTGACCGTGCAGCGGAACCTGGCGATGGCGGCTGCGGCGTACAAGTTGAGCAAGGCGGAGGTGCGGGAGCGCGTCGACAACGCCCTCGTCGCGGTCGGCCTGCCGGACACGCATAACCTCTACCCGTACCAGATGTCCGGTGGCATGCAGCAGCGCGTCGCCATCGCCCGCGCGCTGATCGTCCAGCCGCAGGTCATGCTGATGGACGAGCCGTTCGCGGCGGTGGACGCCCAGACCCGGGCCGACCTGGAGGACCTGGTCCTGCGGGTACGCGACGAGTACAAGGTCACCGTGGGGTTCGTGACCCACGACATCGACGAGGCCGTCTATCTCGGTGACCGGGTCGTCGTCCTGGCAGCCAACCCCGGCCGCATCATCGCCGACCTCGCGGTCGATCTGCCGCGCCCACGGGACCAGGTCCAGACCAAGCTCGAGCCGGAGTTCGCCCGGCTGCGCAGCGAGGTCTTCCAGTTGGTCATGCGGCCAAAGGCGGCCAAGGAAGCCGCCTCCACCCACTGAGGAGCACACGTGCCCCAACCTGACGTCGAGGCCGGCCGCCCCGACGGCGGGCCGCTGGACGCCGCGGAGTCCGCAGTGCTGGCCCGCCTGCTGGACCGCGTCCTGCCGTACCCGCCGCAGCCGGGCGGTCCGGTCGTGGCCGACACCGTCGCGTACGTGCAGCGCCGGCTCACCGCCGAGGACTGCGCCTGGGCGGCGGCGCTGCGCGCCGCGCTCACCGCGGCATCCGGGCGGGAGGAGCAGTGGCTCGCCACGGCCGAGACCGAGTCCGGCGAGCTGTTCGAGCGGCTGCGCGCATGGGCGTGGGACGGGTTCCTCGCCCACCCACGCTGGGGCGTCAACCGCGGCGGGCTCGGCTGGGCCTACTTCGGATGGGCGGGTCCACCCCGAGAGCGAGAGTCATGATTATCGATGAACATGTCGACGTCGTCGTCGTCGGCCTGGGCGCCGCGGGCGGCACAATCGCCGCGGCGCTCGCCGAACGCGGCCTCGACATCGTCGGGCTGGAGGCCGGCCCGCAGCTGGCCCGACCCGACGACTACACCGACGACGAACTCGTCAACTCCGTGGACCGCAAGCACCTGTGGACCGACCCGGAGGTGCTGGACTTCGAGGGTGCCGCGACGACGGCGACCTGGCTCAAACGCAACCGCGGAGTCGGCGGCCCCTTCGCCTGGAGTGGCTTCGCGTACCGCTTCCACCCGTCCGACTTCCGGGTCGCGAGTACGGTGGGGATCCCGGACGGCTCCTCGGTCGAGGACTGGCCGATCGACTACGACGAGATGACGCCGTGGTACGAAGCGGCCGAGCAGTTGATCGGCGTCAGCGGTGACGCCGGGACCTACCCGTTCGAACCGCCCCGCCGCGGGCCGTTCCCGCAGCGGCCGGTCCGCCGGGTACCCGGCACGACCCTCCTCGACGACGCCGCGCGGTCCCTGGGCTGGCACCCGTACCAGCCGCCGGCCGCGATCCTGTCGGCAGCTCGCGGCGAGCGGTCCGGGTGTTCCCGCTGCGGTCTGTGCACGAACTACGCCTGCCACCGCGACGCCAAGGCGTCCTCGAGCGTCTTCGCGCTGCCGCTGGGGCTGCGGACCGGCCGGCTGCGGCTCGCCGGTGACACGCTGGTCACCGAGGTCGTCTGCGATCCGGTGAGCGGTCGACCGCGTGGGGTCCGTTACCTGCGCTCGGACGGCACCGCCGGCGAGCAGCCGGCCTCCGTCGTGGTGCTGGCCAACAACGCGGTCTACGTGGCGAAACTGCTGTTGCAGAGCACGTCCACGCACCACAGACGGGGGCTCGGCAACGACTCCGACCAGGTCGGCCGGCACCTGACGTTCCATACCGGCGGCGTCGCCTGGGGCGTCTACGACGAGCAGTTGCACGTCGACTCCGGCCCTGCCCAGCAGGTCGCCGTCGACGACCTGAACGAGGACCGCCCCTGGCGTGCGGGAGCCGGCTTCCGGCGAGGAGGAGTGCTGCACGGCGGCATGCCGGTGTCGTTCGCGGGCGGACCGCTCCTCTTCGCCCGCGCGCTCGGCGGCATGGCACCGCTGCCGGCGGGAGTGCCCGCCTACGGTCAGGGCCTGATGGAGTTCGCGGCACACGCCTACACCCGGCACCAGGCGGTGTACTCCCTGGGTGAGGACCTGCCGCAGGCCGACAACCGGGTCGTGCTCGACCCGGAGCGGAGGGACTCGGCCGGCACTCCCGCAGTGCGGATGCGGTACCGCCGGCACCCGGAGGACATCGCACAGATCGAACACCTCGTCGCGGCGAGCGTACGACTGCTCGAAGCCTCCGGAGCGACGATGATCGCGAGCGCTCCGTCGGCGGTACCCGGCGGGATGTTCGCGGGCCACGCGCACGGCACGACCCGGATGGGAACGGATCCCGCCACCTCGGTGGCGGACGACCGCGGCCTCGTGCACGGCACGACGAACCTGTTCGTGGCAGGCGCCGGACTGTTCGTCACGGGCGCCGGCCTGAACCCGATGCTGACGATCACCGCGTTGGCGCTGCGCGCCGTCGACGCCATCGCCGACGCCGCCCGCTGAGCCGCAGGCGGTCACCGCACATCCGACTCGACTCCAGCATCTCGGTGGGTCCCCGGCCACGCGTGCGGCGCATGCGCGGCCGGGGACCCGATGTCGTACCGCAGCCGGTCCGCGACGCCGTCGCCTTCGTGTACCGGTGTGCCGGTGTCGAGCCGCGCGGCGGCTTCCTTCGAGGTCGCCGCGGTCGGGCCCCGACCCGGGCTCCTCCAGGCAAGGAGGGTTGACAGCCCAGCGAGGATGAACGAGCATGTCGTAATACGAGATAGCGTCTCATCCATTGAGTGTTCGACGGCCCGACGGACGACCCGCGCGAGCATCGTCGCGGGGCCCGGGACGCCGGTGACCGGCGAACAAAACAGTGAGGTTCAGCCCGTGAGCGACCAGCAGAACGTTGACGTGACGATCACCGGCGAGTTCGCGCCGGGGTTCGATCAGATCCTGACCCAGGAGGCGGTGGCGTTCGTCGCCGAACTGCACCGCCGGTTCGGCGCCCGGCGCGACGAACTCTTGGCGTTGCGCGTCAAGCGGCAGGCCGAGATCGACGCCGGCGCCAACTTCGACTTCCTGTCCGAGACCGCGCACGTGCGCTCCGGCGACTGGCGGGTCGCGCCTCCGGCCCCGGGCCTGGTGGACCGGCGGGTCGAGATCACGGGCCCGACCGACCGGAAGATGACGATCAACGCGCTGAACTCCGGTGCCAAGGTCTGGCTCGCCGACTTCGAGGACGCCATCACCCCGACCTGGGAGAACGTCGTCTCGGGCCAGCTCAACCTCCGGGACGCCCTGGACCGCACCATCGACTTCACCACGCCCGACGGCAAGTCCTACGCCCTCGGTGAAGACCTCGCCACGATCGTCGTACGGCCCCGCGGGTGGCACCTGCGGGAGAAGCACGTCCTCGTCGACGGCCAGCCGGTCGCCGGCGCGCTGGTCGACTTCGGGCTCTACTTCTTCCACTGCGCGCAGCGGCAGATCGACGCCGGCAAGGGCCCCTACTTCTACCTGCCCAAGCTGGAGAGCCACCTGGAAGCCCGGCTGTGGAACGACATCTTCGTCTGGGCCCAGCAGGAGCGCGGCATCGCGCAGGGCACGATCCGGGCCACGGTGCTGATCGAGACCATCCCGGCGGCGTTCGAGATGGAAGAGATCCTCTACGAGCTGCGCGAGCACTCCTCCGGGCTCAACGCCGGCCGCTGGGACTACCTGTTCAGCATCATCAAGAAGTACCGCAACCGCGGGTCGGAGTTCGTCCTGCCCGACCGCAACTCGGTCACGATGGCGGCGCCGTTCATGCAGGCCTATTCGGAGCTGCTGGTGCGGACCTGCCACGCGCGGGGTGCCCACGCCATCGGCGGGATGGCGGCCTTCATCCCCAGCCGCCGGGACGAACAGGTCAACGCCACGGCGCTCGCGAAGGTCCGCGAGGACAAGACCCGCGAGGCGACGATCGGGTTCGACGGGTCATGGGTGGCCCACCCCGACCTCGTGCCGCTGTGCCGGGAGGTCTTCGACGGCTTCCTGCGGGACACACCGAACCAGCTCGACCGGACCCGCGACGACGTCAAGGTCGACGCCGCCGCGCTGCTGGACGTGCGGTCGGCCGGCGGGCAGGTCACCGAGGCCGGCCTGCGGAACAACGTGAGCGCCGCACTGCAGTACCTCGCGGCCTGGATCGGCGGGCTCGGCGCGGTCGCGATCTTCAACCTGATGGAGGACGCCGCCACTGCCGAGATCGCCCGTTCCCAGGTGTGGCAGTGGGTGCACAACGACACCGCGCTGGCCGACGGGCGTACGGTCACCCGGGCCCTGGTCGAGCAGGTGATCGACGAGGAGATCGCCAAGATCTCCGCCGCCCAGGGGCCGACGTTCGACGCCGCCGGCTATGCCTCCGCCCGCGCGCTCTTCGTCGAGGTGAGCCTGGCGGACGACTTCGCCGAGTTCCTCACCCTGCCCGCCTACGAGCGCATGCCGTGACGCCCCGGGACGGAAGAAAAGATGGCTGACAGCACGAACGGCCGCACCGATCCGCGCTGGTCGCTGTTCGGCACGGACCCGTTCCCCATCCTGCTCGGCGACGGACTCGTGGCCGGCTCCGGTGGCGTCGGTGAGCTCGTGGCACCGCACAACCGGCAGGTGGTGGGACGGTTCTCCGTGCCCGACGCCGGTCAGATCGAGCAGGCGGTCACGGCCGCCCGGGCGGCCGTGGACGGCGGCGCGTGGTCGCGGTTGACCGGCAGGGACCGCGGCGACCTGCTGCGGCGGCTGGCCGAACTGGTCGAGAAGCACGCCGACGAACTCGCCTTCCTCGAGGCCGTCGACGGTGGGAAGGCCATCAGCGGGGTGCGCTCCAACGACATCGCGGTGTCGTTGGAGGCGCTCGACTACTTCGCCAGCCGGGCCTCGTTCCGGGCCGGGGCCGCCGTCGACACCGGAGACCCGGTGGTGCACCACCGGTCACGGTGGGAGCCGGTCGGCGTGGTGCTCGAGATCCTGCCGTGGAACGGGCCGCTGTGGACCGGGGTGCAGCGGATGGCCGCCATCCTGGCGGGTGGCAACGCCGCCATCCTCAAGCCGGCGGAACTCTCGTCGGCCTCGTTCCTGCGCCTCGCGCAACTGATCACGCAGGTCGGGTTCCCGCCCGGCGCGGTGCAGGTGCTGCCGGGCCCGGGACGGGTCGTGGGTGAGGCCCTCGTGACGCACCCCGGCGTCGACCTGGTGTCGCTGACGGGCGGGGTGCAGACCGGCGCCCACATCCTCGGCCTGACGGCGGCGTCGATCAAACGCACGGTGCTGGAGCTCGGCGGCAAGAACCCGAACCTGGTCTTCGCCGACGCGGACCTGCCTTCCGCGGCCATGTGGAGTGCGATCGGCGGCTTCTCGAACAGCGGTCAGATCTGCGCGTCCGGCTCCCGGATCCTGGTGCAGCGGCCGGTGTACGACGAGTTCCTCGCCGCGTTCGTCGCCCACGCCGAGTCCTTCGTGGTTGGTGACCCGCTCGACCCGGACACCCAGTTGGGGCCGGTCAACGGCGCGAACCAGTGGGACAAGATCTGGGAGTACGTCGAGATCGGCCGGGAGCAGGCCACGGTCCTCACCGGGGGCGTGCGGTACGACGACCCGGTACGCCGCGACGGCTGGTACATCCCCCCGACGGTGCTCGCGGACGTGGCCCCGAATTGTCCGGCGGCGGTGGACGAGATCTTCGGCCCGGTCGTGACCGTGACTCCGTTCGACGACACCGCGGAGGCCATCCGGCTGGCCAACGACTCGCGGTACGGGCTGACCGCCGGAGTGTTCACCAGCAGCCTTGCCACAGCCGGCACGGTCACGGACTCCCTCGCGGCCGGGCAGGTCTTCGTGAACCAGTGGTTCGGCACCGGCGGCGTGGCGATCGGCTCCCAGGGATACAAGCAGAGCGGGCTCGGCGGCGTCGGGATGGAGAAGTACCTCCAGCAGAAGAACGTCTTCACACGTCTTACCTAGTTTTCCATCGATGAAAGGATCTGACGTGGTCAAGGTGGTGGGCGGCCCAGCGGCATGGCGTGGGCCCGAGATCGTCAACAGCCCGGACTGGAAGATCGAACTGACCGACGGGCACGTCGCCGAGCTCATGACGGCGCTGGCGGCGGTGGACCGGCCCGGGATCGGGTTGCGGGAGATCACGAAGGAGAACTTCGTGCTGCCCACGCTCGCTCCCGTACTGGAGGGCGCCGTCGACGAACTGGTCGACGGCCGTGGGTTCGTCCTGGTGCGTGGTGTGCCGGTCGAGCGACTGACCGAGCGGCAGGCCGAGCTGATGTACTGGGGCATCGGGCTCTACGTCGGCATCCCGATCCACCAGAAGTCTGAGGACGACCTGCTGATCCACATCCGGGATCAGGGGGTGGACCGCAACGATCCGCTCGTGCGCGGGTTCCAGACCAACGCCCGGCTGGACTACCACGCCGATTCCTCGGACATCGTGGGGCTGCTCTGCATCCGCCCGGCCATGTCCGGCGGTGTCAGCACGATCGTCAGCTCCGTCGCCGTCCACGACGAGATCGTGCGGCGCCGCCCGGACCTGGCCGAGGTCCTGGCCGAGGACTGGTGGCACGACCGTCGCTCCGGCAACGGCCCGGAGAGCTTCTTCCAGTGCCCGATCTTCGGCCGCAACGAGCAGGGCAAGCTGTTCGCGCACTACGGCCGGGCGTACATCGAGTCGGCGCCCCGGGGCGAAGGGGTTCCCGAGCTCACGCCGGCCCAGATCGAGGCGATGGACCTGCTCGACGAACTCAACAACTCAGAGGAGTTCGTCCTGAACATGAACTTCGCTCCTGGCGACATCCAGTTCCTGAACAACTACACGATCATGCACGCCCGTACGGACTACCAGGACTACCCGGAGCCGGAGCGCAAGCGGGACCTGATCCGACTCTGGCTGGTCATCGACCGTGACCTCGGTCTGCCCCCGGCCTTCGACGCCGGTGGCATCGTCCCCCGCGCGGTCGCCCTGGCTCGGTGACCGCTGTCCACCGCGGCGGACCGCGTGCCGTCCGCCGCGGTGAGCGGGGGTGGCCGTGGCCCGATGGCCACGGCCACCCCCGTAGGACAGTCGCCCCACCCGAAGGTGGGCAAGCACCGTCGGCCGCCCCGCCGCCGCCCGGAACCCAGCCGCCCGGAACCCAGCCGCCCGGACCCCGGCCGACCAGGCCCGGACGACCCCCCGAACACCCGACCGCCGCAGGCACCGCACCACGATTCGCACCTCGTGACCAGCAGCGGCAACTACACGGACAAGAGGGAACGAGACCTCGAACAGTCCGACCCCGCGACGCAGAGGCCAAGAGCCAAGCCGGATTCCCGCCGGAGTGATCCGGCCCGCAATTGAGTGCGGGCTGCCCTTCTGTTCGCTCTGGGCAGCACACGCGATCCCGGCGGCAGCAGCCGGGCGACGATCACGGGCGACAGATTCAGCACCACAACCGGCCGAACGGGCCGTCGTGCTGCGTGTGGACGGGAAGTCAATTCACGCGTCGGACCGCTCGCAGCCGGTGCCGCCGATGATGCCGGGCATGTCCTGGCGGCACGCCCACGACCAGTCCGTAACGGCGTCACGGGCCTGTTCGCCGCGATCCATCTCGCCGACGGCGCCGTAATCAGCGAACTGCGCCGGCTCCGGCCCTTCGCGTGACCTGAGGCGGCCCGGCTGATCCGCCAGCCCAGCGGCCGCGCGCCCTCCGCAGCAGCAGCATCCGAGCCTCCGCGCGCGGTCAGGGCCGCCGCCTGCCCCGGGCAGGGGAACCATGCCGCGACCTGGGACGCCACACCAGATGGATCACTTGACAAGATGCCATCTCGCATAGAGGATTCGGATCAAACATTTCACGCTGATTAACTGTCGGCACGGCCGCCGTCCCCCTGGTGTCCGTGACCGAGACGCGGGCCATTTGACTGCCGGTCACGACGGTCCTGGCGGAATTGGCCCGCGTCACCCAGTAAGCCCGATCGTTCCAATCCGATCGGACGCCGTCGCACTTCTCTCAACCCCCATATCAGGCGACCCGCCACCGAATGCGGACACCCGCCGGCCCGGTAGACCACGCTGACGTCCGCATCGCCGGCGATTCCGCGCGGACCGGCTCGGCCACCCGCTCGGGATGCCTGTCAACTCAGTGGAGGACATTCCCATGGTTTCCACCGTGGACTCCAGCGTGCGTAGCGCACCGAAACAGGCTGCAGAAGGACTTCGTCGAGGACGGGACCATTCCCCGCCCCGCCGCCCGGGAGGTCAACTGATGAGACGAGGACGCCTCGGCCTCGCGCTGGCCACCGCCAGCATGCTCGTACTCTCTGGTTGCTTCTCCGACGGCGGTTCGGCCACGGCCACCGACAAGTCCCTGGGGCAGCCGCTGAAGGTCACCCAGATCGGCTTCCCCAACGAGATCACCCTGGTCTGGGCGCTGAAGAAGGGGATCTTCGAGAAGCACGGCATCGCCGTGGAGCCGGTCACCCTCGCCTCCGCCGCGTCGGCTGTCGCCGCGGCGGACTCCGGCCAGGTCGACCTGGCCTTCTCCGGCGGCTGGGGTGCCATCGTGGCCGCCTCGCAGGGGGTGAAGGTCAAGATCGTGATTGGGGCGTACTTCAACCCGGCGACGCCGGACCCGGAGCGCAGCCGCGGGGTCTTCGCCTCCACCAAGAGCGGGGCGAAGGACTACTGCGCCCTGGTCGGTAAGACCATCGGGGTCACCGAACTGAACGGCCCAGGCCAGGTCTACACGAGCGCCGCCGTACGCAAGGCCGGTTGCGACGACACGAAGATCAAGTATGTGAACATCCCGAGTGCGCAGATGGCCACCTCGTTGGAGGGCGGCGCGGTCGACGCGATCAACGCCAGCGGGGCGATCGGCCAGGCCCTCGTGCGCAAGGGCCAAGCGGTCTGGCTCGGCGAGCCGTACGCGGACGTGCAGGGGCGGATCAACTACGCCAACTACGTCGCATCCGAGAAGTTCGTCGCCGGGAACGCGGACCGGATCGAGAAGTTCCGGGCCGCCATGGACGAGTCACTGAGCCAGATCCTGGACCCGGCGAACGAGGCGGAGTGGCAGGCGATGGCCGCCGAATTCGGTAAGACGACGGTCGAGGCGATCCGGGCCAGCCAGTTCGAGGAACTGTCCAGCGAGGTGGACGCGGCGGCGCTGCAGAAGATGGCCGACATCGCCCACGAGTTCGGTGCGATCAGCCAGAAGGTGGATACGTCCGGCCTCATCTACGAGCGAGCTGGATGAGCGCCATCCGCAGCGGGCTTCGGCGCGGCCAGCCGGTGATCTGGGGAGCAGCGGGCCTGGGCCTCCTGATCGCCGGCTGGGCCGCCGTGGTGGCGGCCGAGGTGGTGCCCGCGTCCGGGCTGCCGAGCCCGGCCGCGGTCGCCCAGGCGCTCTGGGGCCTGCTGAACGACGCCGACTTCGTCCGCGAGTACCTGGACACGCTCGCCACCTGGGCGGTCAGCCTCGGCATCGCGGCCGTCATCAGCATCCCGGTGGGCCTGCTGATCGGGTACTTCGAGCCGCTGGCCCGAGCGAGCTCACTCGTGATCGACATCGGCCGGGCGATGCCGGTCGTGACGCTGATCCCGGCGGCGATCGTCCTCATCGGCCTGGGGCCCCAGATGAAGATCTCGGTGGTGACCTTCTCGGTCTTCTGGATCATCCTGGTCAACACCATCTACGGCGTACGCAGCGTCGAACCGCTCGCGCTGAAGGTGGCCCGGGCACTGAAGTTCGGCCGGGTGGAGACGATGCGTCGGGTGCTGCTGCCGACCACGCTGCCGTACGTCGTGACCGGCATCCGCATCGCCACCGGCATCGCGTTCGTGGTGACCCTGAGCGCGGAACTGCTCGGCGCCACCACCGGCGTCGGCACGGTGCTCGTCAGCTATCAGGAGGCGCAACGGGTGGACTCGGTCTACGCCGGTGTGCTCGCAGTCAGCATCACCGGCATGGTGCTCAACATCGCGGCCCAACTGACCGAGCGGCGCCTGATCCGCTGGCGCCCGTCCAGGCAGGAGTGAGACAGTGCGCAGGATCGTCGTCAGGGTCGTCTCCTACGTGTGGCTCGTGATCGCGCTGGTGCTCGTGGCCGAGTTGCTGCTGCGCTGGCGGGACTCCTCGTTCACCCCACCGCCGAGCCGGGTGGCGACCGCCTTCGTCGAGCTGTGGTTGAGCGGCCCGGCAGACCGGCTCTTCGTCTCCGACGCGTTCGTCGCGGATGTCGGTGCGAGCATGTTCCGGCTGGTCCTCGGCTACGCCCTCGCGTTGTCGGTGGGCATCCTCGTCGGGATGGCGCTGGGCCGTAGTCAACGCCTGGAGTGGCTGTGCGCGCCGGTGGTCCGGCTCGGCGTCGCCACACCGGCGGTGGTGCTCATCCCGATCGCGATCGTGCTGCTCGGGATCAACGACCGGATGCCCATCTTCGTGATCGCGTTCGGCTCGATCTGGCCGGTCATCTTCAACACGATGGACGGGGTGGCCAACGTCGACCGGTTGGCCCTGAACAGCGCGCGGGCGATCGGGCTGCGCCGGGTCGACCGCTACCGGTTCGTCGTGTTTCCCGCGGCGCTGCCGCGCATCCTGGCGGGGGCGCGGGTCAGTCTGGGTGTCGCGGTGGTGCTGATGGTCAGTTCCGAGTTGTACGCCTCCACGTCCGGGGTCGGCTACCAGATTCTGCTTCAGCAGTACAAGTTCGACACCCCCAAGATGTTCGCCGGCGTGGTGATGGCGTGCACGATCGGCATCCTGTTCAACGCACTCTTCGGCCTGTATGAGCGGTGGGCGCTCCGCGGGCGGCCAACGGTAGGGAGATAGGCATGAGCAACGCGGATACCACTGCGGCCGCGCTGGTCGTGGAGGGGCTGTCCAAGACGTACACCACCAACGGGGTCGACCATCTGGCCATCGAGCAGGTGGACCTGCAGGTGTACGCCGGTGAATTCGTCTCCATCGTGGGGCCGTCCGGTAGCGGGAAGACGACGCTGCTCAACTGCATCTCCGGGCTGCTGCGGCCCACCGCCGGTCAGGTCCGGACGTTCGGCGAGCCCATCGGCGACGGCCCGTCCGAGGACATGGCGATCGTGTTCCAGGACTACAGCCGGTCGCTGTTCCCGTGGCTCACCGTCGAGCGGAACATCGGCCTGCCGCTGCGCCGTACCGGGGCGAGCCGCAGCAGCGTGAGCAGCGCGGTGGACAGTCTGCTGGAGGCCGTCGGGCTGCCGCGTTCCGTGATCGGGAAGTATCCGTGGCAGCTGTCGGGCGGCATGCAGCAGCGTGTTGCCATCGCCCGGGCGCTGATCAACAAGCCCAAGATCCTGCTGATGGACGAGCCGTTCGCCTCGGTCGACGCGCAGACGCGGATCAGCCTGGAAGACCTCACGCTGCGGGTATGGCGGGAATGGCAGAAGTCCATCCTCTTCATCACGCATGACATCGATGAGGCGGTCTATCTCTCGGACCGGGTGGTGGTGCTCAGCAAGGGCCCGTCGACCGTGAAGGCGACCGTGGACGTGCCGCTCCCCCGGGACCGCGACCAGATCCTCACCAAGCAGGAACCGCTCTTCGGCAAGCTGCGCAGTGAGGTGATGGATCTCGTCATGGGCCACTGACCGTGACGTGTGACGGACCGCGCCCAACAGCGCGGTAGACCAGCTCTGCCCACCGCCGGGCGTGGGGCGCGGGGAACTCACCCGGCGACCCGCGTCCGGCGGACGTGTTCGCGTGTGTCAGTTGCCGGGTTGACTGCGTCCCGCCGTTCGCCCGGGCCACGGGCTCCTGCTTGTGGTTCGACATGACCGGCTGCCACGGGCGGCGGGAAGTTGTGCGGGGTCGACGCCAGGCAGCCGGGCGGGGTGCCCCTGCACGCCCGCCCGGCGCCGGTTCGCCGCGCCCCGCGTGCCGCTCAGACCACCGCGGGCTGGGCCTCGGTCGCCATGGCGAGCGAGCCGAGCAGCGCGGCGTCCTGCGGGAAGTCGGACAGGACGATGTCCGGTCGGTACGGCAGCGTGTGGGTGAGCCGCTCGATCAGCATCTCCCGCACCAGGTCGTTGCCCGCGACGCTGCCGACCAGCACGATCCGCTGCGGGTCGAGCAGGAGGCAGCACGTGACGAGCTGACGGGCCAGTTCGTCGACGCGCTGGCGAAGCTGCTCGCGTACCCGGCCGGGCTGCTCCGCGACGGTGCAGAGGCCGGCGGCCCGGCCGGTCACTCCCAGCCGCTGCGCCAGCTCGTCCAGGGCCCGGCCGGAGAACGTCGCCTCCAGCATCGGCTCCAGGCGGGGCGGCCAGCTGTGGTCGGTCAGGCCGTAGGCGATCTCCCCGGCCGCGCCGTGGCGGCCGGGCAGCACCTCGCCGTTGATCGTGACCGCGGCGGCCACCCCGGTCCCGAGCCCGACCACCAGTCCCGGGTCGACGTCGCGCAGCGCCCCGAGCCGCAGCTCGGCGTAGGCGGCGGCCTTCAGGTCGTTGGCCACCCGCACGTGTGCCAGGTTCAGGTGGGCGCGGACCGCCTCGGCCAGCCGCAGTTGCTCCCAGCCGGGGACGTTGGGCGCCAGTTCGATGCCGTGGTCGTGGACCACGCCGGGAGAGGCGATGCCGGCCGCGACGATCGTGCCGCCGGTCTGGTCGGCGAGTTCGCGCGCCCGGTCGAGGGCCCGGGTGAGGGCCTGTTGCGCACCCTGCTCGGCGTTCGTGGGCAGGCGCTCGGAGACGAGCAGCCGGCCGTCGGTGTCGCCCACGCCGATCGCCATCTTGGTGCCGCCGAAGTCGATGCCGAGCAGCCGTGGATTTGCCGGTCGTTCCATGGTGATGTCAAATCGCCCTTCGGGCCGTCGGTCCAGGTCTCGTGGTCGCCGCGACACGACGTCCGCGACCACGGCCTGCTGCGTCTGTCGCCCCGTCACGGGCCTACCCTCGCCGCGACCGCCTCGGCGAGAGCCGCGTCGGCACGGGTCAGCCGGTCGCGCAACGCCTGCGCCCGCGCCTGCACCGCATCCAGCATTGTAGACAGTCGTCCGACCTGATCGCGGACGGCGGCTTCGCCGGGGCCGTCGGCCTGGGCCCGGCGCAGCACGAGTTCGGGGCGGACCGCGGCGGCCAGCAGATCCCGTACCGCGGCGTCGTCGAGCTGGTCGCCCAGGCCGAGGTCAGCCGCGGTCGACCGGACCAGTTCCGCGGTCCAGGTCGCGGGCGCGCCGCCGCGTACCAGCCGGCCGAGCAGCGAGTGGGCGCCCCGGAACGGCACGCCGTGGCGGGCCAGCGCGTCGGCGGCGGCCGTGGTGGTGGCACCCGAGGCGACGATCTCCTCGGCGGTCGGCGGGCGCAGCGGGTCCAGCTCCGTGATCAGCCCGCCGAGCAGGGAGAAGAACCGGTACGCCCGGTCGTCGCCGTCCCAGAGCCGGGCCTGCACGTCGGTGGTGGCGTTGTTGGAGTCCTCCCACCAGGCGGCGCCGACGTTGTTGAGCACGCTCGCGGCGTCGGCCGCCGCGGCGCCCGCCATCGAGACGAGGTGCTCCAGCACCACCGGGTTGCGCTTCTGCGGCATGATGCTGCTGCCCTGGGTGAACTCGGCGGGCGTGACCACCCAGCCCCAGCTGAGCCAGTCCATCAGGGTGCGGGCCAGCCGGGCGCCGGTGGCGAGCGCCTGCGCGTTGAGGGTGGCGACCCGGACCAGGTGGTCGGCGCCGGCCACCGCCTCGTACGAGTTGACGATGAGCTGGTCGAAGCCGAGCAGGTCGGCGAGACGGCGGGGAGAGATGTCCAGGTCGGTGCCGGCGAAGGCGCAGGAGCCCAGCGGCGAGCGGTTCATCTCGTCCAGCAGGTCGGCGTAGGCGGCCGCCTCGCCGGCAAGCGCCTCGGCGTAGCCGGCGAAGACGTGCCCGATGCTCGTCGGCTGGGCGGGGCGGCGGTGCGTGTAGCCGGTGATCACGACGTCGGCGTGCCGGTCCGCGCGGTCCAGCACGGTGCGGCCGGTGGCCAGCAGCGCGTCCAGCACCTGGAGCAGCTGGTCGCGCAGCACCATCCGGAAGACGCCGGCGTCGAGGTCGTTGCGGCTGCGCGCCAGTTGCACGCTGAGCTGCGACACCTCGATCCCGCTGGCGGCGGCGAGACGCTTCTCCAGCGTGTAGTAGACGTCCTCGACGCTGCCGTCGTACTCCAGCTCGGCGGGCTGTTCCCCGGCGAGGACGACCAGGCCGCGCAGCATCGTCGCGGCGGACTCGGCGGAGATCAGTCCCTGCTCGGCGAGCATGACGACGTGGGCCTGGCTGGCCGTGACCATCGCCGGGTAGAGGTGGGCGACGTGGTGCTCGAACACGACGCGGAGGTGGTGCTGCTGGTAGACGGTCAGTGACGGGGTCATGGTGGCCTCCCGAGGCGGTGCGTTGTCCTGCGGCGTGCCGCGCGTGGTCATCCGGTCGTCTGTTCCGGCCGGTCGGCTCCGGGCGGTCCGGGCAGCGGGGCGGCGAGCCACGCGTCGACCACCTCGCGCAGGCGTGCGCCCGCGGTCCGGCGGATCCGGCCGCCCGCCTCCTCGCCGGCCAGCGAGACGTGGCCCGACCAACCCTGCCAGGGGTCGGGCCGTGACTCCACGAGCACGTACGGGTACGGGGTGGGCAGTTTCGGCTTCGGGGGCAGGTCCGGCGCCGCCGCCAGGCGTACCGCGCCGGGGTCGAAGGCGAGCACGGCGGAGCTCTCGTACGCGCCGCCGTGCCCCCGGGCCGGCAGGTCCCCGAACATCTCGGCCGTCTCGTCCGGGCCGAGGAGCTGGAACCAGTTCACCAGCATCATGCTGGCCCGGTGCCGGCCGGACACCCACTCCATCGCGGCGCGGACGGTGGACATGTTGGCGTCGTGGCCGTTGACCACGAGCAGCCGGGTGAAGCCCGCCTCGACGATGCCGCCGAGCACGTCACCGAGGTAGCCGACGGCGATCTCCGGCCGCAGCGCCACCGTGCCCGGCCAGGGCCGGGTCTGGCCCGGGCAGGCGGCGTACGGCGCGGCGGGGAAGAGCACGGCCCGGGCGGAGCCGGTGGCCAGTTCCCCGGCGAATCCCTCGGCCAGGATCAGGTCGGCGCCGATCGGCAGGTGCGGACCGTGCCACTCGACCGCGCCGACCGGCAGCACCGCGAGGTCGGCCGCCTCGGTCACGGCGGCGAACGCGTGGCCGGGTACCCGGGTGACCGGGAGCAGTCCTCCCCCGGTCCGCCACCGCTCGATCAGTTCGTCCACTGCTCGGCCCTCCGGGTCGCGGTCCGGCTGCTCTCCAGCCGGCCGGAGAACCACATCACCACGAAGATGAGCAGCACCTGGAGCATGCCGTAGGCCGCCGCGGTGCCCAGCTCGAAGGAGTACATGCGGTTGTTGATGGCGACCGAGATCGGCACCGTCGAGGAGGTGTAGATGAGCACCGAGGCGACGAACTCGCCGACGCCGTGCACGAACGCCAGCAGCGCGCCGGCGAGCACGCCGGGCAGCATCAGCCGTACGGTGATGGTGTAGAAGGCACGCAGCCAGGAGGCGCCGAGGTTGCGGGCGGCGTCCTCCAGCGACGGGTCGATCAGCGCCAGGGTCGCGGAGCTGGACCGGAACACGATCGGCAGGAAGCGCACGAAGTAGGCGAGCGGCAGGATCCAGAACGTGCCGACCAGCACCTGTCCGAAGCTGAACGCGTTGCCGGTGCTGAACGCCGAGATCAGGTTGATCGCCACGACCGTTCCGGGCAGCGCCCAGGCGATCATGACGGCCACGTCGAGCAGACCGCGCCCGACGAACTTCAGCCGCCGCACCGCGTACGCGATCAGGACGCCGATCACCACGCAGCCCACGACCGCGAGGAGGCTCATCTGCACCGAGTTGAGGATCGGCTGGAACGCCTTGGGGTCGGTGAAGATGGTGACGAAGTTCTCGAACGTGTACGTCGGCGGCAGCACCTCGGTGGTCCAGGACCGGTCCTCGGAGAAGGCGACGAGCGCGATCGCGCCGACCGGGGCGAGCAGGACCAGCGTGGCCAGCACCGAGGCGAGCGGGGCGAGCCAGCGGCCGACCGGGTTGGTGATCTCCCGCCGGACCGCGGAGATCCCCTTGGACTGCGACTGGTAGTTGCGCCGCCCCTCGTACCAGCGCATCGCCAGCAGGAAGATGATCGAGACGATGCCGAGCACGGAGGCGTACGCCGAGGCCATCGGCAGGTCGCCGTTGGTGCGGTTGATGTAGATCTGCATCGTCATGGTCTGGCTGACGTTGAACAGCAGTGGCGCGGTGTAGGACGCCAGCGACGTCATGAAGACCAGCAGCGACGCCGAGATCAGCGCGGGGGTGAGCATCGGCAGCAGGATCGTCCGCCAGACGCGTACCCGACCGGCGCCGAGGTTGTACGCCGCCTCCTCGACCGAGGGGTCCATCCCGGCCAGCGCCGCGGAGGCGGCCAGGAAGAAGAACGGGTACATGGTGAACGTGTGCACCACGAGCACACCGGCGATGCCGTCGAAGGCCAGCACCGGCTTGTCGGTGCCGAGCAGCGCCTGGAGGCCGCGCGGCACGATGCCGATGTTGCTGTAGAGCAGTTGGAAGGAGACGGCCCCGATCAGCGGCGGCAGGGCCGCCGGCACCAGGATGAACGCCTCGATGAGCCGCCGGCCGCGGAAGTGGAACCGCTTGAGCAGGAACGCCATCGCCACGCCGACGACCCCGCAGAGCAGCACGCTGGCGGCCGAGATGAACAGCGAGGTGAACAGCGACTCGCGGGCCACCCCGGAGGAGGAGAGGAACTGGAGGTAGTTGTCGGTGCCGTTGGCGCTGACGCTCTCGCGGAAGGTGGCGAACATCGGTTGGACGACGAAGCCCCAGAGCACCAGGATCAGTGGCAACACCAGCAGGTAGGGGAACCATCGTGAGTTGGCCCCGCCGGCCATGCGCCGGCCGAGGGCCGCCGCCCAGCCGGGGGCGGGTCGGGTCGCAGCGGTCACGGCTTGACCACCCAGAGGCGCTCCGGTACGAGCCGCAGGCCCACGACGTCGCCGAGCCGGATGCCGGCCGGCGCGTCGACCAGGGCGGCCATCACGTCGTCGCCGTCGACGTCGACGCTGATGTGGGTGGCCATGCCGGTGAACTCGACGTGGCTGATCCGGCCGCGCATGGCCGCCGTGTCGTCGTCGGCGCCGCTGAGCGCGATGTGCTCGGGGCGCGCGGAGACCAGCGCGGTGTCGCCCTCGGCGAGCCCGTGTCCGGTGGGGGCGCCGACGTCGATCGTGGCGCCGCCGGGCAGGCGTACGCCGACGCGCTTCTCCCCCGCGCTGACCACCGGCAGGCTCAGCACGTTGCTGCGCCCGATGAACCGGGCCACGAACGCGTTCGCGGGCTGGTAGTAGATCTCGTGGGGAGAGCCGACCTGCTGGACCCGGCCGGACTGCATGACGGCGATCCGGTCGGACATCGCCATCGCCTCGGCCTGGTCGTGCGTGACGTAGATCGAGGTGGTGCCGCTCTCCCGCTGGATGCGCCGGATCTCGGCGCGGGTCTCCTCGCGCAGCTTCGCGTCGAGGTTGGACAGCGGCTCGTCGAGCAGCATGGTGCGGGGGCGGATGACCAGGGCCCGGGCCAGCGCGACCCGCTGCTGCTGGCCGCCCGAGAGCGCGTCGATGCGCCGGTCGCCGTACCCGGCGAGGTGCACCTGGGCGAGTGCCTCCTCGACCCGGCGGGCCTGCTCGGCGCGGGAGACCCGGCGGACCTTGAGCCCGTACGCGACGTTCTGCGCCACCGTCATGTGCGGGAACAGCGCGTAGTTCTGGAACACCATGCCGGTGTCCCGCTTGTTCGGCGTCCAGCGGGTGACGTCGTCATCGCCGAAGTGGATGTGCCCGGAGGTCGGGAAGTAGAAGCCGGCCACCATCCGCAGCGTCGTCGTCTTGCCACAACCGCTCGGCCCGAGCAGCGTGAAGAACTCGCCGGCTCCGATGGTGATGGTGACGTCATCGACCGCCGCGGAGTCGCTCGACTTGGCGAAGCGCTTACTGACCGCCGTCAGTCGGACATCGATCATTTCGTGGGTCCTTCCAGGACGAAGCCGGGCCGTGCCGTGGCACGGCCCGGTTCCGAGCGTCTTAGCCCTTGCCCTTGATCTGGGCATTCCAGTGGGTGATCCAGGCGGTCTCGTTCTTGCCGATCACGTCCCAGTCGACGTCCATCGGCTTGAGGTCGAGCTTGGTCAGCCACTCGGGCTTCTCGGCGATCTCGACCGCGGGGATCTGGAAGTAGTCCTTGGCCAGGCTGGCCCGCAGGGAGTCGTCGAAGAGGAACTCGAGGAACTTCTTCGCGCCCTCGCTGTTGCCGCCCTTGACGGCGGCCACACCGTCGACGAGCACCGGGGCGCCCGAGGCCGGCATGACGTAGCTGAACGGCATCTTCTCGTTGGCCTGCAGCAGGATGTCCTGGAGGTTCCAGGCGCTGACCACGCCCTGCTCACGCGACATCTTCAGGTAGAGGTCGCTGGGGTTGGCCGCGTACTCGACGGTGTTGGCGTCGAGCTTGCGCAGCCAGTCGTAGCCGGGCTGCGGGTTGGATCCGTCGGCCGAGAAGCGCTGGATCATCGAGGCGTAGATCGAGCGCATGGTGCCGGAGGCGGCCACGTCCCGGATGATGATCTTGTCTTTCCACTTCGGGTCGATCAGGTCGTCCCAGTCCTTCGGCGCCGTCTCCGGGGTCAGCGCCTTGTTGTTGTACATGATGACCTCGGGCAGCAGGATCTCGCCGAACCAGCGGCCCTCGGCGTCCTTGTACCGCGCGTCGATCTTCGAGGCGAACGACGGCTGCCAGGCCTCCAGCAGGCCCTCCGAGGCACCGGCGGCGAGACCCTGCTGGGTGCCGCCCCACCAGACCGACGCCTGCGGGTTGGCCTTCTCGGCGCGGACCCGCTCCAGCACCTCCTGGGCGCCCATGTTGAGCACCTCGACCTTGCCCTTGTACTCGGGGTTCTTGGCCGTGAACTGCTCGACGACGTAGTCGGTGACCGACTTGTCACGGGCGCTGTAGATGACGACCTTCTCCACGGGCGCGGAGCCGGAGGAGCCGGCGTCCTTGTCGTCGTCGCTGCCGCCGCAGGCGGTGACGGCCAGCAGCGTGCTGAACGCGACGGCCAGGACCAAACGACGTTTCATCAGGTACCTCCACTCGAAGGGGGAACTATCGAAAGCGGGAAGAGACGGTGTGCGGTCCCCGACCCGGGGCGCCGATGGTCGGCCGGTTCCCGGACGGGTCGGAGATCCGCAGGTCGCGCACGGACCGGGGCGCGTCGCACCGCGCCGCGGCCGCTCGTCCGGGGTACGGACGCGGCCGCCGCGACGGCGGCGGTGGTGATGGGCTGTGGTGGGGTGTCGGTGTCGGGGGTTGTCGGGGGCCGGGGGTCAGGTGAGGGTCAGGGAAGCGAGGGTCGGGGCACTGCGGCCGACAGCGCGTAGCTGATCGCTCCGTGCAGCACGGCCTGGTCGCCGAGGGTGGCCCTGCGCACCTCGGTGGGGGCCGGGGTCCGGGCGGAGACGAGAGCCTGGAGTTGCTCGATCGCCGGATCGTCGAGTTCCGCGGCGGCGCCGCTGAGCAGCACCAGCCCCGGATCGACCACGCAGGCGCAGGAGAGGATGAGCCGGGCCCAGGCGCTGAGGACCTCGTCGAGGTATTCGCGGGCCGGGGCCGACGTCGCGGCGAGCTGGATCAGCTCCCGTACCGGCGACTCGGGTCGGCGCCCCGGGTTGAGCGCGACCGCCCGCTCCGCGATGGCGTTGACCGACCACCGGGCCTCGAACTCGCCGACGCCGCTGTAGCGGCGCTCGGGTGCGGCGCCCAGGGGAAGGAAGCCCACCTCGCCCGCCGCTCCGCTGGCGCCCCGGCGGACCTTGCCGTCGAGCACGAGCCCGGCGCCGATGCCGTCGGCGACGTGGATCAGCAACAGGTTGGCCACGTCCGCGCCGGCGCCGGCGACGCACTCGCCGGCGGCCATGAGGTTGACGTCGTTGTCGACGACCACGGGTACGCCGAGCCGCCGCTGGACCGACTCGCCGATCGGCCTCGCCTCGACCAGC
Source organism: Micromonospora sp. NPDC049048 (assembly GCF_043197615.1). Taxonomy (NCBI): domain Bacteria; kingdom Bacillati; phylum Actinomycetota; class Actinomycetes; order Micromonosporales; family Micromonosporaceae; genus Micromonospora; species Micromonospora sp. NPDC049048. The sequence goes on along the minus strand of NZ_JBICTM010000008.1, from coordinate 87,132 downwards.
CCCACGGACGGCGCGAGGCGTACCGCGCCGTTGCTGGAGACCCCCGGCACCGCGATCGCGACGCCGCGAAGCGACGGCAGGTTGTCGCCGACCAGGTCGAGGACGAACTCGCAGACGGTCTCCACCACGTCGTCGCCGAGCCGCGCGACGCGGTGCGCGATGACCGCGCCCTCGCTGTCGGCGATCTCGCAGCTGATCCGGGGCGGCTCGAGCGACACCGCCGCGACCAGCTCGGCGCGGGGGTTGAACTCGAGCATCTCCCGAGGACGGCCGGTGGTGGGCGCGCCCGGGCCGCGCTCGATGAGGTAGCCCTCGGCGACGAGTTCCCGCACGAGCGCGGTCACGGTGGCCGCCGAAAGGCCGGTCATCTCGGCCAGGTCGACCCGGGACAACCGCCGGGCCTGCCGGGCGGCCATGATCACCGAGAGACGCTTGATCTCACGGGACCGCTCACGGCTGACCGGGCTGGTCGGGGCTTTGTCAGACACACTTTCTTCCTAGTGCGAAAAAAATCCGCCGTCAAGTAACGAGATGATCTCAACCGCTCGACCAGCGGAAAGTTCGGAATCCGCAAGCGGGGCGTGCCGGGCTACCCCGACATGACGCGCAAAGTCGGGCCCTCGCGTCCACATTGGGTACCCAAAGCCGGACAAAGGTTGCCCACAGATCGCGACCGGCGCAGCAGCGGACCACCTGAGCAGGGCAGATCGTTTCTTCGAATAAGGAAGAAAGTCGTCCAGGACTATTGACGACGCCTCAGCAAGATCCCTAGGTTACGGCCCGAAGGCCTTCCGGTGGCCCGACCCGTCGCCACCGTACGCACCGCTCACGCCGTGACGGTGCGCGTACGTCACCATCCCGTTGTCGAGCACCACGACCGTGGGGACCTGATGGTCCTCAGTGGACAGCTGTCTGCAGTACGGCCCGGCACGAGTCACGTGTCAGTCGGCCCGTGCCGGGCCCGTAACCGTCCCCAGCCGCAGCACTCTCGCTTCGAGACGAAGAGGTATGCCCATGAGATGGCGCACCACAGCGGCGATCGCCATGTGCGGTCTGCTGTCGTTGGGCCTGGCCACTCCGGCCCAGGCCAACCCTGAGCACAAAGCACCGAAGCAACAGGCCAAGAAGTCCGACAAGCCGATCGACCTGGACATCATGTTCATCGGCGCCCACCCGGACGACGAGGCCGGCCAGCTCGGCATGCTCGGATACTGGAACGAGTATCACGGCATGAAGGCCGGCGTCATCACCACCACCCGCGGCGAGGGCGGCGGCAACGCCACCGGTCTCGAGGAGGGGCCCGAACTCGGGCTCATCCGGGAGGACGAGGAGCGCAAGGCCGTCGGCTGGGCCGGCATCGACAACATCTACAACCTGGACGCGCTCGACTTCTGGTACACCGCCAGCGCCCCCCTGACCGAGGAGGTCTGGGGCTACCAGGAGACGCTGTCGCGGATCGTGCGGGTCCTGCGTACCACCAAGCCCGAGGTCATCCTCACGATGAACCCCTCGGCGACCCAGGGCAACCACGGCAACCACCAGAAGGCGGCCATGCTGGCCGTGGAGGCCTTCTACGCGGCGGCCGACCCGAAGGCGTTCCCGGAGCAGATCAAGAAGGAAGGGCTCAAGCCCTGGCGGGTCTCCCGCATCTTCCAGACCGGTGGCAGCGGCACCACCGGCACCAACGGCCCCGCCTGCGAGACCACGTTCACGCCGAACGAGGCCAGCGAGGTCGTCTTCGGCACCTGGCAGGGCTACGAGTCGGCGCGCTACGACGGCACCCGGTGGAACACGGTCCAGACCTGGGCCCGCCGGGAGTACGTGTCGCAGGGCTGGGGCAACAGCTCCTTCCCGACGACCAACCCGACCAACATCGGTTGCAACCGGCTGACGCTCATCGACACCCGCACCCCGTACCCGGCCCCGAACGAGGGTGCCGGCACCGGTGCGCTCCAGGGTGCCACCGTGCGCGCCCCGGGCGGCCTGCCGCTCGGCACCGAGATCCACGTGCGTCCGCACAACTGGGAGGCCCTCGCCGGCCAGCCCATCAAGGTGGACACGGTCCTCTATGCCGAAAAGGCCATCCAGGGCGCCAAGGTCACCCTGGACGTCCCGGCCGGCTGGACGGTCAGCGGCAACGGCAACGTCGGCACGCTGAGCCCGGGCAAGGAGGTCGTGAAGACCTTCACGGTCACCCCGCCCGCGCAGGTACAGGTGGGTGCCCGCTTCCGGATCAACGCCACGCTGACCAGCAAGAAGGACGGCAGCGGCACCAGCAGCGCCCGGGTGCAGGGCACCGCTCCGGTGCGCGGCACCCTGGAGCCGCTCGAGGAGATCGCCGACTTCCGCCAGTGGACCGTGCGGAACAAGACCCAGCAGCTCGACGCGCTCATCGAGTCCCTGCTGAACGTCCCCAGCGGCGGCACCCGTAGCGTCCAGGTCAACCTGACCAACCACGGCACCCAGGTCCAGTCCGGAGCGGTCAAGTTGAACGTCCCCGCGGGCTTCTCGGTGGCCGAGCAGCAGCTGCCGTACACCGGGCTCCAGCCGGGCGCCAGCACCTCGGTGACCTTCACGGTCACCAACACCGACACGTCGCTGCCGACGGCCAACCGGGCGCCGGACAACGGCGCCTACCGGGTGCAGATCGAGACCAGCTACGCCGGTGGCAACGCGACCGAGCCGGGTGCGTTCAACCTGGTCCCGGTCACCACGATCCCGAAGGCCACCACCGCGCCGACCGTCGACGGCCACGCCGACGAGCACGAGTACACCGGCGAGGTCATCGACATCTCGACCCGCTGGGAGGGCACCGCCGCCCCGGCGTCGGACATCTCCGGCACCGCCCAGCTCACCCACACCGATGACGCCCTGTACGCCGTCTTCAACATCACCGACGACGTGCTCGGCACCGTCCTGCCGCCGGAGGACTGCAAGCGTCCTCGACGCAACGACAACATCGAGTTCGGCATCGACCCGCGCGGCAACTCGGCGAACACCTCCACGGTGTTCAACATGGCACTCTTCCCGGCCACGAAGGACCCGGCCAACGGCAACCCGCCGTGCTTCGCCCGGGAGCGGGACAACCACCAGGGCGGCCCGGAGACCGCACCGGGTGTCCAGATCGCCTCCGTCGTGACCAGCGAGCCGTACACCGGTTACCGGATCGAGGTCAAGATCCCGTTCAGCGTGCTGCCGGACAACATCGACCCGAGCCGGATGGGGCTGAACATCCTCGTCAACGACTCGGACACGCAGGACCTGACCGCGCAGACCCGGGTCGGCTGGTCGACCTGGAGCGGCGTGCGGGCCGACCCGTGGCGCTGGGGCAACGCGACCCTGCCGGGCCTGGCGGCGAAGCCGTCGGCGCCGAAGGCGCCGATCATGCCCGACACCGCGGCGCAGAGCGTCGACTCGCCCCAGACCCTCCTGCAGTCCGTCTCGGACGGGGTGGCACCGGGCGGTTACGCCAAGCTGGCGGACAACACCGTGAAGATCAAGAAGGTCACCCGTACCGCCAGCAAGGTGTCGGTGCAGCTCCAGGTGAAGAAGGCGGGCACCGCCCGGGTCTTCGTCTGGGACGGCACCCAGGTCGTGGCGGAGGCCAAGGCCAGCCTGCGTAAGGACGGCACCCTCGTCCTGCCGCTGAGCGGCTCGCTTCCGGCCGGCACCTCGCTGCTCGTCTCGTACGAGCACGGCGGCGCCACCGTCGCTCTCGCGCAGAAGCTGAGCTGACCGGACGGTGACCGCGTCGACCTGACGCGCGAACCCGATGGGCCGGGCCGTGCGGCCCGGCCCATCGGGGTGTCCCGGGCAGGCTTCACCCCGGGGACACCCGCACGCGGCACGCCGGCTGGGCCCGCTCAGCGTCCCGGCGAATCGACTGACGTGCGGCACGTATGCTCGCCGCCATGCATCGACGTCTCGCTGCCCCAACGGCTCCCCTGGCCGTACTCACCTCGGTCGGCGCCTGCGACTCGACTACGGCGGCAGACGCGTCGGCACCCACGACATCGGCCACGGCCCTGGTTGCTCCCTCGCCCAGTGACGGCGGTGCCGCGCGGGAACTGCGAGACCGCCTCGCCGCCACTGGAAGCCTGGTCGGGTTGGCCGAGAAGCCTGCCCACGTGGACGAGAGACTGGATTCCGACGGGGTGGTGTGCGGCCAACCGATGCCGATGCTGGATCGGCGACTGGTCGCGGTGGCGCGCGTCTTCGGCACCCCGGCCGACACCGAACCGGGAGAGTTCGTCGAGGTCTACCAACAGACCGTGGTCTATGCGAGCGAAGCGATGGCCAGCGAATCCGTACGGCGGCTCTTCGACCTGCTGGAGGCGTGCGACCAGGACGTGGAGGAGGGCCAGGTCACCGACGGGCATACCGCCACCGACCTACCGGCCGGGCTCGACGCGCCCGGCCGGGCAGTGACCGCCACCATGACACTCCCCGACGGCACGCCATTCCCCCACCGCTACGGATGCCTGCACCACGATCGGGTGATCCAGTGCGTCGCGGTCTGGAGCCGCTCGGCAACCAACACCGCAACATGGTTCGAGAAGGCCATCGTGGCTACCGGGAAAGGACTGCGCGCCTGAGGGCTCCCGCTTGGGGGTCTGCGCTTGTTCCGCTGGCGTCGGTCGCCCTGGTGGAATCGGCTGGCGGTCGGACGCGACGGGTGATGGGGTACTCGGATGAAATGGGGGAACGGTCGCCGGCGTAGCAGGGAGCAAACTACCCAGACCTCGCCGAGGTGGCAGCTTGACGAGGGTGTGCCGCTCGTGCGGCCCGCGGAAGGCGACGTGCTGGTGTCGGCGTCGATCGGGCCCGCCGGCGAACTCGTCGCGCTGTGGTCGAACGCGGCCGACGAGGCAGCGCTGCGATCGGTCACCACCCAGCCCGGCTGGGCGACGTTTCCGGATCCGGCCACCGACCGTCCCGTACCGGTCCGGGTCAGCCGGCAGACCGGGGACGCCGTTGATGTCATGTCACTGCCTGGGCTGACGCTGGCCCACCCGACGGCGCAGCCCCTGCCGGGCGGTCGGATGCTGGTGGTCGGAGCCCGATGCCGGTGGCGCCCGAATGGCCCGGACCGCAACGGCGTGATCTACGACAGCAACGGACGTATCGAGGCCCAGGCGACCCTCGGTGACGGTATCGAGCACGTCCTCACCACCACATCCGGTGACGTGTGGGTCGGGTACTTCGACGAGGGTGTGTACGGCAACTACGGCTGGGGTAGCGGCGACGCCCCGCCACCGCTCGGCAACATGGGCCTGGTCCGCTTCTCGCCGGAGTTGGAGCCGACGTGGCGGTTCCCGTCCCACGTCGACAATGACGCGGGCGCGATCGACGACTGCTACGCCCTCAACGTCAGCGACGACGCGACCTGGACCTGCTACTACAGCGGCTTCCCGATCGTGCGGATCCACGGCGACGACGTCACCGGGTGGCGCAATCAGACCGACGGGGCCAAGGCCTTGGCGGTTGCCGGCACCCGGATCGGGCTCCTCGGCGGGTACGGGCAGCAGCACGACCGGTTCGTCGTGGGTGAACTCGACGGCGAAACGATGCGCGTCGTCGGCACACACCGGCTCGTCCTACCGGACGGGACCCCGCTTCCGCCTCACGTAACGGTTGTCGGCCGAGGTCCGGTCCTGCACCTGATCACCGCCGAGCGCTGGCACCAACTGAACCTGGATCACGTTCCCGCGACGTGAACGGTGTTCGGCGACCGCACCCCCGGCGTGCGGGGACGACTCGAAGCCCGTCAGCGGATCACGGTCCACTGACCGCCTCAGCCGATCGCCTCCGCCGCGTACGCCCTGCCGGCACCGCGCGCAGTCGGTAGTTGGTGGGCGATCGGAAAGGGCTATGGGGCCGCGCTGTCCAGCACGCGGCTGGGCGATCATCCCGGCCGCGTCCGCGGCGGCCAGCAGGGACGCTGCTCTGATCGATGGCTGCCGAGTCAGCGCTGCGATGTGGGACCGCGTGAGGAGGTGCGAGGTGTTGTGAGGGCCTGCAGCGACAGAAGCGGCGGTTCACGCTCCTACGGTCTGTCTCACCGACCGCCGACCGGGAGGGAGACAGACCATGACGAAACCAGAGAATTCACCGAGATTCCCTGATAGACATCGAGGTGTCCGACCGGTGAGTGTCACTTCGCATCCGCACTCCCGGTCACCGCTGGCAGGGCGGGTCATATCGCGTTCCGGGGAAGTACTGCCGCCATTGTTCCAGGGAGAGAGCGTCCCCGACCGCCTCGCAGAGCCGCCGGGTCAGACTGTCCATGTTTGGGTCTAGGAGGAGAAGCTGGCGGTCGCCGGCGACGTACAGGGTGCTGCTGTCGGGATCGAAGCCCACTGACGCGAGGTTGACCGGCACTGTCGGAGCGGCCACCTCCGCGACGCGGGCCGGGTCGGTAACATCCCAGAGCTGTAGTTGGCTGGCATTGTCGAACCAACGGGAACGCCTCTCGCCGCTTTGGGCGACCAGCAGACGACTGTCGGGGCTGAAAGTTCGACTGCGCCCGAAAGACTCGGCATCCTCAAATGCCGCCGGAGTGCTGAATAGGGTCACCGAGGACAACGTCAGGAATTGGCTTCGGCCGCATGGCGGTCACGGGTGGCGACCAGGGTGCCGAGTGCGCCGGCCGCCACGGTCAGGCCGGCTGCGGTGACCAGGGGGTGGCGGGACATCCAGGCTTGGGGGCTGTGGCGGTGTGAGCGCCCGGTGAAACTGCCCCGCGCGCCGAAGTCGTGGCCGTTCGGGCCGTCCATCGGGTGCCACAGGTTCGCGGGCCGGTGCGGATCGGTCGGCTGCTGGGTCTGCTGCGACTGGTACCCGGTCCGGGCCAGGTACCGGTCGAGCAACCCGGGAGCGATCCGATTCCCCAGGATGGTCAGGACAGTGGAGATGCCCACCCAGTACTCACGGCGTCCGGGCCGGTCCGCAGCACCTACGATCGCTCGGGCGGCGACCTCGGGCTCGTAGATCGGCGGCACCGGCTGGGCATGCCGGGGCAACCGGGTCAGCAGCCAGTCGAACTGGGGCGTGTTGACTGCCGGCAGGTGCACCATCGTCACTTTCACATTGCTCTTGTCATGCATCAGTTCGCAGCGCAGCGATTCGGTGAATCCGACGATCGCGTGCTTGGCCCCGCAGTAGGTGGCCTGCAGAGGGATTCCCCGGTACGCCAGCGCCGATCCCACCTGCACGATCGTCCCTCGGTCCCGAGGCGTCATGTGGGCCAGCGCGACCCGGGTGCCGTGCACGTACCCCAGATAGGTGACCTCCATCGCACGCCGGAACTCCTCCGGCCGGGTCTCCTGGAAGGGCGAGAACACGGAGCTGAAGGCGTCGTTGATCCACAGGTCGATCGGCCCCAGTTCGTCCTCCACCCGCTGCCCGGCCGCGACCACCTGGTCGTACTCGGCCATGTCCACCTCGATTGGCAGTGCCCGGCTGCCGTACGCGCCTACCTCGGCTGCGGCGGCGTCCAGCCCCGTGCGCCCCCTGGCCAGCAGCGCGATGGCGATTCCCCGCCGGGCGAGCAGCCGGGCGGTGGCCCGGCCCACGCCGGCGCTGGCTCCCGTGATCACCGCAACCCCTGCGTCCCGCCCGGATCGCCGCATGTCGCCCCTCCCGGCCTGGCCTCTACCGCCAGCTACCCGGTACCCGACGAGGTAACCGCGCCGAGTCGAGGTGTCCGGCGAACCGGCACGCGTCGTCCCTGCGACCATGCGGTGAGACGCGGGAGCGGGCCATCACGAGGGCCCGGGCCAGAACGGCCGAGGAGGTTGCGGCGCAGCTGTCCGACCGCTACGCCCTGCACGTCCCCCGCGACGTCGGCCGGTGAGACTCGGCGTTGGAGATCGCGTGCCCGGTGGCGCCCCGCCCAACGGGACGCCGCGGGCTGCTGCGCAGCCTGGCGGGGTTCGCCCCGTCCATCGGTTGCTTGTTTCCGGCGCGCTCAGCGCACCCGGTACCGCTCCGCCTCAGTCTCGCGCAGTTCCAGCCCGTGACCGGGCCGATCCAGCACTGCCGGTGCGCTGCCTCCCGCCGCGGGCACCGCTCCGTCGAAGAGCATGGACTCGATCCGCACGTGGTCGTGGAACCATTCCAGATGCCGCAGGTTCGGCGTCGCGGCGGCAACCGGCAGATGCTGGTGGGGTGCGCAGTGCGCGGAGACCTCCAGGCCGGCCGCGTCGGCGACGGCCGCCGCGCGCAGGAACTCGCTGATCCCGCCGCACCGGGTGACGTCGATCTGAAGGCAGTCGACGTACGGGGCCATCCGGTGGAAGTAGGCCAGGTCGAAGCCGTATTCGCCGGCCGTCACGTCGGGCAGCACCTGGTCGCGGAGCAGACCGAGCCCGACGAGGTCGTCGGAGCTGACCGGTTCCTCGTACCAGCGCACGTCGAGGTCGGCGGCCGCCAGGGCCACCCGGACGGCCTGCTTGCGCTGGTAGCCGCCGTTCGCATCGACGTAGAGCTCGGCGTCGTCGCCGATGGTGTGCCGGGCGGCAGCCATCCGGGCGAGGTCGCGGGGCACCTCGGTCCCCCAGGACTCCCCGATCTTGATCTTCACCCGTGGGATGCCCTCGTCGTGCACCCAGCCGGAAAGCTGCCGATGCTGACGCTCGGCGTCGTAGGTGGTGAAGCCGCCGCTGCCGTACACCGGGACCTGCCGGCGGGCGGTGCCGAGCAGGCGGGCCAGCGGCAGGCCGTGGCGGCGGGCCTTGAGGTCCCAGATCGCGCAGTCGGCGGCGGACAGCGCCAGCCCGGCCACGCCGGGCCGTCCCGCGTTGCGCAGTCGCCGCTGCATGGCTGACCACGCGGCCGGCACGTCGTCCGGGTCGAGTGTCGCCACCACGGGTGCGAGCAGGTCGGTGACGACCGGCACCACCGCGCTCGGTCCGTACGTCCAGCCGGTGCCGGTCTCGCCGTCGGCCGCCGCTCGGACCAGCACGAGGGTGGTGTCGGTCCAGGCGAGGGTGCCGTCTCCCTCGGGTGCGTCGGTCGGCACCCGGTATGCCGCCGCGTCGAGTCGCAAGGCCGGTCACCGCCGCCGCTGCCGAACGGCCAGCGCGATGACCGGGGCGAGCGCGGCCAGGCCGACGAGTCCGGCGGCGAACAGCCGGGCCGTGCGGGAGGGCTTGTCCGGCCGCCGCGCCCACCGCTGTTCCGGGCGGTCGTCGACCGGGTCGCCGTGCAGACCGGCGCGGAGCAGCTCGGCGAGGTGGATCGCCCCCCGACCGCTGGCGGCTCCCTGCGCGACCTGGGTACGGCAGCTGAAACCGTCGGCCAGGATGACGTCGGTGTCGGCGGCGGCCCGGACGGCCGGGAGGAGAACCCGCTCGGCGCACGCCTCGGAGACCTCGTAGTGCCCCGCCTCGAAGCCGAAGTTGCCGGCCAGTCCGCAGCAGCCGGAGTCGAGGATGTCCGCCTGGACTCCCACTGCGGTGAGTACTGCCTGGTCGGCGGCAGTGCCGAGGATGGCGTGCTGGTGGCAGTGTGTCTGGATCAGCGCATGCGCCGGCAGCGACGGCGGTCGCCAGCCCGGCGTGTGCTCGTGCAGCAGCTCGGCCAGGGTGACCGTCTGCTTCCGCAGCCGGGAGACATCTTCGTCGTCGGGGAACAGTTCGTGGGCGTCGCTGCGGAACACGGCCGTGCAGCTCGGCTCCAGGCCCACCACCCGGGTGCCGGCCCGCAGATGCGGACGGAGTGCGTCCACGGTCCGTTGGAGCACCCGCTTGGCGACGCCGAGCTGGCCCGTGGAGATCCAGGTCAGGCCGCAGCAGACTGGCTGGTCCGGCACCCGCACCCGCCAGCCGGCCGCCTCCAGCACCTCGACCGCGGCCTGCCCGACGCCGGGGTGGAAGTGGTTGGTGAAGGTGTCGGGCCAGAGCAGCACCTCGCCGCGGGAGCCGTCCCCGTTCGGCGTCCGGCGGGTGAACCAGCGTTGGAACGACTCCGGCGCGAAGAGGGGGATGTCCCGGCGGCGGTCGATGCCACCGACCAGCTTGGCGAGCCGATCCGGTCCGGGTGCCTGGGTCAGCGCGTTCACCACGCGTGGCGCGCGGGCGGCAACCGCGGCCAGCGCCGGCAGCCAGCCCATCGAGTAGTGCGACCGGGGGCGTAGCCGCCCCTGGTAGTGGTGGGAGAGGAATTCCGCCTTGTACGTCGCCATGTCGACGTTGACCGGGCAGTCCGCCTTGCAGCCTTTGCAGGCCAGGCAGAGGTCCAGGGCGTCCCGGACGGCCTCGGAGCGCCAGCCGTCGCCGATGACCCCGCCCCGGGCGGTGCCGTCGAGCATCTCGAACAGCAGCCGGGACCGGCCCCGGGTCGAGTGCTCCTCCTCCCGGGTGACCATGTACGACGGGCACATGACGCCGCCGTGCTGTCGCCGGCACTTGCCGACGCCGACGCAGCGCAGCACCGCCCGACCGAAGCTGCCGGAGTCATCGGGGTAACGGAAGTGGGTCAGCACGCCGCCGTGGTTGTAGTCGACCCCGATCCGCAGGTGGCTGTCCAGCGGGTAGGGGCCGACGACCTTGCCCGGGTTCATCCGGTCGTCCGGGTCGAAGATGGCCTTGAGCTGGCCGAACGCGCGGACCAGTCGTTCGCCGTACATCTTTGGCAGCAGCTCGCCCCGGGATTGTCCGTCGCCGTGCTCGCCGGAGAAGGATCCGCCGTACGACACCACGAGGTCCGCGGCGCGCTCGATGAACGAGCGGAACTGACGCACGCCGTCGGCGGTGGTCAGCTTGAACGGAATCCGGGTGTGCACGCAGCCCTGTCCGAAGTGCCCGTACAGCGACGCCTGTTCGAAGCCGTACTCCCGGAACAGACGGTCGAGATCGCGCAGATAGTCGCCGAGCCGGTCCGGTGGGACGGCTGAGTCCTCCCAGCCCTCCCAGGTGTCGTCCTCGCCGGGCACGCGGGCGGTCGCGCCGAGACCGGATTCGCGGATCCGCCACATCTGTTCCTCGTGGGCCTCGTCGTCGAATCGGTGCACATGCGGCCCGGCCTCGCGTCGCATCGCGGCGAGCATCCGGGCGAGGGCGTCCTCCGCCTCCTGCGGTGTGTCGCCGCCGAGCTGGACCATCAACCAGCCGCCGCCCTTCGGAAGCAGGTGCACCGCGGCGGGGTGCATGTGCTTGCGCTTCTCGAAGTTGATCAGTTTGTCGTCGAGCCCTTCGAGGGCGATCGGGTTGTGCGGCAGGATGTGCTTCACGTCGTCGGCCGCGGCGGCGATGTCCTGGTAGCCGAGGAAGACCATCACCTTGGCCGGGACCACCGGGACGAGCTTGAGCCGGGCCCGCAGCACGGTGACCAACGTGTTCTCCGAGCCGACCAGGGCCTGCGCGACGTGGAAGTTCCTCTCCGGCAGCAGGCTGTCCAGGTTGTAGCCGGAGACCCGCCGTGGGATGTCCGGGTATCGGGTGCGGATGTCGCTCAGGTACTCGTCCCGTAGCGCCCGCAGCTGGCGGTAGATCTCGGCTTGGCGGCCGCTCCGGCCCTGGATCTCGGCGTACTGCTCGTCGTTGGTCTCGCCGACCCACATCCGGGTGCCGTCGTAGAGCAGTACCTCCATCTCGACGAGGTTGTCGACGGTCTTGCCGGTGCGCTGTGCCGTCGCCCCGCAGGAGTTGTTTCCGATCATCCCCCCGATGGTGCAGTGGTTGTGGGTCGCCGGCTTGGGGCCGAACTCCAACCTGTACGAGGCCAGCAACTCGTTGAGCGTGTCGAGCACGATGCCCGGCTCAACCAGGCAGGTCTTCGCCTCGACGTCCACGTCGAGCAGCCGGTTGCAGTACTTCGACCAGTCGATCACGACGGCGGTGTTCGTGCACTCGCCGGCCAGGCTCGTGCCGCCACCGCGGGACAGCACCGGCACACCCGTCTGGCGGCACACCTCGATCGCGGCGACGGCGGCCTCGACGGTACGGGGCACGACCACGCCGAGCGGGATCTGGCGGTAGTTGGAGCCGTCGGTGGAGTAGGCGCCGCGTGAGCCGGCGTCGAACCGGACCTCGCCGTCGACCACGGGGCGCAGCCGTGCGGCCAGGGCGTCGAGGTCCACACCCGTGGCCGGCGCGGGCGCCCGGGTCACCGGGTCGGGCAGCGCGACCGGTGTAGCGGCGACCCGGGTCATGACCGCAGCTCGTTGATCTTGTCTCGAGTGACGGTGGCCAGCGTCGCGACCTTGTGCGGCTGTCCGCGCAGGAACGCCTCGGTGAAGTGCTTCGCCTGGTCATACCTGACCTTTCCGGGCATCGGCGGTTCGTTCGGGTTGACGTCACAGTCCACGAGCGCCGGGCCCGGGTGGGCGAGGGCCTCCCGAATCACCTCGGGCAACGCCTTCGGGTCGGTGACCTTCGCGCCGTAGCCGCCGCAGGCGCGGGCCCAGGCGCCGAAGTCTGCTTCCGGCTGGCGGTGTCGCACCGCGTACTCGGGATAGCCGAGGATGATCTGCTCCCAGAGGATCTGCCCGTACGAGTTGTTGTTGTTGACGATCACCTTGATCGGCAGTTCGTGCCGCACGGCGGTGAGGAACTCGGCCATCAGCATGGCGAACCCGCCGTCACCGACGAAGGCGATCACCTGCCGGCCCGGATACGCGTGCTGCATGGCGACCGCATACGGCAGGCCCGGCGCCATCGTGGCCAGGTTGCCCGACAGGTAGAACTCCCGCCCGCCCCGGATGGTCCAATGCCGGGCCGCCCAGGTGGCGATGGTGCCGGAGTCACAGGTCAGGATCGCGTCGGAGGTGGCCGCTTCGTCGACGCAGCTGATCAGGTACTGCGGGGCGATCGGGTCCCGCGCCGGATCCTGTAGCGCGACCATGTCCGAACGCCACGCATCCCGCTCCCGCTGGTACTTCGCCAGGAAGGACCGGTCCGACCGGTGCTGGAGCATCGGCAGCAACTGCTGCAACGCCAGCCGGGCGTCGGCGGTGAGCGCCGCGTCGACCGGCAACCGCATGCCGATCAGGCTGGCGTCGATGTCGATCTGCACCACGCGGGCCTGCCCCGGCTTCGGCAGGTACTTCCCGTACGGGAAGGACGTGCCGACCATGAGCAGGGTGTCGCACTCCTCCATCAGTGCCTCACTCGGCTTCGTGCCGAGCAGGCCGAGGCCGCCGGTGGTGAGTGGATGGTCGTCGGGCACCACCATCTTGCCCGGCAGCGTCTTGACGATCGGGCTGGCCAGCGCCTCCGCCACCGCGATGACCTCGTCACGGGCGTGCCGGGCGCCCACGCCGACGAGCATGGCCACCTTCGTGCCGGCGTTGAGCACCTCCGCCGCCCGGGCCAGATCGGCCTGCTCCGCCGGTACCGCCGGCAGCGACACCACCGCCCTGCTCATCGGCGGCTCACCCGGGCTGACGTGCCGGTACGGGTCCTCGTCGGCTGCGGCGACCTGCACGTCGTTCGGGAAGGTCAGGTGGGCCACCGTCCGCATGGCAAGGGCGTGGCGGATCGCGATGTCCACCACTCCGGGCACCTGCTGCGGATTGGTGACCATCAGGTTGTAGGCCGCCACGTCCTGATAGAGCAGCGGGGTGTGCACCTCCTGCTGGTAATGCGAGCCGAGCACCGACGTCTCCTGCATGCCCGTGATCGCCAGCACCGGCACATGGTCGAGCTTCGCGTCGTACAGCCCGTTGAGCAGGTGGATGGCTCCCGGTCCCGACGTGGCGGCACAGACGCCGATACGGCCGGTGGCCTTGGCGTAACCGGTGGCCATGAAGGCGGCTGCCTCCTCGTGGTGCACCAGGACGAACCTGAGCTTCTCCCGCTGCCGGCGGAATCCCTCCATCAGGCCGTTGATGCCGTCGCCCGGCAGGCCGAAGACGGTGTCGACGCCCCACTTCACCAACCGTCGGGCCACGCTCTCGCCAACGATCTCCTGCACCTCACGCCTCCCGATCATGGAGTTTCCCGGTTCGCGGCCCTGTCGACGTCGACCCGCTCGGGCCGATGGACCGCGATCCCTTCCGCTCCGGCCGCTCTATCGGAGACGGGGTGCCAGCAGACCCCTACTCACCTGCCGCGAGGCGGTCATGGCCGCCCTGAATTCTCCGGCAACCAGCCGGATCCCTCACCGATAACTCCGAAATGACCGCATTTAGCGGAGGCCGGCGCACCTGGGCAGCCCCCGAACCTCACGGACGCGACAGCATCTGAAACTGTCGCCCGGCATCGTGCGGCACGTTGAACAGGTCGGTCAGGTCGGCCCGATCTCCGGGTCGGCGGGCCCGCGGAGGGTCACCTGCGGCGGCCGAGGCGAGTCGCCAGATAACCGATGATCAGCCCGACGACCAGGATGCTGACGGTACGCCCGGTGGCGACCGCGCGGAGCCGGGACAAGCCCTCCCGGGGATCGACGACCGCACCCGCCACATTGCCGGCCGTGCCGACAACGACGTCACCCATCCGGCCCCTGTCCATTCCCCTGCCGCCCCTTCTGCCGGTCCCACTGCTGCCAGCCGTACCCGTCGCGGCCGGCACCAAACGCCGCCTCCCCGCGCCCACCCGCAGGTTGCGGCGGTGCGGGCCGGTGCAGACCGCGCTCACCGCCGCTCCGGTTCGTCTCCGTCCACGCCACGCTGTCGGTCACGCCGCTGCCGCAGGGCCGCCGTCAGCAGTGAGACGCCCAGCGCGGCGTTGCCCCACCGCCGCAGCGCGGTGCGGACCCGGCGCGACGGCGGGGGCGGGCCGGGCACCGCCACGTGGTCGATCCCGGGGTACGCGAGCCGGGCCGCGTCGGCGGCCTCCTGCTCGCTCAGCACCGCGCGGTTGCTGAGAATCGCCACGCCGGCCGGCTCGTCGCGGTAACGCCAGCGCCACACGTCGCCGTCGGGCCACAGTTCGATCCGCTCCCCCGGGCGGTCCGGCGCCGGCAGTTCCGGCTCGTCGGCCATGGCCTCCGCGTCGCTGGGGTCCGACGGCTGCCGGGCGGCCCGCAGGTCGGCCCGAGTCAGTTCACCCAGGCGGGCCGCGTCGCCGCGACGCAGTGCCCGGGCCACCAGGAAAGCCGAGGCCCCCGCGAGCACCGGCAGCACAAGGACCAGCACACGCAGCAGGTTGAGCAGGTCGTACACCGGCACCCGGAGCAGCCGGGCGAGGATGTCGTCGCCGGCCGCGACGACCAGCACCCCGAAGAAGGTCAGGGCCATCACGCCCACGCCCATCCGGACCGGGTGATCGCGGGGCCGGTCGAGCAGCTGGTGTGGGCGGCGATCGCCGGTGCACCACCGCTCGATGAACGGCCAGGCGTACAGGGCGAGGAACGTGACGCCGCCGAGGACCACGCCGGGGAAGAACGGCGCCGGCACCAGGTGGCCGGCGATGTGGATCTCCCAGGCGGGGAACAGTCGAAGTGCCCCGTCGCCCCAGGCGACGTACCAGTCGGGCTGCGCGGGTGAGGTGGACTCGGCCGGGGCGAACGGCCCGTAGAGCCAGACCGGGTTGATCTGCACGAGTCCACCGAGGGCGAACAGCACCGCCAGCACCCAGAGGAACAGCGCCAGCGACCGCAGGGCGTAGCTGGGGTAGAGCCGGGAGCCGACGACGTTGTGCTCGGTACGCCCCGGGCCGGGGAACTGGCTGTGCTTCTGCCGGACGATCATCGCCAGGTGCACGGAGACGAGGGCGACCAGCACCGCGGGAACCAGAAGCACATGGGTGACGAACATCCGTGGGATCATCTCGTCGGACGGGAACTCGCCGCCGAGGCCGAGTGCGGCCAGCCAGGAACCGACCAGCGGGATCGACTCCACCACCGAGACGATGATCCGCAGGCCGAGACCGGAGAGCAGGTCGTCGGGCATGGAGTAGCCGGTGAATCCGTTCGCCAGGGCCAGCAGGAGCATGGTCACGCCGACCAGCCAGTTCAGCTCCCGAGGCTTGCGGAACGCGCCGGTGAAGAAGACCCGCACCAGATGCACCAGGATCGCCGCGACGAAGATCAGGGCTGCCCAGTGGTGGGTCTGCCGGATCAGCAGCCCGGCCCGGACGTCCCAGCTCAACCGGACCGTGGAGGCGTATGCCGCGGAGGTGGTGGTGCCGTCCAGCGGGGCGTACGAACCGTGGTAGACGCGGTCGGCGGAACTGGCCTCGAAGAACAGGGTCAGGTAGATGCCGGTGAGGATGAGCGCGACGAAGGAGTAGAGAGCGATCTCGCCGAGCATGAACGACCAGTGGTCCGGGAACACCTTCGCCAGCGCCCGACGGGTCAGCGGGGAGAGCCGCAGCCGGTCGTCCATCGCGCGGGCCAGCCGGTCGAAGATCATCGCCGGCTCCAGAAGCCGGCGCCGGGCGGCGTGGTGAAGTCGCCGCTGGCGCGCAGGTAGCCGTCGGGTCCGACCTCGATGGGCAGGCCGGGCAGCGGCCGGGCGGCGGGCCCGGCAACCGGGGCGGCGTCGGCGAACAGATCGAACGACGACTGGTGGCAGGGACAGAGCAGCCGGCCGGTTCCCTTGAGGTAGAGCCGCACCGGGCAGCCCGCGTGGGTGCAGAGCAGCGAGTAGACGACCAGTCCCGCGAGGTGGCCGGCCGACGGGGGCCGACTGAACCGCTCGGGCTGCAGCCGTACCGCGAAGGCGGGGGCGTCGCCGGCTTCGGTGCCGCCCTCGGGAAACACCCCCACCACTGTGCCGGCCGGCACGTCCGCCGGCCGCAGTGGCCGTCCGTCGACGGTCAGCAGCCGCACACCTGGCCCCCACGGGGTGTCCCTGCGCGCCCGTACCGGCCCGGTGCGGTCCCACGGCAGCAGCGACCGGAGGGGGAACAACCCGGCGACGCCGAGCGCGGTCAGCGCCAGCCCGAGCGTGGCGAGCAGGCCACGGCGGCGGATCGGGCTGTCCGGTGCGGTGAACACCGCCGCGGTCAGGGCCTGCTCGGCGGGGGGCGGGGTGAAGCCCTCGTGCTCCTCGACGTAGCCGCCGACCGGCACCAGCCGTCGTCCCCAGATTGCCAGGCCCGTCGCCAACCCGGCGAACGCCACCCCCAGGCAGGCCCCTTCCCACTGGGTCTGGCCGCCGAGACCGTAGGTGACCGCGAAGCCGACGGCACCGGCCGCGCTGAAGAGGAAGGACAGGATGATCCGGCCGTTCACTGTGGGTGGCGCGGCCGGCACTCGCACACGCCGGCTCATTCGCCCGCTCTCCCGCCCAACCAGCGGGCCGCCGCCACGAGCAGCCCAAGGGCGATGATCCAGGCGACGAGTCCTTCGGCCAGGGGCCCCAGCCGGCCCACCGGGTTGCCGCCCCGGTCCAGGTCCTCGGCGCGCAGTCGCCGGACGTAGGTGGCCAGGTCGTTCACCTGCTCGTCGGTGAGGACCTGGCTCGGGAAGACCGGCATGAGACCGGGACCGACCCGGATCGCCTCGGCGACCTGCACCGAGGTCGCCTCGTACAGCGGCGGGGCGATCCAGCCGTTGGTCAGGGGCGCCCCGGAGCCGGTGGCGCCGTGACACGGAGCGCAGTTCGCGGCGTACAGTTCCCGGCCGGCGGCGAGGTTGCCCGGCGCCACGCGGGGGATCTGGGGGCCGCCGCCGAAGCTGGCGACATGGTCGACCAGGGCAGCGATCTCGTCGGCGGAGAAGACCGGTTCGCTGCGGCGCGGCTGCTGGATCTCGTCGGGGATCGGCATCCGCCCGGTGGAGAGCTGGAAGTCCACCGACGCCGGTCCGACACCGACCAGCGACGGGCCGCGCTGGGCACCCTGCCCCTGTTGGCCGTGGCAGCTGGCGCAGTTCTGCCGGAACAGTTCCTCCCCCCGCCCACCACCGCGCGCCGCGCCGCTCGGAGCGGGTGCGGCGGAACCGGAGGGCGTGGGGGCCGCGGGAGCGGCGAGGGCTGCGGGACCGGCCGCCAGGCTGAGGGCCGCACCGAGGGCGACCGCTCGTCCCGGGTGCCACCACCGGCGCGTCAACCGGTACGTCCCCGTGCCCACGACTCAGTCCAGCGTGTACAGGTAGGCGGCGATGTCCTGGGCGTCGACCGGGCTCACGCCCAGGTCCGGCATCGCGTTACCGGGTACCACCGCCTGCGGGTCGGTGATCCAGTGCTGCAGGTTGTCGGCGTTGTTCACCAGCTTCCCGGCGATGTACGAGCGTGAGCCGAACCGGGTCAACGGGGGACCGACGAGACCGTTGGCCCGGTTGACGCCGGGAATCGTGTGGCAGGAGCCGCAGCCGTACTGGGCGATGAGCGTGGCGCCCCGGTCAGGCCGGCCGTCGCGGACCTCCGGCGGTGGCGGCGCGGAGGTGCGCGCGCAGCCGGGCAGGGCGAGCGGCAACGGCAGCGCCACCAACAGCAGCCAGCGGTGGAGATTGCGGCTCATGGCACGACTCTGCCGCTGTGGGCCACCGCCGGGCGAGCGGACTCGGGTGAGGTCACCCGCTCGGGGCGCTGCCGCTGCATACCGAGGAGCCAGCGCAGGAACCCGGTCAGGGTGACGGCGAGCACCGCCGCGTCCATCGGTCCCCACATCAGCAGCCCGGCCAGCTGCTGGTCGGCCAGCGGGTCGGGCCCGAGGAGGCTCGCCGGATAGATGGGCTGCGGTGCGAAGGTCAGCACCGCCCCGAGCGCGGACGCCGGCAGCGTTGCGCCCACCAGCAGCAGCATTCCGGCGGGGACTGGCAACCGGTGCCGCGGTGCTCCGACCAGTGGCGCCCACAGCAACCAGGCCGAGCCGATGAAACAGAGGTGCTCGACGGCGTGCGCGACCGGCTGCCGTTCGGCGCTGGCATACGGCGTGGGCAGATGCCAGAACCAGAGCGCCACGGCGTGGATCCCGCCGGCGGTGAGCGCCAGCACGGCCGGTCGCCGAAGCCAGCGGAATGGCCCGGACACCCGCAGCCGGGCCAGCCGGCGGCGTGGCGCCGGCGGGCAGGCCAGGGTCAGCGGCAGGCCTGCGGCCCCGGCGGCAAGCAGCGGGCCGGCGCCGAGCAGCAGCAGCATGTGCTGGGTCATGTGTCCGGCGAAGGACCGTTCGGCGAGGTCGGTGAGGGGCCCGTCCTGCGTGGCGAGTACGCAGAGCAGGCCGGCGCCGAAGGCAGCCACCCGCCAGCCGGACAGCACGCGGCCGGGTCCCCGGCGCGCCCACAGCTCGTGCACTCCCCTGCCGTAGCCGGCGGCGAGCAGGGCCAGGGTGGCGGCGAGCAGCATGGCGAGCAGCCCGGCCACCATGTCGTCGCCGCCGGTGGTGGTGCCGGTCGCGTTCAGCGCAGGCACGGCGGCAGCACCAGCAGGGCGATGCCGCCCAGCACGATGATGGTCAGGAACAGCAGGTTGGACCAGATGGCGACAACCGCAGCCATCCGGCCGCGGCCCACCGGCCGCTCGTCGAGCCCGTTCGGCGGGTGCGTGGTGCGCCGCCAGACAAGCGCGGCGGCCAGCAGGGCACCGACGGTCGCCAGGGCGGGCAGCACTATGGCGACCGCGATGACGGCCCGCAGCGGCAGCGCCCCGATCTGCTCCCGACCGCCGGCGCAAGCCAGCTCGTCCACGCTCCACGCGGCGAGCAGGTGCACCGCCCAGGCGATCGCGCCGCCGAGCACCGCGTACCAGAAGAGCAAGCCACCGGCGAGGCGGGCGCGGGGGCCGGGGTGGGTGCTCATCACAGGCTCGGCGACAGGTAGACGGTGAACAGGATCGCTGCCCAGACGAGGTCGACGAAGTGCCAGTAGATGGCCGCGTTGCGTACCCGCTCGTGGCGGTGGGCGCCGAAGCTGCCACCGCGCAGGGAGGCGGCGAGCAGCCAACTGATCATGGTCAGGCCGACCAGCACGTGCAGGCCGTGGAACCCGGTGATCAGGTAGAACAGTGAGCCGTACGCGTTGGTGGTCATGGTGAACTCGCGCAGTTTCTCGGCGTACTCGCCGGCCTGCAGGGTCAGGAAGGTGACGCCGAGGACGATGGTGGCAGCCAGCCCGGAGCGCATCCGCCAGCGTTGCCCCTTGCGGATGCCGCGCTCAGCCCAGATGACGGGCAGGCTGCTGGGGAGCAGTACCGCGGTCATGACCAGCGGGACGAGCAGCTTAGGTTTGCCGATGCCGTCGGGGGGCCACGGTCCGCCGTACTGGAACCGCAGGTAGAAGTAGCTGCCGAGCAGGCAGGCGAACAGGGTCGCCTCGGTGGCCACGAACATCACCATTCCCCACCAGCCGGTCGACCGGCCCACCGGCAGTTCGGTGGTCAGCGCCTCCGTGCCGGTGGTGGCGGCAACGCCTCCCCGCACGCTCATGGCTGCACTCCGAGTTCCCGTTCGGGCTGTCGGGGTGGCCAGAGCCAGACGGCGATGGTGGCCGCCACGGCGGTCGCCGCGACGGCGGCGACCGGATACCAGGCGACGAGCATCGCGATGAAGAAGACCAGCATCGCCGAGGCGAGCAGCAGCGGTTGCAGAGAGGATTCGGGCATCTCCACCGCCCGCTCGCGGCGACCGTCGAGTTCGCTGGTGACCAGTGTCCTGCGCCCGTCGGCGAGGATCCGGTCCCCGGTGACGCCGCCGGCGATGGATTCCCGGCTGGCCGCGTCCCACGTCGGATGCACGCTGCGCACCTCGGGCAGGACGGGGAAGTTGTACGGCTTGGGCGGTGAGTCGGTGGACCATTCCAGGCTGTCGCCGCCCCAGGGGTCCGGCGGTGCGGGCCGCCCACGACGGACCGCGTGCACCACGCCGACCAGCACCAGCAGCAGCCCGAGGGCGAGCAGGTAGGACCCGCCGGTGCTGACGAGGTTCCAGCCGTCCCAGCCGGGCTCGCTGCGGTAGGTGTAGACCCGTCTGGGCATGCCGAACAGCCCGTACAGGTGCATGGGGAAGAAGGTGACGTGCATGCCGGCGAAGACCAGCCAGAACGCCCACCGGCCGAGCTTCTCGTGGTACATCCGGCCGGTGATCTTGGGTAGCCAGTAGTAGATGCCGGCGAGCATGGGGAACACCGCCCCGCCGATGAGGACGTAGTGGAAGTGGGCCACGACGAAGTAGGAATCGGTGACCTGCTGGTCGAAGGCGGTCAGCGCGAACATCGTCCCGGTGAACCCGCCGAGTACGAACGTCACGATGAACCCGATCAGAAACAGCATCGGCACCTTGAGCACGAGCCGGCCAAGCGCCATCGTGGCCAGCCAGGCGAAGATCTGGATCCCCGACGGGATGGTGATGATGGCGCTGGCCGCGCTGAAGAAGCTGTACGACAGTCGTGGCAGGCCGGTGGCGAACATGTGGTGCACCCAGACGCCGAACGAGATGATCGAGATGGCGACGATGGCGAACACGATGAGCGGGTAACCGACCACGCCGCGCCGGGTGAACGCGGGCAGCACCGCCGAGACGATGCCCAGGGCCGGCATGACGATGATGTAGACGTCGGGATGCCCGAAGATCCAGAACAGGTGTTGCCAGAGCAGCACGTTGCCGCCGGCGTCGGGGTCGAAGAAGTGGGTGCCGAAGCGCCGGTCGAGAAAGAGCATGGCGTTGTCGAGGTTCAGCGCCGGCAGCGCGAAGATCACCATGAAGGCGGTGGCGACGATCGCCCAGACGAACAGCGGCACCCGGTTCAGCGACATGCCGGGCGCACGCAGCTTGAGCGCGGTGACGATGAAGTTGATCGATCCGGCGGTGGTGGCGATACCGAGGAACAGCAACCCCAGGCTGTAGACGTCCATGTGCAGGCCGGGGGTGTTCGTGCGCCCGGTCAGCGGCACGTAGGCGAACCAGCCGCCATTGGGGGCGGCGCCGAAGGGCAGGCTGGCCCACATGAACAGCCCGGAGAACAGGAACACCCAGTAGCCGAGCGCGTTGAGCTTCGGAAACGCCATGTCCCGGGAGCCGATCATCAGCGGAACCAGGAAGTTGCCGAACCCGAACAGCATCGGGGTGGCGAACAGGAAGATCATCGCCGTGCCGTGCATGGTGAACAGCTGGTTGTACTCCTCCGGGGAGAGCAGCCCGGACTCCGGGCGGGCCAGTTGGGTACGCATGGCCAGCGCGCTCAGGCCGGCGAGGGTGAAGAAGAAGCCGGCGGTGACCAGGTAGCGCCGGCCGATCCTCTTGTGGTCGACGGTGCTGAACCAGGAGCGCAGCGAGGGGCGTTCCCCCCAGTGCGCCTCGAGTGCCGCCAACTCCTCCCGGCTGACGCCGGACGCCGGTGTCGCGGTCGTGGACATCCTTCCCTCCCTCCGCCTACTTCAGCGACTGCAGGTACGTGATCAGGTCCGGCAGCCGGCCCGGCTCCACCGGCTGCGGCGGCATGCGGTTGCCCGGTTTGACCGTCTGCGAGTTGGCGATCCAGCCGCCGAGGTGGCCGCCGTCGTTGGGCACCGCCCCGGCTCCGATGCTCCAGCGGGAGCCGACGTCGGACAGGTCTGGTCCGACCCGGCCGTTCGCGTCGGTCCCGCGGACGGCGTGGCAGCCGGCGCAGGTGCCCCGCACGAACGCCTCCTTGCCGCGGCGCTGGGCGTCGGTCTGCGGGGCGGGAGCCGGCGCGGAGAGCCGGGCCACCCAGGCGTCGAATGCCGGCCGGGGTTCAGCGACGACCATGAAGGCCATGTGGGCGTGCTGGGTGCCGCAGTACTCCGCGCACTGACCCCGGTAGCTGCCGGCCCGTTCGGCGTGCAGCCAGGTTTCCCGTACCTCGCCGGCGATGAGATCGGTCTTGGGCATCAGTTGCGGCACCCAGAAGCTGTGCAGCACGTCCGCCGTACGCAGCCGGACGCGCACCTTCTCCCCCACCGGGATGTGCAGCTCATTGGCGGTGGCACCGTCGACACCCGGGACCCGTACCTCCCACCACCACTTGTGGCCGGTGATCTCGATGGTCGGCGCGTGCGGGCCCGGGTCGTCGCCGAGCGCGGCGAGGTCGCGCAGGCCGATGGCGTAGACGGCCACCAGGATCACCAGCGGTACGCCCGCGCCGGCGACGGTGACGAAACGCAGCGGCTGCCCGTGCCGGATGCGGACGTGGGGGCCGCGGCGAACCAGCAGCGCCCACGCCAACACGACCATGACCTCGGCGAATACGGCGATGGAGATCCAGAACAGCAGCCACCACAGGTTGGCGACCCGCCCTGCCCCGGCGCCTGCGGGGTCCAGTGTCGACGGCGCACCTGCGGAGCAGCCGGCGAGGGCCAACCCGCCACCCAGCACCACGACCGGGAGCAGCCCTCGGCGGCGCTGTGGTCCGGGGTGCGTCGTCGCATCGCCTCTCGTATCCACCGGCACCGACCCTAGCGATTACAGAGGTTTATATCCTCTCTTACCCACATGTCGCTGGTATCAGCTTTCGTCCGTTTACAGTTGATGTTCGGCAACAGCTGGGCAAGCGCCGACGGCGCGGACAGGAAGATCATGCCAACCACCGCGGACTTGACCGCCGACAATCCACGGGGCGCCCACGCGCGCCGCACGACGGCCTGGATCGCCGGCGGGCTCGCCGCCGCGGCCGGGCTCACCGGTGGACTCCTGGCACCGGCCGACGCCGTGCAGGGACAGGCGCAACGGCTGATGTACCTGCACGTACCCGCCGCGTGGGTGGCGTATCTGGCGTTCGCCGCCGTTCTGGCCGCCAGCGTCGCCCACCTGATCGGCGGGGACCTGCGCTGGGACCGCATCGCCCGGGCGAGCGCGGAGATCGGGGTAGCGCTCACCACGGCGGCCATCGGCACCGGATCGCTGTGGGGGCATCTGGTCTGGGGCACCTGGTGGGCCTGGGACCCGCGGCTGGTCAGCACCGCTCTGCTGCTGCTGGCGTACATCGGTTATCTGGCCCTCCGCCGGGCACTGGCCGAACGCGTCGGCGGAACCGACGGCGGCGACCGGCGGACCGCGCGCGTGGCGGCCCTCGCCGGCATCGCCGGCTTCCTGCTCGTCCCCGTGGTCCACTTCTCGGTGCTCTGGTGGCGCTCCCTGCACCAACAGGCCACCGTCCTCGCTCCCGGACAACCGCCGATCGACCCGCGGATGGCCCTCGCGCTGCTGCTCGCGGTGGCGGCGGCGAGCACCGGTGCGCTCCTCGCCCTGGCGCACCGCACGCTGCGGCTGGAGCGCCGGCTCGCGGTCGCAGCCGAGACATCGACGACCGGGGCCGGCACCACCCGACGCGGCCTGGCGCGGGTGAGATGATCCGCCGACCCGCACGTCTCCTGTTGGTCGCGGTGCTGCTCGCCATCGGCGGTCTGCTGGTCACCAGCGCTCTGCGCGGCACCCTCACCTACTACCGCACCCCGAGTGAGGTGCTCAGCGACCCCGAGGCCGGGCGGCAGCGCATCCGCCTCGGCGGCGAGGTCGTCCCCGGCTCGCTGCGCCACGACGGTGACCTCGTGGTGTTCCAGTTGGCCGACGCCGGTCACCGGGTGGCTGTACGCCAACGCGGCGTGCCCCCGCAGGCTTTCCGGGAGGGCGAGGACGCGGTCGTCGAGGGGCGTCTGGGCACCGACGGGGTCTTCGACGCCGACCAGGTGCTGGTGCGCCACGGCAACGAATACCGTCCCTCCTCCCCCGCCGACCCGCAACCGTCCGATGCTCGGTGACCTCGGCACCGGCGGCCTCGCCGCCGGACTGCTCGCCGCCGCGCTCGCCGCGCTGCTCTGGTTGCGGGTCGCCCTGCTCGGCGTGCCGGCCCGGCCGGCCCGGCTGGCCACGCTGGGGGCGCTGCTCGCCGCCGCCGGAACCTGCCTCCTGCTGGAGGTGGCACTGCTGAGCCACGACTTCAGCGTGCGGTTCGTCGCCGAGAACGGTGGCCGCCACGTGTCCACCTACTACACGATCACCAGCCTGTGGTCGGCGATGGACGGGTCCCTGCTGCTCTGGCTACTGGTCCTCGGCGGGTACGGCGCCCTGTTCGCGCGCGGACGACCGGACCGGCTGCGCGCCTACGCGATGGTCGTGGTCAGTGTGGCGACCACCCTGTTCTTCGCGCTGTCCACCTTCGCGGCCAACCCCTTCCGCGCGGTGAACCCGGTGCCCCTGGACGGGCCGGGACCGAACCCGTTGCTGCAACAGCACCCGGCGATGGGCGTGCACCCACCGCTGCTGTACGCCGGCTACCTCGGCGCGGTGGTGCCGTTCGCCCTGGCGCTGGCCGCTCCGCTCGCCCGAACAGCCGGACGGAACTGGGTCCGGCGGGCCCGCCCCTGGGCGCTGGTGGCCTGGTGCACGCTCACCGCCGGCATCGTCCTCGGCGCCTGGTGGTCGTACGCGGTCCTCGGCTGGGGCGGTTACTGGGCCTGGGATCCTGTGGAGAACGCCTCACTGCTGCCCTGGCTGACCACCACCGCTTTTCTGCACACCAGCCTGGGTGGCGGCCGGGGGCGGGAGCGCTGGAACAGCGTGCTGGCCTGCGCCGGCTTCCTGCTGGTGCTGCTCGGCACCTTCCTGACCCGCTCCGGGGCCGTGGCGAGCGTGCACGCGTTCACCGATTCGCCGCTGGGGCCGCTGCTGCTTGGTTTCGTCCTGCTCGCCGTGCTGGCCGCCACCATCCTCACCGGTCGCCGGCAACCGGCGCCGGCCCACGGCGCCACGCCGCTGTGGTCCCGGCGGACCGCCGCGCTGACCAACGCCGTCCTGCTGGTCACCGTCGCCGCCGTCGTGCTGATTGGCACCGTGCAGCCGTTGCTCAGCGAGCCACTCACCGGCAGCCGGACCAGCGTCGGCGCCGCCTACTACCAACGCACCGCGGTCCCGTTGGCCGTGGTGGTGCTCCTGTTGGCCGGGGTCACCCCCGCGCTGCGCGTACGGGACCGGGCCGGCGCGCTGCGCCGGCTGGCCCTGCCCGGTGCCGCGGCGTTGGCCACCGTGGCCACCGTCGGCCAGCTCAGCCGGCCCGGACCCACGGCGCTCACCGCCTTCGGGGCGGCCGCCTTCGTCCTCACCGGCCTGCTCGCCACGCGCCCCCGCCGCTGGGCCGCGGTGCTGGCGCACGCCGGACTCGCCCTCGTCGCCGTGGGGGTCACGGCCTCCTCCGCGTACGGGCGGGCCGACGAGCGGACCCTGCGGGTCGGCGAGACGCTGCGGGTGGCCGACGTGTCCGCCCGACTGGTGTCGGTGCAGCGTGGCTCCGCCGGCGGCCGGATGGCCGTGCAGGCACGGCTGGCGGTGTCCGCGGGTGGCACCTCCCACACGGCAGTGCCGGAACTGCGCTACGACCCGGCCCGGGATGCCGCCGTCACCGTGCCCGCGATCGACGAAGGCCTCCACCGCGACGTCTATCTCACCCTCGTCGCCGTGTCCGACGACGGCGGCAGCGCGACCGTACGTGTGGCGGTGAACCCGTTCGTCGGACTCATCTGGGCCGGCGGCGCGGTCGCCACCGCAGGCGGCCTGATCGCCCTGAACGGCGCGGCACGGACACGACGTGAGCGGCGCACGGAAGCGGCCGGGCAGCGTGCATCCGTGGCCGCGGCCGGAGTGTCGGCGTGAGCGCGCGAGCCAGGCGGTCCTGGCGGCGGATGAGGCCGGCCCCGGCCACGGTCCTGCTGCTCGCCGTCGGCCTCGGGATCGCCCTCGCCACCGGGCACCACTCCGAGCCCGGCGAGGTCGGACGACAGCCGGTCGCCGCGCCCCCGCTGACCGGCACCACCCTCACCGGCGCCCGGTTCGATCTGGCGGCGGCGCGCGGGCACGTCGTCGTGGTCAACGTCTTCGCCTCGTGGTGCGGGCCGTGCCGGGAGGAACTGCCGCTGCTGGTCGAGACCGCCCGGCGTTGGTCCCCGCAGAGATTGCAGGTGGTCGGACTCAACCTACGCGACGGCCCGGACGCGGTACGCGCGGTGCTGAAGCAGACGCACGCCGAGGATCTCACCGTGCTGCCCGACCCGGACGGCACCCGTGCCGTCGCGTGGGGCGTCCGGGGCGTACCGGAGACCTTCGTCGTGGACCGCGACGGGCGCATCGTGGCCCACCAGACGGGCGTGGTCACCCGGCAGTGGCTCCAGGACCATCTGTCCCCGCGGCTGGAGTCAGGGTGATCCGGCGCCTACTCGTCGCGCTGGGCCTGGCGGCGCTGGTCGCGCTGGCGGTCGCCGGGCTGGTCCGGTCGGCGGGGCCGGCCGACCGGGCCGACCCCGCCGCCGCGATCGCCGCCGGGCTGCGCTGCCCCGCCTGCCAGGGCGAGTCGGTGGCCGACTCGCGGTCTCCGATCGCCGCGTCCATGCGGCAGGTGATCGCCGACCAGGTGGCCCAGGGCCGTAGCCCGCAGGAGGTCCGCCGGTGGTTCGTCGACCGGTACGGCGAGGAGGTGCTGGCGCAGCCGCCCCTGCGCGCCGCGCCGCTGCTGTGGGTGGTCCCGGCGGTGGCGCTGCTCGGCGCCGGCACCGCCGCGCTGCGTACCCTGCGTCCCCGCCAGCGGAACGGCGGATGCCGCAGCCCGGACGACGTTTCGGCGCGGGCCGGGGGACGGCCGCGGGCGGCTTGGTGGCTCTCCGCCGCCGGGCTGGCGGTCCTGGTGGTGGCCGTGGCCGTGGCCGCCGACCGGCTGGCGCCGCAACCCACCACCACCGACCCGGCGGTGGTCGTGCTTCGGCTGGCGCAGGACCTGGAGGCCCAGCAACGGTACGACGCCGCCGCTCAGATGTACCGCGAAGTGCTGCGGGAACTCCCCGACGACGCCGTCCGGCTACGCCTCGCCTTCGCCCTGCTGCGGTCCGGCGACGCCGCGGGCGCGGAGCAGACCGCGCTGGAGGTGCTCACCAACTCGCCCGACTCACCCGAGGGGCTGCTGGTGCTGGGCCTGGCCCAGCGCGCCACGCGTCCCGAGGAGGCGTCGGCCACGCTGCGGCGGTTCCTCGCCACTGCGCCCGGGCACCCCGCCGCCGCGGAGATCCGCCGGCTGCTGGTCTCCTGATCGACCCTGGCAGCGGTGTCTGCAGCACGACAACGCGAGCTCAGGCGCTCCCGGGTCGCCTCTCCTGTCCCTGGGCTACCGCTGCGGCCGGGGGTGGTGGATCGGGCTGCGGGCCCGTGTGTCGCGGGCAGGTGTGGGAAGACCAGGGGCAGCGGTGCGCGCGATGCTCGGGGAGGTGCGGACGGTGAGGCGAGGCGGGCGGCCCGATGGAGACGACCGTGCACCGAACGTGCTACGCGAATACGCGCTGCTCGCCGACGGGTACCGTGGCGCGCTCGTCGGTCCGGACGGAAACGTGAGCTGGCTCTGTGCCCCCGGATGGGCGGACTCACCCGTGTTCAGCAGCCTGCTCGGCGGCCCGGGTGACTACCTGGTGACGCCGGCGAACCAGCGGTTCGTGTGGGGTGGGCACTACGAGCCCGGGTCTCTCGTCTGGGTGAGCCGGTGGGTGACCACGAGCGGGATCATCGAATGCCGGGAGGCGTTGCTGTTCCCCGCAGAGCGGCAGCGGGTGATGCTGCTGCGGCAGATTCGCGCGCTGGATCAGGACGCGCTGGTCCGCGTCCGTCTCGACCCGCGAGCTGACTTCGGTCGCGCTCCGGTACGTGAGGTGCGTCGTGACGGACCGCTGTGGTGGGCCCGCTCGGGCGGCCTGCACCTACGCCACAGCGGGGGCGAGCCGCTCGGGCCGACCAGCGACGGCCCGCTCTGCGGCGAGCTGAGGGTGCCAGCCGGCGGCCGGCACGATCTGGTGCTGGAGATCTCGGCACAGCCGTTCACGGACGAGCCGCCGGACCCGGCCGAATCGTGGCGCACCACCGAATTCTCGTGGCGGAGGTCGGTGCCGCCACTGGCCGGCGGGCCGGCCCAACGGGATGCTGTCTTCGCGTACGCGGTGCTGCGCGGCCTGACCCGGCCGGGCGGGGGCATGGTGGCGGCGGCCACCACCTCGCTGCCCGAGCGGGCACTCGCCGGACGCAACTACGACTACCGCTACGCCTGGCTGCGAGACCAGTCCTTGGCCGGCCGTGCGGCTGGCCTGATCGGCCGGTACGACCTGCTGGACGACGCAGTCGCCTTCCTCACCGAACGGGTACTCGACGACGGGGACCGCCTCTCCCCCGCCTATACCGTCGACGGCGGCCCCGTACCGCAGGAACGCAGGCTGGAATCGTTGCCGGGATACCCGGGCGCGGCGCCACGAGTCGGCAACTGGATCGGCACACAGCTGCAGCTCGACGTCTTCGGCGAGATCCTGCTGCTGCTGGCCGCCGCCGGTCAGCACGACCGTCTGGACGACACATCGTGGCGGGCTCTGAAGCTGACGGCTGACATCATCCGCGACCGCTGGTGTCAACCCGACTCAGGGATCTGGGAGCTGCCCGCCCGGCAGTGGACGCATTCGAAGCTGATGTGTGTGGCCGGGCTGCGGGCAGCCGCCCAGGTCGCGCCGGACGGGCTCGCCGGGCGGTGGGTTTCGCTCGCCGACGCCATCCTCGCCGACGCCGCCGGGCACGGACTGCACCCCTCCGGACGCTGGCAGCGGGCCTACGACGACAGGCGGGTCGACGCTGCGCTGCTGTTCCCCGGCATCCGGGGAGCCCTACCGCAGGGTGACCCACGCACCGAGGCCACCCGACAGGCCGTACTGGCAGATCTGGAGTGCGACGGCTACCTGTACCGGTTCGTCCCGACAGCCGTCCATTGGGCGACGCCGAAGGCGCTTTCCTGCTCTGTGGTTTCGCTGCGGCGCTCGCCGCATGGCAGGCCGGCGATGTCGTCGAGGCAAATCGGTGGTTCGAGCGCAACCGGGCCGCCTGCGGTCCGCCGGGGCTCTTCACCGAGGAATACGACGTGCAGCAGCGGCAGTTGCGCGCGAACCTGCCGCAGGCGTTCGTGCATGCGCTCATGCTGGAGACCGCAGTGAGCCTGGGCCAGGCCGCTCCCTGCCGGCCGCCGCGCTGACCGGTCGCCTGCGGGACGGGTCGCCGGCCTCGCTGGCCGACCACGTTCCAGGCCCGGCCGGGCCGAGAGCACGAGGGCTCCAGGTGACCGGCAGTCCCGGCTATGAGACGCAGCGCCGCCACGACGCGGCTACTCGACCACTCACCCTGGCGCTACCGATCACCGGCACCGGGCGGGGCTGTGCGTCAGCACCAGCCGTTGACCGGGTTGGCCGCTCCGGTGTAGTGGTACGCGTCGGGGATCCAGGTGCCGTCGGTGAGCCGGTTCCACAGGGCGGTGGTGCCCCAGCGGCCGCTGTGGGTGGTGCCGTTCGCCGAGCAGGCCACGGCCGCCGTGGCGCCGTCCGCGATCGAACCGACGACGCCGTACCCGGTGCCCGGCCCGGACCGCCGGCTGACCGACGTGCCGCCGTTGCTGTCGACGATGCCCTCGGTGAAGCCGAGCGCGCCGTAGTTGTAGAGCGTGCCCTTGACGTTCACGCGCTTCGAGCCGTGCAGCGCGTAGCCCTCGTAGGCCGTGCTGCCCTCCCGCGGCACCCACTTGCCGAGGTTGTGGGTGGCGACCGCGACGTACGCGCTGTTCTGCCGCAGCCCCAGGTGCACGTGCCGGCTGCTGGCGGAGCCGCCGCAGGTGATGTCGGTGCCGGTGTTGCCGAGGAAGGTGCCCGCCGAGACGGAGGCACCGTCGACGTCGATGTTGTTCCAGAGGTGGTAGTAGTCCGTGGCGTACCCCCGGTCGTGGACCACCCGGATCCAACCCTTGCACATCGTGTACGCGGTGCCGGCGCGCACGGCCAGCACCCGCTCGTCACCGCCGTAGAGGTCGATGGAACTGAACGGTCGCGGGGAGCCGGACCAGCCGTGTGGGCCGCCCCGGAGGATCCAGGACTGGCCGACGGTGAACGGCAGGCGCATGCCGGTGCGGAAGTCCCCGTTGGCGGCCATCGTCTTGGGGGCGGTGAAGGTGTCCCTCTCCTGCTCAGCGACGACGGAGGCGGGCGCGGCCGCAGTCAGTTCGGCGAAGGTGGCTTCGCCCTCGAAGGCGACCTGCCAGCCGCCGCGCTGCTGACGGGCGACGAAGAGCCAACCGGACGGGTGGAGGTCCTCTCCCTGCGGGGCGACGAGCACGGCGATGCCGAAGGCCCAGGCCCGGCCGTCCCTGCGGGTGACGTTCACCCGGGTGTCCGCCACATCGGCGGTCCGAAACGCCTGGTCCGCCGTGACTGCCTCCGCGAGCAGCTTCTGCTGTACGGCGGCGGTGACGTCGTTGGCCGGCGCGGCGTGGGCGCCGCTCGGCACGGTGCTGGCCATGGTGGCAACGAGCAGGACCGCCGTGGCGGTACCGAGCCAGCGTCGAGTACTCATCATGTCCGCTCCAGAGGGGGCTGAGAGGCTGACATATACCCGAAGGACGATATACCAGAGATTGATGCACGTATATGAATAGTGGATCGTCGTGCCGTCGGAACGGCCACGCTCCGGCTTTCACCAGGACGCTCGCCACGGGCGGGATCCCGAGCGAGAACTGGATCGCGGCGGCGAGGGCGGGACGCGTCCGCAGCGGCCCGCGAACCGGAATGATCCGCGCGCCGGGACTGGCAGAATCGCGTATTCGTTTAGTGCGAGTGCCCGGTCGCGAGGAAGGATCCGTCACAGCGTGTGATTGGATGGCTGGTCTGGTGCCCGCTCAGGTGTGTTTGTGGGTAGCGGTACTCCGGCTCGTCTAGATCGATGATCGAGCGGGGGCGGAATCGAGCGGGGAGCGGCGGCGGGGATGACGGTGGGCTCCGCCGCGGCTCTGGAGTGGCGGTGACTCGACTGGGTCGGCAGTACCGCCAGCGCGATCAGCGCGCCGAGCAGGCCCGTCGCGGCGAAGCCCCAGGCCGGCCCGGTGGCATCGATCACCGCCCCGGCCAGGGGGGCACCGGCGGCCACCCCCATCACCATGGCCGAGCCGTGCAGGCCCATCGCCTCACCCCGTACGCTCGCCGGCACCAGCCGGCTCACCGCGTCGGCGGTGGCTGCCACGGTCGGCGCGGTGAGCGCTCCGGACGGCAGCAGCATCAGGGCGAGCAGCCACCACTGTCCGCTGCCCAGGCCGACCGGAATGGTGATCAGACCGAGGACCAGGGTGAGGATCAGCGACGGCACCGGACGGGACAGCGCCCCGTAGATGAAGCCACCGATCAACGAGCACGCCGCCCAGAGCGCCAGCACCACACCGGTCCAGTC
Source organism: Micromonospora sp. NPDC049048 (assembly GCF_043197615.1). NCBI lineage: Bacteria > Bacillati > Actinomycetota > Actinomycetes > Micromonosporales > Micromonosporaceae > Micromonospora > Micromonospora sp. NPDC049048. The sequence goes on along the minus strand of NZ_JBICTM010000008.1, from coordinate 55,084 downwards.
GACCTGGCCAACGTCGCGCAGCACCGCCACCACCGACACGTCGATGCCGGCGATCACCAGCGTGCCCGCCGCGCCACCGGTGAGCAGCCCGATCAGCCGGGGGGTCAGCCACTGCCGCCTGGGCAGCTTCTCTGCTTGCGTCGGCTCCTCGTCACTCGCCCGGGTCGGCGGGTTCAGCACCAGCAGGGTGAGTCCGGCGAGCACGATCCCTCCGCCGACGGCGTACAGGGTCAGGGTGGGCGAGAGACTGGTGGCCAGAGCCACCGCCCCCGCCGGCCCGACCATGAAGCTCAACTCGACCGACATCGAGTCCAGCGCGTACGCCTGACGGCGCTGGGCCAGCGGGACCAGGGCGGCGATCGACTGCCGGACCACCGAGAAGACCGGCAGAGTGAGCAGTCCGCCGACGAACGCGGCACCGAGCAGCACCGGGTACGGCAAGACCGGTGCCGTTCCCCAGAACAGCGCCGAGACCGCCGTGGTCAGCAGCAGCATCGGTCGCAGGCCACGCCGGTCGACCAGCCTGCCGAGCAGTGGGGCGCCGAGCGCCGAACCGACCGTCATCGCGGACCCGACGAGTCCGGCGGCGAAGTACCGGTGACCTAGATCGAGGACGTGCAGCGTCATGACCACCGCGGTGGCCGCCACCGGTACCCGGGCCAGGATCGCGACCAGCAGCAGGGGCCGCAACCCTGGCAGCGCGAGCGCGTCCCGGTACGGCTTCACATCCAACACGGTCCGTACCTTCGGGGCCGTCCTGGCTCAAGACGAGTGGTTCCTGGATTCGGTCCCAGCGGGGTTGCCGTGCGCAATGCGTGACCCATCACCGATCCAAGACGATCCAGTAGCGCCGCACTGGACCGTGCTCGGTGTCGCGGATGTCCTCGAGGACGCCGCCGTTGCGTTCGATCGTCCGGGCTGACGCGATGTTGTCGGCCAGGCAGGGGATGAGGAGGCGTTCTAGGCCCAGGACGATGCGAGCTTCCTTGAGCATCTCGCCGAGTGCCCAACTCGCCAGTCCTCGGCGGCGCGCGGACGGCCGGATGCCGTAGCCGATCTGGCCGATCTCGTCGTCGAACTTGTGCCGGAGGGCGATTGCCCCGAGTACGTGGCCGTTCTCGACGATCCACCGGGGTGAGCCGTGCTGTTCGTCAGGGCAGGGGTCGCCAGCCGGATGGGTCAGTCGGACCCGCTCGTGCACCCAAGCGGCGAAGCCTTCGGGCGAGTCCACGTCGTCGTCGGCCCCCAGGCCGAAGCCGTCCTCGTGGAGGCCAGGGCCCCAGTCGTCGCGGCATTCCACGAACGCGGCGTGCAGGCGGATAGTCGGCAGAATCAAGTCGGGCATCTGGTCACGGTATTGAAAGCCGGACCGCTGAACGAGCCACCTCTTACGAGTATTGATCATCCCCCAGAAGCCCATTCAGCTCCATGAAGTCCACGCGCTTCGACGGCTACCGGGAGGCGCTGTGCGGGGCCGCTTGGCAATGTCAGCCCGGTCAAAGACGCAACCCAGACCAGGGACGCCAGGAAGTCAGCAGCCCCACACGCGGCGATTGTGTGACTTGCGCCACATTTGAGCCGGCCACCAGAAATCAACGAATCGGCTGGCGACCGCCGCGCGCGCAGTGACGCGCAACTTGCAAGGGGCCAGAACGTTAATGCACCTATTGACCTTAATCAACACTTTGCTGCGCTTTGCCGCCCTGGACCCCGGCGCGCTCGGGAAGGGCTGCAACCGGTGCTGCCGCAGTTCGTCGCCCGGAACACCATGCTGGTCGCCGCCGTGCAGGACCCGTCGCTGCGGGTGCTCGCCGCCGGTCGCGCCGGGGCCGGCGGTCTGCACGTGGCGGCGGCCGAGCGGAGTCTCGTCGAGTTGGACCGGGTGGCCCGGGCCCTGACCCGGTACGGAATGCACGTGGTGCAGGGTCCGGTGGCGGGCCTGGCGTCCGAGGTCGCCGACCGGTACTGGGCCTGAAGGCCGCCGGCCGGCTGTGACCCGGCGGAGCCTTGCCCGCCGGCACTGTGAACGATCTGCCGGTGGACCCGGGCAGGTGGATCGTCGGGTACCGGCAGACCAGCCGGTACCCGACGATCCGTCGGGCGCTACGGTCAGGGCGTCGGTACGTTGAACCGCAGCCCGAAGCTCGGTCGCAGGACCGGCTGCCGGTAGGTGTACTGGATCGCGGAGCTACCGTCGCCGTTCTCGATACCGATGGTGGCGCCGCCGCCACGCTCCAGGAACGTCCCGTCGTTGTCGGTGTAGGCGAAGCTGTACCCACCGGCCTCGTCGATGATCGCCTGGAAGGTGACCCGGGTGAGCGGGTCCTCGTACGAGTGCACGTTGCGCCACTCGATGACGAACTGGCGGTTCGGTGCGGTGCCCCGGACCGAGGTCCGCACGCTGGCGCCTGCGTCCACCACCCAGTCGTGCCAGAACGGGTAGAGCGCGGCGTTCGGTTCCTCCGGACTCTCCACCGACGGGATCGGCCAGGCGTCCGGCGACGGCTCACCCGGGTCGACGAAGGTCACCAGACCGTTGATGTCCACCCAGCCGGTGGTGTACGTCTGGCCATACAGGGTGACCGGGAAGGGCAGGCTGACCTGGGTGTACGCGTCGTCCCCGGTGATCGGCAGGACCGTGGTGTCCGCCGGGGTGTACGCCACGGGCTGCTCGGTCACCGTGTAGCCGGCCCCAGCCGGGGTGGTCGCCAGGGCGAAGTCGACAACCTGTTGGGTGTTGGTGCCGACCACGACCTGGTGGACCGAGGAGCCCTTGCAGGCGCCGGCGGATACCGTGCTGATCACGGCGTACGATCCGGCCGGCACGTTGTTGACCTGGTAGGTGCCGTTTGCCGCGGTGGTGGCCGACAGGCCGGCCACCGTGACGCTGGCCCCGGAGACCGGCGTGCCCTGGCAGGTGACGACGCCGGTGACCGAACCCAATCCCGGCGGGTTGGGCTTGAACGTCACTCCCTGCCCACTGGCCAGCCACGCCTCCCTGTGCAGGTACTGGAAGCCGAGCGACCCGCTGGCGTTCTCGATGCCGACGGTCGCCTCGGCGCCCTGCTCGACCGGCTTGGCCGGGTCGATCCCGCTGTAGGCGAGGGTGATGTCCCCGCCCTCACTGAAGATCACCTCGAAGGTGGCCCGGGTGTTGGTGTCCCCGAAGAGGTGGACGTTGCGCCATTCGACCACCCACTGCCGGTTCGGCGCGGTGCCGCTGATCTTCGTGGCGATCTTCGCCTCCGAGTCGACGACCCAGTCGTCCCAGTGCACGTAGACGGCGGCGTTCGGGGAGCCCTCGGCGGCCGGCGACGGGAGGGTGCCCGGCACCGAACCGATCCACCCGAAGTACGCCGGGTCCTTGAAGCTGATCAGGCCGTTGGCGCTGATCCAGGCCGACGTGTACGACTCGCCGTAGAGCTTGACCGGGAAGGGCGGGTTCTTGGGCCACACCGTCTCATCACCGCTCCACCCCTCGACCACGTCACCGGGGACGAAGGTCTGGGCGCCGGTGGTGCACTTGTAACCGAACTCGTCCCCGTCGACCATCACCGACAGGTCCACCCCGGAGACCCCGCCCGGGTGGTTGACGGTCTCCTTGGCGTACTGCCCGGCACAACGGTCGTCGCCGGTGGACGCGGCGAGCGTGTACTCGCCGACCGCGACGCCGGTGAACTGATAGCTGCCGTCGGCGCCGGTGGTGGTGCTGCGGTTACCCGGGTTGAGGGTCACTGTCGCGCCGGAGACCGGTTGACCGGTCACCGCCGTGGTGAGCGTGCCGCTGACCGAGCCGACCGGGGCCGGGGTGTAGGTGATCGAACTGTTGCCGGTGAGCGCCGCCTCCTGGAAGGAGTAGAGCGCGGCGACCGTACCCGAGCCGTTCTCCAACCCGATGGTCGCGGCCGCTCCCTGTTCGGTGGGGGTGGTCATGGTGCCGTAGTGGAAGGCGATCCGGCCATCCTCGTGGAAGATGACCTCGAAGGTCAGCCGCCCGGCGTTCGGCGGTCGGAAGTTGACGTTGCGCCACTCGACCACGAACGACCGGTTGGGGGCGGTGCCGATGGACTGGGTACGCACGCTCGCCGAGGCGTCCACCTCGAGGTCGTCCCAGAACGGGGCGACCAGCGCGTTCGGTGCCGTAGCCGTCGGCATCGTCGGGTTCGCCCAGGTATCCGGCTCACCGGACGCGTTGCCGAAGCTGATCAGGCCATTGGTGTGCACCCGGCCCTGGCTGTACGACCGCCCGTGGAAGGTGACCGGGAACGGCATGGTGACCATGGTGACCGCGTCGTCGCCGGTCAGTGCGAGCACCGTGGAGGCCGCGACGTAGCCCGAGGCACCGGTGGTGCAGGCGTACCCGAGACCACCGTGGTCCGGTCCGAGCTGGAGGTTACGGACGGTGTCCGCGGCCAGCTCGACCTGGCTGCGTGCGGCGGTGCCACACCGGCCGGCCATCTTCACCGATACGGTGTAGCTGTCGGCGACCAGACCGGTGAAGCTCCACGCTCCACCCGCGCCGGTCGTGGCGGTCAGCCCACTCGGGTCGAGGGTGACGGTGGCTCCGACCACCGGGTTGCCGACCGCGTCGACCAGGGTGCCGGAAAGGTTGTGCTTCTCCAGCGGGTCGACCGCCGCGGGGCGGGCGAAGGTGATCGTCCTGCCCGTGGTCAGCACCGGCTCGTCGGCCGAGTAGGGCAGTCCGTCCTCACCGGCGGGGGCCTCGATGCCGACCAGCGCGTTGGCGCCGCGTTCGGCATCGTTGTCGAGCTGGTCGTAGCTGGTGGTCACGGTGCCGTCCGGGGCCAGGACGGCCGCGAAACTCAGCCGCTGTGCGGTATTGCCCTTACGGTGCACGTTGCGCCACTCGACGGTGAACCGCTGGTCGTCGCCGGTGCCGGTGGTCGCGGTCCGCACGCTGGCCGAGGCGTCGACGACCAGGTCGTCCCAGAAGGGTGCCAGCAGCGCGTTCGGGTCCGCCGGGGCCGGGAGTTGTCCACCGCCGGTGTACGGGTGGGAGCCACCCGGGTCGGTGAAGGACAGCAGCCCGTTGGTGTCCACCCAGGCGTTGCGGTACGCCGACCCGTAGAACGGGAAGGCGAACGGCAGGTTCACGCTGGTCACCGCGTTGTCACCGGTCAACGCCAGGGCGTTGCCGGCCGTGCTGAACGCGGCCGTCTGCTCCGAGCAGGTGTGGCCCAGGTCGTCGGTGTGCGGGAAGAGGTACAGCTCCAGGTAGTTGCCCTGGCCGTCGATCTCGACCTGCCCACTGCCGGCCAGGCCGCACCGGCCGCCGACGGCGGCGTGGAGGGTGTAGATGCCGGGCGCGAAGCCGGTGAAGGAGTACCCGCCGTCGGCGGCGGTGACCGTCTGCAGCCCGCCCGGTTCCATCCTGACGGTGGCGCCGGCCACCGGGAGGAAGGTGGTGAAATCAAGTACCTGTCCGTTGAGGAACGCGGTGGGCTTCACCGTGAACAGTCCCCGGGACATGCCACCGACGCGGCCCCCGTCGTCGACCGCGACCACATGGATCGGCCGCTCACCGTTGGTGGTGCCGACGTTGAGGGTCACTGTGGCGGTCCCGCCTGCGGCGGCGGCGTTCACTTCGGTGTCCAGCGCGGTGCCGCCGACGCTGTACCGGAACTTGGTGATGTTGGTGTCGCCACCGGCGTTGAAGATGACCTGGAGCTGCCCACCGGCCGTCGCCTCGGTGCCGTTCGGGAACGACACTGCCGGCTGCAGGGGCACAGCCAACTCGGCCAGCTTGGTCGCGGTCTCCTTGAAGTTGTAGATGTGCACGTCGTCGACCGCGCCGTTGAAGAAGCCGTCGTCGACGCCGTTCCACTTACGCTTGCCGATGGTGACCGGGCCGGTGGCGTTGAACCCGCCGACCTGGGTGGCGGTCGCGGTCTGGGCCACACCGTTGACGTACAGGGTGAGTTGCTTGGTGCCACCGTCGTACGTCGCCGCGAGGTGGGTCCACTTCCCGGCGGTGGGGGCCACGTTGGACAACACCGAGTAGACCCCGGGGTTGTCGGCGTCGGTGCCGTTCATGGCGAACCGCCAGCGGTTGTCCGGACCGGAGTAGCCCAGCGAATAGCTGGACACCCGCGAGCCGTTGGCCGCCACCACGGTCCGCTGGCCGGTCACCGAGGTGGTGGAGGTGACCTTCACCCGCGCCGTCACGGTGAAGCTGGCGTCGGTACGCACCGGTGTGGCGACGCCGGTGTCCGGGTGCGGGGTGGTGAGCTGGCCCGCGGTGGCCGCGTAGGCGGTCGAGCCGTTGAGGGACAGGGCGCTGCCCGCGCCACCCCGGCCCGTCGTCCGTCCGGCACTGCCGGCAAGCGTGGCGGTGTTGTTGTGGGTGGTGACGTCGGTGGCGTTGCCGCTGGCCTCGTCGAAGTTCCACTGCGCGGCCGGCCCTGAGCCGGCGCGGACGCTGAAGGTGTGGGTGACCGGGGTCGAGTACCGGCCCGCGTGGTCCCGGGCCCAGACGTAGAGGGTGTTGACCCCGTCGTGCAACGGCACGATCGTGAGCGAGGCACCGTAGTCGGTGGTCCGCGCCGGCACCGTCCTGGCTGCGGTCAACACTCCCGAGTCCAGGCTGTAGGCATACTCCTTCACCTCGTACGCCCGGACAGCGGGCGCCGCGATCGTGAACACGCCCGACACACCGACGCCGCCGTGCGGCGTACCGTTGTCCGGGTAGTCGGTGGAGGCGATGTCACTCGGCGGTGACGGTGATGTCGCGTCGACGGTGAACTCGCAGGTGCCCGACCAGCCGCCGTAGTGTGTGCCGTCCCAGGTACGCGCCTGCCACACGTAGCTCGAGCCGTCGACCAGCTTGCCCGACGGGATCGCCTTCGACACCGCCGACGGATTACCCGATGACTGGGAGATCTTGTTGGTCTCGTTGCGGGTCCCGCCCACCGGCCACCAGTAGAACCAGGTGGTCAGCGACTGCTGCGCGGTGTCCGGGTCGGAATGCTTCGCGGCCAGCACCGGCGTGGTGGACAGCACGTACGGCCGGGCACTGCCGGTGGCACACACCTTGCCGTCGGATTTGCGGTCCGACGGCGCGTTCGGGTTGGTGTTGTAGGTGATCGCCAGCTTCGGCGAGGAGTGGTTGAACCGCTTCCACTGACCCTTGGTGCCCTCGTCTATCGCCCTGAGCCCGACGGTCAGGGTGGACCAGTTGCTCGCCGCTGCCTTCGTCACCATCGTCTTGACGTTGAACTCGATGGTGCCGGTACCGAGACAGCCGTGCGCCGCCCCGTACTTGCGGTTGCCCGAGGTCTGTGCCGTGTAGGCGCTGTACCAGGTGGGCTGGTTGTTCCAGGTCGTCGACGACGAGATCGACCCGGTCATCCACAGCTTCGCGTTGGTCTTCGGGTTGCACGTCCAGGCGTGCCGCTGCTCGACGCGGAACTCCGCGGCGAGGATGTGCTTGCCCCGCACCGCGCTGGTGTTCATCCGGAACATCGAGCGGATGATGTGGTCACTGCACCCGGAACAGTCCTCGGTGCGACCGGCACCGGCAGACCCGTACGTCGAGCCGTTGTTCAGTGCCGAGGAGTTCTTCCAGAACGAGCTGGACTTGTGCTTACTCCACACCGACGTCCACGCGTTGTCGACGATGCCGCCGGTCCAGGACGGATCGATATAGATCGGAAGCTTCGTACCCGGGTCGGCCAGCATGGCCTGGTCCGGCACGATCGTCAGCGCACCGTCACCCACCTTGACCGGCATCACCGACCGCCGGGAGCCCTCCGGCGGACCGGCCTGACCCGGCGCACCGGCGGACCGGTTCGGCTCGGCTTCCCCGGCGGTCGGCTTGGGCTTCGGGCTGAGCTGCCGCTCTTTCCCCTTCCCGGCCTCCGCCGGGCCGCCCGCTGCCGACTCGGGGTCGGAGGAGTCCCACATCAACGGGGCCGGCGAGGTGAAGACGGTCTTCCCCGCACTGTCCCGCGCGGCCAGGCCTCCGCCGGAGACGGCGGCCACAGCGACTCCCCTGGTGGCCAGACCGAACCGCAGGGACGCGAGCTTCGGATTCGCCGCCGCCTGCCGGGTGCGTACCACCAACACCTCGGAGAAGCCCAACGGCTGCGCGGTGACCCGCAGGTCCACCTCGGGCAGCACGTCCCGGTAGATCGCGGTGGCGCCCTCCAGCACCGGCGCCGGCAGTTTGCCGGGCCAGGTCATCGACAATTCCCGGTCGCCGTCGCGCAGGCGTACGAACGGGCCGTCCCCGCCGGAGGAGAAGACCATCGGCAGGACCGTCGCCCGCGGCGCGATCCCGTCCGGGGACGCCTTGAGTGTGGTGTCCACCGGAGCCCACGAGTTGCCCTTACGCACCCGCACCGGCTCGATGCTCTGCTCCAGAGTGCGGGAACCGTCGACGTTGAGGAACGTCTGCGCGTACTCGGTGCGCTCCGACAGGATCTCCACGGGCCGCCCGCAGGCGGCCAGCATGCTCCGCGCGGCTGCGGCGTCGGGCTGCGCATCGACACAGCGCGGGGCTGGCGGCTGCGCCGCAGCAGGTGTGGTTGGCACGATCAGCGCCGTCCCCGCCACCGCCGCCGCGACCGCCGCCGCAGACCACCTGGACCGTTTCCACATCCGCGCAGCGGACAGCACTCTAGGCACACCGAACATGAGGGGCCCCCGTGATCATCCAACGTCATGGCGCGCTCAACGTACAGATAAACTCTCATAGGCGTCAATATTTTGCGCCAGTCGACTTGAGAAGATGCCACGGAGCCGTTGACATCCGCACCGGCAGCACAATTGCCAGACTCGGAGCGATCGGAGAATCAGGCGACCCGCCTGCTCAACCAACGAGGCAGACCTCATTCAGTTCTTTTTGCACCCTGATCAGATCAGTTCCCGTCGCATCAGCGCTGCCCGCCGCCTGCTGGCGAAGCAGGTCGGTGTAGTGACGCAGAACGACGCGGAGTCGCTCGTCGCCCACCCGCTCCACCAGTGGACGGAGTTGCGCGGCCCATGCCTCGAAATAGCGGCGACGCAAGTCGGCCACATCAGCCGCGCCGGGGGCGCCGGTGTACGCCGCTTCTACCGCATCGAGGTAGGCGCGACCCTCCGGCGCACCACCGGCGACGTACCGCTCGTTAATCATCCTGACGTCCCCACAGATCTGTGCGGAGTTGTCGGGTGGAACCGGGCGGTCCCCCGACTCCGCCCGCCCGCAGCCGACGACTGCGAGGACCACCGCCGCCACCCACCACCACCGCCAGCTTGTCATCAATGCGATCACAGGTCCTCAACTCGTCTGCCCAACGCGACGATCACCGCCGACAAATGGCAAACATGCTCAGATCTTGAAATATCCGGGTCAGCGCGAATATTGGTTCAGCCGACAAGCTATCCCGCGCTGGGAGGCCTTAGAAAGGTACGACCAGAATTGAACGCTTTGCTCAGCGCACGAATCTTCTCCTGATCTGGCCCCTCCCTCGATGCCCGTTCATTGTCCACCAGGAAGTCCCTCCATGCGCTACGCTCACGCTCCATCAAACCATCATTGTGCGAAGGGTTTTCAATCATGCTGCGGTATCCCCACAGCGCACTAATTCCATGCACCCCTTCTTCTCGCTTAGCGAAGCTCCAGTCAAAAGGAAGCGCGGCATCGGTAAAACGGAACAGTTCGACGTGAGCCCAGACCGGTCGAACACTGTCGTTGAGGACAAGGAGCATGAGATTTCCTCGACTGATCGCCATTGCGTAAACCGCATAGGCGCCGTCGACCGTTAACTGAAATTTAGTTGACTCGAAGTTTCCGCTGAGGCTTAGGACCGGTCCTGGCAAGTCGCTGCCACGATTTCCAATACAGATGACCTGCATAGCCATCAGTCGGCCGCCCCCGGAACCCAGTCCTTCACCTTGAGGTCGTCAACTGCACCTGTTGTAGCTTGGTACTGGTAATGAATTTCCACGCCATCAATCGTCTGCGTCATCTTCTGCCAACCCTTATCAGCCGGCCATCTCGGATCCGTTTGTGGAACCTTCACCAATCTCTCACCGGCTGCCGGATTATGTCTCACCTCCAGCAGCAAATCCTCCTCCCAATCGACGTGGTCTCGTCGTGCGGTGCTGCCACGCGATGGGTTTTGCACCGGCCCAAGACACGGGCCTGTGTTGTGTACGAGTACCGGAGTTTTGCCGGCCACCACATAGTACGTGTGGATGTCATCGACGGTCAGGTTGTAGGCCAGGGCCACCCGGCTGCCGCCCTTGACGAAGCCGAAGACCTCGACCTCTGAACCGTCCGCCGCACGCAGCAGATCACCGGGGTCCAGTTCGCTGGCGAGCTGCCACTGCTGGTCGGTCACATTCCAGTAGGGATGGTCCTCGGTCGTGCGGAGGCGCCCTCCCGTCACCTCCAGGTCACGGAGTTCGTCGTCGTGGACCCAGACCGCGGTGACGGTACGCGGCCCCTGTTCGCCGGTCTCCGGGTCGGTAGCCAGTACGACGTCACCGACCTCGATTTCTTCGAGCGGTTTGGTGTCCCCGGCGGCCAGCAGGACTTCCGTGTCGCCAGCAAAGCTGTTGCACCCATGTACCCGAGGACCACGCGGACCAGGTCCTCCCCGGGGCCCGCGTGGGCCGACGATGCCGTGCATCCCGCCCAGTTCCGGGGTGATCTGGCCGCTGACACCGTGCACCCACAGCTTGAACTGGCCTGATCCCTTGATGTATCCGTTGTTGGTAGCCAGCAGCAGGCCGGCCCGGGTCACCTCATCGCTGTACCGGTCGACCCAGCCCTCCTCCAACACGGGGTGCTCGGAGTGGTAGCGGTCAAGACCGGCTGCCATCTGGTCGACGGTGGGTGCGTCCGGGACGTGTCGAAGGTCCTCTTCAGGTACCTCGAAGTCGTTGATCCAGGTCCGACCGTTACTACGCGTCACCGTGGTGCCGCCGGGATAGGTCTTGATGCTCGTGTGGTAGCCGCCGGTGGAACCGGGACTGATCCCGGGGCCGTTCTCGTTACCGGTACAGGCACCGGGACCACCCACCATGCCGGGGGCGCAACTGGCCGACCCGAGCAGGCCGCTGGGATCGCTCATGGTGACCGGCGTGTTGTTGGAATAGGTGTAGCCGTTCCACTGCACCGGATCGTTGAGATCCTGGATCGGGTCGACCGAGATGAAGCGTCCGATCGTCGGGTCGTACTCGCGGGCTCCGAGGTGGGTCAGCCCGGTGTTGTCGACGGTGCCGCCGACGAATCCCCGGCTGTTGGGCCATCCCGGAACGCCGCCACGGGCGGTCCCATAGGGCGTCTGCCTGCGCTGGGTGACCTGCTGCGACCCGGCGTCGACCGCGACCAGCGAGGTGCCCTGATGGTCGGCCGAGAGCCAGGTCAGCCCGGCGGCGGTACGGGAGGCGAGCGTCGAACCGGCAAAGCCGTAGTAGCGGGTGCAGGTGGTGGTGCCACTCGCGGTGTTGTAGCGGATCTCCTGCCCCGGCAGGTAGAGGGTCCGGCCAGCGGGATCCCGGCGGACCAGGCGGTTGCCGTCCGCGTCGTAGATGTACCGGGTCTGCCCGGTGGCGTCGGTGGACGTCTCCAGGTCCCCTTCGGCGTCCCAGACCAGAGTCTGGGTGCCAGCTCCCGTAGTCGGACGGGTGAGGGTATTGCCGGACAAGTCGTAGGTGTAGCTACCGCTCTGGGCACCGCTGGTGCTGGTGAGACTGTGCGGTCGTGCGCCACCGGCGGCCGGGTAGTGGTAGTCGGTGACCGCCGCACCGTTCGTGCTGTGTACGGACTGGGTCTTCCGGTTGCCGCTGCTGTCGAAGGTCCAGGAGTGCCAGTACGGTGCGGGCCCGCCGAGCAGGGACGCGTTCGGTGCGACGGAACAGTCGCCGGAGGTCGGGGTCCACGCCTGGCTGAGCCGGCGCAGGTGGTCGTGGCCGAAACACTGGGTGTCGTCGACCGGGTCGGCAGCCACGTCCTTGACACCGGTGATGTTGCCGGCCGGATCGAAGGTGTAGCGGCGGTCCGCGATAATGTTCGGGGTTGCCGAGTCCCGGTCGGTACGGGCGCCGGTCAGTCGGCCGGTCTCCAACTCGCGGGTGAACGCCTGGAACACCCGACCACCGGTGCCGGTGTACAGCTCGTACTGTTCTGGCTGACCGAGCGCGTTGTAGTCGGTGTCGGCGACGTACGAGGAGTTGGTCGACCCGTAGAGCGTGCTGAGGGTGGTGGGCAACCCCAGGCTGTCGTAACCGTAGGAGAGGGTTTCGGCGGGCAGGTCGTTGACGTTGGTGGCGGGCAGAGTCGTCGAGGCCAGCGAGCCGTCCACGTTCCAGCTGTTGTCGGAGGTGTACGTGCCGGCCAGGCCGGTTTCCGACGCCGGGATGACGACCTCGGTCGCCTCAGGCTGGTAGGTGTCGCTGTAGGCGGTCACCTTGTAGACGTACTGGGCCGAGCCCACGTACCGGACGGACTGCGACAGCTGCCCCTTGGCCACGGTGTCGTAGACCCACTGGGCCCGCGGCGTGCCACCGATCTGGTTTTCGTAGACAGCACGCTTGCGGTTCAGCGGGTCGTAGCCGTAGGCGAGCTTCCGGCTCCGGGCGTCGGTGCTGAGGGTGATCCGCCCGGCGTTGTCGTAGGTCAGGGAGGTCGAACCGGTGTCCGGGTCCACGGCTCCGGTCTTGCGACCACGGATGTCGTAGGTGTAGGCCCAGTCGTTGCCGGCGGGATCGGTGACCCCCTCCAACTGGCCCTTGCGGTTGAAGGCGTAGGTGGTGGCATCCCAACTGCCCGCGGTGGCCGGCGTGGGGACGGCACCGTGGTACTGCCGCAGTTCCACCGTGCGGCCGCGTACGTCGGTCACCGAGGCACTGGCGGTACCCCCCGACGGTGGGGTGGTGTCGGTGCGGTCCCCCGCATAGTAGGTGGTGGTGCGCCAGCGTTCGGCGGCGTAGGGCTGGAAGACCGTGGCGGTGATCCGGCCGGTGCCGTCGTAGACGTTGCGGGACTGGTTGGGCACGAAGGCGGCTTCGGTGGCGGTCGCCAGCGTGGTGCCCGGCGTTCCGGCCGCGTGGTAGATCCCGTAGGACCGCGCGGGGCGCCCGGCGCTGTCGTAGAAGGTGTCGGTCAGCAGCCGCCCACCGGAAGGCGAGGGCGCCTGGGTCTGCCGGGGTCGCAACAGCCCGTCGAACATCGCGTACGAGGTGACGTACGCCCCCTGGGCGTTGAGCCGGTTGGTGGCGAGCACGGTGCTCGCGTCGTTGCGGACGGTGTAGCCGAAGGTGACGTTGGCGCTGTCAGTGGCCTTGTCCCGGCCGGGCAGCCAGACCGCGGTGAGCCGGCCGAGTCCGTCATAGGTCAGGTCGGTGCGCTTGTCGTTCGGGTCCACCACCGAGGTCTCCGACGCCCACGCCGGGTCCAGTGTCGTGGTCGTCTTGTGGCCGAGCGGATTCGTCAGCGTGGTCGCGGTGACCGGCCCGCCGAGCGTCGGGGTGTACGCCGTCTTCGTCTCGTAGTTCATCGCGTCCCAGGACGAGGTGACCCGCCCGTGGGCGTCATAGGCCGTGCGCGTGACGGTGGTGAAGGTCGGCGCCCCGGAGTTCCAGTCCGCCATCTCCTCGACCCGGGTTGGCAGCCCGGCGGTGGGGGTGGCCTCGAACGTCGAACTATTGTCGTACCAGGTGCGGGTCTCGCCGATGACGTCCGCCGCGGTCAGGGTGCCACCGATGTCCGCGCACTTCAGCGCATACTTCTGCGTGCGGTGCACCCGGTCCATCAACCAGTTCGTGTCGTTTCGTGGGGTGTAGTCGGTCTTCGTGCACTGCTCGTCGCCGGGCTTGCCGTCCTCACCGGAGTCGTCGACGCTGACGGCCATGCCGTAGCTGTCGTACCCGGTGGTGACCGTGGTGGCCCGCTCACCGCGCCCCGCGTCGAGCGTGGTGTAGCTGGTGACGGTCGCGACCCGGCTGAACCGGGCGGTGACCGTGTCACCGTTGATCGTGCGGGTTGCGGTCGCCGGGGAGGAGGCCCAGGGAATCATGGTCTGACGGGAGACCGTGGGACCGCCGACCCCGTTGAGCGTCCGGGTTTCCCGGGTCACGCCCGCATACCAGTCCTCGTCGTTGATGCCGTCCACGGTCACCGTGCGGGTGCCGCCGGCCGGTGCCGCCCGGTCACCGTGCATGCCACGGAAGTAGCGGGTCTCGGTGTACGTCTGCTCCCCCGGATCACCGATGGTCTCCGTGACCTTGCCGTAGCCCCGGTAGTCGGACCAGGTTTTCTCCTCCTTCTCGATCAGACCCTCGTCGTCGGCGTAGTGCCAGGCCGCGCCGTCGAGATAGTCGTAGGTCCGAATGACGCGTGGGCTGCCCTGCGGTGCCACTCCGCCGGTGTGGTCGATTTCGAAGATCTTTTTGATGACGTACTTGTGGAACCAGTCGGTGCGCGGGGCCGGGTAGCCCTCCGGAGTCCAGATCACCGGATAGCAGAGCCGGTTGTTGGTGTGTGGCGTCGGGGTCTGGCCCGCCACGCAGTCCGGCTCGGAGTATGTGAGGTTCAGGGTGCCGCCGGTCTCGTTGCGGATCTTCGTGATGCGCATCCAGTTCATCGCGGCGGCGAAGTCCCGGGTGTCGACCCGGTTGGCGAGCTGGACGGGGGTGAACTCCACGTCCGGCAGAGTGGCGGCGGTCCCGCCGGCCAGGCCGGTGTGCGAGATCCGGTCCAGCCACAGCCCGGCGCGGGTGCCGTCCCCGGGGTCGGGGAAGGTGTGGATCAGGTTCCACCGTTCGACGTCGGCGTAGCCGGTGCCGCTGCGGATCTGGGTGGTCACCGTGGACAACCGCTTCGTACGCCAGAAGGTGGGTGAGAAGTTCTCCGGGCAGGAGGTGCCGGTGCACTCCCTGTCCCACGGGGTGTCCGGCCAGTGCGTCTCGTCGTGGGTGGTGCAGTCGCTCAGGCAGCGGTTACCGATCCCGAGGTCGATCCGGAACGGGGCCGGCGTGTCCAGTACCGAGTCGACGTCGGCGACGCGGCGGGTGCCGTAGTCGATCCGGTCGAGCCAGCCACCCCGGTCGTAGCTGACCTCGTCGTCCGGGTCGAGGTTACGGCCGTACTTGTTGGTCTCCTTGGTGTACCAGTAGGAGTACGAGTTGCCGGAGAGGTCGACGACGTAGTCGAGGTTCCACCGCCACGCCTGGCGGCAGTCCGAGTCGGCGAACGCGGTGGCGTGGCACGGCTCGTTCGGGTCGTTGCCGAAGACCGGCACGGTCCAGGTCGAGTTGGTCTCCGGATCGTCGGTGACCCAGCCGGGCAGCCGGTTCTTCCCGAACCAGTACTGGATGCCACTGGTCGTGGTGACCACCCAGTGCTCGCCGTTGTTGTCGCCGTTGCTGGCCCCGGACTTGCGCTCGATCCGGGATCCGTCGTCGTTACGCAGGTGCCAGCGCTGCTCGGTGGCGTTGTAGATCAGCTCACCGGAGCTGCCGCCCAGGGTGAGGGTGGCGTTGTCGGTCTCCCAGCACAGGTCGCCGGTTTCCTCGTCGTTGTTCGCCGATGCGTCCATGTCGTCGAGGCACGGCTTGTAGCGGCGCTCGATGAAACCTTCACCCGACATCTCGAACCCCTCGCCCACCCAGGACGGCTGGTTGTTCGAGGCGGCGTGCCGGCCGTCGACCGACTGGGACGAGTAGGCCAGGGCCAGCTTCGGGGCCAGCCCGCTCATCGCGGGCGGCACCCGCATCGGGTACGACCAGGCGAACGTGCCGGAGTTACCGCCGGCGGACCAGGTCGCCGACGCCTGCAGGGGGGTGGCCGCGTAGTCGCCGGACGGCCCGGAGTCGGCAGCGGTCAGCGCGAAGAGGCTGCCGGCGCCCACCGGTACGTCAGCTGTCACGGTCCGCTTGGCAAGGTCCTTCGTCGACCGCAGGGGCGTACCGACGCAGTTGCGCTGCTGCGGGGTAGTCAGGGCACATTCGGGCAGGCTGACCAGTCGTAGCCGGCTGGACCAGTCGGCACCGTAGGCGGTGGCGAAGGGGGCGTAGTCGATGCTGACCCGGGTCGGGCCGGCGCCGGTGATCCCGTCGGCGCGGGCCAGGCGCAGCGCCAGTCCGCGCAGCCCGGCACGGGCGGTGGTGGCCCGGTCGAGCACGTCGACGCGTACCCGCGCGGGTGGACCGGCTGTCGAGCCGGCAACGGCCGGGGCGGCGGCGACCCGGACCGGCAAACTCCCGGCCTGGGCCGGTGCGCGCCCGGTTCCGGCGGGCACGGCCACCACGGCGCTGCCGGCCGCCGGCCAGACCGGCGCCGGTTTGGCGCTGGCGTCCGGCCTGGCCGGTACCGTCGAGGGTGACCGCACGGGAACCTCGGTGACCGGCACCTTCGGGACCGGAACCGGCGTTGGCCGTTGGTACGGGGCCGGGCCCGCCGCCAGCGCCGGCACCTGGAGCAGGTTGAGGATCAGCACCGCCGCGAGCGAGGCGGCGAAGCCGCTACGAGCGGCCCGGAGCGGACGGGAACGGGTGAACAAGGACGTGTTTGTGCGCAGCAGTACCCGCACCGGTACCTCCGAGGTCCGAGATCAGCGGATGAATGGTGTTGGCCGTGGTGGTCGGTGCAGGTCAGAGCAGCGGTTGGCTGCTCCGTAGCCGAAGGCCGGGTCGAACGACCGAATACCGATGGGTACGCACAGCGGCACTGACAGTGACGAACAGAAGGTCTGGAGTGCCTCTCACCTGATGGAGGCTGCAGGAACCAGGCGACCGAACATGCGAACCCCCGTGGTCAACTCAGTGCAAGGTGCGATCACCGTAGCGTGACAATAGAAAACAATCAATACTGAAGATCGTCAGACGGTCAGCGCATACGCCTCACGGTCCGGCCAGCCCTCAGCACCAGCGGACTGCTTGTCCGACTCGACCGCGAAGATCCTTCGTAGGAATATCGGCCTGTCGGACAACCAGCGTGACGATCTCGAGGATCCCCTGACTCGACGGCTCAGCAGCCAGCCACAGGCCGGTCCGCAGCCACCTACCCGACGGCCGCGTGGTCTGCGGTTCGCGTTCCAAGGCCGGATGTCGACAGTCGAGCACCAGAACCGGGTCACCTCCCGGCACTGGCAACGGGACTGCGCCAGAGAACTCGTCGGCAGCCTGAGCCGCCACCGTCGTCACCCTTCCCCGGCGGGCGCGGAGTCCCGGCAGGGCCTGCTGTGGATCTGACCGACGGGCTGCGTGGCGTCCAACCGCGGCCACCGGCGCATCTACGAGCGCATCGCCGCGCACGACCCGGACGGCGCGGCCGAGGCCATGTTCACCCACATCACCGAGGCCTGGCTGGTCCGTCGCAGCGGTTCGGGCAAGCCGGCCCGCCTGCAACGCTGACCCGGCCAGGAGGCCGGCGCTCAGGATCCTCGCCATCCCGGCCCGACGTCAGGCGGCGCCGGCCCCCGCGTCGCGGGGGTCGGCGCCGCCTGACCCGTCTGCGTCACGAGAACTGCGCGAAGAACCTCCAGATCTCACCCTTGGTCCAGGTGGTGACGCCGCTCTCGGCGTACGTCCCGTCCACCGGTCCCGGCATGTGACCGTTGTCGAACGCGGCCCACTGGACCGGGTAGCCGGCCCTGCAACCGGAGTAGGTGGTCGTGATGTGCGTACGGCTGCCCGGCCCCGGCTCGGGCGGGTTCTGGGCGGTGCAACCGTTGTTCCGGACGAACGTGTCGCGCAACGACCGCCCCTGCGAGATGTTCAGGACGTTGTCCGAGATGCCGTGCAGCCCGAAGTACGCGATGGGCTGCGTACCGCCGCTGCACCCGCTGATCTGTGCGCCGGAGATGACCGCGACCGCTCGGAAGACGGTGGCCCGCGCGCAGGCGAGCGCATAGCTCATGCCGCCGCCCCAACTGAAGCCGAGGGCGAACCGCTGCCTCGGGTTGACGCAGAGGTCACTCTCGATCCGTCGGATCATGTCGTCGACGAAGGTGACGTCCTCACCGCCGGCGTTGCCCCAGCCGTTGCCGAGTCCCTGGGGCGCGACCAAGATCGCGCTGTTGTTCGACTGCTCCTGCTGCCCGTAGTAGGACCAGGCCGTCCCGCTGGTGCCGCCCGAGGAGATCTCCTGCATGGTGCCGCCGCGCCAGTGGAACGCGAAGATCAGCCGGTAGGGGTTGTTGCTGTTGTAGTTGGCGGGCACCCGCAGGATGAAGGAGCGGCTCTTGCCGTTGCTCTGAATCGTGTGCGTGCCGCTGGACAGCGTCGGTGCCCTACCGCACCCGGTGCCTCCCGACGGCGGGTTGCCACTGTCCACGCGGACAAGCTGCCACTGCTGGTTGGCGCCGTTCCAGTCGGAGTACTGCACGATGTTGCCACCGTCGGCGGTGGAGGCACCCTGCACCTCCACGGCCTTGCCGCTGTGCCGGCTGATCAGCCGGACGTGACCGCCGTCCGAGTCCGCGAGCCGGAACTGCTGGTTCGTCGCGTTGGTGTCGGACCACTGCACGATCGCTCCGCCGTCGGCGGTCGACCAGTTGTGCACGTCGAGGACCTTCCCGGAGTGCCGGGACTTCAGCCTGTAGTAGCCGCCACCCGAGTCCAGGAACTGCCACTGCTGGTTCGCCCCGTCGTGCCGCGTCCACTGGCTGATCCGCGCACCGTCGTTGGTGGCCGAGGCGTACAGGTCCAGCGCCTTGCCGCTGTTCCTGTTCAGCAAGATGTACCAGGCGCTGGTGTCCACGGTCGCCGCGGCCGCAGGGGCCGCGTTCACGGCGACCAACGTGCCGGCCGCGATGACCGCCGCAGCCGCTGCGGCCAGCCCTGACCGCCAGCGATGTCTCCGTGGAAGGGCGGGACGAGCCGCACCGATGGCACTCATGGTCCACTCCTCTGGTCGGGGTCACCCGCGAGCGGAACACACGCGGATGGCCTGGCGTGCGTGCTGACGTCCAGCGTCAGCACGGTGTTCGTCGTACGAGCGCGAAGCGGCCACCGGCGCACGTCCCTGGCCGGCTGCCCGCCTGCGGTGGCGCGAACGGATGCCGTCCGCGCCACCGGACGGAGGACCAGCTACCCGATACGGATCAGTTGCCACTGCTGGTTGTTGCCGCCCCAGTCGGTGTACTGGACGACGTTCGCCCCGTCGGCGGTGGACGCATTCTGCACCTCCACGGCCTTGCCGCTGTTGCGGTTGATCACACGCACGTAACCCCCGGCCGATTCGGCGAGCCGGAACTGCTGGTTGGTGCCGTTGCCGTCGCTCCACTGCACGATCGCCGCGGCGTCGGAGGTGGAGAAGTTGTAGACGTCCAGCACCTTGCCGGAATGCCGGGACTTCAACCGGTAGTAGCCGCCACCCGAGTCCACGAACTGCCACTGCTGCTGGTTGCCGTTGTTCCGCGCCCACTGCGTGATCCGCGCACCGTCGTTGGTGGCAAGGTTGTACACGTCCAACGCCTTGCCACTGTTCCGATTGAGCAGCACGTACCAGGCACTGGTGTCCACCGGGGAGCCCGGCGGCGGCGTAGTGGGTGGGCTGCCACCCTCGTTCAGGGCGTTGAGGACGGAGGTGTACGCCGGCTTCTTGTTGCCCGATCGATCGAAGAGCAGGGCGTCGTCGGTGCCGCGCCAGGAGTCGCTGTCCCGCACACCCCACACGGTGATGCCGTTGCAGCGCGAGACAGCCAGACAGGCGCGCGTGACCGTGGCGTAGATGTTGGCCTGGTTGGAGCCTGTCATGACGTCGAGTTCGGTGATCTGCACTTCGACCCCGAGGTCGGCGAAGCGCTGCAGATTGGCCTGGTAGTCACCCGGGAGCGAGGTGCCCAGGTGGGACTGGAAACCGACACAGTCGATCGGCACGCCCCGGGACTTGAAGTCCCGCACCATGTTGTAGATACCGGTCGACTTCGCATTGACGCCGTCGGTGTTGTAGTCGTTGTAGCACAACTTCGCGCCGGGATCGGCCGCCCTGGCGGCGCGGAACGCCGCCTCGATCCAGTCGTTGCCCGTGCGCTGCAGGTTGGAGTCACGCCGAGCGCCGCTGCCACCGTCGGCGAACGCCTCGTTCACCACGTCCCAGGAGTGGATCTGGCCTCGGAAATGGGTGGCGACCTGGGTGACATGGTTGATCGCGGCGTTGCGCAACGCGCTACCGGAGAGGCTCTGCGCCCAACCCGGCTGCTGCGCGTGCCAGAGCAGGGCGTGACCCCGCACGCTCATGCCGTTGGCCCGAGCGTGACTGACGAGACGATCACCGCCCGTGTAGCTGAACCGACCCTGTTGCGGCTCGGTGGCGTCCCACTTCATCTCGTTCTCGGCGACGACGCTGTTGAACTCGCGGTTGAGAATGCCAACGTACTGGCTGTCGGAGAGCTTGCCCGTTGCGACGGCCGCGCCAAAGTAGCGCCCCTTCTCGGCGGCGGACGCTTTCAGGGTCGTCCCGGCACTGGCCGTCGGGGCCAGCGTCACCGTCATACCCGCGGTCAACGCGACGGCGAGGGCCATCGTCGACAGCAGGGTTCTCTTGGGTCTCATGGCATTCCTTTCCAGTGAATCCGGTGGTGGTGATGTGCCAGTTCGCTCGGGCAAGCCGGTCCGGGACGGCGGACGCGGCTCGCGGACGGTCAGACGGGTGGATGGCGACGCCGTTCAGGTGCGCTCCGCCGGTCGTCGTCGGCCGGTCCGCGCTGGCACGGGCAGTCGGACCGGCTGTCGCACACAGCTGCTGATGGTCCTGAAGCGACGTCCGCTCACCCCTGGGATGCCCTGGACGCGAGGTTCGGCCAGCGAGCTCGCCCGGTGAGCCACAGGTGCCGTCATCCTCGACATCGAGAGTGAGCGATAACATCCCGTTCGTCAATACGTGCCGGCGCCTCAATGCCCACACCTCCGGGGCACAGTCGGAGCGCGCCGGGGGCGGCGCGCATCGCCGGGGGCGCACAGTCGCGAGATGGGGTTCGGCGAGCGAGAAGCCGGCGTCGGCCCCGCCGGACCGCGACATCCCGACTGGGCGCCCGGGCCGGCGACCCCGGTCAGGTAAATCGATGCCAGGTGATGTTAGCGATATCATGACCCCGGTCGAACGGCGAGTTCCGCGCTGCGCCCTGACGCGCTGCGGGCGTGCGTCAGCAGCCCGGTCTCGTAGGCGAGAATCACCAGTTGGGCGCGATCACGGACATGGAGCTTGACCATCGCGCGGTAGACGTGAGTTTTGGCGGTCATCGGGCTGATCACCAGATGCTTCGCGATCTCGTCGTTGGACAGCCCTCGCGCGACGAGCGTGACAAGGACGCGCACCGACTCTGACCTGCAGAAACGAGAACCCGCAGGTGGGCGCGGGTGCAGTTGAGCGCCGTTGCGTGCTGTTGGATGCAACTCAACGCCGTTCAGCGCACCCGACTGCTCCCCACGCAGGCGGCCGTCGCCGTGCAGTCACGCGTCACACCGGATCCGCGCGCGCTGCGCGTGGACATCGGGCTGCCGGACAACGTGACGCCCAACCCCTGGATCATCCGCCCGGTCATACCAAGGCAGCCCAGGCAATCATCACCGAATGCGACGCCAAGCCGGAGCGCTACTGAGCAGCCCTCGACGCCGGTGCCGACCCGGCGGTGGTCACCGAATGGATCACCCAAACCCCAGATCGAACGCGCCCGCGCCGAAGCCGACCTCCACGCGAAGGCGGGCAACAGCCCACGCCGCATGAGCCGAGCAGAGATCACGAGCCTGGTGACGGCGCTCGGCGACATCGCCACCGTGCTCCGCGACGCCGACCCCACCGACAAGGCCGGGGTCTACCGGCAACTCGGGCTCGGCTCACCTACCAGCCAGAAACGCAAACGGTGCGCGCCGCAGTGGATCTCAGCGCGCACCGTGGGGTAAGGGTTTGTGTGTCCGAGGGGGGATTCGGCCACCCGTGCGTAGCACCCGTTATACAAACGGGTGCTCATGCGTTAAGCCTAGCACTTCACGATGCGTAACACTACTGGCATGAGCTGCCGCGTGGCGCAATTTGAGCAGCCAATTCGATCCGCCTGCGCCGATGGCAGCACAGTCGTCAATCCGGCCACCGAGAAAGGGCATCTCCAGCCGGCATAGCCTGCGCTGGAGTTCGCGCCGAGAGACACCAGCGACGGCACCGGCGCATAATTTCAAGGGGACGCTGAAGTTGTCACCCCCTCGGGTACGCGCCCTTGAGGATCGCCACAAGGTTACGCAGATAAGGCTCTGGATCAAGCTCGCTGGTCAATCCCGCGTTCGCCGCAACCCATTCTTCCTCCGAATTATCGGATCGTGCGCGCCAACCAGGTCGGGGTCGATGTTCACGGCATAAAAAGGGTCGCCGATCATGGCAGCAACATTATCGGGCGTCCACTCGCCGTCTGCTCCGTTCATCCGCGACTCCCGTAACTCAGTCCTGGGCTTCGAGCCTCGCGAGTTGGGCACGCGCGTCGTGATCCGACTCGAAGCGGTCCATCAAGTTCATGGCCGTGGCTTGACACTGCGGGCCGACACCGAACTTCAGGTGCAGTTCAACCCATGCGCGCACGACGCTCGGGTGGAAGACGTTTGGGCGTAGCTGGCAGTACGTGGTCCAGGCCGCGTCCCAGTGGTCCTGGTTGAGCTGGGCGTAGATCAGCCCCCAGCCATACTCGGCGTCGTCGGCCTGGTCGCGTAGCGCGGTGCGGCAGACCGCCTCCATGCCCGTCCAGTCCCCGAGCGTCGTGCGTCGCTCGATCATGCGGCGGTGCAGTTGCCGACGATGTTCGGCGGGGAGCTCGCCGGTGGCGAGCAATTGTGCGGCGCAGGCCTCGGCTCCGTCGAAGTCGCCGCGCGACGCCAAAATGTTGATCTTGTCTTGGAGGCCTTTAAGCGCCCCGTAGATTCTCCAGATCTCATCGCAGACCGCGAGCGCCTCGTCGAAACGACCCGCCTCGTGCAGCAGTTCGACCAGCATCTCCCCAGCAGCCGGCGAGGGCTGCGACCGTAGCATCGCGACTGCGGCATCGAGGTCTCCGGCCGCGGCGGTGTGGCGGGCTGTAAACAGGAGCCGATCGTGGTCGTCGAGGTTCGCCAGCGCACCCAAGCGGTCGAGATCGGCCGGTGCGAGGGCTCCGTGCGCGGCGAGGCGATGCAGGCTGATCCGGGCGGCGAACGCGGTGTCAGCGGCGTCGAGCGCGGCCTTCCACGCAATGACCGTCTGCTCCCGGGGCTGACGGGGATCGGCGGCGAGGGCGCGTAGCAGCGGTTCGGTCGTGGTGTCACGCATCGCGTCGGCGAACCGATCGGCCCGCGCACGGTCGCCGAGGGCGATGCTGGCCTGGGCGCCGACGATGGCGACCGTGGGATCGGCAGCCTCCCGATCAGTGGCCTGCCCGCCGAAGTCCACGGGGGTGGCCAGCTCGATGACCTCGGTGAAGGCCTGGGCGAGCATGCGTTCCTGCACGACGAGCCGGTGGGCGTCCTCGCTGGGCCCGGCCCACCGGCGCATCTCGTCGCGGACGGCTACGGCCAGCTCGACCGCGCGGCGCTGGTCGTGGTGCGGCACCACCGAACTGCCTCGGACCATGCGTTCGATCAGCACGCGCGCCTGCCCGAGTCTGCCGCCGACGATGCGCGGGAACCTTCGGCAAGACCGGTCGTACAGCGTCAGCGCTTGGTCGAGATCTCCCCGTGCGAACGCACGTTCGGCGAGAAACAGCAGGCAGGTGGGTTCGGCGTCGAGTTGTTCATCCGAAGCGTTGCGGAGCAGTGTTTCGAGGGCATTTTCACGGCCTGCTTCGTCGGCGTCGAAGGCGCAGACTGCAACGTCGGCGAGCAGGCTCGCCCCGGCGTGCTCGCGGGCGAGCCGTAGCAGGTCGTTCGCGTGCTGGCGGTCGTCAGCCACCATCGCCATCACGGCCGCGACGCCGGCGAGCCGGACCCGTTCGGCCATGGCCGCCTCGGGCACGGTCCGTGCGGAGGCCAACGCGAACGCTCTCATTGCCAGGTCACGATGGCCGTGCTCGTTGGCATACGCGCCGATCGTCGCCAGCCGCAACGTGCTCGCGTGCGACCAGCCGCGGCTCGCGTCCAGCAGCGCCTCCACCGTGTCCCGGGACTGTTCGCGACCCTCGCTCAAAAACTTCGCCAAGCGAAGTGCCCCGTCCCGGTCGACTGGACGCAGCGCCGACAGCATCTCCACCGCAGACGGCGGCAGCAACGGCAGCGCCTGCTCGACGGGGTCCGCAATTGCCGGAACGGTGGCGAGCGCGAGCTCGCGAAGCCGCAGCTGTGCTCGGTCGTCGAGGATCTGCGCTTCTGGTATCTCGATCCACCAGGACTTGTCGGTGTAGCGGACGGCGTCGTGCGTGATCTGGACCCAGTAGCCGGCCCGGGTATCGGCGTCGACGATCACCAGGATCACGGGCATCAGGTTCGCAAGCCAGTACCGCAGGTGTCGTGGTTCTCCCATGAACCGCCAGCCGCCGGCGGTCCGGCGTTTGAAGTAGGACGGCCCACACTTGATCTGCACGGCAAGATACCGTCCCGACGGCTCGGCTGTGAGCCCGTCGACCTCGGCAAGGGCGTCGATCCCGTGGTCGGACACAGATTGTTCCCGGAAGGCCCAGCCCATGATGCTGAAAGCGCCTTCGACGGCGGAGACGCCGATGCGCTCGCTCTGTGCTGTTGTCCGGGTCATACAGGCCAGTTCCTCTCCGGGTTCGGCCACGTCGCAACCACGTTTCGTCCTGGTCGTGGGTTCCACGGTGGTGTCAGCCGAGGGTGCGGCTGCCCACGCAGCGACACCGTAGCCGGCCGGTACGACATCAAGATGTTCTCGGCTGCGACGCGATGGGGCCAGAAGTCTGGTAGGTCCGGTGTGCCTCATCGGCCGGTCATCGATTCCGATATCGATAAAGGACCGGCAGAGGTCACTCCTGCGCTCGGTGCCGACCGCCTACAACTCGCCGCCGATCACCGGACGATCCTTGACCCGCTCACCCCCACACGTCATTCGTCATGGTCGGCAAGGTAGGCGAGCAGGCCACCGATGGCGATGAAAGGGGATCGGCCCGCCCGCAAACGCTGCGGGGACCGGGCGTCGGATGCCGAACAGGGGCCGCATCGTGTAGTCGCCGTCGGTGAGCTGCAGGGACGGGTGGAGCCGGGCAACGATCTGAGCGCCGTACGGGGTGAGGTCGGCGAGCTTCCTCTGCAGCTGGGTCAGGTAGGCGGGCGACTTCTGGTGACCGGTGTCGAGGTGGCGCCGGACTTCCGGCGTGACGAAGGTGTCGGCCGGGTCCTTGAACGCCAGCAACCAAATCGTGCGGGAGCCGGGGCGTCCGGCGAGGATGCCGATGCGCTGCGGGGCAGTCTCCTTGACCCGGTTGAGGGTGCTGTACCCGGCGGCGGACAGCAGATCGGCGAGGTCGTCTTCGAGTGCTTTGTTGCGGTCGTCGCGGAAACGGACCAGTGCGCGGCTGACCGGGGCCGGTGGTTCCGGCTCCACGGCAGCATGCCCTGCTGAAAAACATCTCAGGTAAACCGAGGTGGCGGCGTAGCAGAAGTTCGGGGCGATGATGATCGTGCCGTCGGGCAGTTCGGCCAAGGGCTGGACGAGCAGGCGGCGTGCGCGGCTGCGGGCTTGCCACGGGCGCCAGTCGGCGTCGCGAAGGTTGGTCACGGTGCTCGTGATCATCGTGAGGGCGGCGGCGCCGGCATGCACGTCAGGCGACTCGCCGAGATCGGTGTAGTCGAGGAGGTTGTCGAGCGCCTCGTCGTGCGTGACGGTCACGACGTGGTCGTCGTCCGGGTGGATCGACCATCGTGTCAGCGCGGCCAGGACGATCAGGAGGTCGCCAGCGGATGCGCCGAAGCTGGCAAGCACGCCGTGTCCAAGGGTTCCGGGACCAGGCTTCCCGTTTTGGCGGTGTTGGGCGCCGGGCCGGCCTCGCATGCTGTCGTCACGGCCTGCATCTGGTCGGCGGTGCGGTTCAGCCTTGCACAGGCGAGTTGGCGCGCCCGGCGAGGTCGGGAAGCAGTGTGGGCAGAAGTGCTTCCTCGTGGACGGCAATGCCTTCGTGCTCCATTGCCGCAGCGAGTCCAGGCTCCCACGGTGTGGGTGCCCCGGCCCCGGACAGAGCGAGGCGGGCGTTGGTGTTCAGGGTGCTTACTGCGTCCATGTAGTCGTGTGCTCCCATCCGCCACGGCGTCGCACCGCGGTCAAACAACCGAGCGGCGATGCGAACTCCGGGCCAGTCGAAGTCCCCGTGGTAGCTCACGGTCGCGCCGTCTGCGATCAGGCGAGACAGCAGTACGAGGCCGGCCGAGGCCGGGTTACCTGCGAAGCACAGCAGAGGTGCCGGGGCACTGGCACGGATGGCGGCCTGCAGCACCTGGGGGTTCTCGCACGCGTACACCCGCTGGCCTGGTTTGGCGAGAGGAAGGTCTGCCATGGCGCGCAGCTCGTGCAGAGTGAGATGGGTGACCAGCCCGAGGTCGGCGCGGTCGGTCATCATGGTCGACCATCGGTGTGTACCTGGCGGGCGCAGCGCCCAAACCATGACGGTACCCGACACCTGATCTTTCGTTACGCCGACCGTCTCCCACAGGGCACGGCGCTCGCTGGGTGAAGCGGGTGCGGGTTCGCCTGCGGCCTCGGCGATTGCGCGTAACACCAGGGCGGCCGTGAGGGCGCCGTCGTCAAGCCCGTGCGCGTTTCCGGTGGTTGTGCTGGCGAGTTCGCCCAGCTCCCACCGGGATTCGATCAACTTCTCGCCTCCCGAGAGCACGGTGCCGTCGGCGATTTCGAACAGGACGACGACGGCGGCGTTGACCGCGGCGTGCGCGGCCGGTGCGCCGGCTCGGGTGAGCAGCCCGGAGCGTCGCACGCCGTCGGCGAACGCGGGTGCCCATGACGCGTTGGCGAGCCCTGCCGCAGCGAGGCCGGTGTCGAGTGCGGACCATACCTGCGACCAGGCCGCCGCCTTCTGGCCGCGGGCAGCGGCACGGTCGACGAGCGGTCCGGTGAGGGCGCCGAGGACAGCGACGAGCCCGGCCGCGGCGGCGCTGCGGCGTAGCGCCTCGTCGAGTGATGCCAGCTGTACTCTGGCCGAGCCTGCGGCATATGGCCGGCCGAGCAGACCGCCGAGCCGGGTTGCTGCCTCTTCATTGAGGTCAACGCTGATCGTTCCGGTGGGCTGCAGCCGGTTGCGCTCCAGTCGTTGCCGGGCGCGTTCCCATACCGGGGTCAGTGACTGGTGCCCGAGGTAGGCGCGCAGGCGGTCGGGCAACGGAGCTTGGGTCATTCCACTGACCCTAGGTGCCGGGTGTGTCCGTCCCAGTGCACGTGGGTGGTGATTGCCGCGCTGCCTTCACGGCGGCGGACCTCGTACACGTCGAGCGACGGCACCTGCGGGTAGCAGCCCCAGAGGGCATGGCCGGTCATGGCGAAATCGATGTCGAGGCGTACCAGTAGGCCCATCAGTACACCGATGGTGCGGTTGTCGACTTTGGCGAACGCGTCGTCCAAGACGATGAGCCGAAGTGCTCGGGAGGTGTCGGGCAGGCCGGAAAGGTAGGCGTCGACGGCCGCGAACAGGGTTACGTAGGACACGAAGCGGGTCTCGCCCTGTGAGAGCTTCGATCGTTTGCTGATGCGCCGCTCTTGTCCTGCCGCGGGGCCGCGGATGATGACTTCGACATCATGCCAGGACCGGTAATCGAGGGCGGCTTTGAGGTGAGCGGTGTACCCGGCGTTCGCGTCGACGTTCCTCTGTCCGTCAACGCGGGCTTTGATCAAGTCGATGAGTTCGGCGTTGTCCGCCTCGGAACGAACGTCGTTGGCAAGGGCGACGAGTTCGCTGATCCGGGCCAGTGCTGATGTGGCGTCGGATTTGAGCGTCCACTGCACCCGGACGCCGATGCCGTGTGAGGTGTGGATGGCTCGCAGGCTGGCGTTCATTGCCTTGATCAAGCCATGAGCTTGGCCCAGCCGTCGCTGAAGTTCGTCGGCGACGCCGTCGAGGATGAACTTGGTGAACACTTGACGTTCCCGCTCAGACAGAGCCGTCCGGCCTTCGTCGACTTTGCGCTGCAATGTGGTGTGTGCGGCGGGGATGGTGTGGGTGCCGGCGGCGTCGACGAGGTCAACCAGCCGTACTCCGTCGGTCAGGGTGGGTTGCACGTCGAATGTGCCAGTGAGGTCCTGTTCGAGGCGTTGTTGTGCGCGCACGACGACGGTTTCGTCAACGGTTGGGCCGCTGCGGTCGATGGCGTCAGCAAGCTGTTGGGCCGCGGTCTCCACCGCCCCCGGGTCGATGGAGACAGGGTCCGCAGCCGGCAGGTGCGGGAGCGACCGGCCCGTGTTCAGGGCGGCTTCGGTGATGCCGGGCAGGGTGGCGACGCGGTGCAGCCGCGCTACCTCGTCCGCTAGTGCCCTACGTGCAGCGGTGGCCTGATCCTTGTTGTGCTTAGCGGTCACCGCTGCGGCGGCGACTTGACGTCCCAGCTCACCTTCAACCTTCCGGGTGTCTGAGAGTGCGCGCTTGGTCCGGCGGGCTTCGTCTTCGGCGGTCTTTAGGCGGGTGAAGACCTCTTCGGGGTCAGCGCCGATGGCTTCGCGTAGAGCAGTCAACTCTGCTGCGTCATGGTGCCATAGCGCCCAGTCCTCGTCAGCGGTCGACTCGGCCGTCATCCGGTTGGCTGTGGCCTTGTGCACTTCGCTGACCCCGCGGATGTGTCGGTCGATGTATTCGCCGAGTTGGCTGAAGCCGTCGGCGAGCCGCGTGCAGGAGCCTGCGGCGGATTCGGCGGCCTGCCGCGCTGTAGCAAGTTCGTCGATGCCCGTCGGCAGGCCGGACGCGCGGCACATTTCAGCGTGTTGTCGGCGGCGGGCGTCGAGATCGCGGCGCATCCGCTCGGCCTCTGCGCGCAGACGCGTGGCCTTGCCGGTGGTGTTGCGGGCCTGCTGTGCCTGGGCGGAAGCGTCCGCTCGTGCCTGAGTCAGCTGTCGTGTGCGGGGTGCGGTGCCGAGGTGGGAGTCGAGCTGTTGTTGCCGATCGGCCAGCGCGTCCCCTTCGGCCTTGTGTTGGCTGTCGATGTCAGCCAGTGCGTCGAGTTCGGTGGCGATCTCGTCAAGGCGGGTGGCGCGTGCGGCGGCGCGGGCCTGGGCGCCGATGTGCGAGGCGGCGGGCACGCGATGGCGTCCGGTCAGCGGGCCGTTGCCCCAGCTGCCGTCGCGGGCGACCCAGACGGGGGCGTTGGGGTCGTCCAGGGCGATCCGAGCGAGGACGCTAGCGGAGATTCCGGGCTCGATCGGGCAGGTTGGGTCCGGTGCGAGCACGGTGCTCAGCGGCCGGTTGACGGTCGGGCCGGTGGTGGTGAGCAGGATCTGGCCATTGGCTGCGGTGACGGCCCCGTCGGGAGTGAGGTCGGCGGTGAGGAGTCCGGCGGCGTGCAGCGCTCCTTCGATTCCGGCCTTGTCGTCGTCACTGAGCTTCGGGTCCGTGAAGTCGACGGCACGCCACAGCGGCACGCACCCGGTGGGAGTCGAAGTTTGCCATGGCGCCCGCGCCGGTTCCGGATCCCGTTCCCGGCGGAGGTCGGCTGCCTCAGCGTGCAGGGCTTCCCGGCGGTCGGTGACGTCGTTCTTCCGCCGATTGAGGTCGGCGCGGTCGTCGGATATCCGCTGCCGGGCCGGTCGGGCGGCCTCGTCGGCTGCCCGGTCGAAGGCGTCGATCGGCAGACCGTCATCACCGGCGAGGGCGTCGATGTCGGCCAAGACCCGAGCGAGGGCGGTTGTGTGCCAGTCGACTGGTCCGAGGAGTTCTTCGGTGGTGGGGTCGGCGACCCAATTGCGCCAGTTCACCGCGAGGCTGGCTGCAGCGTCGTCGCGCCGGGCGGCTGCTTGATCGGCTTCCTCGGCGGCGGTGTCCGCTTCGTTTCTGGCGTCGCCGGCACGCTCCTCCGCGTGCTCGACCTTGCGCATCTGCTCCCGCAGCGCCACTGCGGTTGCATGTCGGTTGAGGGCCTGACCGGCTCGTTCCTTGGCGGCGCGAGCGACGTGGCGAGCGGTTTCGGCTGCCCGTCTCGGCTCGTCGAGGGTGAAGGTGAGAGTTTTGGGCGTGGGACGTTTGACCGGGCTGGGCGCGCTATCGCAGTCGGTGCGGACGTTTTCGGTGGTCGAGAGTTCGTCGTCGACAGTAGCGCCGGCTGCGGCGGGCAGAAGGTCGGCGGTCAGCCCCGCCTTGGTGAGTAGGTCACGCGCTTCGGCGAGGGTCTGCGCAGCGGCGTTGGCGGCGGCCATCACTTCACCGGCGCGTTCGTCGGAGGTGGCGACCAGACCGGCTTCGGCGTCCCGTGATATTCGGGCGTTGGTCAGTGCCCGTTCGGCGGTCTGGCGAAGTGCCGCAATACGCCGCTCGGTCTCGATGAGCTGCTGGGCGTCTGTGTACTCACTGGATGTCTTGATGCCGCCAATCGTTCCGTCGAGCTCTTCGGCGCGGTTTTCCAGCTGGCTCAGCGTGTCGAGAGTCTGCTTATGCTGCGCCTGCAGACGCTCGTGTTGGCTGTGGGCGTCGTCTGATTCCCGCGCGCTCCGGCGCGCACTCGCGGCTGTGGTTTTCGCTTGGTCGCTGGCGGCCAGCAGCACCCCAGCGGCGTATCGACGGTAGGTCGCCAGGAAGGTGCCCACATCGTTGGCCGCCTTCTCCAGCCGCTGCTGGGCGTCGCGTGTATCTGACAGCGCATCGAGTTGCTGTCCGGCGGCTGCCAACGCGGCCTCGGACAGCGGCGGCAGCGCGTCAGAGACGATCGCCGGGAGCAGGCCCGCTTCGATGCGGTTGCCGACGTCGGGGTTGCGCAGTACGTGCAGCAACTGCAGCAGTCCGGTGTAGCGTTCGCGACCGGAGTCACCGGTGAGGGCGAACACCTGGGTGCGTACTCGCTCGCGGTGTGTCTCTGCGGTGTCGGTGAGCCGGTCAGAGCCGATCTTTTCGGCAAGCCGGTCACGCGATAGCGGTTCGCGGCTGTCGTCCAGCAGGTGGAGATCGACTCCCACCCGCAGGGGTGTGATGAAGTACCAAGGTTTTGCCTC
This sequence comes from Micromonospora sp. NPDC049048, assembly GCF_043197615.1. NCBI lineage: Bacteria > Bacillati > Actinomycetota > Actinomycetes > Micromonosporales > Micromonosporaceae > Micromonospora > Micromonospora sp. NPDC049048. The sequence continues at coordinate 24,033 of NZ_JBICTM010000008.1, read as the reverse complement.
GGCGCTGGCTTTCGAGAACCGGATGAAGGCGCCGAGCGTGAGGTACTCGGTTTCCGAGTCATCGGACTCGCCGATGAGTTCCAGCCACAGGTATCCGACGCGATTGCCGCCGGCCTTTTCGCCTGCGCCGGCAGCCATGAGGTCTTCAAGGCGAACCTTCTTCGCCCCGGACGCGTCGATGTTGCGTCGATCGGCGTCCAGCAGGTAAGGGAGAAGCATCTCCAAGGCCCGGCTCTTACCGGCGCCATTCGTGCCGCGCCAGATGATCCGCCCCCCGGAGCAGGTGAACTCAGAGTCGTAGTAATACCACACGTTGACGATGCCGCCACGGTTGATGCGCCATCGCGACGGGTGGTGTTTGCGGGGAGTTTGGTCGAGGTCCTCGGCGGCCATGGTCGGGGCGGCGGGGGTCACGGACTCTCCAAGTCAAACAGGGACGGTGCGACGGGGGCGTCGGGTTCCAGACGCTCGTGGGCGCGGGTCTGGGAGGGCGCGAGCTGCACGTTGGGGCGGTGGCGAGCGACGGCCGGGTGCAGGACCAGGCCGTCTTCGGTGGTCTCGGCGAGGCTGAGCGAGGTGAGGACGGATATGGCGTCCCTGCACAGCACGCTGGGGTCGGACACGTGCTCTGCGCCCCACATCTTCTCGTGGCGGGCGGCGAGATCTGCGACGATGCGGATCACCTGCGGCCATGGGCACAGCAACCCGGGTACCTGGCGGCCGTGCAGTTCTGCGGTCTTGCCTGCGGTCGGTTTGTGCACCCGCAGCAGCTCGTCGACGAGTAACAGCGCGGCCTGCTTCACCTTGCCAGGACCGGGGAATTCGACATCGGACAGGTGCCGGTCGGGGTCGTAGGCGAGTGCTCCCTCGGCGCGGACCTCGAGCACCAGGCCAAACAGGTCGTCGAGCGTACGGGTCAGGTCAGTGCGTTCCCGAGACAACACGTCGCGCTCGGCGTCGGTGAGATCTTCACGGCGCACCAGAGGGTTCTCGACCAATTTGCGGCGCAGGCTGCGTCGAGGTTGCTCCGTCACATCGGGGCTCGATGTGACCAGCGCCTCTGGGCCGTCGAGCGCGGCAAGAGGCCGAGCCAGCAAGTGCGGAAGCATCTGCCGATGAACGGTCAACAGGGCTTCTTCCTGACGCTCTCCCCAGCCGCTGACGTTGCCGTCGGTCTCCTCGATCACGCCCCAGGCGATCAACTGGCGTAGCGCGGCGACGAGATGCCGTTTTTCGGTGCGTGAGTCGTCGAGGTCGATGCCCACCGTGGCGGCGTCGGCGCGCAGCTGTTCGACCAAGGCAGAGGCGAGCACCTGCTCGCCGGTGTCGGGGGCGAGTACCGCGGCACATATCAATGCCAGGTATGTGTAGGTGCGAGCCGTGAACTCTCCGCCGCTGTTGCGGCGGGCCGGCCGGACAGGTGTCGCGGCCGGTAGCGGAGCTTTGACGAGGCGGGCGAAAGTCGGCTCAACGACCAGGATGTAGCCAAGCGCGGTCGCAAAGCTGCTCTTGAGCGCTGCGGCGTGGTGGCGAATCAGCGCGAGGGCGTCCCGGTCGGTTGCCGCGGTCAGCAGCGGTGTGCGCAGCAGCGCCCGTGCGGCGTCTCTGCGCTGGGTGACCTCATGGGCAACAATCGATACCGCCACTTCAGCCGTCCGTTCCGGTTGCCGCACCGGGAGCGCTTCCCGATGCGGCGCTGTCGATGGCGGTGACCTCGAGGATCAGGCCGTCGATCGTCAGATCGCCGTCGAGGGCGTGTATCACGCTGGACCGGGCGGGTGCGCGTCGGGCGTGCAGGATGAATCCGAGGTCGGTGTCGGCCCATTCGAGCGCGTCGCTGTCGTCCTGGCCCATGGCGAGCAGCTCGCCAAGCCGGTCGAGGGCCATGTCGCGGGCGGCGGGCGCGATCCGCACCCGGTCGAGGACGCCGGCTGCGATGAGTTCCGCCGCTGCGGCCTCGTCGCGCTCACGCTCGGCGCGTGCCTCGGCGAGCTGGATTTCACGCTCCATCGCCACGTCGGGAACCCGGGCGGTCCTCCCTCGGGCTGCGCGATCGCCTCGCTCGCGCAGTGACACCGGCACGTCGACCGGGTCGGCGTCCCACCATGAAGTCGAGGCGCTGGCACGTGGGCTGACCTCGTCCGGGCCGAGCAGCAAATGCCGGGCGGGGTATACACCGAACGCCGCGGCGAACAGCCGGTGGGCTTTCTCTGTCTCCGCATTGGCTTCGGCATCGGCGAACCAGCGAGCCAGTCGCAGTAGATCTCCGCGGCGCGACACACCGGTGCCTGCGGCCGCCAGCATTCGTTTGGCATTGGCCAGCAGTTGGCCGAGGGCCTGTTCGGCGGCGGCGCGCAGCTGCTGCGGGCCGGACCGGCCGTCGTGCCCGCCGTACCAGGCGGCGAACTCTTCCCAGTCGGCCCGGGTCCGGCCGGGTAGCCGCTCGGCCGGCGAGCCGTCCGGGCTAGTCATCGTCGGTAGCGTCGCGAGGACTTCGAGCAGGGTGTCGAGGTGGTCGATCAGGGCTGCCGCGCGAGCTGCGACCGCCGGTGAGTGCCGGGCCACGTCCGCAGTGATCAGATCGACGTACGACAGGAGGAGCTCCTTGAACGCCGCATATTCGTCGCCGACCAGGTCGTAACGGGAGAGGACCTGATGCAAGTAGGCGTAGAAGTCGCGGACGCTGTCGGTGAACAACTGCTGGCTGGTGAAAAGAGTGGTGACGTCGGCGGCGAGCGCTTCGGCATCCACAGATCCGGTCGCGTCAGAAAGCCGGGGCTGGATGCGGTCGAGCGTCTCCACCATGCCGCCGAGCAGCTCACGAGCGACGTCCCGCACTCCGGTGGTGGCACGCAGCAGGTCCGCGACCTGGCGGTGTACCCGGCCGCCCAGCTTGGATACCTGATATCGAGAACGAGACCGTAGAAAATCGGCTACCGTAGCTACCCGGTTGTCGCGCACCGACCGAACAAGGTTGCCCCAGCCCTCCAGCTGCCGGCACCTGGTTTCGACGTCGTCGAGAGCGAGACCGACTCCCCGTTCAGCGAGTTGCGCGGCAACCTCGGCGGCCGACAGGTCGGTGAGCAGGGTGTCGGCAAACAATCCCATGATCGCGATGTACTGCCCACGCACAGCCGGGTCGTCCGCGGTCGCATACCGGTACAGATCGAGGCGATCGAGATCTGAGCGGCCCCCCACGCCGACGCGATCGTCCGCGCCAAACTCGTCGCCCATCACACTCCCTGATGCCACCGCGTCGCTGCCCGCGCGAACACTACGGTGAGCCTCTGACAGTCCCGATCAGCCACTGAAGGTACTCGATTGGCTACCGTAGCTCGGGATGCTCCTCCGGCGCCGCCAACCAAGAGGTGCCGGCCACCCAGCCCGAGCGCCCGCCGCGGAGCCCCGCAATTGCGGCCCGCGCAGCGCGCCAACACGCTGACGCAGGCGCCCCCTACATCCCGCCCTGGTCATGTCGCTCTGCACGGAGATCTGGCTCAGATTCCCGGACCACGTCTGCAACGAATCCCCCTCCAACATCAAGTCGTGAGGCGGTTCTGCGTAATCACCGTCAGGTAATGCTCGTAATGCTCGTCGACCAATTCCTTGCTCCGCACGAGGGTGCCTTCCTCCATGCGATAGGTGCGGTCGGCCGATCCCTGGAACGACAACCAGTTGAAGCTAGTGGTAATCCAGACGTCGTCAAAGATGAGGACCTTCGCGTGCGTCCTACGCAGCCTCGTGAAGGTGAACTGCTCTGGGTACCGTGCGGCGAGATTCGCAAGTTTGCGAACGGCGTCCTCGTGGCACTCCGGCTCCTCTGGGTCGATCCCGTAGGCGATATGCACCCTGACGTTGCGCCGCAGCCGCTGCTCCAGCTTCCCGAGGAATGTGGTGTTGACGACGTTTCGCTTGATCCACGGCGAGACGACAAGGATGCGGCGCGACGCCTGGGTCAGCGCCTCGTCCAACAGGGCGGGATGCTCGAACACACCGATGCCGCGCACTTCCGTGCCTTCTACGGGTGGAACCGCCTCGCCGAGGTGCTCGCCGGATAGAGCCTCTGCCTGCTGGCGTGTCACCTCCGTCAGCGGCACCCGAACACGTTCCAGCTCCTCTGAGAGCACGGGTCTCGGCTCAGCATGCTCAGCCTTGATACCCAACCTGGCTGCCCCTCCGAGGCTCAGCAGCGCCATCTCGTGGTCCTGGCTGAGTTCGTCATCCACGACGACAGCCAGCTGCACTTCTTCTCGCGCCACGTCGGCATAGACCAGCACCTTCGCAGCCATCAAACGCTTGGCCGGGCGTTGCCGTACTGACTTCACAACCAGCACTTCCCGCTCGGTCGCCCCTTCGCTTCGGAGGATGGCATTGATTTCCGCTGCCGTGATGTCGGTGGATGCGACCTTCTGCGGACGCAACTCGGGGAGCACGAGGATGTTGTCTCGCTGGGCGTCGCTCCGCGAAATCGTCTGGCTGTCGTCGTACGGCCGGATGCGCCAGAGTAGCCGGTCGAAGATCAGGGGCAGCTCAACGTTCACTGGGCTAACCGACGCGAGTTCACGGGCGGTAATCCGGCCACGGCCGGTAAGTTCCAGCGTCTTCCCGCGGACCGGATGATAGCGGTAGGCGACGTTGTCAGATGAGAACTGGCCAGCGACGGCCTCTGCCACGATCGCCTCCGGCAATCCGAGGAAGCCGGTTAGCCCGTCTGTCGTCGTAACGTCGGCCTCAAGGAAGCGAAGGACGAACTCGTCGAGCGGTGGCAGCTTCTTCCGGTCTTGGGCCAGGACATCGGCGGTCACCAGCGTGACCGGAATAGCAGCGTCAACGATGGCGACTAGGTCCCATCCGGGGCGGCCTCCCTGAAACCGGAGCGCCAGCTGGGTGTCAGGACTGCTAACGGCTTGCGTCACGGATCTCGCACTCCTCCGGGTGCTCGCTGATGTAATTGAGCACGTCTCGCAGCGCTCCCGGCTTACCTCGGCAGAATTCGGCGTCTCCGATGATGATCAAACCGAATCGCGCTCGGGACAGCGCAACGTTGATGCGCCTCCAGTAAGGCTCGCCAATAAAGCCGAAGTCCCCGCGATCATTGCTGCGCGTAACGGAGAAGATCGCGATATCGCATTCTCGCCCTTGAACAGCATCCACAGACAGCACATCGACGTCCAGGTGCGACGGACGCAGGCCTGCGACCCGCCGGCGAAGGTCCTCGACTTGGCGTCCGTACGGGGCGATGACGAGGATGTTCAGCTTGTCTCCGTCGGGCGTCACCATGCGTCGCTCAACGGCCCGGTCGACCACCTGGAGCACCGCGGTCGCCTGAGCCGCCTCGGCGGGATTCGCGATGCTCGTGTTGCCGTGGAGGCGCTGCGACTCGCGCCGCTGTTCGCCAAGTGGCCGCGTGTTGAGCCACAGGACCGGCTTGTTGAGCCGATCGTAGCCCCGCAAGACATCGCGCGTCGGCGACACGAGCTCGCCCCGGTAAAAGCAGGTCGAGATGAGATTGCCAATGGCAGGTGTCATGCGGTACTGCTCGGTGAGCATGTGTCGAATCGGTGCTGCGGTCCGGTCGGTGAGGTACTGAAAGAGCGTCGTCTTGACCAGCTCCGGGGTGAGACCGTATTCCTCCAGCAACCGGGGTTCGCGCAGCAGATTTTCGTCCATTGGCGGCAGTTGGTTCGTATCGCCCACCAGAATCCACTGCCGCGCCCGGGCCAAAGGCACCAGGGCCTCAGTCGCGGTCGCCTTGGACGCCTCATCGAAGATGCAAAGATCAAAATCGAGGTCGCGCGCCGCCGGATGGCTGAGAAACCCCAGTGCGGTACCACCAACCACGTTGGTGGTACGCAGGAATGCGGTCACAAGCTTCATGTCGGTATCGATGCGCTGGAGCCACTCGCCCTGCAACCTGAGCAGATGCATCAGCTTCCGGGCTGTCGGCGACTCACCGAGGAGTGCGCCAACGGCAGAGCGGGCCACGGCGGCACTGGGCCGGGCAGGAAGAGTGAGGGCACCGTCGAGGAGGAGCTGGATGTCCGATACGAGCTCGTCACCCTTTGCCTGCAACTGTTCGAGGCGCTCGCGAGCGGTAATCAAGTCCCCGGCGGCGCTCCTCGTTGCACTGGTCTTGTCGCCGCTGACCAAGGCCTCAAGCCGCGCGATCGTCTCCTGTACGTGGCTCACGTCGGCTTGAACAGCTGCGAGTTCCTCCAGCAGTAGGGCTGCTTCGAGGTGGCGAGCATCGAGTCCTTGAGCAGAGGCTACGTGCTTCAGGTAGGTGGCGGCCTTGGTACGTATGCCACGCGCCCATTTCTTGATCCGTCCGTCGATAAGCAGATGTCGGACGTTCCCAGCGACTCGCGGATCGTCCGGCCGGCCGAGTCGCACGAGGCCCTCTACGCCTGCCGACTCCAGGCGCTCCAAGGCGTTATCGACAGCGATATGGGTCTGGCTGACGATGAGGATCCGGGCGTTTGGCCGCCTCTTGATGATCTGCTGCACGATCTCAGCGATCACGGTCGTCTTGCCGGTGCCAGGTGGGCCCTGGATGAGCAGGAGGTCCTGTGATCCCAGAGCGCGGCGGACCACTTCCTGTTTGCTCCGATCGAGGTTCTTGCGGGACCAGTCGACCACTTCGACCGGAGCTCCGACCTGAAGGGAGGCAGGCTCCTGGATGATCTGGCCCAGCCGCGGATTGGCTGTCTGGCCCGTCCGGACGTTGACGAGTGCATCCTGTTGCCGTTGCAGGGCTACCTTGCTCGGCCCTAGATACGGCACTAAAACACCGTTGCGCGGTATCTTGTTCGTCTGCTTCCGGAACTGGATGCGGATGCCATCGTCCGTCTGCTCGATCACCTCGCCGCGATCGATCGAGTATCCCTGGGGAGAGTAGGCAACCTCCCACTCCTCGCCGATCAGGGACGCCTCGTGGGGTTCGGCCAGGTGAAACAGGGTGTTGCGGCCCCGCTGAGTGATGCCTGTGTACGAAATGGGCTTCCGCTCTCCGCGCGCCAGCACCTCGCGAGCCTCCAGCAACCGGCGCCATTGCTCGTAGAGGTCCGCTGTCTCTACTTTGCCCTTTGCGGAACTTTCTGCAACGGTGCGCTTGCGTTGCTGGTCTTCGTCCAACCGATCGAGCACGAAGTCGAGGCCGGCCCTGGCCGCCTCCTCTCCAGGGTCGTCGAATCGCAACGTCAGGAGGCGACTCACGTCGACAGCCTTCTCTCGCCATCGACGCAGCGAGTCCTCGTCCTTCACGGTTGCGCTCACGATCCGCACTCGATCGTCGTGCTCATCGTCTGGCACGGCCCGCAACATCATGGAGCGTCCGGCGAACACGAGCCGACGCGTGTCCACCTGCCGACTCTGGCTATCAAACCCATAGTCGATGTGTAGGTCCTCGCCGAGATCGCTGAGTACGGCGGCCTGGGCCCGCCCGAAGTCCACCTGCTGCTGGTTGACTCGCAGGATAGAGGCGGCAGCGGTTCGCGTCATTCCTAGCCAGATCACGTGTTGCTTCCGGGACTCCCGCTGCTGCGAGACGCGGCACGCGTCTGTCAGCTTCTGCTCCATCACTGCGGCGTTCTTAAAGCGGTCAGCGGGGTCGAGCGCGACACAGGTCCACAGCACGTCACGGAGCTCGTGCGGCATGGCAGTCAGGGCGTTGAGTGCCGGCTCGAGGTCTGCGTAGCTGTTCACCTCTTGCGGCGAGAGCACCTTGACCGCGAGCACACCGAACGCGAAAACGTCTCGCACGTATGGGATTGAGTCGTCTGTCTCAGGGGGCGCGTACAAGCCGGACCGGAAGGCGGCGACGGTGTTGTCAGGGTCTGTCACCTTGGAGCGGATCTTGGCAATCCCGAAGTCCGCGAGCTTGAGCTTGCCCTCGGTGTCGAGAAGAACATTCCCCGGCTTAACGTCCCGGTGCTCAATCTCCTTGGCATGCGCATAGCTGAGCGCGGCGGCGAGCGGAAGCCCGATCTGGTCGAAATACTCCTGCCACTCGTAGGTTCGCCCCGCGTCGAGCTCGTCCTTGAGGCTTCGGTCGACCCACTCCAACGCCATGAAGTACTTACCGAGCTCCGCACTCCAGCCGGAGTCCAGCAGTTGGACGATGTTCGGATGCTGAAGTTTGCCGAGCGTCTCCGTCTCCCGCTGCAGGAAGATCTCGATGACGTCGTCATCCGATGGTGGGTTGAGTAGCTTGACCGCGACGAGCTCAGCGGTTGTGCTGTCGAAGGCCCTCCGCACCTCCGACAGACCACCGAATCTGGGGGACTCGTCGGAGAGCATGAACCTACCGTTGATCAGCACTGGCGGCACAGAGCACTCCTCGCCTCGGCCAAAGGGTTACAACACAGTAGTAGCAAGGCGGTCACGGCAGCGATAGAGACCCTTCGGCGAGGACGGGTGCTGCCAGAGTCACTGGCACAGGCTGCGAGAGGTCGGTTTCACGCGACTGCACCCGGACTCCGCCACCGCCCACCAGGCCAGCGGCCGCAAATGACCTCCGGTCATCCTGGAGCCGGCGCGCCCTCGCCGGAGGCGCCCTAACCTCAAAGGGTCCGGCCCCAGCTTGGCGACCAGCCGGCCGCCCTCCAGTGACCTGGCTTGCCCGGAGGGTCGATCGACCTGCCCCAGCAAGTCCTCACAGACCGTGACACACCGCGTGCATCCCACGTCAATCCTGGTCATCGGAGCCCCCTTCGCGCCCACCCCGTGCCGCAGCAAGGTCACTGACGATTGTTGCGACCATCTCCCGCAGTCGGCGTAGTTCCCCTGCAGTGAGGCCGAGCTCGTAGCAGTGGTGGTGGCCGGCGCGGGACAGCGCCGACCAGGCGTAACCGGCGCGGGCGGCGATGGGCCGGCCAGCGTAGCGGTCGAGGATCAGGAACTGGGGCGACCGGGCTCGCATCGGCAAGACCTCCGGGTGACAGCGCCGCCAGTAGTCGTCCATGGCGGCCTCGAGCGCGAGGCGAAGGAGCCAGGCGCAGGCTCGTGGCCAAGCGCCGCGGGTGCCCCGTACGACGCTGGACAGCAGCTGGTCGGCAGCCTCCAGGCAGTTCTGCGGGACGGCCACGAGCTGACCGGCCGTCATCGCAGGTGCTCCGCGAGTCGGCGTGCGTCTCGCACCAGCACCTCGAGATCGAAGGTGCCCGGCCCATGTACGCCCTGCTTGCAGGCCTGGAACGCATCACCGGCCCAACCACCGAAGCGGTTGATTCGGCCGAGCACATCCTTACCGCGGTGCAGATCGCCGAAGAGTGCCAGGGCCGTTACCTGGTTGAGCGTCAGTGCCTTCTCGATGAGTTCCTCCACGTCGCCGTGTCGTTCGCCGCGCGCGATCCGCTCCCGCCGGATCCGCTCATGACAGGCGGCCTCGAGAGCTGAACGGCAGAACCCGGAGACCAGCGGGTAGCGGGCGTTGTCGGGCAGTTCCTCGGCCTTGAGGATCGCGCTGGCGTCATTGAGGTACCGCTCGACCGGGTCGCTGTTCTTTCGGATCTCCACCACCGACTCGTCCCGCCGGGTGACCGCCCAGATGGTGGCCTCGATGCGCAACCGGCGTACCGCCTCGGGCAGGCGGTTGTCGTGGGTGAAGACCACGACCTGCCGGGTCTCCGCCAGGCCGGCCAGCACCTGCGCCAGGCCGTCGACCTTCGACGGGTCCATGCTCTGGACCGGGTCGTCGATGATGACGAACCGGAACGGGCTGTCGTCGGCGCAGGCACGGGGCAGGAACACCGACAGACCGAGGGCCTGAAGCTCTCCCTGGCTCATGACCGCCATGGCGGAGGTGGTGGTGCCATCAACCTTGGCGGGGAAGGAGATCTTGCGGCGGGTGTTGGTGCCGTCCAGGCGCATCCCGCTCAGTTCGACGTTGCTCTCCTGCCGCAGCTCGTCCCAGATCTCCTGAGACCGCTGGGCAAACGGCTGGAACCGCTGGTCGCGCAGCGCCGTGATCGCGTTCTTCAACCAGTCTCGGGCGGCGTTGACACGCTTGAGCTTCGCCTCGTTCTCGGCGGCGGTCCGGGCCCGGATCAGCCAGTCCTGCAGAGCGACGGCATGCTCGCGCCAGGCGTCGTGGCGCTGCCGGAGCCAAGCGCTCGTCGCCTCCTGCAACTCCGTGAACGCCTCGAGCAGCGCCGGATAGGTGGCCCGGAGGTGTCCGGCAAGCTGGTCGTGTGAGAGCTGGTCGTTCACAGGGTGCAGCTCATCCGCCCGCGAACGGAACCGCTTCACCATGTCAGCCTGGTCGAGTACGCCAGCCAAGGCCTCCAGATCGTCGGTGCTGATCCGTCGGTCGAGGTCGAGCAGCCTCGAAACCCGGGCGCGGGCATCCCGAAGTCGTCGGTGCCCCTCCTCCACGGCGACAGCGTCGCGTTGCAGCTGCTCGAGAGTGGCGCCGGCGTGGGCTCGCCAGTCGGCGTCGAGGGTTCGCGAGCCACAGACGGGGCACGGGCCATCGCCGTGCTCGGCGTGGAAGGTGACTGCCATGCGGAGCAGCTGGGCCGCCTGGTCGGCCGTGCCAGCCTGGGTGGCGGAGAGGTCAGCAACCTGTGCTGCCGCAGCCATGAGTTCGTCGGCCACCTCGCTGGCGTAGGCCAGGTCTGGCAGCGCTACGGCGACCAATCGGCGAGCCGCGACTGCGACCGGGTCGCTGACGTCGCTGCCCGCGTCGGCGAGCAGCTGGTCGAGAGCATCGAGGTCAGGAGCCCGCTTCGCGAGAAGCGCGCACGCTGTCTGTGCCCGCGGGTCGTCGACACCGGCGAGCGCGACCCGCAGCGCGTCCCGCGCCGACTTGACCGTGGCGATCTGATCACTCAGATCCTTGCGGATCCGCATCAGTCGTTTGTCAGCATCGATGATCGGGTCCAAGCCGAGGATCGGGGCCAACGCGTCGAAGAGCCCACTGGGCGTGGAGGTGATGAGCCGGGCGAGGTCGCTCGCGGTGAGGAATGGCCGGCATGCCTCGAGTGGTTGCTGCCATCCCAGCTCCGCCGTCTCCCCGTAGCGGTTGCCGTCATCTGCCAGGATGTTGCTGACGCCCTGGTGGGCCTCCATGTGGTCATCGCGCCACCATCGGCGTACCCGGATGGGTTTCGCGGCTCCATCAGCGCGCAGCAGCACTTCGATCTCGCAGGGCGACCCGCAGTGCAGGTTTCGCCAGCCGTCCTTGAAGACGCTGTTGCGGTCGGCCCAGCGCGCACTGTCGCCGGTCAGGGCCAGCTCAGCGGCCTCCGCATAGCTCGACTTGCCCGAGCCGTTTCGACCCACGACGAGCGTGAGCCCAGCGTGCGGCTGCAGTCGGAGGCTCTGCTGTGGACCGACACCTCGGAAGCCTGCGACGGAGATCGACTCGAGAAAGAGCGGCTGTGGACGCGGTCGCGTCGACGGGTCCCGGGTCGGCAGCTCGACGGGCTCTCCCCCGAGGACGGCGGCAAGCTGCTCATCTCCGACGTACGCGGCGAGCACAAGATCAACGAGGTCGTCAGGGGCGTTGTCCTCGGCCAACCGGTCGAAAACCTGGTCGAGTAGCGACTGGTCCGGGGCCATACGGGTCTCCCTTCCAGGCCCGACGGTAAGTATTGTTGCCTGCACCAACAACCCGCCCGACGGGTGATTGCTGGAAAATACTGGAACTTGTACCATGCTCCTCGTGGCCGAGTCCATAGAAAACCTCGAGCGTCGGATTGAAGACCTGCGAACAGCGGTCCGCCGGGCGGTGATCGCGCGCGACACCGCCCGAGCGCGAGCGATGCGGGCTGAGCTACGAGCCGCCGAAGGTGAATGGGAGAGGGCGCTCACGGACCTCGCCGACGCGGCAGAGGACGACGCCTCGGCCGCGAAGCACGACGCGCCGCTGGTGCCGGTGCGCGAGCAGGTGCACCACGCGCTCACCCTGCTGTCGGTGCCGGCCGCGCCCAAGCTGATCGCCGAAGTGCACGCCGCCTTCTATGGCGCCGGAGCTACTGGGATCGCGGCAGGCAAGCTCACTCACCTGCGCCGCGACGAGGAGCGATCCTTCCGCACAGCGCGGCACTCCCGGCCGTACTACCTCTGCTCCGCGTTGACCGCCGATCACCTGGCGCCGGCCCGCGGCCTGCTGGCCGTATCCACCTGGCCACTCGAGCGACGCATCATCGGACCGCTGAGCCCACGTGTCGACTTTTTGACAGCTGCCATCAAAGTGGCGGAACGGGCGACCAGGATGTCTGAACAGGATCCGGGCGTCACTCGGCTGCTCTGGAGATTTGCCACCACGATCCCAGGGGCAGCCGAACCGCATGGAGGGGTAGACGCGGCCACCGTCATGGAGGCCGCTCAGGCCGAGCTCGACGTGCACGCGGCGGCCGACCAGTCACAGCGGAAGGCGGCTGCGGAACGCGCCCGCCGGCAGATGGACGAGGCCGAGCAGCTTTTCGGCAGCAAGCTGCGCGTACTCAGGGGGACGGCATGACCAACGTCGGTCAGCGGCTGGCCGCGATCCGCGGTGGCGGTGCCGCGAGCCGCCACAACGCTCGAACCATCGCCGCCCTGACCACGAACCCGGGCTGCGCGCGCAGGGCGGTGCTCGACTGCGCCGGCGTCGACAAGCAGCGCCTGGCTGCCTACATCGACTACCCGGCCCGCTTCGGTCAGTCGCAGTTCGCGATCACTCGAGGCAACGCCTTCGAGGCGCAGGTCAAGGCCAACGGTTGCGCCCAACTGCTGCAGTTGCTGCGGGAACGGCTCGACCTCGAGATTCCCGAGGTCTCCTACGACGACTTGGAGTCGGTCGCGGGCCGCGAGAGCCAGGACGTTCGGTACGCCCGATCGCGGGCCCTGCTCACCCGGGCGGCGGCCCAGGCCGACGGGGCTGGCACGCTCTTTGACCATCCGCTGCTTCGACTTGAGGTAGCCGGCCAGCAGGCCTACCTGGAACCGGACCTGATCGCGTTCCAGCACGATGGGCAGTTCCACGTGGTGGAGATCAAGTCCTTCGCGGTCATCGACGGCCAGGGCGATCCGGGCAAGGTGGCTGCCGCGGCGATCCAGGCCGCCGTCTACGTGCTGGCCATGCGTGAGCTGCTCGGCGAGGCCGGGTACGGCCCGCAGATCGTCTCGCACGATGTGGTGTTGGTCTGCCCCCGCGACTTCTCCAACCAACCGATGGCGGTCCGGGTCGACGTGCGGAAGCAGCTCGCCGTGTTGCGCCGTCAGCTGTCCCGGATGACCCGGATCGACGCGCTCCTGGCCGGCCTTCCGGCCACGCTCAGCTTCGATTTCGCTCCCGACGCGCGTGGAGTACCCACCCGTTCGCCGGCCTCGCTGGTCGCTGCCCTCGAAGCCGTCGAGGCCCGGTACTCGCCGGAGTGCCTGGCGAGCTGCGAGCTTGCGTACTTCTGCCGGCATGAGGCTCGCGGCAGCACGGCCGCGCTCGGCAAGTCCGCTCGGGATGAGATAGGCGGCATCGAGCGCGTGGAGACGGCGCTGGCCATCGCACGCAGCCAGCTTGCCCCCGCAGAGGACCAGCAGGAGGCCGCCGAGCTGCTGCGCGCTGCCGCACGGCTGCGGGCCGAGCTGATGAGCGGGGTCGCCGGATGACGACCCTGACCACCTTGGCGCGGGCCGAGGCTGTGGTCGAGGGCATCGCCCAGCGAATCACCCTCGTCCGTCACGTGCACATAGCCGACCGGCCCCTGGTCTTCATTCCGCTCACCATGGCAGGCGAGGCCAATGCGCCGCTTGCGGCAATGGTGGGCGACGACCCGGAAGACCCGACGTTGCTGATCGTGCCGCAGCCGCGTAACCGCGACCAGCGGTTCGCCTTCGCGGCCGACCTGGCGGGCGTCGTGGTTCCCTACATCAACAGCTTCCACGGGACCGTCGAGGCGACGAGCAAGGGCAAAACCTCCCGCCACCGCTATGCGGACGCGCCACAGCTGCTTGTACCTAACCCGGGCGGAGTCGGCTTCACCCGGCTGTTCGGGCGTTCCACGCGGTTCCGCCGCACCGACGGCGACTACCCGGTGGACCCGTCGGTGCCCCTGCTCGGCCGATGGCTGACGTACCTGGCCGAACGCGCCGAGCACCCGGGCTCGTCGGCCCTGGTGGCGATGACCCAGGCTCTCTCGATGCACTGGGCCACCGGGCAGAGCCCACTCGAAGACGCGCAGCTGGCCGCGCTTCTCGCCTGGATCACGCCCCCGTCGGGTATGACGGGTGCCGAGGCTGCGGCTGCGGCCGAGGACCCGATGACCTGGCCGCCGGCGGGTCCCGCCACGGACCCCACCTTCGACAACGAAGAGCTGGCCCCGGCGATGGCCGCATACGACCGGGCGGTGACCACGGGTTCGCAGGTGTCCCGATCCCGCGCCAAGCTGGAATACCTCCTTCGGTCCCAGCTCGAGCCGACCTGGCGACTGATGTGGCAGGCGATCTCGCTGCTGCGGGAGCTGCCCGCAGGCGCCCACGTGGCCAAGCGCTGGACGGATGACCGGGATGCCTTCACGAACTTCACGGCGTACCTGGACCAGGGCGGGATTCCGCAGCCCCGCCGCGACGGGGCGGTCGCGGCGGCCAGGAAGCTGCACCACATGGAGCGGGCTCTGGCCTCGTACGACGTGCAACGCGCCTACGACGACCCGATGGTGATGGCCGAGTACCGGCTCACCGGGGAGGCATTCGTTGGCGAGGTGACGGCGGCCCACCCCACACGGGTGGACAGCAGCGGGAAGAAGCGGGTGCTGCGCCCCTGGATCGCCGTGACCACCGCCGACACGGTTCTCGTCACGCCCGGCACCACCTTGTACTCCCCGGAACAACCCGAGCAGCAGAAGGCTCGGGTGATGTCCGTGGCGCCGAAGGACGACGGTACGACCGCGGTGGTGCTGGAACTGACCGGCGGGATGGGGCGGGCACTCACCCCGGCCCCCGGGACCGTGCCGGAGGTGGGACAGCGGATCTGCTACACCACGCTCACCGACTCCTTCATGCCTCCGGGCACCTTCCCGTCTCGCGACGAGACGCCGTGGACCCATGGCGGGCCACCGGCCCCGTACGAGGACACCTCCCCGACGTCGGAGGACGCCCGCGAGGAGTGGTCTTGATCTACCCTGACCGGCCATACCAGCAATCGATGACCAAGCGTTCAGATCCGTGGGGGAGCTGACATGAGCAAGTTGGGCACGATCCTCGACCAGATCGACTCCGGCACCGTGCTGCTTCCGGAATTCCAGCGCGGCTACGTGTGGAACCGGGATCAGGTACGCGGCCTGATGCGCTCGCTCTACCTCGGCTTCCCCGTCGGTGGGCTGCTGGTGTGGGAGACGGAAGCCGACCATGGCTCCGTACGCGGTAACACCCACGTCGGCGGCGGGGTGAAGCTGCTGCTCCTCGACGGGCAGCAGCGGATCACCTCCCTGTACGGCGTGGTCCGCGGTCAGCCGCCGGCGTTCTTCGAAGGCGACCCCGCCGCCTTCACCGGCCTGCGGTTCAACGTCGAGGAGGAGACCTTCGAGTTCTACGCGCCGGCGAAGATGAAGGACGACCCCACCTGGGTCGACGTCACCGCGCTCTTCGTCGAGGGCTTGGAAACGCAGATCGGGAAGCTGAACGCCCACCCGTCCGTGGCGCCCCGCATCGTTACGTACATGACCCGGCTGAGCCGGTTGCGCAATCTCCTCGAGCGCGAGTTCCACCAGGAGAAGATCACCGGAGCGGACAAGGGTGTCGAGGTCGTCGTCGACATCTTCAACCGGGTCAACTCGGGCGGTACCAAGCTCTCCAAGGGTGACCTCGCGTTGGCCAAGATCTGCGCCGACTGGCCCGAGGCCCGCTCGACCATGCGTAAGCACCTGGGCACCTGGTCGACCGCCGGATTCCAGTTCAACCTCGACTGGTTGCTCCGCAACGTCAACGCCGTCGCGACCGGGCGTGCCCAGTTCGAGTCCCTGGAGGGGGTCGGGTCGGCCGACTTTGCCCAGGCGCTGGCATCGAGCGAGCGCTACATCAGCGGGTTCCTCGACGTGATTTCGGGTCGGCTCGGCCTCGATCACGACCGCGTGTTGATGGGCCGCTACGCCTTCCCGGTGATCTCCCGCTTCCTGCACCTCAACGGCGGCTCGTTCACCGACGCCATGCAGCGTGACCGGATGCTCTTCTGGTACATCCACGCGGCGCTGTGGGGACGCTTCGCCGGCTCGACCGAGACGATCCTGACCCAGGACTACGAGACGGTCGCCCGCGGTGGCATCGGCGGCCTGATCACCAGCCTGACCCGCTGGCGCGGCGGCAACCTGACGATCGACGGGCAGGACTTCGAAGGGTTCGGCCGGGGCTCCCGGTTCTACCCCCTGCTCTACCTGCTCACCCGGGTGCTCGGCGCCCGTGACTTCGGCTCCGGACTGGAGCTCAAGAGCGAGATGTTGGGCCACCTCACCTCGCTGCAGGTGCACCACATCTTTCCCAAGGCGCTGCTCTACAAGCACGGCTACGGCCGATCCGAGGTCAACGCGGTCGCCAACTTCTCCTTCCTCACCCAGCAGACCAACCTGGCGATCGGCAAGCGGGCACCCGAGGACTACTTCGCCGAGACGCAGCAGAAGCACCCGGGTGCGCTGGAATCTCAGTGGATCCCGACCGACCCGCAGCTCTGGCGGCCCGACCGCTACCTGGACTTCCTTGCCGCCCGTCGGGAGCTGCTGGCCAACGCCGCCAACGGCTTCCTCGCGGGCCTGCGGGACGGCACGAAGCCGGCTGCCGAGCCGCTGCGGCCGGTCGTGGTTGTCGCCGAGGAAGAGGCCGACGACGTCCGTGCCGGGCAGGTAAAGGCCCTCGTCGAGGAGCTGGTCAACGCGGGCTGCGCGGAGCCAGCCCTCGATAGCGAGATCGCGGACCCCGCCACCGGCCGGGTGTTGGGTGTGGCGGAGGCTTACTGGCCGGACGGGCTGCAGCCCGGGCTGGGGAACCCGGTCGTGCTGGAGCTGGACGCCAACCCGGAGCTGGCTCGGATGGAGGAGCTCGGCTACGAGGTCTTCACCTCGGTCGACGCTCTTCGTGGTTACGTGGCCCGCCGCAACGAGCACGCGGCGGGACTTAGCGACGCCGACGGTGAGCCGCTCGGCGAGGACTCGGACTCCGAAGCCAGGGCGACCATCGCGCCGTCCGTCGTGCCGGCACAGGCCGGCGGTGACCACGGGACGGTCGCGGACTTCGAGCGAGCGATGCGCGGGGTGTACGAGGCCGCGCGGCGCGAGGCTGGCTACAACGCCACCTACTTCCTCGGAATGATCGCCGAGCACGGTGGCTTGGCCACCGCGAAGAAGCTGCTCGCCAGCCCGGTGGTGTCCGACGGGTTCGCGGCGCTGTGGGAGCGCGAGCGACTCGACCTGACGGTGGAGGCGCTCGTGGTCAAGCCCGAGTATGAATCCCTCTTCACGCCGGGCGAGCTCGACATCGCTCGTCACCGGCTGCGGCAGTTCGATTACGACATCGCCGCGCGGCGGTGAGTACGATGACCACCCTGCTCCTGCCGGACGCGCCCGCCGACCCACCGTCGGTCCAGGCTGAACGGGTCATCGCCGATGTGCTGGCAGACCTCCAGTCTGGCCTGCACCGTGGCGTCGTGGTCGACTCGCCTCCCGGGGCTGGCAAGTCGACCCTCGTCGTCCGCGCCGCCGTCGAGCTGGCCCGAGGCGGCGAGCCGCTGATCGTGATCGCGCAGACCAATGAGCAGGTCGACGACCTGATCGACCGATTGGCACAGAAGGCGCCGGAGCTGCACATTGGCCGGCTTTCGGCGACCGACTACACGGCCACCGATCGGATCAAGCGATACCCCACCGTTCGGGTCGCATCCAAGGTAGCCGACCTCGGTGGTCCGTCCGTCATCATCGGTACGGCGGCCAAGTGGGCGGTGGTGCCCGACGGCTGCTGGCCCTGGGCCATCGTCGACGAGGCGTACCAGATGCGGTCTGACGCTCTCCTGCGCGTGGCCGGCCGATTCGAGCGGGCGTTGTTCGTCGGCGACCCCGGCCAGCTCGACCCGTTCTCGACCGTCGAAACCGAGCGGTGGACCGGACTGACCTGGGATCCCATGCTGTCTGCGGTGGCGGCCCTACTGCGGCACAACCCCGACCTGCCGGTACACCGGCTGCCCGTGTCCTGGCGACTGCCTCCCTCGGCGGCACCGGTTGTGGCTGAGGCCTTCTATCCCTTCACCGGATTCCAGGCCGGCACAGACCCGGGCGAACGGTCGCTGTCCCTCACCACCTCAGGGTTCGGACACCGGCCGGTTGACGCGGCGGTGGAGACGGCGGCGTCGACCGGGTGGGCGCTCTACGAACTCCCGGCCCGGCACACGCTACGGACCGACGCCAAGGCAGTCGCGGCCTGTGCAGCCCTGGCACGGCGGGTGCTGGAGCGGGGAGCGGTTGCCGTCTCGGAACGTGAACCTGGTGGTGCGTCGGTCACCGCGGACCGAGTCGCGATCGGCGCCGCCCACCGTGACCAGGTCGCTGCGATCCGGGGACAGCTCGGCCCGGCCGCAGCAGACATCACCGTCGACACCGCCAACCGGCTGCAGGGCCGGGAATACGACGTGACGATCGTGCTGCACCCGCTGTCAGGACGGCGGGACGCCACTGCTTTCCACCTGGAATCGGGGCGGCTCTGTGTGCTGACGTCTCGGCACCGCCAGGCCTGCATCGTGGTGGCTCGGGCGGGGATCGCCGAGCTACTCGATGCACATCCGTCGAGCGAGCCGGTTCACCTCAACGTGCCGGTCAAGTTTCCCGACGGCTGGGAGGCGAACCAAGCCGTGCTCGCGCACCTGGCAGGGCATCGCGTCTCCGGCCACTGATCCCGCTTCCAGCCACCGTCTGCTTCTGAACCAGCATCCACCGAAGGTGCCAACATGCCAGACCCTTCCACGCTCACCCAGGACCTCAGCAACCCGATCATCAACTCGCCGTATCACCCTCCCGAGCACCACTTCGAGATCGGTGAACACGGCCCCACCGGGAAGCTCCTCCCCGGCCGCCGGCCGAGCGAGTCGTTCATCCCGGTCCCTGTCAGCAAGAAGGGACGTAAGGGCGCCGTTCAGCAGGCCTTCGACTTCGACGTCACCGGCGAGCGCCGTGAGTCGAACTCTCTCATCAATGACATCCGGGTTGCCGTCGAGCGCTGGCGCGCGAACAACTGGAACGGCGTCACGCCGTACACCAGGAAGCTGCTGGCGCACTGGGCACCCGGCCCACATCGTGACGACGCCGTGCTGTTCTGCCAGCGCGAGGCTGTCGAGACCGCGATCTTCCTCGCAGAGGTCGCCGGCCGCCACGGCACGGCCGACTACCGGCGACGCCTGGAGCCGGAGAACCAGCTACACAACGACGCGCTGCCGCGAATAGGGCTGAAGATGGCAACCGGGTCCGGCAAGACGGTGGTCATGGCAATGCTGATCGCCTGGCAGACCATCAACAAGGTGATGACGCCGCGGGACGCACGCTTCGCCAAGCGCTTCCTCGTCGTGGCGCCGGGAGTGACCATCCGCGACCGCCTCGGCGTCCTCCACCCCGAACGGGACGACAACTACTACCGCGAGCGGGACCTCGTCCCATCGGACCTGTGGGAGCCGCTGCTTCAGGCTCAGGTCCAGGTCGTCAACTACCACACCTTCCTGCCCAGGGATGCCAAGGAGATCCAGGGCGTCTCCAGCAACACGCGCAAGCTGCTGCGGGGCGGACGACCGGACATGCCCGATGCCTTCCGGGAAACCCCGGAGATGGTCGCCGACCGCGTGCTGCGCCCCTTTGGCTCTACCGAGGGTGGCATCGTCGTACTCAACGACGAGGCACACCACTGCTATCAAGACAAGCTCCTGGAGCACCCCGACGACGAGGCTGACCGGGAGGACGAGGAGCGCAATCGTGAGGCCCGCGTGTGGTTCCGGGGCCTGCTTGACCTGAGCCGCAAGACAAAGATCAAGTCGGTCTACGACCTCTCGGCCACGCCCTACTACCTCAAGGGCTCCGGCTACAACGAGGGCTACATCTTCCCCTGGGTCGTCAGCGACTTCTCGCTGATGGACGCCATCGAGTCGGGCATCGTCAAGATCCCGCGAGTACCCGTGGACGACGACGCGGCCACCCGGCAGCCGGTGTACCTCAACCTCTGGGACAACATCAAGCCGCCGCTGCCTAAGCGTCGCAGCACCAAGGGCGTGGATTTCGGGCCACAGGGCTGGGTCATGCCAGAGACGCTGGAAGGCGCCCTCCGCAGCCTCTACCGCAGCTACGAACAGAACCACCGACGGTACGAGGAGACCATGGCCGCGGCCGGCGAACCTCCGCCGGTGCTGATCGTGGTATGCCCCAACACGATCGTGTCGAAGTGGGTGTTCGACTGGATCGCGGGCCGCGAGGTCGAACACCCCGACGGGTCGACGCGACTCGCGGCCGGCAACCTGCCACTGCTGAGCAATGTCGATGACGGCGTGTGGACGCCCCGCCAGCGGACAATCCTGGTCGACTCCGTAGCGCTGGAATCCGGCGGCCCGCTCGGTCCGGAGTTCCGCAAGGACGCCGCTCGGGAGATCGAGGCGTTCAAGCAGGCGTATCGGCTGCGAAACCCTGGCGCCGACGTCGACTCCCTGACCGACGGCGACCTGCTGCGCGAGGCGATGAACACCATCGGCAAGAAAGGCAAGCTGGGAGAGCACATCCGCTGCGTCGTGTCCGTCGCGATGCTCACGGAAGGCTGGGACGCCAATACCGTCACCCACATCCTCGGTGTACGACCGTTCCGCAGCCAACTGCTCTGCGAGCAGGTGGTCGGGCGCGGGCTCCGCCGGCGCAGCTACGCGGTGAACGCCGAGGGCCGATTCGAGCCGGAGTACGCCGAGGTGTACGGCGTCCCGTTCGCGTTCATCCCCAGCGACCGGGCCATGCCGAAGCCGAAGCTGACCCGGCCGGCGGTCGAGGTCCGCGCGTTGCCCGAACGGTCACACCTCGCGATTCGCTTCCCGAAGCTGGACGGCTACCGCGTCGAACTGCCCGATGAGACGCTGCACGCCGACTTCACGGCCGAGTCCCGCCTGCATCTCGATCAGCGTGAGGTCGCCTTGTGGGTGCAGAGCCAGGGCGTCGTGGGCGCTGCCAGTGACACGGATCTGGAGGACATCCGACGCGCACGTCCCCAGCGCATCGCCTACTCGATCGCGAAGCGACTGATCGAAGAAGAGCGGTACTTCGCGGCGCACGCGGGTGTCGAACGGCCGTGGCTGTTCCCCCAGCTGGTCGACATCTGCAAGCAGTGGTTGGAGCAGTGGGTCACGACCGACCCCGAGGTGACGAAGGGCCACCTGCTGTTGACGCAGGCGTGCGCCCGGGCCGCGGAGAAGGTCTACTCCTCAATCATCCGGCTGCAGGACAACCGCACCCCGGTACTCATGCCGGTCGTCCGACGCATGGACGGTGAGGGGTCAACGGACGACGTCCGCTACCTGACTCGCAAGGCTGTCATGGATCCTCCGCCTGAGAAGTCGCACCTCAACCACGTGGTTCTCGACGGGGTGCGTGGCAACACCTGGGAGGAAGCCCTCGCCGACATGCTCGAGCGGGACAAGCGGGTCTACTCGTACGTCAAAAACGAGCGGCTCGGCTTCACCATCCCGTACGTGTTCGAGGGCCGTAGCCACGAGTATGTGCCGGACTTCCTGGTGCGACTTGTCACCGAGCCGGGCGACGTCGAGCGCACGCTCATCGTCGAGGTGTCCGGCGGCCGGAAGTCGCCCGGCCCCACCTGGGCCAAGGCCGACACCGCCCGGAACCAGTGGTGCGCCGCCGTCAACAACGGCGGCGACTTTGGCCGCTGGGGCTACATCGAGGTTGGCAACCCCTTTGACGCGCACGCCGTGCTTCACACCGCCATCGAAAATCTGTACGCCGACCGGCCGATCATCGGCCTGCCCGCCTGATCCTGCGAAGGGAACCCGCACCTATGCCACCGCGGAAGAAGGCCACCACCGGGCCGACCCCCGTCGACGCCATCACCTACGCCGACAAGCGAACGAACCTACCCACCGCCGACGCACACGACTTTGTGGATCCTGAGATCGAGAACCCGTTCGTCTTCAAGTACCCGCGGCCGCTTTACAGCCCGCAGCTCGTGTGGCGCGGCAAGGAAGAGCAGGACCTGGCGGAGTACCTCGAGGGCAACGCTCCCCCGATCTACATCCAGGAGAAAATCGACCCACGGGTGCTCATCGAGAACCTCCGCCAGACGTCAGCCCAGCCCGAGGAAGAGCCCGAGCTGACCCTGTTCGACGCCTTCGACGGCTTGCCCGAGCTCGATCTAGTCGACTTCTACCAGCACGAGGCCAACTGGTCGAACCGCATGATCCTCGGCGACTCGCTGAACGTCATGGCGAGCCTCGCGGAGCGGGAGCGCCTCCGCGGCAAGGTCCAGATGATTTACATCGACCCGCCGTATGGCATCAAGTTCGGCAGCAACTGGCAGGTGTCGGCCCGCAAGCGCGATGTCAAGGACGGCAAGCTCGAGGACGCCACCCGCGAGGTCGAGCAGATCAAAGCCTTCCGCGACACGTGGGAGTACGGCATCAACTCGTACCTCACCTACCTGCGTGATCGGCTCACCGTAGCCAGACAGCTCCTGACGGAATCCGGCAGCATATTCGTGCAGATCGGCGACGAGAACGTCCACCTCGTTCGATCACTCCTCGACGAAGTATTCGGCAGCGACAACTTTGTCAGCCAGATCTCCTACACAACGACTAGCAGCGCAACAAGCGACTTGCTACCCGGAACCGTCGACTATGTGCTGTGGTTTGCAAAAGACCGATCGAGCGTTAAGTGGCGCCAGCTGTTCACCGTCAAGTCGCTCGGAGGAGCCGGCGCATCAAAGTATGATCAAGTGGAATTGGCGGACGGCACTCGTCATCCACTCCGGAGTTTTGGCGACCTACCTTCAACCAGCCGCGTCTTCAGGCTCGATAATCTGACTAGTCAGAGCCAAGGGCGAGCGAAGGGAGAAGGCGCGGCTTCTTGGTTCCCAGTTGAAATCGACGGGAAAACCTTTCGGCCCACTATGCAGAGCCGTTGGAAGACGAACGAATCAGGGATGGCGCGCCTGATTGCTGCACGACGAGTGGCCGCTTCTCGAAACACTTTATCCTATGTTCGCTACCTCGACGACTTCCCGGCGTTCGGCCTCTCTAACTCCTGGAACGATCTCGGTGGAATCCAGAGTAGAGCTGACCCGAAGATCTACGTGGTCCAGACGAACACCAAAGTCATTGAGCGCTGCATGTTGATGAGCAGCGATCCCGGGGACTTGGTGCTAGATCCAACATGCGGCTCCGGAACGACCGCTTACGTCGCCGAACAATGGGGCCGGCGCTGGATCACGATCGACACCTCGCGCGTCTCTCTAGCCCTTGCTCGTCAGCGGATTATGGCAGCTCGCTTCCCGTGGCATCTTCTCGCCGATTCGGCCGAGGGCCGCGCCAAGGAAAGCGAGCTGGCCGGATTGCCGCTGCCACCAGCGAATACGACCAACGACATTCGACATGGCTTTGTCTACGAGCGGGTTCAGCACATCACGCTTAAGTCAATTGCAAACAACCCTGATATCAGACAGGGGATGAGTCGGGCGGAAATCGACGCAGCTATACGCCGGCACGCCGAATACGAGTTGCTCTACGACCGGCCCTACGAAGATCCAAGGAAGGTGCGGGTTGCGGGCCCCTTCACCGTCGAGAGCCTGTCCCCCCATCGGTCGCTAGCCTTCGCGGGCAGCGCTGTCGAAGAGAATGGCGCAACGAGCGAAAACGAAGAGCGTGCCTCCAACGGTGGTGCAGAGTTCGAGCAGACCGTCATAGCCAATCTTCGCGCGGCTGGTATCCAGAACGGTCGTAAGAACGAGCGTCTAATACTCCAGCAGGAGATCCGTTTCAGGGCTCGGTGAGGGCTTGTCGGGCGTAGTGGCTGATCTTGGCTTCGGCTTGGTGTTGGCGTCGGAAGATGG
>NZ_JBICTM010000007.1:0-431937 GCF_043197615.1 Micromonospora sp. NPDC049048 | reverse complement strand
CCATCTTCCGACGCCAACACCAAGCCGAAGCCAAGATCAGCCACTACGCCCGACAAGCCCTCACCGAGCCCTGAAACGGATCTCCTGCTGGAGTACTAGGCACCGGGGCCGACCGCGAGGCAGTGGAGTCAATCTTCCACGACGTCGACACACGGACGATCGAACTCATCAGTGGGTGACCGGAACGAGGAGCAGAGTGCCCTTCTGCGGGCTGCGCTCCAGCACGCGCGGACCGTACCTTTTCACCGCGACCGACTTCCCCCGCCATCGCTGACGAGTGACCCCTGGGACGCCCTCGCGCAAACGCCACCGATGTCCCGTAAGGACGTGCTGGCATACCGCGACGGCTTACTGTCCCCTGCTGGTGATCGCCGCAGCTGGGTGCGTACCGCAACCACCGGCAGCACTGGTGAGCCGGTGTCCGTCGCCCACGACGCTACGTCTCGGGCACTGGAAGAGCAGGTGCTGTCGCAACTGGTAGCGCGCCATGGCGGAGGTGAAGCATGGCACAAGCGTGGCCTCATACACGTCGTACTCCATCCGGGCGGACGGTCGCGTGGTGCGCGTAGCGGATGGTCACCGGAAGCCACAGCGACCAAGTGGAATCTCATCCGCGCCTGGCAGCTGGATGACGAGGACTTTCTGTCCCGACTGGACGCGCTGGCAGGAATGATCGTCACAGGCAGCCCGTCGACCCTCGAACTCGTCGCAGACCGGATTCTCGACACCACCGTCGGCACGGTGTCGCGGCCAGCGCTCGTGGTGCTGTCGGGCGAGCCTGTGTCGACAGACGTGCGTCACAAGGTCACTGACGCGATGAACTGCCCGGTTACAAGCGTCTATGCAATGGGCGAGGTTGGGATCCTCGGCACCGAATGCCCGGACGGTGGCTACCACATCGAGCCTGACGTCGCCGTAGTGGAGGTTCTCGACGATCGCGGCGACTCAGTCCGCGACGAAGACATCGGGGAACTCACCGTAACGACGCTGAACAACCGGGCCATGCCACTCGTCCGGTACCGCACCGGAGATCGGGTGGCCCGCATGCCTCGCTGCGGCTGCCAGGAGCGCGGCGTACGGGTGCGTTTAGCCGGTGTGCGCCCGGCCCGATGGTTGGTCACCGACGGTGGGGCCGCTGTTCACACGGTTCGATTCGCGAAGCTGTGGCGGACTTTACAGGTTTCGCGGGCCCACCTCCACCAAGCGCCGGACGGTAGCGTCGAGGCGCAGTACTGGGCGCGGGGGCCGCTGACGGAAGGCCAGCAAGCCGTTGTCGTCGGGTCCTTGAAGTCTGCCCTCGGCAGGCAGAAATCGATCACTGTCACATGGAGATCTGACCCGGCACCTCGCGCTCAGCCGGACAGCCCTGGTGTCGCCAGGGTCGTTCCCGCACGCGCCGAGCCGCTGCCGGACGCGCCGGGCGACGTAGCGGTCTGGTTGCGGGAGGCGTTAGCACCTGCAGCTGACGAGATTGACGCTGCGGTGATCACGGGAAGCTTCCTCGACTCCACGCGAGGTACCCGGTTCAGCGACATCGACGTCACCATCCTCGTGTCAGCGCCCGTGCAGACTACGACCTGGGCCGAGCGGATCCGTAACCTACGCGCGCAATTGCCCCGCCTGCGTGTGAACGTCGAACACCCGGCGGGACTAGCGGCCCGCTCGCCCCTGGTCGTCGCGCGCATGCAACAGGAACGATTGCTGGTGCTGGGGGAGATGCCGCTCGCATTGACTGGGTGGCCGGACCGCGAGGCACTGCGACGGGATGCGCTCACCTGGACCTGGCAGTCACTTCCATTGATCTGGCACCAACTAACCGCGCCGCTGGCAGAGCCGGCCGATCCGGTATACGTGGCATATCTCGCCCAGAAGTTTATTGTCGACGCTTGTCGCTATCGTCATCTCTTGTCGGGCGGCAGAACAACCGGAGCGCCAAACGTCGTAGCGGCAGAAATCGCCGGACTGTCCGGTCCCGTCCTCACTGGTGACGCTTGGGAAGCCTTCGAGGTCGCGCGCGAGTTGCGGCCTCCCCCGCCAGATGAGGACGGCTCGCACGAGCGCTACCTGATCGCAGCCACCGCAGTGCTGCGCGCGCTCGCGTCAGCCCTGGTTCCAGCCACGTAAACGTTTTGGACCGTAGTGGGTGGCTGAGCTGGCCAGCTACCAAGATGGCCCGTTCGGCTGGTTGCCGGCGGACGGCCCAGCCTCTCCGCCGGCGGCAAAGCGTGTGAATGCTAGTCCAAGCTCGTCGGTCGAAATTCTGACAGATATTGAAAAGCTGTACCTCTTGCGCCGTGTAAGTGTCTGCCGTTAACGTCACACATTGCTCTGGCTTGCGCGCAAGCTGTCAGTGCTCTCAGCTTGACGACGATCGTGGATGTGAGGGCTTCGAATGGACACTCGGACTGTTACGGTAATGATCGTCGATCTCGTGGATTCGACGGCTACTATCGCGGCAGTTCCCAGCGTTCGGATGACCGAAATTATGCGCGACGCTGCTGAGCCGATCCGCTCGTTGGTCGAGAGGCTCGGCGGCACGGTCATCAAGTTCACGGGGGACGGTTACTTGACGACCTTTCGCAGCGCCACCAGCGCCTTGCATGCCGCGACGCAGGTCGTCGGGCTGTTCAGCTCGCAAGCGAAGTCTGTTGTGGGTGGGCGCATAAAGGGTTGTCGAGTCTCGCTCAACATTTGCGACGTCACCTCTTACGAGAACGACATACTGGGCGAGGGTGTCGTGGTCGCTGCCCGCATGGAGAAGTACGTGCCCCTGAATTCCGTCTACGTGACATCAGCTGTGCGGGATGTTGCCAAAATGGGAGAGTTTCAGTTCGAAAAAGTCGACGACCTCATCCTCAGTGGAATCCCCTCGCCGGTCGTTGTTTATCGACTTCTGACCGAATCGTACCGGGGTGTGGAGCGTGACGTATATCTGACGGTGACGGATCTGATCGGAATGTCGAAAGCGGCCGCCGAGCTGTCATTGACGGAACTCAACCGGACGTTGCAGGGCTGGGTCGGTTCTCATCGGGACTGCCTGCGAGAGACGTCGGGTCGACTTCGTGCGGTTGCCGGAGATAATGTGATCTCGACGCACGTCACCGCAGAGGAAGCCGTCGACTTTTTGGTGCGCTTGCAGTCGGCAGTCGACGCATATAATGCCGGGGTTGAGCCCGGGCGTGCGCTGACTTTCAGCTCCATCACCTGTCGCGGCGACTTGTTCGTGCCCGACTTCGGGGTTGCTGGGCCTCTCGTCAGTGGTGCTTTCAGCATTCTGGGAAAGCTTGCCGCGGGCACCAAAGTAATCACCAAGGGCGTATTTGACCGCCTGGCGTCAAGTGGTGACAGCTTTTCTGGGCACCTCGCTGAAGGGCTTGTAGGAAACGATGAAACCCTGCATGTTCTTCGTGGCCGGTAATGTGACGCCTGTGTCGCTGAGCACTGGAGTGCCGGACTGTCACCGTCGTTGACGTCCCTGCGTCACCATCTGCCGGTTGCGTCCGTGGACGTGGTGTGCGACTTGTCCATGTAGGCGTGTTGGGATGGATGCTCGCGGCCCCGATCCGTTACCGGCGGTTCTCGGTCACATAGTCGAGTGAGGCAGTGAACTTCTCGACCGGGTCGCCGAGCATCTGCCACGGCCACTCGGTAACCAGTCCGTCCAACAGCGCGAACGCGTGCGCTGCCGCGTCGAACTCGTCGGCCAGTTCGAAGGCCATCGCGAACGTCGCCACCCGGGGCGCCCAGCCGGGGCCGGCGGGTACGTAGTCCGGGTGGAATATCGACTGATCCGCTGCTGCGAGAAGTTCGGCACGGACCTCGTCGGAAACGATGTACTTGTTGCCCTCTTCCCGCTCACTGTCGTGCCACTTCTCGATGTGGGCGACGGCCACCAGTTCGTGCAGGAGGCTGTTCGGTCCGGCCGCCGCTGCGGCGCCCCGGGCGAAGTCGAGCATCTCCTCGTGGCTGCCGGACCATTTGGCGCACAGATACTGCAACCGCTGCTCGTGTGCGACCAGGTGTCCCGGGTGAAGCCGAGTCACCGCCTCGAAGCGCTGCCGGGCCTCCGCCGCCCCGACGCCCAGGCCCCGGGAACTGGTGACCAACCACGCCCGCGCTGTCACGTTGTCGGGTTCGCGTTCGAGCACCCTCTGCAACGTGGCCTCGGCGTAGCGCAAGCGCTCGTGGAAGCCCTTGAACTGGGCGGCAGTGGTGTACTTCGCCCGCTTGCCGCCGCGCGCCTCCCACGCCCAGTGCACGGCGTGACAGCCGGCAACCAGCACGGGCAGCGTCGATTCAGGCTCGGCGTCGATCCACTCGCCGATCCAGTCCTGGATCCCGTCGACCGTGCCGACCGCCTCCATCAGGAAGGCCATCTCGTCCGGATCGGCCGCCATGTCGAGCAGTTCCCGGGCGAACTTCCACCTGCGTTTCTCCAATGCCCGGATCAGGGCCTTCCGGTGCGGGTCGCCATAGGACGGGTCCAGGAACGGACCCTTGGATCGTTTCGTGAACGGCCACATGAAACCCAACCCCCATGTCGTACGCCGCGCGCAGTCCTGGACCGACCCGCCACCCGCAACGGCCGCGATACTAGATCATCAGGCTCGGCTGCGGCTGACCAGCGCCAACCACGTGGAAGCACGCGAGTCGCTGCGACCCGGTTGGGGCGGAATCGTGCCGGACTTCGTAGCCCGGGCGATCAGCGCGAGGAGAGTCGGCCCGACCTGCGACCAGGAGGTTCCGGAGGAGCAGGTCCGGGACGAGCAGGGCCGTCAGCACAAGCGGGGCCACCTCTGGAACGAGCAGCCCATGGTCCGCGTCCAGCGCCGCATTCGATGCCAGCGGTACTGCGGCGAAGCGCAGCGACCGCGGCAGCCGCACCAGGCCGACGGTTTTTATCCACTGTGGACATACGCTACGCTCTCCGCCGGGCCTGCCGACTCGACCAATGCGGGCGGCGGAGACAGCCACCACAACGTGGCCGACGTCGAACGCAATGCGGGTGACCTGCGGCGATCCGGAAACCTCGGGGCCGCCCTCGGGTGGGTCCTCACGCCGCCGCTGCCTGCGCCCCCGCCGCCACGACAACGAAGGACCGATACAGTTGTACGACGCGATCGTCATCGGCGCCCGCTGTTCGGGTGCGTCCACCGCCCTGTTGCTCGCCCGGCGTGGACACCGGGTGCTGTTGGTGGACCGCTCGTCGTTTCCCAGCGACGTCATCTCGACGCACTTCCTCTGGCCACACGGGATGTCCTACCTCAACCGGTGGGGCCTGCTGGACGAGGTCCTGGCGGTCACTCCGGCGCACACCACGGTCGAGGTGGTCAACGACGGCATCTCGCTGACCGGCTCGGTGCCGGCCGAGCTGCTGCGCGAGTACTTCCGGGACCTGCACGGCGATGACTCGGGCGTGGTGCAGAGCTACGCCTCCGTGCGGCGCCGGGTGCTCGACGAGATCCTGGTCGGCGCGGCCGCCAAGGCCGGTGCCGAGGTGCGTACCAACTTCACGGTTCGTGAGCTGATCGTCGAGGACGGGCAGGTCGTCGGCATCCGGGGGCGCGCGGTCGACGGAGAGCTGGTCGAGGAGCGGGCCCGGATCGTGGTCGGCGCCGACGGCCGGAACTCGTTCGTCGCCCGTACCCTCGCGCTGCCGAAGTACGACGAGCGCCCCCGCTGCACGTTCGCCTACTGGAGCTACTGGTCCGGCTTCGACCTCGGCCCGGCCCAACTGCACCGGCGCGGCCGGCTGGCCTGCGCGGTCGCGCCGACCAACTTCGACCAGAACATGGTCCTGGTCTGGGGGCCGAGTGAGTGGGCGCGGGAGTTCCGCGCCGACGTGCCGGGCAACTACCAGAAGGCGTTGGACTTCGTCAGTCCGGAGCTGGGCGACGTGGTGCGTACCAGAGGGACCAGGGAGGAGCGCATCTACGGCACCCTGGACCAGTCGGCCTTCCTCCGGCCGCTGCACGGGCCCGGCTGGGTGCTCGTCGGTGACGCCGAGTCGGCCAAGGACCAGTGCACCGCGATCGGCATCACCCACGCCTTCCGGGACGCCGAGCTGGTCAGTGCCGCACTGGACCGGTGGCTCCGCGGCGACGCGTCGATCGACGAGGCGATGACCGCCTACGGGGACCGCCGCCGGAGCCAGAACGCCGCCGCCTACCACGACTATGTCTGCACCCTTGCCGAGATGCGTCCGTATCGGCACGACGAGTTGCAACTGTTCGTCGCGCTCCGGGGCAACCAGCAGGAGACCGACCGGTTCATCGCCACCCACGCCGACGTCGCGCCGGTGTCGGAGTTCTTCCAGGCCTCCAACCTCTTCCTGCTCAACGACGCCGCGAAGGAGTCCTCCGCCGACCACGCGGTCTTCGAGGACTTCGCGGAGACCTCCCGCAGCTACCAGCAGAACCTCTTCGCCTGATGATCCACCAGGGAGACGACACCGTGACCACCGAGCTGGACCAGCGTGAAGACGGCGAACTGATCGGGATCATCCTCAAGGCGGCACACTGCCGGGACTTCGACACCATGGCGCGTACCGCGGCCGAGGTCTCCGAGATGACCCGCAACTGGGCCACCCACATCCCGTGGGACGACCTCGCGTCGCTCGACGGCGCCGACGACGAGCTGGCCCAGGTGGTCGCCGACCTCACCGAGATGTGGGAGCCAGCCCACCTGCGCAACCCCGTCGACCCCGACGAGGAGTACGCCCTGGACAAGAACGCGTACGACTTCTATCGGCCCGCCGGCCGCAACCTGCTGACCCGCACCGAGGACTTCTACGGCTGGGTGCAGGCCCGCCGACGCACGGAGACGTGGCAGTACTCCCGGGTGCTGGAGGCCGCACCGGACAGCGTCGCCCAGATCACCAACGACCTGGGCCGGCGGGCCCGCGGCATCAACTTCAACTCGCAGGACTACCTGTCGTTCAACACCCACCCGGCGATCCGGGAGGCGGCGGCCAGGGCGATGCACGACTACGGGCCGCACAGCGCCGGCTCGCCGATGGTGCTCGGCAACACCCGCATCTCCGACGAGCTGGAGGCTGCCCTCGGCGACCTGGTCGGGCTCGACCACGTGACGCTCTTTCCGACCGGCTGGGCGGCCGGCTTCGGCGCGGTCGTCGGTCTGGTCCGGCAGTCCGACCACGTCCTGATCGACCGGCTGGCCCACTCCTGCCTCCAGCAGGGGGCACGGGCGGCCACCCGGAACGTGGTCCGCTACGAGCACCTCAACGTCGAGGCGGTACGCCGGCACCTGAGCGAGATCCGGGCCACGGACACCCGCAACGGCATCCTGGTGGTCACCGACGGGCTCTTCTCGGTGGACGCGGACTGGCCGGACCTCGTCGCCCTGCAACGCGCCTGCCGGGAACACGACGCCACGCTGCTGGTCGACGTGGCGCACGACCTGGGCTCGATGGGCCCCGGCGGCACGGGCGTGCTGGGGATGCAGAACCTGCTCGGCAGCGTCGACATCGTAATGGGCGCCTTCTCCAAGACGTTCTGCTCCAACGGTGGCTTCGTGGCGTCCAACTCGCCGGCGTTGAAGCAGTACATCAAGATGTTCGGCGGCTCGCACTTCTTCTCCAACGCGCTGTCACCGGTGCAGACCGCCGTGGTGCGGGAGGCCGCCAGGATTATCCGGTCGGCCGAGGGGGACGAGCTGCGGGCCCGCCTCTTCACCGCGATCCACGCCCTGCGCGACGAGCTGACCGGCCGGGGCCTGACCTGCATGGGCGAGCCGTCACCGATCGTGCCACTGCTGATCGGCAACGAGAAGCTGGCGCGGACGGCCAACCGCCTGCTCTTCGACCGGGGGGTGCTGGCGTTCATGGTCGAGTTCCCGGTGACCCCGACCGGCTCGTCCCGGTTCCGGCTCCAGGTGCAGGCCGGGCACCGGCCCGAGGAGGCCCGCGAGGCGGCGCGGATCATCGAGGGCGCCATCGCCGACTCCCGGGCGTACCTCTCCAGCGCCTTCGGTAGCGCTCCCCACTGACGGGACGGCGTTGACCGGGGACAGAGCCGAATCGACACGCTTGCGCGCGACTTCGGCGGCGGGTCAGGCGGTGCCGGGCGGGCCGGCAGCACCCTCAGGAGATGACCGGGTTGCCGCGGATGCCGCCGTCCGCGCAGGGCCAGGGTCCGGCGGCGAGCGGTGCCAACCCGACGTCGCGGAAGACGAGCAGATCGTTGTCGATCGCGAACGCGATGGTGCCGTCGTCGAGGAGAAGGACCCTGCTCAGGACGGCCCGGTCGTCGTCGGGGATGTGGAACAGGTCGCGCTGGTGAAGGTCCACGTCGACGGAGCGGAGTGAGCCGTCGCGCCAGAACACCGCCGTCCCGTGGGCGTCGAGGGCGGGATAGCTCGTGTGGTAGCCGGGGAGGGCGGGCCCGCCGCGCATCGATCCGTCAGGGTTGAGGATCCGGAATCTCGACCGGGACGGCGTCACGTTCTCAGATTCGGGACCGCGGATCACGCCGTGCTGGTCGACGAGCATCTGGCCATGGCTGGGCCACGTCTGTGTCGCCTGGCCGTCGCGGTCGTACAGGGTGCTGGAGAACGCGCCGTAGCCTTGGGCGCCGACGAGGAAACGGCCGGTCCCGGCGATGGCCTTGCGGTTCCTGCTGTGGGGTGACCGAACGTGTCATCCGCGCGATCTCCGGCGCCAGCACCGTGCCGTCTCCCTCGCCCGTGCGGCGTCAGCTGCCGTGCACGCAGAACTCGTTGCCGTCGGGGTCGGCCAGCACGACGGTGCCGTCCGCGTCGACCTCGATCCGGGTGGCCCCGAGGGAGACCAGCCGGTCGACTTCGGACCGCTGGTCGACGCCGACCGGGGTGAGTTCGAGGCGCTGCCGGTTCCGTACCTCTTTCGGGGCCAGGGGTGGGCCTCCCCACGCGACCTTCGTCCCGCCGCGCGGTGACTGGATCGCGGTCTCCTGGTCCTGGTCCCACACCAACGGCCAGCCCAGCGCCTCGCTCCAGAAGAGGCCGACCTCCCGGGTGCCGTCGCAGGCGAGTTCCCCGAGCGGGCCGCACCCGGCGAGGTACGCGTTGCCCGCCTCGATCACGCAGAACTCGTTGCCCTCGGGGTCGGCCAGGACGACGTGCCCCTCCTCGGGGCGCTGCCCGACGTCGAGGTGGCTGCCGCCCAGCCTCAGCGCCGTGGCGACCGTGTTCCGTTGGTCGTCGTGGCTGGCGCTGGTCAGGTGAAGGTGCATCCGGCGGTACGGCCCCGGCTGCTCGGGGTGGCCCGGGACGAACCGGAGGCTGAGCTGGCCGTCTTCGCCGGGGAGGAGGGCGTCGTCGGTGCCCTCGACGACCTGCCGACCGAGCATGTCGGCCCAGAACCGCGCCAGGCGGGCCACGTCGTGCGCATCGAATGTCGCGGTGAGCAGGCGAGAGATCACCGCTTCACAGTAGGCAGGGGCCAGTGGGGCGACAAGGCGATTACCCGGGCACCGACGAGGTCACCTGACGGGCGACCCGCCGTCGACCGGGATGGTGTGGCCGTGGATGAAGGACGCGTCGTCGCTCGCGAGGAAGCAGACCGTCCGGGCCACCTCGTGGGGTTCGCCGTATCGACCCGCGGGGGCCTGCATGGTCAGGTCGTAGAACGGGAAGTCGCTGGTGATCTCCGCGCCCTCGAACGCCGCGGTCTTGATGACGCCCGGCCCGATGCCCACCGCGCGGATGCCCCGGTGGCCGTAGTCGTAGGCGATCTGCTTGGTCAGCCCGATCACGCCGTGCTTGGCCGTGGTGTATTCGGCCCCGACCTCGCTGGCGACCAGACCGGAGGCCGACGAAACGTTGATCACGACGCCGCTCCCGCGCTCCAGCATGTGCGGAAGCGTGGCCTTCGTCGCGAGGAAGACGCCCTTGAGGTCGACCTCCATGACGCGTTCCCACTGGTTGGTCTCGATCTCGAGCAGCGGGAGGTAGGCCCCGAAGACGCCGGCGTTGTTCACCAGCACGTCGATGTGGCCGTACGCGTCGAGGGCGGCGCTCACCATGCCGTTGACGGAGTCCTCGTCGGTGACGTCTGCCGCCACCCCGGTCGCGTCGCCTCCGGCGTCACGGATCCGGTTGACGGTCGCGTCGGCGCGTTCCAGGGAGAGGTCGGACACGACGACCTTGGCGCCTTCCTTCGCGAGCTCCACGCACATGGATTGGCCGAGACCGGAACCGATCTGATCGGGGCTGTATCCGCCGCCCGTCACGAGCACGACCTTGTCTGTCAGTCCACGCACGCTCGATCTCCCGTCCGGAGAGGAAACTGTCCTGGTGATCGTTCGACAACTGTCGGACTGGCCGGGCGACGAAGCCGCCGCTGCGCGGGGCACCTGCGTGGGTGGTCCGGATCGCAAGTTGTGCCCGTGATTCGAATCTAGCGCCGTGGCCGCGGACGTTCACCGGGTTTGCCCGATGCACTCGAAGATCGTCCGGCTTCCGGGCCGCGCGCAGGTCACCGTCGCCACCGGTAACCGGGCCCGCGTCGACGAGCCGCGGCGGCGAACACCTCCGGCGGCTCAGGCTCCCGAGGCCCGGATCCGACCGGTCGGTGCCGGCCTCGGCACGCCTGTCCGGCTACACCGAGTCGACCGCGCGCAGCCGGGCGACGCCTGTGCCAGTCGGCGGGCGCGCGAGGGCTCTCCCGGAACCGGCCGACGGGGCCTGAACAGGACATCGTCGCCGGTCAGGCCGTGAATCGGACCAGTGACGCCGGTCGCGAAGTACCCGCGAAGAAAACTTGAATGATTCCAGAAGAGTGGACTATGTTGGTCGCGTGGCGCCCGACTTCGAGACTCAGTTGCGGGCGGTCTCGTTGCGCGTGACCCGGCCCCGGTTGGCGGTGCTCGCCGCGCTGCGCGACCACCCGCACGTCGACACCGAGACCGTGATCGCGCTGGTGCGGGCGGAACAACCCACCGTCTCCCACCAGGCGATCTACGATGTGCTGCGTGCGCTCACCGACGCCGGTCTGGTGCGCCGCATCCAGCCGGCCGGTGCGACCGCCCGCTACGAGTCCCGGGTGGGGGACAACCACCACCATGTCGTGTGCCGCTCCTGCGGCGCGATCGCCGATGTCGACTGCGCCGTCGGCGATGCTCCCTGTCTCACCGCCTCCGACTGCCACGGCTTCGTGGTCGACGAGGCGGAGGTCGTGTACTGGGGCACGTGCCCCGACTGCGCGACCGAACGCACCTCCCAGTGGTCCGCCAGGTTGGAAGGAAACAGATGAGCGACACCCAGGACAACCGTCCCTCGAGCGCGCAGGGCGTGGACAAGAAGGCGGCAGCCGGCTGCCCGGTCGCGCACGACTCGGTCACCGCGCACGGCAGCGAGAGCGAGAACCCTGCTATCGACTCGCCGACGCCGAAGACCGGAGGTCGTCCGCGTACCAACCGCGACTGGTGGCCCAACCAGATCGACCTCTCGGTGCTGCACGCCCACTCGTCCAAGGCGAATCCGCTGGGCGCGGACTTCAGCTACGCCCGGGAGTTCGCCAAGCTCGACGTCGAGGCCCTGAAGCGGGACATCGTCGAGGTCCTGACCACCTCGCAGGACTGGTGGCCGGCCGACTTCGGCCACTACGGCGGCCTGATGATCCGGATGAGCTGGCACGCCGCGGGCACCTACCGCATCCACGACGGTCGCGGCGGCGCCGGCGACGGTGGGCAGCGGTTCGCCCCGCTCAACAGCTGGCCGGACAACGCCAACCTCGACAAGGCCCGCCGTCTGCTGTGGCCGGTCAAGCAGAAGTATGGCCAGCAGATCTCGTGGGCCGACCTGCTCGTGCTCGCCGGCAACGTCGCGCTGGAGTCGATGGGCTTCAAGACCTTCGGCTTCGCCTTCGGCCGGGAGGACGTCTGGGAACCGGAGGAGATCTTCTGGGGCCCGGAGGACACCTGGCTCGGCGACGAGCGCTACGTCTCCGAGAAGGAGATGGCGCCGGAGGTCGGGGCGACCGAGATGGGTCTGATCTACGTCAACCCGGAGGGCCCGAACGGTAACGCGGACCCGCTGGCGGCGGCCCACTTCATCCGCGAGACCTTCGCCCGGATGGCGATGAACGACGAGGAGACCGTCGCCCTCATCGCCGGCGGCCACACCTTCGGCAAGACCCACGGCGCCGGCGTCGCCGACGACCACGTGGGGCCTGAGCCCGAGGCCGCCCCGCTGGAGGCGCAGGGCCTGGGCTGGCTGAGCACCTACGGCAGCGGCAAGGGCGGGGACACGATCACCAGCGGTCTCGAGGTGACGTGGACCGACGTGCCGACGCAGTGGAGCAACCGGTTCTTCGAGATCCTCTTCGGCTACGAGTGGGAGCTGACCACCAGCCCCGGTGGCGCGAAGCAGTGGGTCGCCAAGGACGCCGAGGCGATCATCCCGGACGCCCACGACCCGTCGAAGAAGCACAAGCCGACGATGCTCACGACCGACCTGTCGCTGCGCTTCGACCCGGCGTACGAGAAGGTCTCCCGCCGTTTCCTGGAGAACCCGGACGAGTTCGCGCTGGCGTTCGCCAAGGCCTGGTACAAGCTGCTGCACCGCGACATGGGCCCGGTCAGCCGCTTCCTCGGGCCGTGGGTTCCCGAGGCCCAGCTGTGGCAGGACCCGGTGCCGGCCGTCGACCACGAGCTCGTGGGTGACGCCGACGTCGCCGCCCTCAAGGCGAAGGTCCTGGAGTCCGGCCTCACGACCGCCCAGCTCGTCTCCACCGCCTGGGCCTCGGCCGCCAGCTTCCGCTCCACGGACAAGCGCGGTGGCGCCAACGGCGCCCGGATCCGGCTCGAGCCGCAGCGCAGCTGGGAGGTCAACCAGCCCGAGCAGCTCGCGACGGTGCTGAAGACCCTGGAGGGCATCCAGCAGGAGTTCAACTCCGCCGGCGGTGCGAAGATCTCGCTCGCCGACCTGATCGTGCTGGCCGGCTCGGCCGCCGTCGAGAAGGCGGCGCGTGACGCCGGCGTCGACGTGACCGTGCCGTTCCACCCGGGCCGCACCGACGCCAGCCAGGAGCAGACCGACGTCGAGTCCTTCCGGGTCCTCGAGCCGCGTGCCGACGGGTTCCGCAACTACCTGCGCGCCGGCGAGAAGACCCAGCCCGAGGTGCTGCTGCTCGACCGTGCCTACATGCTCAACCTGACCGCGCCCGAGATGACCGTCCTCGTCGGCGGTCTGCGTTCCCTCGGGGCCAACGTCGGCGGCACGCGGCACGGCGTCCTCACCGACAAGCCGGGCGTGCTCACCAACGACTTCTTCGCCAACCTGCTCTCCCCGGGCACCCGGTGGAAGGCGTCGGAGTCCGACGAGCACGTGTACGAGATCCGGGACCTGGCCACCGACGAGGTCAAGTGGACCGCCACCGCGGTCGACCTCGTCTTCGGCTCCAACTCCCAGCTGCGGGCCCTCGCCGAGGTCTACGCCAGCCAGGACGCGCGCGACAAGTTCGTCACCGACTTCGTCGCCGCCTGGACCAAGGTCATGGAACTGGACCGGTTCGACCTCGCCTGAGCCGGCACCAACCGACGAGCCCCGGTCGATCCGTCGCGGTCGACCGGGGCTCGCCCCTTCCCGGATCCGGTCACGGGGCGGGGTCGACGAGAGGGCCCTCGTCGCGGGACAGCCGGATGAGCAGCTCGCGCAGGCGCGCCGCGTCAGCCGGGTCCGTACCGCCGTCGTAGAGGCTGGCCACGGCGGCGCCGTCGGCGGCCAGGGTGATGAGCCGCGCGCGTTCCGGGTCCAGGCCGTCGGCCTCCAGGGCCTCGTTCCAGCTCCGGTTGTCCTCCCGGAGAAGCTCGGCCACGCCCGGTACGCCGGCCAGCGAGGCGGCCAGGACGACGTGCTCCGAAACGGTCGACCCGTCGCCCAGACCGTCGAGGCTCGCCCTGACGTAGGCACGCACCAGCCGGCCCCGGGCGTGGTCGCGCGGATCGACGGCGGCGTGCACGGCGGCGGTGAACTGCTCCGCCAGGTCGCGGGCCAGTTCCAGCAGGAGCTGCTCCCTGCTGCGGAAGTGGTGCAGCAGCCCGCCCTTGGAAACCCCGGCGGTACGGGCGATGAGCTCCAGACTGACGCCCGCACCGTGTGTGACGACGGCGCGGGCGGCGGCGTCCAGCACCACCCGGCGCGTCCTGGCGGTGTCCCGCTCGCGAGCCGGCATGCCGGTGTCCTCCCGTTCTGGGCTGGCGACGCGCCGGAGGGGTGTCGGGCGCATCACCACCTTAGCCGACCAGACGGCTTGCACAGCCGACCATTTGGTTCGTAGCGTGGCGGCATGAGCATCGCGCACGTGGCACCCGAACCCGTCGGCGCCGCCGACGGGCGTGCCGGATTCCGGCAGTGGGCCGCCCTGGCCGCATTGACCCTGGCCGTCACGCTGCTGGCCGTCGACGGCACCGTGCTGGCACTGGCCGTGCCCGCGCTGGTCGTGGAGCTGCAACCCACCGCCACGCAGTTGCTCTGGATCGGCGACGCCTACTCGTTCGCCCTGGCCGGCCTGCTGATCAGCATGGGCACCCTGGCCGACCGCATCGGGCGCCGGCGGCTCCTGCTGATCGGCGTCACCGGCTTCGGCGCCGCGTCGCTGCTGGCGGCCTTCGCGCCCAGCGCCGGCTGGCTGATCGCCGCCCGGGTCCTGCTCGGTGTGGCGGGCGCGACGCTCATGCCCTCGACGCTGTCGCTCGTGCGCAACATCTTCACGGAGGCACGCCAGCGCACCCGCGCCATCGCCGTCTGGTCGGCCGGCGCCTCCGGTGGCGCCGCACTCGGCCCGCTGGTCGGCGGCGCCCTGCTGGAGCACTACTGGTGGGGCTCCGTCTTCGTGATCAATGTTCCGATCATGCTGCTGGTGCTGATCGGCGTCGCCGTTCTGGTGCCCGAGTCGCGCGACCCGCGTCCCGGGCGCTTCGACCTGCTCAGCGCGCTGCTGTCCGTGGCGGCGATCGTGGCCCTGGTCTGGGCCGTCAAGCACACCGCCAAGGCCGGCGTCGATCCGGCCGGCGTCAGCGCGGTCCTGGCCGGCCTCGTCGGCGGGGTGCTGTTCGTACGCCGCCAGCGCCGCCTGGCTGCCCCCCTCGTGGACGTCACGCTGTTCGCCCGTCCGGTCTTCACCGGCACCGTCGTCGCCAGCCTGATCGCCATCTTCGCCTTCAGCGGCCTGCTGTTCTTCTTCTCCCAGTACCTCCAGCTCGTCCGTGGCTACTCGCCGCTGCAGGCCGGTCTCCGGGAGTTGCCGCTGACGCTGGCGTCCATCGCGGTCGTCGCCATCGCCGCCGCCGTACTCACCCGCCTCGGCGTCGGCCGCGCACTCAGCGTCGCGCTGCTGACCGCCGGCGCCGGCATGATCATCTTGGCGATCGGCGAGGGCTACGCCGGCTACGCGCCGCTGGCCTTGGGCCTGGTCGTCATCGGCCTGGGTGTCGGCCTCGCCTTCACCGCCGCCACCGACGCGGTGCTCGGCGCGGTGCCGAAGGACCGGGCCGGCTCCGCCTCCGCCATCTCCGAGATGGCGTACGAACTCGGCGTCGCCCTGGGCATCGCGCTGCTCGGCACCCTGCACACCGTCCTGTACCGGTCGGCCCTGCCCGACCTGTCGGCCCTGCCCGGCCGGACGGGCGACGCCGTGCATGAGTCACTGGCCACCGCCGGGCACGCCCTGGCCGGCAGCGGGCAGCAGGGTGCCGCCATCCTGGCCGCCGCCCGGGACGCGTTCGTCCACGCCATGCAGTCGACCTCGCTCATCGCCGCGGTCCTGCTGGTCGCGGCCGGCGTGATCGCCTGGAAGCTCGTACCGTCATCCCGCGACTCGTAGCGCGGCGCGAGGGCGACCGGGACGGCGGTGCGGGGCTGACCGGCGTCGACCGCCCACTTCCGAGGGCGCGTTGGCGGTGTTCGGGGACATGGTCGCCGACGGCGGGCGGCACCGGCCACTCACCGACGAGACGTCCCCGCCGCCGAACTCGCCAGGCGGGCGGCGCCCACCCTGGCCGCCCCGGAGGTCACCAACGCGCGCGGGGACTGACCCCTCCGGCCGTCCGGGATAGGGTTCGCGTCGTGCCCTCGCGAACTGACACGCGGATGAGTCCGGACTGGACACCGGCCATGCCGTCCGGTGGCCGCCGATGACCGACCTGCGACACGCCGACGACGTCGCCCACGCGATCGCCTCAGCGGCCCTGGGTCGCGACGTCGGCCCCATGACCGCCGTCGGCAGCCTCTCACACCACGTCTTCGTCGGCGCGGACGTCGTGTTGAAGATCATCGACGCGGCCGGCCACTCGCGGCTGGACCGGGAGATAGCCCTCGCGCTCCACCTGCCCGCCGGCATCACGGCCCCGCTGCTCGACAGCGGGCTGCACGAGCTGGAGGCCAGGAAGGTCCGGTACGCCTGCTACGCCCGCGTACCGGGGGCGACTCCCGGCATGGGCATGCCCGGCGTGGACGAGTCGACCGCGCGCCGGTTGGCGGAGCAGGCCGTCGAGCGGCTGCACCGGCTGCACGCCTGGACGCCCGCGGCCCAGGCCCGGACGACGCTGGAGGAGACCCTCGAACACGGCGGGCTCGTCAGCCAGGCCGCGCTCCTCGCCGAGCTGGAGAACCTCGCCGCCCTGGACCGCGACGGCATCGTCCCTCGCCAGGTGCTCGACGGCCTGACGGCGATCGCGGAGCGCGCACCGTCGCACGCGCGCGCGGACGTCCCGGTGCACGCGGACTGTCACTGGGGGAACTGGCTCGTCCACGACCGGCAGGTGACGGCGCTGCTGGACTTCGAGTGGGCGCGCTTCGGCGAGCCGATGGACGACTGGTTCTTCCTGGTCCGGTTCAGCGGTCCGCACACGGAGGCCGTCCTCGACGTCGTCGCCGGCGCGACGAGCATCTCGCCGACCACCCTGCGCCGCGAGTGCGAGGTGCGCGAGGCGAGCTACCTCGCGTCGGACCTCCGCGTCGCGCTCGAACGCCCGGGCACCCCCGCACGGCTGATCGCCCAGAACATCCGTGACCTCGAGGAACTCGTCGTCGAACGCTTCTGGTGGCGCCACGCCCCGTAGCCGGCGTCGAGCATTGCCGCACTCGTCCCGTCCGCCGCCGACCGCGTCCTCGCGCAGCCTGACGCCGGCCGTGTCGACCCGCGTCAACGGTGCCGACCGGCCGAAACTCGCGGGCGGACGCGGGACGTTCCGTGCCACCATGATCCACAACAGCCGACAGTCGACTGTGGATTGGATTTGGTGATCATGAAGAGAGTGTTCTCGACCCTGATGGCGCTGGTGACCGTCGCGTCGGTCCTGGTGATCGGCGCACCCGCCGCCCAGGCGGCCGGCTCCTGCTCGGGCACGATCATCTACAGCCAGGTGCAGTCCTCGGGCTACGGCGAACTGGTGATCTACTACAACAGCAGCAACGGGGGCACCAACAGCGCCTGCTTCTACCATCGCGGCGCGGCCTACGGGAAGTCGGCGCCCACCTTCGTGCAGATCTACCGCTGCGCCGAGCGCTCGGGCGAGGGCGCGCACTGCACCCGCTCGGGCAG
This sequence comes from Micromonospora sp. NPDC049048, assembly GCF_043197615.1. Taxonomy (NCBI): domain Bacteria; kingdom Bacillati; phylum Actinomycetota; class Actinomycetes; order Micromonosporales; family Micromonosporaceae; genus Micromonospora; species Micromonospora sp. NPDC049048. Next base: position 414,395 of record NZ_JBICTM010000007.1, on the reverse strand, counting down.
CGCGGACACCGATTCGGGCGACTTCAGCTACCACGCCGGCCCGGTCGGCGTCACCGGCACGGACTCCTACTGCGTCGAGGCGGTCGGCTACATCGGGTGGGCCGGCCAGCGCCACCAGATCTACAGCCGTCGGCAGGGCTGCTGACGCACCGCCCGGCCCGCGGGCCGGGTGCCGGCTGCGGCCCAAGGGGCACTTCCGAGACGGGAGTGCCCCTTCGCCGTTCCCGGCAGCCGCGCGCGGCTAGCCGCGCTTGTCCCACCGGTCGGCGTCGGGGAGGGCCAGCAGCTGTACGAGGTCGCGCAGCTCGGCGGACGCGCCGTGTTCCCGCAGCACGGCCGGCGCGTGCCGCAGCACCCACATCGACAGCGCGAGGCACGCCGTGTCCTCCCCGTCCCGCCAGCTCGACCAGGGCAGCCGGTCGACGACCAGGTCGTACATCCACTCGTCGACCGCCGCGGCCAGCCGCCGACGCGCAGTCGGATCGGCCAGCAGGCGCGCCCACGTGTCCAGCCACGGGGCGAGCTGCCCGGTGACCTCGGCGACGAAGGCCAGTGCCTCGTGGGCGGGGACCTTCGCCCCGGGAACGACCAGGGTGTGCTGCCACCAGGCCGTCAGGAACTCCCGCACGGCGTCGCGTTGCGCGGCGGGCCAGTCCTGCCAGCGGCCCTTGACGAACAGGCGGGCCAGGGGGTCCATTCCGGAGGCGGAGTCCTCCTCGCCTGCCGCGAGGCGTCGGGTCACCGGGGGCAGGATGCGGCGCAGCAGAGGCCCCGGGTAGTGCCAGTCCGTCGTCCAGTACGTGCGGCGGAGCAGGTCCTCGTCGAGCGGCGCGTCCGGGGTCTTGAGCAGCGCCAACTCCTCGGCGCTGCCCCAGTGGCACGCGCAGTTGGACTCCCGCTGGTGGGCGGTCATGCCCTGGAAGGTGGCGGCCACGCCGGCCAGCGCCGCGTCCAGGCGGCGGCTCACGTCGGTCGGATCAGGGGTCACGGCGGGGCCGCCTTCGAGGACTCCGGGGCGTACGCCTGCCGAAGAGAGGGATCCTAGACCGCGTCGCGGGCGGGTCGTCCGCCAGCCTGGCGGGCCCTTGCCGTCAAGGATTGAATGGTGGTTCAATCCTTGCGTGGTCTACCGGAGCACCGAGCGCGTGAAGGCCCGGCTGAGCGCGTCCCGGGAACGGATCATCGCCGCCGCGCTGGAGCTCATGGCCGAGCACGGCTACGCCGGCTGCTCCGTCGCCGCCGTCGCCGAGCGGGCCGGGATGGCCACGGGCAGCGTCTACCGGCACTTTCCCACCAAGGCCGACCTGGTCGCCGAGGTGTTCCGCACGGCCTCGCAGCGGGAGGTCGACGCGGTGGCGCGCGCGGCGGCGCTGGAGGGCACCGTCGCCGAGCGGGTCACCGCCGTCATCGAGACGTTCTCCGGCCGGGCGCTGCGCTCGCCCCGGTTGGCGTACGCGCTGCTCGCCGAGCCGGCCGACCCGGCGGTCGACGCCGAGCGGCTCGTCTTCCGTCGCGCGTACGCCGAGCTGATCGCCGGCCACGTCGCGCAGGGGGTGGCGAGCGGCGAGCTTCCCCCGCAGGATCCCGAGCTGACCGCCACCGCGTTGGTCGGCGCCCTGGCCGAGGCGATGGTCGGCCCCCTGGCCGCCGGGGTCGCCGGCCCCCGCACCATTCCGCACCTGATCACGTTCCTCCACCGCGCGCTGGGAGTGTCGCCGTGACGACGCACGAGGTCCTCAACCAGGTTCCGCCGCTGGTCGGTCACGACACGGCCGACGACGCGGCACTGCTCGACGGGCTCGACCGCGAGGGCGCCGGCTGGGCCGCCGCCGAGCTGCACGAGCTGGGCCGCCTCGGCGGGGGCGAGCAGGCGATTGAGCAGGGGCGGCTGGCCAACGAGCACCCGCCGATCCTGCGGACCCACGACCGGCACGGTCACCGCGTCGACGAGGTGGAGTTCCACCCGGCCTGGCACGAGCTGATGCGTACCGCGGTCACGCACGGCCTGCACGCCGCACCGTGGGCGGACGACCGGCCCGGCGCGCACGTGGCGCGGGCCGCCAAGTTCTACACCTGGCGTCCCGACGCCGGGCACGGCTGCCCGATCTCGATGACCTACGCCGCCGTGCCGGCGCTGCGGCACGCCCCGGAGCTGGCCGCGCGCTACGAGCCGCTGCTCACCGCCACGTCGTACGACTTCGGACTGCGTGCGCCGCTGGGCAAGCGAGGGCTGCTGGCCGGCATGTCGATGACGGAGAAGCAGGGCGGCTCGGACGTACGCGCCAACACCACCACCGCCCGCCCCGAGCCCGACGGCACCTACCGGCTGCTCGGGCACAAGTGGTTCACGTCGGCGCCGATGTGCGACGTCTTCCTCACCCTCGCCCAGGCCCCGGGCGGGCTCACCTGCTTCCTCGTCCCGCGCGTCCTGCCCGACGGCACGCGCAACCCGATGCGGCTGATGCGCCTCAAGGACAAGCTCGGCAACCGCTCCAACGCCTCGGCCGAGATCGAGTACGAGCACGCGGTCGCCTGGCGGGTCGGTGACGAGGGCCGCGGCGTGCGGACCATCATCGACATGGTCAACCTCACCCGACTCGACTGCGTCATCGGCGCGGCGGCCGGCATGCGCCAGGGCGTGATCACGGCCGCCCACCACGCCGCCCACCGGCAGGCCTTCGGCCGGTACCTCGCCGATCAGCCCCTGATGCGCAACGTGCTCGCCGACCTCGCGGTCGAGTCCGAGGCCGCCACCGTCCTGATGATGCGGCTCGCCGGGGCGACCGACCGGTCCGCGCGCGGCGACAAGGGCGAGAGCGCGTTCAAGCGACTCGCCCTCGCCGTCGGCAAGTACTGGGTCTGCAAGCGCTGGCCGGGGCACGCCGCCGAGGCCCTCGAATGCCTGGGCGGCAACGGCTACGTCGAGGAGTCGGGCATGCCGAGGCTGTTCCGCGAGTCCCCGCTGAACTCGATCTGGGAGGGCTCCGGCAACGTCGCCGCGCTGGACGTGTTGCGCGCCCTCGCCAGGGAACCCGAGGTGCTGGAGGCGTTCCGCGCCGAGGTGGGCGCCGCCGCCGGCGCCGACGCCCGGCTCGACGCCGCCGTGCGCCAGGTGCAGGCCGACCTGTCCGACCCCGACGACGTCGAACTGCGGGCCCGCCGCGTCGTCGAGCGGCTCGCCCTGGTCCTGCAGGGCTCGCTGCTGGTGCGGCACGGCCACCCCGCCGTCGCCGACGCCTTCTGCGCCTCGCGCCTCGGCGGCGACCACGGCCAGGCGTACGGCACGCTGCCGCGCGGCGTCGACTTCGCCGCGATCATCTCCCGTGCCGTACCGAAGGTGGGCTGACCGGACGCGTCGCGCGTCTCCCGATCCTTCGCCGGTCGCAAATCCGTCTTCTGCCGGCCGGAAATCCGTAGGCCGAACGTCGGTGCCGGTCGTTAGTCTCCCTGCGGACACTGCTCGCCACGGTCAGGTCCAGGCACGGCCGCGCGCCGGCCGACAACGGGGACTTCAGGAGAATTCGTGACACAGCAATCCATCGCGACCTCAGACAAGCTCGACGCGTCGGTACTCAAGGTGGCCGGGGTCGTCGTCCTCGGCGCGATCATGTCCATCCTCGACGTGACGGTCGTCACCGTCGCCCTGCCGACGTTCCAGCGCGAGTTCGACGCCTCGTACGCCGAGGTCGCCTGGACGATGACCGCCTACACGCTCGCACTGGCCACGGTGATCCCGCTCAGCGGCTGGGCCGCCGACCGGTTCGGCACCAAGCGGCTCTACATGATCGCCCTGGCGCTGTTCACGATCGGGTCGGGGCTGTGCGCCAGCGCCGACACGATCGGGCAGCTCATCGGCTTCCGCGTGCTCCAGGGCCTCGGCGGCGGCATGCTCCTGCCGCTGGGCATGACGATCATGACCCGGGCGGCCGGGCCGCACCGCATCGGCCGGCTGATGGCCGTCCTCGGCATCCCGATGCTGCTCGGCCCCATCGGAGGGCCGATCCTCGGAGGCTGGCTCATCGACGTCGCGAGCTGGCACTGGATCTTCCTGATCAACCTGCCGATCGGCGCCGTGGCGCTCGTCTACGCCGCCCTGGCACTGCCGAAGGACAACCCCGAGCCCTCCGAGTCGTTCGACTTCCTCGGCATGCTGATGCTCTCGCCGGGACTCGCCCTCTTCCTCTACGGCGTCTCCTCGCTGCCCGAGACCGGCACGTTCGCCGACGCCGAGGTGTGGGCGCCCATGCTGGTCGGCGGCCTGCTCCTGGTCGCCTTCGTCCGGTACTCCTTCACCACCCGGCACCCCCTGCTCGACCTGCGGCTGTTCGCCAACCGCAACCTCACCATCGCGACGGTGACCATGTTCGTGTTCATCATCGCGTTCATGGGTGCCGGTCTGCTGTTCCCCAGCTACTTCCTCCAGATCCGCGGCGAGACGACGCTGGCCGCCGGCCTGCTGATGGCGCCGCAGGGCATCGGCGCGATGATGACCATGCCGGTGGCCGGGATGCTGGCCGACCGGGTCCCCGTCGGCCGTACCGTGCCGTTCGCGCTGGCGCTCATCGCCCTCGGGTTCTTCACCTTCACCCAGATCGACCCGCAGACGTCGTACGTGCTGCTCTGCGGGTCGCTGTTCGTCATGGGCCTGGGCATGGGCGGCACCATGATGCCGATCATGACCTCGGCGCTGAAGACCCTGAAGGCCCACGACGTGGCACGCGGCTCCACGCTGGTGAACATCCTCCAGCAGATCGGCGGATCCGTCGGCGCCGCGACGATGTCGGTGATCCTCACCAGCGAGCTGAACGGCTCGCGGCCGATCCCCGGGGCGACCGACCCGAGCGGTGCACCGGTGACCGAGGCCGGCCTCGCGATCGCCGTCCAGCAGCAGCCGGAGCTCACCAGGCAGTTCCCGGTTGACCCGTCGCTCATCGAGCGCGGCCTCGACTTCGCCGCCGACTCCTTCGCCACCACGTTCTGGGTGGCGTTCGCGTTGGTGCTGGTCACGTTCATCCCGGCCGCGTTCCTGCCCCGCCGGCGCGAGCCGTCGCACCTGCTCGACGACCAGCAGGCGGGGCAGGCGAAGCCTCCCGTCATCATCCACTGAGGCGGCACCCGGGCCCCGGCAGCGCAACCGAGGGCCCGGGTGGCACCCGGTGGGCTGGGCTGCCCCGTGACGAACCGGCCCGGCGAGCCTCCCGCGAGCCGCGGCGACGCCGCCGGGCGGGACGGGGCAGTCAGCGCTGCCGTGGTGCTCGGGTCTGCTCGTCGTGGCTGCCGTCGTAGCCGGCGGCCTGGAGGGCGAACAGTTCGGCGTACCGGCCGCCGGCGGCGACGAGTTCGGCGTGGCTGCCCGCCTCCACCAGCGCGCCGTCGTGCAGGACGAAGATCCGGTCGGCGTGCCGGACGTTGGCCAGCCGGTGGGTGATGAGGATGGTGGTCGCCCGGCCCTGCCGGTCCCGGATGGCCTGGAACAGGGCGTCCTCGGCGCGTGGGTCGAGGGCGGAGGACGGCTCGTCCATGACCAGCAGTTCGGCGTCACGGAGGAAGCCCCGGGCGGCCGTGATGCGCTGCCACTGGCCGCCGGAGAGGTCCTGGCCCTTCGCGAACGTCCGGTCGAGCAGCGTCTCGTACCCGTGGGGCAGCTCCTGGATCATGTCGTGGGCGACGGCGCGGGCGGCGGCGGCCTCGATCCGGTCCTGCCGGGCCTCGCTCTCGACGTCGCCGACGGCGATGTTCGTCGCGGCCGTGAACGGCCACTTGTGGTATTCCTGCGTGACCACGGCGATGCGGGCCCGCAGACCGTTCAGGTTACACTCCGACAGGGGACGACCGTTCCAGCAAATGACGCCGTCGGTGGGGGCGCGGAGGGTGGCGATCATCGCGGCGAGGGTCGACTTGCCGGAACCGTTCTCGCCCACGAAGGCCACCGTCTGGCCCGCCGTGATCGTCAGCGTCACGCCGTCGACGGCGGGGGTGTGCCGGTCGGGATAGCACAGGCTGACCTTGCGCACCGCCAGCTCGTGCAGGGGGCCGGGATCGGCCTCCGCGACGGGGCCGGGCAGGTAGGCGGCGGCGCGGGTCATGAACCCGGTGTAGTCGCTGAAGTGCTGGCCCTCGGTGTAGACGCGGTCCATCTGGAAGGTGACGATGGCCAGCGAGCGTTGCGCGGACTGCACCGCGACCACGCAGGTCGCCGCCGCCGCGAGCGGGATCTGACCGTCGATGAGCAGCAACCCGAGCAGGACGTAGACCACGGCGGTGGCGATCCCGCCGATCATCGCCCCGACCGTGGTGGTTGTGGTGACCCGGCGGGCGAGGGCCAGCTCGATGTCGGTCTCCACCTCCATCACCCGGTCGTACTGGTCCAGCAGGAACCGGCGCAGCCCGTAGGAGCGCAGCTCCGGCGCCGAGGCCCGCTCGGCCATCAGCCGGTGCAGCAGCCACAGCCGCCGTCGCCGCACCGAGCCGGCCGTGTAGGTGCGGTACCGCAGGTGCCCGGCCCGCAGCGACGCCCAGGCCTTGGGCAGCGTCGCGACCAGCAGCGCCAGCAGCAGCAACGGGTGGATGACGACGACGGCGACCGCCACGGCGAGCAGGCCGGCCAGCCCGGCGAGCAGGTTCATCGACGACTCCACGAGGGCGACCGTCGACTCGGTGCCGCGCGAGGCCCGCTCCATGTCGTCGGCGAACGCGTCGGCGTCGAACGCCTCCAGCCGTACCGCCGTGGAGACCTCGAACAGACCGCGCTCCACCTCCCGGCTCACCCGCGGCGTGAGGCCGTTCTGCGCGTACCCGGTGGCGATGCCCATGCCGGCGCGTAGCGCGGTCGCCCCCGCCAGCACGGCGAGCGCGGGCATCGCGGCGATCACCTTGTCCGCCGTCGGGCCCCCGGCGAACAGCTCCACGAGCACCCGCTGGGTGGCCAGCAGCCCGAAGGCGGCCATGATCCCGCCGCCGAGCGTCGCGGCGGCCACCACCGAGGTGCGGAGCCGATCGGCCCGCCAACTGGTCCGCACCGCCGTCCAGACGAGCCGGGGCAGTTCGGCGAACACGGCGAACAGCCCGGCCTCCGCCCGGGCCAGCATTCCTGTCTCCCAGAACATGGTCCGCAGCTCCGGCAGGACCGGCTCCGCCGGTGTCTGCGGTTGCGGCGTGGTGTCCCGTTCGGTGCGGGTGGCGGCTCCGGTCACGGGCGGTCTCCTCGCTGCGCGGTGACGTGGTCGTCGGTCGCGACCGGGGTGTGACAGGCGGGCGGCGGGAACACCTCCGCCACCACGTCGTCAACCCGCAGCGTTCGACCAACTACCAATAGTCACCGTCGGTGGCCCGCCGGTCCATCCCCCGTTGCAGGGAAGATGGTTCGGTTCCCGGCTGGCCGCCCAGCGCCGGAGGGGTACGCGCCCGTTCACGCCGCCCTGGTCTGCTCGCGCGTCGGCTCGTCCGAGGCGCTGCCACGGCGTGCGGCGACGAAGCCGAAGGCGGCGGCGGTGAAGAACATCAGGATGCCGTAGATGGCCGCCGGCATGCCGATGTCGGTGTTGTCGAGCAGGGCCGGGCTGAGCGCGATCGTGATGGCCAGGGTGGCGTTGTGGACGCCGATCTCGAACGACGACGCGACGGAATCCCGGTGCCCGACGCGCAGCAGGCGGGGCGCCGCGTACCCGATGGCCAGGCTGAGCAGGTTGAACAGCAGGGCGATGAGGCCGACCGCGCCGATGGTGGCGGCGAGTTCGTCCTTGACGCCGAGCACCGCGCCGATGATCACGACGACGAGGACCACGATGGAGAGGATCTTCACCGGTCGCTGCATGCGTTCGGCGAACCCGGGCCGTCGCTGGCGGATGACCATGCCGATCACGATCGGGATGAGCACCAGGGCGAAGACCTGGAGCACCTTGTCGAACTGGAGGCCGAGCGAGCTGTCCGAGCCCATGAACGCGGCGACGGAGAGGTTGACGATCAGGGGCAGCGTGAACAGGGCGAGCACCGAGTTGATGGCGGTCAGGGTGACGTTGAGCGCGACGTTGCCCTTGAACAGGTGGCTGTAGAGGCTGGCGGTGCTGCCGCCGGGGGAGGCGGCGAGCAGCATCATGCCGACCGCCAGTTCCGGGCGCAGGTCGGCGGCGAGCACCAGGCCCAGACAGACGGCCGGCAGGACCAGCATCTGGCAGACCAGGGAGACGACGACGGCCCGGGGGTAGGCGACGACGCGGCGGAAGTCGGCCACGGTGAGGGTGAGGCCGAGGCCGAGCATCACGATGCCCAGCGCGACCGGGAAAAGCACGAGCGACAGACCGGTACTCACGGTGCGGGGCCTCCTGATCGCGGTACGCCAGGGATCACCGGATCCTCACACCATGACGGTGCGCTCGCATCTTGCAATGTGCGAAGACCACCGTCAATGGGCCGTTCGCCCGCCCCGCACGCGCCGGCCGGGGGTGGCAGGGCCGGCGCGTGCGGGGCGGGTCAGAAGGGCCAGCGGCCGCGCGTACCCGCCTCGACGAGCGGGATCATCGCGAACGCGGCGTCGGACAGCCCGCCGTACGTGTGCCGGTCACCGGTCGTCGGTGTGTGCCCGACCCGGTAGCCGGCCAGGTTCCACGTGTACACGGGGACCCGCGCTGGCACGGCGGCCGCGACGTCCCCCGCGCCGTGCGCGTACGCCTGCTCGTCGGTCAGGACGACCACCCGGTCGTGCCGGTCGTAGTGCCGGCGGATCGCGCCCTCGGTGTCGGTCCCGCCACCGTGGAAGTGGCCGTCGTCCTTGAACCGCCGTACCGCCCCCAGCACCGACTCGCCCGCGACGGTCGGGAACACCGTGGTGTGGTGGGAGAAGGAGACCACGGTCGCGTCCTGCGCCCGGGCGGCCAGCGCGAGGCCGAACACGGCGGCGGCGTCCCAGCGGAGCAGCGTGCCGTCCCGGCTGAACGAGGCGGCCATCGATCCCGAGGTGTCGATCAGGATCAGGGTCCGCGCGTCCAGGGCGGGGACGTTCGCCAGCGCGTGCTGCAACGCCTGCTCCAACGGGTACGCCCACCGCAGGCTCGGCGCCGCGTTGTACGCCGACAGGTACCTCATCGGCAGCACGCGTGACCGGGCGACCTCGCCGGGATCGGCCAGCCTCGCCGCCACCGTCGCCGCGACGTCGTCGCCGACGCCCGCCCGGTCGAAGTTGCGCAGGTTGCGCAGCAGCGCCAGGTAGCCCATGGTCGGGATGACCGCTTCCCACGCCGTGGCGTCCATCGCGCTCTGCCGCCAGCCCGCGAGGGACTCCCAGGTCATGCCCGCCGCGTCCAGCACCGCCGGATCGGTGACCGCTCCGCGCCGCTCGACCGGCAAACCCATCAGTTCGGCCCGCGCCGCCAGCACCGTCAGGGACGCGGGCAGCGGGTTGTCGCGCCGGTGCCGGCGGTCCAACGCGTGCCGGAACAGGTCGCCCTGCCGCTCGTCCCTGGCCCTCGGGTGGGTCAGGTCGATGACGTCGCCGAAGCGCACCGCGCTGCCGTCGGCGTCGTACCTGAGCAGGCTGCGCTCGTGGTACAGCCGCACCGCCGCGTCGGCGATGCCCCGCTTGACCGGCTTGGGCATCGTCCGGCCGTGCCGCCCCAGCCAGTACGCGACGGCCTCGCCCGGCTCGTCGGCCCGCTGCAACGCCGAGTCCACCACCGCCCGGGAGCCCGGGACGCCGGCCGCGACCTGTGCGCGGGCACCCTCCAGGGCGGCCACGACGGACGCCGTACGCACCATCGCGCCGGTGCGCAGCCAGCGTACGAACCGGGCGAACCAGTCGGGATCGGCGACGGCGACGGCGGCGACCAACTCGCGGAACCGCGCGTCCCGCTCGGCGGCGCCCTCGTAGAAGGTGTCCTCGCCGACCATGTGCGACACGCCCAACAGGAACAGCTCGGCGCGTGGCTCGCGGACGAAACCGGGCGCGCCCTCGGCGGTCAGGACCCGACCGGCCCCCGCCTGGCTGCTGCGTACCTTGAGGTTGAACCTGGCCATCGCGTCCCCCACGCAACAGGCGGGCGGACACGACCCACCCCGGCACCCGAGACCGAGCCGGCGGCGGATGTCCGCCGTGCGCACCCCCCGTGGGTGGCCGGCGGTGAGACCCCATGGGGGACCCGGGAAGCAACCGTCGCCTGCGCACCGGGTGCCGGTGCGGTCGCGCCTCCCGAGATCAGAGCGGCAACGGAGACTGGCCCTCGCGGGCCAAGGTGACCTGGGCTGCTGGTCGACACCGCCAGCCGGCGGCGGCGGGATTTGCACCCGCGTCTCCCCGTGGGAAGCGGAAGTAGCCGTTGCCTACGCACCGGGAGGTGCGCGACGACGCTAAGCGGTCCTCGCGTACGCCGGCAAGCCACTTTCGTGCGCGCCGCGACGGCCCGGTGTCCGCCCGGCCTGCTTCGGGGCGCTGCGGGCCCGGCTGTCGCCGCCGCCCCGCCCGGCCGGTCGTGCCGGGGCCGGGCGGGGCGGCGGCGAGGTGTCGTCACCCCGGGCAGAGTTCTTCGTCAGACGCGCGACCACTTCTGGTTGGCGTCGCCGGTGCAGTCCCACAGCTGGAGCTTGCCCCCGTTGTTGGGGTTGCGGTCCCGTACGTCGACGCAGCGGTTCGCGCTCAGGTTGACCAGGTCGCCGGCGGCGTTGAGCGTGAAGCGTTGCGCCGGGTTGCCGTTGCAGGTGACGAGGTTGACCTCGGTGCCGTTCGCCGTGCCGGCCCAGGCCGGGTCCATGCACTTGCCCATCGCGCGGACGGTGCCGTCGGCGGCGAACGTCCAGGCCTGCGCGACGGTGCCGTTGCAGTCCCAGATCTGCAGCTTGGCCCCGTCGACCGGGTCGGCGCTGGGGATGTCGATGCAGCGCCCGCTGAGCGCGCCCCTGATCGCGGTGGTGCCCGGCGGGTTGCCGCCCGAGGTGTAGCCCGAGACGCGTACGTAGTCGACGAGCATCTGCTGCGGGAACTGCGTGGAGGCGTCGGGGTAGCCGGGCCAGTTCCCGCCCACCGCCACGTTGAGGAGCATGAAGAACGGGTGGTCGAACACCCACCGGTTGCCGCCGAGCCGACCCGGGTCGACCCGGTGGTACTCGACGCCGTCGAGGTACCAGATGATGGAGTTCGGTTCCCAGTCCACCCGGTAGGTGTGGAAGGCGTCGGCGAGCGGGGCGCCGATGGTGCGGCTGCCGGTGATGCCGCCGCCACCCGAGTAGCCGGGGCCGTGGATGGTGCCGTAGACGGTGTTGGGCTCCCGGCCGATGTTCTCCATGATGTCGATCTCGCCCGCGTTCGGCCAGCCCACGCTGCCCATGTCGTTGCCCAGCATCCAGAACGCCGGCCAGATGCCCTGGCCGCGCGGGATCTTGATGCGGGCCTCGAAGCGGCCGTACGCCTGGGTGAACGTCGCCGCCGTCAGCAGCCGGGCCGAGGTGTACTCGCACCGACCGTAGTGGCACTGGTAGTTGGCGGGGTTCTCCCGGCGGGCGGTGATGACCAGGTTGCCCTGGCCGTCGTGCACGGCGTTGCTCGTGCTGTTCGTGTAGTACTGCCGCTCGTTGTTGCCCCAGCCGCCACCGCCGATGTCGAAGCGCCACTTGCTCTGGTCGACGGGCGTGCCGGCGGCGGCGTTGAACTCGTCCTGCCAGGTGATTCCCCCGATGGCGGCCTGGGCCGGTTCGGGGTCGACCGGCACGGCGAGGGCCGCCGTGGCGCCGATGATCGCGGTCGCGGCGAGGGCGAGCGCCCACGGCCGTCGACGGGTACGGACTCTGAACATGGCGGACCTCCTGGGCACGGCGGCGGCGGACGCGGTCAGAGAGCGCTCTCCCAGAGAAGTCTGTCGATATTTCGACACATCTGTCAAGAACGTTGCCTGATGCCGGCGTCGATCAGGCGGTGGAGACCAGGCCGCGCGCCGCCCGGACCTGGTCGACGGCCCGGCGCAGGGCGGCCACGATGCGCTCCTCGCCGGCGGCACCCAGCCGGGCCACCGGCACCGACAGGCTGATCGCGTCGGTCGCCGGCGCCGCCAGGGGTACGGCGGTCGCGAAGCAGACGATGCCCTCGGTGTTCTCCTCGCGGTCCACCGCGTACCCCCGCTCCCGGACGGCGGCCAACTCGGCACGCAGCGCGTCGGGGTCGGTGACGGTGTGCGGGGTGAGCGCGGGCAGCGGCCAGTCCAGCAGCCCGTCGAGCGCCTCGTCCGGGCGCTCGGCCAGCAGCGCCTTGCCCAGGGCGGTGGCGTGGGCGGGCAGTTGCCGGCCGATCGCGCTGTAGAGCCGCAGCGGGTGCACGGACTCGCGCTTCGCGAGGTACACGATGTGCGCGCCGTCCAGCCGTCCGAGGTGGACGGTCTCGCCGAACTGCCGCGACAGGTCGTCGAGTACCCCGCCGAGCAGGCCCACCGTGTCGTCGCTGGTGAGGTACGCGGCACCGACCTGGAGGGCGCGCACCCCGAGCCCGAACCGGGTGCCGGTCGGGTCGCTCTCCACCCAGCCGCGCTGGGCCATCGTGCGCAGGATGCCGTGCAGGCTGCTCTTCGGGATCTCCAGCGCGCGGGCCAGGTCGACCAGGGAACGTCGCTGCGGCGAGGCGGCCAGTGCCTCCAGCACCTCCAGCGTGCGGGTGGAGGACTTCACGGGTTGGAACCCGCCGGGCAGCGTCATGGGCGCCACTCTAGCGGGGTTGACAGGCCGGACGGCAGCGCTAGGGTCACATATGTGACTGGCGTACAGAATGATGAACAGAGGCGGGCGGTCGTCGCGGCCGTCGGCGCGACCCGGATCCTGCCGGTCGTCGTGCTCGACGACGCCCGCGACGGCGCCCCACTTGCCGACGCGCTCGTCCGGGGCGGGCTGCGTTCGGCCGAGGTGACCTTCCGCACCGACGCCGCCGCCGAGGCGATCCGCGTCATGTCCGAGCGACCCGACCTGCTCGTCGGCGCCGGCACGGTGCTGACCCCGGCCCAGGTCGACCGCGCCGTCGAGGCCGGCGCCCGGTTCGTCGTCACCCCCGGGTTCTCCCCGGCGGTCGTCCGGCGCTGCCAGGAGGCGGGCGTGCCCGTGTTCCCCGGTGTCGCCACCGGCACCGAGATCCAGATGGCCCTCGACGCCGGGCTGGACACGGTCAAGTTCTTTCCCGCCGAGCAGCTCGGCGGCGTCGCGATGATCAAGGCGCTCGCCGCGCCGTACCGTGCCGTGCGGTTCATTCCGACCGGCGGGGTCAACACCGGCAACCTCTCCGACTACCTGGCCCTGCCCGCCGTGCTGGCGGTCGGTGGCACCTGGATGGTCGCCCCGGACCTGCTCGCCGCCGGGCGTTGGGACGAGGTCGCCGCCCGCACCGCCGCGGCCGTCGACGCCGCCCGACCCGCCGTGGAGGACTGAGCCGTGCTGTCGATCCGGCCGGCCGGGGAGTGCCGGTACGACCTGGTCTCCCTCGGCGAGGTGATGCTGCGGCTCGACCCGGGCGAGGGCCGGGTGCGCACGGCCCGTACCTTCCGCGCCTTCGAGGGCGGCGGCGAGTACAACGTGGCCCGGGGCCTGCGCCGCTGCTTCGGGCTGCGTACCGCCGTGGTCACCGCGTTCGCCGACAACGAGGTGGGGCGGCTGCTGGAGGACCTCGTGCTCCAGGGCGGGGTGGACACGTCCCTGGTCACCTGGCTGCCCTACGACGGGGTCGGCCGCGCCGTGCGCAACGGGCTCAACTTCACCGAGCGCGGCTTCGGCGTCCGAGGCGCCGTCGGCACCTCCGACCGTGGCCACAGCGCCGCCAGCCAACTCCGGCCCGAACAGGTGGACTGGGACCACCTGTTCGGCACGCTCGGGGTGCGGTGGCTGCACACCGGCGGCATCTACGCGGCCCTGTCCGAGACCACCCCGCAGACCATGGAGGCGGCGATGGCCGCCGCCGCCCGGCACGGCACCGTCGTCTCGTACGACCTGAACTACCGGCCCAGCCTCTGGAAGGCGATCGGCGGCCAGGCCCGCGCGCGGGAGGTCAACCGCCGGTTGGCCCGCTACGTCGACGTGATGATCGGCAACGAGGAGGACTTCACCGCCTCGCTCGGCTTCGAGGTGCCCGGCACCGACGCCTCGCTGTCCGAGCTGGAGGTGGCCAACTTCCAGCGGATGATCGAGGCGGCCACCAAGGAGTACGACAACTTCAAGGTCGTCGCCACCACCCTGCGCGCGGTGCGTACCGCCACCGTCAACGACTGGGGCGCGATCGCCTGGGCCGACGGCGGCTTCGTCGAGGCGACCCACCGGCCCGCCCTGGAGATCATGGACCGGGTCGGCGGCGGCGACAGCTTCGCCTCCGGCCTGATCTACGGCCTGCTGGAGAAGGGCGACCTGGCCACGGCCGTCGAGTACGGTGCGGCGCACGGCGCGCTGGCGATGACCACCCCCGGTGACACCTCGATGGCCAGCCTCCGGGAGGTCGAGGCGCTCGTCCGGGGCGCCGGCGCGCGCGTCCAGCGCTGAACTCGCGCCGGCGCGTCAGCGGCACCCGGCGGCCGGCTCACTCCCCGGTGAAGTGCGGGTCGCGCCGGTCGAGGAAGGCCCGGACCGCCTCGTCGTGGTCGCGGGTCTGGTGCGCCAGCGCCTGCATCGCGGCGGAGAGTTCCAGGATGCTGTCGAGGCTCTGGTGCTGCGCCTCGCGTAGCAGCTTCTTGGCCATCCGTACGGCGTGCGGAGGGTTCGCCGCCACCCGGTCCGCCAGCCGGCGCGCCTCGGTGAGCAGGTCCTCGTGCGGCACGACCCGGGAGACCAGCCCCCACTCCAGGGCGGTCGCCGCGTCGACCCGGTCCCCGGTCAGCGTCATCTCTGCGGCCCGGGCGGCGCCGACGGCCCGGGGCAGCAGCCAGGCGCCGCCGTCGCCGGGGATGATGCCGAGCTTGACGAAGCTCTCCGCGAAGAACGCCCGCTCCGAGGCGATCCGCAGGTCGCACATGAGCGCCAGGTCGCAGCCGGCGCCGACCGCCGCTCCGTTCACCGCCGCGATCAGCGGCACGTCGCACGCGTACATGGCCCGGGGGATCCGCTGGATGCCGCGGCGGTAGCCGTCGCGCAACTCGTGCGGGGCGCCGCCGAAGAGGCCGACCCGGTCCGCCATGTCCTTGACGTTGCCGCCGGCGGAGAAGGCGCTGCCCGCGCCGGTGAGGATGACCGCCCGGACCGTCCGGTCGGCGTTGACCGCGTCGACCCGGGCCACCAACGCGTCGATCACGTCGTCACCGGAGATGGGGTTGCGGGCCTCCGGCAGGTTGATCGTCCACGTTTCCACGGGACCGTCCCGCTCGACGAGAACCGGGTCGTCCACGCGCGTCTCCTCCGTGTGCTGCTGATTCGGCCTGCCCCGAAACCAACCACACGCCCGTCCCGCCGGCAAGGCGGGGGTGCGCGACGGCTGGCCGGCGGAGTCGCCGGTCGTCGTCCATGCCGCCCGACGCTCGTCCAGGCCGCCGAGCTGATACGGCGCGCCGGGCACCCGGCCGTGCGGGACGGCAGGTGGCGGGGCCACCGGGTCAGCCGCTCGCAGCCACCGGCCTGACGACGGCGTCGCCGTCCCGGTCGTCCACGAGCATGGCGAAGGCGAACCGGTCGTGCTCCAGGCACAGCGGGAGGTCGTCGGCGTGGGTGCCCTGGTAGCCACGCCGTACGCCCGCCACCAGCTCGGCCGCGGCCGCGGACCGCGCGGCCCGGTCGACGAACGGGGTGGCGGCCACCGACGGGTCCCGCGTCAGGGCGGCGATGTACTCGGCACAGGCGCGATCCTCGTCGGCCTGCCCGTCGTCGCCGGTGACGAGGTACGTGACGTCGGCGGGCCGGTGACGTCGGAGCTCACGGGCCGTGGCCCCGGCCACGACGAAGCTGGCACAGACAACCCGTGTGGCGTGCCGCGCGGCGAGCGCGCCCACGGTGCCGGAGGTCGTCGTCTGGATCACGGTGCGCCCGGCGAGGTCGAGCCTCGACACGAGACCCGGCGAGTTGACCGTGTCGAATCCCGCGGCCGGGGGGCCGTCCTTCACCGTGAGCGCACCCGGGTAGCGCGCCGTGAGGGCCAGGGCCTGGTCGGGATCGGCCGCCAGCACGATCTTCTCGGCGCCCCGCGCGAACGCCCACGCCGCCACGGTGAACGCCCGGATGGTGTCGACGACGACCACGGTGTCCAGGTCGTCGTCGAGCTGCCGCATGCCCACGAAGTGCGAGGTGCCCGGCGGACCCACCTGACGTCTCCTCCCGTCGCCACGTGTGGCACGGGCCACCCTATCGACAGCCGGACCGCCGACCAGGGGCGAACTAGGGTCGTGGCCATGACCTCGGACAGCGGCAATCGCGACGACTGGACCACGCCCGGAACGTACGAGGTCGCCCCCGGCGTCCATCGTGTGCCGCTGCCCCTGCCCAACGACGGCCTGCGCGCGGTGAACGTGTACGTCCTGCGCGACGACGACGGTCTCGTCCTGGTCGACTCCGGATGGGCGAGGACCGAGGCGCGCTCCGCGCTCGAGGCGGCCCTCAAGGAGCTGGACTGCTCGCTCGCGGACGTGCGCCGGTTCCTCGTCACGCACGTCCACCGGGACCACTACACGCAGGCGGTGCACCTGCGCCGCGAGTACGGCATGAAGGTCAGCCTGGGCGCCGGCGAACGCGAGAGCCTGGCGGTCTCCATGGCGCCGGACCAGAGCCCGCTCACCGAGCAGTTCGACCGGCTACGGCTGCTGGGCGCGGGTGAGCTGGCCGACACGGCGACGAGGTTGGTCGGCCGGCGGCGGAGCATCACGGACTGGGAGATGCCGGACGACTGGTTCCACGACGGCCAGCAGATCAGGCACGGCGACCGCACCCTGGACGTCGTCGAGACGCCGGGCCACACGCGTGGGCACGTGGTCTTCCACGACACGGACTCCCGCCTGCTGTTCGCCGGGGACCACGTGCTGCCCAGCATCACGCCCTCGATCGGGTTCGAGGCCGTGCTCGCGCCGAACCCGCTCGGCGACTTCCTGGACTCGCTCGCGGTGGTGCGGCGGCGACCGGACGCGCTGCTGCTCCCGGCGCACGGGCCGGTGACCGCCAGCGTGCACGCGCGGGTCGACGAACTCGTCGCGCACCACGGGGCGCGGCTCGACGAGACGGAGGCCGCCGTCGCCCGTGGGGCGAGTACGGCGTACGAGGTCGCCGGGCAGCTGCGCTGGACCCGGCGGGAGCACCGGCTGGGCGACCTCGACGTGTTCAACGCGATGCTCGCCGTCACCGAGACCGGGGCACACCTGGAACTCCTCGTCGCGCAGGGCCGGCTGACCTGCTCCGACGTCGACGGGCTGCGCCGCTACGCTCCCGCGTGATCCGGCGGGCCCGCTGTCGGGGGCGCGCGTCGGGTGCCGGTCGGGTCAGCCGGGATCCGGCGCTGCCCCTACGATGCGGCGTATGGCGCTGTTGTACCGGGCGGAGATGCACCCCACGAAGCTCGCACTGCTGGCGGCGTGGCTGCCCGGCCGGCCGTGGTACCAGGGGTCGGTCGACGCCGACGTCGAGCGCGTGGCCGCGTACCGGTTCGACGATCCGGCCGGCGAGGTCGGCGTCGAGACGCTGCTCGTCAGGGCCGGCGACGGGCCGGTCCACCAGGTTCCGCTGACCTACCGTGGCGCGCCTCTCGACGGCGGCGACGACTGGCTCGTCGGCACCACCGAGCACTCCGTGCTCGGCCGCCGCTGGGTGTACGACGCCTGTGGGGACCCGGTCTACGCCGCGACGCTGGCCGCCGCCGTGCTGGCCGACGCCGGGCAGTCGGAGGAGTTCTTCGAGGTCGACGGCCGGCGGGAGTACCGGGGGCTGTCGATGGCCATCGCCGGCAGCGGCACCCGGGGCGCCGATGTCCCGCCGGTCGGCGCCGTACGCAGCGTGGTGGAGGACGACCTCACCCTCATCGTCACCGATTCCGTGGAGCTGGCCGTCGTCCGCCGCCCCGGCGCCGGCACCGCCTCGGACGGCGCCGTGCTGACCGGCACGTGGAGCGGCCAGCCGGATCCGCTGCCGCTGGCGTACGCCCGCCTGCGCTGAGGGGCCACGGCAGGCCGGCACCACTTCGAGGCGGCGTCGCCGCCCCGCTCAGCCCGCCGGGAACGCCGAGGCGGCGAAGCTATAACCCTACTAACTTGGTAGGTTTTATGGGTAGTCTGTACGCGGATTCGTCCCACCCCTCAGGAGGCGTCCGGCCGCGGTCGGGCATCTCGCCGCCACCGCTCGCCCCCGCGTACTGGAGGAAAGATCCGAGATGGCCCTCACCTTCCACTGGTTCCTGCCCACCTACGGCGACAGCCGGGACATCGTCGGCGGCGGCCACGGCGTTCCGGTCGGCACGGCCGGCGGCGCCCGTCCGGCGAGCGTCGCCTACCTCGGCCAGATCGCGCGGACCGCCGAGCAGCTCGGCTTCGAGGGCGCGCTCACCCCCACCGGCGCCTGGTGCGAGGACGCCTGGCTGAGCACCGCCATGCTCACCGAGGTGACCGAGCGGCTGAAGTTCCTGGTCGCCTTCCGACCCGGCCTGCTCACGCCCGCGCTGGCGGCGCAGATGGCCTCGACGTTCCAGCGGCTCTCCAACGGGCGGCTGATGGTCAACATCGTCACCGGCGGCGAGTCGCGGGAACAGCGCGCCTACGGCGACTTCCTGGACAAGGACGCCCGGTACGCGCGCACCGACGAGTTCCTGCACATCGTGCGGGCGCTGTGGCGCGGCGAGACCGTCGACCACGCCGGCGAGCACCTGCGGATCGAGCAGGGCCGGCTGACCCGGCTGCCCGACCCGGTCCCGCCGATCTACTTCGGTGGCTCCTCCGCCGCCGCGCTGCCCGTGGCGGTGCGGCACAGCGACGTCTACCTGACCTGGGGCGAGCCGCCGGCCCAGGTGGCCGGCAAGCTCGACCGGGTCCGTACGCTGGCCGCTGCGGCCGGCCGTGAGCTGCGCTTCGGCATCCGGCTGCACGTCATCACCCGGGACACCGCCGAGGAGGCCTGGGCGCAGGCCCGCCGCCTGCTCGACGGCATTGCCGAGGACGACCTGCGGGCAGCCCAGGAGGGGCTGCGCGGCAGCGAGTCCGAGGGGCAGCGCCGGATGCTGGACCTGCACGGCGGCTCGCGCGACGGGCTGGAGGTGTCGCCCAACCTCTGGGCCGGCTTCGGGCTGGTCCGGGGCGGCGCGGGCACGGCCCTCGTGGGCAGCCACACGGAGGTCGCCGACCGGATCGCCGAGTACCACGCGCTGGGCCTGGACGAGTTCATCCTCTCCGGGCACCCGCACCTGGAGGAGGCGTACTGGTTCGGCGAGGGCGTACTGCCGATCCTGCGCGCGCGTGGGCTGTGGCGGCACCCGGCCGGCGGCACCCGGCCGGTGGAGCCGAAGAACCTGCCGTTCGTCCCGACACCCGCCGGTGCCCGGTAACGACCCGATGCCCTGGCCGGCCCGGCCCGCTGGTCGTCCGCGGACCACCCGGGCCGGCCGCCCACCGCCTGCTCGCCCGCAGGGGACCGGTCAGGCGCGGGCGCGGCCCGTGGAACGCCGGGACAGGGAACTCGGGGCGTTGACGCCGGCACCGTCGCTGACGCCGACACCGAGCCGCTCGACCAGTTCGCCGCCGAGCCAGGCCGTCATCCCGGACAGGATGACGCCCGCGAAGCTGCAGATCAGGGCCAGGGCGCTCGGCTCCCAGTTCGTCGCGGACGCCCGCAGCAACCAGCTCACCGCGAACAGCAGCACGACGACGACGTTGCCGAGGCCGTGGATCGCCCCCACCCGCTTGGCGCGGGTGCCGGACGGGATGGCCCGCCAGTCGGTGAAGCCGAAGACCGCGGCGATCAGACCGCCGATGACGCCGGCGCCCATGGTGTACGCGGCGGAGATCTGGAATCCGGCGCGGTCCGTGATCAGGTACAGGATGTCGAAGATGACCGCCGTGGCGAGCAGCCCCAGCGGGAAAACGATCATCATGGGATGGATCCCGTGCCCCAACGCCTTGGCTCGACTCTCCACCGTGACCTCCTGGCTGACGGAACCTGGCCGCGCGGGATACCCGCTGAAGGCGCTCGTACACCTGCCGGGGCGGCCTGCCCGCTGGCCGGTCCTCCCTCCTTGAGGACCGGCCGCGGCGCACCGGGATCGCGGATCAGCCCCAGATGGCGCTCGCCCACTCCGGGTGGTCGATGAACGGGTTGCGGTTGCCCTGCCAGCGCTCGTAGATCCGCTGGTTGCGGCGCTTCTCGAAGGCGTCCGGCGGGTCGGCCTGGTTCCACTGGAGCAGCACCGACAGCTTGCCGTGGTACGGGGCGCTGCCGTTGTTGACCGCCTGGTTGATCTCCAGGTTGGGCCAGCCGTCGTTGCCTTCGTACCGGATCGCCATGTACATGATCATGCGTGCCACGTCGCCCTTGACGGCGTTGCGCGGCTCCCACGAGTCGGCGTCGGTGTAGCAGCCCGGCGCCTCGGCGACGGCGCTGCCGCCGAGGTCGAAGTCCTTGTTGCCGCGCGTGGAGTTGACCGAGACGTCGGTCGGCCGCAGGTGGTGCACGTCGGTGCCCGGGCCGGTCGAGGTGCCGAAGTCACCGTGGGACTTGGCCCAGACGTGCTCGCGGTTCCAGTCGTTGACGCCGCCGCCGTTGCTGGTCTTGCTCTGCGACCGCCCGGTGTAGAGCAGGATGACGTTGTTGCTGTTGGCCGGGTCCTGGTCGGTGTCGCGCAGCGCCTCCCACACCTGGTCGTAGGAGATCTTCGTCTGGACCTTGATGATCGAGTGCAGCGCGCCGCGCAGCGCCGTGCCGGACTTGCCGATCGCGTTGGCGTAGTAGGTGGAGTCGTAGTCGCCGCCGGGCACCGGGGTGGTCGTCGGGACCGGCGTCGGCGACGGGGTCGGCGACTGGCTCGGCGAGGGCGTGGTGCCGGCGAGGGTCATCGCCGTCGGGCTCTTCAGGCCGCCGTGGCTGAAGTAGGCGGTGAGCGTGCCGGTGGTGGTGATCCGCTGGCCCCGCAGGCCCGGGTTGGTGAGCAGCCCGAACGTGCTGCGGTAGGCGGTGGTGACCTGGATGTAGAGCATCCTGCTCGCCCCGGTCTCGGCCGCCGTGTCGGCGATCGCGATCGCGGTGTCCGAGTTGAAGCCGGACCTGAGCACCGTCGTGTTGCTGGTTGGCTGGCCGATGACGTAGCCGGTCACGGTGGCCGTCCGACCGTCCTGCGCGGCGAGCGCCTCGGCTACGGTCAATGTCGTGGCGGCCGACGCCGCCGCCGTCACCGCCACGGGCGCCACCAGAACGGCGGCGAGCGCGAACGCCAACGCCAGCTTTCTGGGCCCCGAGCGGGTACTGCTCCTCGTATTCATGAGCAGCGATGCTAGCGGTGCGGGGGTGTACACCGGGAGATCGGGAACGTAACTTTCGATCTTCCGGGCGTACGCACGGCACCGGCGGCGGGCCAGCGGGGCGACGGGCCGGCGCGCAGGCAGGTGAGCGCCGCCAGCACCCGGCGGTTCCCGGGTGGGGCCGGCGCCACCCCGGTGCGCGCCCGCGCGTCGCGGCACCTCGCCGAGGGTAGGGTGACCTGCGTGGATCACGAAGACCGCATCGCCCTCTTCCTCGACTACGAGAACCTCGCGCTGGGTGCCCGCGACCACCTCGACGGCGCGGCCTTCGACTTCCGTCCCATCGCCGACGCCCTCGCCGAGCGTGGCCGGGTGGTGGTCCGCCGGGCGTACGCGGACTGGTCCTACTTCGACGAGGACCGACGGATGCTCACCCGCTCGCACGTCGAGCTCATCGAGATCCCCCAGCGGATGGGCGCCTCGCGGAAGAACGCCGCCGACATCAAGATGGCCGTGGACGCGGTGGAGCTGGCCTTCGAGCGCGGGTACATCTCGACCTTCGTGATCTGCACCGGCGACAGCGACTTCACCCCGCTGGTCCACAAGCTCCGCGAGCTGAACAAGCGCGTCATCGGCGTCGGGGTGGAGAAGTCGACCTCGGCGCTGCTGCCGCCCGCGTGCGACGAGTTCCTCTACTACGACCGGCTGGAGGGCGTCGACATCCCGCCCGCCCGGGGTCGTCGGGGCCGCCCGGCCCGCCTGCCCAGCCCCGACGTGCCACGGGTGGAGCCCGAGCCCGAGGCGCAGCCGGCGGCCGAGGAGGCCGCCCGGGACGTCGACACCCTCGCCGTGCTCGTCGCCCAGACCGTCGCCGGCCTCCAGGGCAGCTCCAGCGGCGAGGTGACCGCCTCGACGTTGAAGCGCACCCTGCTGCGCAAGGACCCGACGTTCAGCGAGTCCGACTACGGGTTCCGCACCTTCGGGGAACTCCTGCGGCACCTCGCCGGGCACAACGTGGTCGAGTTGGCGGAGGGGCCGGCCAAGGGCGATCCCGAGGTCTCCCTGCCCGAGCACGGCGACCGGGAGGTGGCGTTCGGGCTGCTCGGCTCGGTGGTGGCGGACCTCGCCGGCGACGAGGGGGCGGTGGCCCTCTCCGGGTTGAAGAACCAGCTGCGCCGGGCCCGGCCCGACTTCAGCGAGAAGAAGCTGGGTTACCGCAGCTTCCTGCAGTTCTGCAAGGCGGCCGCCACCAGCGGGGTCGTCGAGCTGCGGTGGAATCCGGAGGCCGACGACTACCTGCTCACCCCCCGGAGCGCCTGACCACCCGGGCGTCGTCGCGCGGCCCCTCCCTGGGCACGGTCAGGTCGATCAGGTAGCCGTCGTCGCGCGCCCTCCGGAGCCGGCGGGCACTTCCCGCGGACGTCAATTCCTCCGGTGACGTTTAGCGCCGCCGTGCAGCGGAAAGGTGCCGGGCGAGCGGGCATCGGCGCCCGTCAGTCTCCGGAGGAGAAACCAATGACTCGGATGGTCCGTACCGCCGCGCTCGTGGGGGTGCTCGCCCTGGCGGTGAGCGGATGCGGTGGCGTCGGCGGAGCCGGCGACGGGGGCGGCGGCACCGCCACCGAGGGCACCCTGTCCACCATGGGCTTCGGCCTCTCCGACGAGATCGCCAGCACGCGCGTCGACGCGTTCAAGCGCGACAACCCGGGCGTCGACCTGAAGATCGTCGAGGGAGCCTTCGACGAGCAGCAGTTCCTCTCCGCCGTCGCCTCCGGCAACCCGCCCGACCTGGTCTACATGGACCGCAAGCTGATCGGCACGTACGCCAGGCGGGGTTCCATCCAGCCGCTGAGCGACTGCGTCGACACGCAGGACATCGACATGGGACAGTACCGGCCGGCCGCGAAGGACCAGGTCACCCTCGACGGCACCGTCTACGGCATCCCCGAGTTCTCCTCGGTCCGAGTGGTCTATCTCAACGAGGCGCTGCTGCGCCAGGCGGGCCTGACGCCCGACGACGTCGACCTCTCGGACTGGGCCGGGCTGCCGGCGCTCAACGCCAAGCTGGCCACCGTCTCCGGCGGCCGGCTCTCCCGCATCGGCATCGACCCGAAGATCCCCGAGTTCCTGCCGATGTGGGCCAAGGCCAACGGCGTGGACCTCATCTCCGCCGACGGCACGAAGGCCAACCTCGACGACCCGAAGGCGGTGGAGGCGCTCACCACCGGGGTCAGGCTGATCCAGGACCAGGGCGGCTGGGGCAGGTTCAAGTCCTTCCGGGACACCTTCGACTTCTTCGGCGCGCAGAGCCCGCTCGCGAAGAACCAGATCGT
Source organism: Micromonospora sp. NPDC049048 (assembly GCF_043197615.1). NCBI lineage: Bacteria > Bacillati > Actinomycetota > Actinomycetes > Micromonosporales > Micromonosporaceae > Micromonospora > Micromonospora sp. NPDC049048. Next base: position 390,715 of record NZ_JBICTM010000007.1, on the reverse strand, counting down.
CGCCTGGCCCATGGAGGAGTGGTTCCTCAACCAGGCCGCCAAGAACACCCCGAAGGCCGAACTGGTCGTCAAGCCGTTCGTCGACCGGCAGGGCAAGCCGGTCACCCTCTCCTCGGGGCAGTCCTGGGTGGTCCCCAAGGGCGCGAAGAACCCGGACGCCGCCTGCGCGTTCATGAAGAAGATGACCGCCGCCGACACCTGGGTCGCCGCCGCCAAGGCCCGCGCCGACGCCCGCAGGGCCGCCGGCCAGCCGTTCACCGGCGTCTACACGGGCAACGTCGCCGCCGACCAGAAGATCTTCGACGAGATCTACCAGCCCACCGGCAACAAGCGCTTCGACGACGCGGTGGCCACCATCCGCTCGGTGCAGGACGCCGCCTTCGCGATGCCGGCCTCGCCGGCCGGCGCCGAGTTCGACAAGGCATGGACGGACGCCGTCAACCGCGTCCTCTCGGGCCAGGCGCAACCGGCCGAGGCGCTCGCCCGCGCCCAGCAGGAGGCGACCGCCGCCCTCGACAAGGCCGCGAAGTAGGCCCCGGGGGATGGCCGTCACCACCGTCCCCGCTCCCACGGGCCGGCGGCGTCGTACGCCGCTGGCCCGGCGGGAGGCGCGCTGGGCGTACCTCTTCCTGGCGCCGTGGATCGTCGGGTTCCTGGTCTTCAACGCCGGGCCGATGATCGCCAGCGCCTGGCTCAGCCTCACCGAGTACGACGCGATCAACGAACCCCGGTACATCGGCCTGGACAACTACCGGGAGCTGATGGCCGATCCGACGGTGGCGCGCAGCCTCGGCAACACCGTGTACTACACGCTGCTGCACGTGCCGCTGGTGATGGCCATCTCGCTGGGGCTGGCGCTGCTGCTCAAGCGGGTGGGGCGGTTGCAGGGCTTCTTCCGTACCGTCTTCTACCTGCCGGTCATGACCCCGGCGGTGGCCGTGGGCATCCTGTTCCTGCTCCTGCTCAACACCCAGGACGGCCTGATCAACCGCGGCCTCGCCCTGGTCGGGGTCGAGGGCCCGAGCTGGACCACCGACCCGGACTGGGTGCTGCCCGGCATCGTCCTGATGAGTCTCTGGAGCCTCGGCTCCACGGTGATCATCTACCTGGCCGCGTTGCAGAACGTGCCGCGCGACCTGTACGAGGCGGCGAGCATCGACGGCGCCGGCGGCTGGGCGCGGTTCCGGCACGTGACGCTGCCGATGATCTCGGGCGCGCTGTTCTTCACGCTGATCGTCAACACCATCTCGTCGCTGCAGATGTTCACCGAGGTCTACACCATGTACTTCGGCAACCGCCAGACACAGGGGTCGTTCAACAGCGACGCGGCGTCGTTCTACGTGATCCACCTGTTCCAGGAGGCGTTCCAGTTCCTGCACATGGGCTTCGCCTCGGCGATGGCCTGGCTGCTCTTCGTGATCATCCTGATCGTGACGCTGGTGCAGGTGAAGCTCGGCAACAGGTTCGTCTACTACGAGGGGGACCAGCCGTGACGAGTGACCTGAGCCGGCGCGGCGCGCGGCGGAGCGTGGGAGGCCGGTCGTGACGGCCACGGTCGAGCGGGCCGTCGCCGCCCCCGTACCCGCGACCGCGCCCGGGGACGCCGGCCGTCGGGCGGCGGCTGAGGAGGGCGGGCGCCCGCTGTGGCAGCGGGTGCTGTTCGTGGTCGCGCTCGTCGGCGCCGCAGTGGTGTTCATGCTGCCGTTCGGCTGGCTGATCGGCGCCTCGCTACGGCCCCGCGAGTACGTCTTCTCCGGCGGGTTCCTGCCCACCCCGTTCGCGCCGGAGAACTATGCCGACGCGTGGCAGGCGGTGCCGATGGTCACCTGGCTGCTCAACAGCGTGGTGGTCGGCACGGCGGCGGCCCTCGCGGTGACGCTGTCCAGCGCGTGGGTGGCGTTCGGGTTCGCGTACTTCCGGTTCCCGGGCCGCGATCTGCTGTTCGGGCTGATGCTCGCGACGATGATGCTGCCGTTCGCGGTGACCATGATCCCCACCTACCTGATCTGGTCGGAGCTGCGGCTGACCGGCACCCAGGTGCCGCTGTGGGCGGGGAACCTGTTCGGCTCGGCGTTCTACGTCTTCCTGCTGCGGCAGTTCCTGCTCTCGCTGCCGCGCGAGTACTTCGAGGCGGCCCGGATGGACGGGGCGAGCTATCCGCAGCTGTTCTGGAAGCTGGCCTTCCCGCTGATCCGTCCCGCACTGCTGGTGGCCTTCGTCTTCGAGTTCAAGGCGAGCTGGACGGACCTGATGAAGCCGCTGATCTACCTGCGCGACGAGCAGCTGTACACCCTCCCGCGCGGGCTCAAGGTGGTGCTCGACCGCTTCGGCTACGGCGGCGAGCAGCAGTGGGAGGTCGTGCTGGCGGGCAGCGTCATCGCGACCGTGCCGATGCTGGTGCTGTTCTTCCTCGCCCAGCGGCACTTCGTCGAGGGCATCGCCACCACCGGCCGCAAGGGCTGAGCCGCCGTGCCCGGCCCGCCCCTCGTCCGGGCCGGGCCGGGCACGTGCCGGCTCAGGGGACGGTGACGCCGTACGCGGCCAGGATCTCGATGATCGGCTGGTAGTAGGTGGTGCCCCCGGAGGTGCAGTTGCCGCTGCCCCCGGAGAGGATGCCGAGGACGACGCCGGTGGCGGCGACGTAGAGCGGTCCGCCGCTGTCGCCGGGCTCGGCGCAGATGTTGGTCCGGATCAGCCCGGTGACGCTGCCCTCGGCGTAGTTGACGGTCGCGTTGAGCGCGGTGACCGTGCCGCAGCGTACGCCGGTCGTGGACCCGCTGCGGCAGACCGCCTGGCCGACGTAGGCGTTGCCGGCGCTGTTGATCGTGACCAGGCCGGGGTAGGTGTAGACGGCGCTCGGGTGGGCCACGAGGCTCGTGTAACGGACCAGCCCGTAGTCGTTGCCGGGGAAGCTGCTGCCCGCCCGGCTGCCGAGCACGGTGGTCTGCGCGCTGTTGGCGTACCAGGTCGCGCCGGCGGCGGTGCAGTGCCCGGCGGTGACGAAGTAGTAGGTGCTGCCGCTGCGGACGTTGGCGCCGAGGGAGCACCGCCCGCCGCCGCCGTAGACCGCCTGCCCGCCGGCGATGAGCAGGCGCAGCTCACCGGGCTCGTGCCGGAGCAGCGCGCCGGTCCGGGCGGCGGTGGCCCGCAGCGCGGCCACGTCCCGGGCGGAGACGGTGTCGTCGACGGTCAGGGTCATCCGGCCGGTGGCGGGGTCGAGGCCCCAGGCGGTGCCGGCGGTGCGGACCTCCGCCAACGTGGCCGCGACGGGGGCGGCGTCGGCGTGGGCGGGCGCCGGCAGGCCGAGCAGCAACGCGACGAGGGGGAGCAGGGCGAGCGGGAGACGACGCATCGAACCTCCATGGATTCGTTTCTGTCGATTCCCTACAGGATCCACCCCCGGGTGTGACACGGACAAGCGGCGGTTCGGTCCGGCCCGTGCGGGTGCCACCGACGTCGTCGGGGCGGTCGGGCTACGGCAGCGGGTGGGAGATGCCCCGCGCGTGGTCGGTGAGGGCCGCGCCGACCACGGTCGCCTCCAGCGGCAGCACCTCCAGGCAGCGGCGTACGGCGGCGGCCATCAGGGCGTTCGGCACCCGCATCGACAGCGTGCAGTGCGGCACCCAGCGCCCCGGCCGGTAGTGCTCGACCAGCGGGATCCCCGCCTCGGCCAGCCGGCCGTGCACCCGCGCGTGGTGCGCGAGCAGGTCGGCGGTGGGCGTCGGACCCAGCCACAGCACCCGGCCGACGAACTGCCCGGCGTGCGCGAAGCTCAGCCGCAGCGGCGCCGCCACCACCGTCCCGTGCAGCGCCGCCGCGACCCGCTCCGGGTCGAAGCGGGGCGCGACGGCGAGCGAGACGTGCGGCCGGTGCCGCTGCTCCAGCAGCGATCGCATGCTCTGCACACCCTCGGACTCCAGCGCGTCCCAGAGCACCCGGATCCGGCGGGTGGCGTCGGTGTCGAGGTAGAGCTCCAGCGCCGCGACCACATGATCATTCTAGGGCCGCGGCGGTCACGGCACGATGACGGCTCGGCCCTCGAGCGTGCCGTCGCGCATCTTCTCGTACGCGACGACCGCCTCCTCCAGCGAGAAGGTGCTGGTCTTCGGCTTCACGAGGCCCCGGGCGCCCAGTTCGAGCACCTCGATGAGCTCCGGCCGGCTGCCCCAGTAGGTGGTCTGGATGCTCACCTCGTACGGCACCGTGAAGAAGCCCACCGGCAGGGTGCCGCCGCCGATGCCGACGATGGTGAGGTCCCCGACGGTGCGGGCGGCAGCGGCGCCGAGCGCGAGCGTGGGGCCGGCGCCGACGAAGTCCAGGACCACGTCGGCGCCCCGGCCGCCGGTGGCCTGGCGGATCTCCTGGGCGGTGTCCGCGCCGGAGAGCAGGGTGAGGTCGGCGCCGCACTCCTCGCCGAGCTTCAGCGCGTCCTCGCGGGTGTCCACCGCGATCACCCGGGCCGAGGTGGTGGCCTTGAGGATCTGCACGCCGACGTGCCCGAGCCCGCCCACGCCGATGACCACGGCGGTGCTGGTGGGGCCCAGCTTGGGCCACGAACGGCGGATCGCGTGGTACGGGGTGAGCCCCGCGTCGGTCAGCGGCGCCGCCAGCACGGGGTCGAGCCCGTCGGGCAGCGGCACGACCTGCCGGGCCTGCGGCACCAGCATGTAGTCGGCCATGCCACCGTCCAGGCCGAGGCCGCCGCCCCCGCCGGGCACCGGTGCCTCGGCCACGTTCTCGCAGTACGGGTCGATGCCCACCCGGCAGCGGGCGCAGGTGCCGCAGCCCCACGGCCCGTACACGGCCACCGGCTGGCCCACCGTCAGCCCGCTCACCCCGGCACCGAGAGCGTGCACCCAGCCGGCGTTCTCGTGGCCGAGGGTGAACGGCGGGTTCCAGGGCACCGCGCCGGCCTCGAAGTCGTGCATCAGGTGCAGGTCGGAGTGGCAGGCGCCGGCGCCACCGATCTTCACGACCACCTGACCCGGGCCCGGGGTCGGCTCGTCGACCTCGACCAGCTCGGGCTCCGACTTCCAGCTCGGCAACCGTAGTGCGCGCATGGGACGCCTCCTGTCCTCAGCCGGCCTCGGGGTCCACCTGCCGGCTGCCCGTTCGGCGACCGGCCAAACCACCCGGCTTCACCCCGTCCGGGTGGGTCGCCGGCAGCGTAGCGCCCGGGCGGGAGCCGTCGGTGGTGACGGGCTCACGGTGGGCCGCGCGGTCAACCCGCGTCGACGCCGGGCGGTGTCTCGGTGGGTGGCCTCAGCACCGGCGGGACGTCGGCGGGGCCGGGGCGGGACGGTCGGGTGGGCGTCTCCGACGCGGACGGCGACGCCGACGGCCGCCGGTCGGTGGCTCCGGCACCGGGTCGGCCGGTCGGGTCGGCTCCGGGCCGTCCGGTCGCGCCGGAGCCCGGCGGCTTCTCCGTCGCGCCGGCACCCGGTGGCTGTCCCGTCACGCCGAGGCCCGGTGGCTGCCCGGTGGCGCCGGCACCCGGCCGTCCCGTCGGGTCGACGCCGGCCCGGCCGGCCGGGCTGTCGTGCGGGCCGGGGGTGACCGTCACGTCCGGCCCGACCCGGCCGTCGACGCCGCCCGCCGGGGTGGACGGCCGGTCGGGAGTCGCGGTGCGGAAGGCATCCGCGGTGGGGGCGGGCACGGGAGTGGTGGGCGCGGGAGCCCGCAGCGGGTGGGACGGCGCGCCCACGGTGGCGGCGATGGCCACCCCGCTGGTGAGGGCTAGGGCGGCACCGGCCAACCCGGCGCGGACGCCGAACCCCGCGAGGGCGGGCCGGCCGCGCCCCGGCAGGACGGGCGGGGTCCCGGCCCGGACCAGCCGGTAGGCCCGTACGACGGACTCCTCCCCGGCCAGCTCGCTGGCGCGCGGCGCGGCACGTACCGCCGCCAACAGCCCCGCGACGGGCCGTGCCCCGTCGCTGGAGTCGGCGACGAGACCGGCGAGCAGTCGCTCGGCGGTCTCCTGGTCCATCCGGTGTGCTTTCATCTCGTGTTCTCAGCGCCACCGGCCGCCGGGCCGTCACACGGTCGGCGGTGACCTCCGACGATCCGCAGGCCCGGGGAGGGGTCGGGCTGCCGGCTTTCCGCCACGAGTTGCCGATTCGTCCGGTCCGGGGTGCACTGAATCACATGGGTGTGATCAAGGTGGGCACGTCGTCCTGGGCGGACCGGATGCTGCTGCGCTCGGGCTGGTATCCCCGCACGGCCAACACCCCGGCCGGTCGGCTCGACTTCTACGCCGGGCGCTTCCCGCTGGTCGAGGTGGACACCTCCTACTACGCCGTCCCCGTACCGGAGACGACGCGGGGCTGGGTCGACGCGACCCCCGAAGGCTTCACCTTCGACGTCAAGGCGTTCAGCCTCTTCACCGGCCACCCGACACCGGTGGCGGCGCTGCCGCGCGACCTGCGGCCCGCCGGTGGCCCGGGCCGGATCCGACGTCGGGACCTTCCGGCGGACGCGTACGACGAGCTGTGGAACCGGTTCCGGGCGGCGCTGGAGCCGATCGCGGCGGCCGACCGGCTCGGCGCGGTCCTGCTCCAGTTTCCGCCCTGGCTGGCCCGCGGGGCCGCCGCCGAGCGGCGCATAGCCGAACTGGCGGAGCGGTGCCGGCCGTGGCGGGTCGCCGTCGAGCTGCGCCACGGGTCCTGGTTCGACGGTACGGCGGCGCTGGACACGCTCGCGTTCCTGCGGGACCACGGGCTGTCGTTCGTCTGCGTCGACATGCCGCAGGGGCATCCCTCGTCGGTGCCGCCGATCCTGTACGCCACGGCGGAGCTGGCAGTCGTCCGGTTCCACGGACACAGCACCGCCTGGGAGACGGGAGACAAGCAGGAGAAGTTCCGCTACGCGTACGGCGACGAGGAACTGCGCCGCTGGTCGGAGCTGCTCGTCGAGCTGGCCGGGCAGGCGGGGGAGCTGCACGCGCTGTTCAACAACTGCTGCGACGACCAGGCCCAGCGTGACGCCGCCCGGCTCGCGGAACTGCTGGGCGTACGGCCGGTGGGTCGGGACCGGGCGGGCGCCGGCTCGCCGGCCTGACCACGGATCCCACCCGGGCGGTCGGGGCCGGATCGGCCACGCCGGGAGGGTTATCCCGCCAGCCGCACGGGTACCGCCGGTGCCGTGCGCGACGGAAGGGGGCACGGTGATGGGTGAGCAGCGGCAGGGGCACACCGGGGAGGCGGCGCCGGGCGTACCGCAGGACGCGGCGGCGCGCGAGACCCGGGAGGCGCAGGACGCCCACGGCGGGAGCATGGCGCCCGCCCTGGTGGACGACACCGGTCACCCCGTGGCAGACGACCCCACCGAGGTCGCCGGGGAGGACACCGACGGCGGTTGAGTGGCGATCCGCGCGCGGGCGTGGGGGAAAGCGCGGCCACCGGCCATATCCCGTCGACCGGGCCGCCCGCCTCGGGCATGATCGCCCGCATGGCGGCAACCTCCCGTGCGCTTCTGCGCTGGCAGTTCGACCTGACGTGGTCGCTGTTCGAATACCACCTCGAACGCATCGAGGCGGCGGACTTCCTCTGGGCGCCGACCGCACACTGCTGGACGATGCGTCCCGGCCCCTCCGGCGGGTGGACGCCCGACTGGGCCGACACCGAACCCGACCCCGTGCCGGTGCCGACGATCGGCTGGCTGTCGTGGCACATCGGCTGGTGGTGGACGGTGGCCATGGACCACCTCGGGGGACGGCCACCACGGGGGCGCGCCGACGTCGGATGGCCGGGCGCGGGCGAGCCGACGGTCGCCTGGCTGCGGGCCCTGCGCGCCGAGTGGCTCGGTCACCTCGACCGCCTCACCGACGCCGACCTCGACCGCACCGCCACGTTCCCGTGGCAGGACGACGAGCACACCGTGGCGCACACGCTCGGCTGGGTCAACGCCGAGCTGATGAAGAACGCCGCCGAGATCGGTCAACTCCGCCTGCTGCGCGCCGCCGAACGCGCCTGACCACCAGGGCACGTTGCCGCCGTTCGCGGCCCGGGCGACCCGTGGGCCGGTCAGGAGCGTCGACCCCTGGTCCGCAGCGCGTCCTCCGTCCGGGGTTCGACGTCGGCGGCGTCCGGGAAGGACCGCCGTGCCGGCGCCGGGTCCGGTGGCGCGCCGGGGCCCGCCGGCCGGGTGGGGGTCGGTTCGACCGGGCCGAAGTGGTGCCGCCCGGTGGGGCCGGACGCGCCCGCCGGCTCGCCGGCCCGCCGCTCGCCGCGCCGCCCCTCCGGTACGGCGGTCTCCTCGCTGCCCTCGTCCATGGGGTCGTGCCCGCCGGTGCCCCACGGCGGCTCCGCGTCCAGCCCGTCCCTGGTCACCCAGGCGGTGGTCGCCTCCGGTGGGCGTCGGTCCCCGCCGCGTCCGTCTCCTGCCGTCATGGCCACCTCGCTGGTCGGTCCGTCGGTACCGGCTCCGAATCCCCGTCACCGGGGCCGTCATGCCTCGCCGGTGATTCCGGCGCGGGCGGGGGAACGCGAAGCGGCGCCCCGCCGCCGAGGAGTCGGCGGGACGCCCATCGGCGGTACGCCGGTCAGCAGCGACCGGACCTCGCCATCCGCTTCTGCATGGGATTGCCCATCGCCATGAGCCCGCCCATCCCCCACGGGGCGTTCCGCATGCCGCCGGCGCGCCTGAGCATGCCCCGCAGCACCTCGCCGGGCTTCTGCTGCTCGCCCATGTACGCCGTGACCACGATGAGCGCCCCGGTCATCGCCGGGACCGCCCACTGGAGCATCCGCATCTGCCGCTGGGTTGACGCCACGTTCGACGGCGTGTGCGAGTTCGGTTCGGTGACCCCCTCGACCGGCGGCCCGCCGGCCTTCTCCAACCGCATGCCGAGCAGCCGGCTGTAGCCGGTCACCGCCAGCGCGCCGACCGTCAACGCCGTCTTCAGCGTGCTGGCCCGGCCCACCCCCGACTGGGCGGCCACCCGAGGGCTCTCCGTCACCAGTTCCCCGACGGCCCCCGCGAGGTGGGCGCCGATCGCCGCGGCGTTCACCGGGGTCCACCGCGCCCAGCCGGCCGAGGCCATCGGCAGCCGCTGGGTCGAGTCGTTCATCTGTGCCGCCGCGCCGTTGACGCCGAACGCTCCCATCAGGGAGCCTCCGAACCAGGCCGCCAGGCCCAGATCGTGCATCGAGCGCAGTGCGGTGTGCCGTTCGGACATCTGATCCCCTTCCACCGTGTCGGGCGGTGCGGCATACCCGCCGCCCGGTCCGCTAATCCCACCCGTCACCTGCTGATACGCCCCGGCAGCGCAGATACCGGGCCCGGTACTCGTGCCGGCCGACGACCGGACGGGGCCGGGAGGAGTCGGCGGGCCGGTGGCGGGTAGGTCGTCGGACGACCGACGAGAGGGGTAGCGATGTCGCAGCCGGAGGAGAGCCGGGAGAAGACGGCGTCGACCGACGCGGTGCTGATGCACCCGGACAACGATCCGCGCAAGACCACGGCCCAGGTGCCGCCGCCCGCGGAGCGCGGCGAGACCCGCGTGGAGCGCGACGGCGAGATGGTGCCCGTCGACACCGACGAGTGATCAGCCCGTCAGCGGGCCGGCAGGCCGGCGGCGAAGTCGGCCACCCGCGCCGCCAGCGGCCCGCTGGCGCGTACCCAGGTGAAGTGGTCCATCCGGGTGCCGGACTGCGTCGGCGTGTAGCGCTCGCGGACGACGGGCGCCGCCGACAGCTTCGCGCAGAGGTGGTCGACCGTCGGATGCGGGGTGTACTGGTCGTCGTCGACGCTGACCGCGAGCACCGGTGTGCGCAGCGCGCGTACGGCCGCCTCGGCGTCCACCCCGTCCAGGTCCGGGAAGCGCCCGGTGCGCGCCGTGTACGCCCAGTCCCGGATGACCCCGCGCGCCTGCCGGCCGCCGAAGCCCCAGCCGGGCCAGACACCGAGCAGCCGGGCCGTCGCCGCGATCGTCTGGGTGTACGGCAGGACGCCGTACCCGCGCAGGCCCGGGAAGCTGCGCCACCAGGGCACGCCGACGGCGACCAGGGCCAGCCCGTCGACGTCGGGCTCGCCGTGCACGGCCAGCCGTAGCAGGGCGGCCTGCCCGCCGAGGGAGTGCCCGAGCAGCAGCGTCCGGCGTCCGTCCCGCCGGGTCTTGAGCGCGGCCAGCGCGGCGCCCACGTCGGCGGCCAGTTCCGGGTAGCCGTACCGGCAGGCGCGGCTCGGCGCCGGGGTGCTCTCCCCGGTGCCGCGCAGGTCGGCCACCGCCACGGCCAGCCCGGCGGCGCGCAGCGCGGCGGCGAACGGCCGGTAGTAGCGGGCCCGGACGCCCATGGCGGGCATGATCAGCACCAACGGGGCGTCGGTGACGCCGTCCGGCTCGGGATACACCTGTAGCCCGAGGCGGGCCCCGTCGACCTCGACGAACTCCCGCCGGTATTCCCCCGTCGCGTTCACCGCCCCAGGCTACGGCCCTTCACTACCGGCGGGTAACCGTGGGGTGGTGGGCGTCACGCCACCGCCGGAGCGGGGCGGCCGATGGTGCTGACCGTGGCGTAGACCGTGCTGAGCTGCTCGGCGCAGCGCTTCCACGAGTACCGGTTGCGGATGCGGTCCAGCGCCGCCGTGGCGTACGCGAAGCGCCGGACCTTGTCGGCGAGCAGCCGGCGCACCGCGGTGCCGAGGGCGCGGGTGTCCCGGGGCGGCACGAGGTCGCCGGTCAGCCCGTCGACCACGCTGTCGGCGATCCCGCCGACGTTCGTGCCCACCACCGGCACCCCGCACGCCATGCTCTCCAGCGGGGTGAGCCCGAACGGCTCGTACCAGGGGGCGGCGACCAGCAGGTCGGACGAGCGGTACCAGGCGGCGAGCTCCTCCCGGGGCAGCCTGCCCAGCAGCTTCACCCGGTCGGCGACGCCGCAGGACTCGGCGAGCGCGCGGAGCCGGCGGGCGAAACCGTCGGCGGGGAGCAGCGTGGCCGGCGGGCCGCCCACCACCACGCACTCGGCGTCCGGCACGGCCGGCAGGGCCCGGACGACGTCCTGGAGGCCCTTGCGCTCGACCATCCGGCCCACGGTGATGATGCGCGGGCGGGCCGGACCGCGGGGGGCGACGGGCCCCTCGGGGCGGAACAGTTCCTGGTCCACGCCGCCGGGGACCAGCGTCATCCGGGACCGGGGTACGCCGAGGCGGACCAACTCGCCGACCTCGTCCTGGCACTGCGCGATGACCCGGTCGGCGGCCCGTCCCAGGGCCCGCTCGTAGCCCATCCGGCCCGGTGGACTGGTGTCCCGGGCGCCCTGTGTCCGTCGCTTCACGGAGCCGAGGCCGTGGTAGGTCAGCACCACCGGCACTCCGGTGCGCCGGCCGGCGTGCAGGGTGGCCAGCCCGCTCGTCCAGTGGTGGGCGTGCGCCACGTCCGGCACCCAGTCGCCCTCGCGCCACTGGCCGGCCAGCCAGCGTCCGAACTCGCCCAGGTGCGGCAGCAGTTCGTCCCTCGGTACGCGCAGCGCCGGCCCGGCGGGCACGTGGCACACCTGGTAGCCGTCGGCGGTGAGCACGGAGTCGGGCGGGACGGTGGAGTCCCGACGGGTGTAGACGCGCACGTCGTGGCCCTCGCCGGCCAGGGCGGCGGCCAGCCCCGCCACGTGCGTGTGCTGACCGCCGGTCTCCTCCGCCCCTCCGACGGCGAGCGGACTGGCGTGCTCCGAGATCATCGCGATGCGCATCTACTTCCTCCATCGGCCGGCCCGTCGGCGGGGACCCGGTCGAGCCCCGGGGCGTCTCGTCGCCGCCTGGCGGACCCCGCCGCAGGAGTCCCTACCCCCGCCCTCCCCTCCTAACCGCCACCTGCCCGGTTCGTCCTGGCGGGCCGTCGGTCGGGTGTGCAGACACCGGCGGGCGGCGGGGCGAACCGCCCCACCGCCCGTGATCGGCCGACGACAGCCGGTCAGGGTCGGTCGTCGCGGAGCATGCCCGGCCCGAAGACCTCGTAGGCGATCCGCTCCACCGGCACCCCCCGGCGCAGCAGGCCGCCCCGGACCGTGTTCATGAACGGCAGCGGCCCGCAGAGGTGCACGTGGGCGTCGGGGACGAGCGGGATCAGCGCCGGATCGACCCAGCCGCTGGCCAACTCGGCGGTGACCCCGGCCAGCTCGCCGTCGGTGGGGTCCTCGTACCAGAGCGCGGTGCGCAGGTTGGGCAGCGCGGCGTGCAGGCGCGGCAGTTCGCCGCGGAACGCGTGCGCCGCGCCGGCCCGGTCGGCGTGCACCAGCACCACCGGGCGCTGGGGCTCGGTGGCGGCCAGGTGCTCCAGCGCGGCCATCGCCGGCGTCAGGCCGATGCCCGCGCTGACCAGCAGCAGGGGCCCCTCCCCGGAGACCACGCTGACCTCGCCGAACGCCGGGCTGAGCCGGAGGGTGTCGTCGACGCCCACCTGCTCGTGCAGGAAGGTGGAGACCATGCCGTCGGGACCGTCGCCGGTGGCGCGTACGCGCTTGACGGTGATCCGCCAGTGGTCGGCACCGGGCCGCCCGGAGAGGCTGTACTGGCGGATCTGCTGACCGCGCCCGCCGCCCAGGTCCACGGCGACCGAGGTGTACTGGCCCGGGACGAAGGTGGGCGCCGGCCCGCCGTCGGCCGGGACCAGGGTGAACGACACGACGTCGACCGCCTCGGTGGCCCGGTCGACGACCCGCCAGTCCCGCCAGACGGGCTCGCCCTCCGCCAGCCCGGCCTCGGTGTAGAGGCGGGCCTCCCGGGCGATCAGCTCACAGGCCAGCAGCCAGTAGACCTCGTCCCAGGCAGCCGCGACCTCGCTGGTGACGGCGTCGCCGAGCACCTCGCCGACGGCGGCGAGCAGGTGCCGACCGACGATCGTGTACTGGGTGGCGGTGATGCCCAGTGAGGCGTGCTTGTGCGCGATGCGGTCCAGGATCGGCCCCCACGGCGCATGGCTGCCCCCGGTCAGGTGTTCCGCGTACGCGACCACGGCGGCGGCGAGGGCGGCCTTCTGGGTGCCGGTGGCCTGGTTGCCGCGGTTGAAGATGTCGAGCAGTTCGGGGTGCGCGTCGAACATCCGCTGGTAGAACCGGCCGGTGATCGCCTCGCCGTGCGCCTGCACGGCGGGCAGGGTCGCCGTCACCACTGCTGCTGAGGACTCCGAGAGCACGACTGCCTCCTTCTGGGCTGAACACTCGGGCCCCAACAGCAAAACAGGTAACGGAAATACCTCTTCAGGGTCGAAAGTCCCGGGTCGAAGGTCGTCCGGATCACATCCGGGGGTCGGTCGGCCGTGGTGGACGCTCGACCGCGCTGGCTAGGGTCGGGACGTGAAGCTCAACCGGTCCACCGACATGGCGCTGCGCATCGCCATGCTCGCCGCCGCGAGCCCGCGACGGATGACCGTGGACGAACTGTCCGACCAGCTCGGCCTGCCCCGCAACCACGTCGCCAAGGTGGTGCAGCGGTTGCAGCGGCTCGGGGTGCTGGTCACCATCCGGGGCCGCTCCGGCGGGGTGGCCTTCGCCGAGGGCGGCGGGGACGTCACGGTCGGGCACGTGGTGCGGGCCTTCGAGGGCGACGACGAGGTGGTGTCCTGCGACGAGCCGGTCTGCTCGCTGCGCGCGTCGTGCCGGCTGCGGGGCGAGCTACGGCGCGCCCGCGACGCCTTCCTCGCCGTGCTGGACGGCGTGACCCTCGGCGGGCTCGTCGACGGCCCGACCGGTCCGGCGCTGCTCGCCCTCGGTCTGTCCCACGCCCGGCCGGCATCCGCCGCGCCGCCGTCCCCGGTGGCCCGGCGGGCCGTTCCCGATCTCGTCTGAGGAGGGACGATGTCCGACGGTACGGTCTCCCACCCGGTGTTCGCCCGGGTGTTCGAGCGGGCGAGCGTGGCGATGGACCGCGCCGGGGCGGCCACCCATCGGCGGCGGCTCGTCGCCGGCCTCGCGGGTCGCGTGATCGAGGTCGGCGCCGGCAACGGCCGTACCTTCGCGCACTACCCGGACACCGTCGGGCGGGTGCTGGCGGTCGAGCCGGAACCCCGGCTCCGGGCGGCTGCCCGCCGGGCGGCGGCCGGTGCGCCCGTACCCGTGGAGGTGGTCGACGGCCTCGCCGAGGCGCTGCCGGCGCCGGACGGCGACGCCGACGCGGTGGTGCTGTCCCTGGTGCTCTGCTCGGTAGCCGACCAGGCCGCCGCGCTGCGCGAGGCCCGTCGGGTGCTGCGGCCCGGCGGGCAGTTGCGCTTCTTCGAGCACGTACGCGCGCAGACTCCCGGCCTGCGCCGCGCGCAGCGGCTGGTCGACGCGACCCTCTGGCCGCTGCTCTGCGGCGGCTGCCACACGGGCCGCGACACGGTGGCCGCGATCCGGGCCGCCGGTTTCTCCGTCACCGAGCTGGACCGTTTCCGCTTTCCCGACAGCCGGCTCACCGGCCCGGCCGCCCCGCACGTGCTCGGCGTGGCCACCCGCGACTGACCCCCGTCGGCCAGCCCCGTCGCCGGCCTCCGACCGCGCCGGCCCCCGGCCCGTCTGCTCCCGGCCCTGGCCCGTCTGCTCCCGGCCCTGGCCCGTCTGCCCCTGGCGCTGGCCGGTCTGGCCCCGGACATGGCGGAACCCCGCGCCGGGACGGCACGGGGTTCCGCCGACGCGGTCAGGAGACCGAGATCGAGCCGTTCGCAGCGCGCACGCAGGCCACGGAACGCGCACTGGTGGTGGCCGCGCCCGTCAGGCACTGCCCGAGCACCTGGTGGCCGGCGGCGTTCGGGTGCCACGACTCCTGGCAGGTCTGGAAGTAGCTCACGCAGGTGTTCGCGATCCGCTGGATGGCGATCTTGTCCTTGCCGGAGAGGCTGGTGACGAAGACGCCGTTCGGCGGGTTGTCCTGGAGCCGGATCGGGGTGGCCAGGGCTCCGGTGGGGCTGGTGCCGGACTCGCAGAGCCGGGCGCCGTCGAAGGCCCGCTGCACGTTCAGGTAGACCAGGTCGGCGCCGGGGAACTCGGCGGCCACGGTGTCCCGGGTGGACTTCACCAGGGTGCCGAGGCCCTGCGAGAAGCGGTGCCCCGGCAGCAGGCTGGCCCGGTGGATCGGGCAGCCGGCCGCGTACCGCTCGGCGCCCAGCGCGCGGAACTTGTCCCGGGTGTCGTCGCGGCTGTCCTCCTCGTGGAAGCGCGCCTCGAGGTCGAGCGGCAGCGGGTTGGTGTAGTCCTGGAAGACGATGCGGTGCTGGCCGTCGGCGTCGATCTCGCGCAGCGTGGCGAGGATCTGGCGGACGGCCGAGACGGTCTCCGCGGTCGCGGCGCTCCACTGGGCGGCCGTGGCCAGGTCGGCGTCCGTGCACGGCTCCTGCGGGACCGGCCCGCCGAGGTAGGCCCAGAACTCCCACCAGCCCGTCCAGGCGTCGGCGATGAACCGGTTGGCGCACTTCACCGCGACGTCGCCGAAGGTGAACGAGCTGTTGTTCGAGCCGAGACCGAGCAGCACCAGGTCGATGTCGTGGGTCTGGCCTACCGCGCGGAGCTGGTCGAGCTGGGCGGCCACCTGACGGCCGTTGGTGCGGGCCGAGGAGGCGGCGGCGATGTCGTGCGGCTGGCCGCCGGAGCAGGCGAGGTTGAACCGGGCCTGGATGCCCGGCAGGCTGGCCCGGTGCAGTGAGGCGTTCGCCGAGCGGTGGCAGAAGAACGCGTTGCTGTTCGCGGCGGTCCAGCCCGGGAAGCCCTGGGCGACCCCGTTGGCGTCGGTCACCGGGGTGTACGCCCCGGCGCCCTCGCCGCTGATGAAGCTGTCGCCGAGCGCCACCGCGGCGGTGGGCAGCGCGGCGGTGCGCACCGGGGAGGTGGGTAGGGCTGCCGAGGCCTGGGCGGACAACCCGACGGCGGTCGACAGGGTGGCGGTGGCGACGGCGAGCGCCGCCGCCAGTGCGGTACGACGGAACCTGGACATGACGTCCTCCATCTGTCCATCGAAACGTGAAAGATCCTCTGAGGGCAAGATCACATCACCCCGATGCGACGGACGTCAATGGCCCGTAACAAAATCGCTCCAGGAAGGACACACTCGTCCCCGCCGTGGCCAGGCCCCGCCGGTGGGCCGCTCTCGCTCGACACGGCCGACCTCGGCGCCGAGCGGGGGCACCGCGGAGGGCGGGGCCGACGTCGACCCCGCCGCTCGGGAAGGCCCGCCGCCGCGTCGTTGTTGTCCCGGTCGGAGCCGCCCGCCGCCGGCTCGCCGGCAAACCGGTCACGGGGTTCCGTACGCCGCATCCGGGCCGATCCCGGGCCCGGTCCCGCCCCGGCCCGCGCCCCACGGGCACGTGCCTCGCTGCGGGGCGCCGTCGTCCTGTCGCAACTCCCGGTTAGGCTCGCTGCGGCGCGCCGGCCGACCCGCGACGTCGGACGCGGCACACACATCGCCGAGACCTGGGAGTACGACCAGTTGACCGCAGAGCCTGAGACCCTGTACGGGGCCGACGACCTCACGCACCTCGAGGGGCTGGACGCCGTCCGCAAACGGCCCGGCATGTACATCGGCTCCACCGACAGTCGTGGCGTGGGTCACCTCGTCAACGAGATCCTCGACAACTCCACGGACGAGGGCGTAGCCGGCCACGCCACCAAGGTCGAGGTGACGCTGCACGCCGACGGCTCGGTCCAGGTCGACGACGACGGGCGGGGCATCCCCACCGACGTGCACGCCAAGTCCGGCATCTCCGGCGTCGAGCTGGTGCTCACCCGGCTGCACGCCGGCGGCAAGTTCGGCGGCTCCGGCTACAAGACCTCCGGTGGCCTGCACGGCGTGGGCGCCTCGGCGGTCAACGCGCTGTCCCGCCGGTTCGACGTCACCGTCCGTCGGGGCGGCAAGGTCCACGCGATGTCGTTCCGGCACGGCGTGCCGGGGATCTTCGACGGCGACGGCCCCGACGCGGCGTTCACCCCGGGCCCCGGCCTCCAGATCATCGGCGCGATGAAGCGCGGCCAGCGCACCGGCACCTCGATCCGCTGGTGGCACGACGCGCGCTACTTCGAGACCGGCGCCACGCTCGACGCCGACGCCGTGCGGATGAAGCTGCGCAACACCGCGTTCCTCGTGCCGGGCGTCAGCTACACGCTGCGCGACCACACCGGCGAGGAGCCCACCGAGGAGCGCTTCCACTACCCCAACGGTCTGACCGACATGGTGGAGTTCCTCGCTCCGGCCGGCGACCGGCCCGTCTCCGGCATGCTGATGGTCACCGGCGAGGGCACCTACCGGGAGAACGCGGCCGACGCCAACGGCGTCATGCAGTCCAACGTGCAGCGACGGGCCGAGGTCGAGGTGGCCTTCCGCTGGGGCACGGGCTACGAACGCACCGTCGAGTGCTTCACCAACACCATCCGCAACGCCCACGGCGGCACCCACCGCAAGGGCTTCGAGCGGGGCCTGGCGCGTACCCTCGCCGACGCCATCCGCAACACCCGTGGCCTGCTCAAGGCCAAGGAGGACCCGCCCACCCTCGACGACGTCCTGGAGGGCATGACCGCGGTCGTGCACGTGCGGATCCCGGAGCCGCAGTTCACCTCGCAGACCAAGGACGAGCTCTCCACCGCGGGCATCACCAAGGTGATTCAGACGCTGGTGGAGCAGCACCTGAAGGCATGGCTGGAGGACCGCCGGACCAAGGCCGAGGCGCGTACGGTCCTGCAGAAGATCGTCGACGCGGCGCGCGTACGGCTGACCCAGAAGCAGCAGAAGGACGCCGCCCGGCGCAAGACCGCCCTGGAGGGCGCGTCGATGCCGCCCAAGCTGGTCGACTGCCGCGCGGCGGGCATCGAGCGCAGTGAGCTGTTCATCGTGGAGGGGGACAGCGCACTCGGGACGGGGCGACTTGCCCGATCTGCCGAATATCAGGCGCTTCTTCCGATTCGGGGCAAGATCCTCAACGTGCAGAAGGCCAACCTCCAGCAGGTGCTGGACAACGCCGAGTGCGCCGCGATCGTGCAGGTGCTCGGCGCCGGCTCCGGCCGCACGTTCGACCTGTCCGCCATGCGCTACGGCCGAGTGCTGATCATGGCGGACGCCGACGTGGACGGCGCGCACATCCGCACCCTGCTGATCACGCTCTTCGCCCGCTACATGCGTCCGCTGATTGAGGCCGGCCGCCTCTACGCGGCGATGCCGCCCCTGCACAAGATCACCACCAGGGGGCGCAACCCGCAGACGATCTACACCTACACCCAGGCGGAGATGGAGGCGACGGTCCGCAAGCTGGAGAAGGCCGGCAAGCAGATCGTCACCCCGATCCCGCGGTTCAAGGGTCTCGGCGAGATGGACGCCGACGAGTTGTGGGAGACGACGATGAACCCGGCCACCCGGGCCGTGCGCCGGATCACCATCGACGACGTCGACGCCGCCGAGCGGATCCTCGAACTGCTGATGGGGGAGAAGGTCGAGCCGCGCCGCAACTGGCTCATCGACTCCGCCGACCGGGTCGACCGCGAGGCGATCGACGCATGAGCACCGCCCGCCGAGAGGGAAGCTGAACGATGGCACGCCGTAAGGACGACCGCGCCAAGGTGGACCTGTCCGCCTTCGACCAGGCCGGCGCGCGGGTCTTCGACAACCCGCTGGTCACCGAGGTCTCCGACTCCTACCTGGAGTACGCCTTCTCGGTGATCCACTCCCGGGCCCTGCCCGACGCCCGCGACGGCCTCAAGCCGGTGCACCGGCGCATCCTCTGGTCGATGTACGAGCAGGGCCACCGCCCCGACCGGGGGCACGTGAAGTCCGCCCGCATCGTCGGGGACTGCTTCGTCGCCGGGACCCTGGTCTCGACGCCCGAGGGCCTGCGGCCGATCGAGGATGTCGACGTCGGTGACCTCGTGTTGGACGGCGACGGGGCTGCCATCCCGGTGGCCGCTGCTTATCGGAATCCGGATTCGGAGCTGGTCCGGGTCACGTGGAGCAACGGCCACACCATGGTCGTGACGCCCGGACAGCGTTTCCGTGTGGTGGATGAGGACCTGGCTGTCCGGTGGGTGGAAGCCCGAGACCTGACTGGGCATCTCACTGTCGCGTACGGGACGCGCCGCGGGGCGGCTCCGGCACCCGCATCCGGCGGCGACCCGTACGACTATGTCCGTGGGCTCGTGGTGGCCGAAGGCTTCGCCGTCGATCGGTCTCGCGACGCTGACGGCCGCGTACGGCTGCACATGTGCGACGTAGAACCGCTCGACGTGGCCCACGGGTGGGCCATCGCGAACGGATTGAACGCCTCCCGAGGCAAGCGCGAAGCAAGCGATCCGCGCCATCGTGACCAGCACATCCTCACGTTCGCCAGGCACGAGGGGCTGCTCGAGGCCGGCACGCCACTCAGTCACGCGAAGCGCGTGCCCGACGACGTGCTCGCAAATCGTTCCGCGTGGTCGCCGTTCCTCGCCGGCTTCTTCGACGGTGACGGCTACATCCGCAAGCGTTACCGCGAACTCGTCTTCGTGAGCACCAGCGAGGTGTTGGTGCGTCAGATCTACTCCATGCTCGCCGACCTGGGGGTGCACGGTCACCACTGGAGCAGCGGACGCGACGGACACCGCCCGCTTCTCGGCCTCTCCGTCACCGGCCGGGATGCTGCTGTGGTCGCCGAGTTGCTCCTGCCCTGGGTACGCATCGGTTACAAGAGCGACGGCCTCCGGCGGGTGGTCGAGCTGGGCTATCGATACGGGGGCAAACAGGGCAACGACCGCCTGCCGTGCCGGCCGGTGATGCAGGAGTTCACCAGCGCCCATCAGGGCGGTGGATGGTTCCGCGACGAGGACGGCAACGCCTTCCGGGCGTCCCTGTCAGGCCCTGGGAGCAAGGTGCGGTACGGCAAGGACCGCAACGGTCTGCCCTTGTCGGAGCGGTCGTTTCCGCTTTGGCGCGCGGAGCGGGACGGTTGGGTTCGCAAACTCCGGCGCATCGGTTCGCCCCTCGCCGGCCGACTCGAGTCGTTGGCTGGGCGGTCGTTCCTGCGGGTTGTCTCCGTCGAAGCCGTGGCGTCCGCTACCACCTACGACATCCAGGTCGACTCCGACGAGCACGCTTTCGTAGCTGAGGGCTACGTGGTCCACAACTGCATGGGCAAGTACCACCCGCACGGCGACACCGCGATCTACGACGCGATGGTGCGGCTGGCGCAGAGCTTCTCGTTGAACGTTCCCCTCATCGACGGGCATGGAAATTTTGGTAGTCCGGACGATGGACCGGCGGCTTCGAGATACACCGAGGCGCGGATGTCGCGGGAGGCGATGCTGCTCGTCGGCGAGCTGGGCGAGGACACGGTCGACGTCGAGCCCAACTACGACGGCTCGCTGACCCAGCCCACCGTGCTGCCCGCCGCGTTCCCCAACCTGCTGGTCAACGGCGCGTCGGGCATCGCGGTCGGCATGGCGACCAACATGATCCCGCACAACCTCGGCGAGGTGGTCTCCGCCGCCCGGTGGCTGATCAACCACCCCGACGCCACCCTAGACAAGCTCATGGAGTTCGTCCCCGGTCCGGACCTGCCCACCGGCGGCCTGCTGCTCGGGCTCGACGAGGTGCGCCGGGCCTACGAGACCGGGCGCGGCGTCGTCCGGATGCGGGGCAAGGTCGAGATCGGCCCGCTGGAGGGCAGCCGGGGCCGGCAGGCCATCACCGTCGTGGAGCTGCCGTACGGCGTCGGCGCCGAGAAGGTCATCGCGGCCATCACCAACGAGGTCAACAAGACCAAGCGGCTCACCGGCATCGCCGACGTCAAGGACCTCACCGACCGGGAGAGCGGCACGCGCCTCGTCGTCGAGTGCAAGGTGGGGGTCAACCCGCAGGCGCTGCTCGCCGACCTCTACCGGCTCACCCCGCTGGAGCAGTCGTTCGGCGTCAACAACCTGGTGCTGGTCGACGGGCAGCCGCAGACCCTCGGGCTGAAGGCGCTGCTGGAGGTCTTCCTGGCCCACCGCTACGAGGTGGTGACCCGGCGCAGCTCCTACCGCCGCCGCAAGCGGGAGGAGCGGCTGCACCTGGTCGACGGCCTGCTGATCGCCCTGCTCGACATCGACAAGGTGGTCAAGCTCATCCGGGCCAGCGAGGACGCCCAGGCCGCCAAGGACGGCCTGATGCAGAAGTTCAGGCTCTCCGAGATCCAGGCCACCTACATCCTGGACACCCCGCTGCGCCGGCTGACCAGGTACGACCGCATCGAGCTGGAGGCCGAGCAGGAGAAGCTCCGCAAGGAGATCGCCGAGCTGTCCACGATCCTCGACGACCCGAAGGTGCTGAAGAAGGTCGTCTCCGACGAACTGGCGGCGGTGGTGAAGCAGTTCGGCGCTCCCCGCCGCACCACGCTTGTCGACGGGGACCTCAAGGAGGTGCTGGCGGCGTCCGCGCCCGCCGGTCCGCTGGAGGTCGCCGACGACCCCTGCCAGGTGATCCTCTCCGCGACCGGGCTGGTCGCCAGGACGGCGGCGGAGTCGGAGGAGGCCTCCGAGGGCCGCCGGCGGCACGGCCGGGTCAAGCACGACGCCGTACGCGCCGTCGTGCACTCGACCGCCCGGGGGCGGGTGCTGCTGGTCACCAGTGCCGGCCGCGCGTTCAAGGTCGACGTGTTGCCGCTGCCGGTGCTGCCGGAGCAGGCGGGGACGGTGTCGCTGCGCGGTGGGATGGCCGCCGCCGAGCTGGTGCCGCTGGAACCGGGGGAGACCGTGGTCGGGCTGGCCCCGCTCGGGCCGGCGGCCGAGGGGTCCCCGGGCCTGGCCCTGGGCACCCGGCAGGGCGTGGTCAAGGTCTGCGCCCCGGAGTGGCCCGTCCGCTCGGACGAGTTCGAGGTGATCGGCCTG
Organism: Micromonospora sp. NPDC049048; assembly: GCF_043197615.1. NCBI lineage: Bacteria > Bacillati > Actinomycetota > Actinomycetes > Micromonosporales > Micromonosporaceae > Micromonospora > Micromonospora sp. NPDC049048. The sequence goes on along the minus strand of NZ_JBICTM010000007.1, from coordinate 368,933 downwards.
CGGGAGGGCGACGAGGTGGTCGGGGCGACCTGGCTCACCGACGGCGCGGAGACGCTGACCTTCGTCACCTCGGAGGCGTCGCTGCTGCGGTTCGCCGCCGGGCTGGTCCGGCCGCAGGGAGTCAAGGGCGGCGGCATGGCGGGCATCAACCTGCCGGCCGGCGCGCGGGTGGTGTTCTTCGGCGCGGTCCGCACCGACGACCCGACGCACGGGGAGCCGATGGTGGTCACCTCCACGGGCGCCACGGTGAAGGTCACGCCGTTCCAGGCGTACCCGGCGAAGGGGCGGGCGACCGGCGGGGTGCGCGCTCACCGCTTCCTCAAGGGTGAGACCGACGTGGCCGTCGCCTGGGTCGGGCCGCGCCCGGTCGCCGCCACCGCCACCGGCGAGCCGGTGGAGCTGCCGGCGGCGGACCCGCGCCGTGACGGTTCGGGCTTCGCCGTGATGCTGGGCCCCACGGTCGTCGGCCACCAGATCGAACGCGACTGACCACCCTGTCAGGGGCCGGCTGCCCACGCGGCCGGCCCCTGACGCTGCCCGCCCCCGCCCCACCCTCGCGCCGCCCCCCACCCCAACCCGCCCCGTTGATCATGAAGTTGTTGTCGCGACACGCCGCTGCGACAGGCAACAACTTCATGATCAACGGGGCGAGACGGCCGGGCGGGGGGTGAGACGGGCGGGGCGGGTTCGTCAGGGTTTCGGGGTGGTGGGGGTGGTGCCGCGTAGGTGGGCCACCAGGCGCATGCCGTGGTAGACGGCGAGGGCGGCGGCGGTGCCCAGGGCGATGCCGTTGAACGAGAGGTCCCCGGCGGTGAGGGTGTAGTTGGCGGCGCCGACGATCACCGCGACGGCGGCGGTCATCAGGTTCACCGGGTCGTGGAAGTCCACCCGGCTCTCGATCCAGATCCGCGCGCCGAGGATGGCGATCAGGCCGTACAGGGCGGTGGTGGCGCCGCCGAGCACGCCGGCCGGCACGGTGAGGATCAACGCGCCGAACTTCGGGCTGAGCCCTAGCAGCACCGCCGTCAGGCCGGCGATCCAGTACGCGGCGGTGGAGTAGACCCGCGTCGCCGCCATCACACCGATGTTCTCCGCGTAGGTGGTGGTGCCGGACCCGCCGCCGGACCCGGCGAGCATCGTGGCCAACCCGTCGCCCATGAACGCCCGACCCATGTCCCGGTCCAGGTTCCGGCCGGTCATCGCGGCGACCGCCTTCACGTGCCCGGCGTTCTCGGCGATCAGCACCAGGATCACGGGGATCACCAGTACGACCGCGCGCAGGCTGAAGCTCGGCGCGTGGAACTCGGGCAGGCCGACCCAGGCCGCGTCGCGCAGGCCGTCGACCGCTGCCGGGTCCAGGTCGCCGAGCACGGCGGCGAGGCCCCAACCGACCCCCACCCCCAGCAGGATGGACAGCCGGGCCAGGAAGCCCCGGAACGCCACCGTGGCGAGCAGGATGGCGGCCAGGGTCACCACGGCGATCAGCGGCTGGGCCTTCACGCCGGTGCCGCTGCCGTCGCCGTCCCAGGCGACCGGGGCGAGGTTCAGGCCGATCAGCGCGACGATCGCCCCGGTGACCACGGGTGGCATCAGCGCGTCGATCCAGCGTGACCCGGCGAGCTGGACGACCAGCCCGACGGCGGCCAGCGCCGCGCCGGCGACGACGATGCCGCCGAGCGCCGGGCCGATGTCGCCGCCGGCCTTGGCCGCCAGCACCGGCGCGATGAAGGCGAAGGACGAGCCGAGGTACGAGGGCAGCCGGTTGCCGGTGATCAGCAGGAACAGCAGGGTGCCGAGCCCGGAGAAGAAGAGCGTGGTGGCGGGCGGGAAGCCGGTGATCAGCGGCACCGTGAAGGTGGCGCCGAACATCGCCACGACGTGCTGCACGCCGACGCCGAGGGTGCGGGGCCAGGAGAGGCGCTCGCCGGGGTGGACCACGTCGCCGGGGCGGATGGACCGGCCGTCGCCGTGGACCGCCCACGCGGACCAACGGGAGCGCGGCTCGGTGGAGGACTGGGTCATGAAACGCCCTTCGCGTCGTGACGAGGTGACGGGGGCGCAGGTGAGACCCAGGAGTCGTTTCTAGCAGAGGCCCGGTACGGCCCGGCCGGTGGCCTGGGCGCAAGCGGCCCCGCTCACCGCCGGTCGCGGCCTGGTCGGGCGGGTCAGGCGACGCCGGCCGGGCGGAACTGGACGCTGACCCGGGGCCCGACCGGGCGGGTGGTCTTGGGCACGGCGTGCTCCCAGGTGCGCTGGCAGGAACCGCCCATCACCACGAGGTCGCCGTGACCGAGCGGGAAGCGCAGGCTGTCGCCGCCGCCGCGGGGCCGGAGCAGCAGCGGGCGGGGCGAGCCGAACGAGACGATGGCGACCATGGTGTCGGTGTGCGCGGAGCGGCCCTGGGTGTCGCCGTGCCAGGCGACGCTGTCCCGGCCGGAGCGGTAGAGGCACATGCCGGCGGTGACGAAGGGCTCGCCGAGTTCGGGGGCGTAGTGCCGGGTGAGGGCGGTGCGCGCCTCGGTGAGCAGCGGGTGCGGCAGCGTACGGTCGCCGGCGTACCAGCAGAGCAGCCGGGGCACGTCGACCTCGGCGTCGTACATCGTGCGGCGCTCGGCCCGCCAGGGGACGTCCCGCAACAGGACGTCGAAGATCTCGTCGGAGCCGCTGACCCAGCCGGGGAGGTGGTCGACCCAGGCGCCGCGGGTGAGCGGGTGCCGGCGCAGCCGCCCGGCCAGCGGGCTCAGCGACGGGCCGGCGGCGGCGAGGTCGAGCATCGACGGTTGGTAGGCGGGCCCGGTCATCCGCGCAGCATACCCGCCATGTTGGTACAGGTGTACGACGTGTCGCCCTCGGTGGCCGGTCGACCTCGGCGGTGGCCTTGCCGTCGGCGAAGGTCGTCACCATGACCACGTCTCCGGTCCCGTGACCGGGACCGGGACCGGCGCCGTACCGCCGCGTCAGCGTTTGAGCATCCGGCGCACCTGGCCCCCGAGCACCTGCTTCACCCGGGCCTGCAGGCGCTGCCCGCGCAGCGTCTCCGCCTCCCTGCGCAGTTCGACGTTGCGGTCGTGCAGCCACTGGATCCGCGTCAGCAGCGCCTCGGGGGCGGTCGCGGCGGCCGGGCGTACGGCGGGCGGGAAGGTGGTGGAGCGCACCTGCGCGTCGAACCGGGCCGCGCTGTCGCCGTCGGCGAAGGAGTTGCCGAGGTCGTGCTTGGCGAGGAAGGCCAGCATGGTCTCGTAGCGCGACCGGTGTCCGGCGTTGAGCGCCGTGTAGTTCGCCTCCTCGTAGAGTTCGGCGGCGTCGATGTCGGCCGGCACCTCCTTCATCACCCGGTGCGGGATGTCGAAGTACCGGGCGAGTTCCAGGGTGCGCGAGTCGTGGGCGAACAGGTAGCCGGGCGTGCCGGCGACCAGCGCGGTGATGGTGCCGTGGATGCGGGTGCCGAACGCGAACTCGAACCCGGAGAGGTAGTCCATCCAGGTCCAGGGGTCGACGAACATCCGCACCTTGTCCTCGGTGAACAGCGGGTGCGAGGTGTGGATCGGGATCTTGCTGGACTTGCCCCGGTCCCCGGGGGCGTCGCCGTAGAGCAGGGTGCCGAGCGTCTTGAGGTCCTGCGGCAGGTAGCGCAGGTTCGGGTACCGCTCGTGGTGCCGGGCGATGATCTCCGCCATCGACGAGACGTACGGCGAGACGGTGAGCGCGAGCCTGTCCTCCGGGGCCAGCGCCGCCTTGCGCTTCTGCACCCGCAGGCTGTCGCCGTGCAGGAACATCGACGGGCAGCCGATCACGTCGACGGCCGAGAAGCCCAGGGTGCGCAGGTAGTCGTGGGTGATCTCGCCGCGGACGCCGATGCTGTGCGAGCGGTCGAGGACCGCCCGTACGAACCGGGTGACGACGTCGTCGATCGGGCGCAGGTACTCCCGGTCGCCGTGGATGTCGGTCTGCACGCCGACCCCGAGCACCACCACCGGGATCTTCAGCTGCTCGATCAGCTTCGTCATGGTCTCGATGCGGTGGGCGTAGCTGCGCCGGAAGGCGTTGGCGAGCGGTACGACGTAGACGTCGTACCGCTCGTTGATCATGTCGGCCTCGCGCAGGTTGACCCTGAACTCGGTCGAGGTGATCTCGGCGGTGGCGGTGCGCAGCAGCTTGTGGGCGGCGTGGCTGAAGACGAGGTTGCCGTTGTTCTCGCCGATCCAGTTCCGCTCGAACGTCTCCTCGGGGGAGTAGACGTCGAACGGACCCTTCTTCGCCCGCATCAGGATGCGCCGGTGCATTCGTCCCGCCTCTCGTCACCTTCGGGTCCCGGAATACTAGCCAGGCATCCGGCGCGGACCCGGACGCCCTGCGCTGCCGTCTCGGGACAAAACGCCTCGACCATCGGGAACCGGGGAGGGCGTCCACGCCTGTCGGGGCATAACGGACACTCGCGGACGGTACGGAACAGAGCCTCACGTTCGGCAGGTAGGGTGCCCGACGGGCGGTACCGACCGGTGGGCCGCCAGCAGGCCCCGCGGGGCGCCTGCCCGCGGAGGGCCGAGGAGGAGACGTACGTGCTGGTGAGCCTGCGGAGCGCCGGGATGTCGGCATGACGGACGCCGCGACCGTCGCGCCGGCCGAACGGCCCGCGTCCTCGGCCAACCGCCTGCCGTCGCTGACGGGGCTGCGCTGGGTCGCCGCCCTGCTCGTCTTCGGGTTCCACGCCGCGACGATGGGCATCATCGCCGAGCCCGGCCACAAGGCCGTCGTGGACTGGATCTTCACCCTCGGCCTGTCCGGCGTGCAGTTCTTCTTCATCCTCAGCGGCTTCGTGCTGGTCTGGTCGGCGCGGCCCACCGACACCCGCCGGGCGTTCTGGCGCCGCCGGGTGGCCAAGATCTGGCCGAGCCACGTGGTGCTGTGGGGGGCGGCCCTGGCGGTCGCGGCCTGGTTCGCCGACCCGGTGGACCGGTTCGTCGCCGTGGAGAACCTGTTCCTCCTCCAGGCCTGGGACCCCCGGCCGGGCCACTTCTACAGCATCAACACGGTCAGCTGGTCGCTGTCCTGCGAGTTCTTCTTCTACCTCTGCCTGCCGCTGGCGCTGCCGCTGATCCGCCGGGCCCGGCCGTGGGCGCTGTGGGCCGTCGTGGTCGCGGTGCCGCTGCTGATCCTGGCGCTCTGGCCGGGCCAGGCCCTGGTGCCGGAGGAGAGCCGCTGGTGGTTCACCCAGGTCTTCCCGCCCGTACGGTCGCTGGAGTTCTGGATGGGCGTCGCCGCCGCCGAGCTGATGCGGCGGGGCCGCTGGCGGGGCCCGCGCCTGCCCGTCGCCAGCCTCGTCTTCGTGGCGACCTGGCTGGTCGCCGCGCAGTGGGTCCGCGCCGAACTGTGGGCGGCCCTGCTCTCGGTGGCGTACATCCTGGTCATCACCGCGGCGGCCGACGCGGACGTGCGCGGGCGGCGCTCGCCGTGGCGGTCCCGTCCGATGATCTGGCTCGGCGAGGTCTCCTTCGCCTTCTACCTGGTGCACGTCCTGGTGATGATCACCGTCCTGCGGCTCACCGGCGACTGGGGCGTGGGCTTCCGCGGCTGGTGGGGACTGGCGGTGGTGCTCGGCTTCCTGCTGGTGAACCTGGCCCTGGCCGGCCTGCTGCACCGCTTCGTGGAGAAGCCGATGATGCGGCTGCTCACCCCGCGCCGGCCCGCCCGGCCGACGCCGCCCGGCGGGGACGACGCCGGGAGCACCTCCGGCGGTACCGGGCCGGCGGAGGCGTCGGGGAAGCGGGACAGCGCCGTGCCGCGCCCCCGGTCCGCCGAGCCACGGACCGGGGACCGACCGACGTACGTCGACTCACGCTGACCGTCCCGGCGGGCGGGACGTTCCCGCCGGGGCCGGCCCGCGCACGGACGGTAATCCCACCGTTTCGGTGACGCCGGTCACCACGGCGCCGAATCGGTCAACCAACGTGCGCGGGTCGATTCACGCCGCGAATTCGGGGTGCCGATGTCCGCCTGCTTGACCCCTCGTCCCCCGGAGGGCTCCCAGAAACGGTCGTCCCATTGAGTCACGACAGTGGCTCGATGCCCGCAAAATCGGGCCCAGGATCCAGGTTTAGGCAGGTGGGGTGGGGTTGGCAGGGCGCGAACCGGCCAGTAATGTCGGCGCGTCCGGTGCGGTACCCGATCGCCAGAGGGCGACGCCGCGCCGACCCGCCTAATCGTGAACGACGAACCGGGGACCCACTGCTTCATGGGGTGAATCCGAGGGCCGTAGGCCCTTGGTAGGGCGTTCTTCCCGCCCGAATCCGTCAGCTAACCCGGTCGGCGGTGTCGGAAGGAGTTCCATCCTCGTGCAGCACCCATCCGCCCCTCGGTTGTTCCGCCGTCTCCACGGCGTCGCGGTGCCCGCGCTCCTCGGCCAGCAGGTCGTGAGCTGACCGACCGGTCACCGTCGTTCGTCGCCCGGCTTCCCGGGCGCACCCCCTGAGCAGCCCAGCACCCCGCGCGGACGTCCGTCCGCGCGGTCGGTCCGCCCTGCCCTCGGCACGGATCGCGGGCTGCCCACCCCGAGCCCGTGGAGGAAACCGTGAAGCACCACCTCAAGCGACAGCTGCGTCGCCTCACGTCCGAACGTCCGTACCAGCTGGCCGCCGCGTCCGCCGCCGCGCTCGTGCTGGCGTCGGGCACGGGCGCGCTGCTGGCCAGCACCGACGAGGCCCCCGCCGCCGCGCAGGCCCCGGTCGCCGCGACCGAATCGCGCGACGACGACGCCGCCTCGCGCGGAGCGGCCCGGGTCACGACCGCCCCGTCCAGCGCCGTCCCGTCCAGCGCCGCTCCGGCGGCCTCCAGCGCAGCCCCCTCGGCCAGCGCCTCCAGCGCCGCCGCCAACCCGGATGTGACCCGTGAGCCGGAGCGGCCGAAGCCCCCGGCGGCCAAGAGCCTGAACTACGACTACCAGGCCCAGACCACCTTCTACAACTGCGGCCCGGCGGCCGTCCGGCACGCCCTCAGCGCCGCCGGCATCGCACGCAGCCAGGACACCCTCGGCGCCCAGCTGGGTACCGACCAGATGGGCACCGACTCCGCCGAGGACACCACCCGCGTGCTGAACGCGACGGTGAAGGGTGCGCCGTACCGGACCCGGATGATTCCCGGCGGCGCCGCCACCCCGGCCCAGATGGACCGGCTCCAGGCCGACGTCGTCGCGGCCATCGGCGACGGGCGGGGCGTCGTGGTGAACGTGGCCGGCAGCGCCACGGACACCAACGGCGGCTGGCACTCGTTCCCCGGCGGTCACTACGTCGCCGTCGTCGGCTACCAGGACGAGGGCCGGCTGGTGAAGATCGCCGACTCGGCGAACCCCGCGACCGCCTCGTACTGGATGAGCACCATCGCCCTGGCGAACTGGGCCGCCACCCGCGGCTACTCCGCCTGAGCGACACCGCCGGGCGTCGGCTCCCACCCGGGGGCCGGCGCCCGATGTCGTGTCCGGGTCACGGCCCTCGCCCTCGGCCCGCCCGGGTGACACACTGCGCTGCATGGTCGACGGAACGGGTGACCGGGAGGACGGCCGGCGCGTGCTCCTGCTGCTGCACGGCATGGGCGCCACCGGCGAGGTGTGGCTGCCGTTGGCGCCGCTGCTGGAACGCCGGTGGGCGGGGCGGTGGCTGGCGCCGGACCTCGCCGGCCACGGCTGGTCGCCGCCGCTGCCGGAGTACTCGTTCGCGGGGCTGGCCGCGCGGATCGCCGCCGCTCTGCCGGCGGGGGAACGGCTCGTCGTGCTGGGCCACTCCCTCGGCGGGGTGGTCGGGCTGGCGCTGGCCGCCCGCGGCGCCGGCCTGCCGGTGGACGCCGTGGTCGGGGTCGGCATCAAGGCGGTCTGGTCACCGGCGGAGCTGGCGAAGGCAGGCGAGTTGGCGACCCGGCCGGTGACCTGGTTCGCCAGCCGGGACGAGGCGGCCCGCCGCTACCTGCGGGTGGCCGGGCTGACCGGGCTCGTCGCCCCGGAGCATCCGATCGTGGCGGCCGGGCTGCGCCAGGTCGACGGCCGCTGGCGGCTGGCGATGGACCCCGCCGCGTTCGGCGTGGGCGAGCCGGGCCTACCCGCCCTGCTGGCGGCCACCGACGTGCCGGTGCTGCTGGCCCGCGGCGAGCACGACCCCATGGTCACCGACGCCCAGCTCAAGGAGTTGGGCGTGCCGGTCGCCACCCTGCCCGGCCTCGGGCACAACGCCCACGTCGAGGCCCCCGAGGCGGTCCTGGCCCTCGTCGACCCCTACCGCTGACCGGAGGCGTCAGGTGGTGGGGGAGAGCGTCGCCTCGTCCGGGTCGACCGGCACGCCGGGCCCGCCGGCGGTACGCGGGGCCGGCGGGTTCCAGCCCTCGTCGAGCTGCCGCCGCGCCGCCGCCAGGAACGCCTCGGCGTACGACTCGGCCGGGAAGTCGCCCAGGTAGCGGCTCCGGGTGGTCCACCGCGCCGAGGCCAGCGGATCGGTGTCCAGCAGCGCGGTCAGCACCTCGTCGACGTTGGACATGTCGGGCCGCAGCACGTAGCCCGACCCGGCGAGGGGGAACTGCTCGCCGAACCGGTCGCCGGAGCCCACCATGTCGGTCACCGCGTACGGCTTGCCCGAGTAGAGGTAGTCGGAGATCACCCCGGAGACGTCGGAGACGAGCGCGTCCGAGCGGTTCACGCACTCGGTCAGCGTCAGCTCCCGGCTGGCGGCGGCGCCGAAGACGTGCTGCCGGCCGCTGCGGGCCCGGTCCGCGGCCAGCAGCTCGGTGAGCCGGCCCAGCTGGCGGGCGGAGGCCGGGTTCTGCGAGGTGTACGGGTGGGCCCGCAGGATCACCGTCGCGCCCCGGTCGAGCAGCCGGCGGAGCAGCTTCTCGGCCACCGGCAGGGAGCAGTAGTTGGCGTCGGCGTTGTGCCCCGTCCAGGTCGGCGTGTAGAGCACCGTCGGGTTGGCCCGCCCGGACGCCGGCTCGGGGCGTACCTCGATCGCCTCGACCTGCGGGCGACCGACGACGACGAACTTCTCCGCCGGGATGTCGACCCCGGCGCGGGCGTACCGGTCGATGGCGGCCTGACCGGCGACAAAGATCCGGTCGAAGATCGCCGAGACCGGGTTGGCGCTCGGGGCCTTGTCGCTGTCGCCGTGGTGCAGCTGGACGTGGGTCAGCTGGGTGAAGCGGATGCAGTGGCTGTTCTTCGCGCCGTGGTTGACGTAGAACGCCACCCGCAGGCTCGGCACCAGTGCCTCGTCCATCGCCCTCGTGGTGGGGCAGTAGACCACGGGCGCGCTGGTGGCCGCCGCGATCACGGGCAGGAACTCCGGCTCGCGCACCATCACCAGGAAGGGCCGCCCGATCCGCTCCAGGTACGGCAGCCACATGGTGACCTGGTACTCCGAGCCCGGCGGGGCGGAGAAGTGGAGCAGGAACTCGGGCTGGTGCCGGCGCAGCGCGCGGGACACCGCCGAGCCGCCGGCCCCCGGGCGGAACCGGCGTCGGGCCAGGTCCAGCCCGACCGCCCCGGCACCGGCGGCCACCAGCAGCACGGCCGCCAGCGCGACCCCGGCCGGCAGCGCCGCGACGGCGGCCAGCGCCAGCAGGGCGAGCAGCCCCGACAGCGCGTCGCCGAGACGGGCGGCGACCAGCGGCGTCCAGGTGCGCACCGGCAGGTTCGCGGCGCGTACCTCCAGTCCACCGGCGTCCCGCAGCGGATTGACCAGCAGCACCAGTCCCAGCAGGACCAGGGCGGTCGCGGCCAGCGCCGGATCGAACCCGGCGTCGAGGCGGCGGGCGTAGCCGACCAGGATCGCCGCCGCGACCAGCGCGGTCTCCGCCGCGTTGTCGGCGCCCGGCCGTACCCGCCGCTCCCAGGTGGCGGCCGCGAGGGCGGCCACGGCCAGCCCCAGCCCCCAGCCGGTCGCGCCGGTCAGCGCGACGACGAGGAACGCCAGCACCGCCAGGCCGGTGGCCAGCGCGCGGGCGAGCAGCTTCCGAACCAGGTCACCACGCATGTCGGCTCCGTTTCCCGCCGTGGCCCGAAAATCCGCCGTCAGCCGAGGCCGGCCGGGCTGGCGTCCCGCTCGGCGCGCGGCGGGCCCGGCTGGGCCGGCACCTCGCCCGGCGCGCGGCGCACGTCGATGACCTGGCCGGTCAGGTCCGAGATCAGCACGTCCAGCGACGCCTGGGCGACGGTCTCGGCGGCGAGCAGGGTGTGCTCCGGTTCCTCGCCGAACGCCTTGGTGCGCATCGGGGTCGCGGTCCGCTCGGGGTTGACGCAGTTGACCCGTACGCCGAACTCCGCCCACTCGTCCGACAGCGCCTGGGTGAGGTTGACCAGGGCCGCCTTGGTGGAGGAGTAGAGCGCGTAGTCGGCCCGGCCGCGGGTGTAGGAGCTGGAGGTGTAGAGCAGCAGCTGGCCCTTGGTCTGCTGGAGGTAGGGCAGCGACTGGCGGGCCACGATGACCGGCCCCACGAAGTTGACCTGGAGCACCCGGTCCATGGTCTCCTGGTCCATCTCCGACAGGGGGCCCTTCTCCAGGATGCCGGCGGTGACCACCACGTGGTCGATCCGCCCGGTGGCCTCGAAGGCGGTCTTCAGCGCCGCCTCGACGTCCCCGGCGCGCTCGACGTGGGTGCCGGTGCTGGAGCGGCTGAACGGGAAGACCTGCGCGCCGTAGCGGCGGGCCAGCTCGGCGAGGTCGTGGCCGATGCCGTAGCTGCCGCCGAAGATCACGATGGTCCGGCCGGTCAGCTCCTCGGTGTAGCTGCGCTCGTCGGTCACCCGGGGCGCCTGCGCGGCGGCGAGCTGGAACAGCTTGTCCGCCAGGTGCACGTCGACCGGGTGGGTGACCTTGATGTTCTCGTCGGAACCGTCGATGACCTTGATCGGGGTGCCGGGCAGGTAGCGCAGTACCACCCCGCAGTCGTCGGTCGCGGCGAAGTGCGGGTCGCCCTCGGCGAGCCGGTAGGCCTCGCGGATGGTGCCCGAACGGAACGCCTGCGGGGTCTGGCCCCGGCGCAGCGAGGAGCGCACCGGGATGTCGGTGATGCAGTCGTCCCCGTCGACCTGGATGATCGTGTCGGCCGACGGGATGGCCACGTCGACCGCCGCGTACGTCCAGAGCGCGTTCACGCACTCCCGGACGATCCGGCCGCTGACCAGGGGCCGTACCGCGTCGTGGAAGAGGATGTTGCAGTCGCCCTCGCCGACGGCGTCGAGCGCGATCCGGGTGGTGGCGTTGCGGGTGTCGCCGCCCTCGATGACCCTGGTGACCTTGCGGAAGCCGGCCTTGTCGACGATCTGCTGCGCGTCGGCGACGTGGCCGGTGGCCATCAGCACGATGATCTCGTCGATCTCGGGCGCCGCCTCGAAGACCGCCAGGGTGTGCTCGATGATCGGCTTGCCGGCGATCTTCAGCAGCTGCTTCGGGATGCCGAGGCCCAGCCGGGTGCCCGTGCCGCCGGCCAGCACCACCGCCACCGTCCGCGAGGGCCGCCACGGTACCGGGTTCTCCGGTGCGGCGTCCGGGCCAGCGGTGTGGTCCTGCGTCATTGCCGAAGCCTCACTCTCAGGGTGCGTGAACAGAAGGTTCCGCCCGCGCGGCGACCGGATGAACCTTAACGCGCGAACCGCGCCGCCCTCACGGGGCGACGCGGTCGGCCGGCACCGGGCGGATGCCGTACGTGCGCCGGGGCGGGCTACTTGCCGGTGAACGCCTCGTACTCCCGGACGACCTCGTCGGTCGGGCCGTCCATGCGCAGGACGCCCGATTCCAGCCAGATCGTCCGGTCACAGGTGTCCCGGATGGAGGAGAGCTGGTGGCTGACGAGGAACACCGTGCCGGCGCCCTCCCGCAGCTCCCGTACCCGCCGCTCGCTGCGCTTGCGGAAGATCTTGTCGCCGGTCGCGAGGGCCTCGTCGATGAGCAGCACGTCGTGCTTCTTGGCCGACGAGATGGAGAAGCGGAGCCGGGCCGCCATGCCGGAGGAGTAGGTGCGCATCGGCAGCGAGGCGAAGTCGCCCCGCTGGTTGATGCCGGAGAACTCGATGATCTCGGGCGTCTGCCGCTGCACCTCCTCGGGCGACATGCCCATGGCCAGGCAGCCCAGCACGACGTTGCGCTCGCCGGAGAGGTCGTTGAGCAGGGCCGCGTTGACCCCGAGCAGCGAGGGCTGCCCCTGCGTGTAGACCGCGCCGCGGTTGACCGGGAGCAGGCCGGCGATGGCACGCAGCATGGTCGACTTGCCCGAGCCGTTGCTGCCGATCAGCCCGATCGCCTCGCCCCGGTACGCGGTGAAGCTGACCCCCTTGACCGCGTGCACCTCCCGGATGTTCGGCGCCGAGGTGCGGCTCACGAGCCGCTTGAGCGCGCCGACCGGGCCGCCGCCCCCGCCGGCGCCCTTGTGAACCCGGTAGATGACGTGTGCGTCCTCCACCACCACGGTGGGGATGCGCTCCCGCACCTGGGGCAGCGTCACCGTCACGTCGTTGGACGAATCGAACTGCTGCTCAACCACGGCCGTACTCCTGTTCGCCCCGCCAGAAGTAGATGAAACCCCCGACGCCCATCACGATCGCCCAACCCAGCGCCGTCACCCAGAGTTGGAGCAGGGAGGAACTGAGCAGCGGCGTGCTCTCCAGCAGCGAGACCCGGGCCAGCTCGATGTAGACCAGCGCCGGGTTGAGCTCGACCAGCCCCGAGGCCCAGGACGGCAGGTGCTGCTCGAAGAGCGCGACGCTGTAGAGCACGCCGGAGCCGTACATCCAGGTGCGCATCACGAAGGGCATGACCTGCTTGAGGTCCGCCAGCTTCGAGCCCATCCGGGCCATCGCCATGGTGAGCCCGGCGTTGAAGACCGTCTGGAGCAGGATCGCCGGCGGCAGCATCAGCCAGGCCAGGGTGATCGGCTCGCCGGTCACCAGCACGATGGCGAGGAGCACCACCATCGAGCCGAGGAGCTGCTGGAACTGGGTGATCGTCACGGCCAGCGGCAGGCAGGCCCGGGGGAAGTGCAGCGCCCGGATCAGGCCCAGGTTGCTGGTGATCGACTGCGTGCCGTTCTGCACCGCGGTCTGGGTGAAGTTGAAGATGAACAGGCCGGTGCAGAGGTAGGCGATGAAGTTCGGGGTCCTGTTCTGCGCCAGCACCACGCCGAAGATCAGGTAGTAGACCGCCGCGTTGGTCAGCGGGGTGAGTACCTGCCACAGCTGCCCCAGCCGGGCGTTGCTGAACGACGCCACCAGCTTGGCGTTGGCGTACGCGGCGATGAAGTGCCGGTAGTGCCAGAGCTGCCCCGCGTATTCGCCCAGGGCCGGCCGCTCACCGGCGAACCGGAGACCGTACCGCTGGGCGAGCTGGGCCCCGGTGAGCCCGGAATCCGGGTCGGCCACCGTGGTGTTGGCCATGGTTGGGCACTCCGATCTCATTCGTGCCAACGGGATGCGGGCGACGACGGGAGAACATGGCCGGTGCGGAGCGCCGCCCTCGTCGCCGGGCGAACCGTAGTGGAAAACACGTCGGGACGCAACCGTACCGTCGCTGCGCTACATTGTTGCACGTGAAGACCGATAAGAGGCGGGTGCCGGCCGGTGCGGCGGTGCTCCGTGACGACATCACCACGGCCATCCGCCGCGCGGTCACGCAGGAGCTGGCGGAGGTCGGCTACGGCCGGTTGTCGATCGAGGCGGTGGCCCGGCGGGCCGGGGTCAGCAAGACGGCGATCTACCGCCGGTGGCGCTCCAAGCTCGAGCTGGTGGTGGACATGGTCTCCGCGGTCGCCGGCCGCAAGCTGCCCGTGGTGGACGCCGGGAGCCTGCACGGGGACGTGGAGCTGCTGCTGCTCGTCGCCGCCCGGGCGCTGCGCCACCCGCTGGCCTCGCAGATCATCCCGGACCTGCTCGCCGAGGCGGCGCGCAACCCGCAGATCGCCGAGACCCTCCAGCGGACCCTGACCGGCTACCAGGACCGCGTCGGCGAGCTCGTCGTCGGCCGGGCGGTCGAGCGGGGTGAACTGCCGGCGGGAGCCGACCGGCGCGGCGTGGCAGACCTGATCGTCGGGCCGGTCTACTGGCGACTGGCCATCTCCCGGGCGCCTCTTGACACGCCGGAGATCGCCCGCATGGCCGCCGCGATCGTCGCGGCCCTGCGGGTAGCATGTACCGGTCCGTCCCTCGACGAGTGGAATTCGCGGTCCATGACCACGTCTGAACCCCACCCGGCCGGTGCGTGAACGTTGACCTCGTCGGTCTCGGCCCACTTCGCAACGGGCTAGTATCGCACCCCGAACCCCCACCCGAACACCATCTGACACAGGAGGACGCCCCATGGCTGGGCCCCACCCAGAGTTCATTCCCCCGGCACGGCCGATCATCGGGGAAGCCGAGATCGAGGCGGCTGTTCGGGTGCTCCGGAGCGGCCGGGTGGTGCAGGGTCCCGAGGTCGCGGCCTTCGAGGAGGAGTTCGGCCAGCTGGTCGCCGGGCGGCACTGCGTCGCGGTGAACTCGGGCACCTCCGCCCTGCAACTCACCCTCATGGCCCTCGGCTTCGGCCCGGGTGACGAGGTCATCGTGCCGTCGTTCTCCTTCGCGGCCAGCGCGAACGCCGTCCGGCTGGTCGGCGCCGAGCCGGTCTTCGCGGACATCGAGCCGGGCAGCTTCTGCCTCGACCCGGAGGCGGTCGCCGCCGCGGTCACCCCGCGCACCGTGGCGATCATGCCGGTCCACCTCTACGGCCACCCCGCCGCGATGGACCGGATCATGGCGATCGCGGAGCGGCACGGCCTGGCCGTCGTCGAGGACGCCGCCCAGGCCCACGGCGCCGCGCTGCACGGCACCCCGGTGGGGGCGTTCGGCACCGCCGGCTGCTTCAGCTTCTACCCCACCAAGAACATGCACGCCCTGGAGGGCGGCATGGTCAGCACCGGCGACGCCGGGCTGGCCCGCACGCTGCGGCTGCTGCGCAACCAGGGCATGGAGCAGCGGTACGCCAACGAGATCGTCGGCGCGAACATGCGGATGACCGACGTCGCCGCGGCCATCGGCCGGGTCCAGTTGGGCCAGCTCGACGGATGGACCGAGCAGCGCCGGGCGAACGCCAAGTTCCTCGACTCGAAGATCACCAGCATGGTGACCCCGCCGGTGGCCGACGCCGCCCGGCACGTCTACCACCAGTACACGGTGCGGGTGCAGGGCGACCGGGACGCCGCCCAGCAGCGCCTCACCGAGCTGGGCATCGGCAACGCCGTCTACTACCCGACCCCGATCCACCGGCTCAAGCCCTACCTGACCGAGGACGGCAAGCCCGGCCCCTGGGACCTGCCGGAGACCGAGCGCGCCGCCGCCGAGGTCGTCTCCCTGCCGGTGCACCCCTCGCTGACCGAGGCCGACCTGGAGCGCATCGCCGAGGGCGCGAACCTGGCCGGGGGTGCCCGGTGAGCGAGGGCCGCAAGCTGCGCGCCGGCCTGATCGGCCTCGGCGCGATGGGCCGCAACCACGCCCGCATCCTCGCGGGTCTGGACGGCGTCGAGCTGATCGGCATCGTCGACCCGGCCGGCGACACGACCGGCACGCTGCGGGCGCCGGTCGTGCCCGAGCTCGGTGACCTGCTCGCCCTCGGCGTCGACTACGCGGTGGTGGCCTGCCCGACGGCGCTGCACGAGCAGGTCGGCCTGGAACTGGCCGCCAACGGCGTCAGCGCCCTGATCGAGAAGCCCCTCGCGCAGAGCGTGGACGCGGCGCTGCGGCTGGTGGAGGCCTTCGAGGCCGCCGGCCTGGTGGCCGGCGTCGGGCACATCGAGCGGTACAACCCCGCCCTGCAGAACCTGCGCACCCGGCTGGAGGCGGGCGAGCTGGGCGAGGTCTACCAGGTCGTCACCCGCCGGCAGGGCCCCTTCCCGCACCGCATCGCCGACGTCGGCGTGGTGATGGACCTGGCCACCCACGACATCGACCTGACCAGCTGGGTGACCGGCCAGGAATACACCTCGGTGTCGGCCCGCACGGTCTCCCGCAGCGGGCGGCTGCACGAGGACATGGTCGCCGTGGTGGGGCAGCTCGCCGACGGCACCATGGTCAACCACCTGGTCAACTGGCTGAGCCCGCTCAAGGAGCGGTCCACGGTGATCACCGGTGAGCGGGGCTGCTTCGTCGCCGACACCCTGACCGCCGACCTCACCTTCTACGCCAACGGCGCCATCGGCACCGAGTGGGAGGCGCTGCGCGCGTTCCGGGGCGTCGCCGAGGGCGACATGGTGCGCTACGCGATCCCCAAGCGTGAGCCGCTGCTGGTCGAGCACGAGCGCTTCCGGGACGCCGTCGAGGGCAAGGCGAGCGACATCGTGACCCTGCGCCAGGGTCTGCGTACGGTCGAGGTGGCCGGCGCCGTCCTGCGTTCCGCGACCGACGGCAGCACGATCACCGTGGGGACGAGCACCGCCTCCCCGGCGGGGGACACCGTCCCCACCCGCTGAGCACGGGCGACCGCGGTCCGCGTGCGGCGGACCGCGGTCGGCAGCCTCGACCGCCAGCCCTCCTCCCCACCGAAGGACAGCGAATGTCAACGCCCCGCCGAGCGCCGCGGCTCGTCGTACTGGTCGCCAACGGCATCACCGGCGACTCCCGCGTCCAGAAGACCGCCATCGCCGCGGCCCGCGACGGCTGGGACGTGGTCCTGGTGGGCCGGAGCAGCCGTAAGAAGGGCGAGCCGGAGCGCTCCGCCATGGGGCCGATCCAGGTCATCCGGGTCCCGGTGCCGCAGACCCTGGCCCGCCGGCCCGCCCGGGAGCACAAGATCCGCCGTACGCTGACGCAGTTCGGCATTCCGGACAAGTCCGCGCTGGCCCGCTACCGCGCCTCGCACCAGGCCTGGCTCCGGTCGCAGACGGCGAAGCGCAAGCCTCCGCCGCGCGCCTGGCTGCGGGCGCACGAGGCGGTCCACCAGTTCCGGCTGCGGGCCTGGGGTTGGGAACAGTTCCACAGCACCCAGCCGCTGCCGCCGACCGGCGACTGGCGGACCGACTGGCCGACGCTGCTCGACATCGACCTGGCGTTCGGGCCGGTGCTGGAGGAACTGGCGCCGGACGTCATCCACGCCAACGACATCAACACGATCCCGACCGCGGCGATGAGTGCCGCGCGGCTGCGGGCGCGCGGGCGCGGCTGCGTCTGGCTCTACGACGCCCACGAGTACGTGCAGGGCGTCGCCTGGCCCAAGCCGCAGCAGGCCAGCGGCGTACGGGCCGCCGAGCGGGAGTTCATCGGCCGGGCGGACGCGGTGGTCACCGTCTCCGAACAGATCGCGGAGAAGCTGCAGACCGAGTACGGGCTGCCGAAGACCCCGCTGGTGGTGGGCAACTCGCCGGTGCGCGACGGCATCCGCAGCGGTGCCGTGACCGCCTCGGTACGGGAGCGCGCCGGCGTCGCCGAGGGCGTGCCGCTGATGGTGTACGCGGGCTGGATCGGCAAGGAACGCGGGCTGGACACCGTGATCGCGGCCCTGCCCCAGCTGCCGGAGCACCACCTGGCCCTGGTCAGCGGGCGGATGACCCCGCTGCTGGAGGAACTGCTCGCCCGGGCCGAGGCGACCGGCACGCGGGGCCGGGTGCACGTGGTCCCCTACGTCGCGCCGTACGAGGTCGCCGACTACCTCAGCTCCGCCGATCTCGGCCTGATCCCGTTCCAGCGCACCCCGAACTGCGAGTTGTCCCTGCCGACCAAGGTCTCCGAGTACCTGCACGCCGGCCTTCCCCTGGTGACGAGCGACGTGCAGGTGGTCCGGGCGTTCGTCGAGGGGCACGACATCGGCGAGACGTTCACCTCGGGCGACGTGGCGGGCTTCGTGGAGGCGGTACGCCGGGCCACCGCCCGCCGGGCCGAGTTGGCCGCGCACATCACCGAGCCGATCCTCGACGACCTGTCCTGGGAGCGGCAGAGCAGCAAGCTGCTCCAGCTCTACCGGGACCTCTCGGGCGTCGCACCGGCCGGTCCGCGCGAGGTGCCGTGGACGGTGCAGGAGCGTCCGGTCGCCGCGCCGTCGACGGGCACCGCCGAGCGGCGGCCCCTGGAAGGCTGGCGTGAACTCGGCGACACGCCGATCCGCCTCGGTCTCGGCCCGGCCAACTACGCCGGCCAGGCCGCCGCCTTCGCCAGGGCGATCTGCCGGGACAACGCCGACGTGTCGGTGCAGGTGGTGATGAACAAGCTGCCCGGCTCGTTCGACTACCCGGCGGACATCTACCTCGACTCCCTGCGCCAGCCGGAACTCGACTTCCAGATGGAGCAGCTCAACCGGGTGCTCAGCCAGTACACCCACGTGCTGGTCGACGCGTTCATGCCGCTGTTCGGCCAGCTCAACGGCGACAACATCGAAGGTGACCTGCCGGCGCTGCGCAAGGCCGGGATCAAGGTCGCGCTGCTGGCGCACGGCAGCGAGATCCGGCACCCGGACCGGCACCAGCAGCGGCACGAGTTCTCCCTGTTCCGGGACGCGCCCGACGGGATCGCGGCGAAGCTGCGGAAGAAGGCCGAGCGCAACCGCCGGGTGGCCGAGGAGTGCGGGCTGCCGGCCTTCGTGACCACGCCGGACCTGCTCGAGGACCTGCCGTGGGCGACGTGGGCCCCGCTGGTGGTGGACGTCGACGCCTGGGCCTGCGACCGGCCGGTGATGCAGCGGCCCCGACCGCTGGTGCTGCACGCGCCGTCCAAGCGGTGGACCAAGGGCACCGACCGGATCCTGCCGGCGATGCAGGCCCTGCACGACCGGGGCGTCATCGAGCTGCGGCTGGCCGAGGGGGTCGCCTGGGCGGAGATGCGGGAGTTGGTCCGCGACTGCGACCTGGTGCTCGACCAGTTCACCACGGGCAGCTTCGGCACCTTCGCCGTCGAGGCGATGGCGGCCGGCAAGCCGGTGGTGGCCTACCTCAGCGAGCAGGTCACGAAGACCGTCGGTGGTGACCTGCCGATCGTCAACGCCACCCCGACCAGCCTCACCGGGGTCGTCGAGTCTCTGCTCGACGACCGGGACGCGACCGCCAAGATCGGCCTCGCCTCCGCCCAGTACGCCCGCACCTACCACGACGGCACGTGGACGGCCCGCCAGCTCACCTCGTTCCTCGGCTGAGCCGACGCGGTCCGACGGCCGCCCGCCTCCCGCTTCGGCGGATGGAGGCGGGCGGCCGTCGGCCGTGGTGGCCCTGCCCGACCGACGGCGACGGCCCGGACGATCGGAATCGTCCGGGCCGTCGATGCCGGCCGGGCCGTCGAAGGCGGGGGCCCTCGACGCCGGGCGCCGTCGGTGCCAGCGGTCAGAAGACCGCCCGCACGTACGGGATCCGGGCCGCCACCATCGAGACGGCGAAGGAGATCACCAGCACGGCCGGGTAGGTCAACCCGATGACCTCCAGCGACCGCCCGGCCTTCACCTCCGGAATCAGCTGCCGGAAGACCTCGAAGACGAGCAGGTGGATCAGGAACACCCCGAACGAGGCGTCGGAGAGGCGGGTCACCAGGCGGCCCACCGCGGGGCGCCAGGTGATCCGGGACCCGATGCTCACCGAGGCCATGAAGATCAGCAGGGTGGCGGCGGCGACCAGCGTGCCGGTCGCCATCACCGGGAAGGTGGCCTGGAGCAGGCGGTGCTGGGGCGCCACCCCGAACTGCCAGATCGCCTCGGCCAGCAGCAGGCCGGCGCCGATCAGGGCGAGCACCGTCCAGAGGCGGTTGAGCACCACCCGGCGCAGGGCCCAGCCGGCGATGAAGAAGCCGACGTACGGCCACCAGCGGTTCCAGCTGGTCAGGATGTTCGGCCGGGAGTCGCCGAGCATGAGGGCGATGCCCGGGATCATGTAGGCGACCATGGTCCAGCCCAGCGCGACCCCGGCGGTGATCAGCGCCCGGTGCCGCCCGCCGGCGTGCAGGAACGGCGCGATGACGGGCGCGAGCACGTAGAGCCCGGCGATCAGCCACAGGAAGTACAGCGCGGTGAAGACCTTGCCGTCGATCAGCAGGCGGGTCAGCAGGGTGAGGCTCACCTCCTCGCCCCGCATCGCCATCCGCACCACGACCACGTACACCACGTGCCAGACGATCATGGCAGGGAGGATCCGGGCGAAGCGCTTGCGGTAGAACGCGGCCGGGCCGGCCCGGTGTGCCCGCGGATCGAGCACGAACGCCCCGCTGATCATGATGAACGCGGGCACGGTCCAGATCGCCCCGATGTCGATCGCCGTGGCCACCCACCAGCCGAGGTTGCCGCGCAGGTCGTCCTGGCCGACGATGACGCCGAAGACGTGGATGGCCACCACGCCGCAGATCGCCACGACCCGCAGCGCGTCCAGCCCGTACTCGCGTGGCGGTGGTCCGCCGGCCCGGCTCTCCGGGACCGTGGTGGCGGCGGCGTCCGACCGGTGCGGGGTCGGTGACGATGCGGGGCCGGCCTCGGCGGCCGGCGCGACGTTGACAGGGTGGGAGGCGGTCACCGGGCCATGCTAGTGCCCCGGGCCGCCCCGTCGACCGCCCCGCCGCGGCCGGAGCGAGGCGCCCCTGCGGTGCCGCCGTGGCGGACCGGGCAGCTCCGACGCGGGCGCCGTCCGGGTCCTCGGTGCGGGGCGGTGTTCGGGTCCTCGGTGGGGCGCCGTCGAAGCCGTACACTCGCCGGGGCCCGACGGGCCGTACAGAACGAGGAGGCACCATGACCGACGGCGCCGCCGGACCGGCCGCCCCCGCCACCCGGGGCCGGGTGGTCATGCTCGTGGACAACGGCGTCGAGGGCGACTCCCGGGTGCAGAAGACCGCCGCCTCGGCCGCCGAGGCCGGCTGGGAGGTGGTCCTGCTGGGCCGCTCGGCCACCGGCAAGGCGCAGAAGTGGCAGCTCGGCGGGGCCGAGGTCCGGCTGCTGCCGATGACCACCTCGCTCGCCCGGCCGCCGCACGAGTACCGCCGCCACTGGGTGCGCGGCCCGCTGGCCTACCCGCCCACCGGGATCGCGGCCCGCCGCGAGCAGGAGGTGCGCGCCCGCCGCGCCGACCTGGAGGCGCGCCTCGGCGCGCTGAGCGAGGCCCACGGCGAGCGGCGCTCCTCCGCCGGGCTGGCACTGAGCCGGCAGCTGCTGCGCGGCGAGCTGCTGGCGACGAAGGTGTCGCGTCGCTGGGTGTCGCTGCGGCGCCGCCAGCTCAGCCGGGCCCAGGAGGTACGCAAGGGCCTGGCCACCCCGGTGGACCGGCTCTACACGCGGTTCTGGCAGACGGTCGCCGGCGACCGCGCCTGGCGGCGGCTCGACCCGGCGCTGTGGGACTTCGAGCTGGCCTTCGGGCCGGTGGTCGACAAGCTGCGGCCGGATCTGATCCACGCCAACGACTTCCGGATGCTGGGGGTCGGCGCGCGGGCCAAGCTGCGGGCCGCCGCCAAGGGCCGGCGCGTCGCGTTGGTCTGGGACGCCCACGAGTTCCTGCCCGGCATCCGGCGCTGGAACGACAGCCCCCGGTGGCTGCCGGCCAACACGGCGCACGAGCGGGAGTACGCCCCGTACGCCGACGCGGTCCTCACCGTCTCCGACGGACTGGCCGATCTGCTGCGCGAGCGGCACGGGCTGCCCGAGCAGCCCACCGTCGTGCTGAACACCCCGAGCAGCGCGGACGCGGCGGGCGGCGGCGACGGGGTGCCCGACATCCGCGAGCTGTGCGGGATCGGGCCGGACGTCCCGCTGCTGGTCTACAGCGGAGCCGCCGCCGAACAGCGGGGCCTCGGTATCATGGTCGAGGCGCTCACCGAACTACCCGACGCCCACGTGGCGCTGGTGGTGCCCCGACCGGCCGCCCCGTACGTGCAGGGGCTGGTGGTGCGGGCGGGGGAGTTGGGGGTGGCCGGTCGGGTGCATGTGTTGCCGTATGTGCCGCATCATCAGGTGGTGCCGTTCCTGTCGGGGGCTTCGGTGGGGGTCATTCCGATTCATCACTGGCCGAATCATGAGATCGCGTTGATTACGAAGTTTTTCGAGTATTCGCATGCGCGGTTGCCGTTGGTGGTGAGTGATGTGCGGACGATGGCGGAGACGGTGCGGTCGACGGGTCAGGGTGAGGTGTTCCGGGCGGAGGATGTGGGGGGACTT
Source organism: Micromonospora sp. NPDC049048 (assembly GCF_043197615.1). Classification (NCBI taxonomy): domain Bacteria; kingdom Bacillati; phylum Actinomycetota; class Actinomycetes; order Micromonosporales; family Micromonosporaceae; genus Micromonospora; species Micromonospora sp. NPDC049048. Next base: position 346,839 of record NZ_JBICTM010000007.1, on the reverse strand, counting down.
CGTGCGGGTGGTGCGGGGGGTGTTGGCGGATCCGGGGCGTTATCGGGAGGTGTACGGGCGTCCGGGGTTGTTGGAGTCGTGGACGTGGGAGGCGCAGGCGCGGGTGCTCGACGGCGTCTACTCCCGACTGCTGCCGGACCACCCGCCCGCCCCGACGCGGGGACCGGCGACCGGGCCCGCACCTGATTCCCCGCGGCAGCTTCCGGTCTGACCGACGCGTCGGATTCGCGGCGGCGAACCCGCTGGAGCCGGCGGCGACGGGCCCGGGACCGGCTCGGACCGGGGCGGTGACGAGGCCCGGACCGGGCGGCGACGCGCCCCGGCGCGATGGCGCCGTGGAGCGTGTCGCGATGAGTAGGATCGGGCACCGTGACCGCAGCGCACCCCCCGGCGAACGACCTGTCCACCGACACCGCCGAGGGGGGCGCCCCGGCTGCTCCGCCCCGGGAGACCCGCCGGCGCCGGCCCGACCTCGTCGCCGTGCTCGCCCTGCTCGCCGGCGCGCTCTGGGTGACCGCCCGGGGCTGGCGTGACGTGTACGGCCGGGTGCTGGGCGCGCAGCCGGCGGACCAGGACTTCAACGAGTGGATGCTGGCCCACGCGGCGCACGCCGTGGCCAACCTGGAGAACCCGTTCTTCACGAGGTTGCAGAACGCGCCCGACGGCGTGAACCTGATGACGAACGTGGGCATCCAGCTGCCCGGCGTCCTGCTCGCGCCGGTCACCCTGCTCGGCGGCGCCGCGCTGTCGTATCTGGTGCTGATGACCCTCAACCTGGCCGGCACCGGGCTCGCCTGGTACTGGGTGCTCTCCCGGCACGTGGTCGGCAACCGTGCGGCGGCGCTGGTCGGCGCCGCCTGCTGCGCCTTCGCGCCGGCCCTGGTCTCGCACAGCAACGGTCACCCGCACATCACCGCGCAGTGGCTGATCCCGTTCATCGTGTGGCGGGTGGCCCGGCTGACGCGTGGCGGGCGTCCGCTGCGGGACGGGCTCATCCTCGGCGCGCTGATCTCCGCGCAGTTCTTCGTCAGCGTCGAGATCCTCTTCATTCTCGCCCTGGCCTGCGTGATGGCGCTGCTGGGCCATGTGCTGTTCCGGCCCCGGGCGGCGTGGGCCGCGGCTCCCCGGGCGCTGGCGGTGCTGGCTGTGGCCGGCGTACTGACCCTGCTGGTGACGGCGTACCCGCTCTGGATGCAGTTCCTCGGCCCGCAGCACCGCAGCGGGCACCCCACCGATCCCGACAAGTACGCGCTGCGGCTCGCCTCCTACTTCAGCTACGCGACCGAGTCGCTCGCCGGCGGCCCGCAGGGCGACCGCCGGCTGGCCGCCAACGTGACCGAGGAGGCCAGCTTCTACGGCTGGCCGTTGGTGCTGGTGGCCGTCGCCGCGCTGGTCTGGCTGCGCCGGGAGCACCTGGTGCGGGTGCTGGGGTTCACGGCGGTGCTGGCCGCGCTCTTCTCGCTGGGCAACACGATCAACTGGGCGGTCCGCGGGCCCGGTGTGCCCGGCCCGTTCCGCCTGTTGAACGGCCTGCCGGTGGTCGACGCGATGGTGGTGGCCCGGTTCGCGCTGATCACCACGGCCGCCCTCGGGGTGCTCGTCGCGGTGGTGGTGGACCGGTTGCTCTCCGACCGGATGCCGACCCGGGTGGGCGTGGTCCCCGTCCGGCCGGTGGCCGCGGTGGTGCTCGCCGTGGCCCTGGTGCCGCTGCTGCCGACCCCGCTGCCGGCCGTGGGGCGCCCGGAGGTGCCCCGGTTCGTCACCGCCGGCGGATGGCGGGACCACGTCGCGCCCGGGCGGACGCTGGTGCCGGTGCCCGTGGAGAACATGACCTCGGTGCGCTGGGGCGCCGCCGCGGGCGTCGGCTTCGCCGTGCCGCAGGGCTACTTCCTCGGCCCGACCTCGCCCACCGACGACACCGGCCGGTGGGGGGTGGACCCCCGACCCACCGCCGTCCTGCTGACGGAGGTGGCCACGGGTGACCGCCCGGCGCCGGTCACCCTGACCCCCGCCGAACGCGCGCAGGCGGCGCTGGACGTCCGGCACTGGCGCGCGGACGCCGTGGTGCTGCCGCGGCATCCCCGCGCCGAGGCGCTCCGTTCGGCGCTGGACGCGTGCTTCGGCCCGGGCCGGCGCGTCGAGGACGTCTGGCTCTGGGACGTCCGTCCGTTGACCCGCTGACCGCCCGGGCGGTTCCTACTCCCGGGGCCGGCCCGGCGCGACCGTGGTGTCCGACGCGGGCGCCGGGTCGGGTCGGGCCGGCCTCCCCAGCAGCATGGCGAGGCCCACCACCACCGGCAGCCAGATGACCAGGATCAGCCGGTCGGCCTCGGACGGCTTCGGGTGGGCCACCAGCGTGAGCAGTCCGGTCGCTCCGGCCGTGGCGAAGAGCAGCGCGGCCCGGCCGGGCAGCGCCCGGAACAGGGCGGCGAAGCCGATCAGCAGCAGGGCCAGGAACGGCGAGGCGGCCAGCGGCGCACCCCCGTTCCACCAGGCGTTGAGCTGGGCGGGCCAGAACTCCCGGTTCAGCTCCACCAGGCGCGGCCACGGGTCGGGGACGTCCGGCCGGGTGAAGTGCACGGTGAACTTGTCCTGGAGCGTCTCCGCCGCGCCGGGGATGTCCAGCGCGGCGCTGAGGCCGAGCCAGACCGCCGTGGCCACGCCGCAGGCGGCGGTGAGCACGAGCAGTCCCGGTTCCCGACCGGCGCGGCGGCGCAGCAGGGTCAGCACGCCGAACACCCCCGTCAGCGCCGCCGACAGCAGCAGGCCGGTGGCCGGCCGGGTGACGGTCGAGGCGAGCAGCCCCGCCGCCACCACACCGCCGAGCAGCAGCCGCCCGCGGGTCGATCCGCCCGGCCGGAGCAGGGGCAGCGCGGCGCAGAGCGCGGCCAACGCGAACACCGTCGCGCCGGCCTCGGCCAGCAGCCGGCTCAACCAGAAACCGGTGGGCAGCAGGAAGAGCAGCGCGGTGGCCGCGAGCGAACTGAGCAGACCGCCGCCGAGCAGCCGGACCGCCAGGGCCGCCAACACGCCGGCCAGTACGGCGAGCGCGGCGGTGACCAGCACCATCCCCCGTTCCCCGAAGACCAGCACGAACGGCGCCGCCATCAGCGAGTACCCGGGCCGGGTGGTGAAGATCCGCTGGTAGCGCGGCGGCATGCTGGCCGCCCATTGCCGGGTGGCGGTGACGCAGGAGACGCCCGGCCGAGGGCTCGGCATGCCCTGGCGGCAGACCAGCCGGGCGGCGAACCGGTCCGCCTCGGCGGACGGCGTGCCGGTCACGGTGGCCGCCTGCCGGGCGTACCAGTAGGTGTCCGGGTAGGCGTGCCTCGGCGCGGTCTCCCAGCGGCCCCACCACAGCACGCTGCCGAGCGCGGCGGCGGCGAGCAGGCCGAGCACCAGCCGGACGCGGGCCCGGCGGGCGTCGCGGGTGGCCGGAGCCGTGTCCGACGACGGGGCACCGAATGTTTGGTTACTCGACATCTCGCCCTACTTCCGGCGGAACGTATCCGGCTGACAGTTTCCTCGTGCACAGCGCGCAACGACGCGGCGGGCGCCGGGACGGACAGCGGGGAGGGTACGCTCCGGGGCGCGCGGAGGCGATGCCGACCCGCGCTTTCCCACAATCCATGGTGCGGGGGCGCCGGTCGGCGGTCTCGTACAATCGCTCGGGATCCGGGCCGGATGGACCCGGCCGGACGGCACCGGGCAGAGGCGGAGAAGCAGACGATGGGGCTGAACGGCGGCGCCGGCGCCCGGGGGCGTGTTGTCATGCTGGTCGACAACGGGGTCATCGGCGACTCCCGGGTACAGAAGGCCGCCCGCTCGGCCGCCGACGCCGGCTGGGAGGTCGTCCTGCTCGGCCGGACAGCCGCCGGGAAGTCCCAGAGCTGGCAGCTCGGCGACGCCGAGGTGCGCCTGCTGCCGATGCCCGAGCCGCTCGCCAAGCGCCGGCACGAGTTCCGCCGTTCCTGGCTGCGCTGGCCGCTGGCGTACCCGCCCACCGGAATCGCCGCGCACCGCAGCCAGGCGATGAAGGCCTGGCGGGCGGACCTGACCTTCCGCCGGGCGGAGCTGACGGTGGCCGCCCGCGACGGTGGGGCCGGCCGCCCGTCACCGCTGCGGTGGCACGCGCTGCGCGCGGAGGAGTTGGCCGCCGGAGTGACCCGTCGCTGGGTCTCGTTCCGCCACCGGCAGCTCACCCGGTCCCGGCGCGGCCGCAAGCGGCTGGACGGGCCGCTGGACCGGGCGTACACGAAGTTCTGGCAGGCGGTGCAGGGCGACGGCGCCTGGCGCCGGCTGGAGCCGGGGCTGTGGGACTACGAGCTGGCCTACGGCGCGACGATCGACGAACTCCGGCCGGACCTGATCCACGCCAACGACTTCCGGATGCTGGGGGTGGCCGCGCGGGCCAAGCTGCGGGCCGCCGCCAAGGGCCGCCGGATCGCGGTCGTCTGGGACGCCCACGAGTACCTGCCCGGCGTGCAGGCGTGGCGCGACAACGTCCGGTGGCTGCCCGGCAACATGGCCCACGAGCGGGAGTTCGTGCCGTACGCCGACGCGGCGACGACCGTCTCCGGCGGGCTGGCCGACCTGTTGCAGCAGGAGCACGGCCTGGCCGAGAGGCCCGAGGTGGTGCTCAACGCCCCCGCGCTGGCCGAGCTGCCCGGCCCCGACGACGAGCCGGCCCCGGACATCCGCCAGCTGTGCGGGATCGGGCCGGACGTCCCGCTGCTCGTCTACAGCGGCGTGGCCGCCGCACGGCGTGGCCTCGACGTCATGGTCGAGGCGCTGCCGCAGTTGCCCGACGCGCACGTCGCCTTCGTGGTCAACAAGCCCGACGCGGCGTACGTGCAGGGCCTGGTGGTGCGGGCGGGGGAGTTGGGGGTGGCCGGGCGGGTGCATGTGTTGCCGTATGTGCCGCATCATCAGGTGGTGCCGTTCCTGTCGGGGGCTTCGGTGGGGGTCATTCCGATTCATCACTGGCCGAATCATGAGATCGCGTTGATTACGAAGTTCTTCGAGTATTCGCATGCGCGGTTGCCGTTGGTGGTGAGTGATGTGCGGACGATGGCGGAGACGGTGCGGTCGACGGGTCAGGGTGAGGTGTTCCGGGCGGAGGATGTGGGGGACTTCGTGCGGGTGGTGCGGGGGGTGTTGGCGGATCCGGGGCGTTATCGGGAGGTGTACGGGCGTCCGGGGTTGTTGGAGTCGTGGACGTGGGAGGCGCAGGCGCGGGTGCTCGACGGCGTCTACTCCCGACTGCTGCCCGCCGGTTCCGGTGCCGGCGGTGACGACACCACGCCGGGCGCGGAACCACCGGCCCTGCGGGTCGGCGCGTGAGCACGCCCGACGTGACGGTGGTGACCGCCGTCTACAACACGATGCCGGACCTGACCCGGTGCCTGACCTCCCTCGTGGAGCAGACCATCGGGCTGGACCGGCTGGAGGTCGTCGCGGTCGACGACGGCTCCACCGACGGCAGCGGCGCGGAGCTCGACCGCTTCGCGGCGGCGTACCCGGGCACCGTGAAGGTGCTGCACCAGGCGAACTCGGGCGGCCCCGCGGCCCCCAGCAACCGCGCGCTCGACCACGCCACCGGCCGCTACGTCCTGTTCATCGGCGCCGACGACCACCTCGGGCCGGAGGCGCTGGCCCGGATGGTGGCCGCGGCCGACGAGTGGGGCTCCGACGTGCTGCTGGGCCGGATGGTCGGGGTCAACGAGCGCTACGTCCACCAGGCGATCTTCGAGAGCACCCGGGCCGAGGTGGACCTCTTCGCCTCCGCGCTGCCGTTCGCACTGTCGAACACCAAGCTGTTCCGGCGCGACCTGATCGAGAAGCACGCGCTGCGCTTCCCGGAGGACATGCCGGTCGGCAGCGACCAGCCGTTCACCCTGGAGGCCTGCCTACGGGCCGGGCGGATCTCGGTGCTCGCCGACTACGACTACTACTACGCGGTCAAGCGGCTGAACGCCGGCAACATCACCTACCGCAGCAACCACCTCGCGCGGCTGCGGGGCGTCGAGCGCATCGTCGACGTGGTGGCGGAGCTGATCGAGCCCGGCGAGCGCCGCGACGCGATCCTGTACCGGCACTTCACCTGGGAGATCGCCAAGCTGCTCCAGGACGACTTCCTCACGCTGGAGCCCGACGTCCAGGAGCAGGTCCGCGCGGGGGTGGCGAACCTGGCCCGCAAGCACCTCACCGACCGGATCCGGGACCAGCTGGGCGTCACCGCCCGGGTCCGCATCGGCGCCGCCTGGCTCGGGTCGCTCGCCGACCTGCGCGCGGTGATCAGGCAGGACGCCGAGGAGGGTCTGCCGCCCACGGTGGTGCAGGACGAGCGCTGGTACGCCCTGTACCCTGGCTTCGGTGACCCCCGTTCCGCCCTGTCGGAGGAGTGGTTCGAGGTCAGCCGGTCCGAGGCCAGGTGGCTCGCCCGGCTGGAGGCGGTCTCCGCGACCTGGTCTCCCGACCGGGGCGGGGAGAGGACGTTGACGGTCGCCGCGCGCAGCCCGTGGCCGGAGCTGGCCGAGCTCGCCGACGGCGGCCTCACCTTCAAGGTGGGTTCGGCCGACGGCACGGTCACCGGCCTGACGGAAGATCCGCTGGGCACGACCGTCCGGGTCTCGTTCCGGGCCGCGGACCTGCTCGCGGGCCTGCCGTCGGGCGGGCGGACCCGGACCGTCCGGGTCACCGCCGTGGTGGCCGGGAACAGCGGTTCCACCCCGCTGCGCGGGCCACGTCCGCCGGTGCGGCAGCGGGTGCTCCACCGACAGGGCGGACAGCTGTACGTCTTCACCACGACCACGAACCACAAGGGCCACCTGGTGATCGCCGTCTCGCCGGTGACGCTGCGCCGGGTGGTGGCCCGCCTGCGGCGCAGGCTTCCACTAGGAGGAAAGTAGTTTCCATGAACATCTGCGTCGTCGCGCTCGGGAAGATCGGACTGCCGCTCGCCGTGCAGTTCGCCACGAAGGGCCACCGGGTGATCGGTGCCGACGTCTCCGAGCGGGTCGTCGGGCTGGTCAACGACGGGGCGGTGCCCTTCCCGGGGGAGACCGACCTGGACGTCAAGCTCAAGGAGACCGTCGCCGCCGGGCTGCTGAGCGCCACCACCGACACCGCCGCCGCGGTCGCCGAGTCGGAGGCGGTCGTGGTGGTCGTGCCGCTCTTCGTGGACGCCGAGGGCGTGCCGGACTTCGGCTGGATGGACGACGCGACCCGCGCCATCGCCGCCGGGCTCAAGCCGGGCACCCTGGTCAGCTACGAGACCACGCTGCCGGTCGGCACCACCCGCAACCGCTGGGCGCCGATGCTCGAGCAGGGCTCGGGGCTGACCGCGGGCAAGGACTTCCACCTGGTGTTCAGCCCCGAGCGGGTGCTCACCGGCCGGGTCTTCGCCGACCTGCGCCGCTACCCGAAGCTCGTCGGCGGCATCGACGAGGCGTCGGCGGCGCACGGCGTGCGCTTCTACGAGGCGGTGCTGGACTTCGACGAGCGGCCCGACCTCGACCGTCCCAACGGCGTCTGGGACCTCGGCTCCGCCGAGGCGTCCGAGCTGGCCAAGCTGGCCGAGACGACCTACCGGGACGTCAACATCGGGCTGGCCAACCAGTTCGCCCGGTTCGCCGACACCGTCGGCGTGGACGTCACCAAGGTCATCGCGGCGTGCAACACCCAGCCGTACAGCCACATCCACCAGCCGGGCATCGCCGTCGGCGGGCACTGCATCCCGATCTACCCCCGGATGTACCTGTGGAACGACCCGGCGGCCACCGTCGTCCGCTCCGCCCGGGAGGCCAACGCGGCCATGCCGGAGTACGCGGTGGACCTGCTCGCCGCCGCGTACGGCGACCTGACCGACGTCGGGGTGCTGGTGCTGGGCGCCGCCTACCGGGGCGGGGTCAAGGAGACCGCCTTCTCCGGTGTCTTCCCGACGGTGGAGGCGCTGCGGCGGCGGGGCGCCCGGCCCTACGTCTCGGACCCGATGTACACGGCCGAGGAACTCGCCGCGCACGGCCTGCCGCCGTACGACGGTGAGCCGCTCGGCGCGGCCGTGGTGCAGGCGGACCACGCGGAGTACCGCACCCTCAGCCCGGCCGACCTGCCCGGCGTGACCGTCCTGGTGGACGGCCGGCGGGTCACCGACCCGGCCCGCTGGACCGGCGTGCGGCGGGTGGTCATCGGCGGCTGACCCGCCGTCGCGTGTCACGGGGCTCCGGTCGACAACGGCCGGGGCCCCGTCGCGTCGGGCGGTACGGCTCCCGTGGCTGAACGCGCCGCCCGCCGCCTGACTGTGGGCTGCGCGACACCCCGGCAATACTCGAAGGACATGCCACGTTAAGGTCGCACCTGCCCGGATTCGCCGGTGATCGATAGGGGAGTGTGTCTTTGTTCAGCAAACTGCGCAGGCAGCCGGACGTCGGACTCATCGGCGCGCTACTGCTGTCGTACGCCGTCATGGTGCTGGCCGGGGCCCTCGGCTGGACGATCCCCTTCGCGGTCGCCGGCCTGGCCGTCGCCGCCGGTGAACTCACCCTGCTGCGCCGCCCGGCCGGCGCGGAGCTGCTGGAGAAGGCCGGTGTCGGGCAGCTCTACCGGCACCTGGCCCGGGACCTGGCGGTCGTCCTGCTGATCGTCACGGTGGTCCGTCCCGGCCCGACGGGCCTGGTCCTGGTCCTGCTGCTGCCCGCGGCGCTGCTGGCGCTCGCCCTCGGCACGGGGGTGCTGGCGCGGCTCGGCGAGCGCCGCGGCGCCGTCGCCTTCGTCCGCAACATCGACCTCAAGCGGTCCTCCGGGGCGCCGCGACCGCCGGCCTGGGCCGTCGCCGTCGAGGGCGACCGGCTGCCCCTGCTCAACCTGCTGCTGGTGCCCGCGGCCGTGGTCGCCGCGCTGATCGACGAGGTGATGCCGGTGGTGCTCACCGCGGCGCTCACCCTGCTGGCGGGCGCGGTCGTCGCCGCCGTGCTCGCGCTGACCTGGCTGCGCGGGCGTGGCCGGGCCACCTCGGCGCTGCCGGTGGTGCAGAGCTGGCTGGCCCGGGAGCAGCCGGACCTCGCGCTCTACTTCGCCGGCCCGGTCAAGGACGTCTACCAGGCCAACATGTGGCTCGCCCCGGTCGAGGCGACCGGCCGCCGGGCCGTGGTGCTGATGCGCCAGGAGGAGGCGTTCCGGGCGCTCGCCGACACCCGCCTGCCGGTGATCTGCGTACCCGCCGGCACCGACTTCATGAACCTCGAACTGGGCAGCCTCCGGGCCGCCCTCTACGTGGCGAACGTGGGCGCCAACATCCACCTGCTGCGCGAGCCGGGCGTGAAGCACGTCTTCGTCGGCCACGGCGACAGCGACAAGCAGGCCAGCGTCAACCCCTACAGCAAGGTGTACGACGAGGTCTGGGTGGCCGGTCCGGCGGGGCGGGAACGCTACGCCCTGAGCGGCGTCGGCGTGCTCGACCGCGACATCGTCGAGGTCGGCCGGCCGCAGCTGGCCGGCGTGCACACCTTCGGCGCCGAGGCCACCGGCCGGCCGTTCACCGTGCTGTACGCCCCGACCTGGGAGGGCTGGCTGGAGGAGGAGGTCTACCACACCTCCGTGGTGCTGATGGGCGAGCGGATCGTCGCCGGTCTGCTGGCCACCCCCGGGGTGCGGGTGATCTACAAGCCGCACCCGCTCACCGGCAGCCGGTCGGCCAAGGCGCGGGCGGCCAACGACCGGATCGTCCGCCGGATCCGCGCCGCCGGCGGGCACACCGACGCGACCTCGCTGACCGGCGACGCGCACCTCGTGGTCACCGGCCGCGCGCCGGGGCTGTTCGACTGCTTCAACCAGACCGACCTGCTGGTCAGCGACATCTCCAGCGTGGTCTCGGACTTCATGCAGAGCCAGCGGCCGTACGTCGTGGCCAACCCGGCCGGGCTGCCCGAGGACGAGTTCCGCCACCGGTACCCGACCGCCCGGGCCGCGTACCTGCTCGGTGTCGACTGCGGCGAGCTGGCGAAGATCGTCGCGGTCACCCGGGCCGGTGGCGACCCGATGACCGAGGCACGTCGGGAGCTGAAGACGTACCTGCTGGGCCCGGACGAGCCGAACCCGATGGACCGGTTCCGGGCGGAGATCGACCGGCTCTGCGGCTGAGGCGTCGGGGCGGGGGCGGTGTCCGGTCGGTGCCGGGCGCCGCCCCCGCGTGCGTTCAGCCCCGCTGCGGCGGGTTGTCGACGTCCCGCGAGACGACCTCGCCGCGCTCGTCGACCCAGCCCTTCGGGCGCGCCGGGTTGCCGGCGACGAGCTGGTACGGCGCCACGTCCCGGGTCACCACGGAACCGGCGGCGATCATCGCGTACTCGCCGACCTCGATGCCGCAGACCAGGGTGGCGTTGGCGCCGATCGAGGCCCCCCGGCGGACCAGGGTCGGGGTGATCGTCCAGTCCGGATTCTGCGCCCGGGGCCGGAAGTCGTTGGTGAAGACCGCACACGGGCCGACGAAGACCTCGTCCTCGATGGTGACGCCCTGGTAGACCGAGACGTTGTTCTGGATCTTGACCAGGTCACCGACCGTCACGCCGGCGTCGACGTACACGTTGCGGCCGATGACGCAGCCGGCGCCGATCTGCGCCGAGGACCGGACGTGGGCCAGGTGCCAGACCTTGGTGCCGTCGCCGACGCGGGCACCCTCCTCGACGTCGGCCGTCGGGTGGACGAAGACGGAGGCGGGCGTGGAACTGCTGTCAGTCATGTGTCAACTCGTTCGGTTCGGGGAGGGATGGGCTCGGCGGGTAGCATAGCCAGCCGCTCAGTCGAGCAACGCCGCCACCGCGTCGGCGGCCGGCACGTCCGCCGGCAGCGCGTGGGCGGCCACCACGGCCGGCACCGGCAGCGGCCCGTACAGGTGCGGGAAGAGCGCCCCGTCGCGCGACGGTTCCCAGCGCAGCGCGTCGCCCAGCCGCTGCGGGTCCACAGTCAGCAGGGTCAGCCCGGTGGCGCCGGCGAAGTACCGCCGGGCCGTCTCGACCACCTGGTCGGCGCCGGAGAGGTGGACGAACCCGGACTGCCGGTCCATCGCCGTGCCGTCGAAGTGGCCGGCGGCCAGCGCGTCGTCCCACTCGACGGTGGCGAGCAGCTTGTAGATCACTCCGGCAGCCTACGCGCGGTGACGGCCGGTCGGCGCGGGACGGGCCTCCCGCTGCGGGCGTACTTCTGCCACGATTCTGGTCGACACACGACGAACGGGGGGCCAGGGTGCGCATCCTGCTGGTCGAGGACGACCGCCGGGTGGCCGCCGCGCTCTCCTCCGCCCTCACCCGGCGGGGGTACGACGTGGAGCACGCCGCGACGGTCGCCGCCGCCCTCAGCGCCGCCCCCTGCGATCTGGTGCTGCTGGACCTGACCCTGCCCGACGGGGACGGCACCGACCTGTGCCGGGAGCTGCGGCGGCGCAGCAGCCAGCTCGGCATCATCGCGGTGACCGCCCGTGGCGAGGAACGCGACCGGGTGCTCGGCCTGCGGCTCGGCGCGGACGACTACGTGGTCAAGCCCTTCTCGATGACCGAGCTCCAGGCGCGCATCGAGGCGGTGCTGCGCCGGGCGGCGCACACGGCGCCGGAGCGCAGCCTGATCGAGGTGGGGCCCGTACGCGTCGACGTGACCGCGCGGACGGTCACCGTCGACGGCCGGCCGGTGGCGCTGACCCGCAAGGAGTTCGACGTCCTGCTCTCCCTGGCCCGGCAGCCCGGCGTGGCGGTCGCCCGGGAGCGGATCCTGCTCGACGCCTGGGGTACCACCTGGGGAGACGGGCACATGGTCGAGGTGCACGTCGGATCGCTGCGTGGCAAGCTGGGCGACTCCGGTCTGGTGGAGACCGTACGCGGGGTCGGCTACCGGCTGCGCGGCGAGTGAGAGGGACGCCGTGCGACGTCGGTTGGTGATCAGTTACCTGCTGCTGATGGTGCTGGTCCTGATGGCGCTGGAGACCCCGCTGGCGATCACCCTGGCCACCCGCGAGACCGACCGGGTACGCGCCGACCGGCTCGCCGACGCCACCCGGTTCGCCTCGCTGGCCGGCCCGGCGCTGCGCGGCGGTCCCCCCGGCCCGCTCGCCAACGAGCTGCGCAGCTACGACGCCCTGTACGGCATCGGCGCGGCGGTGGTCGACCGTGAGCGGGGGACGGTGGCGGCCTCCGGGACCTGGCGCCTGGCCCCGGGCTCCCGGGAGGCGTTGGACATGGCGCTCTCCGGCCAGCAGGCCAGCGGGCCGGACTCGGTCTGGCCGTGGGTCGACGGGCCGATCGTGGTGGCGGTGCCCATCAACGACGGCGGCGAGGTGCTCGGCGCGGTGGTCATCACCACCCCCGCGGATTCGGTCCGGCGGACCGTGACCGTGTGGTGGCTGGTGCTGGCCGGCACGGGCCTGCTCGCCGTACTGGCCTGCGTGCTGACCGCGTTCGGGCTGGCCGGCTGGGTGCTGCGCCCGGTCACCGAGCTGGACGCGGTCACCCACGAGATCGCCGAGGGGGACCGTGGCGCGCGGGTGCAGCACCGCCTCGGCCCGCCGGAGCTGCGCCGCCTGGCGACGAGCTTCAACCACATGGCCGACGTCGTCTCCGACGTGATGGACCGGCAGCGGGCGTTCGTCGCGCACGCCAGCCACCAGCTGCGCAATCCGCTGACCGCGCTGCGGCTGCGGGTGGAGGAGCTGGGACCGAGCCTGACCGACGCCGACGGGCGGGCCGAGCACCAGCTGGCCCTGGAGGAGACCGACCGGCTGGCCCTCGTGCTGGACGCGTTGCTGACCCTGGCCCGCGCCGAGCGGCGGGAGAACCAGCGGGTCACCGTCGACGCGGCGGCCGTCGCCATGTCCCGGGTCGCCGCCTGGGAGCCGCTCGCCCGGCACCACCGGATCACTCTCCGGCTCGTGACCGAGGCCGCCCCGGCGTACGCGCGGACCGTGCCCACCGCCATCGACCAGGCACTCGACGCGCTGATCGACAACGCGGTGAAGTTCAGCGACGCCGGTGGGGTGGTGACGGTGACCGTCCGGCGTCACGACGACGGGATCGCGCTGGAGGTCCGCGACACCGGCCCGGGCATGACGGCGAGCCAGCTCGGGCAGGCGACCGAGCGGTTCTGGCGGGCGCCGGAGGTGCAGAACGTCGACGGGGCCGGCCTGGGCCTCACCATCGTCGCCGTGCTGGTGGACGCCTCGGACGGGCGGCTCACCATGCACGGGGGCGAGCCGCGCGGCCTCGTCGCGGGCCTCTGGTTCCCCGCTCCCGCCGACGCCGCTCCCGCCGACCCCGGTGCCGACGGCCCGGACCGCGCCGATCCGGCTCCCGGAGCCCCCGCTCCCGGCGACCCGGCTCTCGCCGACGTCGGTTCCGGCGACTCCACTTCGGCGAGTTGAGGGCCGGGCGGGACGCCGGCCGGTGACGCCGGAGACCTGCGGTCAGGGTTTGGCGGCGCGGTACCAGTCGGCGGCGCCCGGGTGCAACGGCAACGGGGCGGTGGCGATCGCCGACCGGGGACTCATCCGCCCGGCGGCCGGATGCGCGGCGGCCAACTCCTGGCGGCGCTCCATGAGCAGCCGGGTCACCTCCCGGATCAGCGGCGCCGGCAGGTCGGCCCGGACGATCAGGAAGTTCGGGTTGGCCACCGTGGTCACCGGGTCCGTGCCGTAGACGGAGCGGGGGATGTCCCGGGAGACGTAGACCTCCGGGTTGCTCTCGCGCAGCGGCCCGGTCCATTCGCCGAGGTCGACGATCCGCGTCGCGCTGACGTCGGTGAGCTGCTCCACCGCCCGGACCGGCAGCCCGCCGGAGAAGAAGAAGGCGTCGATCGTGCCGGCCCGCAGCGCCGCGACCGAGTCGTCGAGGCCGAGCCGCTCCTGGTGCACCCGGTCACCGCCCAGCCGCGCCACCTCAAGCAGCCGGACGGCGGTGATCTCGGTGCCGGACCCGGGCGCCCCCACGGACACCCGCCGGCCGCGCAGGTCGGCCAGGGTGCGGATGGAACCACCGGCGGTCGTGATCAGGTGCAGCAGGTCGTCGTAGACCCGGGCGACCGCGACCACGGACGGGTGCGCCGCGGGCGCCGCCGGCAGCACGTCGGCCTGGGTGAAGCCCAGCTCGGCCTTGCCGGCACCGACCAGCTGGACGTTCTCCGCCGACGCGGCGGTCACCACCACACTGGCCCGGACGTCCGGCAGCTCCCGGTTGAGCAGGGCGGCCAGCGACTGCCCGAAGGCGTGGTAGACGGCCGTCGGGCTGCCGGTCGCGATCCGGATCTGCACCGGTGGATCGGGGGCGTTCCGGCAGCCGACCAGGCCGGGCGACGTGACCAGCAGCAGCAGCGCCAACAGCGCCGGCGGGCGGAGCGGGCGCAGGCGGGCACGGCGGAACCTGGTGGTACTCACGCGCTGCACTCTGCGCCGTGCGGGCCGTGGCCGCAACCCTCCGTCCACCGCTCGGGCAGGCACCGGACGGTGCCCCCACGGTGGCCGTCGATGTGCCGCGTGTCGCGCGGACCGTGCCCGCCGGGCGGTCAGGACCGGGCGGAAACGGGATCCAGCGCCGTGCGGTGCAGGATCCGCTCGCGGTGCGGGCCGTCGGCGACACACACCAGGTAACACCCGGTGCCGGGGCGCAGCAGCGCCGGAACGTCCAGCAGGGCGGCCCCGCGCACCAGGACGGCGGCCAGCTCCCGGTCGGTGATGCGGACGCCGAGGATGTGCCGGCGGACGTGGCGACCCCCGGCGAGCAGGGCCGCCCGCCAGGCCGCCGCGGCCAGCCGGGGCCGCCACGCCCGCCGTACGGTCGACGCGCCCGGGACCGGCCCGCCCAGCAGTTCGCGCCGGCCCTGCCGCCAGCCGGCCTCCAGCACCCGCGCGTACGCGGGCCGGTGCTGGCGTGGCACGGAGAGCCGGTGCAGCTCGTAGCGGCGGCGCAGACCGCCGACGGTCACCTCGTGCTCGATGGGGACGTCCAGCCGGCCGAGCAGCTGCCCCATCCGGTGCGCCGCCTCCTCCCGGTTGAACTCCACGGACGGGGGGCGGTGCTCCGCCACCGGCCGACGGGTGCCGGCGACCGTCGGCGGGGGCGTGCAGCGCAGCAGGCAGGCGGCCTCGAACGCGTCGGCCAGGGTCGACCAGTCCAGCGGCGGCGGGCTCGAGGGCAGGCGCGGCCGATCGAGCACGATCTGTTCAAGAGCCAACTCAGGCACTCCTTGTCGGCGTCGGGGTCCCTCCTACCGTGGTCCCTCGACGCCGACGGGGAAACCGATCGGCCCCAGCCTTGAGGAAATCTTGCGACTGATTTACAGCTCGGTGACGATCACGTCGACCTGGCGTGACCGGTTCGGCGGGCCGGGCTGCTCCCGCACCTGGTACTTCAGGTCGCGCAACGCGGTCAGCAGCCCGTCGACCGTACGCGGCCGGGCACCCGCGGTCAGCAGGTCACGGACCAGCCGTCCCTTGGTCGCCTTGTTGAAGTGGCTCACCACCGTCTGGACGGGCACGCCGTCGACCTCCCGCTCGTGCAGCACCCGGACGGTCACCGTGCGCTCGGCCACCTCGCCGCGCGGCGCCCAGGTGGCCGCGTACGCGCCGGAGCGCAGGTCGAGCACGGGCCCGTCGCCGGCCGCCTCGGCCATCGCGGGCGCGAGCGCCCGCCGCCAGTACGCCGACAGCGCGCCGGGCCCCGGCAGCCGCGCCCCGATCGGGCACCGGTAGGGCGGGATGCGGTCGGTGAGGCGTACCGCGCCCCAGAGTCCCGAGCTGATCAGCACCGACCGGCGGGCCGCCCGCTGCGCGGTCGCCGGCAGCGTGGCGAGGTCGAGCGCCTCGTAGAGCACCCCGGTGTAGACGCGGCCGGCGGGCGCGGTGGCCGCCGCCCGCAGCCGGGCGTTGCGGCGCAGCTCGCCGCGTTGGCCCTCGCTGAGCCCCAGCGCCGCCCGGGCCGCCTCCTCGTCGCCGTCGGCGCAGAGCGCGACCAGCGCCGTCAGCACCTCCTCCCGGGCGCCGGTCAGCTCCGGCAGGGAGAGCCGGGCGAGGTCCAGCCGCCGGCCGGTGCCGGCGTCGGCCTTTCCCTCGGAGGGCGGCAACAGGATGAGCATCGGTGGACTCCTCGTCCGGCGCGGCGTGCGCGCACCGGTGCGGCCAGCGTACGGGCCGGTCCTACCGCCACGGTCGTACCGGCGTCTGCGGGTGGTACACGCGATACCCGCCCACCTCGGCCACCAGCGCGGCGTCGGCCCGGTCGCCCAACAGACCGCGCAGCCGCCGCTCCGCCGCCGATCCTGCCTCCAGCACGTACCCGGGCCGGTCGGCTCGTCCCACCTGCCGCCAGTACGGCCGGTAGCGGTTCTGCCCGGGGGTGAGCTCGCCGTCGAGCACCGCGCACACCACCCCCTCGGCCGTGTTGAAGATCAGCCGGTTGCAGGTCCAGTAGTCCCCGTACACCTCGCGGGGGCCGCTGGCGCGCAGCCGGTCGGCCAGCTCGCGGGCCTGCCGCTCCTCGACGCGGGACGCCGCGACGCCGGCGCCGGCGAACAGCACGGTGACCACCAGCATGGTCGCGGCCAGCGCGGCGAGCGCGGCGGTGGCCAGCGCCCCGGCCAGCCGGCCGAGCGCCCCGACCGTGCCCCGCCAGCAGGCGACCGCCGCCACCCAGAGCGGCCAGAGCACCGCCGGCAGGGAGAGTTGCAGCACCGACAGGTACCGGGCGTTGTCCAGCGGGCTGGTGGCGGCCAGCGGGCTGCGCACGTACGACAGCAGGGTCAGCGCCGCGCCGACGACCAGCGCGAGGTGCACCACCGGGGCGACCCGCCCGCCGCGCGACGCACCCGCGGCCCGGCGGTACGCGAGGACGGCGAACCCGGCGGCGACCGCCAGCAGCACCGGGTAGAGCAGCCCGAACCACCCCTGCCAGCGCGCGCAGCCGTCCACGGGGCAGAGGCCGGTGGCGAGCGGCACCCCTTCCAGCAGCCCGCCGTCGAGCCGCCGCGACCACGGCGGCGTCGGCCCGGCCCGGGTGCTGATCTCCCGGAACACCGACAGCGAGTCCTCGCCCGGCGGGGCGAGGAGGTTGTCCCGGATCATCGGTGCGATCCCGACGACGAACCCGGCCAGGAGCAGCACCCCGGCCACGCCGAGCAGTTCCCGGCGGGCCACCCACACCAGCGCCAGCGCGGCCACCGCCAGGTAGGGCAGGATCAGCCAGTCCGACCAGACGGAGACCCCGGCGAGCAGGCCGAAGAGCCCGACGGCCAGCCGGCGGTGCCGTACCGTCCCCCGGGCGAGTCCCACCGTGACCAGCAGCATCAGCAGCACCGCGACCTTGACCTCGGGACGGCCGCCGACCACGGTGAGCTGGTCCCGGACCACCCGTTCCCCGCCGAGCGCCAGCAGCCCGACGACCCCCGTGGCGAACCAGGGCGAGCAGATCCGCCGGGTCAGCCGGTACATCAGCCACAGGAAAAGGGCGTAGAGCAGCAGCAGCGGCAGGCGCAGCAGCGGCCAGCTCGGCCCGGCCACCGCGACCAGCGGCGCGGCCAGGTAGGACTCCAACACCCCCATGTAGCGCTGCCCGTAGAGGAAGACGGGCAGCCCGCGGCCCTGCGCGATGTGCAGCGCGGCCAGCCCGAACGTCGCCTCGTCGCTGTTGGAGACGGGCACCGTGTGCAGGGTCAGGACCAGCCGGTAGCCGACCCCGGCCAGCCCGAGCAGCAGTGCGACGAGCGCCGGCCGGTCGAGCTGCCACCGCCCCCGCCACCGCCACGGCTTGCGCACAGGTTGCGACACGACCAACGCCCCCGTCGTCGTCCCGACCGGAGTGTTTCACGCCGCCGGGGCCGGGCGGGGCGGATCGGCGCAGCCAGCGGCCGGGAAGATCGCCTCGCGTGGCCGAGGTGGCCAGGTTGTGGCAGGGTTGCTGGCGTGCCACCCACTGCCGCCGGCCAGTTGGCCGTACCCACCCTGCACCGGGCCGCGCGGATCGAGGACGCCGTCCACTCGCTGGTCGAGCGCCGGCTGCGGCGCACCGGCTGGCGGACGAACATCATCGCGTACACCGGCTACGGCGCGCCCGGCTGGGTGCGGGTGATGTGCCGGGTGCTGCTGGGCCGGCCGGACACCCGCCAGCGGGGCCGGCTGGAGAAGGTACGCGGGTGGCGCAGCTTCACCACGCTCCCGGCCAAGCACGTCACGGTCACCATCGAGGCCGGCGGGGAACGGCACGAGGCGCAGGCCGACCGCAGCGGGTTCGTCGACGCCGTGGTCGAGGCGGACCTGCCGCCCGGCTGGGGCTCGGTGCGGATCAGCATGCCGGACGCCGAGCCGGTCGAGGCGCCGGTGCGCATCCTCGACCCGGAGGTGCGCTTCGGCATCCTCTCCGACATCGACGACACGGTCATGGTCACCGCGCTGCCCCGCCCGCTGCTCGCCGCCTGGAACACGTTCGTCCTCGACGAGCACGCCCGCACCGCCGTGCCCGGCATGGCGGTGCTCTACGAGCGGCTGGTCACCGCCCACCCCGGCGCCCCGGTCTTCTACCTCTCCACCGGCGCCTGGAACGTGGCGCCGACACTGACCCGGTTCCTGTCCCGGCACCTCTACCCGGCCGGGCCGCTGCTGCTGACCGACTGGGGGCCGACGGCCGACCGCTGGTTCCGCAGCGGCCGGGAGCACAAGCGGGTCACCCTGGCCCGGCTGGCGCGGGAGTTCCCCGACGTGAAGTGGCTGCTGGTCGGCGACGACGGGCAGCACGACCAGGAGATCTACCGCGAGTTCGCCGCCGCCCACCCGCAGAACGTGGCCGGGGTGGCGATCCGCCGGCTGTCGCCGACGCAGGCGGTGCTGGCCGGTGGCCTGCCGGCTGCGCCCGGCGAGTCCTCGGCGGGGCCGGTGGGGCAGAAGTGGCTCTCCGCGCCCGACGGCGCGGGCCTGTGGAAGCTGCTGCGCGACGCCGGCCTGGTCTGACGCCAGGCGGGGTTCACCGGGGCTGGAGCAGCCCGCGTTCGGCCATGTGGGCGCGCAGCGTCTCGGCGTCCTCGGGGGACATCAGGTGGCGTGGGATCACGGTCGCCGGCATCCGGCCGACGTACACGATCCAGAACTCGGGGGTGTCCCTCACCTGGGTCACCCCGTCCCAGGCGATGCCGCCGGACTCCGAGCCGCTACGCATCATGATGTTGTCGTCGGTGATGTCGTAGGCGCCCTCGACGGCGTAGCGCCCGGAGCGGCGCCGGGCGCGTAGCCGCACCCACGGCGAGTACAGCATCGACAGCAGGCCGCCCAGGACCAGCGTCAGGGACAGCGGCGAGATCTTCTCGCCCCACGCGAACCCCCGCGAGACGGCGAAACCGATCACCCCGACCGCCACCAGCACGGCGCCGATGTAACCGAACTTGCGCAGCCGCACGCTGCTGAGTGCGGCAGCGACCCGGCCCGGGTAGGCGGAATCGGCGGGGACGTCGAAACGGATGTGCACGCCAGAACGATAGTGCCCCCACGCCGCGTCGAGTCGTCCGCCGACCAGCGCCGACGGCGTCGAGCGGTGACGCGTTCCCGGCCGGGGTCGTCACCGGGTGGCTGGCCCGCTGTGCCAGCATCGCCTCGTGCGCAACGAGCGACGCCTACGGACCAGGACGCCGGAGACACGAGCCTTCGCGGAGCGCGTACGGCTCGTCATGAACCTGACCGCGCGCCTCAACGCGCTGCCGTTCGACGACCTCGACGCGCGCCGGACGGTGCTGACCGAGATCTTCGGTGGGCCGGTCCCCGACTCGCTGTCCATCCTGCCCCCGTTCTACTGCGACTACGGGCTTGGAGCGTCGTTCGGAGAGCGGGTGTTCATCAATCAGGGATGCTTCTTCCTCGACTACGGGGGAATCACCATCGGTGACCGCGTCATGATCGGTCCCCGGGTGACCCTGAGCACGTCCGGGCACCCGGTCGAGCCCGCCGAACGGTACGACTTCATCACCCACGCGCCCATCGTCATAGAGGACGACGTGTGGATCGGCGCCGCGGCCACGATCACTCCCGGCGTGACGATCGGCCGCGGCTCGGTCGTCGGCGCGGGCGCCGTCGTCGCGAAGGACGTGCCGTCGCTGAGCGTGGTGACGGCGACGAGCGCTGTCGAGCGCAGGCGCCTGAGGGGGTCTCCGGCCTCCTGAGGCCCGCGGCGGTGGGAAGGGCGGCAGTGGGCGGCCGGTCTCAGGCACTGCCGCCCGTCGCCCCGCCCCGTCCCGGCCGGCCCGCGTCCGGTTGGCCTCTCACCGTCGGTCATCCAGTGACCCCGGTCGGTGAATCATGTGAAGAATACTTGCGAAACTGCGCGACAACGTTGAACATCTTTTCGTGCGTAGAGACTATGGTCGATTCCTTCCCGGGCTGGCGCTGGTGGCGGCGCTGGCGCTCGGCGCGGCCGTCCCCACGGCCGCCCCCGTCTCCCGTCCCGCCACGCCGGACACCGTCCCCGTCGCCGCCCAGGCGGCCTGCGTGACCGACCCGGCCACCCCGAAGCGGCAGTTCCGCGGCATGTGGATCGCCAGCGTGGCCAACATCGACTGGCCCAGCCGCACCGGGCTCACCCCGGCCGCCCAGCAGGCGGAGTACCGGGGCTGGCTCGACCTGGCCCAGCAACGGCGGATGAACGCGGTCGTCGTGCAGATCCGCCCCACCGCCGACGCGTTCTGGCCGTCGACGTACGAGCCGTGGTCGCAGTGGCTCACCGGCACCCAGGGCACCAACCCCGGCTACGACCCGCTGGCCTTCATGGTCGCCGAGGCGCACGCCCGCAACCTGGAGTTCCACGCCTGGTTCAACCCGTACCGGGTGGCCAACCACACCGACCTCACCAAGCTGGCGGCCAGCCACCCGGCCCGCAAGAACGCGGGCTGGGCCGTCGCCTACAACGGTCAGCTCTACTACAACCCCGGCATCCCGGCCGTCCGCGCCTTCGTGCAGGACGCCATGATGGACGCCGTCCGCCGCTACGACATCGACGCGGTGCACTGGGACGACTACTTCTACCCGTACCCGGGCAGCGGCGGGGGCTTCCCCGACGCCGCGACCTACGCCCAGTACGGCGCCGGGTTCAGCAACATCGGCGACTGGCGGCGCAACAACGTCAACCTGCTGGTCCAGGAGATGCACAACCGGATCCAGGCGGTCAAGCCGTGGGTGCGGCTCGGCGTCAGCCCGTTCGGCATCTGGCGCAACGCCGGCACCGACCCGCTCGGCTCGCGTACCACCGGCCTCCAGTCGTACGACGCGATCTACGCCGACACCCGCCGCTGGGTGCGGCAGGGCTGGATCGACTACATCGCCCCGCAGATCTACTGGCACATCGGCCACACGGCGGCCGACTACGCGGAGCTGGTCCGCTGGTGGTCCGAGACCGTGACCGGCACCGACGTGCAGCTGTTCGTCGGGCAGGCCACCTACCGGGCCGGGGCGTCCGGGCAGGACGCCGCCTGGCAGGACCCGGCCGAGCTGACCGACCACCTGACGCTGAACCGCACCTACCCCCGGATCCTCGGCGACATCCACTTCAGCGCCAAGGACGTCCGCGCCGACCGAATCGGCGCCGTCTCCCGGGTGGCGACCGACCACTACCGCCGGCCCGCGCTGGTGCCGGCCGGGGTGGGCGGTGCCGCGCCCGCCGCACCGAACCTCACCTCGGCGGTACGCGGCACCGGCGGCGTGACCCTCACCTGGCAGCGCGGCGCCACCGGCAGCACCGCCGCGTACGCGGTGTACCGGCTGCCCGGCGACGGCGCGGTCGACGCCTGCGACCTGGCCGACGCCCGGAACCTGCTCGGCACGGTCCGCGCCTCGGGCACGACCGGGACGTTCGTCGACGCCACCGCCGCGGCCGGCTCGACGTACCGCTACCTGGTGACCGCGCTGGACCGGCTGCACCACGAGAGCGTGGCCAGCAACGCGCGGACCGTCACCGGCACCGGCGCGACGTTCAGCGTGATCGTGGACAACGCCACCGCCGGCGGCTTCACCGCTGCCAGCACCTGGGGCACGTCGTCGTACCTCGCGACGCGCTACGGGGCCAACTACCGGTTCGCGAACCCCGAGGCGGTCAGCGACCCGGCCTGGTTCACCGCCACGCTGCCCGCCGCCGGCTCGTACCGGATCGAGGTCTGGTACCCGGCCGACCCCGGCTACAACAGCGCCACGCCGCACCTGGTGGCGACGGCGAACGGGACCGTGACGGCCAAGGTCGACCAGCGCACCGGCGGTGGGCAGTGGCAGGTGCTGGGCACCTACGACCTCGCAGCGGGGACGCGCCAGGTCGTCGGGGTCAGCCGCTGGACGAGCACGACGGGGTACGTCGTCGCCGACGCCGTCCGGATCACCCGACTCTGAGCCGCACCGACAGCGGGAGATCCTGGTAGGCGGGCGTCCCTCCGGGGGCGGACTCCCTGCCAGGATCTCCCGCGTCGGTCAGGTCTGGTCGCGGCGCAGCCAGAGGACGCCGAGCGGCGGCACCCGCATCGCCGCGGAGGCCGGCATCCCGTGCCACGGCACGTCCTCGGCGTGCACCTCGCCCAGGTTGCCCACCCCCGAGCCGCCGTAGTGGTGGGCGTCGGTGTTGAGCACCTCCGTCCAGGTGCCGCCGGCCGGCAGCCCGATCCGGTAGTCCTCCAGCGGCCGGGCGGAGAAGTTCGCCACGCAGACCAGGGTCGCGCCGTCGGGGGCGATCCGGACGAACGAGACCGTGTTGTTGGCGACGTCGTCGCCGGCGATCCAGCGGAAGCCGGCCGGCTCGGTGTCCTGCGCCCACAGCGCCGGGGTGTCCCGGTAGACGCGGTTCAGGTCGCCGACGAGGCGTTGCACGCCGGCGCGAGCCGGGTCGTGCAGCAGGTACCAGTCGAGGCCCCGCTCCTCGCTCCACTCCCGGTCGTCGGCCAGCTCGCAGCCCATGAAGAGCAACTGCTTGCCCGGGTGCGCCCACATGTACGCCAGCAGGGCGCGTACGTTGGCCAGCCGCTGCCAGGTGTCGCCGGGCATCTTCCCGGCCAGGGAGCCCTTGCCGTGCACCACCTCGTCGTGGCTGATCGGCAGCACGTAGTTCTCGCTCCAGGCGTACGCCAGGGAGAACGTGAGCTGATGGTGGTGGTGCTGCCGGTAGACCGGGTCCTTCGAGGTGTAGAGCAGGGTGTCGTGCATCCAGCCCATGTTCCACTTGAACCCGAAGCCGAGCCCGCCGTCGGCCGTGGCGCGGGTGACCCCCGGCCAGGCGGTGGACTCCTCGGCGATCAGCACCACCCCGGCGTGGTGCTTGTAGACCGTCGCGTTCACCTCCTGCGTGAACGCGATGGCCTCCAGATTCTCCCGGCCGCCGTACCGGTTGGGCAGCCACTGCCCCTCCTGCCGGGAGTAGTCCAGGTAGAGCATCGAGGCCACCGCGTCCACCCGCAGCCCGTCGACGTGGAACTGCTCGCACCAGTAGAGCGCGTTGGCGACCAGGAAGTTGCGCACCTCGGGGCGACCGAAGTCGAAGACGTACGTGCCCCAGTCGGGGTGCTCGCCCCGGCGCGGGTCGGGGTGCTCGTAGAGGGCGGTGCCGTCGAAGCGCGCCAGCGCCCACTCGTCCTTGGGGAAGTGCGCGGGCACCCAGTCCAGGATGACGCCGATCCCGGCGGCGTGCAGGGCGTCGACGAGGTGGCGGAACTCGTCGGGGTCGCCGAAGCGGGACGTCGGCGCGTAGTAGCCGGTGACCTGGTAGCCCCAGGATCCACCGAACGGGTGCTCCATGACGGGCAGGAACTCCACGTGGGTGAAGCCCAGCCCCGTCACGTACGCGGTCAGCTGCTCGGCCAGCTCCCGGTAGCTCAGGCCGGGGCGCCACGAGCCGAGGTGCACCTCGTAGACGCTCATCGGCTCCTGGTGCGGCTGCCGACGGCCGCGCCGCTCCAGCCAGTCGGCGTCGCCCCACTCGTACGTCGAGCGGTGCACCACCGACGCGGTGGCCGGCGGCACCTCCGCGTACGCCGCCATGGGGTCGGCCTTGTCCCGCCACTGCCCGTCGGCGCCCAGGACGCGGTACTTGTAGCGGACGCCGGCGCCGACGCCCGGCACGAACAGCTCCCACACCCCGCTGCCGCCGAGTGAGCGCATCGGCCAGCCGTCGTCGGGCGCCCAGCCCGCGAAGTCGCCGATTACCCGGACCCCGCGCGCGTTCGGCGCCCAGACGGTGAACGCCACGCCCTCGTCGAAGACCCGGGCGCCGAGGGCCTCCCAGAGCCGCTCGTGGCGGCCCTCGCCGATCAGGTGCAGGTCCAGCTCGCCCACGGTGGGCGGGTAGCGGTACGGGTCGTCGTGGAGGTGGCCGTCGACCTCGACGCGGTAGTCGAGCACCTCGCCCGGCACCTCCGCCTCGAACACCCCGACGTCGTGCACCCGCCGCATGGGCTGCCGTACGCCGTCCACCACGACGGCGACGTCGGCGGCGCCCCGGCGCAGCGTCCGGACGACCGTCCGCCCGTCGGCCGGATGCGCGCCGAGGATGGCGTGCGGGTCGTGCGTGGCGCCGGCGATCAGCTGGTCCATCGGGCGTCGTCCTCCTGGGCGGGAGCGGTGGGGGCGGTGCCGCCCGAGAGATCGTCGGGGACGTCGGCGACGGTCAGGTCCGGCGCCCCGGTCGCCGCTGCCGGGCCGGCGTCGGGATCGGCGGCCGGGCGGCGCACCGTCAGCACGTGCGCCGGTTGCAGGTACGGGTCGAGGCGTACGGCGTTGCGCTGGCCCCAGTCGTAGCTGGTGCCGGTCAGCTCGTCGTGCACCGTGAACCGGTCGTGCCAGTCGAGCCCGAGCGCGGGCATGTCGAGCGTGGTGTTGCCCCACTGCACGGCCTGCGGGTCGAACGAGCAGACCACGAGCACCGTGTTGCCCGTCTCCGGGTCGTGCTTGGACCAGCAGAGCAGTGCCGGGTTGTCGATGTCGTGGAAGCGCAGGTTGCGCAGGTGGTGCAGCGCCGGGTTCTCCCGGCGTACGCGGTTGAGCACGGCGATGAACGGGGCGAGGGAACGGCCCTGCGCCTGCGCGTCGGCCCAGGCGCGGGGGCGCAGCTCGTACTTCTCGTTGTCGAGGTACTCCTCCGCGCCGGGGCGGGCGGTGTGCTCGAACAGCTCGTAGCCGGCGTACATGCCCCACGAGGGGGAGAGCAGCGCGGCCAGCACCGCCCGGATCTTGAACATCGGCGGGCCGCCGTGCTGCAACGACTCATGCAGGATGTCCGGCGTGTTGGGCCAGAAGTTCGGCCGCATGTAGTCGGCCGCCGCCACCAGCTCCTCGCAGTACGCCCGCATCTCGGCGGCCGAGGTGCGCCAGGTGAAGTACGTGTACGACTGGGTGAACCCGATCTTGCCGAGCCCGTGCATGATCGCCGGCCGGGTGAACGCCTCGGCGAGGAAGAGCACGTCCGGGTCGACCTTCTTCACCTCGGCGATCAGCCAGTGCCAGAAGTCGAACGGCTTGGTGTGCGGGTTGTCCACCCGGAAGATCCGGATGCCCTCGCCGACCCAGTGCAGCACCACCCGCAGGATCTCCGCCCGGATGCCGTCGGGGTCGTTGTCGAAGTTCAGCGGGTAGATGTCCTGGTACTTCTTCGGCGGATTCTCCGCGTACGCGATGCTGCCGTCGGCCTGGGTGGTGAACCACTCCGGGTGCTCGGTCACCCACGGGTGGTCCGGCGCGCACTGCAACGCCAGGTCCATCGCCACCTCGATGCCCTGCTCGGCGGCGGCGCCGACGAAGTCCCGGAAGTCCTCCGGCGTACCCAGGTCGGGGTGGATGGCGTCGTGGCCGCCCTCGGCGGCGCCGATCGCCCACGGTGAGCCGACGTCGTCCGGCCCGGCGGCGAGCGAGTTGTTGCGGCCCTTGCGGTTGACCCGGCCGATCGGGTGGATCGGCGGCAGGTAGAGCACGTCGAAGCCCATCGCGGCGACGCCCGGCAGGCGCTCGACGGCGGTCGCGAAGTTGCCGGAGCGCGCCGGGGCGTCGACGGTGGCCGGGACGGCGCCCTCGGAGCGGGGGAAGAACTCGTACCAGGCGGAGAAGAGCGCGCGCTTGCGGTCCACCCAGATGCGGCGCTCGTCGCCGGTGGTGACCAGTTCGCGGACGGGGTGCTCCCAGAGCAGGTCGGCCAGCGCGAGCGCCGGGGCGACCCGCCGGGGCAGCTCCTTGCCGGCATCGCCCAGCGCCGCCACGGCCGCGCGGACCCGACCCGCGTCGCCGGCCGGCACCAGCTCCACGGCCGCGCTCAGCACGCGTACGCCCTCGGCGAGATCGTTGGCCAGGTCCTCCGGCCCCTGCCCGGCGGCGATCTTCTTGGTGACCGCGTTCTGCCAGGTCAGGTACGGATCCTGGAACGCCTCGACGGCGAAGACCCACTCGCCGATCGCGTCGGGGCGGATCACGGCGTGCCAACGGTCCTGCCCGGGTTCGCCGGGACGCATCCGGGTGAACGGCCGGTCCTGCCCGTCGGGACCGCGCCAGGCGACGTTGCAGCCGAGGGCGTCGTGCCCCTCCCGGTAGGCGCGGGCGGACACCGGCACCGGCTCGTCGATCACCGCCTTGGCCGGGTAGCGACCGCAGGAGACGACGGGGGAGACGTCTTCGATCGGAAACCGTCCAGTCACCGATTCAACCTACTGCGCGAGATCCTTTCGCGCGCGGCCAAGCACCCCATCGCCCTGACAGCCCGGTCCACCGCCGTCCCGGCCGGCGGTGCGTCGCCTGATTCCCACGTGAGCCGGTGGGTGGCCGGGTCAGTGCCGGTTGCGCCATTCCTTGGCCCGCCGCACGTAGCGGAGCACTCCGGCGGGGCCGGTGGAGGCGGGCCAGTCGTCGGTGCGGAACCAGGCGTCGGATCCGCCGTCGAGGAAGATCACCGAGCCGCAGAGGAAGTCGGCGGCCGGCGAGAGCATGAATGCCACCCAGTCGCCGACGTCTTTCGGGTTGCCGCGTCCGCCGATCGGCACCGCCAGCCCTTCGACGGCGTCCTTCTCGCCGCGGGCGATCTGTTCATCGAGTAGCGGGGTGGCGATGATGCCGGGGGCGAGGACGTTGACCCGGATGCCGGCACCGGCCCACTGCGATGAGATCGCGCTGCGCCGCGCCCACCGCGTCACGGCCATCTTCGAGCTGGCGTACGCGAAGGGCGCGGAGCGGCTGCGGAAGCGGCCCACCACGCGCAGCGCCTTGGCGGCGTCGCGGGCGAGCAGGGCTCGCACAGCGCTTTCGGGGACCATCGGGGTGAGGGTGGTGGAGTTCGACCCGAAGACCACGACCTTGCTGTTGCCGGCGAGGGCCAGCGCGGGCCGCCACGCCTCCAGCAGGTCCACGACGCCGAAGTAGTTGACCTGCTGCACGAGGCCGTCGCGTCCCGGGATGCCGCCGAGCCCGGCGGCGCAGACCGCGCCGTCGAGCCGGCCGCCGGCGCGCTCCAGGACGTCGGCCGCCGCCGCCGCGCGTCCCTGCGGGGTGGACAGGTCGGCGACGACCTCGACGTCGCGCAGGTCCACGCCGATGACGGTGTGGCCGTCGGCGCGCAGCCGATCGGCCGAGGCCCTGCCCATGCCCGAGGCGGCGCCCGTCACCGCGTACGTACCCATGTCGTTCCCTTCCACTTCGCCATCGGCCGGTGGGACCTGGCTGCTCCGTCTCGTCGGATGCTGACACGACGTGGTCCCCGGGCTCGACGATCGCGACGGATTGCTAGCTGGTCGGTCGAGTGTCGGCGGCGGGAAGCTTGCCTGCCGCGTGCCGCCCGGCGATGTAGCCGTAGACGAGGCCCTGGCCGATGGTGGCGCCGGCCCCGGGGTAGGTGCGGCCGAAGGCGTTGGCGGCGGCGTTGCCGATCGCGTACAGGCCGGGCACGGGGGTTCCCGCGTCGGACAGCGCCCGGCCGAAGCCGTCGGCCCGGATGCCGCCGCAGGTGCCCAGGTCGGACAGGACGACCTCGACGGCGTGGAGGGTGCCGGACAAGGGCCTCAGGTTGGGGTTGGGCGTCACCGTCGGGTCGCCGTAGTAGCGGTCGTAGGCGCTGGTCCCGCGCTGGAAGTCGTCGTCGATGCCGGCGGCTGCCAGCTGGTTGAACCGCGCCAGGGTGGCGCGCAGCGCGTCGGCGTCGACGCCCATCGACCGGGCGAGGTCACCTGGGTTGTCGGCGCGGTGCGCGACGCCCGCGTCGTACCAGGACTTCGGCAGCGGGGCCCGTGGGAAGTGCGCCCCGGCGAACACGTAGCTGTTGCGGTACCGCTGGTCGAAGAGCAGCCACATGGTCGGTAGCGACCCGCCGTCGCGCGCGATGCCGAGCACCGTCTGGCCGAAGGTCATGTAGTCGCTGGACTCGTTGACGAACCGGCGGCCAGTGCCGTCCACCATGAGCGAGCCGGGCAGGGACCGTTCGGCGAGGAGCACCTGCGGCGTGCCGTCGCCCACCGGCGCGACGGCGGGGAACCACCAGGCCTGCTCCATCAGGTCGGTGGCGGCACCCGCCTGCTGGGCGGCGCGTAGCCCGTCGCCCGTGTTGCTGTCCGCGCCGAGGCTCCAGTCCCGCAGCTCGGGGTGGTGGTGGGCGTGCCGCAGCGGCAGGTCGTGGTCGAAGCCGCCGGTGGCGAGCACGACCCCCCGACCGGCGCGCACGGTGCAGGTCGTCTCTCCGTGGCGCAGCTCGGCCCCGACGACCCGGTCCCCCTCGACCAGGAGACGCTCCAACGCCGTCTCCGTCCAGACCGGGATGCCGGCGCGGCGGACCCCGGCGAACAGGCCCGCTGCGATCGCCTGCCCACCGGCGGCGTACTCGCGTCCCAACAGCAGGCCCCCGACTCCCTGGGCGACGCGGGCCACGATGCGGGGAAGCGCGCGGCCGGGTGTCTTCGCCATCAGGTTGAGCCACTTGTAGTCCGCGCCGGTGACCGGCATGGGCACGGGCGCGGAGAGGACGGCGGGACGCAGGCGGGCGCGGTCGGCGCCGAGGATCTTCAGGTCGAGTGGGCGGCACTCGCAGCTGCGCCCGACGGCGGTGCCGCCGGGCAGTTCCGGGTGGTAGTCGGCGTAGCCCCGGGCCCAGAGGAACCGCATCGGGGTGGTGCGGGTGAGCATCTCGATCGTGGCGGTGCCATGGTCGAGAAAGCTGCGCCAGCGCTCCTCGGGCGCGGAGCCGCCCACCACGGCCTCGAGGTACGCGGCGCCGCGCTCAGGCGTGTCGCCGGAGCCTTCGGCGGCCAGCACCGGGTTGGCGGGGATCCAGAAGGCGCCGCCGGAGCGTGCGGTGGAGCCGCCGACCCAGCGCGACTTCTCCACGACCACGACGGAGAGGCCGGCCTCGTGGGCGCTGAGCGCGGCGGCCAGGCCGGTGCCGGAGCCGATCACGATGAGGTCGACGGTCGTCGACCGGGGTTGCCGGGGTACGGACATGGGGACGTCCTCCTACTGGGCGACGGGCCGAGTGCCGGCGTTGACGAGCGCCGTGCTGCCCTCGATGTCCAGGGGGCAGTGGGTGCCGGTGAAGATGCTGGCGGCGCAGAGGTTGCAGTGGGTGCATTGTGATCGGGCGGTGCCGTCGCGCTGGATCTTGTTGATCAGGTCGGGCTCCCGCAGCAGCGCGCGGGCCATCGCGACGTACTCGAAGCCGTCATCCATGGCGGTCCGCATACCGTCGAGGTCGGTCACGCCGCCAAGGAGGATCAGCGGCATCGACAGCTCACGGCGGAACTGGAGCGCGAGGTCGCGGAAGTAGAGCGGCTCGAAGGGGTAGTCGTGGAAGAGGAACCGGCCGAACAGCTTCATGCCGAGCCGCAGCAGCGGCGGCTGGGCCGCGGCCATCGCGGAGAGCGGAACGTCGCCCCGGAACAGGTACATCGGGTTGAGCAGCGAGGACCCGCCGGTGAGTTCGAGGGCGTCCAGGTGCCCGTCGGCCTGCAACATCTGGGCGAACGGGATCGACTCGTCGAGGTCGAACCCCCCGCGTACGCCGTCGGCCATGTTCATCTTCGCGATGACGGCGACGTCGTCGCCCACGGACTCCCTGACGGCGGCCAGGATCCGGCGCGGGAAGTCGGCACGGTTACGTAGCGAACCTCCGAACTCGTCGCGGCGGCGGTTGAGCTTCGGCGACAGGAAGGACCCCGCCAGGTAGGTGTGGCCCAGGTGCACCTCGACGGCGTCGAAGCCGACGTCGCGGGCGGCCGCGGCAGCCCGGCCGTGGGCGTGCACGATGCGGCGGATGTCGTCGTGGGTCGCGGCGCGGTCGAAGCCCATCGCCAGCGGGTTGAACCGTGCCGACGACGCGAGCGACGGCAGCCCGTTCGAGCGGGAGTTCGCCACCGGCCCGGCGTGCCCGATCTGGGCGCTGACCTTGGCCCCGGTGGCGTGCACGGCTTCGGTGAGCCGGCGTAGCCCGGGTAGCGCCTCGGGCCGCCAGTGGAGCTGCCCGCGTTCGGTGCGTCCCTCGGGCGCGACGGCGATGTAGGCGACCGTCGTCATGCCGACGCCGCCCCGGCCGACGGCGGTGTGGTATTCGATCAGCCGGTCGGTGACCAGGGCGTCCGGTGTCGCACCCTCGAAGGTGGCGGACTTGATGACGCGGTTACGCAGGCGCACCGGGCCGAGCGTGGCGGGGGCGAGCGGGTCAGGGGCAGGGGTAGGGGCAGGGGCCGGGATCGTCACGGGATGTCCTCGGGTGCGGTGATGTGGATGTCTAGCCATCGCAGCGCCGTGTCGACGGCGCGGGCGGGTGAACCGGCAGCGCCGTTGCGGGCCCAGTCGTACAGCGCCGCCTGGGCCGCCTCCCGGTAGGCGGTGGCGATGGCCTGGTAGATCGCCTCCGGTGCGCCCGGCCGGCGCCGGGCGATCTCGCGGGCGAGGGCCTCGGTCCAGGGCGCATAGGCTCGCACGGAAGCTTCGGCCAGCTCGGCTTCCTCCGCGACGATCCGCATCCAGTACCCGCCGGCGCTGAGCACGGGCACATCGTCGGAGACGGAGGCGACCACGGCGGTGCGCAGGGCGTCCGACAGCCCGGCGTCGAGGGGCAGCGCCCGGAACGCCTCGGTGAGTCGCCGGGTGGCGGCGGGCACACCCACCCAGGCGAGCGCGGCCTTGGAGGGGAAGTGCCGCATCAGGGTGCGGGCGCTGATGCCGGTGGCCGCGGAGATGTCGTCCCAGCCGGTGGCGTCGTAGCCGTGCTCCGCCCACAGCCGCAGGGCCGCGGTGCCGACGGCTTCGGGGTCGAGCACGGTCGGGCGGCCACGTCGGCGCGCGGGAGGGGTGGGCGAGACCATGCGACCAGTGAATCATTTATGGCGGGAAGCGTCAATAATCGCTCCCGGGTCTCTCCGCAGGTCATGACCCTCGACCGGGATCCTCGGCCGGTGGTGGCCGGACCCCGGCAACGAGGACATGGGCGATGACGCGAAGGACTGGCTCGCGCAACTCCAGGCGCGATCGAGGAGTGCGGCGCCGGCGTCGGCGAGGTGCCGCGTGCGGGTCGGGGGCGGTGGGGCGGATGTCACGGCCATCGCCGCCGCGGCGCGACTGCGGGTCGACGCGGGTGGCGACCGCGCGGGAGGCACTCAACCCCGATCCCTGCGCCGCCAACAAGGGCGGCGACTTCCTCAAGCGGGTACGGGGGGCGGCGCGCTCCCTCCACCCGAACTGCCGGTGCCCGGTGATTGGGCGTGGCGACCGCTCTGGACCTTGGTACGAAATGGCCCCTCCAAGGGCCGTTTCCTGCCAAGATCTACCACTGTCCCGAGACTCGGAACGCTATGCCCAGGGGGTGGGAGAGTGGAGTTCAGGCGGGCGGTTCGGGCGCCACGAACGAGCCCTTGCCCTGGTGCACCTCGATCCAGCCCCGCTCATCCAGGATTCGGAGGGCGAGCCTGATCGGCGTCGGGCTGGCGCGGTACTGCTCGCACAGTTCCGCGATGGACGGCAGCTTGTCTCCGGGTTGCAGGGTGCCGGATCGGATCGAGCGGATCACGTCGTCGATGACCTGCTCGTACAAGGGTTGTCGGGGCATGGCGGGCCGCCTCTCGTCAGCCCATCGAGCATGCCACCCAACATGACACTCAGTGCACTCAGAGTTGACTCTGTACTCACTGCACTCTAAGTTGACCCAGAGGTCCTCTCGTCAGCAGCGGAGCGCCTCTTCCGCAGGGCGGGGTGGTCCCCGTGCTGCCCCGCCCTGAACTGGACCCTCACTCACCAGCGAGGAGGCTCACCATGCAGGAGCGTCCGCCTGACGGGCCGCTGCCGGCGGCGCACCCCGTCCCGGGTGCCCGCCCTCGACACCCCGACGGGGATCAGGTGCCCTGTCCGCCCCGCCCGCAGCGCGCGCCGCTCACCCGTCGCCAGTACGCCTACGGCCTCACGGTCGCGTTGCTCGTACTCGTGCTCGTCGCGGTCGGGATCCTGCGGTGAGCGGGAGGGGCCGGCGGTGACCGGCCTGCCGGTGGGCCGGCGGATCGCCCAGTGGCGGGTGCGGCGCAACATGACGCAGCAGCAGTTCGCCGACCGCCTCGGCAAGTCGAAGAGCTGGGTGGACAAGGTCGAGCGCGGGGTGCGCCCGCTGGAACGGATGTCCAACCTGCGGGAGGTCGCCGAGGCGCTGCGGATCGACATGGAGGTCCTGCTCGCGGAGCGGATCGGGCAACCGGACGTCGCCGTCGCCGGTGTGGCGCGGGTCCGGGCCGCCCTGGCCCGCTACCACGTCGAGGCGTCGTCCCGGCCGCCCGACGTCGCGCAGGTGCGGGCCCGTCTCGACCATGCCGGGCAGAGCTACCGGCACGCCCGGTACCCGATGCTGCTCGGCCTGCTGCCCGGGTTGCTCGACGCCGCCCGCGAGGCGCGGGTCGCCCGCCCCGGTCGGGTCGCCGACGAGCTGCTGGTGTCCGCGTACGGGCTCGTCGCTCTGGTGCTGGTCAAGGTCGGCCAGGGGGAGTTGGCGTGGCTGGCCGCCGACCGGGGGACGGCTGTGGCGCTGGCCACGGACGATGCGCTGCTGGCCGCCGTCGCCACCGTACCGCTGAGTCAGGCGCTGCGGGCCGTCGGCCGGCGGCGCTCCGCGATGGAGACGGCGCTCGTGGCCGCCCGCCGTCTCCCGCCGCCCGAGTCGACCGAGTCGACCGAGTCGACCGAGTCGACCGAGCCGGCCCTGCCCCCGTCCGAGCCGTCCGAGCGTGCCCTGCCCTCGCCTGGGTCGGTCGATGGTGAACCGCCGCCGCGTGGGTCGGCCGAGGGTGCCCTCCCGCCGGGCGGTGACGGTGTCCCGTCGCTGCGCGTGACGTTGCTGCTCCAAGCCGCCCTCGCCGCTGCCGGCCGGGGAGACGAGCGCCGGGTGGCCGCCCTGCTGGACCAGGCCGAGGCGGCGGCAGCGGTCGGCGGCGGCTCCGGCCGGGCGTCGGTCGAGGCGGCGCGGGTGGTGGCCGAGGCCGCCGTCGGTGACGTGCGGACGGCGACGGTACGGCACGAACGCCTCGTCTCCGGTGAGCAGTGGCGGTGGCTGCCGCCCGAGCACCGGGCGGCGTACCTGCTGGACGTGGCCCGCGTACACGCGCTCGCCGGCGACATGGTCCGGGCGGGGCGGGCACTGCTGGACGCCGAACGCACCGCGCACAGCGAGGTGCACGACCGGCCGGCGGCGCGCGACCTCGTCGCCACCGTGGCCCGGTACGCCGCCGCTCCCGCCGGCCTGGCCCGTCTCGCAGCCGCCCTGCAGGTCACCTGAGCCCGTCTCGCAGCCTGCCCGAATCCACCTCCGACACGTATCGTTTGTATTACGTGGTAGAGGGGGGCGTCATGAAACTCAACAGCAAGGGCCAGGTCACGATCCCGGCCGCGTTGCGGGCCCGACACGGGCTGCACGAGGGCGACGAGGTCGACGTCGTGGAGGAGGGGGGTGCGCTGCGGATCGTCCGGGTGAGTGGCGCGGAGACCAGGGGCCAGCGCCTGGTCCGGCACATGCGCGGGCGCGGCGGTGCGAAGCAGACCAGCGGTATGTCCACCGACGAGCTGATGGAGCTGCTACGTGGGGAGTGAGCGTCTCCGCGCGCTGGCACCGCGGCCCGCCGACTCCGCCACGACGCTGGTGGACACGAACGTGTTGCTCGACATCTTCACCGACGACCCGAACTGGGCGGGCTGGTCGAGTGACGCCCTCGCCGCTGCTCGGGACACCGGCGCCCTGGTGATCAATCCGATCGTCTACGCCGAGGTCTCCGTGCGGTTCGACACCATCGAGGAGTTCGACGAGGCGCTTCCCGCAGCGGACTTCCTCCGCGAGGAACTGCCCTACCCGGCCGGGTTCCTGGCCGGGAAGGCCTACGCCAGATATCGGTCCCAGGGAGGGGCCAAGCGATCGCCGATCGCCGACTTCTACATCGGGGCGCACGCCGCGGTGTGTGGGTACCGGCTGCTCACCCGCGACGGCGCCCGCTACCGCACCTATTTCCCGAGGCTCGATCTGATCACCCCGACGGGCTGAGGCCGCGCGGCCCGCCGGCCGACGCCCTGCACGAACCACCTTCGGCGTCACCTGAGCCCGGTTGGCCGTCAGGCGAAGTGGCGTCCGGAGCGCCAGTCTTCGGCGTTCTCGCGCCACATCGACCAGGTACGCCACAGGAAGACGCCGCCGCCCACACCCCACGCCACAGCGAAGAGGACGCCGAGCCACGCCATGACGGTGTCGTCGCCGATGCGTACGTCGCGCACGATCCCGGTGGGGTCGGCGGGGTCGTAGAGCACGGTGGCCGCGTCACCCACCACGGGTCTCCGGTGGTCGGCGTTACGCCAGCAGCGAGCGGTAGAGGTCGAGGGTGCGGGCGGCGATGGCGTCCCAGGAGAAGTGGGCGACGGCGCGCTTGCGCCCGGCCCGGCCGAGGTCGGCGGTGCGGGCCGGGTCGGCCAGCACCTCGTTCATCGCCGCCGCCAGGTCGGCCACGAAGCGGTCCGGGTCCAGCGGCCGGCCGCTGCCGTCGGTGGCCTGCGCGATGGGCACCAGCAGCCCGGTCTCGCCGTCGGCGACCACCTCGGGGATGCCGCCGGTGGCGGTGGCCACCACCGCCGTCTCGCACGCCATCGCCTCCAGGTTCACGATGCCCATCGGCTCGTAGACGGAGGGGCAGACGAAGACCGTGGCGTGGGTGAGCACCTGGATCACCTCGTGCTTGGGCAGCATCTCGGCCACCCACACCACGCCCGAGCGGTTCGCCCGCAGCTCGGCGACCAGGCCCTCCACCTCGGCGGCGATGTCCGGGGTGTCGGGGGCCCCGGCGAGCAGCACCAGCTGGGTGTCCGCCGGCAGGTCGCGCGCCGCGCGCAGCAGGTAGGGCAGGCCCTTCTGCCGGGTGATCCGCCCCACGTATACCACGCTGGGGCGGGCCGGGTCGATGCCGAGCCGGTCCACCACGTCCGTGCCGTGGTCCGGGGCGTACTGGGCCGTGTCGATGCCGTTGTGCACCACCCGGACCCGGTCCGGGTCGACCGCCGGGTAGGCGGCCAGCACGTCGCGGCGCATCCCCTCGCTGACCGCGATGACCGCGTCGGCGGCCTCGAACGCCGTGCGCTCGCACCAGGAGGAGAGCGCGTAGCCGCCGCCGAGCTGCTCGGCCTTCCACGGCCGCAGCGGCTCCAGGCTGTGCGCGGTCACCACGTGCGGCACGCCGTGCAGCAGCTTCGCGGTGTGCCCGGCGAAGTTGGCGTACCAGGTGTGGCTGTGCACCACGTCGGCGCCGGCACACGCCGCCGCCATCTCCAGGTCCACACCCATCGTCCGCAGCGCGGCGTTCGCGCCGGTCAGGCCCGCCGGTTCGGCGTACGCGGTGACTCCCGGCCCGGTGCGCGGCTCGCCGAAGCAGTGCACTCGCACGTCGGCGAGTCGACGCAGTTCACGGGCCAGGTACTCCACGTGCACGCCGGCGCCGCCGTACACCTCCGGCGGGTACTCCCGGGTCAGCAGATCGACGCGAAGCGGTGCGGATGCCGTCATCCCCCGCACCCTAGTGCAGGAGTGTGCCCGTACGAGTGGTGAAGTCCCACGGGGATGGATAGCGTCTGGACATGGCTGCCAAGGTGCTCGCGATCGTCCTGGCCGGCGGAGAAGGTAAGCGCCTGATGCCGCTCACCGCGGACCGGGCCAAGCCGGCTGTCCCGTTCGGCGGGATGTACCGCATGGTCGACTTCGTCCTGTCCAACCTGGCGAACGCCGGATATCTCAAGATCGTCGTGCTGACCCAGTACAAGTCCCACTCGCTGGACCGGCACATCACCAAGACCTGGCGGATGTCGACCCTGCTCGGCAACTACGTCACCCCCGTGCCGGCACAGCAGCGTCGTGGCCCGTGGTGGTTCGCCGGCTCCGCCGACGCGATCTACCAGAGCTTCAACCTCATCCACGACGAGCAGCCCGACCACGTGATCGTCTTCGGCGCCGACCACATCTACCGGATGGACCCCCGGCAGATGGTGGAGGACCACATCGCCTCCGGCGCCAGCGTCACCGTGGCCGGCATCCGCCAGCCGCTGTCGACGGCCGACCAGTTCGGCGTCATCGAGGTCGGTGAGGACGGCCGGCGGATCCGGGCGTTCCGCGAGAAGCCCACCGACGCCGTGGGCCTGCCCGACGCGCCCGACCAGATCTACGCCTCGATGGGCAACTACGTGTTCAGCACCAAGGCCCTGTGCGAGGCGGTCGAACGCGACGCGGAGGACAAGACCAGCAAGCACGACATGGGCGGCAGCATCATCCCGATGCTGGTCGAGCGCGGCGAGGCCAACGTCTACGACTTCCGCGACAACGAGGTGCCCGGCAGCACCGACCGGGACCGCGGCTACTGGCGCGACGTGGGGACGCTCGACTCCTTCTACGACGCCCACATGGACCTGATCAACGTGCACCCGGTGTTCAACCTCTACAACTTCGACTGGCCCATCTACACCGGGCAGCTGACCTACCCACCCGCCAAGTTCGTGCACCAGTGGGGCGAGCGGGTCGGCCGGGCGGTCGCCTCGATGGTCTCGCCCGGCGCGGTGATCTCCGGCTCGCTGGTGGAGAACTCGATCGTCTCGCCCAAGGTGAAGGTGCACTCCTGGGCGCACGTGGACGGCGCGGTGCTCATGGAGGGGGTCGACATCGGCCGGCACGCCGTCGTCCGTCGGGCCATCCTCGACAAGAACGTGATCGTGCCCGAGGGCGCCGAGATCGGCGTCGACCTGGAGAAGGACCGGCAGCGCTACACCGTCTCCGACAACGGCATCGTGGTGATCGGCAAGGGACAGAAGGTGGAACCGTGAGCAGTCACCCCCGGGCCGGTAAGCCCGCCCAGCCCGCCGACCTGGTCGACGTGCCGCGACTGGTGACCGCCTACTACGCCGAACACCCGGACCCGCAGGACCCGGCGCAGCAGGTCTCCTTCGGCACGTCCGGGCACCGGGGGTCGAGCCTGCGCCACGCGTTCAACTCCGACCACATCCTCGCGGTCACCCAGGCGCTCTGCGACTACCGGCGGGAGCGGGGCCTGGACGGGCCCCTCTTCCTCGGCCGCGACACCCACGCGCTCTCCGCCCCGGCCGCCGTGGACGCGCTCGAGGTGCTCGCCGCCAACGAGGTCAGCGTGCTGCTGGACAGCCGGGACGGCTACACGCCCACCCCGGCGGTGTCGCACGCCATCCTCGCCCACAACCGGGGGCGCACCAGCGGGCTCGCCGACGGCATCGTCATCACCCCGTCGCACAACCCGCCCGACGACGGCGGCTTCAAGTACAACCCCACCCACGGCGGTCCGGCCGACACCGACGTCACGAAGTGGATCCAGGACCGCGCCAACGCCATCCTCGCCGACGGCCTGAAGGAGGTCCGGCGCATCCCGTACGCCCGGGCCCGCGCCGCCGACACCACCGGGTCGTACGACTTCCTGGCCCGCTACGTCGACGACCTGCCGGCGGCGATCGACATCGACGCGATCCGCGACGCCGGGGTGCGCATCGGCGCCGACCCGCTCGGCGGGGCGAGCGTGGCCTACTGGGGCGAGATCGCCGAGCGGCACCGGCTGGACCTGACCGTGGTCAACCCGACGGTCGACCCGACCTGGCGGTTCATGACGCTGGACGGCGACGGCAAGATCCGGATGGACTGCTCCTCGCCGAACGCGATGGCCTCCCTGATCGCCGCCCGCGCCGACTACCAGGTCTCCACCGGCAACGACGCCGACGCCGACCGGCACGGCATCGTCACCCCCGACGGCGGCCTGATGAACCCCAACCACTACCTCGCGGTGGCGATCGCCCACCTGTTCCGCACCCGGACGCAGTGGGGCCCCGCCGCGGCGGTCGGCAAGACGCTGGTCTCCTCCTCGATGATCGACCGGGTCGCCGCCGACCTGGGCCGCCCGCTGCTGGAGGTGCCGGTCGGCTTCAAGTGGTTCGTGCCGGGGCTGCTCGACGGCGCGGTGGGCTTCGGCGGCGAGGAGAGCGCCGGGGCGTCCTTCCTGCGCCGCGACGGGAGCACCTGGACCACCGACAAGGACGGCATCCTGCTCTGCCTGCTCGCCGCCGAGATCATCGCCACCACCGGCCGCACCCCCAGCCAGCACTGGACGGAGCTGGCCGAGCGCTTCGGCGCGCCCGCGTACGCCCGCATCGACGCGCCCGCGACCCGGGAGGAGAAGGCCGTGCTCGGCAAGCTCTCGCCCGAGCAGGTGACCGCCACCGAACTGGCCGGCGAACCGATCACCGCGACCCTCACCACCGCCCCGGGCAACGACGCGCCCATCGGCGGGCTCAAGGTGACCACGGAGTCCGGCTGGTTCGCCGCCCGGCCGTCGGGCACCGAGGACGTCTACAAGATCTACGCCGAGTCGTTCCAGGGCCCGGAGCACCTGGCCCGGATCCAGCAGGAGGCGAAGGACCTCGTCACCGAGGTGCTCGAGCGCAGCTGAGCCCGGTCGCGCCCCCACCCCGCCCGGTCAGCGGGGTGGGGGCAGCTCGCGGCGGTTCAGTCGCTCCCGCAGGCTCTCCGGTAGCAGTTCGCGGAGCTGCTCGGGAAGCAGCGGCAGGTCCAGCAGGCTCAGCTTCAGCTGGTTGCGTTCCTGGTAGCGGCGCGGGTCCAGGCGGACCACCAGGCCGGCGTCGGGCCGGTAGCGGATCTGCACCACGCCGTCGGTCGCGGCGTCGCGGATGACGATGCCGTCCACCTCCACCGCCACCGGCCCGGACCCCTCGCGCAGTTGCAGGCGGACCGTCTCGTGGGGGGAGAGCACCAGTGCACGGGAGATCCCGGCCATCGGGGCGGACGGCGTCACCACCACCGCCTCGGTGGCCGGCGAGACGAGCGGGCCGCCCGCGGCGTAGCTGTAGGCGGTCGAGCCGGTCGGGGTGCTGACCACCAGCGCGTCGCAGCGGTAGTAGCCGTACTGCTGCCCGTCGACCGCGAGGGAGGCGCTGACGAAGCCCGCACCGGGTTGGCGGATCAGCGCGACGTCGTTGAACGCGACGAGGTCGTCGCCGCAGACGTCGCAGGCCAGGCAGCTGTGGCTCTCCACCGTGAAGTCCTGCGCGACCAGCCGGTCCAGCGCCGTGGAGAGGTCCTGCGGCTCCACCTCGACCAGGAAACCGAGCTTGCCGACGTGCACGCCGAGCACCGGCTTCGGATCCCGGACCGCCGAACGCAGCGCCCCGAGCATCGTGCCGTCCCCGCCGATGGCGATCAGCGCGTCGGAACCGGCCGCCACCTCGTCCGCCGGCAGCGGCTCGACCGTGGCCGGCACCCGGTCCCGGTCCTCCGTGCGTACGGCCAGGTCGATGTGGTGCCGGGCGGCCCAGGTCACGATGGTGCCGACCACCGCGGAGACGTCCCGGGTGGGATGCAGCACCAGCCCGAGCCGGCTCCGGTCCATGCCTACAGCTCACCACATCCGGGGGCCTCCGCACGGGCGTACCGCGGGGCGGGGAGTGGGCGCGTGAGACACCACCGCGTCACGCCCGTGCCACCGTGCGTGACGCGCCGGTGCGCCGGTCGTTGGTTGAGGCGGGCGCGGGCCGAAGGGGCCGACGTGCCGTGCCCGCGCGCAGGTGGCGCACCGGGCGGGACCTACGAGGAGGACCGATCTTGAAGATCGTCGTTACCGGTGGTGCCGGGTTCATCGGCGCCAACCTGGTACGCGCCCTGGCCGACGCGCCGACCGTCACCGACATCGTCGCGGTGGACGACCTCTCCACCGGGTCGCTGGACAACCTGATCGACCTGCCGGTCCGGCTGTTCACCGGGACGATCCTCGACCCCGACCTGCTTGACGAGGCGGTGCGCGGGGCGGCCAGCGTCGTCCACCTCGGCGCCCTCGGGTCGGTGCCCCGCTCCATCGACGATCCGCTGCGCAGCCACCACGCCAACGCCACCGGCACCCTCAGCGTGCTGGAGGCCGTACGTCGCCACCGGGTCCCCCACGTCGTGGTCGCCTCGTCGTCCTCCGTCTACGGCGCCAACCCCGTCCTGCCCCGGCAGGAGTCGCTGCGACCGATGCCGGTCAGCCCGTACGCGGTCTCCAAGCTCGCCACGGAGGCCTACACGCTCGCGTACGCCTCCTGTTACGGCATCGGGGTGCTGCCGTTCCGCTTCTTCAACGTCTACGGGCCCCGCCAGGCCGCCAACCACGCGTACGCCGCCGTGGTGCCGAGGTTCGTCTCGGCGGCGCTGGCGGGCCGGCCGCTCCAGGTGCACGGCGACGGCACCCAGACCCGCGACTTCACCTACGTCGGCAGCGTCACGGACGTCATCGTCGACGCGGTCCTGCGCCGCGTCTGCGCGCCGGACGTGGTGAATCTCGCCTTCGGCGCGCGGATCTCGCTGCTGGAGCTGATCGCGGAACTGGAGGAGGTGCTCGGCCGCCGCCTCGAGGTGGTGCACGGCCCGCCCCGCGCCGGCGACGTCCGCCACTCCGACGCCGACAACGAGGTGCTGCGCGGGCTCTTCCCCGACGTGACGCCGGCGCCGCGTGCCGAGGCGCTGCGGGAGACGGTGCGCTGGTACGAGGCGCACGCGGAGCAGCCGGTCTGATGGCCGACCGGCCACCGGTCGCCAGCCGGGCTCCGGCGGCCCTGGTCGACGCCGCCACGGGTGCGGCACCGCGACAGGACGCCGCACCGGCGGAGCCGCGCCACGCCGACCCGCACCGGGAAGCCGGCCGGTCCCGCAGCCGCGCACTGGTGACGGGCATCGCGTCGTCGCTCGGGGGCAAGGCGGTGGGTCTCGTGGCGCCGCTGCTGATCACGCCGGTCGCCTTCAACGATCTCGGCGCGCAGCGGTACGGCCTGTGGATGGCGGTCACCTCGCTGACCGGCATGGCGCTCTTCGCCGACTTCGGGCTGGGCAACGGGCTGCTCACCCGGCTCGCCCGGCTGCACGCCACCGGCGACCGGCAGGCGGCGGCCCGCGAGATCGCCAGCGCCTACGCGATGCTCGGCGCGCTGGCCGTCGGCCTGCTGGCGGTCCTGGTGGCCACCGTACGGGCGGTGCCGTGGCCCACGCTGTTGAACGTCACCGATCCGGCGGTCGCCCGGGACACCCGGGCGGTGGTGCTGCTCTGCTTCGGCGCGTTCCTGGCCAACATCCCGCTGGGTCTGATCCAGCGCGTCCAGTACGCGCACCAGCAGGTCGCGCAGAGCAACCTGTGGCAGGCGGGGGGCAGTGTCGTCTCGGTCGGGCTGGTCTTCGCGGCCGTGGCCGCCGACGCCGCTCCCGTGCTGGTGGTCGGTGCCGCCGTGCTCGCCGTGCCGCTGGTGAACCTGGGCAACTCGATCTGCTACTTCGGGTGGCAGAACCGCCCCCTGCGGCCCCGCCCACGGCACGTACGCCGGGCGGCGGCACACGGCCTGCTGCGGCTCGGGGTCAGGTTCTTCGCGCTCTCCGTGCTGAGTTCCGTGGTGCTCAACATCGACGGTTTCCTCGTCGGGCGGGTGATCGGCCTGGAGGCGGCGGCGAACTACGCGGTCGTCCTGCGGATGTTCGGCCTGCTCGCGCTCTTCGTCACCCTGGTGAACCTGCCGCTCTGGCCGGCCAACGGCGACGCGCTGGCCCGTGGCGACGTGAGCTGGGTGCGGCGCAGTACGCGGCGGATGGTGTTGCTTTCGGCGGGTGTCGTGCTGCTGCCCGGGCTGGGTCTCGTCCTCCTCGGCGACGAGGTGCTCCGC
This sequence comes from Micromonospora sp. NPDC049048, assembly GCF_043197615.1. Classification (NCBI taxonomy): domain Bacteria; kingdom Bacillati; phylum Actinomycetota; class Actinomycetes; order Micromonosporales; family Micromonosporaceae; genus Micromonospora; species Micromonospora sp. NPDC049048. The sequence goes on along the minus strand of NZ_JBICTM010000007.1, from coordinate 304,643 downwards.
CTCTGGGTGCGCTCCGCCGAACTCGCACCGGTGCCGGGGGCGCTGCTCGTCGCTCTCGCCGTCTGGTCGGTGCTGGTCGCCGTGGCGGCTCCGCTGTTCATGGTGCAGAACAGCATCGGTCTGCTCCGGCCGCAGTTCCTCGGCTGGGCGGCGTGTCTGGCGGTCACCGTACCGCTCAAGGTCGTGCTGGCCGACCGGGTGGGGCTGACCGGTGTGGCCGTCGCCGCTGCCGTGGCCTACGCGGCCACCGTCCTGCCGGCGGCCCTCGTCGGCTACCGCCGGGCCCTGACCGTCGTTTCCGATCCCATTCCGCACGATCCCGAGGTGGAACAGAGTGTTCAGTACAGTGCGCGGCATCGTCACCGCCCTGCGGGACCGGCGAGCGGCGGCCCGTGACCCGGAGGGGTTCGCCCGTTCGCTCGGGGTCGACCTGCGCGGGCGGGTGCGCTTCTACGGCATCGACCGGGGCATGTTTGGCTCGGAGCCCTGGCTGGTGACCCTGGGCGACAACGTCTACGTCACGGCCGGGGTCCAGTTCGTCACCCACGACGGGGGGACGCTGATCCTGCGCAAGGAGGACCCCGATCTGGAGTGGACCGCGCCGATCAGCGTCGGCGACGACGTCTACATCGGCGTCCGGACCATCGTCATGCCGGGGGTACGGATCGGCGACCGCTGCATCATCGGTGCCGGCTCCGTGGTCACCCGCGACATACCCGACAACAGCGTCGCCGCAGGGGTGCCGGCCCGGGTCATCCGCACCACCGACGAGTACCTGGCGGCGATGCGGGCGAAGTCGCTGCGCGTGGGGCATCTGCCGGCCCAGGAGAAGGCAGCCGCGATCCGGGAGATCTACGGTGTCGGAACCCGCTGACCAGGGCGTTCCGACCGTGAACAGCGCTGCGGCGCGTAAGGAGGGGTGAGGCGGATGCGTGTCGACACCCGTCGACCGGGCCCGCTCGCCGGGCGCCTCGCGGGGATGGCGGACGGCCTGCTCACGGCCGGCACCCGGCTGCGCCGCGCGGTGCGTGGGTGGGCCACGGCCCGACGCTTCGCCGCTCGGGGGGACCGGGTGACGTTCGACCCGGACGGCGTCTACACCTACGGGACGATCGAGCTCGGCTCGGACGTGGACCTGGGTTACCGGCCCGTGCTGATGGCCGCCCGCAGCCGCATCCGGATCGGCAGCAACGTCATGTTCGGGCCGGAGGTCACCATCCGGGGTGGCAACCACCGCATCGACCGGGTGGGCGTGCCGATGATCGCGGTGCGTAAGCAGCCGGGGGACGAGGACCTCGACCGGGGCGTCACGATCGGCGACGACGTCTGGGTGGGTACGCGGGCGATCATCCTGCACGGTGTCACCGTGGGTCGTGGCGCGGTGATCGGCGCGGGAGCCGTGGTCACCCGTTCGGTGCCGCCGTACGCGATCGTCGCCGGGAACCCGGCGCGGGTGATCCGACTCCGCTGGCCGGTCGAGACGATCATCTCGCACGAGCGGGAGTTGTATCCGCCGGATCAGCGCCTGCGGGCTGCCGACCTGGCCGGGTTGGCGGAGTTCACGGCCCCGGCCCCACGTCCGGCGTCGGTGACGAATCCACTCACCGCCGGCCGCCACGACCGGTAGTCGAAGGACCGGGCCCGCTCCCGGGCGTGCCGGCTCATCCGCCACCACCGGGTCTCGTCGAGGGCGAGTGCCCGGGCCAGCCCGTCCCGGACGTCCTCGGCGTGGGGGCCGGCCAGGACGATGCCCTCCCGGCCGTCGACGATGTGCCGGGCCAGGTCGCTGGTGTGGTTGAGCAGGACGGGACAGCCGGCCGCCAGGCTCTCCGGCACCTTCGAGGGGAACCCGGCCCGGGCGTATCCGGCGGTCGGTCGTACCAGCACCGAGAAGTGCGCGCGGGCCAGCTCCTCGAGCACCCGCTGGCGTGGCAGCCGGCCCAGGAACGTGACCTGGTCACCGAGTTCGGCCAGGGCGGGTTCGTCCAGGTCGGAGGCGACGGTGGCCTGGTCGCGGCTGATGCCGGCGATCACCAGCCGGACCCGGGCGCGATCGGCGGGGGGCAGCAGGCGGATCCCCGCGAGTACGACACCCAGCAGGTCCTTGGGGCCGGCGGAGCCGGCGTAGAGCAGTCGCAGGCCGTCGCGCGGCGGCGGGGGCGCGGGGTTGCCGTAGCCGGCGCAGTCGACCTGCGGCGGGACCACCATGGTCTGCCGGCCGTGCCGGAGGAAGTGTCGCTCCAGCGTCTCGGAGATGACGATGACCCGGTCGGCCGTGCGGCCGGCGACGAGGGCGGACCACCGGTGCCGGATGAAGTACGGAGCCAGCCGGCCGTGCGGAAACTGCTCCGGGTCGTGCCGCTCCACCACGTCGACGGTCAGGGGACAGCGCAGCGCCATCCGCAGGACGGCCCAGGTGGTGAGGGTCCACAGCCCCAGTGGCAGGTAACACCCGACGAGTTGGTCGGTGCGTATCCCCGCCCGCCGCAGCGCGGCCAGTACCCGCAGCGGGCGGGTGCGCTGACGCAGCCAGCGACCGAGCCGGCCACCGCCGCCGCCGACCAGCGTGACGAGTCGTACGTCGGGGGGCAGGTCCGGTGCGGGATCGGGACGGCTGCCGTCGGCCGGCCAGTCGTTGACGACCACCGTGGTGGCGCCGTCGGGAGTGGCGGAGCGCGCCAGGTGCAGCAGCCGGTTCGACATGGCGTCCCCGTGCGGGAACCGGTACGCCCCGACCACCAGCAGCTTCGGTGTGCCGTCGCTCCGATCTCCCCGTGGCCGCACTGAGGGGTGAGGCGGTTCCTGTGTTCCCATACCATCCATCCGCTTTTGTGGAGTGTCATCCGTATTGTAATCACTTGTCCGTGTTACTTTACGTGCTCCCACTGTCACCAACGATCACGCAGTCAGACGGTGCCGCCCAGGTCGAAGTGGAGTGCCCGTGGAGTTGTCCGCCCCGCCGCCCGGTCCGGACCGGGCGCCCCCACCGGGCGGCCGGTCCCGACCGGTCGTCGTGCAGCACTCGGCCGGTCGCCCCGGAGCCAACGGGCCGCTGACCGCCGTCCAGCGGGTGCTCGCCTCGCCGCTCGCCGAGCGGTACGAGTTCGTCCGCATGCACCAGGACGCCGGCAACGGGGGCGTCGACGCGTCCCTGCTGCGCGAGTGGGTGCGGCTGCTGCGCCGGACGCGTCCGGACCTGGTGCACGTACGCGGACTCCAGAACGAGGGGTTCCACGGCGTACTCGCCGCCCGGCTGGCCGGCTGTCCCCGGATCCTGGTCACCGTGCACGGCACCGTGCGCGACCTGCGACAGGACGGGCGGAGTTGGCGACGGCGACTGCTGACGCACGGCGCGGAGCCGGCCACGCTGCGGATGGCCAGCCACGTCGCCACCGTCTGCGAGTACGCCGCCGGGCGGGACTTCCTCCGCCCGTACGCCCGGAAGTTCGTGGGTGTGATCCCCAACGGTGTCCCGGTGCCGCGCGACCCGACGGCGGCCCGGGAGCGGATGCGCGCCCAGCTCGACCTGCGCCCCGGTGACGTCGCGATGATCGCGGTGGCCCGGCTCACCTGGGACAAGGGGTACGGCGTCCTCGCCGACGCCCTGCGCCGGCTGCCGGTCGGCGGCGCCCGGCGGGTGCTGCTCGTCGCCGGCGACGGTCCGGAACGGGCCGGGATCGCCGCGGCGCTCTCCGGCGCGGACGGCACCGAGGTGCGGCTGCTGGGCAACCGGCTGGACGTGCCGGACCTGCTCGCCGCGGCCGACGTCTTCGTCTTCCCGACGCTGCACGAGAACATGTCCAACGCGTTGCTGGAGGCGATGGCGCACGGCCTGCCGGTGGTCGCGTCGGCGGTGGGCGGCAACGTCGAGGTGCTGCGCTCCGGCGGCGGCCGGCTGGTGCCGGCGGGCGACCCGGACGCCCTGGCGGCGGCCCTGGCGGGGCTGCTCGACGAGCCGGGGGAGCGGCGCCACCTGGGGCAGCTGGGCCACAAGGTGGTCGTCGAGAGCTACAGCCTCGACGTGATGCTCCGGGCTCTCGACGGCATCTACCAGCGGATGCTGCGCCGGTGACCGCGCCGGAGAGCGGCCCCGTCCGGGTGGTCCTGCTCGGCTTCACCGTGCCGGACGACCTGTTCGCCGAGGTCATGGCCCGGGACACGATCATGGCGGTGCAGACCCACACCTTCGCCTGGGGGCTGGTCCGCAGTCTGCGCGCCGCAGGCTGTCCCGTGTCGCTGCTCTCGGCGGCTCCGGTCTCCAACTGGCCGGGCAACCGCCAGCTCCGGTTCCGCTCCGGCACGTTCCGGCAGGAGGGCGTCGACGGGCGGCTGCTCGGCTTCGTCAACCTGCTCGGACTGAAGCACCTGACCCGGTTCCTGTCCGTGTGGCGGACCGGACGGCGGATGCTGCGGGGCGGGAAGGCGGACGTCCTGCTGGTGCACGGGGTGCACTCGCCCTTCCTCTGGTTCGCCGCGCTGTGCGGGCGTCGCCTGGGCGTACGGGTGGTGCCGGTGCTGACCGACCCGCCGAGCGTCGACCTGCCCACGGACGGCTGGCTGGTCCGGCGGCTGCGCCGGCTGGACCGGGCGCTGGTCCGCGCCGCGCTGGCCCGCTGCTCCGGGGCCGTCACGCTGACCGACGCGCTGGGCGAGGACTTCGCTCCCGACCTGCCCCGGCTCGTCATGGAGGGCATCTTCAACCCGGCGGACCCCGCCGTCGCGGCGACGGGACGGCCGACCGCGACCGGCACCCGGGAGGTGGTCTACGCCGGTGGGCTGAGCCGGGCGTACGGCGTCGACCGGCTGGTCGAGGCGTTCCGGGCGCTGCCCGGCACCGACCTGCGGTTGCGGGTGTACGGCCGGGGCGAACTCGACGGTTGGCTCCGCGACCAGGCGGCGGCCGACCCGCGCGTGGCACCGCCCGAGCTGCTGCCCCGGGAGGCGTTGCTGCCCCGGCTGGCCAGGGCCGCCGTGCTGGTCAACCCGCGCCCGGTCGACCAGGACTTCGTCCGCTGGTCCTTCCCGTCGAAACTCATCGAGTACCTGTCCGCCGGCGTGCCGGTGGTGACGACCGCCCTGCCGGGCATACCCGACGAGTACCGGCCGTGGTTGCTGTTCGCCGAGACTGACACGGCCGACGGGCTGCGCGAGGCGGTCGACCGGGCGCTGCGACTCGGCCCGGCGGAACACGCCCGGATCGCCCACGGCGGCGCCGCCTTCGTACGCGAGACCCGCGGGCCGTCGGCGCAGGGCCGGCGCATGCGCGACTTCCTCGCCGGGCTGTCCGCCGCCGTGCAGGTCGACCTGCCGGTCCAGACGAGGCGGACGCCGCCGCGCCGCCGCACGCTGACCCGTCGGCGCTGACGCCACCCGGCCCCCTGCCGGCGGTGATCCTCTCGGTGGCCGCGGTGGTCGAACCGATGCCCAAGTCACTCGACGGTCAGCTCCGTCGGGTCGTCGCGTGCCCCGTCCGGTACGTCGGGAGCCGCCCCGGCAGGAAGGCGTCGGACCGCCGACGTCGGCGGCGGCCACGGCGCGGCGTCGCCAGTGCCACGGGCAGCCGGGACCAGAGGCCGAGCACCAGCCAGGCGACCGGCGAGATCTCCCAGTGCCCGCTGAGCCAGATGGGGGTCCACCCGACGATCAGGGCCCCGGCCAGCATCGCGTTGCGGCGCCCGGACCCTGGCGCGGCGCCCGCGAGCACACCCGCGATCAGCGCGACGAAGATGACGATCCCCACCAGGCCGACGTCGTTGCCGAGCGTGAGCAGCAACGAATGCGCACCGATGCCGAAGTAGGGGTTCACGCTCGGGAAGGCGCCGACGCCGATGCCCACGAGCGGCGACTCCCAGAAGGTGGCCTCGGCGATCGGCCAGACGAGCAGCCGCCCGGAGAGGTCGTCCAACGGTCTGCTGAAGAGGGCGTCCAGCAACTCGGGACGGTGGCGGCCAAGGTGGCCGAAGGGCACGACCGCCAGCAGGAGGGCCGACACCGCCGCCGACCAGGCCCAGGCGTCGCGGTGGAAGAGGGCCAGGAGCAGGTAGCCGGCGACGGCGGCGAGCGCGACGAGGCTGGCCCGGGTGCCGGTCAGCGCGATCGCGTGCACGAGCAACGGAAGGAGCGCCCAGAGCACGGCGCGGACGAGCCGGTTTCCGGCGCGGGCCACCAGCAGCATGACGCAGACGAGAGCGCCGCTGGTCAACGCGTAGGCGGTGTAGTTGACCCCCACGTTGTCGAGACCGACGCGCAGCACCGGTTCTTCGCTCTCGCCCGCGAGAATGACCTGGACCGCCGTCCAGGTCGTACCGCTGAGCAGGGCGGCGGCCACGGCCAGCAGCCGTCCCCGGGTCGTCAGCACGTGCCGGGCGGCGATCAGCAGGAGCGTGACCGTCCACCAGGACCGCACCGCCGTCTGACTGGCGGTCGGGTCGCGGGTCCAGATCAGGGTCGCGGTGATCCAGCCGCAGAGCAACAGCCCCAGGTAGTCCACCGGCCCGAGCCGGGGAACCCGTCCACTGCCGAGCAGCGCGAGCCCGGCCAGCCACAGCCCTGACGCGTACACCGGGGCGGGGTCGGCGGGCGCGAGCGCGGCGGCGAGGCCGATCGGCAGCACGCCGAGCCAGGTCAACCCCCAGCGCGGCGGCGCGGGCGCGGCGTGTGCGGGGCCGGCCGTGCGTTGTGCGGGCACGCGGCTGCGGGGCATCCGGCTGCCGGGCGCCCGCGTCGCCGACCGGTCCCGCACGGCCGTGTCCGCGCCGTACCGTCGGCTCACGGATCTCCTCCTTCGCGGGGCCGCGTCCGGTCGTCGCCCGCCGTCCGACCGATCGCCGCCCGGCGGTACGACGCGGCGTCGGCCGACCGGAGTGGGCGTGTCCGTCTCGGGAGGGTCAACGAGGAAGTTGATCCGAGGTGGTGTCCACGCGCGACCCACCTGCCCTGACATGCGGCCGTGACCTTCGCGGGCTGCCCGTCGTTGACCGGTTTGCGAGCGCAAAACGGGCATTTCACCCTGCCGGCGCCGGTACGGCGGGCAGCACGCGACATCGGGGGAGACAGTTGAAGATCGTGGTCACCGGCGGAGCCGGCTTCATCGGCTCGAACCTGGTCCGCGTGCTCGCCGAGCAGCCGCGGATCAGCGAGATCGTGGTGGTCGACGACCTGTCGACCGGTTCGCTGGACAACCTGCTGGACGCGCCCGCCCGCGTCCTCACCGGCTCGGTCTGCGACCCGGACGTGCTCGACGACGCGCTGCCGGGCGCCGCCAGCGTCGTGCACCTCGGCGGCCTCGGGTCGGTGCCCACCTCGATCGAGGATCCGCTGCGCAGCCACCACGCCAACGCCACGGGGACGGTGAGCGTGCTGGAGGCGGTACGCCGCCACGGCGTGCCACACGTGGTGGTTGCCTCCTCCTCCTCGGTGTACGGGTCGGCTCCGGGCCTGCCCCGGCACGAAGCGCTGCGGCCCATGCCGGTGAGCCCCTACGCGGTGTCCAAGCTCGCCACCGAGACCTACACCCTCGCCTACGCTGCCTGCTTCGGCATCCAGGTGCTCCCGTTCCGCTTCTTCAACGTGTACGGGCCCCGGCAGGATCCCGGGCACGCCTACGCCGCCGTGGTGCCGAGGTTCATCGCCGCCGCACTCGACGGCCGGCCCCTGACGCTGCACGGCGACGGCCGGCAGACCCGCGACTTCACCTACGTCGCCGACGTCACCGACGTCATCGCCGACGCCGTGGTGCGCCGGGTCGGCGCGGCCGACGTGGTCAACCTGGCGTTCGGCACCCGCACGTCGCTGCTCGAACTGGCCGCCGAGCTGGAGGTCGTGTTCGGCCGGCCGCTCGAGCTGGAGCACGGCCCGCCGCAGCCGGGCGACGTCCGTGACTCGCAGGCCGACTGCGCCCGGCTGCGGGAACTGTTCCCCGCCGTCCGGCCGCGCTCGCTGCGCACCGGTCTGCGGGCCACCGTCGAGTGGCAGGCGGCTGCTCGCGCGCTGAGTCGCGTCTAGGGCGGCCGGAACGATGCACCGCGCCGTCACGGAGCCGGCCGACGCTCGTCCCGCGCCGGTCGATCCCGGGGCGGCTGATCCCGCGTCAGCCGATCCCGTGGCGGTCGACCCCGCGTCGGCCGACCGGGGCCGCGACCGGAGGCTGGTCGCCGGCATCGCGACGTCGGTCGGCAGCCGGGCGGTCGGCGCCGCCGTACCGCTGCTGCTGCTTCCGCTCACCCAGCGGTACCTCGGCACGGAGCTGTTCGGCCTGTGGCAGGCGGTGACGGCACTCACCGCGATGGCGGCCTTCGCCGATCTCGGCCTCGGGAACGGGCTGATGACCAAGCTGGCGGACGCCCACGCCCGGGGCGACGTCACGCAGGCCAGACGCTACGTCTCCACCGCCTACCTGACCCTGGCCGGCGCGGCGGGTGCGGCCTGCGCCGCCCTCTGGATCGGAGCGCTCGCCGTTCCGTGGGCCGCCGTGTTCAACCTGCCCGACGCGGAGCTGGTACCGACGGCCCGCGCCATGACGCTGGTCTGCCTGACCGTCTTCATCCTCAACGTGCCGATGTCGCTGGTCGTGCGGGTGCAGTACGGCGTCCAGCAGGTCGCCCGGGCCAACTCGTGGCAGCTGGCCGGTTCCCTGCTCTGCCTGCCGCTGACCCTGGTCGCCGTGGCGCTCGACGCCGGGCCGGTGCCCCTGGTGGCCGCCGCGGTGAGCGGCCCGCTGCTGGGCAACCTGGTGAACAGCCTGTGGCTCTACACCCGACGGATGCCGGAGCTGGCCCCGTCGCCGCGGTGCGTGGAGGCCTCCGCAGCCCGGGCGCTGCTCCGGCTGGGCGGGATGTTCCTGCTGCTCACGGCGGTGCTGACGGTCGCGACCAACACCGACCCGCTGATCGTCGCCCAGACCCACGGACTGGCCGACGTGGCCGTGTTCGCCGTGGCCGCCCGCCTGTTCACCCAGCTCGGGCTGTTCATGTCGATGGCGACCACGGCGTTGTGGCCGGCGCACGCCGAGGCGCTGACCCACGGGCGGGTGGCCTGGGTCCGCCGCCTCACCGGTCGGATGACCCTCGCCGCCGTGGCAGCCGTCGGGCTGCCCAGCGTCGTGGTGGTGCTCGTCGGCGGGCAACCGCTGGCCGCGCTGATGGGGATGGCACACGCGCCGGACCGGTGGCTGCTCGCCGGCCTCGGCGCCTGGTGGACGGTGCTCGCGGTGGCCTCGCCCTGGTTCATGGTGCAGAACGCCGCCGGGGTGGTCCGCCCGCAGCTCGCCGGCTGGACGGCGTACCTCGTCATGGCGGTGCCGCTGAAGTGGTGGGGCGCCGGGGCGCTGGGGCTGGCCGCGGTGCCGTGGCTGGGCGCGGCCGTCGGGCTGGTGACGGTGGTCCCGGCGGCGCTGCTGGGTTACCGCCAGGCCGTGGGCCGGGCCCGACCGGCGGCGTACGGGCAGCGGGTCACGGTATGAGCGGGCAGCCGGACCTGCCCCGCGTCCTCGTCGTCGGGGCGGAGCCCTTCCAGGCCACCACGGGCAGCGGCGTCACGCTGGCCAACCTCTTCGAGGGGTGGCCCCGGGACCGGCTCGCGCAGGTCTACACCGCCGCCGTGGAGCCCTCCACCGAGGTCTGTTCCCGGTTCCATCGGGTCGACCCGCGCAGCAGCCCCGTCGACCACTACGGACGGCGCCTGCTCGGCCGCGGTGGCGGGCTGTGGGAGCGGGACGATCCGGCGATCGGGGCGATACCGGTGTCGGCGGGGGCGCCCTCGTCGGCCCGGCTGCACGCCGAACTGCGGGCCCTGGCCGATCTGAGCCCGCTGCGGGTGGCCGGCCGGTTGGCCGGGTGGGTCCGGGCGTTCCGACCCGACGTGATCTATTCGATGCTGGGCAGCGTCCGGATCATGCGGCTGGCCGACCGGCTGGCCCGGTGCGGTGGCGCACCCCTGGTGCCCCACTTCATGGACGACTGGCCGGCGACCCTCTACGCCTCCGGCGAGCTGCTCGGCTACGGGCAGCGCTCGGTCCGGCGCCACCTGGACCGGGTCATGGACCGCTGCGTCGGCGGCCTGTGCATCAGCGACGCGATGGCCAGCGAGTACGAGCGGCGGTACGACCGGTCGTTCGCGGCGTTCGCCAACTGCGTCGACGAGAGCGCCTTCGTCGAACCGGTGGACGGCTCGGCGCAGCCCGGGGCGCTGCGCCTGAGCTACGTGGGGGGCCTGCACCTCGACCGCTGGGCGGCGCTGCGTCAGGTCGGCCTCGCCCTCGCCGACCTGCCCGGCGACCTGCCTCCACCGCGGTTGACGGTGCACGCGCCCGAGGCGGACCTGGCCCGCTACCGGGACCGGTTCGCCGACTGCCCGCAGGTCCAGCTCGGCGCGCCCCTGCGTGGCGCGGAGGTCACCCGCGCGTTGGCCGGGGCGGACGTCCTGGTGCATGTGGAGTCGTTCCGGCCGGAGCTGCGGCGCTACACCCGTTTCTCGCTCTCGACCAAGATCCCCCAGTACCTGGCCGCGGGGCGACCCGTCCTGGCGTACGGGCCGGGAGAGCTCGCCTCCATGCGGCACCTCAATGCCGCCGGGGCCGCCGTGGGGGTGGGCGTCGAGGACCGGAGACAGCTGCGGCAGGCCCTCGAACGGCTGTGCCGCGACGGTGCCCTGCGCGGCCGACTGGCCCGTGCCGGGCACGACTGGGCGTGGCGCCACCACAGCAGGGGTCAGGTGGCCCGGGCCTTCGCCGCCCGCCTGACGGAGGTCTCCGCCGTGGCCGTACCCGGCCCGGTGTCGGAAAGGACGGCGCGGTGACTGATTCATCCGACTGGGTGGCCTACGTGGGGCCGTTCCGCTACCCGTGGGGCGAGGCCTGCTCCCGGCGGGTCGACGGGATCGCCCGGTCGCTGGCCCTGGCCGGCCGACACGTGGTGGTGGTCGGCGGTGAGCACACCCCGGCCGAGCCTCGACCCGTCGAGGTCGCGGCGGGGCCGGGCACGATAACCCACGTGGGGGTGGGCGAGCTGCCGCCCGTCGGGGCGAGCCCAGCGGCCAAGGCGACCCAGGTGCTGCTCCGCTGGGGGGCGAGGACGGTCGCGTGGCTGGCGGCGCAACCGACCCGGCCCTCGCACGTCGTGGTCTACGGGGGCGGGACGCCGTACATGGTCCACCTGCGCCGGTGGTGCCGGCGCCACGGCGTGCCGCTGGTGGTCGACGTGGTCGAGTGGTACAGCCCCCGGCAGCTCGCCGGCGGAGCGCTGGGTCCCCTGCACCTGTCGGCGAAGCTCGCCCTGCGCCACCACTATCCGCGCTGCTCCGGCGTCATCGCCATCAGCACCCTGCTCGAGGAGCACTTCCGGCGGCGGGGCTGCCCGGTGGTGCGGGTGCCGCCGACCCTCGACGTGCGGCAGTTGGCGGTCGCACCACAGCTCCCGCCCACCGAGCGCGACGAGCTCACCCTGGTCTACGCCGGCACCCCCGGGCGCAAGGATCTGCTCGGCACCGTCGTCCAGGCGGTCGAGGCGGTGGTGCGCTCCGGTGCGCGGCTGCGACTGCGGGTGGTGGGGCCGTCCCGCCGACAGCTGCGGGACCTGCTCGGCACCGAGCCGCCGGAGATGGTGGAGGTGGTCGGCCGGGTACCGCAGTGGACGGTGCCGCAACTGCTGCGCGAGGCCGACTTCAGCGTCCTGCTCCGGCCGCCGGCACGGTACGCCAACGCCGGATTCCCCACGAAGGTCTGCGAGTCGATGGCGAACGGCACCCCGGTGATCTGCAACCTGACCAGCGATCTGGGCCGCTACCTGGAGGACGGCGTCAACGCCCTGGTCTGCGCCGACCACTCCGTGAACGCGCTGGCGGCGACGCTGCACCGGGCGGTGCGGCTGACCGCCGAGGAACGGCTGCTGATCCGTAAGGCCGCCCGGGAGCAGGCGCTGGACTCCTTCGACGTCCGGGTGTACGCACAGCCGCTGGCGCGCCTGCTCGACACCGTACGGGAGACGTCGGGCACCGGACACGGGGGACGCTGAGATGCCGGAGCGGATGCGGGTGTGCGTGGTCGGGCCGCTGCCGCCACCGATGGGGGGCATCGCCCGTGGGGTGGCGTTGCTGGCCAGCCGGTTCCGTGACGATCCGCTGTTCCGGATCGAGGTGATCGACATCGCCCAGCGGTGGCGTGGCGTGCACGAGTTGACGCCGGGCCGGCGCCTGGTCGCGGGGATGCGCCAGGTCACGGCCGGTGCCGTGGCGCTGCGCCGCACCCTGGCCGCCGGCCGGGCCGACGTCGTGCACCTCAACTCGGCCGGTGGCCCCGGCGTGCTCCGGGACCTGGCGCTGCTGTCCATCGCCCGGGCGTACCGGCGACCGGCGATCTACCACCTGCACTTCGGGCGGATTCCCGAGATCGCCGGGCGCGACAGCCGGGAGTGGCGGTTGCTGGCCACGGCGATGCGGCTGGCGACGGCCGTCGTGGTGCTCGACGGGGCGTCCGAGGCCATCGTCCGCAGCCGGGTCCCCACGGCGTGGGCGCAGCGGTTGCCGAACGGTGTGGACCTCGACCGGCTACCGGCACCACACCGGGACCCCGCGCCGGCGGAACGCACGGTGCTGTTCGTCGGATGGGTCCTGCCCGCCAAGGGCGTCGAGGATCTGCTGGCCGCGTGGCGGACGGCGGCGCAACCGCGCTGGCGGCTGCTCTTCGTGGGCCCCGTCGACCCGGCCTACCTGCGATCGGTGACCGAACGGCACCGGCCGCCGGCGTCGGTGTCCTTCCTGGGCGAGCTGCCGCACGCGGACGTCCTCGCCATGATGGGCCGCTGCGACCTGTTCGTCCTGCCCAGCCACACCGAGGGGTTCCCCAACGTCGTGGTCGAGGCGATGGCGCTCGGCTGCCCGGTCGTCGCCACCGACGTGGGAGCGATCGCCGAGATCCTCGGCGACGGTAGCGGGGTGGTCGTCGCGCCCTCGGATCCCGCCGGCCTCGCCGCGGCGCTGCGGAGGCTGATGACCGATCCGGTGCGCCGTGCCGAGCTGACCGACCGGGCCCGGGCCCGGGTGCACCGGCTCTACCGGCTACAGAGCGTGCTGCGCCAGTACGCCGACCTGTGGCGCCGGGTGGGCGGGACCCGCCAGCGGAACCTCCGACCGCCGGCCGCCGAGCCGGGGAGGCACCGCGTCCGGTCCTGACCGGTCGGCCCGGCGGTGCCGGCCACCGGCGCCCGTCGGGTTGGCCGTGAGGGCGGGCACGAGCGAGACCAACGCCAGCGGCAGCCAGGCGGCCATGGCGGACTCCCAGTGGCCGGTGAGCCAGATCGGCAGGAACGTCACCAGGAACAGCCCGGCCAGCCGCGCGCCGGGCCGGGAGGCGTTCCCGACGGGCCGTACGGCGGCGGTCAGGACGGCCGCGTAACACAGCACGCCGATGAGCCCGAGGTCGGCGCCGAGGGTGAGCAGCAGGCTGTGGGCGCCGATTCCCCAGGAACTGACCGCCGTGAACGCGCCCGCCCCGATCCCGGCGAGCGGGGACTGCCACCAGACGGCGACGGCCTCGGGCCAGACCAGCATCCGGCCGGCGAGGTCACCGGTCGCCCGGTCGGCGACGAGGCCGTCGAGGCGCAGCAGCGTCGCCTCGCCCATGCCGAGCGGTATCAGGATCAGGGCCGCCGGGACGACGAACGCGGCCACCCGCCAGCACGTCCGCGGCGCCGCCCGGCTGCACAGCAGGTACGCGGCCCCGAGCACCAGCGCGGCCAGCGCGCCTCGCGTGCCGCTGAGCAGCACCGCGTAGCCCAGCAGCGGCACGCTCGCGTAGAGCACGACGCGGGCCGCGCGGGGCAGCCCGCCGACGGCTCCCATCAACAGCGCCAGCAGGATCCCGGCGACCATCGTGTAGGCGGTCAGGTTGATGTTGAATCCCTCGATGCCGTACCGGATGGTGAGGTCGAAGGCGCCCGCCCGGCCGGTAGGACCGGTGAGCGAGGGCTCCCGGATCAGCTCGACCGCGCGGAGGAGACACCCGGCGAGGAACGCGCCGCCGACCGCGAGCAGGTCCCGGGTGGTCGTCACGACGTGCCGTACGGCGATCAGCAGCAGTACGCAGGTGCCGTACAGGTAGACGGCGCTGCGGGTCGCCGACGTGTCGACCGTCCAACCGAGGCTGGCGACCACCCACGCGCCGAACAGCACGGCGAGCACGTCGACCAGTCCCGGGCGGGGCATCCGCCCACTGAGGACGACGGCGAGCAGCAGGGCGGGACCCAGATAGGTCTGGTCCACCGACCAGCACGCCAGGAAGGCGACGCCGCTGACGAGCGCGACGCTGGCCAGGGTGGCGTAGCGCCGGGGTGCCCGCCGCCGGTGCGTACCGAGCGGACGGGCGGATCCGGACAGGAGGCCTGGAGGTACGTCGCCCACGCTGAAGCCCTTCGGGTCGGTGACCAGGCGGGATATTGACTGCTCCGTCAGTATCTCACCCATATCTAAACTAAACGGGCATTCGTAGTGATTGTCAGGTGAAAGGCGTTTCTCTGGGACGGGAGTGGTCGTTCCTCACAACGAACCCGCCAGGTGGACGGGGGCGGGCACGGCGGATCCGACATGGGAGCGGGAGTGACCAGAAATTTCAACGGCCAGCGGGTGCTCATCACCGGCGGCACGGGTTCCTTCGGCAAGACGATGGTGCGCCGGCTCCTCGACCACGGCATCGGCGAGGTCCGGGTGCTCAGCCGGGACGAGGCCAAACAGGACGACATGCGCCGCATGCTCGGCGACGACCGGGTCCGCTACCACGTCGGGGACGTGCGCGACTACGACTCGGTGCTGCGGGCCAGCCGGGGCATCGACTACGTCTTCCACGCGGCGGCCCTCAAGCAGGTGCCCTCGTGCGAGTTCTTCCCGCTGGAGGCGGTGCGGACCAACGTCCTGGGCAGCGCCAACGTCGTCGAGGCGGCGGAGCGTAACGGGGTCGCCTCCGTGGTCGTACTGAGCACCGACAAGGCCGTGCATCCCGTCAACGCGATGGGGATGAGCAAAGCCATGATGGAGAAGGTCGCCCAGGCGCACGCCCGGAACAACCCGCACAGCGCGACCACGGTCTCCTGCGTCCGGTACGGCAACGTCATGTACTCGCGCGGCTCGGTGATCCCGCTGTTCATCGAGCAGATCAAGGCGGGCCGGGCGCCCACGGTGACGGACCCGGGGATGACCCGCTTCCTGATGTCGCTGGCCGACTCGGTCGAGCTGGTCGAGCACGCCTTCCAGCACGCCCGGCCCGGCGACATCTTCATCCGCAAGGCCGCCGCCTGCACCATCGGCGACCTGGCCGAGGCGGTCTGCCAACTCTTCGACGCGCCCGCGAAGCTCGACGTGATCGGCGTACGGCACGGCGAGAAGCAGGACGAGACGCTGGCCAGCCGTGAGGAACTGGCCCAGGCGGACGACTTCGGCGACTTCCTCCGGGTGCCGCTGGACGCCCGCGACCTCAACTACGCGCTCTACGTCTCCGAGGGAGAGGTCGACCAGGGGCCGCCGGAGGACTTCAACTCCGCCAACGCGCCCCGGCTGGGCGTACCGGAGATCGTCGAGCTGCTGAGGACGCTGCCGGAGATCCGTGCGGAGCTGGCCCTGCGGGACCCGGTGCTGGCGTGCTGAGGCTGGCCGTCACCGGCGCCGGCGGCTTCCTCGGCTGGCACGCGCGGGTGCTGCTGCGCGTCCTCGGCTGGCCGGAGCCGGTCGTCGTCACCCGGGCCGACCTGACCGACCCGGAACGGGTCGCGACGAAGCTCGACGGCGTCGACCGGGTGCTGCACCTGGCCGGGGTGAACCGGGGCGAGCCGGCCGACGTGGCCGCCGGCAACGTGCAGCTCGCCGCCCAGCTCGCGCAGGGCCTCAAGCACTGCCCGACGCCACCCGGCGCGGTGGTCTACGCCAACTCGGTGCAGGCCGGCAACGGCACCCCGTACGGCGACGCCAAGGCCGCCGCCGCCGGCATCCTGGCCGACACGGGCCTGCCCGTCGACGACGTCCTGCTGCCCAACCTGTACGGCGAACACGGCCAACCGTTCTACAACTCCGCGGTCGCGACGTTCTGCCGGCTGCTCGCCGAGGGCGGGCAGCCGGAGGTGCACGGCGACCGCGAGCTGAGCCTCGTGCACGTCACCGACGCGGCGGCCCGGCTCGTCGGCGTCCCGGCCGGTGGCTCGTGGGACCCCGCCATGCCGGCGCTGCGGACCGGCGTACGGGCGCTGGCCGACCGGCTCGCCCACGTCGCCGCCACCTACCGGACGGGCGAGCTCCCGGCCCTGCTGGACCGGCACGACGTACGGCTGTTCAACACCTACCGCTCGCACTGCTTCCCGGCGCACTACCCGCTGGCGCTGCCGCGCCGGGCGGACGCCCGGGGCGAACTGGTCGAGACGGTGAAGGTGTACGGGGGCGGCGGCCAGACGTTCTGCTCCACGACCCGTCCCGGCATCACCCGGGGGGAACACTTCCACCTGGCGAAGGTGGAGCGCTTCGTCGTGCTGCGAGGTTCGGCGGAGATCAGCCTGCGCCGGGTCGGCCACACCGACGTGGTGCGCTTCGGAGTCTCCGGCGACGAGCCGGTGCTCGTCGACATGCCCACGATGTGGGCGCACAAGCTGGTCAACACCGGCCCGGACGAACTGGTCACCATGTTCTGGACCAACGAGCTGTTCGACCCGGGCCGGCCGGACACCTGGCCCGAGCCGGTGGAGCCGGCCCGACCGGAGCGCGCGGTGACCGCCGCGTGAGGATCGGCCTGGTCAGCCAGTGGTACCCGCCCGAAGGGGTGTTCGTCCCCGGCAACCTGGCGCGTCAACTGGCCGGACGCGGCCACGACGTGCGGGTGCTCACCACCTTCCCGAGCTATCCGCACGGCCGGATCTTCCCCGGCTGGCGGCAGCGCTGGCGACACACCGAGACGGACGGGCCGGTCGCCGTGCGGCGGGTGCCCGCCTACCCGAGCCACGACACGTCCGCCGCCCGGCGCGCGCTGAGCCACCTGTCCTTCGGGGCCAGCAGCGCACTGGGCGGCGTCGGCTGGTTGGCGGGCGTCGACGTCACCTACGTCTACCACCCGCCACCCACCTCCGTCGCCGCGGCGGCACTCGCCCGCCTGGCCCGGCGTACGCCGATCGTCCTGCACGTGCAGGACCTGTGGCCGGAGTCGGTGCTCGGTTCGGGCATGGCGCCCGTCGGCCGGGCTGGTCGGGCCCTGGGACGCGGCGTCGGCGCGCTGATGCGCGCGACGTACCGCCTGGCCGGTGCCGTCGTGGTGATCTCGCCGGCGATGGCCGAGCTGGTCGTGGCCCGGGGCGCGGACCCGGACCGGGTCCGGGTGGTGTGGAACTGGACCGACGACGCGCTGTTCCGGCCGGTGCCGGCCACCGACGAGGCCCGCGCGGTCCTCGGCCACCGGGGGCGCTGCACCGTGATGTTCGCCGGCAACATCGGCCTGTTGCAGGGGATCGGGACCGCGATCCGGGCGGCGGCCGCCGTGCGCGACCGGATCGACCTGGTGATCGTGGGCTCGGGGGCCGGCGAGGAGGCCGCCCGCCGGCTCGCCGCCGACCTCGGCGCCGACAACGTGCGGTTCGTCGGCCGGCAGCCCGCCGACCGGATGGCCGTGCTGTACGCGGCCGCCGACTGGCAGCTGATCTGCCTGCGCGACCTGCCGGCGCTGCGCGGCAGCGTCCCGTCGAAGTTGCAGGCCGCGCTGGCCTGCGGCAGCCCGGTGATCGCGTCCCTGGGCGGCGACGCCGCGGCGCTGGTCCGCTCGGCCGGGGTCGGCCTGGTCTGCCCGCCGGGGGACTGGCGCGCGCTCGCCGCGCGCTTCTCCGTCGCGGCGGCCGAGTCCGCGGACGTACGGGCGGAACTCGGCCGGCGGGCCCGGCGGGTCTACCAGGAGCGCATGTCGCTGCGGGTGGGCGTGGACCAGTTCGAGGACATCATGACCAAGCTGGCAGCAGAGAGAGGACGGGCATGACCCGGATCATGACGGTGGTCGGCACCCGACCGGAGATCATCCGACTGTCCCGGGTGATCGCCCGGCTCGACGACACGGTGGACCACCTGCTGGTGCACACCGGACAGAACTGGGACAGCACGCTCTCCGACGTCTTCTTCAAGGAGCTGCGGCTGCGCGATCCGGACCGGTTCCTCCGGGTGGACACGTCGTCGCTCGGCCGGGTGCTGGGCGGGGTGCTGGTCGGCATGGAGGCGGCGATCGCCGAGACGCGACCCGACGCGCTGCTCGTGCTCGGCGACACCAACAGCTGCATCGCCGCACTGATGGCGCGACGGATGCGGGTGCCGGTCTACCACATGGAGGCCGGCAACCGCTGTTTCGACCTCAACGTGCCCGAGGAGACCAACCGGCGGCTGGTCGACCACGTCGCCGACTTCAACCTGGTCTACACCGAGCACGCCCGGCGCAACCTGCTGGCCGAGGGGCTGCACCCGCGCCGGATCCTGCACACCGGCTCGCCCATGCGGGAGGTGCTGGAGCACTACCGGTCCGACATTACGGCGTCGGGCGTCCTGCGCCAGCTCGACCTGACGCCCGGCCGGTACTTCGTGGTCAGCGCGCACCGCGAGGAGAACGTGGACCAGCCGGCCCGCCTCCAGCGTCTGCTGGACTGCCTCACGGCCGTCCGGAACCGGTGGGGGCACCCGGTGCTGGTCTCCACGCACCCGCGTACCCGCAAGCGGCTGGAGGCGCTGGCGCCGGACGCGAGCGCCCTCGACGGCATCGCGTTCCACGAGCCGTTCGGCCTCTTCGACTACGTGCACCTGCAGACCCGGGCCTTCTGCACGCTCTCCGACAGCGGCACGATCAGCGAGGAGGCCGCGATCCTCGGCTTCCCCGCCGTGACGTTGCGCGAGTCGATCGAGCGGCCCGAGGCGCTGGACGCCGGCGGGATCATCATGACCGGGCTCGACCCGCAGGGCGTCGTCGAGGCGGTCGAGGTCACGGTGGCCCAGGTCGCCGCCCAGGGTGTGCCCTGCCCCGTCGACTACCAGGTCCCGGACACCTCCCGCCGCGTGGTCGACTTCATCCTCTCCACCGTCCGCCGGCACCACGACTGGGCGGGCATCCGCCGCTGAGCCGGACCGACCGGCCCGTCATCCCGCGCGCCGCAGGTCACGCCGACCACCAGGGGGCCGGCGACCGGAGCTTCCGGTCGCCGGCCCTCGCCGCGTGCGGCCGTCCGGCCCGGGCCGACGACCGGAAGCTGGTCGTGACCAAGGCCCCACGGCCAGGGCGGTCGGCCGCGCCCAGCAGCCCGATGCCGGTCTCCGCAGAATCCACCACCGACACGGACGCCGCCGACTCGACGGGTCGGCGGCGTACCGAGAGCAGCGGCAGGGTCAGCGCGACAGCGGCACCTGCACCGAGGGGCGGGGGACCGGCCCGACCGGGTGGGCGCAGAGTTGGGCGAGCTGCGCGATGATCTTCGCCGGCTCGTCGTACGGGTCGAGGCCGCTGACCTCCATCGGGTCCAGGGCGGGCACCGCGACGTGCGAGACCAGCGGGTGCAGCGGCCGGGCGTCGGTCTCGCCCGTGCCGAACAGGTCCTCGTGCAGCTTCTCGCCCGGGCGTAGTCCGGTGTAGACGATCGGCACGTTGCTGTCGGCCTGTTCGGCCATCTGCCGGGCCAGGTCGGCGATGCGTACCGGCTCACCCATGTCCAGCACCAGCGCCTCGCCGTCGCGGCCGATCTCGGCGGCCTGCAACACCAGGTGCACCGCCTCCTGCACCGTCATCAGGTAGCGCGTCACCTCCGGGTGGGTGACGGTGAGCGGGTGGCCCAGCTCGATCTGCCGCTGGAACGCCGTCAGCACCGACCCGCGGCTGCTCAGCACGTTGCCGAAGCGGACGCTGAGGAAGGTGCCCGGGAACCGGGAGGCGGCGTGCGCGGTCAGCCGTTCGGTGATCCGCTTCGAGTAGCCGAGGACGCTGATCGGGTCGGCCGCCTTGTCCGTGCTGATGTTGACGAACCGGGCCACGTCGCGGCAGGCGTCGAGCACGGCGAGGGTGCCCCAGACGTTCGTCTTCACCGCCTCGCCGGGGTGCCGCTCCAGCAGCGTGAGGTGCTTGAGGGCGGCGGCGTGGAAGATGACGTCCGGCCGGCGCTCTCGGATGATGCGCCGGACACCCTCGTCGTCGCGGAGATCGGCGAGGATCAGCTCGGGACCGTCCAGCATGGCCCGGCCGGTCAGCGACATCTGCAGGCTGTGCAGGGCCGACTCGTCGCGGTCGAGCATCATCAACTCGCCCGGGTCCGTCTTCATCAGCTGCCGGCACAGCTCGGAGCCGATGGAGCCGCCGGCGCCGGTGACCAGGATCCGTCGGCCGCTGAGCCCGTCGCCGCTCAGCGCCATGTCGGCCACGACCTGCCGGCGGCCGAGCAGGTCGTCGATCTGCACGTCGCGTACGTCGGTGACCGTGATCCGGTGGTCGACGAGGTCCCGGACAGGCGGCAGCACCTTGAACGCCGCCCCGGTCTGGAGGGTGGCCTCGCGGATCTGCCGGATCAGCGCGGCGTCGGCGTTGGCGACGGAGAAGATCACCGTCGTCGCCCCGGTACGTCGTACGGCCGCCGCCACATCCTGCCGGCCGCCGAGCACGCGTACCCCGCCGATGCGCAGGTCCCGCTTGTCGGGGTCGTCGTCGAGGGCGCCCACGGGCCGGTAACGCCCCCGTGGATCGCTGAGCATCGCGCGCAGCAGCCCCTGCCCGGCGTCGCCGAGCCCGAAGAGCAACACGGGGTTGGAGGAGCGGGCGTCCGGCCGCATCGCGAGGTCGCGACGGTGCCGGTAGGTGAACCGGGCGGTCAGCATGAACAGCAGCGCCAGGGCGCCGCCCACCAGCGGCGTGCTCGCCGGCACCGGCCGTACGCCGGCGGGCAGCAGACCGATCAGCATGATCCCGGCCGTGGTGGCCGCCGTGCCGGCGACTCCCTGCACCTCCTGGAGGCTGCCCAGGGGGTGGCGTCCGGAGTAGATCCGGCGGACCGCCGCGACGGCCACGTGCACGACGGCGGCGAGGGCGCCGCAGGCGGCGGCGCGCGCGAGCTGGTCCGATGCCAGGTCGAGTTCGTAGCGGAACCAGACCGCGGCGACGAATCCGCCGACCCAGGCGGTGCTGTCGGTGGCGAGGAATCCGATGGTGCGGCGACGCGCCCTGGCCCGGTGTGAACTCTGTTCACCGAGTCGGGTGGCCTCTGTTTCGGGCGGCATCTGTGCTCCCTGTCCGTCTCCGAGGGCTTTCGCGCAGGGCGAAAGGAGCTTTAGGGCTCTTTAGGTTGATACATGCCCGAACATGATTTTTGGCGTCTTTCGGGTTCGATGACCGAATTTTCGCCCATGGGGCCGAGGGCTCGTCGGGTCAACGGGCGGGTACGCCCTTGACCACGGCACCGTCCGGCACGTCCCGTACGACGCAGGCGCCCGCCCCGACGGTGGCGTCGCGGCCGACCCGCAGGCCCTGCAACACCGCCGCCGTCGTCCCGACGAGCACCCCCTCCGCCAGGCGGCAGTCGCCGGACACGGCGGCCAGCGGGTTCACCGACACGAAGTCGGCGAGGGCGCAGTCGTGCCCGACCGTGGCGTTCTGGTTGAGGTGCACGTGCCGGCCGAGCGTGACGTTGGTGGTGACCCGGGCCCCCGCGAAGGCGACGAAGCCCGGCCCGTGCACCGTGTCCGGCCCGATCGTCGCCGCCGGATGCACGAGGCTCGCCGCCGGCGTGCCGTACGCGTCGACCCGGGCGGCGACGGCCCGCCGGACGCGCGGATCGCCGATGCCGATGACGTGGTGCGTCTCCGGCGGGGCGTCGCGCAGCCAGGCGACCCCGCCGAGGTAGGGCACCTCCAGTCGCTGCACCCGCTTCAGGTTCTCCTCGGCGGGCCGGTCGTCGACGAACCCGAGCAGGTGCCAGCGGGGCCTGCCGGCGGCGTCCATCGCCCGGGCGATCGTGAGCACCTCCCGGCCGTGCCCGCCGCAGCCGACGACCACCAGGGGGACCGTCACGCCGTCGACGCTCCCGTACGGGCCGTCAGGAACTCGTCGACGGCGGTGAGGACGTGGCCGACCTGGCGCTCGTTCAGGGCGCTGCCGCTGGGCAGGGCCAGCCCGTCGGCGAAGAGCCGCTCGGCCACCCCGGTGACGAGGTGCTCGGCGTCGGCGTACGCCGGTTGCAGGTGCATCGGCTTCCAGACCGGACGGGTCTCGATCTCCCGCGCGGCCAGGTGGGCGCCCAGGTCGGCGGCCCGCCAGCCGGCCCGCTCCGGGTCGACCGCGATGGTGGTCAGCCAGCAGTTGGAGCCCGGATCGTCCATGCCGAGCAGTCGCACACCCGGGATCGGGGCGAAGAGCTTGGCGTACTGGTCGCGCAGGCGCCGGCGCCGGGCGATCATCCCGTCCAACCGGACGAGCTGGGCGCGGCCCAGCGCGGCGAGCAGGTTGCTCAGCCGGTAGTTGTAGCCCGTCTCGCGGTGCTCGTAGTGCGGCGTCGGCTCGCGGGCCTGCGTCGACAGGAACCGGGCCCGGGCGAGCAGCGCCGTGTCGTCGGAGACCAGCATCCCGCCGCCCGACGTGGTCATGATCTTGTTGCCGTTGAAGGAGAGGATGCCGACCTGCCCGAACGAGCCGGCCGGCCGGCCGTGATGGGTCGCGCCGAGGGCCTCCGCGGCGTCCTCGACGACCGGTACGCCCGCCGCCGCGCAGACCGGGGCCAGCGCGGTGTGGTCGGCGCAGCTGCCGAAGAGGTCGACGGGCACCACCGCCCCGACGCGCTGCCCCCGCAGGGTCAGGATCCGGATCAGCTCGTCCACGAGGCCCACGTCCACGTTTCCGGAGTGCGGGTCGCAGTCGACGAAGACCGGGCGGGCGCCGACGTAGCGGACCGCGTTCGCGGTCGCCACGAACGTCAGCGTCGGCACGACGACCACGTCCCCCGGCCCGACCCCCACCCCGAGCAGGGCCAGGTGCAGCGCGGCCGTGCCGGAACTCACGGCGACGGCCCCCCGGGTGCCCACCCGCGCGGCGACCTCGCGCTCGAAGGCGTCGAGATCCGGCCCGACAGGCGCGACCCATCCGGACCGCAGGGCCGCGACGACGTACGACTCCTCCAGCGGGCCGACGTCGGGCGGGGACAGGTGGATAGTTCCACTCACCGGCCACCCCCGGCGGAGACGGTCAGGGCGGCGTCCGGTCCCGGCGCGGCGGGCACGAGTCCCGGTGTGGCGGGCACGAGTCCGGGGGCGGCGGGCGCGGGTCCCGGTGTGGCGGGCACACGCGCGGGTGTGCCGAGGAACTCGGGCGCCGTGGCCGAGCCCGCCGCGGAGATCCCCTCGCGGCGCAGCACGGTGCGGACGGTCGCGGCGAGGATCGACAGGTCCAGCCGCAGGCTGCGGTGGTCGACGTACCAGACGTCCAGGTCCAGCTTCTCCTCCCAGCCCAGGCTGTTGCGGCCACGCACCTGGGCCAGCCCGGTGACGCCCGGCCGGACCTCGTGACGGCGGGCCTGGGTGGGGGAGTAGCGCGGCAGGTACTCGGTGAGCAGGGGTCGGGGGCCGACCAGGCTCATGTCGCCGCGCAGCACGTTCCACAGGGTCGGCAGCTCGTCCAGGCTGGTGGAGCGCAGGAACCGCCCCAGCGGCGTCAGCCGGTCCCCGTCGTGCACCCGTCCCCGTCGGGGGTCGGGCGGAAGCATGGTGCGGAACTTGACCAGCTCGAACACCCGGCCGTGCCGTCCCGCGCGCGGCTGCCGGAACAGCACCGGCCGGCCGAGTCCCGCCGCGACCAGCACGGCCACGACGAGGAGAAGCGGTGCGGCCAGTACGAGCAGCACCGCCGCCGCCAGGACGTCGATCGCCCGCTTGAGCGCCTCCGGCCGTTGCGCGAGGCTCTCCGGTGTCTTCACGGAACCAGGCAAGGTCTCGACCTCCAGGCAGAGTCAGGCGCCACCGAACAAACCCGTTCTAACAGGGATGAACGTGCTGTCGCCGTGAAATCGCGACACTCGACGCTGATCCCGACAGGTCAACCGCCCAACGGCCCGTCAGGACGCGGCCCGCTGCCGAAGAGGTGCCTCCCGACCTGCGCGATGGCGGTCCGGATGGTGGCATGAGGGCGGCGCTGGCCGCCGACTGGCGCAGCAGCGGCACCCGGTCGACGGGCGCCGGCTCGCCGCTCAGCGGGCCTCGGGGTTCACGGCGCCGCCGCCCGCTCAGGGCGTCTCGTCGCCCGCCTCGAGGCGGCGGGCCAGCAGCGTGCGCAGGGGGATCGACTCACCGTCGCGGCCACCCGCGCCGACCACGAGCGGCGGCGGGCTGGGCTGCGGCTCGGCCCCGAACAGCAGGGCGCGCGGGCCGCCGGCCACGGTCAACAGGTGGAACCGCCCGTCGACGTCGACGGCCCGGGTGCGGGCCCGGTCGACGTACCAGCCGCGCAGACCCGTCCGGTAGCTGCCGCGCCCGTCCAGGCCCCGGGCCGTGAGCCGTTCCGTGGGCAGCCCGCGCCGGAGCGCCTCGGCGACGAACCAGGCGACGAGCTGCGCCGCCTCGGCACCCTCCGCCGCCCGACGGCGCTCGTCGGCCGCCGCGTGCGCCCGCACCGCCCGCCGCTGCCGCTCCCGCCACTCCAGGCCGTCGCCCCCATCCACGACAGCGACGGTACGCCCCGCCGCCCCGCCGCCCGCCGCGCCCGCCGTGCCCGCCGTGCCCGCCGTGCCCGCCGTGCCCGCCGCCCCGCCGCCCGCCGCGCCCGCCGTGCCCGCCGTGCCCGCCGTGCCCGCCGTGCCCGCCGTGCCCGCCGTGCCCGCCGTGCCCGCCGTGCCCGCCGTGCCCGCCGTGCCCGCCGTCCCCCGCCGCCCGCCGCCCACCGCGATCCGTCGTCCCCCGTCCGCACCGGTCAGCGCCCGACCCCCGTCGCCACCCGCAGGCACGGCCGGTCACTTGCCGGGTCCACGCGTGCGGGGCGAGCTGCGGGCGACCGACGCCCTCGCCCGCGACGCCGTCGCCACTCGCGCCCGGCGCACGTCCTGGTCGTGGCGGGCGGCGTCAGCGGCGCCGATGGCCTAGCTGGTCGCTGTCGAGCTGAGTCGTCTGCGACATCAGGCGTCGCCCGGATCGTCGTCGCCTGAATCGGCTACGACATCAGCTCGACAGCGTCCCGCGGGTGTCTTCCGGGCCCGGCGGAGGCTCGCTTCCGGCCGCTCAGGCGCGAGCATCCGCGAACGTGCGGCTGCGCCCCGGCGCCCGAGCGTGCGCCCGCCGGCGCGACCCCGGAACGGGTGCCCGTCGGTGCCCAGCCTGGGCGGTCTCCACGGCGCTGCGCCCGGCCCCGGACGTGCGTCAGCGCCGGGCGCCGTCGACCGCCCCGCGCTCCGGGAGCTGGCCCGCGAGGCGGCCCACCGCCCCGCGGACCCGTCGTGACGGCGCTCCTGCGCCGCCGGTCAGGCCAGCCCGGCCCGGCGCAGCGCCTCCGCCATGGCGTCGTTCGTCGGCGCGGGCCCCGAGCCGCCGCGGCCCGGCCGCTGCGCGCCGCCGCGCCCGCCGCCCTGGCCGCCGCCCTGGCCGCCGCGCCCGCCGCCGCCCTGACCGCCCCGGTCACCGCGTGCACCGCCGCCCTGGCCCGACTGGCCGCCCGGAGCGCCCCGCGAGGCGCCCCGGTCGCCGCGCGGGCCGCCCTGTGCGCCGCGCTCGCGGCGCCCGCCGTCCGGGCCGCCGCGCCCGGCGCCCGCCTCCGCGTCGTCCTCCAACCGGAGGGTGAGCGAGATCCGCTTGCGGGGCACGTCGACGTCGAGCACCTTCACCCGTACCACGTCGCCGGACTTGACCACCTCGCGCGGGTCCTTGACGAACGTCCGGGACATGGCCGAGACGTGCACGAGCCCGTCCTGGTGCACGCCGACGTCCACGAAGGCGCCGAACGCGGCCACGTTGGTCACCACGCCCTCCAGCACCATGCCCGGGACCAGGTCGCTGATCTTCTCGACCCCCTCGACGAAGGTCGCGGTGCGGAACTCCGGCCGCGGGTCGCGACCCGGCTTCTCCAGCTCGGCGAGGATGTCGGTGACGGTGGGCAGGCCGAAGGTGTCGTCGACGAAGTCGGTGGCCCGCAGCCCCCGCAGGATCGCGCTCCTGCCGATCAGCGACCGCAGGTCCTGCCCCGTGGTGGACAGGATCCGACGCACCACCGGGTACGCCTCGGGGTGCACGCTGGAGGAGTCCAGCGGGTCGTCGCCGCCGGGGATACGCAGGAAGCCGGCGCACTGCTCGAAGGCCTTCGGCCCGAGCCGGGGCACCTTCTTCAGCTCCGCGCGGGTGCGGAACGGCCCGTTGGCGTCGCGGTGCAGCACGATGTTCTCCGCCAGCCCGGCGCCGATGCCCGAGACCCGGGTCAGCAGCGGCGCGGACGCGGTGTTGACGTCGACGCCCACCGCGTTGACGCAGTCCTCGACCACCGCGTCCAGCGACCGGGAGAGCTTCACCTCCGACAGGTCGTGCTGGTACTGGCCGACCCCGATCGAGCGGGGGTCGATCTTGACCAGCTCGGCGAGCGGGTCCTGGAGCCGCCGGGCGATGGAGACCGCCCCGCGCAACGAGACGTCCAGCCCGGGCAGCTCCTGGGAGGCGTACGCGGAGGCGGAGTAGACCGACGCCCCGGCCTCGGAGACCACCACCTTGGTCAGGTTGAGCTGCGGGTAACGCTTGATCAGCTCGCCCGCGAGCTTGTCGGTCTCGCGGCTGGCGGTGCCGTTGCCGATGGCGACCAGCTCGACGCCGTGCGCCCCGGCCAGCCGGGCGAGGGTCTCGATCGAGGCGTCCCACTGCCGGCGCGGCTCGTGCGGGTAGATCGTGTCGGTGGCGACCACCTTGCCGGTGGCGTCGACGACGGCGACCTTCACCCCCGTACGCAGGCCCGGGTCCAGCCCCATGGTGGGCCGGGTGCCGGCCGGCGCGGCGAGCAGCAGGTCGCGCAGGTTCGTGGCGAAGACCCGCACCGCCTCCTCCTCGGCCGCCTGCCACAGGCGCATCCGCAGGTCCGCCCCCAGGTGGATGAGGATCCGCGTACGCCAGGCCCAGCGCACCGTGTCGGCCAGCCAGCGGTCCGCGGGCCGGCCCTTGTCGGTGACGCCGAAGCGCCCGGCGATCGCCGCCTCGTAGCGGCTCGGCCCGGTGACCACCGCGTCGGCGTCGCCGGCCTCCTCGGGCTCCATGGTCAGGTCGAGCACGCCCTCCTTCTCGCCCCGGAACATGGCCAGGATCCGGTGCGAGGGCAGCTTCGGGTACGGCTCGGCGAAGTCGAAGTAGTCGGCGAACTTCGCGCCGGCCGACTCCTGCCCGTCGCGTACGCGGGAGACCAGCCGGCCCCGCGACCACATCTGCTCGCGCAGCGTGCCGATCAGGTCGGCGTCCTCGGCGAAGCGCTCGATGAGGATGGCGCGGGCGCCCTCCAGCGCGGCGGCAGCACCGGCCACGCCCTTGTCCGCGTCGACGTAGCCGGCGGCGACCTGGCGCGGATCCTGGCCCGGGTCGGTCAGCAGCGACTCGGCGAGCGGCTCCAGCCCCGCCTCGCGGGCGATCTGCGCCCGGGTCCGACGCTTGGGCTTGTAGGGCAGGTAGATGTCCTCCAGGCGGGACTTCGAGTCGGCCGCCATGATCTGCGCTTCCAGGGCCTCGTCGAGCTTGCCCTGGCCACGGATCGACTCCAGCACCGCCGCGCGCCGCTCGTCCAGCTCGCGCAGGTAGCGCAGCCGCTCCTCCAGGGTGCGCAGCTGGGTGTCGTCGAGCAGGCCGGTGGCCTCCTTGCGGTAGCGGGCGATGAACGGCACGGTCGCGCCGCCGTCGAGCAGCTCCACGGCCGCACTTACCTGACGCTCGGCGACGCCGAGCTCCTCGGCGATCCGCTGATGAACAGAGAGGGTCACGATCTCGATCCGCCTTCGGTGTGGGTTCCGCCGTGCATTCTGCCGGCCCCCACCGACGGCCGTCGCGACCCCCGCCCCGGTGTGCCGCCGCCTACCGGACCGGCGTGCGTACGCCGTCGCGGCCCGCGCTGCGCTAGCGTGGCGATCATGGAAACTCCCGTGGACCCGCGCGCCCGGCGGCTCTTCGGCGGCAGCGCCCGGGCACTCGGCGACCTCGCCGCCAGCCCGTTCCGGGCCGACCGGGACCGCATCGTCGCCTCGCCGTTCTTCGCCCGGCTCAACGGCGTGACCCAGGTGGTCAGCCCCGGCGGGTCCGGCCTGCTCGTGCACAACCGGCTGACCCACAGCCTCAAGGTGGCGCAGGTGGCGCGCGCCATCGCCGAGCGGCTCACCGCCGACGAGGCGTACCGCGACCTGCTGGAGAAGCTGGGCGGCTGCGACCCGGACGTGGTGGAGGCCGCCGCGCTCGCGCACGACCTCGGCCACCCGCCGTTCGGGCACCTGGGGGAGCGGGTGCTGGACCGGCTGGCCCGGCAGCGGCTCGGGCTGACCGACGGCTTCGAGGGCAACGCCCAGTCGTACCGGATCGTCACCAGCACCGAGATCCGCGGCGCGGCGACCACCGGCCTGGACCTCACGGCGGCGGTGCGGGCGGCCCTGCTGAAGTACCCGTGGACGCGGCTGGACCACCCCGACCCGCACCCCCGGCTGCTGGACCCGCCGCCGCGCGGCGCCACCCCGCCACCCGACGACCCGGGCAGCGGCTCGTCGAAGTTCGGGGCGTACCGGACCGAGGTCGACGACCTGCGGCAGGCCCGGGAACCGTTCGCGGGCCGCATCCCGGACTGGCAG
This sequence comes from Micromonospora sp. NPDC049048, assembly GCF_043197615.1. Lineage (NCBI taxonomy): Bacteria > Bacillati > Actinomycetota > Actinomycetes > Micromonosporales > Micromonosporaceae > Micromonospora > Micromonospora sp. NPDC049048. Next base: position 275,856 of record NZ_JBICTM010000007.1, on the reverse strand, counting down.
CAGACCGCCGAGGCGTCGATCATGGACACGGCCGACGACATCGCGTACGCGATCCACGACGTGGAGGACTTCTACCGGGTCGGGGTGCTCCAGCAGGGCGCGGTGGCCGCCGAGCTGATGGCCTGGCAGCGCGAGAGCGGGCACTTCCGGGCCATCACCGACGCGGCCCTGGCCGCCGCCGCCCGCCGACCCGGCTCGGCGATCGAGCGGCTGCGCCGGCAACTGCACCGCAAGGACGCCTGGGTCGCCGACGACGACGCGTTCGCCGCCGCCGTCGAGCACGTCCGCGAGGAACTGGTGGAGGGGCTGCTGGCCATGCCCTTCGACGGCTCCATCGAGGCGGAGCAGTACGTGGCCCGGTTCTCCGCCCGCTGGACGACCCGCTTTGTCGACGCGATCACCGTGGTCGCGCGCCCGGCGGTGCGCTCCGGGCACGTGCTGCTTCCGCCGGCGCAGTGGCACGAGGTGCAGGTGCTCAAGTTCGTCCACCACCGGTTCGTGCTGGCCCGGCCGGACCTGGCCCTGCACCAGCGCGGGCAGGCCCGGCTGCTGGGCACCCTGGTGGAGGCGCTGCTGGAGTGGCTGCTCGACCCCGAGGAGGAGTCCCGGCTGCCGCGCCGCCTGCACGACCTGGTGGAGCTGGCCGAGGCGGAGCTGCACCCGCGTACGCCGGACCGGATCGGCAAGGCCCGCGGCCGGGCGATCATCGACTTCGTCGCCCAGCTCACCGACGGCCAGGCGGTCGCCATGCTGGACGCCCTGTCGGGCCGCTCCGGGGCGCTCTGGACCGACGCCTTCGTCCTCTGAGGCCGTTCAGGCGACGGCCTGCCACCAGCCGTCGACGGCCGGCGGATCGTCCACCACCACCCGCTCCCCGGGGCGGGGCACCGCCAGCCGCACGTCCCGGGCCTTCGTCTCGGCCCAGATCCGGTCCACCGGCTCGGACCAGTCGTGCAGGGCGAGGTTGAACGTCGCCCAGTGCACGGGTACGAGCAGCCCGCCGCGCAGGTCGAGGTGGGCGGCGACGGCCTCCTCGGGGAACATGTGGATGCTCGGCCAGGCCCGGTCGTACGCCCCGATCTGCATCAGCGTCACGTCGAACGGCCCGTGCCGCTCGCCGATCTCGGCGTAGCCGTCGAAGTAGCCGGAGTCGCCGGTGTAGAAGACCTTCCGGTGCGCGCCGGCGACCACCCAGGAACTCCAGAGCGTCCCGTCGCGGCGCAACCCCCGGCCGGAGAAGTGCTGGGCGGCGGTGGCGGTGATCTCCAGCCCCGCCACCCGGTGGCTCTCCTCCCAGTCCAGCTCGACGATGCGCTGCGCCGGTACGCCCCAGCGGTCGAGGTGCGCGCCCACCCCCAGCGGCACCAGGAACGGCGCCGACTGGCTGCCCAGCAGCGCCTGCACGGTCGCCATGTCGAGGTGGTCGTAGTGGTCGTGCGAGATCAGGATCGCGTCCACCGGGGGCAGTTCGTCGAGGCGTACCGGCGGGGCGTGCAGGCGGCGCGGACCGACCAGAGTCGACGGCGAGCAACGGTCGCTCCACACCGGGTCGAGCAGCACCCGGTGGCCCTCGATCTCGATCAGCGCGGAGGCGTGGCCGTACCAGACGACGTTGAGCTCACGCCCGGCGTCGGCGGCCGGGGCGGCGTCCGGGCGCAGCAGCGGCACGGCGGCGCTCGGCCGGCGCTTCTGCTTGCCGAAGATCAGCTCACGGACGAGGTGCCGGTCGGGAACGCCGGGCATCGATCGGGAGCCGCCCGGGTTGTGGAAGGTGCCGTCGCGGAACCGGGGGGAGCGGGCGGCCCGCTCCGCGCGGGCGCCGGTCAGCCGGCCGCCGAGCGCCGCCGGCACGTCCCGGGCCACCCACGCGAGCCCGGCCAGCGCGGCCAGCCCGGCCGCCCCGCGTAGCCGCCGCCCGAGCGTGCCGTCGAGTCCCGCACGTTGCGCTGGTGCGCCCATCGTCGTCCCTCCGCCGTGTCCCGCGTCCCACGGTAGCCCGGCGGCCGGGGGACCGCCGGAAGGTCGGCGGGGCCCGCCGCGCCGGCGGGCCCCGTGCGTGGAGAGGCGCTCAGCCGCCGTTGCTGGGCCGCTGCGCGCTCGGCCGGTGGGTGATGCCGGTGCCGGTCAGACGGTCGACGGCGGCGAGGAAGCGCCGGCCCATCCGGGCCCGCGCCTCGACGGCGGGGTGCGTCGCGCCGTAGTCGTCCGCCCCGGCCTGCCCGTCGGCGAAGAGGGCGTACGTCAGCACGGGCGCGCCGGCCGCGTCGAAGATGACCCCCGCCTCGTGCCGGGCGTCGGCGAACCAGCCGGCCTTCGTGGCGACCCGGGCCCGCTCGGTCGAGGACATGACCCGGCGGATCCCGTCGGTGTACGCCACGGGGGCGCGCAGCTGCCGCAGCACGAACGCCGTGCTGGCCGGCGAGAGCAGCGTGCCGGCCACCAGCGCGCGCAGCAGGTCGTGGGTCTCGCGCGGGGTGCTGGTGCCGAGGAAGAACCGGTTGGGGTTGGCCACCGGCTGCACCTGCGTGTTGGGGAAGCCCTTGCCGCGCAGGATCTCGTTGAGCTCGGCGGCCGGGCAGACCAGGCCGCACAGCCGTACCGCCGTGTCGTCGGAGACGGTCAGCAGGTTGGCCAGCGCGTGTCCCAGCGTCACGAAGCTCGGGTACGCGCCGTCGAGGCTGAACATGCCGTCCCCGCCGGGCACCACGATCGCCGCCGTCACCTCGACCCGCTGGTCGAGCGTCAGCAGCCCCCGGTCGACCTTGTCGAGCACCGCCACGGCCACCGCGACCTTGTTGACGCTGTACGCCTCGATGCGCCGGTCCGGTTCGGCCGACACCGCCACCACGGGCGCGCCCGCCGGGTCGGCGACGCTGACGTACGCCTGCCAGTTGCCGCCCGCCGCCACCGTCTGCCGCTCGTAGCTCGCGGCCACCCGGCGGGCGGCCTGCTGCGGCGTCGCCGGGGCCGGTTCGGTGACCTCGGGGGCGGCGGATGCCGGCACGGCGGTGCCGAGCACCGTCCCGGCCGTGGCCACCGTGCCCAGACCCAGCGCGGTCCTGCGGTTCAGCCGGATAGTCAATCGTCTCTCCCGTCGTGGTCGGTCGACCCACCACCCTAGGCGAAACGATCGATGCCGGTGACCCCGCGAGGCGCTCACCGCAGCCGGCGCCGGACGGCCGCGACGACCGGGCCGGGCAGTTCGCCCACGGCCCGCGCCACCCGCCCGAGGTCGGGCAGCCAGCCGCCGCGCACCGACGCGGCGGCCGGATCCGGCGCGAACAACACGCCGTCGTGCGGCGCGACTGGGCGGTCGGTCAGCCCGGCCAGCCGCATCAACGGCCCGACCAGGGCGTCGTAGACGCCCGGCAGCACGGTGAAGCCGACCCGCATGACCACGTTGGCCCGGCCCACCGACACCTCCCGGCGGGGCCGGTCGGCGCACTCCACGATGGCCCGCGCCACCCGCTCCGGCGTGGTGACGGGCGGCGGGGGCCGGCCGATCAGACCGAGATGGTTCGCGGCCCGCTGGTAGACCGGGGTGTCGACGCTGCCGGGGTTGACGATGCAGACGTGCACACCCGGGGTCTCCCGGGCCTCCTGCTGCAACGTGCGGGCCAGCCCCTGCAACCCCCACTTGCTCGCCACGTATCCGCTCATGTAGGGCGCCGTGATGTGCCCGAGCACCGACCCGGTGAGGATCAGCGTCCCCGCGCCGTCGACCCGGAAGCGGCGCAGCGCCACCCGGGCCACCGCGGCGGCGGCCAGCAGGTCGGTGCGGACCACCTGCTCGAAGACCCGCTCCGGGGTCTCGTCGAACCGGCCGTACGCCATCACCGCCGCCGTGTGCACCCAGACGTCGAGGCCGCCGAAGCGGTCCAGGGCCGCCTCGGCGAGCGCCGCGGGCGCGCCGGCGGCGGTGACGTCGGTGGGCACCTCCAGCGCCTGCGCGCCCGCGGCCCGACACTCGTCACCGACGGCGGCGAGGGTGACGGGGGAACGGGCGGCGAGCACGAGGTGGTCGCCCCGATCCGCGAAGGACCGGGCCGCCGCGCGGCCGATCCCGCTGGTCGCGCCGGTCACGACCACCGTACGGGTCATGGCGCCAGCACGACCTTGACGCAGCCGTCCTCCTTCTTCTGGAACATCTCGTACGCCTGCGGCGCCCGCGCCAGCGGCACCCGGTGGGTACGCAGGTCCTCCACGCCCAGCGGGTCGTCGTCGCCCGAGAGCAGCGGGATGATCTCGTCGGTCCACCGTCGTACGTGGCACTGCCCCATCCGCAGCTGGACGCCCCGGTCGAACATCTCCATCAGGGGCAGCGGGTCGACCTCGCCGCCGTAGACGCCCGAGATGGAGACGGTGCCGCCCCGCCGGACGGCCTTGAGCGCGGCCTTGAGTACGACCAGCCGGTCCACCCCCGCCTTGTCGGTCATGGTCTGCGCGAGCTTGTCGGGCAGCAGCCCGGCGGCGGTCTGGGCGAGCTTGCCGAGGGGCGCGCCGTGCGCCTCCATGCCCACGGCGTCGATGACCGCGTCGGGGCCACGCCCGTCGACGAGGTCGATCAGCGCGTCGGGCACGTCGTCCAGCTGGCTGACGTCGAGCACCTCGATGCCGTGCCGGCGGGCCATCGCCAACCGCTCCGGCACCAGGTCCAGCCCGATGACCCGTTCCGCGCCGAGGTGCCGGCCGATGCGGGCGCAGAGCTGGCCCACCGGCCCGAGCCCGAAGACGGCGAGGGTGCCGCCGCGCGGGGTGTCGGCGTACTTCACGGCCTGCCAGGCGGTCGGCAGGATGTCGGACAGGTAGAGCCAGCGCTCGTCGGGCCCGGTGTCGGGCACCTTGACCGGGCCGAACTGGGCGTGCGGCACCCGCAGGTACTCCGCCTGCCCGCCGGGCACCGAGCCGTACAGCGAGGTGTAGCCGAAGAGCGCCGCCCCCTTGCCCTCGGCGGTGACCTGGGTGGTCTCGCACTGCGCGTACAGCTGCCGGTCGCACATCCAGCAGGAGCCGCAGGAGATGTTGAAGGGGATCACCACCCGGTCGCCCGGCCGGAGCCGGGTCACCCCCGGGCCGACCTCCTCGACGATGCCCATCGGCTCGTGGCCGAGGACGTCGCCGGGCTTCAGGTACGGCCCGAGCACCTCGTACAGGTGCAGGTCGGAGCCGCAGATGGCGGTCGAGGTGATCCGGACGACGGCGTCGGTCGGCTCCTCGATCCGCGGATCGGGCACCTCCTCCACCCGTACGTCCCGCTTACCCTGCCAGGTCAGTGCCTTCATGTTCCGCCGTCCCTCCTCGTGCCGTCCCCGGGGTTGCTACCCGCCCCCGACGACTTGAACCGGCACCGGAGCGGCTCCGGTCCGGCGGTCCCCGGCCCGGCGGTCCCGTCTGGCAGTCCCGGTCCGGCGGTCCGGGTCTGGCGGTCCCGGTCCGGCGGTCCCGGTCCGGCGGTCCGGTCAGTGCCGCTCGCTGCCTGTCGAGCTGATGGCACAGACGACTCAGCTGATGTCGCAGACGATTCAGCTCGACAGGGCGCGAGCAGGCGCATCCGGCCGGCGCGGGGAGCGGGCCGAATCCCGGCGGGGGCGACTCTGGTCGGAGTCGGGCGCGGACCAGCGGCTCCTCCCCGGCGGGGCCGGCCCTGTTGCGGTCGGAGTCGGGGCGCGCGCGTCGCGGCAGGGAGTGGGACGGCGGTCCGGCGGCCGGGCAGGTGGTACGGCAAGGGCCGCCGCGTTCGAAGGATCGCGGCGGCCCTGCACCGGCGTCGCCGGCGGGACGTGCGGAGGATCAGGAGCCGGGGGTGTTGTCGCCCCGCTTCGAGGTGGCCACCAGGTAGTCGCGGTTGAGCCGGCCGATGGTGTTCAGCGGGATGCCCTTGGGGCACACCACGGTGCACTCGCCGGCGTTGGTGCAGCCGCCGAAGCCGGCCTCGTCATGTGCGTCGACCATGCCGATCACCCGGGTGAAGCGCTCCGGCTGGCCCTGCGGCAGCAGCGAGAGCTGGGTGACCTTCGCCGCCGTGAAGAGCATGCCGGAGCCGTTCGGGCAGGCCGCGACGCACGCGCCGCAGCCGATGCACTCGGCGGCCTCGAAGGCGGCGTCGGCGTTGGCCTTGGCGACGGGGGTCGAGTGGGCCTCGGGGGCGCTGCCGGTCGGCGCGGTGATGTAGCCGCCGGCCGCGATGATCCGGTCGAAGGCGCCCCGGTTGACCACCAGGTCCTTGATGACCGGGAAGGCCCGGGCCCGCCACGGCTCGATGTCGATCGTGTCGCCGTCGGAGAACTGCCGCATGTGCAGCTGGCAGGCGGTGGTGCCGCGCTGCGGCCCGTGCGCGTCGCCGTTGATCATCAGGCCGCACATGCCGCAGATGCCCTCGCGGCAGTCGTGGTCGAACGCCACCGGCTCCTCGCCGGCGAGGATCAGCCGCTCGTTGAGGACGTCGAGCATCTCCAGGAAGGACATGTCCGGGGAGACGTCGTCGACCTTGTAGGTCACCATCCGACCCTTGTCCTCGGGGCCGGACTGGCGCCAGATGCGCAGGGTCAGGTTCACTTGTAGCTCCGCTGCGTGGGGTGGACGTATTCGAAGTTCAGGTCTTCCTTGTGCAGCACCGAGGGCTCGCCGGTGGCGGTGAACTCCCACGCCGCCACGTACGCGAAGCGGTCGTCGTCGCGCTCCGCCTCACCGTCGGGCGTCTGGTGCTCGGCCCGGAAGTGACCGCCGCAGGACTCCTCGCGGTGCAGGGCGTCGATGCACATCAACTCCGCCAGCTCGAAGAAGTCGGCCACCCGGCCGGCCTTCTCCAGCGACTGGTTGAGCCCCTCGCCGGTGCCCGGCACCCGGACCCGCTGCCAGAACTGCTCGCGCAGGGCGCGGATCTCGTCGATCGCCTTGCGCAGCCCGGCCTCGCTGCGCTCCATGCCGCAGTGCTCCCACATGATCTGGCCCAGCTCGCGGTGGAACGAGTCCACTGTCCGGTCGCCGTCGACGGCCAGCAGCCGCTGGATCCGGTCCTCGACGTCGGCGCGCGCCTGCACGGCCGCCGGGTGCGTGGCGTCGACCTTCTCGAACGGGCCGGACGCCAGGTAGTGGGCGACGGTGTTCGGCAGCACGAAGTAGCCGTCGGCCAGACCCTGCATCAGCGCCGAGGCGCCGAGGCGGTTCGCGCCGTGGTCGGAGAAGTTCGCCTCGCCGATCACGAACAGGCCCGGGATGGACGACTGGAGGTCGTAGTCGACCCAGAGGCCGCCCATCGTGTAGTGCACGGCGGGGTAGATCCGCATCGGCACCTCGTACGGGTCCTCGCCGGTGATCCGCTCGTACATCTCGAAGAGGTTGCCGTACTTGGCCTCGATGGCCTTGCGGCCGAGCCGGTCGATCGCGTCGGAGAAGTCGAGGTAGACACCGAGCCCGGTCTGGCCGACGCCGCGTCCCTCGTCGCAGACGTTTTTCGCGGCCCGGGAGGCGATGTCGCGGGGGACCAGGTTGCCGAAGGAGGGGTAGATCCGCTCCAGGTAGTAGTCCCGCTCGTCCTCGGGGATGTCCCGCGGGCTGCGGGTGTCGCCCTTGGCCTTGGGCACCCAGACCCGGCCGTCGTTGCGCAGCGACTCGCTCATCAGCGTCAGCTTCGACTGGTGGTCGCCGGAGACGGGGATGCAGGTCGGGTGGATCTGCGTGTAGCAGGGGTTGGCGAAGTACGCGCCCTTGCGGTGCGCCCGCCAGGTGGCGGTGACGTTGCAGCCCTTGGCGTTGGTGGAGAGGTAGAAGACGTTGCCGTAGCCGCCGGAGGCGAGCACGACGGCGTCGGCGAACTCCGTGGTGATCTCGCCGGTGACCATGTCCCGCACCACGATGCCCCGGGCCCTGCCGTCGACGACGATCAGCTCCAGCATCTCGTGGCGGGTGTTCATCTCCACGTTGCCGAGGCCGATCTGCCGCTCCAGCGCCTGGTACGCGCCGAGCAGCAGCTGCTGGCCCGTCTGGCCCCGGGCGTAGAAGGTGCGCTGCACCTGCGCGCCGCCGAAGGAGCGGGTGTCCAGCAGGCCGCCGTACTCGCGGGCGAACGGGACGCCCTGGGCTACGCACTGGTCGATGATGTTGACCGAGACCTCGGCCAGCCGGTGCACGTTCGACTCCCGGGAGCGGAAGTCGCCGCCCTTGACGGTGTCGTAGAAGAGGCGGTGCACCGAGTCGCCGTCGTTGCGGTAGTTCTTGGCGGCGTTGATGCCGCCCTGCGCCGCGATGGAGTGTGCCCGGCGCGGGCTGTCCTGGTAGCAGTAGGTCTTGACCCGGTAGCCCTGCTCGCCGAGCGTGGCGGCGGCCGAGCCGCCGGCCAGGCCGGTGCCGACCACGATCACGGTCAGCTTGCGGCGGTTGGCCGGGTTGACCAGCTTGGCCTCGAAGCGGCGGCGTTCCCAGCGGGTCTCGATCGGGCCGTCGGGAGCCTTGGTGTCGGCGATCGGGTCGCCCTCGCGGTAGAGATCCATGTCAGGACACCAATCCGGTGAGTACGGCGAACGGGACCGCCAGGTAGCCGGCGCAGAGCGCCACGGAGAAGCCGAGGGCCACCGCCCGGGCCCGCCGCTCGCCGCTCGGGGTCTGCTGGCCGAGGCTGCGCAGCGCGCTGAACAGGCCGTGGCGCAGGTGGAAGCCGAGGGTGACCACCGCCAGGGTGTAGAAGAGCGTCACGTACCAGCGTTCCGGGGCGAAGTCGGCCACCACGTTGGCGGAGGGCCGGTTCGGGTCGCCGACCGGGTTCAGCGTGCCGGTGGTGAGGTCCAGGATGTGGTAGACCACGAAGAGCAGGATGATCACCCCGCCCCAGCGCATCGTGCGGGCCGCGTAGCTGCCCTGCACCTTCTTGCGGTGCGCGTACCGCACCGGGCGGGCGGCGCGGGCGCGTACGGCGAGGGCGGTCGCGGCCCAGATGTGGCCGACCGCCGCCACCACCAGGCCGATCCGCATGATCCACAGGAACCACACGCCCGGCAGCAGCGGGGTGCCGATCTCGCGCAGCCAGTGCGCGTAGTGGTCGAACGAGGCCGCCCCCGTGAAGATCTTCAGGTTGCCGAGCATGTGCGCGATCAGGAATGACACCAGGATGATGCCCGTCACCGCCATGACGGCCTTCAGGCCGACGCTGGAGCGGATGGGCGACCGGGTTCTCGTGACTACCACGCGATCGACGCTAGGAGTACTTGATTCAGTCGTCCAATGCATCGAACTCGCAGTCTTGATAGCTATAAGCTATGTAGATGCAGCTCCATCAGCTGAAGTACTTCGTGGCGGTGGCGGAAGTGCGACATTTCACCCAAGCCGCCGACATCGTCGGCATCACCCAGCCCTCCTTGAGTAAGCAAATTCACGCCCTGGAGGAGGGCCTCGGCGCCCCCCTGTTCGAGCGGGTAAGGGGCAACATCGCGCTCACCGCGGCCGGTGAGGTGCTGCTGCCGCTGGCCAAGCGGATCCTGGCCGACGTGGACACCGCGACCCGCGAGGTGCAGGAACTCGTCGGCCTACGCCGCGGCCGGGTCCGGCTCGGAGCCACCCCCAGCCTCGTCACCTCGCTCGCCCCGCCGGTGCTGCGCCGCTTCCGCGACGCCCACCCCACCATCGACCTGCGGGTCGAGGAGAGCGGCTCGCAGGACCTCGTCCGCGGCCTGCTCCGCGGCGACCTCGACCTCGCACTGATCATCATGCCGGCGCAGGGCATCGACCCCGGCCTGCGCGCCGACCCCATCCTGCGGGAGAGCCTGGTGGTCGCCTCCGTCGAGGAACTGCCGGTGGCGCCGGGCAGCGACCAGCTGCGCGTCACCGACCTGCGTGACCAGCCGATGGTGATGTTCCGGGAGGGCTACGACCTGCGCGACGCCACCCTCCAGGCCTGCCGGGAGGCCGGCTTCGACCCGACCATCGCCGTCGACGGCGGCGAGATGGACGCGGTGCTGAGCTTCGTCGAGGCCGGGCTGGGCGTCGCGCTGGTCCCCGGCATCGTGGTGGTCCGCCGGCCGGGCGTACGCGTCACCCGGCTGGCCCCGCCCGGCGTCCGGCGGACCATCGCGGTCGCCCGGCGCCGCGACGTCGTGCCCACCCACGCCGGCCGGGAGCTGCGCCGGATACTGCTGGAGTACGTGCGCGACGCCACCGCCGACGGGGACCTGCCGCCGGGCTTCGAGCCGCTCTGAGGCCGCCGGCGCGGGCCCGGTCGGCGTCCCCGCCCGCCCGCGCCAGGGTGCGCACGACGGAAGACGACCGGCCCCCGTCCGCCTGCCTACGCTGCCCGCATGGCAACGGGCAGCGCCGTGGTGATCGGCGCCAGCATGGGCGGACTGCTGACCGCCCGCGCACTCACCGAGGCGTACGAGCGGGTCACCCTCGTGGACCGGGACGTGCTGCCCGAGGGCGCGGACAGCCGCCGGGGCGTACCGCAGGGGCGGCAGTTGCACGTCCTGCTGACCCGGGGCCGGCAGGCGCTCGAGGAACTGCTGCCCGGGATCTCGGCGGAGCTGACGGCGCGCGGCGTACCCACTGTCGATCTGCACGAGCAGGTCCACTGGTACAACAACGGCCACCGGATGCGGCGGGCGCCGTCCCCGCTGTTCGCCATCGGGGTCAGCCGGCCGCTGCTGGAACAGGTCGTGCGGGAGCGGGTGGCCGCCCTGCCCGGGGTGCGGATCGTGCCGGGCTGCGAGGTGGCGGGGCTCACCACCAGCGCCGACCGGGGGCGGGTCACCGGCGTACGGCTGCGCCCCCGCGACGGGCAGCCGAGCACCCTCGCGGCCGACCTCGTCGTCGACGCCGGCGGCCGGGGCACCCGCAGCCCCGTGTGGCTGGCCGAGCTGGGCTACCGGCCGGCGCCGGAGGAACGCGTCAAGGTCGGCGTCACCTACCTCACCCGCACCTACCGACGGGAGCCGCACCACCTGGAGGGGCTGCTCGGCGCGCTCACCAACGCCGTGCCCGGCCAGCCCCGGGGCGGCATCGTCGCCGTGCAGGAGCACGGCCGGTTCGCCGTGGCGCTCAGCGGCATGCTCGGCGAGGAACCGCCGGCCGACGACGAGGGCATGACCGCCTTCGCCGAGACCCTCGCCGCCCCGCAGATCGCCGACCTGCTGCGTACGGCGCAGCCGGAGAGCCCGCCGGCGACGATGAAGTTCCCGGCCAGCGTGCGGCGGCGCTACGAGCGGCTGCGCCGCTTCCCGGCCGGCTACCTGGTGGTGGCCGACGCCGTGTGCAGCTTCAACCCGGTCTACGGGCAGGGCATGACGGTGGCGGCGCTGGAGGCCCTGCTGCTGCGCCGGCTGCTGCGCCGCTCGCCCGAACGGCTCGCCCGGCGGTTCTTCCGGGGCGCGGCCCGGCTGATCGACGGGCCCTGGTCCATCGCGGTCGGCACCGACCTGCGCTTCCCCGAGGTGCCCGGCCGGCGCTCGCCGCGGGTACGCCTGGTCAACGCGTACGTGGGCCGGCTGCACGCGGCGGCGACCCGGGACCCGGCGCTGGGCGCGGCGTTCCTGCGGGTGGTGAACCTCGTCGACCCGCCGACGCGGCTGCTCTCGCCACCGGTGCTGCTGCGGGTGCTGCGCGGGGCACCGGCGTCCGCGCCCTGACCGTGCCGACGCCGACGCGCCGCCCGACGGGGGCGGGCGTGCCGCCCTACCTGCCCTCGGCCTCGTCCATCGCCCGGTAGATCCGCTGCTCCGACACCGGGTACGGGGTGCCCAGCGCCTGGGCGAACACGTTCACCCGCAGCTCCTCGATCATCCAGCGGATCTGCCGGACCGCCGTCGACTGCCGGCGGCTCGGCGGCAGCGCGGCGAGCATGTCCTGGTACTCCTTCTGCACCACCGCGATCCGGTCCTGCTGCTGCTTGTCGCGCTGCGGGTTGCCCGGCAGCCGGTCCAGCCGCCGCTCGATCGCGGTCAGGTAGCGCAGCAGGTCGGGCAGGCGCGCGTACCCGGTCTCGGTGACGAACCCCTTGTGCACCAGGCCGTTCAGCTGGGCCCGGATGTCGGCCAGCGCGGCCACCACCGCCAGGTTCCTCGTGGCGCCGAGGCGCTGCTCGACCGCGTACGCGGCGGCGAGCACCCGGCGTACCCGGTCCATGATCTCGACCACGGTGTCCACCAGGTCGGCCCGGACCCTCTCCCGCAGGGCGGCGAAGCCCTCGGTGTCCCAGGCCGGGCCGCCGGCGTCGCCGATCAGCTTGTCGATCGCCGCCCCGGCCGCGTCGGAGATCAGCTCCTGCACGCCGCCGTGCGGGTTGCGGCTCAGGGCGAGCTTCGCCTCGTTGCTCAGCCGCCCCTGGAGGAACTTCGCCGGCGACGGCACGGTCAGCCGCAGCAGCCGCCGCGTGCCCGCCCAGTGCGCGGCCTCCTGCTCGGCCGGCGAGTCGAAGACCTTCACGCCGACCGTGTCGCCCTCGTCGACCAGGGCCGGGTACGCGGTCACGGCGTACCCGGCGCGCACCTGTTCGATGGTGCGCGGCAGCGCGCCGACGCTCCACTCGCGCAGCCCGGTGCGGGCCACGTCCGGGGCGGCGGCGGCCACCACCTGGCGTACCTCCGCCTTGAGCTGGCGTTGCAGGGCCGGCAGGTCCTTGCCCTCGGCGACCGGCTTGTTCTCCTCGTCGAGCACCCGGAAGCTGACCCGCAGGTGCGCGGGGAGCCGCTCGGTGTCCCAGGCGTCGCGGGGCACGGTGACGCCGGTCATCCGGCGCAGTTGCCGGGTCAGCGCGTCCAGCAGCGGCTCCTCCCCGGCGGGCATCGCGGCCAGCGCCGCGCGCGCGTAGTCCGGCACCGGGACGAAGTTGCGGCGCACGGCCTTGGGCAGCGAGCGGATCAGCGCGATCACCAGCTCCTCGCGCAGCCCGGGGACCTGCCAGTCGAAGCTCTCCGCCGGCACCTGGTTGAGCAGGGGCAGCGGGATGTCGACGGTCACGCCGTCGGTGGGGGTGCCCGGCTCGAACCGGTAGGTCAGCGGCAGGCTCACCCCGTCGGCGGACCACTCGTCGGGGTAGTCGGTCTCGTCCACGCCGGTGCGACCGGCGTTGACCAGCAGTTCCCGGGTGAAGGTGAGCAGGTCGGGCTGCTCCCGGCGGGTCTTCTTCCACCAGGCGTCGAAGTGCCGCCCGGAGACCACGTCGGCGGGGATCCGCGCGTCGTAGAACTCGAAGACGCTCTGGTCGTCGACGAGGATGTCGCGGCGGCGGGCCCGGTTCTCCAACTCCTCGATCTCCGCCAGCAGCCGCTGGTTGTCCCGCCAGAAGTGGTGGTGGGTCTGCCAGTCGCCCTCGACGAGGGCGTGCCGGATGAACAGCTCCCGGGACAGCGCCGGGTCGATCCGGCCGAAGTTGACCTTCCGGGAGGTGACCAGCGGGATGCCGTAGAGGGTCACCTTCTCGTACGCCATCACGGCCGCCTGCTTCTTCTCCCAGTGCGGCTCGCTGTAGCTGCGCTTGACCAGGTGCTGCGCGAGCGGCTCGACCCACTCGGGCTCGACCCGGCCGGCCACCCGGCCCCAGAGGCGGGAGGTCTCCACCAGCTCGGCGGCCATCACCCAGCGCGGCGGCTTCTTGAACAGCGCCGAGCCGGGGAAGAGGGCGAACTTCGCGCCCCGGGCGCCCAGGTACTCGTGTTTTTGCGCGTCCTTCAGCCCGACGTGCGACAGCAGGCCGGCCAGCAGCGACTGGTGCACCTTCGGGGTGTCGATCTCCTCCGGCAGGTCCGCGCCGCCCCGGCGTCCGCCGTCGGCGTTGCGCGCCGGTCGCCCGCCACCCTGCTCGGAGGTACGCAGTACCTGACGCAGCTGGCTGACGATGTCCTGCCACTCGCGCACCCGCAGGTAGTTGAGGAATTCGGCCCTGCACATCCGGCGGAAGGCGCTGGAGGAGAGTTCGCGCTGCTGCTCGCGCAGGTGCCGCCACAGGTTGAGCAGCGACACGAAGTCCGACTCCCGGTCGGTGAACCGGGCGTGCGCCTGGTCGGCCTGGGCCTGCCTGTCGGCGGGCCGCTCGCGCGGGTCCTGGATGGACAGCGCGGCGGCGATCACCATCACCTCGGTGGCGCAGCCGTTGCGCTCGCCCTCGACGACCATCCGGGCCAGCCGTGGGTCGACGGGGAGCTGGGCCAACCGCCGGCCCAGCGCGGTGAGCCGCTTCGCCGGGTCGGTCTCGGCCGGGTCCAGCGCGCCCAGCTCGTGCAGCAGGTTGACGCCGTCGGCGATGTTGCGCCGGTCCGGCGGGTCGATGAACGGGAACGCGGCGACGTCGCCCAGCCCGATGGAGGTCATCTGGAGGATGACCGAGGCGAGGTTGGTACGCAGGATCTCCGGGTCGGTGAACTCGGGCCGGGACAGGAAGTCCTGCTCGTCGTAGAGGCGGACGCAGATGCCGTCCGAGGTGCGCCCGCAGCGGCCCTTGCGCTGGTTGGCCGACGCCTGGGAGACCGGCTCGATCGGCAGCCGCTGCACCTTGAGCCGGCTGCTGTAGCGGGAGATGCGGGCCGTGCCCGGGTCCACCACGTACTTGATGCCGGGCACGGTGAGCGAGGTCTCCGCGACGTTGGTCGCCAGCACCACCCGGCGCCCGGCGTGCGGGGCGAAGACCCGGTGCTGCTCGGCGGTGGAGAGCCGGGCGTACAGCGGCAGGATCTCGGTGCCGCGCAGCGCCGGCTTCTTCTCCACCAGCTTGCCCAGCGCGTCCGCGGTGTCGCGGATCTCCCGCTCGCCGCTGAGGAAGACCAGGATGTCGCCGGGCCCCTCGGCGGCCAGTTCCTCGACGGCGTCGCCGATGGCCTGGATCTGGTCGCGGACGTTCTCCTCGTCCTCCCCGTCGTCGTTGCCCTCGGCCACCTCGACCAGCGGCCGGTAGCGCACCTCGACCGGGTACGTGCGCCCGGAGACCTCGACCACCGGCGCCGGTACGCCGTCCGGCTCGTCGGCGGTGGGCGGCCCCGCGAAGTGCCGGGCGAAGCGCTCGGTCTCGATGGTCGCCGAGGTGATGATGACCTTCAGGTCGGGTCGGCGGGGCAGCAGCTGCCGGAGGTAGCCGAGGATGAAGTCGATGTTGAGGCTGCGCTCGTGCGCCTCGTCGATGATCAGCGTGTCGTACTGGCGCAGCATCCGGTCGGTCTGCAACTCGGCGAGCAGGATGCCGTCGGTCATCAGCTTCACCAGGCTGCGGTCGCTCACCTGGTCGGCAAAGCGCACCTTGTAGCCGACCACGTCGCCCAGCTCGGTGCCGAGCTCCTCGGCGATCCGGTCCGCCACCGTACGCGCGGCCAGCCGGCGCGGCTGGGTGTGCCCGATCAGGCCGGTGACGCCGCGCCCCAGCTCCAGGCAGATCTTCGGCAGCTGGGTGGTCTTGCCGGAGCCGGTCTCACCGGCCACGATCACCACCTGGTGGTCGCGGATCGCGGCGGCGATGTCGTCCCTGCGCTCGCTGACCGGCAGCTGGGCCGGATAGGTGATCACCGGTACGGCGGCCCGCCGGTGCTCGAGCACCGCCTCGGCCCGCGCCACGTCGGCGGCGATCTCGTCGAGTGCCGACTCCCGGCGCTGCGGGTCGCGCAGCCGGCGTACCCCGTCCAGGCGCCGTTGCAGGCGGCGCTGGTCGCGGAACATCAGCGGACGGAGGCGGCGGTGCAGCTCGCGGACGGGGTCGGTCGCGGCGGGTGCGGCTGGATTCTGCATGTCGTCGCCAAGGATAGGCAGCCGCCGGCCGGACCGCCCCCGGGTTACCGCCGCACCGCCGCACCGCCCGCCCGTGGTCACGCCCGTCGGCGGCGTCCGGCGAGGGGCGCGCGGGGGCGCTCCGCCGGTCTAGAGTGGGGCGCCGACCGACCTTGGCCACGGGGGATGGGGATGACGATGCGCGACACCGACCGGGCCCTGGTGCAGGCCGCCACGGCGGTCGCCAAGCTGCGCTGCCGCAGCGACAACCACACGGTCGCCGCCGCCGCGCGGACCACCGACGGCCGGGTCTTCACCGGGGTCAACGTCTACCACTTCACCGGTGGGCCCTGCGCCGAGGTGGTGGCGGTCGGCGCCGCCGCCACCCAGGGCGTCACCGAGCTGGAGACGATCGTCGCGGTGGGCGACCGGGGGCGCGGGGTGATCCCGCCCTGCGGGCGCTGCCGGCAGGTGTTGCGCGACTACTTCCCGACCGTCCGCGTCATCGTCGGGCCGATGGACGCGCTGCGCGTGGTGCACGTCGCCGAGCTGCTGCCCGAGACGTACGTCTGGGCCGACCAGCAGCTCGACGGGCCGACCGGCCCGCTCCCCGCGCCCCGCCCGGCCGACTGACGCGTCTCGGGCACCGCTACGGCCAGCGCGCCGTCGGCGGGCGGCGCCCGACCCGCCGACGGCGGCCCGACCGATGCCCGCCGCCGCGCCGTCAGTCGCCGGCGGCGGCCTCCAGGATCGACCGGGGCAACGGCACGCTCTCGAAGCGCAGGATGCCCTCCGGCACCATCCAGCTCATCACCCGTACGCGCAGTCGCCCCGCCCGTACGGCCGGGTCGTTGTGGTACAGCTCACGGGCCTCCTCCGGCGAGATGGACAGCACTACGAACCCGCGCAGGCGCTCGTCGTCGGTGTCGACGAACGGGCCCGCGGCCAGGACGAGCCCCTGCTCCACCAACCCCGCGTGGTGGGCCAGGTGGGCGTCCCGCAACCGGTCGGCCGCGTCCAGCGGCAGCTGCGGCGCGTCCGACGGCCGGCTCAGGAGCACCACGGTGTGCTGGTCGAATCGCATGCCCCACACCCTAGGGCGGCCAGGGCCGCCGTCCGCCCGGATCCGCAGCTGTCCGCCCTGGTCAGCGCCGCCCGGATCGACGACGGCCAGTTAGGTGCGGCCAGGGTGCTCCGCTAAGGTAAGGCGACCCTAAGCTCAAACGTGCAGGAGTTTCGTGACCACCCTCGCCACCCGGCCGGCGCCGGCCCGCACCCGGCCCCGGGCGCGTGGCGGTCGCCGCCTCGCGGTCGTCGCCGCCGCCGCGTCGGTGCTGCTGCTGGCTGTGCTGGCGAGCTTCGCGCTCGGCAGCCGGGCGCTGGCCGTCGACGAGGTGTGGCGGGCGCTGATCGCCCCCGACGGCGGCGAGGCCAGCACCATCGTGCGGGAGCTGCGGATGCCGCGTACCGCGCTGGGCCTCGTCGTCGGGCTGGCGCTCGCCGTCGCCGGGGTCCTCTTCCAGGCCCTCACCCGCAACCCGTTGGCCGAACCCCGCATCCTCGGCATCAGCGCCGGCGCCTCGTTCGGCGTGGTGCTGGCCATCTCCGTCTTCGGGGTGGGCACGCTGGCCGGATACGTCTGGTTCGGCATCGGCGGCGCGCTCGGCGCCGGCGTGCTGGTCTTCGCCGTCGCCGCGAAGGCCCGCGACGGCGCCAGCCCGGTCACCCTCGCGCTGGTCGGCGCGGCCCTCGACGCCAGCCTCGCCTCCGTGGTGTACGCGCTGCTCAGCATGGACGCCCGCACCTTCGAGGAGTACCGCTTCTGGGTGGTCGGCGGGCTGACCGGCCGGGACGTCACGGTGGCCGCCCAGGTGCTGCCGTTCGTGCTCGCCGGGCTGTTCCTGGCCGCGCTGGTCGCCCGGGGCCTGGACGCGCTGGCCCTCGGCGACGACGTGGCCCGGGGCCTCGGGCACCGCATCGGGCTGGTCCGCGTCGGCGGCGGCGTCGCCGCCGTCCTGCTCACCGGGGCAGCCGTCGCCGCCGCCGGGCCGATCGCCTTCGTCGGGCTCGCGGTGCCGCACCTGGCCCGCGCCCTGGTCGGTGCCGACCACCGCTGGACCCTCGCGGTCTCCGCCCTGCTCGGGCCCGCGCTGCTGCTGGGCGCCGACGTCGTCGGCCGGCTCGTCGCGCCGCCCGGGGAGGTGCCCGCGGGCATCGTCACCGCACTTGTCGGCGCCCCGCTGCTGGCCTTCCTGGTACGCCGCGCGAAGGTCGTGACGGCGTGAGCGCCCCCACCGCCCCGGCGGCAGGGCGGCCGGTGGGCCGTCGGCGGGTGGGCGTCACCGCGCTGCCCGGGCGTTCGCTGGTGCGGATCGGTCCGCTCAACGTGCAGGTCCGCCGCCGCTCGGTGCTGGTCGCCGCCGTGCTGGTCGTGCTGCTGCTCGCCGCAGGAGTGCTCAGCCTCTCGCTGGGCACCCCGTACGTCGCCCCGGCCGACGTGCTGCGCGCCCTCTCCGGCGCCGGTACCCCGTACGACCTGGTGGTCCTCGACCTGCGGCTGCCCCGGCTGGTGCTGGCCGCGGTGGCCGGCGCGGCCTTCGGGGTGGCCGGCACGCTGATCCAGAGCGTGGCGCGCAACCCGCTCGCCAGCCCCGACGTCGTCGGCATCACCCAGGGCGCCGGTCTCGCCGCGACGGTTGCCCTGACCGGCGGCGTCGCCGCCGTGCTCGTGGCGCCGGCCGCGCTGGTCGGCGGGCTGGTCGCCGCCGCACTGCTGTTCGCCCTCGGCGCCCGGCACGGCCTGGCCGCCCAGCGGTTCGTGCTCGCCGGCGTGGCGGTCGCCTTCGCGCTGCGGGCCCTGACCGAGGTGGTCATGCTCACCGCCGACCCGATCGACGGGCTGCGCGCGCAGATCTGGCTGATCGGCACGCTCGCCGGCAAGGGCTGGACCGAGAGCCTGTGGATCGCCCTCACCCTGGCCGCGCTGCTGCCGGTGCTGGCCTGGGCCGGCTGGGCGCTGAACAGCACCGCCCTGGACGACGACACCGCCCGGGGGATCGGCCTGCGCCCGGTGGCCCGCCGGGTCGGCCTCGCCGGCACCGGCGTGCTGGCCGCCGCGATGGTCACCGCCCAGGTGGGCGCGGTGGATTTCGTCGCCCTGGTCGCCCCGCAGCTGGCCCGCCGGCTGGTCCGCGCCGAGCGACCGCCCCTGGTCGGCGCCGCGTTGCTCGGCGCGCTGCTGCTGGTCCTGGCCGACCTGGGTGGCCGGCGGTTGTTCGCCCCCACCCAGCTGCCCGCCGGGGTGCTGACCGCCGCCATCGGCGGCCCGTACCTGATCTTCCTGCTGCTCCGCGGCCGGCGACGGTCCTCGTGATGTCCCACCCTGGCAAGGAGGCGTGATGCTCTCCACCCGCGACCTGGTCGCCGGCTACGACGAGCGGACCGTGCTGGACGGGCTCGACCTGGAGCTGCCCGGCGACGCGTTCACGGTGATCGTCGGCCCGAACGCCTGCGGCAAGTCGACGCTGCTGCGCACCATGGCCCGCCTGCTCACGCCCCGGCGCGGCGCCGTGCTGCTGGACGGCACCGCCATCCGTGACCTGCCGACCCGCGAGGTCGCCCGCCGCCTCGGCGTGCTGCCGCAGAGCCCGCTGGTGCCGGAGGGCGTCACCGTGGCCGACCTGGTCGGCCGGGGCCGGCAGCCGTACCAGCGGTGGTGGCGGCAGTGGTCGGAGTCCGACGGCCTCGCCGTCGACCGGGCCATGGCGCTCGCCGACGTGACCGGGCTGGCCGACCGGCCGGTGGACACCCTCTCCGGCGGTCAGCGCCAGCGCGTCTGGATCGCCATGGCCCTCGCCCAGGACACCGAGGCGCTGCTGCTGGACGAGCCCACCACCTTCCTCGACCTCGCCCACCAGGTGGAGGTGCTGGACCTGCTGCACCGGCTGCGCGTCGAGCGTGGCCGCACCGTCGTCGCCGTGCTGCACGACCTCAACCAGGCCGCCCGGTACGCCGACCACCTGATCGCGATGCGCGCCGGGGCCGTGGTGGCCGCCGGGCCGCCCCGGGAGATCCTCACCGCCGACCTGGTCCGCGACGTCTTCGGGCTCGACTGCGTGGTCGTGCCCTGCCCGGTGACCGGGGCGCCCCTGGTGGTGCCCGCGCTCACCAGCCCCACCCTGACTCGCCCCTCGGCCAGGGACGCGGCGACGCCGCCGACCGGCTCGTACCCCTCGAAAGGAATCTGATGCGTCGTCTCGCCGCCACCCTCACCGCGGCCCTGGCCCTCGGCGTCGGCCTCACCGCCTGCGGTGAGAGCGACCCGGTCGCCGACACCACCACCGGACAGACCCGGGAGATCACCCACGCCATGGGCACCACCAAGGTGCCGGTGGAGCCCAAGCGGGTCGTCGTGCTCGACACAGACAAGATCGACACAGCCCTGACACTCGGCGTCACACCGGTCGGGGCCGCCACCGCCGGCGAGGCGCGGAGCTGGCCGACCTACTTCGGCGAGGAGAAGCTCGCCGGCATCAAGGAGGTCGGGGTGCTCACCGAGCCCGACCTGGAGGCCATCAACGCCCTCAAGCCGGACCTGATCCTGGGCAGCAAGTTCCGCCAGGAGAAGTTCTACGACGAGCTGGCCGCGATCGCGCCGACCGTCTTCACCGAGAAGGTCGGCATCACCTGGAAGGAGAACTTCCTCTTCGACGGCGCGGCGCTCGGCAAGGAGCAGCAGGCCAAGGACCTGCTGGCCGCGTACGAGAAGCGGGCCGGGGAGTTCGGCGACAAGCTCGGCGACGCCGCCACCCGCGAGGTCTCCATCGTCCGCTTCATGCCGACCGAGATCCGGGTGTACGGGCCGGACTCCTTCTCCGGCATCGTCATCGGCGACACCGGGCTGGGCCGCCCCGAGCGGCAGCAGCTCACCGGCAAGGAGGACCGGCGGATGGACCGGGTCAGCCCGGAGCGCATCGGCGAGGCCGACGGCGACGTCATCTTCGTGACCGCGTACGGCGAGAAGGCCGCCGCCGAGCAGGCCAAGGTCACCGGCGGGACGCTCTGGAAGGGGCTGTCGGCGGTCAAGGCGGGCAAGGCGCACGTCGTCTCCGACGAGATCTGGATGACCGGCATCGGCATCGGCGCCGCCAACAAGATCCTCGACGACCTGGAGAAGTACCTCACCGCCTGACCGGCACGCGCGCGGCAGCCGCTACGGCTGCCGCGCGTCGCCCGTCACGGAGTCGCCGGCGGCGCGCCGCAGCGAGCGGTACCGGGGGAGATCCTCGCGGGCCGGCCCGCCCCGCCGGGCCCGCTCACCCGGCCGCGCCGCCGGCTGGTCCGGCACCCGGGGCGCCTCCCCGCGCTCCGTGACCAGGTGCTCGGTCTCCTGGACCAGGTAGTGCGGCCGGCGCTTGGTCTCGTAGTAGATCCGGCCGATGTACTCCCCGATGACGCCCAGGATCGTCATCTGGATGCCGCCGAGCCCGATCACGCTGACGATGATGGTGGTGTAACCGGGAACGTCGATGCCCTTGCTGACGGCGTCCGCGACCACCCAGGCCATGTAGACCACCGCGATCAGGGTGAGGAACAGGCCGCCGTAGATCGCCAGCCGCAGCGGCCGGTTGTTGAACGACAGCAGCCCGTCGAACGCGTAGTTGAACAGCTTGCCGAACGTCCACCTGCTCCGGCCCGCCTGCCGGGTCTGGTTGCCGTGCGCGACCACCACCGTCCGGAACCCGATCCACGAGAACAGCCCCTTCGAGAAGCGGTTGTACTCGGGCATCGCCAGCACCGCGTCCACCGCCAGCCGCGACAGCAGCCGGAAGTCGCCCGCCCCGTCCAGCAGCCGCACGTCGATCCACCAGTTCACGATCCGGTAGAAGGACCGCGAGGCCAGCATCCGTACGAACCGGTCACCGCGCCGGTCCCGGCGGGCGATCACCTGGTCGAAACCCTGCTGGTACAGCGCCACCATCTCGGGCAGCAACCTGGGCGGGTGCTGGAGGTCGGCGTCCATGATCACCACGGCGTCCCCGGTGGCCCGCTCCAGCCCGGCCAGCATCGCCGCCTCCTTGCCGAAGTTGCGGCTCAGCGACGTGTACCGCACGCGGGGATCGGCGGCGGCGAGCCGGCGCAGCGCCACGAGGGTGTTGTCGGAGCTGCCGTCGTCGACGTACACCACCTCGATCTCGACGTCGGACAGCTCCGCGACCGCGGCGGTCACCGCCGTGTGCAGCCGCTCCACCGAGGCTTCCTCGTTGAAGCAGGGCACCACCACCGACAGGAGCACGTCCGTCACCCCGCCCGGCCCGTGCCCGAGCACGCCCGGCCCGTGCCCGAGGGTGCCCGGCCCGCGCCGCGCCGCCGCGCGCCGGCCCTCTCAGAGGCGGTAGACCAGCACACCGTCGATCTCCTCCCGCGTGATGCCCAGCCCGTCGATCGGCCGGTCCGCGATGCCCTCCCACGGCGTGCCGCCGGCCCAGCCCGGCAGGGCCACCACGGAACGCACCCCGATGCCCCGCAGGTACGCCACACTGCCCGCGTCGGGGAAGGCGGCCGTCGCGGCCTTGGTCTGCGCCTGGGTGACCGGCTCGAACCCGGCGAGCCCGTTGGTCACCCGGGGGAACCCGTCCGTCGTCCATGACATGAAGATCAGGTCGAGCGCGCCACCGGCGGGCAGCACCAGCGTCGGCTCCGCCGCCGTACGCATCGCGGCCGGTGGCGGCGGCACCTCCGGATGCGCCGTCCGGTTGACCCCCTCCAGCCCGACGAGGGCCAGCGGCACCAGCAGCAGCACCGGCGCCAGGAACCTCGCCCGGCCCCGGGACGACCACCGTCGTACCGCGGCGGCGAACACCGTCACCGTGCCCGCCGCCAGCACCGCCAGCAGCAGGCTGGTCCAGTGCATCATCCGGCCCGGCGTGCGCAACGCGTCCCAGCCCGGCAGGTGCTTCGACAGCGTCAGGTAGCCCGGATCGCCGTCGCCGCCGAGGGTGGCGCCCAGACCCAGCAGCACGGTGGCGAGCACCCCGAGCCCCAGGGCGACCCGGTGCCGGGCCGGGTACACCGAGAGGAACAACCCCGCGCCGGCCAACGCGAGCAGGACCATCCCGGGCAGCAACGCCATCTCCGGCGGCCAGGACAGCTGTTCGCGGGCCGCCGCGTGCCGCTCGCCCCACCACCACGAGTCCGCCGGGGCGGTGACCAGGCCGATCAGCGGCGGCGAGAACATCTCCGTCCAGGCCAGCGACCGTTCGGCCTGCGGGTTGAGGTCGACGACCCGCAGGTAGACCAGGCCCAGCAGCAGCGTCACCGTGCCGAAGACGGCCCCGCCGGCCAGGTCGGCCACCAGCAGCCGCCGGCCGAACGTGGGCCGTCGGCCGCGCCGCCACCACGACCAGCCGTAGCCGCCGGCCCCGACCAGCACCGCGGCCAGCAGGAAGTACACCAGCGGCAGCCCGATGCCGAAGCCCAGGCTGATCTGCCAGGCGGCGACGAGCCACCCCGCCAGGGCCCAGCCCGGTCGCCGTCGTTCCGGCCGGTACCCGTGCCGCAGCGACCAGCCGTGGCCGCGCGCCAGCATCGCCAGGCACAGCGCGATCCCGCCGCTGGACAGGATGTTCAGGTGCCCGGCGTGCGCCAGCCGCCAGGGCGCGTACGCCCACGCGACCCCGGCGACCGCCCCGCCCAGGCGGCCCGCCCCGAGCTGCCGCACCAGCGCGTACGCCCCGACGAAGGCCAGCGCGTGCACCAGCACGTACGTCACGTTGTAGCGGATCAGGGCGGCCTCGAAGCCCGAGCCGAGCATCCCGAGCGGGGCGTAGCCGAGCAGCGTGTCGCTGTAGGCGTACGTGTAGGTCTCGGGGAAGAACGTGTTCGAGTGCCACAGGCCGGCGGGGTTGGTCAGCAGGGCGTGCCCGGCCCAGGCCATCTGCCACGTCTGCAGGGTGGGGTCGCCGATGTCGCCGGGGATCGTGCTCGCCGGGTGCCGCAACGTGGGCCAGGTCAGCACCACCGCCAGCAGCAGCCCGCCGAGCACCGCCAGCGTCCATTCGTGCCACAGCCACCGCCACCGGTTGGCGGTGCCAGGGCTGCGGACGACCGATGCCTGGTCGTCCTCGTGGTCGACGGTCTGGGCGGACGGTTGAGCGTCCATGGACCCGGTGGTCATGAAGATAGAGGATTCACGATGTCAATCATCGTGTCGATCCACCGTACGGCTACGGACTGTGCCGACCCCCTGACTTGCGCCCGGAGGACGGGGCGCGGGCGCGTCGTGTCGACGGGGACCGCCCGCTCACCGTGCCGCTGCCGGCACGCACCCCGAGAGCGCGGTCGTGACGGGGCCCGGCCCGGCCGAATGTCGGCCGGGCCGGGATGGCTGCCGGTGGGCGGGTCGTGAGCGGGTCTCGGGTGCGGGATCGGTCGGTGGGTCTGTGGCGGGATCAGGCGGCGCTGGACCAGATGGCCCGGAAGGCCGCCGCCTCGCCGGCCAGCCAGCGTTCGATCTGCTCCGGGCGGGCGTCGGCGGGCATGCGGTGGGCCACGCCCCGACGGACGTCGACCAGGACCGGCTCGGCGTGCGGCAGCACCGCGTCCATGTGTCGGGCCATCAGGTGCAGGGTGGCGAGCGTCGCCTCCTCGCTGGGCGGTGCCTCGTCGAAGTGCAGCCGCACTGCCTCGACGCGGCCGTCGGCGTGGCGTACGCCGAACTGGGGGTTGACCTTGACGGGCAGGTCGCCGAGCATCGCGAGCGCGTCGCGGGTTTGGGCGAGGTCGAGCGTCCTCGGCTCGCCGAGGGAGCACAGCCAGGTCTTCGCGCCCGGGACGAGGGCCTCGTAGAGCGGACGCCAGCGCGGCTTGACCACGTCGGCCACCTGGTCGAGGTGGGTGCCGCCGGTGTGGAAGGCGATGTCGGCCTTGAGCGCCTTGACGAACTGGCCGTGCGGGTTGAAGCCGGAGCGGCTGGCCCGCTGCTTGCGCAGGCCCCCGACGAAGGTGGCCTTCGTTGGGCCGGTGCGGTCGACGTAGCGGGTGAAGCCGAGCAGGGTGGCGTAGGGGGTGGGCGGGGCGGAGGCGGGCGTGGTCACGGGCGTCCTCCCAGGTCAGGACCTCGATTAGTACATACATTCTAATCGACCGGTGTGACATCTCCCAGGGATTCGGGGCACCCGTTCACGCGGGGTGCGGGCACCCCGTGCACGCGGGATGCGGCGGGGAACCTCCGGTCGGCAGGGCTCCGACTGAGGCGGCGCCAGTGGCCGGCTCGGCTGGTCCCGCGCAGCCTCGGCCACGCTGCCCGGCGTCGCGCACGGGCGGCGGGCGACGGCCCCGGCGGGACGTCCGGGCCGGGGTGCCTCGTCCGGGCCGGCGTTGTCGAGGAAAAGCGGAGAACGCGATTCCGCCCGGGAAAGAATGAAGGGAAAGGAGCCAACTCCTTCCCCTTCTCAACATATAGCGCACCCGGGGGCTTGCGGCAAGACCCGGTGTATGCCGCAGAATCACCGGCCGAGGCCGTGACCCGCGAAAACAAGACTCACGAAATGCCGTGTGTCGTCGACGCGCGGGTCACATCGTCGGCCGGAAAAGGGCGGCCAGGATCCGCGCGCGCCGCGGTATCGCGAGCCGGGCCCTGAACGAGAGCGGAGCTGATTCTGTGAACCCTGTGGGCACGAGTGCGTTCGACCTTCCCGGGCACCTCGCCGCCAAGGCCGACCCGGCGCTGATCGCCGGCGACGAACGGCACTTCGCGGCCATCGCCGAGAGCATCGCGCAGTCGACCGCCGAACTCTCCGAGCGCCTCGACACCGAACGCCGGGCGCCCGGTGGCAAGGGCCGGCAGGCGGTGGACCGCGACGAGGAGGTCCGCCGGCTGACCGCCCGCCTGCGTAAGCTGCACCGCTACGGGGTGGACCTGTGCCTGGGGCGCATGGTGGGCGCGGACGGCTCCGAGCCCGTGTACGTCGGACGACGCGGCCTCACGGCCGGCGCGGGTGGCCGGCTGCTGGTCGACTGGCGCTCGCCCGCGGCCGAACCGTTCTTCGCGGCGACCCATGCCAATCCGATGGGGCTGGCGAGCCGCCGCAGGTACCGCTGGACCCGCGGCCGGGTCACCGACTACTGGGACGAGGTGTTCACCCCCGACGGGTTCGAGGGGCACGCCGCCGCGCTCGACGACCAGTCCGCCTTCATCGCCAGCCTGGGCGCCAGCAGGTCGGCGCGGATGCGCGACGTGCTCGGCACGATCCAGGCCGACCAGGACGCCATCATCCGCGCGGGATCGAGCGGCGCGCTCGTCGTCGACGGCGGCCCCGGCACGGGCAAGACCGTCGTCGCGCTGCACCACACCGCGTACCTCCTCTACGCCGACCCGCGCCTCGGTCACCGCCGGGGCGGCGTGCTGTTCGTCGGCCCGCACCAGCCCTACCTCGCGTACGTGGCCGACGTCCTGCCCAGCCTCGGGGAGGACGACGTGCAGACCTGCACCCTGCGCGACCTCGTGCCCGAGGGCGCCACGGCGGGCGTCGAGACCGACCCGGAGGTGGCCCGGCTCAAGTCGTCCGCCGACCTGGTGAAGGCGATCGAGGCGGCCGTCAGGTTCTACGAGGAGCCGCCGACCACACCGATGACGGTCACGACCGACGAGGCCGACATCCGGGTGAGCGCCGACGACTGGGCCGAGGCGTTCGAGGCGGCGGGCCCCGGCACGCCGCACAACGAGGCGCGCGACGAGGTCTGGGAGGAACTGCTCACGATCCTGACGGAGAAGTACGACGGCGACGAGCCGGACGACCTGGTACGCGCGGCGCTGCTGCGCAACCGGGAGCTGCGTACGGCGTTCAGCCGGGCCTGGCCGCTGCTCGAGGCGACCGACCTCGTCGGCGACCTGTGGTCGGTGCCCGCCTACCTGCGCAGGTGCGCCCCGTGGCTCAGCCCCGACGAGGTCCGCAAGCTCCAGCGCCCCGACGCCCGGGCCTGGACGGTGTCCGACCTGCCCTTCCTCGACGCGGCGCGGCAGCGCCTCGGCGACCGGGAGGCGTCCGGGCGCAGGCGTCGGAACGAGGCCGTCGTCGCCGTCGAACGCGCGCGCATGGCGACCGTCGTGGACGACCTCATCGCGGCCCACGTCTACGACGACGGCGAGGGTGTGCTGTCGAGCCTGCGCCAACTGGACCTCCAGGACGCCCTGGTCGACGAGGCCGTCCTGCCCGACGTCGAGCCGGACCTGCTCGCCGGCCCGTTCGCCCACATCGTCGTGGACGAGGCGCAGGAACTGACCGACGCCGAGTGGCAGATGCTGCTGCTGCGCTGCCCGTCCGGGAGCTTCACCATCGTCGGAGACCGCGCCCAGGCCCGGCACGGCTTCACGGAGTCGTGGCGCGAACGGCTCGCCCGCATCGGGCTCGACCGGGTCACCCTGGCCTCGCTGACCGTCAACTACCGGACGCCGAAGGAGATCATGGCGGAGGCCGAGCCGGTCATCCGGGCGGTGCTCCCGGACGCCAACGTGCCGACCTCCATCCGCACCGGCGGCGTACCCGTCGTCCGCGGCTGCGCCGCCGAGCTGGACGCGATCCTCGACGCCTGGCTCGCCGCGCACGCCGAGGGGACCGCCTGCGTCATCGGCGATCCCACCTTCGCGGCGACGTCCCGGGTCCGGTCGCTGACCCCGGAGCTGGCGAAAGGGCTCGAGTTCGACCTGGTCGTCCTCGTCGACCCGGAGGCGTTCGGCGAGGGCGTCGAGGGAGCCGTCGACCGCTACGTCGCGATGACCCGGGCGACCCAGCAGCTCGTCGTGCTCACCACGTGACCGCCGCCGGGCGCGCTCAGAGCTGGCCGACCGAGGTGACCCGGACGACCGCCGCGCCCGCCTCGTCGGAGGCCGCGAGGTCGACCTCCGCGCTGATCCCCCAGTCGTGGTCGCCCTCGGGGTCGTCGAGGATCTGCCGGACCGTCCACCGTTCCCGGCCCTGCTCGATCATGAGCAGCGCCGGGCCGCGGGCGTCCGGGCCCACCCCGATCGAGTCGTACGCCTCGAAGTACGGCTCCAGCGCGTCGGCCCAGGCGTCCGCGTCCCAGCCCGACGCGGCGTCCAGCTCGCCGAGGTCGTACCAGCGGCGCAGGGCGGCCAGCTCGACCCGGCGGAACAGGGCGTTGCGCACCAGCACCCGGAAGGCCCGGGCGTTGCGGGTGACCGCCGGCACACGGTCGTCCAGCGCCTCGGCGGCCTCGGCGGCGTCGGTGGGGTTGCGCAGCCGCTCCCACTCGTCGATGAGGCTGGAGTCGACCTGGCGGACCAGCTCGCCGAGCCACTCGATGAGGTCGACCAGCTCCTCGGTCTTGGCGTCCTCGGGCACCGTCTGCCGCAGCGTCTTGTACGCGTCGGCGAGGTAGCGCAGGACCAGGCCCTCCGACCGGGTCAGACCGTAGAACTGCACGTACTCGGCGAAGGTCATCGCCCGCTCGTACATGTCCCGCACGACGGACTTGGGGGAGAGCTGGTGGTCGGCCACCCACGGGTGCCCCTGCCGGTACATCTCGTACGCCGAGTCCAGCAGCTCCGCCAGGGGCTTCGGCCAGGTCACCCCGTCGAGCAGTTCGAGGCGGGCCTCGTACTCGATGCCCTCGGCCTTCATCGCGGCGACCGCCTCGCCGCGGGCCTTGAACTGCTGCGCGGAGAGCACCTGGCGCGGGTCGTCCAGGATCGACTCGATCACCGAGAGCACGTCGAGGGCGTACGCGGGGGACTCGACGTCGAGCAGCTCGATCGTGGCCAGCGCCAGCGGGGAGAGCGGCTGGTTGAGGGCGAAGTCGAGCTGGAGGTCGACGGTGAGGCGGACCCGTCGCCCGGTCTCGTCGGGCTCGTCGAGCTGCTCGACGACCCCGCCCGCGCGCAGCGCCCGGTAGATGGCGATGGCGCGGCGGATGTGCCGGCGCTGGGCGGCGCGGTCCTCGTGGTTGTCGGTGAGCAGGTGCCGCATCGCGGCGAACGCGTCGCCGGGGCGGCCGATGACGTTGAGCAGCATCGAGTGGCTGACGTGGAAGCTGGAGGTGAGCGGCTCCGGCTCCGCCTCGACCAGGCGGTCGAAGGTGGGCCGGCCCCAGCCGATGGACCCCTCCGGCGGCTTCTTGCGCACCACCTTGCGCCGCTTCTTCGGGTCGTCGCCGGCCTTGGCCAGCGCCTTCTCGTTGTCGATCACGTGCTCGGGGGCCTGCACGACGACCCGGCCGACGGTGTCGAACCCGGCCCGCCCGGCCCGGCCGGCGATCTGGTGGAACTCGCGCGCCTTGAGCAGCCGGGTGCGCACCCCGTCGTACTTGGACAGGCCGGTGAACAGCACGGTGCGGATCGGCACGTTGATGCCGACGCCGAGGGTGTCGGTGCCGCAGATGACCTTGAGCAGACCGGCCTGGGCCAGGGTCTCGACGAGCCGGCGGTACTTGGGCAGCATCCCGGCGTGGTGCACGCCGATGCCGTGCCGGACCAGCCGGGACAGCGTCTTGCCGAACCCGGAGGTGAACCGGAAGTTCCCGATCGCGGTGGCGATCATGTCCTTCTCGGCGCGGGTGCAGACGTTGACGCTCATCAGGGCCTGGGCGCGCTCCAGGGCGGCGGCCTGGGTGAAGTGCACGACGTAGACGGGCGCCTGCTTCGTCTCCAGCAGCTCTTCGAGGGTCTCGTGCAGCGGCGTCATCGCGTACGAGAAGATCAGCGGGACCGGCCGCTCGGCCGAGCGGACGACGGCGGTGGGCCGGCCGGTGCGCCGGGTGAGGTCGTCGACGAAGCGGGTGGTGTCGCCCAGCGTGGCGGACATCAGGACGAACTGCGCCTGCGGCAGCTCGATGAGCGGCACCTGCCACGCCCAGCCCCGGTCGGGCTCGGCGTAGAAGTGGAACTCGTCCATGATCACTTGGCCGACGTCGGCGCGGTCGCCCTCGCGCAGCGCCAGGTTGGCCAGGATCTCGGCGGTGCAGCAGATGATCGGCGCGTCGGCGTTGACGCTGGCGTCGCCGGTCAGCATGCCGACGTTGTCGGCGCCGAAGACCTCGCAGAGGGCGAAGAACTTCTCCGACACCAGCGCCTTGATCGGGGCGGTGTAGAACGTCGTCCGGTCGTCGGCCAGGGCCGCGAAGTGCGCCGCGATGGCGACCAGGCTCTTGCCGGAGCCGGTCGGCGTATTCATGATCACGTTGGCGCCGGAGACGATCTCGATGACCGCCTCCTCCTGGTGGGGGTAGAGGTCGAGGCCGCGCTCCTTCGCCCAGCCGGCGAACGCGTCGAAGAGGGTGTCGGGGTCGGCGCTTGTCGGCAGCGCGGCGGTGAGCGTCATAGCGCCTCCATGGTGCCTGGATCATGCCCTCCAGCGCCAACCGGCCCGGCGGGCGAGGGCCGCTCCGGCGGCGGAACCCGTCGCCGGAGGATCCCGACCCTCACGACCGCCGGTGCGGTGGGGCCCTCATTCCCGGCGGGGGATCAGCGCCCGCACGGCCGCCCGTGGAGCAGCACCTTCACGACCGGCGGTGGATCAGGTCGAAGATCGGGCGACCCGCCCGCAGGGCCCGGCGTTCGAACTTGGTGACCGGGCGGTGGGCCGGGCGGGGAGCGAAGCCGTCGAAGGCGTCGGCCAGCCCCGGGTCGGCGTCCAGCGTCTGGCGCATCGCCTCGGCGTACTCGGCCCAGTCGGTGGCGCAGTGCAGGGTTCCGCCCGGCGCCAGCCGGGAGCGCAGCAGCGCGACGTGGGCCGGCTGGATGATCCGCCGCTTGTGGTGCCGGGACTTGGGCCAGGGATCGGGGAAGAAGACGTGCACGGCGTCCAGCGAGGCCTCCGGCAGGCCCGCGACCAGGTCCAGGGCGTCGCCCTGCGCCACCCGTACGTTGCGCAGGCCGTGCCGGTCCACCAGGTCCAGCAGGTTGGCGATGCCGGGCGTGTGCACCTCGACCGCCAGGTAGTCCCGGTCGGGGTCGGCGGCGGCCATCGCGGCCGTGGTGTCGCCCATCCCGGAACCGATCTCCAGCACCAGCGGGGCCCGGCGGCCGAACAGGGCGGCCAGGTCCACCGGCGTGCCGGGCCGCTGCGGCACGTCCAGGCCGAGGACCGGCCAGAGCCGCTCCAGGGCCTCCGTCTGGCGGCTGCTCATCCGGCCTCGGCGCGGATGGAAGGTCCGGATCGGTCGGGCGGCGGGCGGCGCGACGGCGGCGGGGGAGTCGATGTGGGTCACAGCGACCCGAGCGTACGCGACGACCGCGCCGAATCGGATGTGATGTTCGCCCGGGGATGAGAGGATCCATCCCGTACGGCAAACCGGGCGTCTGGTGGTGCCCGGCACTACCCCGAACAGGCCGGGAGGGGGCGTCATGTCGGTGCACCGCGGCGGTGTGGCGCTGGCGGTCGCGACCGTGCTGGTCGGCCCTCTGCTCGCGGCCACGCCGGCTTTGGCCGCCCCGCGAGCCGCCGCCGCTGTGCCGCCCAGCGTGGCCCTGCCGCCCGGCGTCGCCCCGCTGGCCCTGGCCGGGGCGCCCCAGCCGGGGCCGCCGGGGCCGAACGTCTTCGTCGAGGTCAGCCCGAGCACGGTCGAGCCGGGGTTCCTGGTGGGGATCCGGGCCAGCTGCCGGGACAACTTCGTCCCCGCCACCGTGGTCTCGGATGCCTTCGGCCGGGTGCAGGTGCAGCCACAGGGCGGCACGTTGACGGCCGCCCCGATGGTGCGCGAGCGCACCCGCCCCGGCAACTACCGGATCAAGCTGGAGTGCCGCGACGGCGAGACCGCCTCGACCATGCTCCAGGTCGTCAAGACCGTGAAGCCCAGCCGTGGCCCGGCGACCGGGTTCGGTGGCGGTGGCGGTGGCTTCACCGGCGGGCTGCTGCTTCCGGGCGGCCTCGCCCTGACCGTGACCGGCATCGTGCTCGCGGTGCGGGCGGCCCGCCGGCCGCGTACCGCCCGTGGCGTCGCCCGACGCTGAGCCCGGTCATGGCCCCCACGCCCGCCCCGAAGCCGGCCGCCGCAGCGGCCCGGGATCCCGGCCGCCGTCCCTGGTCGATCCCGCTGGCAGTGGTGCTGGTGCTGGCCGGGGTCTTCGCCACCGGCGCGGGGCTGGGGCGTACGGCCGGGCCGTTCGACTGGGCCGCCGGCGGCGGGCAGGACCGACCGGCACGCATCGAGAGCGGGGCACTGTCGGCCAGCCGGCCGGTGCGACTGTCGGTCCCCGCCATCGAGGTGTCCGCCCCGGTCGCTCCCGTGGGCCAGGCCCGGGACGGGTCGATCGCGGTCCCGCCGCTGGAGCGCGCGGACGAGACCGGCTGGTACGACCGCGGCCCCACCCCGGGCGAGCCCGGTCCGTCGGTCATCGTCGGGCACGTGGACACCAAGCGGGGCCCGGCGGTCTTCTACGACCTACACAAACTGCGCCCGGGCGACACTGTCGACGTCACCCGGGCCGACGGCTCGGTCGTGGTGTTCCGGGTCGACTCCGTGGAGCACTTCCCCAAGGAGCGGTTGCCGGCGGAGCGCGTCTACGGCGACGAGGGGCCGCCGGGCCTGCGCCTGATCACCTGCGGCGGCGACTGGCTGGGCGGCCGGACGGGCTACGCCGACAACATCATCGCCTTCGCCACGATGCTCTCCTCCCGCCCCGCCTGAGCGCGGACCCACGCGGCGAGCGACCGGTATGGCTCGGACAGTTCACGCGACGTCGTTCGCGTGGCCGAGCAGGACGGCGGTGGCCGAAGCCTCCGCCCAGGAATCGCGACGGATCAGGAGGCGCCCGGGACCTGCTGGACGACCTCGAACTCCAGCAGGCTCGCGCCGGAGGCGACCGGGGGACGCTTCTCGCCCGTGTCCGCGTGCGCGGCCCGGGACGGGCCGGCGGCCCAGTTCTGGTACGCCTCCTCGCTCTCCCACTTCGTGTACACGAAGTAACGGCTCTCCCCGGCGACCGGGCGCAGCAGCTCGAAGCCGAGGAAGCCGGGGGAGTTCTCCACCGCCCCGGCCCGGGCGGCGAACCGCTTCTCCAACTCCTCGCCGGCGCCGGGCGGGACGTCGATCGCGTTGATCTTCACGACTGCCATGGCTCCAGCCTAGCCACGACGCCGGGGTCTCAGAAGGACTCGACCGCCGGAACCAGGTCGACGTCGACCACGATCGGCGCGTGGTCGGAGGGGCCCTTGCCCTTGCGCGCCTCCCGGTCCACGTACGCGGAGCGCACCGCCCGGACGAACGGCGCCGAGGCGTACACGAGGTCGATCCGCATGCCCTTGTTCTGATGGAACATGCCCGCCCGGTAGTCCCAGTACGTGAACGGGTGCGGGCCCTTCATGGGCGTGGGCACCACGTCGGAGAGCCCGAGGTCGCGCAGCGCCGCGAGGGCCGCGCGCTCCGCCGGGGTGACGTGCGTGGAGTAGGCGAACACCGCCGGGTCCCAGACGTCGGCGTCGGTGGGCGCCACGTTGAAGTCACCGCAGACCGCCAGCGGCAGGCCGCCGGTCAGCTCCGTCTCCAGTGCGTCGCGCAGCGCCGCGAACCAGTCCAGCTTGTACGTGTAGTGCGGATCGTCGGGGGCCCGGCCGTTCGGCACGTACACCGACCAGACCCGGACCCCGTCGCAGGTCGCCGAGATGGCGCGGGCCTCGGGCTCGGGGAAGCCCGGCTCGCCGGTGAACCCGACCGTCACGTCGGCCAGGCCGACCCGGGACAGGATGGCCACCCCGTTCCACCGGCCGTCGCTGTGGCTGGCGACCGTGTAGCCCAACTCGCCCACCTCGGCCACGGGAAAGGCGCCGTCGGGGCACTTCGTCTCCTGGAGGCAGACGACGTCCGGCCCGGTGCGGGCCAACCAGTCCAGCAGCCGGGGCAGGCGGGCCTTCACCGAGTTCACGTTCCAGGTCGCCAGACGCATGTGACCAGCCTGCCCCATCCCCCCGCGCGTCGCCGGGTCAGCTGCCCGGGGTGTCGCCCGGGCGGGTCTGCTCGGCCAGGAACCGCTCCAGCTCGGCGCCCAGTTCGTCGGCGGTGGGCAGCGGCCCGGCCTCGGCGGCGAGCAGGTTCTTCTCGCCCCGGCCGCGCGCGAACGCGTCGTACTGCTCCTCCAGGGCCTGCACCAGCTGGGCCGCGTCGTCGGTCTGGGCGACCTGCCGGTCGATCTCCACCCGGACCACCTCGGCCGCCGAGCGCAGGCCGTCGCGGGGCAGCAGCAGCCCGGTGCTGCGCGACACGGAGGCGAGCAGTACCTCGGCGGCGGCCGGATACTCCGTCTGCGCCACGTAGTGCGGCACGTGGGCGGCGAAGCCGAGGGCGTCGCGGCCCAGCTCGCCGAGGCGGTACTCCAGCAGGTGCCCGACGCTGCCCGGCACCTGCACCCGCTGCAACCACGGCTCGTAGCCGGCGATCAGGTCGCGGCGGGTGGCGTGCGCGGTCACCCCGGCGGGCCGGGTGTGCGGCACGGCCATCGGGATCGAGTTGAGCCCGACGGTGAGCCGGACGTCCAGCCGCGTCGAGATCCCGGCGACCGCGGCCACGAAGCGCTCCCACTGCAGGTCCGGCTCCGGGCCGGTGAGCAGCAGGAAGGGCGTCTCGTCGTCGTCGCGGAGCAGGTGCAGCTCCAGCGCCGGGGCGTCGTACGACTCCCAGTGGTCCTCGACGAAGGTCATCACCGGGCGGCGGGAGCGGTAGTCGAACAGCTGGTCGACGTCGAACCGGGCGATCGGGCGGGCGTCGAGGGAGGTGAGCAGCTGCTCCCTGGCCAGACGGGTGGCGCTTCCGGCGTCGACGAAGCCGGTGAGGGTCTGGATCAGGACCGGCTGACCGAGGTCGGGCAGATCGTCGGTGAGCTCGTAGAGCTCGTGTGGGTCGAGCACCGGTGCGGACCTCCCTGGTCGTGCGTACGGGTCGCCGCGCGGAAGCGGCACCCGGTTCGAGGAACGTACCCGCCATCCTCGTGCATTCCTCGCCGCACCCCGCCGCGGGTCGGCACATGACCGGTAATCGGGCGTATGCCCGCAAGCCCACCGTCGGACCACGGAAGATGGCAATCAGCGAGGGGCCCTCGGCCCCCCGTGGCAGCGAGCGCGCCTGCGCGGGTGGGACCACGACTCGGGTCGTCGTGGGGTCCCGGAGGCCGGGCAGTAGGCTGCCTCCGGCCACAATGGACGGTTGCGGTCCGGGCAACAGGGGTACAGGTGTTGTCACTTCCAGGTACACATGGAACAGGCACACCGACTGGAGGACGACATGTCTCTGATGCAGCGGATCAGCACCTTCCTGCGTTCGCCCAAGGGTCAGCAGCTGATCGACCGCGGCCGGCGCGAGCTGGCCAAGCCCGGCACCCAGCAGAAGCTGCGCGGCCTCGCCGCCAAGCTCCAGAACCGCCGCTGACCCGTCACCGACGATCCTCTCCGACCCCCAGGAGACCCAGTGACCGATCCCGCGCCCGCCGACGACCAGTCCGTCGCCGGAGGACCGCAGCCGCCGGCCGTGGTTCCGGCACCCACGCAGGACGCCCCCGAGGCGCCGCCGCTGAAGCTCTGGGACCGGATGCGGGAGGACCCGCAGTACGCCCCGGAGCACCTCGCCCTGGAGGCCGTACGCCGGCTGGGGCCGGAGGCGGCGCAGTGGGCGGCGCGGGTCCGGGCCGAGCAGCCCGGGGCCTCCGCCGACGCACTGGCGGAACAGGCCGTACGCAAGTTCGTCAACCACGCCCGGCTCTCCGGGGCGGTCTCGGGCGCCGCCGGGCTGCCCGGAGCCGTGATCGACGTCGGCGTGCTGGCCTGGACCCAGGCCCGGATGGTGCTGCACATCGCCGCCGCGTACGGCGTCGACCCGCTGCACGGCGACCGGGCCACCGACCTGCTGGTGTTGCAGAAGGTGCACAAGGTCGCCGAGAGCGCGCGGCTCGCGCTCGGGGTGGCCGCCGGCCGGGAGCGCGCCGGGGCCCTCTTCGGCAGCGGCGGGCAGAACCCGCTGGGCAGGGTGATGCTGCGCCTCGGCGTACGACTGGCCCAGATGGCCGGGGTGCGCGCGGCCAAGCGGATCTTCGCCAAGGTGGTGCCCGGCGCGGCGATCGTCCTCGGCACCTGGGCCAACTCGTCGGCCACCAAGGACCTCGCCGTGCGTTCCCGCGCCCTCTACCGCCAGCAGGCCGGGCCCGCCCTCCCCGCACCCCGCCGGCCCTGACCCGGGCCACCGGACGCCGACCCCGCCGCCCGGTCCGTCAAGGGCCGGTGCGGCCGGCCGCGGTCAGGAACCGAGGCCCGAGGCGCGCCACGCCACCTCGGCCAGGCGGTCCTGCCCCGCGGCGTTGGGATGGAACCAGTCCAGCGGGTTGACCAGCTCCAGGTCGAACCGCACCCGGTGCACCGCCCCGCCGTCGTACCGGCAGCGTGAGCCGTACGCCCTGCACGCGGCGGCGAGTTGGGCGTTGTAGTCGGCGATCCGCTCCCGTACGGCCGCCCGGCGGGCCCGGTCCAGCGGATCCGTCGAGGTGGGGTTGGCCAGCAGCGCCGGGCAGACACCGCGCCGCCAGGCCCGTACGGCCCGCGCGTCGGTGTGCCCGACCTCCCAGAGCCGGTGCAGGTTCGGCACGCTCACCACCAGCACCCGGGCCTTCGGCCGGCCCTGCCGCAGCACCCGCAGTCCGCGGTCCACCTCGGCGCGGAACTGCTTGACCGGGGTCATCGCCTCGATGCCGCCCCGGCACACGTCGTTGGCGCCGATCAGCACGGTGACGTGGTCGACGCGGTCGCGTACCGCCCGCTGGGCCTGCCCCTCCAGCGCCGCCGCGCGGGCCCCGGGGCTGGCGTGGTTGTACGCCCGGCCCCGGATCGCCGGCTTCCGATCCAGCAGCCGCCGGTAGAAGCTGTCGACGCGCAGCCCGTCGCCGGTGGACCACGAGTTGCGCTCGCACGAGACGAGCGCCAGGCAGGAGCCGAAGCCGGTGCTGATCGAGTCGCCGAGAGCCGCGATGCCGCCGGGCGCGCCGGGCGACGGCGTCTCCCGGGGCGGGCGGGAACCGGTCTCCCCGCTGCCCTCGCAGGCGAGTGCGACCAGCGCCAGCAGGCAGGCGGCCACGGTGACCCAGCGTCGAGGCATATCATCCCCAGTCCCGCAGCGGAGAGCGACAGCGCGGTAACTCTAGGCGCGGTCGCGGCTGGGCCGCGTGCCGCTGTCGGCTATGCGGCAGAGCACTTCTGCGACGCGAGTCGGCGTGCTAGCGGGTCAGCGGCCCGCGCGCCCCGGACCGGGGCGGGTTAAGCGGGACGATCGGGGGTAGGTCGGTGCAATGACGAGATCGCAGCCCCGGCGTGCCCGTGGCACGGTCGGCCACGCGTACAGCGCGCTCAACCTGCGGCTCCTGCTCGCCGGGTTCGGCCTGGTGACCATGACCGTCTTCGCCGTGCTGGCGTTCAACGCCGACCTGGTGTGGCTGGGTGTCCTCTGCGTGGTCTTCGCGGTGATCGCCGTGGTCGACCTGATCATCATCCAGCGCCGCCGCGCCGCCCGCCGCCGGGAGGAGCCGGGAGCCCGCCACTCACTCTTCGAGTGACAGGAGTACGAGATGCCCATCGCGACCACCAATCCCGCCACGGGACAGACGCTCAAGACCTACGATCCGATGTCGTCGGAGCAGATCGACGCCGCGATCGAGCGGGCCGACCTGGCGTACCGCCAGCTGCGCGGCACCACCGTCGAGCAGCGCGGACGCTGGCTGAACGCGGTGGCGGACCTGCTGGAGGCCGAGCGCGACGACACCGCCCGGCTGATGACCACCGAGATGGGCAAGACGTACGCCTCGGCCAGAGCGGAGGTCACCAAGTGCGCCGCCGCCTGCCGCTTCTACGCGGCGAAGGCGGCCGACTTCCTCGCCGACGAGCCCGCCGACGCGCAGGCGGTCAACGCCACCCGGGCCTTCATCCGCTACCAGCCGATCGGGCCCGTGCTCGCCGTGATGCCGTGGAACTTCCCCCTGTGGCAGGTGCTGCGCTTCGCCGCGCCGGCCCTGATGGCCGGCAACACCGGTCTGCTCAAGCACGCCTCCAACGTGCCGCAGACCGCGCTGCTGCTGGAGGACCTGTTCCGGCGCGCCGGCTTCCCGGAGGGGGCGTTCACCACCCTGCTCGTCGGCTCCGCCGAGGTCGACCGGGTGCTCAGCGACCCCCGGGTACGCGCGGCGACGCTGACCGGCAGCGAGCGCGCCGGCCGCTCGATCGCCCAGATCGCCGGCCGGGAGCTGAAGAAGACCGTGCTGGAACTCGGCGGCAGCGACCCGTTCGTGGTGATGCCGTCGGCGGACCTGGACCGGGCCGCCGAGGTCGCCACCACGGCCCGCTGCCAGAACAACGGCCAGTCCTGCATCGCCGCCAAGCGGTTCATCGTGCACGCCGACGCCTTCGACGCCTTCGCCGAGAAGTTCGCCGCGCGGATGTCGGCCCTGCGGGTCGGCGACCCGATGGACCCCGACACCGACGTCGGCCCGCTGGCCAGCGAGGGCGGGCGCGACGAGATCCACGCCCAGGTACGCGACGCCGTCGACCGGGGCGCCACCGTGCTCTGCGGCGGCGAGCCGCCCGCCGGCCCCGGCTGGTTCTACCCACCGACCGTGGTGACCGACCTGAGGCCGGAGATGCGGATGTGGTCCGAGGAGGTCTTCGGGCCCGTCGCGGGCCTCTACCGGGTGTCGTCGTACGAGGAGGCGGTCGAGGTGGCCAACGGCACCTCCTTCGGCCTGGGCTCCAACGCCTGGACCCGTGACCCGCAGGAGCAGGAGCGCTTCGCCACCGACCTGGACGCCGGGAACGTCTTCGTCAACGGAATGACCACGTCGTACCCCGAACTGCCCTTCGGCGGGGTGAAGAACTCCGGCTACGGCCGCGAACTGTCCGCGCTCGGCATGCGGGAGTTCTGCAACACCAAGACCGTCTGGGTGGGCGACGGGGCCGCGTCGGCCGGGGCCGGGGCGCACGCCGAGTAGCCCCGCGTCCGGGCCGTCGGCGTAGCCGGAGCCCGCGCTGGGTACGGAGTGACGCCATGACGGTGTTCGGCTTCCACGCGTCCCACGAGCAGATCCATCCCCGCGCCCTGCTGGAGGCGGTGATCCACGCCGAGCGGGCCGGCTTCGACGCCGCCATGTCCTCGGACCACTTCGCGCCCTGGAGCGAGCGGCAGGGCCAGTCCGGTTTCGCCTGGTCCTGGCTGGGGGCCGCGCTCCAGGCGACCAACCTGCCCTTCGGGGTGGTCAACGCCCCCGGGCAGCGCTACCACCCGGCGATCATCGCTCAGGCGATCGGCACCCTGGGGGCGATGTACCCCGGCCGGTTCTGGGCCGCGCTGGGCACCGGCGAGGCGAGCAACGAGCACATCACCGGCGATGCCTGGCCGCGCAAGGACGTCCGCGCCGCCCGGCTGCGCGAGTGCGTGGACGTCATCCGCGCGCTGCTGGCCGGCGAGGAGGTCAGCCACGACGGCCTGGTGCGGGTGGACCGGGCGAAGCTGTGGACCCGGCCGGAGCAGCCGCCGGCGCTCATCGGGGCGGCGGTCAGCGTGGCGACCGCCCGCTGGTGCGCCGAGTGGGCGGACGGTCTGATCACCGTGAACGCCCCGACCGCGCACCTGCGGCAGATGATCGACGCGTACCGGGACGCCGGCGGGCGCGGGCCGCTGCACCTCCAGGTGCACGTGAGCTGGGCGCCGGAGCAGGCCGAGGCCGAGCGGCTCGCGTACGAACAGTGGCGCAGCAACGTCTTCGCCCCGCCGGTCTGCTGGGACCTGGAGACCCCGGAGCACTTCGACGTCGTCTCGCAGGACGTGCCGATGGAGAAGGTCCACGAGGTCGTCAACGTCTCCGCCGATCTCGGCCGGCACGTCGGCTGGCTGGAGGAGTACCTGGAGCTGGGCTTCGACCAGATCGCCCTGCACCACGTCGGGCAGGAGCAGCGGGACTTCATCGACACGTTCGGCGCCGAGGTGCTGCCGAAGCTGCGCAGCGCCGGCTGAGCGGTCCCGGCCCGGATCGGAGCGACCCGGCTCAGGGCAGGCGGCGCACGAGCACCTGCCCGGGCCACGGGTCGCGCCCCGGGCGTTCGACCGTGAACGGGTCGGTGGCCGTGAACCCCTGCCGCTCGTACCACCGGACCAGCGCGCCGTCGCCGCCCGCGTAGCAGTCCACCCGCAGCAGACCGAGCCCGCGCTCCCGGGCCAGCTCCGCCGCGTGTGCCAGCAGCCGGCCACCGATGCCCGTGCCGGCGTGCGCCCGGTCGGTGACCAGCAGGTTCACGTACAGCTCGGGTTCGGTGGCGGGCGGCACGTACTCGGTGGCCGCCCCCACCACCAGCGCGCCGACGGGACGCTCGGCGAGCGTCGCCAACCACAGCCCGCCGCCGGTCGCCCAGGCCTCCGCCTGCGCGATCCGTCGCGGGTCGGTCGAGGCCGGTCCGGTGCCCCACTGGCCGGTGCGCCCCCGCGCCACCAGCCAGGCGGTGGCGTCGTCGAGCAGCCGCAGCACGGCGGGCGCGTCGGTGGGGTCCCCGGGACGCAGACCCCGGCTTCGCTGGTCGGTCATGACGGACATGCTGCTACAGCGACGCACGCCTGCGCGAGCAGGCCGGACCGGACGTCGGCCCCTCGACGCCGCCCAGCCGGAGGGCGCTCCTCCGTGCTCGTGCTGTCGAGCCGATGTCGTGGAGGACTCACCGCTCCGGGCGCCAGCCGCGCCAGGACGTCACGGCCCCCCGCCCGAGTCGCCGGAGCTGGCGGTGCCCATCGTGCTGGGATCCCCGCCGTACCCCTCGCCGCGGATGCTGCCCCGCCCACGGCGCCGGCCGTCCCGGCGGGACTCCCGGATGGCCTTGCGCGCCGCCCTCAACGCCGCGTCCCGCCCGTCGGGCGGCGACGCCCGCCGCCTCCGCAGCGGCAGTACGACTAGGGTGACGGCGACGGCCGCCACCACGATCCCGACCGGGATCCACCCCGTCGCATCCATGGTGGTGATGGTAGGCAGGCTCCGCCAGGCAGCCAGCCGGTCCAGGCGTGCTCAGGGCAGCGCCCGGCTCCGGGGCTGCGCCAGCGGCATCGACGGCGGTGTCACGCCGGGGCAGCGGCGAAGGACTCGATCAGATCGAGGTCGGCCGGCTGGAGGCCCTGCCGGGAGCGCGGTGCGATCAGCAGCGCGCGCCCCTCCCGGCACAGCCCGTCGCGTACCGTCCCGGGACCCGGGATCGCCTCGTCATCGGTCCAGACCAACCGCCGCCCCTCGGCGAGCACCCGGGCCGCGGCGGCGCGCTTCAGCGGCCAACAGTCCGCGCCGCGCGGCATCGGGTCGGCGTCGAGCGCGGACGCCAGCGGCGGCAGCCGCCACAGCCGTTCCAGCCGGTGCGCGTCCGGGCACCAGGTGCTGCACCAGCGCACCTCGACCGCACCGCCCACGTGCAGGCACCGGATCCGGTCGAGCAGCGCGGGCGCCCAGCGGATCCGGTACGACACCTGGTCGGTGTCCGACCACACCGTGCTGCGGCGTGGCGGTGCGCTCCAGCCGGGCCGGTCGGCGTTGACGACGCCGTCGACGTCCAGCAGCCACACCGGCCGGTGCGCGTGGGACAGGGGATGGCTGGGCATGCGCCGTACCGTAGGGCAGTCCACGGCCTCCGGCGAGTTCTTAACCCAGGTCGCGCGCCCGGCCGTCCGGCGTGGTGGCCTCCCTGGTGCGGAGGCCACCACGTCCCGGCGTATCCCGGCTGGGCGTCGCGGTCAGGAGAGCGTGCAGGCCGCGCCGTTGACGGTGATCAGACCGGGTGCCGGGTTGGCGCCGCCACCGGTCAGCGCGTTGAGGCCGAACGTGACCGTGCCGCCGGGGGCGATCCGGGCGTTGTACGACTCGTTCTTCGCGGTGACCGTGGCCCCCGCCTGGGTCACCTTGGCCAGCCACGCCTCGCGTACCTGCTGGTCGCCGGTGAAGGCGAAGCGGGCCGTCCAGCCGTCGACGGCGCTGGCGCCGGTGTTGCGGATGGTCACCTGGGCGGTGAACCCGGCGCCGCCCTGCCAGGCGCCGTAGTTGGTGTACGTGGCCGCGCAGGTCGGCGCCGGTACGGCCGCCGAGTCACCCTGGTCGGCCAGGAACGAGGCGAGCCAGGCCAGCGCCGAGTTCCAGTTGATGGCCACCTCGTTGGTCGCGTACGAGTTGATGTCGTCGACGTAGCAGAACATCGGCTTGCAGCCGGCGAGCAGCTTGGCGGCGAACGGGTCCTGGAGGGCGGCGTTGGGGCCGCCGGCCAGCGAGCCGGCGGGCGGCTTCGGCAGGTCCGGGTCGAGTTGGTGGCCGAAGATCCGGCTGTGCTGGTTCTCGGCGGCGTGCTCGCCCCACCCGGTCACGTACGAGATGTTCAGCGCGTTGCGCCCGAGGATGTAGTCCATCGCCCGCACCGCGCCGTCGCGGTACTTCGCGTCCCGGGTCAGGTCGAAGGCGGTGGCCAGTACGACCGCGTTGTTGATGATGTTGCTGTTGCCGCCCCAGAAGTAGCTGTCCGGGTCGCCGGGCATCGGCAGCCCGTACGCCTGCCGGGCCGCCTCGGCGAGGTGGGCGTCGGCGGCGGCGGTGACCGAGGCGCGGACGCGGGCCAGGTCGGCGGCCGGCAGCCCGTTCGGCACGGTGGCCAGGTCGAGCCGGCCCAGGGCGGCGACGCCCTGCCAGCCGAAGCCGCGCGGGTCGAACACGTTGCCGGTGTGGTGCGGCGAGGCGGTCAGGTCCGCCAGGTACGGCTGCTCCCCGGTGCTCAGGTAGAGCTCGGCGGCGGCCCAGTAGAACTCGTCGGTGACGTTCGTGTCGTCGTACGCGCCGCCGCCGGTGCTGTCGGCGGGGCTGGCGTACCGCGTCGGGTTGGCCTTCGCGGCGGCGTAGGCCGTCTTCGCCGCCGTGCCGCAGCGCTTCGCGAAGGCCGCGTCGTAGGGGGCGAACAGCCGCGCGCACTGGGCGGCGACGGCGGCCAGGTTGAGCGTGGCGGCGGTGGACGGCGGGTGCAGCTCGCGCAGCTCGGGGTCGTCGTGCGGGGCGAGCGGCAGCCCGGTCCAGTTCCGGTCGTGGATCTTGTGGTGGGCCATCCCGGCGAGCGGCTTGCCGGCCGGCACCTGCATGCGCAGCAGGAACTCCAGCTCCCAGCGGGCCTCGTCGAGGACGTCCGGCACGCCGTTGCCGCGCTCGGGCACCCGCAGCGTGCTGTCGCCGAGGGCCGCGCCGTGCCCGGCCGTGGCGGCGGTCCTGGTGCGCTCGAAGGTGTTCAGCAGCTGGTAGGTGGCGATGCCGCCGTTGACGACGTACTTGCCGTGGTCGCCGGCGTCGTACCAGCCGCCGCGCACGTCGAGGGAGTAGTCGCAGACCCCCGGCTGGCAGGGCACGG
Source organism: Micromonospora sp. NPDC049048 (assembly GCF_043197615.1). NCBI lineage: Bacteria > Bacillati > Actinomycetota > Actinomycetes > Micromonosporales > Micromonosporaceae > Micromonospora > Micromonospora sp. NPDC049048. The sequence continues at coordinate 232,807 of NZ_JBICTM010000007.1, read as the reverse complement.
AGGTGTCGCCCTGGTTGGGCGCCACGTCGAGGTGCCCGGCCGGGCGGGCGTACTCCGCGCCGATCAGGTCGCCGTCGATGGCGATGCCGCTGCGCTGGGCGTAGAAGAACTGGAGGGCGTCGGCGCGCAGCCGGTCGTAGAGGGTGCCCGAGATGTCGAACGGGTGGCTGGTCTCCCCGTCGACGGTCAGGGTGAGCCCCGCTCCCGGCGTCCGGTACGTCGAGAAGTCAAGGGTCTGCACGTTCTGCCCGGAGGCGGCGTCGACGCCGCGCGGGGTGGTGGTGCCGCTGGCCAGGACCGCGCCGGCGGCCGACTTGAGCTGCCAGGGCAGGGCCTCGGTCGCCGTCGTCACCACGGTGGCGTTCTTCGGCCCGCCGGGCAGGTAGCCGACCTGGTTGACCCGCACCCGTGGCCCGGTGTCGGGCACGTACGGCTCGGGCGGGTCGCCGCCGCGCAGCGAGACGTCGTCGAGGCAGACGGTCTGCTCGGCCGCGCTGCCGCCCACCTGGAAGATCAGTTGGGCGGCCGGGTTGCCCTCGGCGACCGTGAACGTCTTCTCGAAGCGCTGGGCGGTGCCGCCGGCGCTGGCGTCGACGCTGGCGTACGTGGTGTAGGGGGCGGTGCCGAGTTGCAGGACGGCCTTGACGGCGGTGCCGGGGGTGGCGGAGACGTCGAAGCCGAGGGTGTACTCGGCCCCGGCGACCAGCGGCACGCCGTCCTGGCCGATGCCGGCGTCCCACGGGTTGGCCAGGCCGCCGGGCACGGTGGTGCAGAGCCGGCCGTCGGTGACCCCGAGCGGGCCGGTGCCGTAGGAGAACCAGGGGGACACGCCGGCGCTGAAGTCGCCGTTGTCGATCTGTTCCGGGGCGTCGGGGGGCGGTTCGGCGTGGGCCGCGCCGGCGGCGGTGGCGGTCAGGGCGAGGGTGGTCGCGGTCGCGAGCAGCGCGAGGCGACGGCGGGATGGCGTCACGGGTGTTCCTTCCGGACGACGTGCGGGGGACGGGAAGGTCGACACATCTGGGAGCGCTCCCAGACCGTGTCGATGGTTCCAGTGCCCCCGGCACCGTGTCAATCGATCCGGCTGGATGGTTTCGCGCCGCCGTACGGACCCGGGGGACAGTGAGATTCACCGCGCGACTCGCCGAGGTGTCGATCAACTAGAGACAACCGAGCCCTTCGCCTGGCAGGCTGCCACCCATGACCCTGAAGCTGCGTTCCGTGGGAACGAGCGACCGTGGGCTGATCCGCAGTGGCAACCAGGACGCCGTGCACGCCGGCACCTGGCTCGTCGCCGTCGCCGACGGCATGGGCGGGATGGCGGCCGGCGACCTGGCCAGCGCGATCGCCATCGAGGCGGTCGCTCCGCTGGACGTGGAGACACCGGAGCACGCGCTGGTGGCCGCACTGCAGAGCGGCATCGAGCTGGCCACCGCGCGGATCCGCCAGGCGGTCACCGAGGATCCGGAGCGGCAGGGCATGGGCACCACCCTGACCGCCCTGCTCTTCGCCCGTACGGGCAGCTGCCTGGCCCTCGCCCACGTCGGCGATTCCCGCGCCTACCTGTTCCGCGAAGGCGTGCTCAAGCAGATCACCCGCGACGACACGTTCGTGCAGCTGCTCGTCGACCAGGGGGTGATCACCCCCGACCAGGCCAGCAGCCACCCCCGCCGGGCGGTGGTGACACAGGCGTTGCAGGGCGAGGAGGTCTCCCCGGCGTACGCGACGATGGTGCCGTGGCCCGGCGACCGCTGGCTGCTGTGCAGCGACGGGCTGTCCAACGTGGTCCGCCCGGACACCCTCGCCGAGGTGCTCGCCGAGCACCCCGACCGCGCCGACTGCGCCCGCCGGCTGATCGACCTGGCGCTGCGCGCCGGCGGGCCGGACAACGTCACGGTGGTCGTCGCCGACGTCCTGGAGGAGTGAGCGGGGCGTCCCAGGGGCGGCCGTCGGTCGCCGTCGGGAGCGACGCAGCGGGCCCGCTCAGCGGCGGCGTGGCGTGGCGTGCCGGGTCGGCGGGGCCGTGGTCGGGTCCTCCGGCCAGGGGTGGCGCGGGTAGCGACCGCGCAGCTCCCCCCGTACCTGCGGATAGCCGGTCCGCCAGAACGACGCCAGGTCGGCGGTGACGGCCACCGGCCGCCCGGCCGGCGAGAGCAGGTGTAGCAGCACCGGCACCCGGCCGTCGGCGATGCGCGGCGCGTCGCGCCAGCCGAAGGTCTCCTGGAGCTTCACGGCGAGCACCGGCGCCGCCGGGTCGGCGTAGTCGAGCCGGATCCGCGACCCGCTCGGCACCGTGATCCGCTCCGGCGCCACCTCGTCCAGCCGGGCCGCCAGCGCCCACGGCAGCAGCCGGCGCAGCGCCCCGGCCACGTCGACCCTGGCCAGGTCGGCGCGGCGGCGCGCGCGGGCCAGCTCCGGGCCCAACCAGCCGGGCGCGTCGGCGAGCAGCGCCTCGTCGCCCACGTCGGGCCAGCCGCCGCCGAGCGCGTGCCGGCAGAACGCCAGCCGTTCGCGCAGGGCCCGCGCCGCCGGGGTCCAGGGCAGCAACCCGAGGCCGGTACGCCGCAGGCCGGTCAGCAGGGCCTGCGCCACCAACTCCGGGTCGGGCCGGACCAACGGCCGCTCGACGAGTTCGATCGCGCCCAGCCGTACCACCTCCCTGGCCACCACGTCCTCGCCGGCCCAGCCGACCTCCTGCCCGGTACGCAGCAGCGGCCCGCCCGCCTCCCGGGCGGTCGCCTCGTCGAGCGGGGTGGCCAGCCGCACCCGGGCGGTCGGCGCGCCGGGGGAGCGGTCCGCCACCGCGACCGCCAGCCAGTCGGCTCCGGCCAGCCCCGACCCGGGCGCCAGCTCCGCCGCGGTCCCGCCACTCATCAGGTACGCCGAGCCGCCCGCCCGCCGCACCCGGGCCAGCCGCTCGGGGTGGGCCAGCCCGACCAGCAGCCCGGCGGCCAGGTCGTCGGTCAACCGGCCCCGGCCCGCGTCGCCGGCCCGCGCGGGGTCGCCGGCCGATCGCGCCCGGCCGGTGCCTCCCGCCGCCGCGTCGGAACCGAGGGGCGGGCGGCCCTGGTCAGGCCGTGCCGCCGGGCCGGTGCCCTGCGCCGCGTCGGACGTGAGGGGCGGGCGGGCGCGGTCAGGCCCTCCCGTCGGCACGTCGGGCAGGGCGGCGCGCAGCCGGCGTACCTCCGCACGCCAGCGGGCGGTGGCACCCGGGTCCGCGCCCGCGCGTAGCCGGCGCCAGGCGGCGGTCAGGTCGTCGCCCGGCCCGGCGACGGTGTCCTCGGCGAGCAGCGCCACGACCTCCGCCGCCCGGTCCGCGCCCACCCGTGCGGCCCCGTCGAGCAGTGCCCGGGCCAGCCGGGGGTGTGCCCCGACGGCGGCGATCGCCCGCCCCCGGTCGGTGATCCGGCCGTCGGTGTCGAGCGCGCCGAGGGTGGTGAGGGTGTCGCGGGCGACGGCCATCGACGCCGCCGGGGGCGGGTCGGGCAGGGCCAGCCCGGTGCCGTCCGGTGACCCCCAGGCGGCCAGCTCCAGGGCGAAGCCGGTCAGGTCGGCGGTGGCGATCTCCGGCTCCGGTTGCGCGGCCAGCCGTTCGTGGGTGGCCGCCGACCAGCAGCGGTAGACGTGTCCGGGCGCCTCCCGGCCGGCGCGGCCGGCCCGCTGCGTGGCCGCCGCCCGGGACACCGTGACGGTGACCAACGCGCCCAGGCCGCGGGCCAGGTCCATCCGGGCGACCCGGGACAGCCCGGCGTCCACCACCACGCGGACGCCCGGCACCGTCAGGCTGCTCTCCGCCACCGCCGTGGCCAGCACCACCCGTCGCCGGTCGGCCGGGCGCAGCGCCGCGTCCTGGTCGGCGCCGCGCTGCCGGCCGTGCAGAGGCAGCACGGCGACCGTGTCGCGCAGCTCGGCCAGCCGGCGGGCGACGGCGGCGATCTCGCCGGCCCCGGGCAGGAAGACCAGCACGTCGCCGTCGCGCTCGCGCAGCGCCCGGCGCACCGTGGCCGCCACGTGGTCGAGCAGGCCCCGGTCGACCGGGCCGGCCCCGGGGGCGGGTACCGGCCGGGACGGCGGCGTCCAGATCCGGGTCACCGGGTGCAGTGCCGCCGACGCCCGCACGATCGGCGCGGGAGCGCCCCCGCCGCCGAGCAGCGCGGCGAACCGGTCCGCCTCCGGGGTGGCCGACATCGCCAGCAGCCACAGGTCGGGACGCAGCGCGGCCCGGGCCTCCACGGTGAACGCCAGCGCCAGGTCGGCGTCGAGCTGCCGCTCGTGGCACTCGTCGAGCAGCACGGCGCCGGTGCCGGCCAGCTCGGGATCGCGGTGCAGCCGCCGTACCAGGAGCCCGGTGGTGACCACCTCGACGCGGGTCCGGGGCCCGCTGCGGCGCTCGCCGCGTACGGCGTAGCCGATCCGTTCGCCGAGCGGCTCGCCGAGCAGCGCGGCCATCCGGCGCGCCGCCGCACGGGCGGCCACCCGGCGTGGCTGGGCGACCAGCACGCGTCCGGAGACCTCGTCGGCGACGGCCAGTGGGGCGAGGGTCGTCTTGCCGGTCCCCGGCGGGGCGACCAGCACCCCGGCGCCGGTCCCGCGCAGCGCCGCGACCAGCTCCGGCAGCACCGGCCGTACGGGCAGGTCGAGGGGCACGTCCGAGAGCACGGCCCAGTCTCGCACCGCCCCGGGCGTCACCCGGCCGGGGCGTACCCCGTCGATGTCGGTGCCGACGGCGTGTCAGGCGGACGCCGGGAGGCGGCCCGGGCGGCGTCCGGTGCGCGCCGGACACGGTGATGGCCGGGTCCGCCGACCCGGCCATCACCCACCCACCGTCAGTACGTGCCGTCGAGCTGCCCCCGCAGCTTGGTCAGCGCGCGGGCCAGCAGCCGGGAGACGTGCATCTGCGAGACGCCGATCTGCTCGGCGATCTGCGACTGCGTCAGGTTGCCATAGAAGCGCAGCGTGAGGATCTTCTGCTCGCGCTCGTCGAGCGTGGCGAGCGCCGGGCCGAGGGCGACGCGCAGCTCGGCCAGCTCGAACTCGCTGTCCTCGCCGCCGAGCATGTCGCCCAGCTCCGTCGCGCGGTCGCCGTCGCCGGTGGGGGTGGAGAGCGAGACCGCGTTGTAGGCGCGGGCGCCCTCCAGGCCCTCCAGCACCTCTTCCTCGGTGAGCTTGAGGTGGGCGGCGATGTCGGCGACCGTCGGCGAACGGCCGAGGGTCTGCAGCAGCGAGCTGTTGGCGTCGGAGATGGCCAGCCGCAGCTCCTGGAGACGGCGGGGGACCCGGATGTCCCAGGTGCGGTCGCGGAAGTGCCGCTTGAGCTCGCCGATGATGGTGGGGATCGCGTAGCCGGCGAAGTCGACGCCACGGGACGGGTCGAACTTGTCGATCGCCTTGATCAGACCGACCGCCGCCGTCTGGGCCAGGTCGTCGGTGGGCTCGCCCCGGCCGCTGTAGCGGTGGGCGAGGTGGTTGGCGAGCGGCAGCCAGGCCTCGATCGCCTTGTCGCGCAGTGCGGCGCGGGACGGGTGGTTGGCCGGCAGCGCGGCCATCGCGTTGAGCAGATCGGCGGCGCTGTCGGTGAGCGCACGCGGATCGAGCTTCGGGGTGGTGCTCGGCGCTGTTGTCGTCGCCTGTTCGGTGATCGTTGGCGCGGTCATGGGTGGTCCTCCCTGCACCTCGTCCGCGGATGAAAGCCGTGACGCTTAGGTTTAACTTCAGATGTCCGTTCGGAAGTCACCTTAGCCCGATCGGTCCGAGGAAATCTAGCCGAAAGTACGATGTACTTAGGTGATGTATCACCAGGATCCGGGTCAATCGGGCGAAGTTGATGCCGGCGGTGAGCCTGTCAACCTCGGGCATACGGCCGACGGGTCCGGCCGGACATCGACGGTTTCTTATCCGGGTGGCCCCGGCCGCCCGGCCGAGCGGTCACCGTCGCCCCGGATGACCGGCGTCGAATGTCGGCTTTCCGTCGTTGTCCCGTCGACAGGACGGGCCGTAGCGTGCGGTTACCAGCCCGCTGCCGGAGGTGCCGTGCTCGACCCCGCCGCTCCCCAACTCGTCGTCAACAGCCGCACGCTCTACTTCGGCTGGCTGCCGGCGGACCCGGACGCGGTCGCGGCGCTGGTCCCGCTCGGGCTGCGGCCGTCCCCCGACCGGTTGGTCTTCCTCAACCAGTACGTGGTCGACGACGCCTGCCAGACCTCCGGCTTCGGCGCGTACTCGCTGGCCTACCTCGGCGTGTCGCTGGCCGGGGTGGACGCGCCGGGCGGGATGCACGCCGGTGGCTGGTGGACGCATTACGTGACCTGTAGCGAACGGGTCCGCACCTACGCGGCGGCGCGGGGCGCGCCCGCAGTCGCCGGCCGCACCCGCATCGAGCGCCACGGCGGGGAGATCATCGCCGAGACGGAGATCGACGGGGTGCCGGTGATCCGGGCCCGCTGCCAGGTCGGCGAGACGGGCGGGACGGTCAGCAGCGGCCACCACCGCTACTTCACGGCTCGCGACGGGCAGTTGCTCAGCTCCGTGTACCCGTTCGTCGCCGAACCGGTCGACCTGTTCGTGGTCGAGTCCGTGGAGTTCCTGGAGCCGACGCACCCGATCTACGCGCTGCGCCCGGAGAACCCGCTGACGATCGGGTTCGGCTTCTACTCCCCGCGCGCCTCGTTCGCCTACCCGGGCGGACTGACGACCCACGTGGGGGACACCGGCACCGTCGAGTCCGGGCCCGCCCACGGCCGGGTCGACGCGCTCTCCGTACCCGCCTGAGGCCGCACCCGGCTCACCACGTGCCGGCCCACCGGGCCCGCAGCGGCCGGCCGTCGGGGTCGTAGACGAGCCGGTACGCCGGCAGCGCCCACATCCGCGTGTACCAGGGCAGCCGTTCGGCCCGGTGGGGCAGCAGCCGGCCGGGCGGCCGGGGCCCGGCCCGCCCGGCGTCGTACCACCGTCGCAGCGCGTCGGCGGAGGCGGTGATCGCCGCCACGGCGTCGGCGGGGTCGACCAGGTCGGCGTCCTCGCCGCCGTCGGGGTCGCGGTCCAGGTGCTCGCGCCACAGCCGCAGCCGCAGTTCCCGGGCGAAGACCCGGGCGCCGTCGCCGAGGCCGGCCGGGTCGGTCGGCGCCCGTTCGTCGCGGGTCCCGTCCAGCACCGCACAGGACAACTCGCTGTCGTGCGTCCAGGACCGGCGGTTGAAGTTGTCGCTGCCCACGCTGGCCCACACGTCGTCGACCACGCAGACCTTCGCGTGCACGTACACGGGGGTGCCGGCGTGGTTCTCCACGTCGAAGACGTGCACCCGGTCCGGGGCCGCCCGTGCGCAGAGCGACAGCGCCTGCTCGCGGCCGACCGTGTTCGGCGGCAGCGCCAGCCGGCCGTCCACGTCCGGAAAGCGGGGGACCACGGCCACCAGGTGCAGGTCCGGGTTGTCCCGCAGCGCCCGGGCGAACAGGTCGGCGACCTCCGTGGACCACAGGTACTGGTCCTCCAGGTAGATCAGTCGCCGGGCCCGCCGGACCGCCTTGGTGTAGCCGCGGGCCACCGTGCGCTCGCCGTCCGGGGCGAAGGAGTAGCGGGGCCGGACCGCCGGGTAGGTGCGCAGCACCTGGACGTGGTGCGGGCCGCAGGGCGGCGGATCGGGCGGCTGCGGCGGCAGCGGATCGGGCCGCAGGTCCGCCCCGCGCAGCCGGTCGCGCAGGAAGGCGAGGGGGTTCTCCGAGTCCAGCGGCATCGGGTCGGTCCACCGCTGCCGGAAGGTGGTGTCCAGCGCGCCCACCACCGGCCCCCGCACCGCGAGCTGCACGTCGTGCCACGGCGGATGCTCGCCGTAGCGGGCGGACATCAGCACCGCCTGCGGGTCGCCCCGGTGCGCGGCGTCGTCGCGTCGGCTGTGGCACAGGTCGATCCCGCCGGCGAAGGCGATGTCCCGCTCCGGCGCCCGGAGATGCCGCAGCACCACCAGCTTCTGGTGGTGCGAGCCGCCCCGGCGTACGCGCTGGTCGAGCAGCACCTCACCGCCGGCGGCGGAGACCGTCTCGCTCAGGTTGCGGTTCTCCGCCTCGCTGTAGGCCAGGACGTCGAGGTGGGAACGCCAGATCAGGCCCTTGACCAGCACGCCCCGCTGGGCGGCGCCCGCGAACAGTTGCGCCACGGTCGGTCCGTCCGGGCGCAACCGCTGGTCCGGGTCGCCCCGCCAGTCGGTGAAGAAGAGGTGGTCGCCGGGCTCCAGGGCCGTGACCTCGTCGACCAGCCGGTCGAAGTACGCGGCACCGTGAATCAGCGGCTCGGCGAGGTTTCCATCGCTCCAAACGGGTAACTCCGAGACCGGGTTGGCGCGTTCGGCTGCGCTCAGGAACCAGTTGCGTGGTGCCACCGTTCCAGCCCTCCGAGGTCGACAACGTCCTCACGGTAGGACCCGTGTCGCGGGTGCGCATCCCGACCGGCGCCCCGGTGATCCGGTCTGACATCCCCGACACCCGCCCCGATCACGACGCGAACACCGAGGAGGCCACACCATGCCCGGCGAGACGACGAACCCCGTGACCGAGTACCGCGAGCAGGCGGTCGAGTGCGAGCGGGGGGCGCTGGTCACCGTGTTGCTCATGGTGATCCTCGGCGTGGCGGGCATCTTCGCCGTCTCCTGACGCCGCGTCCCGCCGGTGGGCGCCCCCGGAACGGGGCGCCCACCGGCTGCGGTGTGGCTCAGGACCTGGGGGCCGGGCCGTCGGCGTGCGGCAGCCGCTCGGCGGGCACGACACCGAGCCGGCCGGCCTTGAAGTCCTCGAACGCCTGGATCAACTCGTCGCGGGTGTTCATGACGAACGGGCCGTAGTGCGCCACGGGCTCCCGGATCGGCTCGCCGCCCATGATGTAGAGATCCAGCGTCGGCGTGTGGCCGTCCTGGCTGGCGTCCGCCGTGAAGGTCAGCGCGTCGCCGGGGCCGTGCACGGCGAGCTGACCCGTGTGCACGGGCCGCCCGTCGGTGCCCACCGTGCCCCGCCCACCCAGCACGTAGACCAGCGCGTTGAAGTCGGTCCGCCACGGCAGGTCGACGCGGGCGCCCGGCTCCACGGTCACGTGGCTGATGGTGATCGGGGTGTGGGTGGAGCCCGGCCCCCGGTGTCCGGCGATCTCGCCGGCGATCACCCGGATCAACGCGCCGCCGTCGGGGGTGGTCAGCAGGGCCGCCTCCCGGCCGCGGATGTCCTGGTAGCGGGGCGGGTTCATCTTCGCGGCCCGGGGCAGGTTGACCCAGAGCTGGGTGCCGTGGAACAGCCCGCCGCTCATGACGAGGTGCTCCGGCGGCGCCTCGATGTGCAGCAGCCCGCTCGCGGCGGTCATCCACTGGGTGTCGCCGTTGGTGATCGTGCCGCCGCCGCCCTGCGAGTCCTGGTGGTCCATGATCCCGTCGATCATGTAGGTCACCGTCTCGAAGCCACGGTGCGGATGCCAGGCCGTGCCCTTCGGCTGACCGGGGGCGTAGTCCACCTCGCCCATCTGGTCCAGGTGGATGAACGGGTCCAGTTCGCCGACCGGCACGCCGGCGAACGCCCGGCGAACCGGGAAGCCCTCGCCCTCGTAGCCGCTGGGCGCGGTGGTCAGCCGGCGGACCGGGCGGAACGCGGTGGACTCGCCGAGCCGGGGCAGGCGGGGCAGGACGAGCACGTTGTCGACGGTGATGGCGGGCATCGGGGTACTCCTCAGCTGTGGGGGTGGGCGGTCGACGCGTCGCGGTCCGCGCGCAGGCGCCGGCCGAGCCGCTCGAAGATCCGGGTGAGGCAGGCGACCTCGGCGTCGTCGAGGTCGTCCATGAGGTGGGCGCGCACCGACCGCAGGTGGTGCGGGGCGGCCTCGCGCAGGGCCAGCAGCCCGGCGGCGGTGAGCACGGCCTCGCTGCCGCGCCGGTCGTCCGGACAGGATTCCCGGGCCACCAGGCCGCGCCGCTGCATCGTGGTGATCTGGTACGTCAACCGGCTCGGTGAGAAGACCAGGCGGCTCGCCAGCTCACCCATCCGCAGCCGCTGGCCCGGCGCCTCGGAGAGCAGGACGAGCACGTGGTAGTCGGCGAAGCTGAGCGCGCTGTCGGCCCGCAGGTCGTCCTCCAGCCGGGTGTAGAGCCGCTGACTGGCCTCGATGTAGGCGCGCCAGGCGGCGAGGCGGGCACTGTCCAGGCTCTCGGTCACGCCCCGACAGTAGCACTATTTCAAAATTTAACTAGTGCTCGTGACTGCGATCACCTGGCAACGCGGGAGACGTTCTACAGCTTTGAACTGCCGGCGCGGAACGCGGGCGGGGCCGGGGCGGAACGCGGAGAGCTCGGCGGAGCCCGCGGGGCTGAACGCGCTGCGGCCCGCGGGCGCGGGGCGCCTCGCGGGCCGCGTCCGGCCCGGGGCCGGGGCGCTTGCCGGCGGACCCCCTCAGCGGGCGGGTGCCGCCATGTGGATCCGGCCGAGGAGCTGACGGGCCTGCTCGGCGAACTGCGCGTCGACGATGACGGCGTACTGGCCGGCGCGCAGCGAGCTGGCCGAGGTGAAGTCGCGCCGCCCGCCGGTCATCGCGTGCGCGATCGCGCCGAACGCCGCCCCCCAGAGCGCGCCGACGAGCAGCCCGACGAGGATCACCGCGATCCAGTTGCCGGCCGTGAAGATGCCGAACAGCAGCCCGATGAAGAGTCCGAACCAGGCGCCCGTACCGGCGCCCAGCAGGGCCGCCCGCCCGGTGGTCATCCGCCCGAGCACGGTCTCGACCAGGGTGAGGTTCGTCCCGACGATGGCGGTGTGCTCGACCGGGAACCGGTTGTCCGCCAGGTAGTCGACGACCCGCTGGGCGGACGGATAGTCCGGGTACGACCCGATGCTCACGGTCGGTGGGCCGGTCTCCGGGCCATGCCCGTCGTGGCCGGGGGCGCTCGGCCGGCCGGCGGGACCGGACGGGAGGGTGTCGGCGCCCGGCATCCCGGGCCGCCATGCCGAGGTGGGACCCGATGGTGTGGTCATGAGCTCCTCCTTCGTCGACCGTCCGCGTTCCCGCCGCCGTCGCGGGGTAACGCCACCGCCGGACCGGATACCCGCAAGGGCGGTGCGTCGCGGTTGGCGGCGTGCGGGGGCGCAGGTGGCCGCGGTGGTCGCCGCCGCGCGGGCACGGTCCAGACCGGTCAGGAATCGAGAAGCTCCGGTGGTCGGGGCGCAACTAGCGTGGCCGCCACGGGCATCCCACCCGCCTGGGGCCCGGGTCCGGTCGTCTCCTGAGGAGGTCCCTTTGCGCTGGAACAAGTGGATTCGGCAGGTCCACCGCTGGCTGTCCATCGCCTTCACGGTGACCGTCGTCGCCGCCTTCGTCGCCCTGGCACAGCAGGACCCCGTGGTCTGGGTGTCCTACCTGCCGCTGCTTCCCCTCGCCCTGCTCATGTTCAGCGGTCTGTACCTGTTCGTGCTGCCGTACGCCGCCAGGCGGCGGGTGGCTCGCGGGAGATGAACCGTGTGCCCACGGCCCGCCCGGCGGGTGCGTGCGCGTGCCTCGCCCGCCCCGTCAGGGCGGGCGAGGCGCGGTGGGTCAGGCGCAGGCGGTGCCGTTGAGGGTGAACCCGGTCGGGGTGGGCAGGGTGCCGCCCGGCCAGGTGCCCTGGAAGCCGACCGAGACCGTGCCGCCGCTCGGCAGCCCGGCGTTCCAGGTGGCGTTGCGGACGGTGATCCGGTCGCCCGACTGGGTCCAGTCGCCGTTCCAGCCGTTCGTCAGGCGGACCCCGGCGCCGGGGGCGAACGTGAGCGTCCAGCCGGTCAGCGGGGCGCCGTGGTTGGTCACCCGCAGTTCCGCCGTGAAGCCGCCGGACCACGAGTTCGGGGTGTACGACACCGCGCAGCCACCGGGCGGCGGGGCGGTGGTGGGCGGCGGCGTCGTGGGCGGCGCGGTGGTGGGCGGGGGCGTCGTGGGCGGCGCGGTGGTCGGCGGGGCGGTGGTCGGGACCGGGCCGGCGGCCACGGCCAGGTCGTACGCCCGCTGGGGCACGAACTGGCCGGCCGGCGCGATGCAGCCGTCGGACTCGCCGGGCAGCTTCACCCACAGGTAGGCGTCGATCGCCGGGTCGCCGGTGGCGGTGGTGCTCGGGGTGCCGATGGCTCGCCCGGCCGGGTCGCACCACTCGGAGCCGGCCGGACCGTTGCCGTTGCGGCTGGTGTCGATGACCGCCTTGAGGCGGGACACCCCGGTCGCCGCGATCACGGACTTGGCGTAGGCGACCTCGTCGGCGGTGTGCCGGTAGTTGGAGACGTTGAGCGAGATGCCGTCCGCGCTGTTGGCGATGTCAGCGCCGAGCAGCCGGGAGGCCGCCTCGCCGGGGGAGAGCCACGCGGAGTGCCCGATGTCGAAGTAGACCCGCGCGGTGGCCGAGCCCGCCTTGAGCCGCTTGCCGGCGTACGCCATGGAGGCCCTGGTCTCGGCCTGCTGGGCCGCGTTCTGGCAGCTGGTCATCAGCGGCAGCACGTCCGGTTCCAGGACGATGCTCGCCGGTCGCCCGGCCAGGCCGGCCGCCACCTGGTCGACCCACTGCCGGTAGGTGGCGTGGTCGGGGGCCCCGCCGCCGCTCGCGCCGCTGCAGTCCCGGTTCGGGATGTTGTAGACGACCAGGATCGGTACCTTGCCGGCGGCTGCCGCCGCCCCGACGAAGGCGTCGACCTCGGCGCGTACGGTCGAGGTGTTGGTCCGGGTGAACCAACGGCCCTGGGGCACGCCCGCGATCCGGTCGGCGATCACGGCGGCCCGGGGGTCGCCGGGGTTGGCGGCGACCCAGGTCGCGGCGCCCGTGGCCGGGTCGACGTAGAACGTCGAGTCGGCGGCGACGGCGGCGGGTACGCGGACGGCGCCGACGGCGACGGTCGCGGCGACGGCGAGCGCCGCGGCGGCGCCCGCTGCGGCCAGTGCGGGTCTGCTTCTCACGGGATCTCCCCTTTCCATCGAGGAGCACCACTGGAAGCGCTCCCACGCGTCGCCGTCAAACTACGTGCCGACGACGGCGATGGGAAGGGGTTCGACGCCACGAACGGCGACTCACCCGTGCGGTGCGGTCGGCGTGCGGCGGGCCCGGGTGGGGGAGAATGGCGGGATGCGCCTGGTGATCACCGCCGACACCCACGTGCCGAAGCGGGCCAGGGACCTGCCGGAACCGCTCTGGACGGCGGTCGACGCCGCCGACGTGGTGCTGCACGCGGGGGACTGGGTCGACGAGGCGCTGCTCGACGCCCTGGGCGCCCGGGCCCGCCGCCTCGTCGCGGTGTACGGCAACAACGACGGGCCGGCGCTGCGCGCCCGGCTGCCGGAGGTCGCCCGGGTCGAACTCGACGGGCTGCGGATCGCCGTCGTGCACGAGACCGGCCCGAAGGACGGGCGGGAACGCCGCTGCGCCGCCCGGTTCCCCGACGCCGACGTGCTGGTCTTCGGCCACTCGCACATCCCCTGGGACACCGTTGCCCCGAGCGGCCTGCGGCTGCTCAACCCCGGCTCGCCCACCGACCGCCGCGCCCAGCCCCACGCCACCTACCTGACGGCGCGGGTGGCGGCGGGACGGCTCGACGAGGTCGAACTGCACCGCCTGCCACCGCGCCGCCCGCCCGGTCACTGACCGCGGCCGGTCTCCTCCTGGAGCTGGTCGATCCGCTTCGAGGCCTCGGCCTTGGTCAGACCCTCCGGCGGCTCCTCGCCGGCCTCCCGGGCGAGGGTCGCCAGGTAGGACTCCTGGGCGGCGGTCGGCGGCTCCTCGCCGGTGACCCACTCGTCCGGGTCCTTGATGGCGCCCTGCGGGTTGGCCTGGCTGTGGGTGCGGTCCGTCATCCTCTCCACCTTCCTTCGAACAGACGTGCCAATACCCCGCGCCGCGCCCATCCATGCCGCCCTCCGGCGCGTCGTCCGTCCGGGCGCGTCGCGGCCTCCACCCGGCCTCCGGGCGACCCCCGCGCACATACGATCTCCGGATGACTGAGGAGGACCGGGCGGGGGTGGTGGTGGTCGGCGCGGGCATCGCCGGCGTGGCGTGCGCGACGGAACTGGTCCGCGCCGGCATCCCGGTGGAGATCCGGGAACGCGCCCGGGTGGTCGGCGGCCGGATGGCCAGCCGCCGCTTCGACGGCCGGCCGGCCGACACCGGCGCCGCGTACTTCACCGTCGACGATCCGGACTTCGCCGAGGTGGTCGCGGGGTGGCGCGCGGCCGGCCTGGCCCGCGAGTGGACCGACACCTTCGTCGCGTACGGCGCCGACGGCCGGCGCGAGGTGCCCGGCCCGATGCGCTGGGCGGCGCCGCAAGGGCTGCGGTCGCTGGTGGAGCACCTGGCCCGGGAACTGCCGGTGACCGTGAACCGGCTCGTGCTCGGCGTCGAGCCGGGGCCGGTCGTGGACGGGCGGCCCTGCGAGGCGGCGGTGCTCGCCATGCCCGGGCCGCAGGCGGGCCTGCTGCTCGACCCGGCCCTCGCCGCCGCCACCCGGGCCACCCAGGTCCAACGCTGGTCGCCGTCGCTGGCCGGGGTGCTGCGTTTCCCGACCCGCCACTGGGCCACCTTCCGGGGCGCCTTCGTCAACGACCACCCGCTGCTGAGCGTCGTCTGCGACGACGGCGACCGCCGCGGCGACGGCGCGCCGGTGCTGGTCGCCCACACCACGCCCGGGTTCGCCGCCGGCCACCTCGCCCAGCCTACCGGGGCCGGGCCGGCGATCGAGGAGGCCGTCCGCGACCTGCTGGGACTGCCCGAACCGGCCGAGCACGTGCACGTGCACCGCTGGACGTACGCGACGCCGACCGCCGGACCGGGCGGGGCGTACCACCTCGACGCCGACGGCATCGGGCTGGCCGGCGACGTCTTCGGCAAGCCCCGGGTGCAGAGCGCCTGGCGCTCCGGCCGCGACCTCGGCCGCGCCCTCGTCACCCGCCTACGCGGCGTCTGAGGGAGTCCCGCGCGTACCGCTGGGCGATCAGCCGCCGGCGGGAACGGGCTGGCCGGCGCGCCCGCGTTCCGACGGGTCGGCGGTGCGTTCGCCCGCCCGGTCCAGCAACTGCATCACCGGGGTCGCCGCGATGCCGTGCAGCACCACCGACACGATCACCACGAGACCGACGGTCGCCCAGATCACGTCCGCCTGCGGGAAGTTGGTCTTCGCCGTCGCGTACGCGACGTAGAAGAACGAGCCGACGCCCCGGATGCCGAACAGGGCGATCACCCAGTGCTCGGCCGGCCGGCCGGGTGCGCCCCGCAGCGCCAGCCAGCCGACCAGCGGGCGGACCACGAAGAGCAGCGCCACCCCGACCGCCGCGGCCGGCCAGGTCAGTGGGGCCAGCAGGCCGCCCACCACGGCGCCGCCGAAGAGCAGCAGGAGCAGCACGGTGAGCAGCCGCTCGACCTGCTCGGCGAAGTCGTGCAGCACAGAGTGGAACTCGTGGGTGCGCTCGGCCGCCCGGATCGCCCGCGCGGCCACGAAGACCGCCAGGAAGCCGTAGCCGCTGACGACCTCCACCAGCCCGTACGCCAGGAACGTCGCGGCCAGCGCGAGGAAGCCCTCGGAGTGCCGGGCCAGCCGCAGCTTGCTCGGGGCCCGGAAGAAGAGCTTGCCGAGCAGCCAGCCGATCAACCATCCGCCCGCCACCCCGGCCGCCAGCTTCCAGAGCACGTCCACGCCGAGCCAGTGGCCCAGCCAGTCGCCGGGCGCCAGGCTGGTGGTGGCGATGGCGATGGCCGCGTACACGAAGGGGAAGGCCAACCCGTCGTTCAGCCCGGCCTCGGAGGTCAGGGCGAAGCGGACCTCGTCCTCGGAGTCCTCGACGTCGGTGGGCTCGCCGACCTGCACGTCGGCGGCGAGCACGGGATCGGTCGGGGCGAGGGCCGCCGCCAGCAGCAGCGCGGCGGCCGGCACCAGGCCGGCCCACCACCAGCCGAGCAGCGCCACCGCCGCGATGCACAGCGGCATGGCGATGGCCAGCAGCCGCCAGGTCGACGACCACCGTGCCCAGCTCCACGGCCGGTCGATCTTCAGACCGGCGCCCATCAGCGCCACGATGACACCGATCTCGGTGAGGTGGGTGGCGACGTCCGGGTACGCGAGCGGATCAGGGTCCGGCAACCCCACGGGCAGGAGGAAGACCAGCATGCCCAGCCCGAGGAAGGCGATTGGCATGGACAGCGGCCGGCGTTCGAGCACCCGGGGCAGAATGCCCGCCAGCAGCGCGCCCAGCCCGACCACCGCGAACGCCACGTCTACCGGCTCCACGACCCCACCTCTCCGCCTCGCCCACGGCGTGCGGGCAGGTGGTGCAAGTCCTTGCCCCCGGAAGACTTCTCGTATTCCTGTTCCCGGTCACGAAACCGGGACCGGTCACCGCACCCGGGACACCGGCGAGTCGTCGAGGGCGGCGAGCAGCGCGGCGGGATCGTCGTAGACGGCCACCGCGCCGGCCCCGGCCAGCTCGCCACGACTGGTGCCGCCGCAGGTCAGCCCGACGCAGGGGATGTCCAGCTCGCCGGCCGCGGCGACGTCCCACACCGAGTCGCCGACGAAGACCACGTGTTCGGCCGCGAGCCCGGACTGCTCCAGCGCGGCGACCAGGATGTCCGGGGCCGGCTTGCTCTCCCGCGCGTCCGCCGAGCACGTGACGGTGTGGACCACGTCGTCGGCGGCCAGTGCCCGACGCAGCGCGACCACCTCGTGCTCGGCGGCGGAGGTGGCCAGCACCACGCGTAGTCCCCGCTCGGCGCAGGCGCGCAGCAGGTCGGCGGCCCCGGGCAGCGGGACGAGCCGCTCCCAGTACTCGGCGAAGAGGGTGTCGTGCGCGTCGCGCAGCTTCTGGTCGGCGCTCCGGTCGCGCTCCGGGCCGAGCAGGTGGTCGAGCAGCTTGTCCGAGCCCATCCCGATGGCGCGGTGGATCGTCGCCATGGGCGTGGGCCGGTCGATCTGGCGCAGCGCCTCCCACCAGCTCACGGTGTGCAGGTAGGTGGTGTCGACCAGGGTGCCGTCCACGTCGAAGAGGACGCCGGTGGGCTTGTCGGTGGCCATGGGTGTCCTCCTACCCCCTCCGGCCGGGGCTGACGCCGCTCACGCGGGCGGGATCAGGATCTCGAACCAGACCGTCGAGCCGCGTACGGTCGGATCCGTCCCCCACGCGTCGCTCAGCTCCTCGATCAGACCGAGTCCACGCCCCCGGCTGCTGAGCGTGTCGGTCTGCGCGCGGGTCACCGTGCCCCGGGTGCCCGAGTCGGCGACCGACACCAGCAGCCGCTCCGGGCTGAGGTCGATCTCCACCCGGGCCGCGGTGCCGGCGTGCAGCAGGGCGTTGGTGGTCAGCTCGCTGGTGCAGAGCACCGCCGCGCCGATGATCGACTCGGGCACCCGCCACTCCGTGAGCTGCCCGGTCATCCAGTGCCGTACCCGGCTCGGCGCGGTCGGTTCGGCCGGCACCTCCATGCTCGTCGACCGGGACGGGCGCAGCGCGTGCTCCACCGCCAGCACGGCGACGTCGTCCTCGGTCGCGCCGGGCACCGCCGCGGTGGCCACCGCGCACAGCGCGCGCGGGTCGCCGCTGCCCGCGCCGGCCACGGCGACGGCGAGGGTCTCCAGGCCGGCCGACAGGTCCTGCCAGCGCCGCTCCACCACGCCGTCGCTGAACAGCAGCAGGGTGTCGCCGGGGGCGAAGGGCACCGTGACGGTGGGCGGGCGGCAGCCCAGGCCGAGCGGGGCGCCCGCGGGCAGGTCGAGGTACTCGGCGACCGGCGCGCCGTCCGGGGCGCACCGGCGGATCAGCGGGGCGGGGTGGCCGGCGCTGGCCAGGGTCAGCCGCTGCCGGTCGGCGTCGACGACCCCGAAGACCACCGTCACGAAGAGCTCGTGCGTGTCGCCCTCGGCGCCCAGGCTGGTGACCAGCCGGTCGAGCCCGGCCAGCACGGCGTCCGGGCGGGGGTCGGTCAGCGCCAGCGCCCGCAGCGCCGCGCGGACCTGCCCCATCCGGGCCGCGGCCTGCACGTCGTGGCCGGCGACGTCGCCGAGCACGATGCCCAGGCCGCCGTCGGGCAGCAAAAAGGCGTCGTAGAAGTCCCCGCCGGCGGCGTTGCCGTCGACGCCCGGGTCGTAGCGGGCGGCGATCCGCATCCGGGGCAGGTCGGGCAGGTGCTCCGGCAGCATGCTGCGTTGCAGCAGCTGGGCGGTGCCGTGCTGGGTCTCGAACCGGCGGGCCCGCTCGGCGGCCTGCCCGACCAGCTCGGCCGACGCGGCCAGCAGCGCACGCCGCGCGGCCGACCAGACGTGCGGGGCCTGGTAGCCGACCGTCAGCGCGCCGCGCACCACCGAGCCCCGCAGTGGCACCGCCGCGAGCGAGCGGACCTTCTGGTCGTGCCGGTCCGCCGCGATGTCCCGCAGCGGCTGGCCGTCGTCGATGAAGTGCGGCTTGCCGCTGCGGGCGGCCGTCGCCACCGGCCCCTGCCCGTCCGGCGGGATGCGCCGCCACAGCGGAGGGAGGCGCTCGTCGGCCTCGTCCATCAGCTCGCCCCGGATGCGCCGGACCATCCGCCAGCCGCCGCCGCCCTCGTCGACGGCGAACGTGACCCGGTCGGCGTCGAACGCGGCGATCGCGTGGCGCAGCGCCACCCGGGCCACGTCGTCCAGGGTGAGCGTGCCGGCGAGCGCCGCGGCGAAGTCGCTGAGGCTCTGCAACTGCTGGGTGACCTGGGTGGTCTCCGCGGCCACCGTCAGCACGCCGACGATCCGCCCGGCGCTGTCGCGCACGGGGGAGTAGCCCCGGGTGAAGACCGACTGCTCGACCAGGCCGGGACGGCGGTGCAGCGGGAGGGTGGTCTCCTTCTCCAGGAACGGCTGCCCGGAGCGGTAGGTGTGCTCGATGGCGTCGCCCACGCCGGGCAGCGGCCAGGACTCCGCGAACACCTCGGCCGCCGGCCGCCCCACCGCGTCGGGGTGCCGGTCGCCGATCAGCTCCGCGTACGCGTCGTTGTAGACGAGCAGGTGGTCGTCGCCCAGGGTCAGGGCCATCGGCACGGGGGAGGCGAGGAGCAGTTCGGCGGCGGCGCGGACGGCCGCGTCCCACGCCCGCCACGGGCCGAGCGGGGTGGCCGCCCAGTCGTGCCGCAGGACGGTGGCCGTCGTGCCCGACGCGGCGGGCGTTCCCGAGACCGGGGCTGGTGGGTGCGGGACCCGTCCGACCGTTCCTGGCATGCCCGCAGCCTAACCGGAGGCATCGGCAGCTGTTCCCGATCATGCCCCGCGCGTCGGCGGGGTCGGACGTTACGGCAGGTCAGGACCGTTGTGCGGTGACATGTCGGGAAAAACTCGGGGACCGGTACGGCGTGCCGCGTCGGCGACGGGGTAAGCGCGCGACGCAGTCCATGCGACAGGAGGGACATCATGCCGGAAAGCCTCGCGGTCAGGCAGGTCGACATCGGCAACGCCGTGGCCGACATGTGGAGGTCGGTGCTGCTGTTCATACCGCGGGCCATCGCGTTCATCGCGATCCTCGTGGTCGGATGGCTCATCGCCAGGGCCGTCCTCAAGATCGTCGACGCGGCGCTGGAACGGGTCGGCTTCGACAGGGCGGTGGAACGGGGCGGCATCAAGCGCGCGCTGGAACGCACCAAGTACGACGCCAGCGACATCCTGGCGAAGCTGGCGTACTACGCCGTGCTGCTGTTCACCCTGCAGTTCGCCTTCGGGGTGTGGGGACCCAACGCGATCAGTGACCTGATCGGCGGTGTGGTCGCCTGGCTGCCGCGCGCCTTCGTGGCGATCATCATCATCGTCGTGGCCGCCGCGATCGCCAACGCCGTCCGGGACCTGGTCACCGGGGCGCTGGGCGGGCTCGCGTACGGCAAGATCCTGGCCGACCTGACGGCGGTCTTCATCCTCGCGCTGGGTGTGATCGCCGCGCTGAACCAGGTGGGCATCGCCACGACGGTGACCACGCCGGTGCTGATCGCGGTGCTCGCCACGGTGGCCGGCATCCTGATCGTCGGTGTCGGCGGTGGTCTGGTGCGACCGATGCAGAACCGCTGGGACAGCTGGCTGAACCGGATGGCCGAGGAGTCGCGGGCGGTGCAGGAGCACCGTCGGGCCCGCGAGGCCGGACAGACCGACGTCGGGCGGCAGATGGCCGACCGGACGGCGGCCGAGCGCACCGAGGTCATGCCGCGCGGGCAGGAGTCCGCGACGGCTGGCGGGCGCGGCACGTACCAGTCGGGGAACGTGGGCGACGAGACCCAGCAGTTCCGCCGCTGACAGGCCGTGCGGCGCGACAGGGAGGGGTGTCCGTGGACCAGCGGGCGCCCCTCCGGCGTGCCCGCGCCGCCGCTCAGACCTGTGGGAGCGCGGTGGGCGCCGGGGCGCCGAGCGTGCGGGTCAGCGCGCAGACCGCGAGCAGCCGGGTGAGCAGCCAGTCCGGCGCGGACCAGTCCACCGGCGCGGTCGGCGGCTGCCAGCCGTGCTCCAGCGCGGCGGCGCGGACGCCCTCCGCGTAGCCGGCGAGCGCGGCGGCGCTCAGCGGCCGGCGGTCGCCGTCGAGGCTCTCCCGTACCGCCGCGGCGTGCTGGTCGACGAGGGCGAGCAGGCTCGGCCGCGCGGCGGCGGCGGCCAGCCCCTCCGCCCCGACGGAGGTCGACAGGACGGCGAGGGTGGCTCGCGCCGAACTGACGACGGAACGGGCCTCGACCTGGTTGAACGGCACGCGCATGGTGACCGAGGCTATCCGGCCGGTACCGGGGTCGACCTCGGCCACTCGGCGGGTTTTTCGCCCTCCCCCGAACGGTCAGCGGGCCGCGTGGGGATTGATCCGACGCGGGCGGGGCAGGAGGAGAACCGCCCGTACGGGCACGGCCGACACCCGGAGGATTCGATGGGACGACACCAGGACGGACCGGACGAGCGGCACCGCAGGCCCGCCGGGGTCAGCGACGAGACGGTGGCGGCGCTCGGCAAGCTCAGCGAGGCGCTGGAGTGCGTCGAGCGGGTACGGGGTCACCTCTACTCGCTGCACCAGCTCGTGGGGCACGCCGACCTGATGCTCGACGACGCCGTGGCGATGTTCCGCGCCGCCGGGCACGACCGGATCGCCGACCGCATCGACACCGACCTGCTGGGCCGCAACGTCATCGCCGGACGGTGGACGTTCCAGATCGTCGAGGACTTCGACGACGGCTACTACGCCCTCTTCCGCGACCTGGACCGGGCGGCCCGCGAGGAGCTGGTCGGCGGTCGCCGGCATCTCTACGAGGCGGAGATGAAGGAGCGGCGGCGCAGCCGGGGCCGCCCCGGTCACGAGGCACGCCCCGGCGATACCGAGGGTTGAACGGTCAGCGCGTGGGCGGAGGCGTCACTCGGTCGGGCGGGCGTTCGCCGGGCGGCGCCGGGCCGCGTCGTCGGCGATGATCACGGTCGCCACCATCAGCGCGACGCAGAGGCTGAACAACCAGGAGTCGTCCGAGGCCAGCTTGGCGGAGACGGGAGCCTGGAGCGCGGCGAGGAGAAAGCCGAGCCATGCCAGGCGGCGTTGGCGCGTGGAGAGGAAGCCGGAACCCTGATGCATCCCGAAAGTCTTGCGCGCCACCGGGGGCTTGCCGTCAGCCGAACGGCCGATTCTGGATGAGCTGTCCGTTTTCCCGCCCCTCCGTACCGTAATCCTTGCCCTTGAGAGGGAGGCGGGACTCGGTCGGTGAGGTGGCCGGACGCGCGGCGGGCGGACCCGGCGGGGACCCGCCCGCGCGGCGCGGCTCACATCGTGTCGGGCCCGGTCCGCCCCGTCGTCGAGGGCCGGTACGCGCGCTCCGGATCGGTCGGCTCCCGCCCCGCCCCGGCGGCCTGCCCGCCGCGGTCCGCCGCCTCCGGTCCGTGCCCGAAGGCCGTTTCCTCGCCGGCGTCGTTCGCCGTCACGTCGTCGCTCTGGCCGTCCAGCGTCGACCGCGCCACGGCCCGGTCCAGTTCCCGCAGTGGGGTCCGTTCCTCGTCCCGCCACACCTTGTCGTCGTCCGTCATGTCCATCGCGGTACCCCGACCGGGTGTCGGCAAACGACGATGGCCGCCGGGGGAGCCGGCGGCCATCGGTGGTTCGTCACCCGGGGGCGGGGGATCAGGGCTGCGGACGGTCGACCTTGCCGCGCCAGGCGCCGGTCTCCTGACCGCGCCGCTCGATGAACTGCTTGAACCGCTCCAGGTCGCCCTTCGCGCGCCGGTCGACGACGCCGAGCTTGTCCCCGGCCTGCTCGACCACGCCGTGCGGCTCGAACTCGAGCTGGAGCGTGACCCGGGTGGTGTCCGGGTCCAGCCGGTGGAAGGTCACCACACCGGCCTGCTGCGTGCCACCCGTCGAGCGCCAGGCGACCCGCTCGTCGGGGAGCTGCTCGGTGATCTCCGCGTCGAACTCGCGCTTCACCCCGGCGATCTCCACCGTCCAGTGGGTCATCGTGTCCGTCAGCTGCCGGACCTCCTGCACCCCCTCCATGAAGTGGGGGAAGTCCTCGAACTGGGTCCACTGGTCGTACGCGGTGCGCACCGGGACGGAGACGTCGACATGTTCGGTAACGCCACTCATCAGGAATCCTCCTTCGTCCGCCGGTGACGGGCCGGATCGTGCGGGGATCCGGTCACCAGCGGGTCGTCTCGTTCTTGTGGCCGAGCGCCGCCCAGACCTCGGAGACCGTCTGGTAGCTGGTGCCCTCGGGCAGCCGCTCCAGGGCGGCGAGGATGTCCGCCGGCGCCTCGTTGTCGCGCGCGTTGGCGATCAGCGCCTCCCGGTCACCGGGCAGGGCGGACATCGTGATGAACCGCCCGAGCCGGCTGCGCCGCTCGACGTCCTCGGAACTCATTCCCTTGGGCGCCCCCGTACGCAGGTCGCCGGCCGGGGCCGTGGTCGCCTCCGGCTGGTCCTCGCCTGCCGGCTCCGGCACCCGGGCCTCGTCGACCCGCGAGCCGCCGGTCCCCGGCCCCTGCACGAGGCCGCTGACCTCCCGGCTCATCTGCTCGTCGACCCTCGGTCCGTGCTTGCTGCTGCCACGTTCCATGTCTTCTGCGCTACCCGGTGGCGCAGGCGGTAAACGGACCGGCGCGGCTCCGTGGCGCGGGCGGCGGCCCGGTCCGGGCGGCTCCCTGGGCGCGGGCGGCCATGTGGCGCGGGCGGCTCCGTGCGCGGGCGTCGCGCCCAGCGCCGGCGCAGCGGCCGGTGGACCCGCGCGGGGTCAGCCGGCGGGCGTCTTCGGGGGCAGGACCGGCTCCTCGGCGTCCGGCTCGCCGGCCTGGAGCACCCGGCCGCGCTGGAGTTCGGCGTTGATCTGCACACCGAGCATCAGCGCCGAGTTGGACAGGTAGAGCCAGACCAGGAACGCGATGACCGCCCCGAGGCTGCCGTAGGTGGCGTCGTACGAGCCGAAGTTGGCGACGTACAGGCCGAAACCGAAGGAGGCGAGGAACCAGGCGAACAGGGCGACCGCGCCGCCCGGGGTCAGCCAGCGGAACCGGGGCTGCCGGACGTTGGGCGCGATCCAGAACAGCAGGCTCAGCAGCACCATCATGATCAGTGTGAGCACGGGCCACTTGGCGACGCTCCACGCCGTACGGGCCAGTCCACCGGCGTTGACCAGGTCACCCACCGCGTCGGTGACGGGACCGCTGACGATCAGCCCGGTCGCGACGACCGCCAGCAGCACCAGCGTGACCGCCGCCAGCCCGATCTGCATCGGCCGCAGCTTCCAGATCGGGCGCCCCTCCTCGACCCCGTAGACGGCGTTCGAGGCCCGGGTGAACGCCCCGATGAAACCGGAGGCCGACCAGAGGGCGCCGAGCAGGCCGAAACTCAGCAGCACGCTGGCCGAGTCGCTCTGGTCGACCACGCCCCGGACCACGCTGACGAAGCCCTCGTTCGCCACCACCGAGCCGGCGCCCACGTCCCGGGCCAGGTCCAGCACGGTGTCGACGGTCTGCTCGCCGTTGGACACCAGCCCGACCAGGGCGACCACCACGATCGTGGACGGGAAGAGCGCGAGCACCCCGTAGTAGGTCAGCGCGGCGGCCCAGTCCGCGCAGTTGTCCTTGACGAAGTTGCGCCCGCTGCGTACGAGTACCCCGCGCCACGTCCGCCAGCTCAACTGGCGTACCCGGCGGGGGAGCCGCCGTGGCCGCTGCCCGGTGAGCGCCGCGCCGGGTTCCGTCGTCGTCATGCCCGCTCCCTGTGCCCCCGGCCCGGATGACCCGGTGCCTCCGGCGTCGCCTGGCCCGCCGGTACCCCCGCCCGGAAATCGACAAACCCGGCCCGTTTGCCGGCCGGGCGTGGGGGAACGGTCAACACGGAAACCCAGCGAACGCGGAGGAGGACGAGATGCCCGGGCGCGAGGTACTGCCCAGCACGCTGCGACGCTCCCCCAAGAAGGCGCAGCGCACCTGGGAGAAGACGCACGACTCGGCCGTGGAGACGTACGGCGAGGGGGAGCGGGCGCACCGCACCGCCTTCGCCGCCGTCAAGCACGAGTTCGAGAAGGTGGGCGACCACTGGGAGCCCAAGGGCCGCAAGGGCCCCAGCGACCGCCAGGCGGCCGGTGGCGGACCGGAGCGCCGCGCGCCCACCGCCGGCGGGGTGGACGCCAACGCCACCAAGGACCACCTGATGAAGGTGGCCCGCAAGCTCGACGTGCCCGGCCGCTCGTCGATGACGAAGCCGGAACTGGTCAAGGCCATCGAGAAGGCGAACAACCGCCAGACCGCCAAGGCCCGCGGTCGCTGAGCACGCCATCCGGGTACGCGACGCAGAGGCTGTCCGCACGCGGACAGCCTCTGCGTCGGGCTCGGGACAGCCGTGGCCCACGACCCGGGACAGCCTGCCCGTGGTTCACCAGTGGCCGCCGCCGGGCGCCTCGATGTGGACCGCCTTCGTCGCGGTGAACTCGTCCAGCAGCTCCGGCCCGTAGCCGAAGCCGTGGCCGCTGCCCCGACGCGGGTGCGCGGCGCCGCCGGGGGCCCCGCCGAACACCGCGTTGACCTTCACCGTGCCGACGGGCAGCTCCCGCCAGGCGCGCTGGGCGTGGCTCATCGACCCGGTCAGCACCGTCGCGGCCAGCCCGTACGGGGAGTCGGCGGCGCACCGCAGCCCCTCGGAGTACGAGTCGACGGCGACGATCGCGGCGACCGGCCCGAACGTCTCCTCGCGCACCACCGTCATGTCGTGGCGGCAGTCGCTCAGCACGGTCGCCGGGTAGAACGCCCCCGGCCCATCGGGCAGTACGCCCCCGCAGCGGATCCGCGCGCCCTGCGCCACCGCCGCGGTCACCTGCCCGTGCACGTGGTCGCGGTGCCGACGGTCCACCAGCGGCCCCAGCTCCGTACGCGGGTCACCGCCCGGCCCTGTCCGCAACTGTTCGGCCCGCTCCACCAGCGCCTGCGTGAAGTCCTCCGCGACGTCCCGGTGCACGTAGATCCGCTCCACCGCGACGCAGATCTGCCCCGCGTTGGCGAACGCGCCGACAGCCGCCTGCCCGGCCGCCCAGACCGGATCGACGTCGCCGTCCACGACGAGCGGGTCGCTGCCGCCGTTCTCCAGCAGCACCTTCGCGCCGGTGCGCGCCGCCGCGGCCGCGATGGCCCGCCCGGTGGCGGTGGAGCCGACGTGGGCGACGACGTCGACCTCCTGCGCGGCCAGCGCCGCGCCGACCTCCGGGCCGCCGGTCAGCAGCGACAACACCCCGGGCGGCAGCGCGGAGTCCAGCGCCTTCGCCAGCAGCCACCCGGTCGCCGGGGCACGCTCGCTCGGCTTGTGCACCACCACGTTGCCGGTGACCAGGGCCGCGCCGAGCAGCCCGCAGGAGACCGCCACCGGGTCGTTCCACGGCGTGATCGCGGCGACCACCCCGCGCGGCTGCGGCACCATGAAGTCGAGGGCGTGGGTGCCGCCGTGCAGGGTCCGCCCGCCGCGCACCGGGGCCAGCTCCGCGTACTGTCGCAGCGTGCCGATCCCCGCCTCCACGCCGCCCCGCGCGTCCGACAGCGGCTTGCCCATCTCCGCTGTCGTCGCCCGGGCCAGGTCGTCGGCCGCCGCCGCCACGGCGTCCGCGGCCCGGTGCAGGGCTGCCGCCCGTTCCGCCGGGGCGGTCGCCGCCCACTCCGCCGCGACGCCGCGCGTCGCCTCCACCGCCTTGCCGACCTCGTCGGCCGTCGCCACCGGCGCCGAGCTGACCGGGGAGCCGTCGGCCGGATCGTGTACGACCAACTCGCCACCCTCGCCGCCCGCGCCCCACACTCCGCCTATGAGCTGCGCAACCGTGTACATGGCAGTGCATGCCCCGGCCCCGGCCCGGCAAACGCGTTTCGCCCGGTTGTCGGCCGGGTAGGCGGATCTGATGAGTTCCCCCGGCGCGGAGAGCGCGGACGCCGTCGTCGTCGGAGCCGGCCACAACGGCCTGGTCGCCGCCAACCTGATGGCCGACGCGGGCTGGGACGTTCTCGTGTTGGAGGCCACCGCGGCCCCCGGCGGTGCCGTGCGTTCCGCCGAGGTGACCGCCCCCGGCTACCTGAGCGACCTCTACAGCTCCTTCTACCCGCTCGGCTACGCCTCGCCCGTGCTGCGTGGGCTGGGGCTGGACCGGTACGGGCTGCGCTGGCGGCACTCCCCGGACGTGCTGGCCCACCTGCTGCCCGACGGACGGGCGGCGGTGCTCAACCGCGACCCGGAGGCCACGGCGGCGTCGCTGGAGGCGTTCGCGCCGGGCGACGGCAAGCGCTGGCTGCACGCGTACGACGACTGGCGTCAGGTGGCCGAGCCGATGCTGGAGACCATCACCACGCCCTTCCCGCCGGTACGCGGGGGCCTGACCCTGCTGCGCCGGCTGCGGGTGGCCGGGGCGCTGCGACTGGCCCGACGGCTGGTGGTGCCGGTGCGCAAGCTCGGCGACGAACTCTTCGATGGCGAGGGCGGCCCGGCGTTGCTGGCCGGTTGCGCCCTGCACACCGACCTCTCACCTGAGGAGGCCGGCTCGGGCGTGTACGGCTGGCTGCTCGCCATGCTCGGTCAGCAGGTCGGCTGGCCGGTCCCCGACGGCGGCGCGCAGAAGATCACCGACGCGCTGGTGGCCCGGTTGACCGAGCGCGGCGGCCGGATCCTCTACGGCGCACACGTCGACCGGGTGCTGACGGCCCGCGGCCGGGCGATGGGCGTGCGTACCGTCGGCGGCACCCTCTGGCAGGCCCGCCGCGCGGTGCTCGCCGACGTCCCCGCCCCCGCCCTCTACCTTGACCTGGTCGGCGCGGCGGCGCTGCCGCCCCGGCTGGTGGAGGACCTGGCCCACTTCCGCTGGGACGGCTCGACGCTCAAGGTGGACTGGGCGCTGTCGGCTCCGGTGCCGTGGACCAACCGGGCGGTCGCCACCGCCGGCACGGTGCACCTCGGCGCGGACCTGGACGGGCTCACCAGCTACGCCGCCGCGCTGGCCCGCAAGGAGATCCCGCGCGACCCGTTCCTGCTGCTGGGACAGATGACGGTGGCCGACCCGAGCCACTCGCCGCCGGGCACCGAGTCGCTGTGGTCGTACACCCACCTGCCGTTTCGCCGGCACTGGCGCGCCGAGGACATCGCCGCGCACGTCGAGCGGATGGAACAGGTGCTGGAGGAGGCGGCCCCGGGCTTCCGGAGCCTCATCGTCGGGCGGCACGTGGCCGGCCCGGCCGACCTGGAGGCGGGCGACCCCAGCCTGGTCGGCGGCGCGCTGGGCGGTGGCACGGCTGCCGCGTACCAGCAGCTGTTCCTGCGCCCGATCCCCGGCCTGGGCCGCGCGGACACACCGGTGGACCGGCTCTTCCTGGCCAGCGCGTCGGCGCACCCGGGCGGCGGCGTGCACGGCGCCCCGGGCGCGAACGCCGCCCGCGCCGCGCTGGCCCGCGACCGCGCCCTCACCGGCCCGTTGTACGCGGCCGGAATCGACGCCGCGCACCGGGCGGTCTACCGCTGACCGCCCCTGGTGCCGCTGACCGCCCCTGGTGTCGCTGACCGCCGCTGGTGTCGCTGACTGCCCCTGGTGTCGGTGTCCGCCGCTGGTGCCGCTGACTGCCCCTGGTGTCGGTGCCCTCCGCTGGTGCCGGTGCCCGCCCCTGGTGCCGGTGTCCGCCGCTGGTGCCGCTGACCGCCCCCGGTGCCCGCCGCCGTTGGCCCGACCTGCTGACTGCATCCGGGTTCTGACACAGCCGCCCGATCCCGGGAAGCCCTGGCCTACCTGCGCGACTTCCTGGCCCGACGCGGGCGACGCTTGGACCGGACTGGGTTACGCAGAGTGAGGCCACTGTGGGTGGAGGGGGATCATTGCTTCGCCCTTTGCTCTGCAGCCATATACGCAACGGTTACTGAAGGTGACCTCTGCTGGCTGCCGCGCCCGTGTCGCCGATCGCAAAAGTCCAGCTCGGTGAGCTGGTGCGTCCGTGGCTGCAGAGCAAAGGGCCGACGGGGAGGTTGGGGTGCCTTCACGCGAGGGTCACTCAAAGTGAGGTGACGGTTGGTAGTCGTGGGGCGCGGTGATCGGACGGCTCGGCGGGTGAGGGTCTCTCAGGCGCCCGCCAGCCGCCCACCTGCTGGGGCCAGGCCGGGCTACGCCGATCCGCCTCGCCCCGCCCCGCCATGCCCGCCCAAGCCCTGCCGCCTCGCCCGCTGTCGCGCTGCCTTGCCCGCCGTCCTCCACTGCGCTGCCCGCCGTTCCCCGACTGCGCTGCCTGCCGCCTCGCCAGTCGGGCGGGCCGTTGGCTCGTCCGACCCACCCGCCGGGGTCCGGCAGGAGGCATGGCAAGGCGGTGGGGCGGCAGTGCCCGGGTGGGCGGCGACGGCGGGCAGAAGGCAGGGCGGAGGGTGGGGGATCGAGAGGCCGGGCGGACCCGACGCGTCAGCGTTCGATGTTGCGGTGCTTGCTGCGCAGCTTGAACGGCATCAGCGCGCTCTCGATCTTGGTCGCGGTGGTCATCTTGGACGCGCCGTCGCGCCGCTCCTCGAAGCGGATCGGCACCTCCAGGATGGTGTGCCCCAGCTTGGTGGCCAGGTAGTGCATCTCCACCTGGAAGCTGTAGCCGTTGGACTGCACCCGCTCCAGGCCGATGTCGCGCAGCGCGTCCGCCCGCCAGATCTTGAAGCCGGCGGTGAGGTCGCGGATCCGGACCCGCAGCAGCGTGTGCACGTACAGGTTGGCCCAGCCGCTGAGCGCCCGCCGGTAGAGCGGCCAGTTCTCGTCCAGTTCGCCGCCGGGCACGTACCGGGAGCCGATCACCACGCCGGCCTGGGTGGAGAGCAGCGCGCCGAGCATGCCCGGCAGCGCCTCCGGCGGGTGCGACAGGTCGGCGTCCATCTGCGCCACGTACTCGGCGCCGCCGTCGAGGGCGCGCCCCATGCCGTCCACGTACGCCCGGCCCAGGCCCTCCTTGCCCGCCCGGTGCACGACCTCGACCCGGTCGGGGTGCTCGATGGCCAGCTTGTCGGCCACCTCGCCCGTGCCGTCCGGCGAGTTGTCGTCGGCGACCAGGATCTTCAGGCCCGGCAGTGGCAGGGCCAGCAGTCGCTCGACCAGCACCGGGAGGTTGCCCGCCTCGTTGTAGGTGGGAACCACGACGGTCAGGCGTGCGTCCCGCCACGGCACGGGCAACTGCACGGGTTCGATCATGTCGGACATCCTCGGTCGGCGGACAGGGCTCCCTGAGAGCGTAGCCAGTTGCCACATCCGGGTCGAAAAGGCCACCCCTACCGCCCCGTCTTCCGCCCCCGACGAGGACGGATCCGGGTCAGCAGAGGCGCCGGACCAGCGCGGTGAGGGCCACCGTCAACCCGGCCAGCGCGACGCCGGAGACGGCCGGCGCTGCGTCACCCGTCCCCCTTCTGCCGCATCGCGATGTCGGCCAGCCGCCTCAGGGTCTCCTTGTTGCGCTGGTGCAGCACCAGGTCGTTGACCTTGTTGCGCACCCACCGCAGCGGGCCGGCGGCGAAGTCCTCGCCGATGCGTACGCGCGTCGCGCCCGTGCCCACCGCCTCGAGGGTGAACACGACGACGGCCTCCCCGGCGGGCCAGAGGCCGGCGCGCAGCACCAACCGGTGCGGCGGCTCGCAGGTCAGCACCGTGGACGAGTCGTGCAGCGAGAACGGCCACGGCCCGGCCTTGTGGTGCAGCTGGCTGCCCACCCGGGGCCAGGCGTCGTCCACGTCGCGCACGTGCACCGTGCCCACGACCCAGTCGCTGTACGTCCAGCCGTCCGCGAGCACCGCCCAGACCTGCTGCGGGGAAGCGTCGATCACTTTCTCCACAATCGCCACTAAGCTCCCATACCCCGGGCGTGGCCGAGGCTAACGGCGCCGGTGGGTTAGCTTCTCCCCGGCGACGGGTATCGGCACGTTTACTCCCCGGGGCGCAGGGAACCCGCCGGCTGTGCGACAGGACCAGGTGGAGCCGGATCAGCGCAGGTCAGCCCGGGTTTTTGCCGGCGCTGGCGTGGCGGGGTCCGGGCCCGTCCTGTTCGACGCGGTGCTGCTGGACCGCGACGGCACGCTGATCGAGGACGTGCCGTACAACGGCGATCCCGAGAAGGTACGGCCGATGCCGGGGGCACGGGCCGCCCTGGACCGGTTGCGGGCGGCGGGCCTGCGGCTGGCGGTGGTGACGAACCAGTCGGGCCTGGCCCGGGGCCTGTTCACCGAGGCGCAGATGCGGGCGGTGCACGCCCGGGTCGAGCAGCTGCTGGGGCCGTTCGACGCCTGGGCGGTGTGTCCGCACGACGACGGTGACGGTTGCGGGTGCCGCAAGCCGGCGCCGGGGCTGGTGCACGCGGCGGCACGGCAGTTGGGCACGGTGCCGTCGCGGTGCGTGCTGGTGGGGGACATCGGGCGGGACATGACCGCCGCGTCGGCCGCAGGCGCGTCCGCGATCCTGGTGCCCACGCCGGTGACCCGACCGCAGGAGGTGGCCGCCGCGCCGCAGGTGGCGCCCGACCTGCCGGCGGCGGTGGCGGAGATCCTGCGCCGGCAGGCGGCGGTCGACCCGGGCGGCGGGCGGCGGGCGGGGACGGTGCTGGTGGTACGCGCCGACTCGGCGGGGGACGTGCTGGTCACCGGGCCCGGCATCCGGGCCGTCGCCGCCGGCGCCGAGCGGGTGGTACTGCTGTGCGGGCCACGGGGACGCGCCGCGGCGGAACTCCTGCCCGGCGTCGCCGAGATCGTCGAGCACCGGCTGCCCTGGATCGACCCCGAGCCCGAGCAGGTCGACCCCGCCGACATGCGTCAGCTCGTCGACCGACTCGCCGCCGTGGACGCCGACGAGGCCGTCGTCTTCACCAGCTTCCACCAGTCGCCCCTGCCCCTGGCGCTGCTGCTGCGCCTGGCCGGCATCCGCCGGGTCAGCGCCATCAGCGACGACTACCCGGGCAGCCTGCTCGACGTACGGCACCGCGTGCCGGCCGGCGTACCCGAAGCGGAACGCGCGCTGTCGCTCGCCGCCGCCGCCGGATTCCCCCTCGCCGACCACGACGGACCCGCCCTGCGCCTGGGGCCGGTGCCGGCCCCGCCGCCGGAGGCCGGCGCGCCGGGATACGTGGTGCTGCACCCCGGCTCGGCGGCGCAGGCCCGGGGCTGCCCACCCGAGCTGGCGGCGCGGATCGCCCTCGCCCTGACCGCCGCCGGCCACCGGGTGGTGGTCACCGGCGGCCCCGACGAGCGGGAACTGACCGCCCGGGTGGCCGGCGACGTCGCCGTCGACCTGGGCGGGCGGACCGGCCTCGCCGGGCTGGCCGCGACGATCGCCGGCGCCGGCGCGGTCGTGGTCGGCAACACCGGCCCCGCCCACCTCGCCGCCGCCCACGGCGTGCCGGTGGTCAGCCTCTTCGCCCCCACCGTCCCGTTCGGGCAGTGGGGGCCGTGGCGGGTGCCCACGGTACGCCTCGGCGACGCGGAAGCGCCCTGCCGGGACACCCGGGCGGCCCGCTGCCCGGTGCCCGGACACCCCTGCCTCAGCGGCGTCGAACCCGGTCAGGTCCTCGACGCGCTGCGGCTGCTCGGGGTGCGCCCACCGCCCACCCCGGCGGGGCGGCCGGCGTCGCCCGGCGGCCGGGAAGCCGGCGCGCTGGCGGCAGCCGACACCGGCGGGAGCGGCTGATGAACCTGCTGCTCTGGCACGTGCACGGCTCCTGGACCACGTCGTTCGTGCACGGCAAGCACCGGTACCTGGTGCCCGTCACCCCGGACCGGGGCCCCTACGGCCTCGGCCGCGCGCGCACCTACCCGTGGCCCGACACGGCCGTCGAGGTGACCCCCGAGCAGCTGCGCACCGCCGACGTGGACCTGGTCGTCCTGCAACGCCCCGAGGAGATCGACCTCGCCGAGCGGTGGCTCGGCCGGCGGCCCGGCCGCGACGTTCCCGCCGTCTACGTCGAGCACAACACGCCCAAGGACGGCGACGTGCCCAACAGCCGCCACCCGATGGCCGACCGCGACGACCTGCTCATCGCCCACGTGACCGGCTTCAACCAGCTCTTCTGGGACACGGGCGCCACCCGTACCACAGTGGTCGACCACGGGATCGTCACCCCTGCCGCCGAGTACACGGGTGAACTCGACCGGCTCGCCGTGGTGATCAACGAACCGGTACGCCGCTGGCGGGTCACCGGCACCGACCTGCTGCCCCGCTTCGCCGAGATCGCCCCGCTGGACGTCTTCGGCATGAAGGTCGCCGGGCTGGCCGAGCACCTGGGCCTGCCGGCCGACCGGATCGCCAGCCACGACGACATCCCCCAGCACCGGATGCACGCCGAGTTGGGGCGGCGGCGGGCGTACCTGCACCTGTGCCGGTGGACGTCGCTGGGGCTGAGCCTCATCGAGGCGATGTCCATCGGGATGCCGGTGGTCGCGCTCGCCGCCACCGAGGCGGCGATGGCGGTGCCGCCCGGGGCGGGAGCGCTGTCCACCCGGCTCGACACCCTGCTCGACGCCGCCCGCCGGTTCGTCGACGACCCGGCGGCGGCACGCCGGGCGGGCGAGCAGGCCCGCACCGCCGCCCGCAACCGCTACGGCCTCGACCGTTTCCTCGCCGACTGGGACCGGCTGCTGGAGGAGGAAGTATGCGCATCGCGATGATCTCGGAGCACGCCAGCCCGCTCGCCATCCTGGGCGGCGAGGACGCCGGCGGTCAGAACACGCATGTCGCCGAGCTCTCCGCCGCCCTCGCGGCCGCCGGACATGACGTGCGGGTCTACACCCGCCGCGACGCCGTCGACCTGCCGGTCACGGTACGCAGCCCCGACGGCTACGACGTGGTGCACGTCCCGGCGGGGCCGGCCGAGCCGGTCGCCAAGGACGCCCTGCTGCCGCACATGAAGGAGTTCAGCCGCTGGCTGGTCGAGCGGTGGCGGGGCACCGACTGGGTGCCCGAGGTGATCCACGCGCACTTCTGGATGAGCGGCCTCGCCGCCCTGGCCGCCGGCCGGCAGACCGGGGTGCCGGTCGTGCAGACGTACCACGCCCTGGGGGCGGTCAAGCGGCGGTACCAGGGCGTGCAGGACACCAGCCCGGCCCGCCGGATCGGCTACGAGCGGGAGCTGGGCCGGGCCGTCGACCGGGTCATCGCCCAGTGCCGCGACGAGGTCGGCGAACTGGTCCGGATGGGCGTGCCCCGGTCCCGGATGACGGTCGTGCCGTCCGGCGTCAACCTGGGCACGTTCGCCCCGCTCGGGCCGACCGCCGAACGGCAGGACGGCCGGCCGCGGATCCTGACCGTGGGCCGGCTGGTCGAGCGCAAGGGCTTCCAGACCGTCGTGCGGGCCATGGCGTACGTGCCGGAGGCCGAGTGCGTGGTGGTCGGCGGGCCGCCCGCCGGGCTGCTGGAGACCGACCCGTACGCCCGCCGGCTGCGCGCCCTCGCGGTCAGTTGCGGGGTGGCAGACCGGGTGCGGCTGGTCGGGGCGGTGCCCCGCGAGGAGATGGGCCGCTGGTACCGCTCGGCGGACGTCCTGGTGGCCGCGCCCTGGTACGAGCCGTTCGGGCTCACCCCGCTGGAGGCGATGGCCTGCGGCGTGCCCGTGGTCGGTACGGCCGTCGGCGGGATCAAGGACACCGTGGTCGAGGGCGTCACCGGCGACCTGGTGCCGGCCCGGGACCCCCGCGCGCTGGGCGCCGCGATCCAGGGGCTGCTCGACGACCGGATCCGCCGCTTCGCGTACGCGACGGCGGCGCGGGAGCGGGCCCGGCGGCGGTACTCCTGGGCGGCCACGGCAGAGCGGCTCGTGGAGGTCTACGGTGACGTCGCATCCGTCCGCCGGCCGACCGGGGTGGTGGCCGGATGACGGAGGCCACCCCGCTGGACGCGCACCTGACCAACCTGGCGGCGGCGCTGGTGCCCTTCCGGCGGCACGAGACGCTGCTGGCCCGGTGGGGCGCGGAGCTCGCGGGCCGGCTGGTCGACGGCGCCCGGCTGCTGGTGGCCGGCAACGGGGGCAGCGCCGCCGAGGCGCAGCACCTCACCGCCGAACTCGTCGGCAAGCTCCACGACGACCGCCAGCCCCTGTCCGCCATCGCGCTGCACGCCGAGACCTCGGCGATGACCGCCATCGGCAACGACTACGGCTACGACGAGGTCTTCGCCCGCCAGGTGCGCGCCCACGGCCGCGCCGGCGACGTCCTGCTGCTGCTGTCGACCAGCGGCGCCAGCGCCAACCTGCTCGCCGCCGCCCGCGCCGGCCGCGACGGCGGACTCACCTGCTGGGCCCTGACCGGCCCCACCCCCAACCCCCTGGCGGAGCTGTGCCACGACGTCCTCGCCGTCGGCTCGCCCGACAGCCAGGTCGTCCAGGAACTCCACCTCGTGACCAGCCACCTCCTCTGCGAGTACGTCGAGCGGGCGCTGCCGGTGGCGCCCGTACGGACCGGGGTCGAGGTGGTGCTCGACGGCGGAGCGGGTCGGCAGGCCCGGGGCGTGATGAGGAGGGAAGCGTGAGGGGACCCGTCGTGGTGGTCGGTGACACCCTGCTGGACCGGGACGTCGAGGGGGTGGTGAACCGGCTCTGCCCGGACTCGCCGGTGCCGGTGCTGGACGAGACCGCGCACGTCGACCGGCCCGGCGGCGCCGGGCTCGCCGCCGTCTTCGCCGCCGCGCAGGGCGCCGACGTGGTGCTGGTGACCGCGCTGGCGGACGACGCGGGCGGGGCCCGGCTCAGCTCGTTGCTCACCGACGCCGGCGTGCAGGTGTATCCCCTCGGGCTCAGTGGCGGCACGCCCGAGAAGGTCCGGCTGCGGGCCCGGGGCCGGGTGCTGCTGCGCCACGACCGGGGCGGCGCGGACGGCACACCGGGCGAGCCGTCGGAGGCGGTGCTGCGGATGATCGCGCGGGCCTCCGCCGTGCTGGTCAGCGACTACGGGCGGGGCGTCGCCCGGCAGCCCGCGCTGCGGGCGGCGTTGGCCGCCACCCGGGCGCCGGTGGTCTGGGACCCGCACCCGCGGGGGCCGGCGGCCGTCGCGGGCGTGCACCTCGTGACCCCCAACGAGTCCGAGGTGCGGGAGCTGGTCACGGTCGCGCCGGGCGCGAGCCGGCTGGCGACGGCGGCACGGGGCGCGCAGGGGTTGCGTCAACGCTGGCACGCCGGCGCGGTCGCGGTGACCCTGGGCGGGGACGGCGCGCTGCTCTGCCACGCGGGCGCGACGCCGATGGTGGTGCCCGCCCCGATCACCGCCGAGGGGGACACCTGCGGCGCAGGCGACCGGTTCGCGGCCACCGCCAGCCTGGCCCTGGCGCGGGGGGCGCTGGTCTCCGAGGCGGTGCAGGAGGCGGTGGCCGAGGCGTCGGCGTACGTGGCCGGTGGGGGAGTGGCGACGGCGCTGCCGAGGCCGGCGCGTCCGCTCCCGCCGGCGGTCTCCAGCCCGGGCGGCGAGCGCGTCGGCGTGGCCGCGGCGGCCGGCGTGGTGTCGGCGGTACGCGCGGCCGGCGGCACGGTGGTGGCCACCGGTGGCTGCTTCGACCTGCTGCACGCCGGGCACGTGGCGACGTTGCAGGCGGCCCGGCAGCTCGGCGACTGCCTGGTGGTCTGCCTCAACTCCGACGCCAGCGTGGCGGGGCTGAAGGGCCCGGACCGGCCGGTGACCCCGCAGGGCGACCGGGCCCGGCTGCTCGCGGCGCTGGGCTGCGTCGACGCGGTCATGATCTTCGACGAGTCCACCCCGCACGCGGCGCTGTCGTGGCTGCGGCCGGACGTGTGGGTGAAGGGCGGCGACTACGCCGGCGACGGCGGAGAGCCGGCCCTGCCCGAGGCGGAGGTGCTGCGCCGGTGGGGCGGGAACGCGGTGGTGGTGCCGTACCTGGACGGCCGCTCCACCACCGGGCTGATCGCCGCCGCCCGCTCCACCGGCGTCGTCGGACCGGATGGCGGGCCGCCGCTCACCGACACCGTGCCGCCGGCCGGCCCCGCCCCCGGCGGCGCGTCGGGCAGGCCCGGCGGTGAGCCCGGACGGGCGCGGGCCAGCCTCGCCAGGCCGACGCCGGCGGAGGGCAACCGGTGAGCGGCGGGTCGCCCGGCGTGGGGCGCACCGTGCTGGTCACGGGCGGATCGAGCGGCCTGGGCGCCGCCGTGGTCGCGGCCGTGGCCCGGGACGGCGGACGGCCGCTGGTGCTGGACCGGCAGGCGCCCGCCGACGGGGTGCCGTGGGTGGAGTGCGACCTGGCCGACACCCGCGCCGCGGAGGCCGCCACGCGGCAGCTGGCCGAGCGCTCGGGCGGGCTGGACGCGGTGGTCACCGCGGCGGGGATGGACGTGCCGGGGAAGCTGGCGGACGTGCCCGGCGAGACCTGGGACCGGATCGTGGCCGTGGACCTGCTCGCCACGGCGGCCGTGGTACGGGCCGCGCTGCCCTTCCTGGAGGCATCCCGGGGCAGCATCGTCACCGTCGCCTCCACGCTGGGGGTGAAGGCCGTCGCCGACGCGACCGCGTACTGCGCGGCGAAGTTCGGGGTCGTCGGCTTCACCCGGGCGCTCGCCGCCGAACTGGCCGGCAGGGTGGGGGTCACCCTGCTCGTCCCCGGCGGGATGCGCACGGCCTTCTTCGACGAGCGCGACGCCGCGTACAAGCCCGGGCCCGACGCCGTGCTGAACGATCCCGCCGACACCGCCGCCGCCATCATGTTCGCGCTGTCGCAACCCGCCGGCTGCGCCGTGCGCGAGATGGTCGTCTGCGCCGACCAGGAGACCTCCTACCCGTGATCCTCGCCCTGCGCGCGCTCGGCGTCGGCGACCTCGCCACCGCCGCCCCGGTCCTGCGCGCCCTGCGCGCCGCCCATCCGGACCGGGAACTCGTCCTCGCCGCGCCCGGCTGGCTGGCGCCGCTGGTCGACCTGGTCGGCGGCGTCGACCGGCTGGTGCCCACCGACGGGCTCGGCCGCCCCGACGCGGCCCTGCGGTCGCCGTACGCCGCCGTCAACCTGCACGGTCGGGGCCCCGAGTCGCACCGGATGCTCGCCGGCACCCGCCCCGGCCGGCTGCTCGCGTACGCCAGCCCGGAGGCCGGTCACCACGACGGCCCCGCCTGGCGCGCCGACGAACACGAAGTCGACCGCTGGTGCCGGTTGCTCGACTGGTACGGCATCCCCGCCGACCGTACGGACCTGGACCTGCGGCGCCCGGCCGCCGGCGACGTCCCGACCGGGGTGACCGTGCTGCACCCGGGTTCCAAGATCCCGGCGAAGCGCTGGCCGCCCGGGCGGTTCGCCGCGCTGGCCCGGACCCTGGCCGCCCGGGGGCACCGGGTGGTGCTCACCGGCAGCCCCGCCGAGCGGGCGACGGCGCAGCGGATCGCGCAGGCGGCCGGACTGCCCGCCGACGCGGTGCTGGCCGGCCGTACGGACCTGGGCCGGCTGGCCGCGCTGGTCGCGTACGCCCGGTTGGTGGTCAGTGGGGACACGGGCGTGGCGCACCTGGCGACCGGCTACCGCACCGCCTCGGTGGTGCTCTTCGGGCCGGTCTCCCCGGCGTTGTGGGGGCCGCCGCCGGAGCGGGACCGGCACCGGGCGCTCTGGGCGGGCACGGAGGGTTCGCCCAGGTGGGAGGGGGTAGGAAGCCATCCGACGTTGGCGGCCATCGGGGTCGACGAGGTGGTGGCCGCCGTGGACGAGGTGGAACGGGCGGTGCGGGTCTCCGGTGCGGTTGCGGCGTAGCGACCCGGGCAGACCGGGGTACGGGCGGCGCCGGCGCGGTCGGGGCTGGCTCTTCCTCGACCCGTCGGGGCAGCCGGTGCGCGAGGGCGACCAGCTGGGCCGGCTGCGCGAGCTGGTGATCCCGCCCGCCTGGCGGGACGTCTGGATCTGCCCGTACCCGAACGGGCACATCCAGGCCACCGGCATCGACGCGGCCGGACGCAAGCAGTACCTCTACCACCCGACGTGGCGCGAGAAGCGCGACGAGGCGAAGTTCGACCACGTGCTGGAGGTGGCCCGCCGGCTGCCGGTGCTGCGCGAGCGGGTCGGGCGGGACCTGGCCGGCCGGGGGCTGCACCGCGACCGGGTGCTGGCGACGGTGACCCGGCTGCTGGACATGGGGACGTTCCGCGTCGGCAGCGACCAGTACGCGGCCGGCGACGACCCGACGTTCGGCGTGTCGACCCTGCGCCCCGAGCACGCCCGCTCCCGGGGCGGCTGTGTGGTGTTCGAGTTCCCCGCGAAGGGCGGCGTCGAGCAGGTGCGTCGCATCGAGGACCCGGAGCTGTGCCGGGTGCTGATCAACCTGCGTCGCCGGCGGCGGTCGGCGGACCGGCTCTTCGGCTACCGCGACGGCGGGGACTGGCGCGACGTGCGCAGCGACGAGGTCAACGAGTACCTGCGTGACGCCAGCGGCGGCGAGATGACGGCGAAGGACTTCCGCACCTGGCACGCCACGGTGCTGGCGGCGACCGAGCTGGCGACGGTGGGGCCGCCGCGCTCGGCCACCGCCGGCAGGCGGGCGGTGGCGGCGGTGATGCGTGACGTCGCGGAGCTGCTCGGCAACACCCCCACCGTGGCCCGCACGTCCTACGTCGACCCGCGCGTGGTCGACCTCTTCCACGACGGCGTGGTCGCCCCGGTCGACCCCGCGACGCCGCGCGAGAAGGCCGAGCTGATCGTGCTCGAACTGCTGGAGGACGCCTGAGGCGGCCCGGCGCCGGTGCTGAGCGGGGGTGCCGGGACCGGACGGCCGCCCGCCTCCCCCGTGGCGGCGGGCGGCGCGCCACGGCCCCCGTCGGCGGTCCGACCCCCGCCGTGGAGGGGAGGGATCGGCCACCGCCGTCAGTCTGCCCCGACCGGGTTGACCGTGGACGCCGCCGGGTTGACTCTTCGTGCCGTCCTACTCCGCCTGGCCGGCTCGCCAAATCTGCGGCCCGACGCCGTGCGCCTTGCGGAAGACCCGGCTGAAGTGTGCCTTGTCGGGGAAGCCCCAGCGGGCCCCGATCGCCTGGATCGGCTGGCCGCGCAGGCCGGGGTCGGCGAGGTCGTGGCGGCACCGCGCCAGCCGCAGCTCGCGGATGTACGACGCGACCGTCGACTCCTCGGCCTCGAAGAGCCGGTGCAGGGTACGCAGCGAGACGTGGTGCGCGTCCGCCACGACCTGCGGGCTCAACGTCGCGTCCCCGAGATGCCGCTGGATGTACGCCCGCATCTGGGTGACGAGGGCGCGCCGGCGGACCTCGGTCGGCACCGCGTCCTCGGCCACCAGGTGCCGACCGAGCATCGTGGACACCAGGTCGAGCCCGACGGTGCCGAGGCGGGCGGCGTCCGCGGCGTGGTACTGCTCGGGATGGTGGGCGATCTGGAGGAGGAACTGGGCCAGCAGCGCGCCGATCCCCTCGGTGCCCGACATCCGGCCGCCGAGCAGCGGCGCCAGCCGGTCCGGTGACAGCGGCAGCGCGGCGTGCGGGATGACCACCACGACGGACCGGGCCGGGTCGCGGCCGCCGTCGTCGCCGAGGTGCCGCACCTCGTGCGGTCGCGACCCGTCGTAGAAGATGAACTCGCGGGGCCCCAGCACGCTGCGCTGACCGGCCTGGCTGACCGCCCCGTCACCGTTGACGGTGAGCGCCAGCGTGTAGATCTCGGGGGCGGACTCGCGCGTCAGCCGGGAGTTTCCGACTGCCTCCAGGGACGGATACCGGTAGTTGATCACCCGGAGCGGGTCGAGTTCGACGATCTCCGCCCGGGCGGCGAAGTCGTGCGCGTGCTCGGTGCTGATCCGCAGCGGCGACGCCGCACGCGCCACCAGGTCGAGCCACATCTCGAAGCGTTCGGCCGCCGGCACCTGCTCGGTGTCCACCGTGGTCCGCCGAAGCATCCGCTCCCCCCGTCCTCGCGCCGGTCCGGTGGCCATTGTCCATCGTGGTCATCGGCGGCTCAGTCCGTGGCCGTCCGGCTGCGGATCAGCACCTCGACGCCGTCGAGGATCCGGTCGAGGCCGAACCGCCACTCCTCGTCGAACTCCTCCTCCGACTCGATCTCGGCGTCCGTCAGCAGCTCGCGGATGGCGGGGTAGGGGCCGTGCCGGGTCAGCCGGGCGAGCTGCTGCCAGTACCGCGCGCCGACGTCGTCCGGGCTGAGCTGCTCGCGTGCCGCCGCCTCGGTCATGTCGGCGGTGAGCGTGGCCCAGTACCGGGCGTACCCGTTGACCAGCAGGATGGTCGAGAGCCGTTCGGTGCCGCGCAGGCCGGTGCCGCGCAGGGCGGCGAGCCCCTGCTCCATCCAGCGGACCCCGTTGGGGCCCATCGGCGGGCCGCCGACCGGCACCTGCCGGATCCACGGGTGGCGGCGGATCGCCGTCACGGTGCCGTACGCCCAGCGGGCGATGGCCGGCCGCCAGCCCTCGTCCGGGCCGCGTGGCGCGGGTGGCTCCCCGTACGCCGTGTCGGACATGAGTTCCAGCAGGTCGTTCTTGGCCGAGACGTAGCGGTAGAGCGACATGGTGGCCATGCCCAGCTCCCCGGCGACCCGGCTCATCGACACCGCTGCCAGCCCGTCGGCCTCGGCCACGCGGATGCCGGCGGCCACCACCTGCTCGATGGTGAGGCTGCGCCGGGGGCCCTTGCCGGGGCGTTCCCGCAGGCCCCAGGCGAGCTCGATGCTCTCCGGCAGCTCGACGTCGGCGTCGCTCATCCCCACCCCCGGTACGTGTCCTTGACGGCCATCCTAACTTCTGCGTATGTTCTACGCAGAACAGCGTATGTAATACGCAGAAGACGGAGGGTGAGGGGTGATGGAGACAGCAGCGGTGGAGACCGTCGGCCTGTGCAAGCGCTACGGCGGGGTGGCGGTGCTCGACGGACTGACCATGCGGGTGGCCCGGGGCAGCGTGTACGCCCTGCTCGGCCCCAACGGGGCCGGCAAGACCACGACCGTACGGATCCTGGCCACGCTCGCCCTGCCCGACGGGGGCGCGGCCCGGGTGGACGGTCACGACGTCGTCCGCGACCGGCGTCGGGTACGGCGGGCGATCAGCCTCGCCGGCCAGCACGCGGCGCTCGACGACCAGCAGACCGGCGCGGAGAACCTGCGCATGATGGCCCGGCTGATCGGGCTGTCCCCGGCCGCCGCCCGGCGGCGCAGCGCCGACCTCCTGGAGCGCTTCGACCTGGTGGCCGCGGGCAGTCGGCGGGTGGTGACCTACTCCGGCGGGATGCGCCGCCGGCTCGACCTCGCGGCCAGCCTGCTCGGCGAACCTTCCGTGATCTTCCTCGACGAGCCGACGACCGGCCTCGACCCGCGCAGCCGGCAGGGCCTGTGGGAGGTGGTCGCCGAGCTGGCCGGCGCAGGGGTGACCGTGCTGCTCACCACGCAGTACCTGGAGGAGGCCGACCGGCTCGCCGACCGGATCGCCGTGCTGCACGGCGGCCGGCTGGCCGCCGAGGGGAGCGCGGGCGAGCTCAAGCGCCGCTTCGGCGCCCACCGGCTGGAACTGACGTTGCACGACGCGCGGA
Organism: Micromonospora sp. NPDC049048; assembly: GCF_043197615.1. Lineage (NCBI taxonomy): Bacteria > Bacillati > Actinomycetota > Actinomycetes > Micromonosporales > Micromonosporaceae > Micromonospora > Micromonospora sp. NPDC049048. The sequence continues at coordinate 190,885 of NZ_JBICTM010000007.1, read as the reverse complement.
GCTTCGCCGAGGCGGAGCGGCGCCTCGGCGACCGGGTCACGCACCGCGAGCCGGACCGGCTCGAGCTGGCCGTGGCCACCGGCGGCGACGCGGCGGAGATCCGCCACCTGCTCGACCGGGCCGACCCCGACCGGCGGGGCCTCGCCCGCTTCGTCGTCCGCGAGGCGACCCTGGACGACGTCTTCCTCACCCTCACCGGCGACCCGGTGGCCGCCCACCGGGAGGTTTCCCATGTCTGAGCTGACCCTGCGCCCGACCCGCGCCGGTGAGGCGCTCGTGATGGTGGCGCGCTGCCTGCGGCTGTCCCGCCGCAACGTCGACGCGCTGCTCACGTCGCTGCTGCTGCCGGTGCTGCTGATGCTGCTCTTCGTCTACCTGTTCGGCGGCGCGATCGACACCGGCACCCGGTACGTCACCTACGTCGTACCGGGCGTCCTGCTGCTCTGCGCCAGCTTCGGCGCGGCGACCACCGCCGTCAGCGTGACCACCGACCTGACCAACGGGGTCATCGAGCGGTTCCGCACGATGGACGTCAGCGCCACCGCGATCCTCGGCGGGCACGTCGCCGCCAGCATCGCCCGCAACACCGTCTCCACGGTGCTGGTGCTGGCCATCGCCGTCGGCATCGGCTTCCGCCCGGCCGTGGACCCGCTGCGCTGGCTGGCCGCGTTCGGGGTGCTGCTGCTCTTCCTGCTCGCCGTGTCCTGGCTGTCGGCGGCGTTCGGCCTGCTGGCCCGCACCCCGGAGGCCGCCAGCGGCTTCACCTTCCTGGCGATGTTCCTGCCCTACCCGAGCAGCGCGTTCGTGCCGGTGGAGACGATGCCGAGCTGGATCCACGGCTTCGCCGACCACCAGCCCGTCACGCCCGTCATCGAGACGCTGCGGGCCCTGCTGCTCGGCACCCCCACGGGCACGGCCCCGACCCTGGCCGTGGCCTGGTGCCTGGGCATCCTGGCGGTCTCGGTGCCGCTGACCGCCGTGCTGTTCCGCCGCCGCGTGGCCTGACCGCACCGTCCCGGCCGCGCCCGCCCCGATCGCGGCGCCGCCGGAGAGCTGGCCACCGGTCCCACCGGCGCTGTTCCGCCCGCCGGGCGGTGGGAACAACGGCGCGCCCACCTCCGCCGGCACACGCGACGGCGGCACCGGACGACTTCCGGTGCCGCCGTCGTCGTCGCGTCAGTCGTTGAGCACCTGGGCGAGCCGGTCGCGGAAGCGCCGCTCCGAGTCGCTGACCACGTCGCCGCCGAGGCCCAGGATGCCGCCGCTGGACGCCGCGCCCACGACCTGCTCGGCGATGTCCACCAGCCAGTGCTTGTACGCGCCGGCCTCGCCCTCGTCGGTCCGGGCGGCCAGCAGCGCCGCCGCCTCCTTGGCCCGGCCCAGCACGTCCTCGAGGTAGCCGCGTGGGTCGGACGGCGCGATGACCGGCAGCTCCTCGCCGGCCTCCGGGTCGCCCACCCGCGAGATGATCTCGCCGGCCACGGCCGCGACCAGCGGGCTGGCCGACTCCCGGCCGGCGGCGATGGTCTCCAGCCCGGCCGCGTTCTCCGCCATGGTGCGCCGGGTGCCGTCGGACTCGGCGGCGCTGGCCGCGGTCAGCACCGACTGCGGCAGGCCGACCAGCAGCCCCCACTCCTCGTCGGAGAAACCGAATCCGGTGTACGCCGGCTGCTCGATCACGGCAACGCCCCTTTCCGCACTGATGTCGCTCGTCGTCCCGGGCCCCGCCAGCGGTGCCCGGCTCAGGCTAGTCGAGGGTCAGCAGTTGCTGTTCGGACACCACGCTGACGGACAGCGTCTTGTACCCCACCTCGTCGAAGAGAACCGTCATCCGTCCCTCCTCGTAGCTCAGCACCATGCCGGGACCCCACTCCGGGTGCCGGACGCGGCTGTGCACGGGGAAGGGCCCGACGGCGCCGTGGTCGGGGGTGCTGGTGCCGGCGTGGCAGTTGTCGCAGTGCCCGCAGACCTCGGTCATCTGCTCGCCGAAGTAGGCCAGCAGCGTCTGCCCCCGACATGCGGTGGTCTCGGCGAAGGCCCGCATCATGTCCGTACGCGACCGGGTGACGGTCTGCTGCCGCTCGGCCTCCGCCAGGGCCGCCGCGGCGGCATCCACGGGCGCGGGGGAGTAGCGGGGCGCGCCGATGCGCTGCTTCGCCCTCGGCTCGGCCGCGCCCACCTGCTCCAGCAGGGCGAGGTACTGGCCCAGCTTGCGTGGGCCCAGGCCGGTGAGCTCGCGTAGCTCCTTCTTCCCCCGCGCCTTCTTGCGCAGCAGCGCCGACAGGTCGCGCAGTTCGTCGGGGTCCGGCAGGCCGCCGCTGAAGAAGCGTTGCAGCCCGACGTCCTCGGCCTGCCACAGCAGCAGTACGCGGGCCGGGGCGCCGTCGCGGCCGGCCCGCCCGATCTCCTGGAAGTAGCTGTCGGGCGAGTCCGGCAACGCCATGTGGACCACCCACGCGATGTTCGGCTTGTCGATGCCCATGCCGAACGCCGAGGTGGCCACCATGATCGGCACCTGGTCGGCGAGGAACGCCTCGTGCAGCTCGGCGCGGGCGCCGGCCGGCATCCCGCCGTGGTAGTACTGGGCCGGGAAGCCGGCGTCGGTGAGCCGCGCGGCCAGCTCCTCGGCGGAGCGCCGGGTGGGCACGTAGATGATGCCGGGCCGGGTGTCGTCGCTCAGCAGGGCGATCAGCCGTCGCCACCGGTAGTCCTCGGTGGGGCAGTGCGCCACCTCGAGGAACAGGTTCGGCCGGTCCAGCCCGGAGACCACCACCTCGGGCTCGGTCAGCCGCAGCCGGGCGATGATGTCGTCGCGTACGGGCGGGGAGGCCGTGGCGGTCAGCGCCACCACCGGGGGCCGGCCGATGCCGTCGATCAGGTGACCCAGCGCCAGGTAGTCGGGGCGGAAGTCGTGCCCCCAGGCGGAGATGCAGTGCGCCTCGTCGATCGCCACCAGCGCCGGCTTCAGCGACCTCACCTCGGCCATCCGGTCGGGGTTGGCGAGCTGCTCCGGGGTGATGAAGAGGAACTCCGCGCGCCCGTCGCGGATCTCGGCGATCGCCTCCGCCTGCTGGGCGGCCGATTCGTTCGAGCTGATCCGCACCGCGCGCAGCTCCGGCCGCTGGCGTTCGTTGAGCGCCGCGATCTGGTCCTGCTGGAGGGCGAGCAGCGGGGAGATCACCACCGTCGGGCCGGGGATCAGGCTGGCCGGAATCTGGTAGATCGCCGACTTGCCGGCGCCGGTGGGCAGCACCACCAGGGCGTCGCGGCGCTTCATGACCGCCCGCATGGCGGCCAACTGGTGGGGCCGTAGTGCGGTCCAGCCGAAGAGGCTCTTGGCCGCGCGGCGCAGTGTCGTCGAGTGCGTGGACAGTTTCATTGAGGGCCGGAGGTACCCCCGGCGATCAGCGGCGAAACCGGCGGCTGACGTGGGCGAGTCCGGCGTGCGGGGCTTCCGGGGCCCGCCCGTGGCGCCCGGCAGGGGGCGGGCGGGTGTGGGCGAGGGCACCCGCGCCCCACGGCGCGGGTGCCCGTGGCCGGGACTCAGCGGACGCGGGGGAACACATCGCGCTGGTAGAGGTCGAGCAGGCCCTGCCAGTTCGGGCCGGTGTTGGCCACGTAGACCTCGTCGAAACCGGCCTTGGCGTACTCGTCGAGCTTCGCCAGGTGCGCGTCGGCGTCCCGCCCGCAGACGAAGGCGTCCTTCATCATCTCCGGCCGGACCAGCTGGGCGGCCTGCTCGAAGTGCCGTGGCGAGGGCAGCACCTGGGACAGCTCGCCCGGCACCCCGGCGTTCGGCCAGCGCTCGTACGCGATCCGCATCCCCTCCTCCTCGGTCTGGGCGTAGGCCGCCTTGAAGCCGGCCTGGCACGGCTTGTCGCCGCCGCCGTTCTCCCGGAACCGCCGGACCAGCTCGGCGTCCGGCGAGGTGTTGACGAAGCCGTCGCCGATGCGCGCGGCCAGGTCGACGGCCTTCGGGCCGAAGCCCGAGACGTAGACCGGCGGGGGAGTGTCGGGCAGCGTGTAGATCCGGGCGTGCTCGACGGTGTAGTGCCGGCCGTGGTGGTTGACGAAGCCACCCCGCCACAGCTCGCGCATCACCTCGACGGCCTCTTCGAGCATTTCCAGCCGGACGTCGGTCTGCGGCCAGGCGTCGCCGAGGATGTGCTCGTTGAGCGCCTCGCCGCTGCCCACCCCGAGCACGAACCGCCCGGAGTGCAGGACCGCGCTGGTGGCCGCCGCCTGCGCCACGACGGCCGGGTGGATGCGTACGGTCGGGCAGGTGACGGCGGTGGTGACCGGCAGCCGGCAGACCTGGCTGAGCGCGCCGATCACCGACCAGACGAAGGGGCTCTGCCCCTGCGCGTCCGTCCACGGGTGGTAGTGGTCGGAGATCCAGAGCGCCTCGAAGCCGGCCCGCTCCGCGCCGCGCGCCTGTTCCAGCAGCTCGGCCGGCGCGTACTCCTCCGTGGACAGAAAGTAGCCGATCCTCATCGTTCCCCCTCGCGTGTCCTACCGGGTGCAACGAGGCAGGCGGTACCCCGGGGGACGCCGTCGAACCGTGGGGGCCGGTGCGCGCGGTCAGCGCCGGAACATCGCGCGGATCGCGGCGAGCAGCAGCAGGGCGCCGACGACCAGGCCGAGCAGGCGTACGCCGGGGATGTCGGCGGGGCTCGTGGCGTCGGCCAGCAGCAGGTGATCCATCCCCGAACTGTCCCCAGTGCCGCGCGGGTCGGCAACTGTAAGGTTTATTGACTATTTAAGCGCGCGGTGTGACCATGGCAGCACCGCCGCCGGTGGCGGGGCCTCGGGGCGCGGAGAAGACGGGGGTACGACGACCGCATGAGCCAGCGACACATCAGCCACCACGCGGGCGGGCCGGCATGAGCGCCCCCGGGGGGAGCCTCGCGGCCCTCGCCGCCGCCGTTCTGCAGCCGGGATTCGTCGGCACCACGCCGCCGCCCTGGGTCTGCCGGTGGCTCGGCGAGGGGCTCGGCTCCGTGGTGCTCTTCGCCCGCAACGTGGTCCACCCGGAGCAGGTGGCCGCCCTCACCGCCACCCTGCGCGCCGAGCGCCCCGACGTCGTCGTCGCCATCGACGAGGAGGCCGGTGACGTGACCCGGATCGAGTCCGCCCGGGGCAGCTCCCGACCGGGCAACTTCGCGCTCGGCGCCGTCGACGACCCGGCGCTGACCGAGGAGGTCGCCCGCGACCTCGGCGCCGACCTCGCCGCCCTGGGCGTCACCCTCAACTACGCCCCCGACGCCGACGTCAACTCCAACCCGGGCAACCCCGTGATCGGCGTACGCGCCTTCGGCGCCGAACCGGCGCTGGTCGCCCGGCACACCGCCGCGTGGGTACGCGGCCTCCAGGCCGGCGGGGTCGCCGCCTGCGCCAAGCACTTCCCCGGGCACGGCGACACCAAGGTCGACTCGCACCACGACCTGCCCCTGATCGCCGCCGACCGGGCCCGCCTCAACGCCGTGGAACTGGCCCCGTTCCGGGCCGCCGTCGCGGCCGGCGTGCAGGCGGTGATGACCGGCCACCTGCTGGTCCCGGCGCTGGATCCGGCGCTGCCGGCCACCCTCAGCAGTCGGATCCTCGGCGGGCTGCTCCGCGACGAGCTGGGCTTCTCCGGCGTCGTCGTCACCGACGCGGTGGAGATGCGGGCGGTCGCCGACCGGTACGGATTCGCCGCCACGGCGGTGCGCGCCCTCGCCGCCGGCGCCGACGCGATCTGCGTCGGCGGGGAACGCGCCGACGAGGACTCGGCCCGGCTGCTGCGCGACGCCATCGTCGCCGCGGTCGTCGCCGGTGACCTGCCGGAGGAACGCCTCACCGAGGCGGCCAAGCGGGTGGGCCAGCTCGCCGCCTGGACGGTGGCCGCCCGGGCGGAGCAGCCGCCGCGCCCCCGCCCCAGCGCCGCCGGCTCCGCCGTCGGGCTGGCCGCCGCCCGCCGGGCGCTGCGTGTCACCACCGCGCCCGCCGGAGCCGACGCGCTGCCGCTGACCGGCCCCGCGCACGTGGTCGAGTTCGAGCCGCCCCGCAACATCGCGATCGGTCCGGAGACCCCGTGGGGGCTCGCCGCGCCGCTCGCCGACGTGCTCGCCGGCACCACCGGCGTCCGCTACGCCGAGGCCGACGTGCCCGCCGACCCGACCGCCGGGGCGGCCGGGCGTCGCGTCGTGCTGGTGGTACGCGACCTGCACCGGCACGACTGGATGCGGGCGGCGGTGGCCCGCGCGCTGGCCGCCCGGCCGGACGCGGTCGTGGTCGAGCTGGGCGTGCCCGAACTGGTCACCGGGGCGGTCCACGTCGCCACCCACGGCGCCACCCGGGCCGCCGCCCACGCCGCCGCCGGGCTGCTGGCAGGCCGCTGACCACCCCCGGGCTGCTCGTGACATCTCCACGCGGGGGCCGCCGGAGTGCCCGGCGCCCCCGGGTCACGGCTCGGGGGTGACCAGATCGGCGTACTCGAGGTGGCGGTCGATGAAGGCCGCCATGAACGGGCAGCGCGGCACCACCGTCGCGCCCCGCTCGCGGAGCTGGTCGAGGGTGCCCCGGACCAGGGCCGCGCCGACGCCCATGTTCTGGAACTTCGGGTCGACTTCGGTGTGGGTGAAGACCAGCACCTCGCCGCGCGGCAGGTACGCGGTGAATCCGGCCAGCGCGTCGTCGACCAGGATCTCGAACCGGCGCTTGGCGGGGTTGTCCTCGACCAGGGTGCTCACCCGGCCATTCTGCCTCCGCCGGCGGCGAGCCGGTCCAGTTCGCCGAGCAACCGGTCCACCTCCTCGACCGTGTTGTAGTGGTAGAGGCTGGCGCGCACCGCCCCGCCGCTGTCGCGCAGCCCCATCGCCTGGAAGTACTCGTACGCGTAGTAGTCGCCGGCGGAGAGGCAGAGCCCGGCCGCGCCCAGCTCCTCCTGGGTCCGCTGCGGCGAGAGCCCGGCCAGCCGGAAGGACACCGTCGGGCAGCGCCGGGCCGGGGAGCCGAGCACCGTGACCCCGGGCAGTACGGCCAGCCCCGCGAGCAGCCGCTCCAACAGCGTCTCCTCGTACGCCCGCGCGGCGCTCAACCCGGCGACCAGCCGTTCGCGCCGGCTGCCGGTGGCCGTCGGGTCCAGCCCGGCCAGGTGGTCCACGGCGGCGGCCACCCCGGCCAGCAGGGGGAAGCTCGGGGTGCCGTACTCGAAGCGTTCCGGCACCGCGTCGGAGGAGGGCAGCAGCTTCGCCGGGCGCAGCCGCTCCCACGTCGCGGGCGCGGCCACCATCGCGCCCAGGTGCGGCCCCGACCACTTGTAGGCGCTGGTGACCAGGAAGTCGGCGCCCAGCGCGGCGACGTCGGTGGGGCCGTGCGGCACCGAGTGCACCCCGTCGACGCAGACCAGCGCCCCGGCGGCGTGCGCGATGGCGGCGATCGCCGGCACGTCCGGGACGGTGCCGGTGGCGTTGCTGCCCGCGGTCACCGCGACGACGCGGGTCCGCTCGCCGACCAGCTGCGCGTAGCGCTCCGTCGGCAGCTCCGCGGTGTCCCGGTCGAACTCGGCCCAGCGCACCGTCGCGCCGGCCGCCTCGGCCGCCTGCACCCACGGGCGTACGTTCGCGTCGTGGTCGAGCCGCGAGACCACGACCTCGTCCCCGGGGCGCCACCGCGCACCCAGGGTCCGGGCCAGGGTGTACGTCAGCGCCGTGGCGCTCGGGCCCAGCACCACCCCGTCAGCCTCGGCGCCGAGCAGGTCCGCCACGGCCGAGCGGGCGGCGGCCACCAGTTCCAGCGACCGCCGGCCGGGCGCGAAGGCGGCGCTGCGGTTGCCCATCGCCGCGCGCATGGCGGCGGCGGTCGCGTCGACGACCGGGCCGGCGGTCTGGGTGCCCCCGGCACCGTCGAGGTGGACGAAGCCCTCGGCGAGGGCGGGGTACGCGGCCCGGATGCGGGCGATGTCGAACGGCATGCCCGGGACCCTAGTCCTGCGCTGTGGGCGCTCACCTGTGCGGATGTTCACGTCCTGCCGCGGTGGTCGGCGTCTCGTACCCTTGGCGGGGTGACGAATCGACGTGTTGCCTTCCCGCTGACCCCCACCCGCCGGGCCGCCGGCCTGCTGGCCGGCCTGGCGCTCGGCGTCGCCGTGCTCGCCGGTTGCAGCTCCGAGGGCGCCAGCACCGACTGCGGCCTGGACGCCTGCACGGTCACCTTCGACCGGGGCGTGAACGCCAGCGCCAACATCCTCGGCGTGGAGGCCAAGCTCATCGGCGCGCAGGACGACCAGGTGACCGTCGAGATCGCCGGCGAGCAGCTGTCGCTGACGACGGGCCAGCAGGCCACCGAGGTCGGCGGCTTCGCGGTGACCCTGGACAGCGTCACCAACCAGGAGGTCAAGATCCGCGTCTCCCGCAACCCCGGCAACTGACCCACCCCCCCGCCCCGCCGCTCCCGCGCCCGCCCCGCCCCGCCCGCCCCCGCCCCGCCCCGCCCCGCCCCGCCCGACGTTGGCGGTTGAGCTGCTCGACACGCCGCTGATCGAGCAGGTCAACCGTCGACGATCGTGCTTGCGCCGGGGGTGGCGGGGCGTGGCGCGGGTGCGGTGCCCCGCAGGGCCCGTGGCCGACGTTTGGAAATCTTCGTATTCGGTGATTGTGGCGCCATGTCACTCACCCGGAACGCTGAAGCCACCGCCTCCCGTACGGCGAACAGCAGGTGGCTCGAACTGTTGGCAAGAGTCGGTTTCATCGGCTACGGCATCGTCCACCTCCTCTTCGCCTGGCTGGCGTTGCAGATCGCGTTCGGCAAGCCCGGCGACGACGGCGACCAGTCCGGCGCGCTGCGTACCCTCGCCCAGCAGCCGCTGGGCAAGTTCCTCGTCATCACCATCGCGATCGGCCTGTTCGCCATGGCGATCTGGCAGGCGCTGGAGGCGGCCGTCGGGCACCGCGCCGAGCGTGGCAAGGAGCGCGTCTGGGAGCGGATCGCCTCGGTGGGACGCACCGTCGTCTACCTCTACTTCGCCTGGACGGCCGTCAAGGTCTTCAGGGACGCCGGCTCCAACAGCGCCGACCAGCAGGAGGCGCTGACCGGCAAGCTCATGGAGTCCTCCGGCGGCCGCTGGCTGGTCGGCCTCGCCGGGCTCGGCCTCGCCGCGATCGGCGTCGGCCTGGTGATCTACGGGCTGATCAAGCGCTTCGAGAAGCACCTCAAGACCGGCGAGATGGACGCCAAGACGAGGCAGCTCACCCGCCGGCTCGGCATGGCCGGCTACATCTCCAAGGGCGTCGCGTACGGCATCTCCGGCCTGCTGATCATCCTGGCCGCCGTCAACTACGACCCGGAGAAGGCCCGCGGCCTGGACGCGGCGCTGCGGACGCTGCGCGACCAGGCGTACGGCCAGATCCTGCTCACCCTGGTGGCGCTCGGTATCGCCGCCTTCGGCCTGTTCTGCTTCCTCCAGTCCCGGTATCGCAAGGTCTGAGCCTGGTCGATTTCGGCGTCGCCGGGCACCATTGGGCCTTTGTCCGAAGCACGTGCCCGGCGCCAAGGAGGAAAGAGCCTGTGCAGAGCTACCTCGGGACGATCGTCGCCGCGCTCGCCGCGGCGGCGATCGCCCTGTTCGCGGTCGAGGTCGCGCACCGCCTGATCCGGCGGGTCGGCCGGCGCTCACTGCTGTTGACCGAGCTCACCGATCACGCGCACCGGTCGATCCAGGTCGCCGCCACCGTCGTCGCCGTCCAGTTCGCCGTGCGGTTCAGCACCGGCTACGCGGTCGGCGAGCAGTGGCGCCAGGTGCTGCTGCACCTGCTGGTGCTCGGCGTGATCGCCAGCGTCGCCTGGCTGGTCGCCTCGCTGCTCGTGGTGGCGGAGGACACCGCGCTGGCCCGGTTCCGGGTGGACGTGCCGGACAACCGGCACGCGCGGCGGGTACGGACCCAGGTGGTCATGCTGCGCCGGTTGACGATCGCGGTGATCGTCGTGCTGGCGGTCGGCGTGATGCTGATGACCTTCCCGGCCGTACGCGGCATCGGCGCCGGGGTGCTGACCAGTGCCGGTGTGGTCGGTGTGGTCGCCGCGCTGGCCGCGCAGAGCCTGCTGGGCAACGTGTTCGCCGGCCTCCAACTCGCGTTCAGCGACGCGGTCCGCCTCGACGACGTGGTGGTGGTCGAGGGGGAGTGGGGCCGCATCGAGGAGCTGACGCTCAGCTACGTGGTCGTGCAGATCTGGGACGACCGGCGGCTGATCCTGCCCACCTCGTACTTCACCAGCAAGCCGTTCCAGAACTGGACCCGCACGGAGGCGGCGGTGCTGGGTACCGCCGAGTTCGACGTCGACTGGGCGGTCCCGGTGCAGGCCATGCGCGAGGAGCTGCGCCGGCTCGTCGAGGGCACCGAGCTGTGGGACGGCCGGGTCTGCGTACTCCAGGTGACCGACGCGACCGCCGGGACGATCAAGGTGCGCGCCCTGGTCAGCGCCGCCGACGCCGGCAGCCTGTGGGATCTGCGTTGCCTGGTCCGTGAGCACCTGGTCGCCTGGATCCGGGACCACCGGCCGATGGCGATGCCCCGGATGCGTACCGAGATCGGCGACGCGGAGAGCAACCTGGCATGGCAGTGGGTACGCCCGCGCCGGCCGGTGCGTCGGCTCACCGACGCCGAGGTGCCCGACGACGCCCGGGTCTTCGGCGGCAGCGACGACGGCGACGCCCGCAGCGAGGCCTTCGTCGGCCCCGACGAGCCCGCCGACTCCCGCCGCTGACCCATCCACCTCCCACGCCCCGGCGCCCCGCGCCCACGCCCCAGCGTCCCGCGTCCCGGCGCCCCGCTTTCGGCGTCCCGGCGTCCCGCCCCCAGCGCCCCGCGCCCCGGCGTCCCGGCTTCCCGGCGTTCCGCGACCCCCGTGGAGCCCTCCGGTCCTACGCGTCCGGAGGGCTCCACCGTCTCCGAACCACCCCACTCCCGCGCTACGGACCCCGCGCTCAACGCCGGCGTCGATCATGCAGTCGTGGTGCCCCGCAAAAAGGGGCATTGCTCGGATAGCGCCCACCACAACTGCAAGATCGACCCAGCGGGGGCGGGAGCGGGGGTGGGGGCGGCGCGGGGTGAGGGCGCGGGGTGGGTGAGGAGTGGGGTCGTGACCTGGGAGGGGTGGGGGCGTTGGAGGGGTGGGAGGGAGAGGTGGACCCCGCACCGGCCGACCCGGCGCAGACCAGCACCGCGGGGAAGGGTGGGGCGCGTGGGGGCGGGCGGGCGGTGTGCGGTGGCTCGGGAAGTTTGACCGGGCGTTTCGTGGGGACCTGCTGCGCGACGCTTCTGTACCTTCTTCCGCGCCGTGCGGCGGCTCGGGGACCCGGCGGTCCGGACGTACCGACTGCTGGGCGAAGGATTGACGGGCGGCGACTCCGGGCATACAGCGCGGTGATGATGAAAGGAGGACAGCATGGCTGACGTGGCGAACGCCCGCACATCCCGCAACGGGAGCGAGCCGTCCACCGCCGAGCTGGTGCAGCGGGCCACGGAGCAGGTCTCCCGTCTGGTCCGTGACGAACTGGCCCTGGCCCGGGCGGAGCTGACCCAGAAGGGCAAGCACGCCGGCATCGGCATCGGCCTCTTCGGCGGTGGCGGGGCGCTGGCGCTCTACGGTCTGGGCGCCCTGGTCGCCACTGCGATCCTGCTGCTCGACCTGGTGCTCCCGGCCTGGGCCGCGGCCCTGATCGTCGCGGTGGTGCTCTTCGCGATGGCCGGCGTCCTGGCCCTGGTGGGCAAGAAGCAGGTCAGCCAGGCGGTCCCACCGGTGCCGCAGGCCGCGGTCCGTAGCGTCCGGGCGGACGTGGACACGGTCACCGCCGCCGTGAAGGACAGGGGACGGGCATGACGACGGGCAACGGCCGGGGCAGCGGCGACACCGAGGCGCTGCGGGAGGAGATCCGGCGGACCCGGGTCGAGTTGGGCGAGACGATGGAGGCGTTGGCGGCCAAGGCCGACGTCAAGGCGCGGCTGAGGTCCTCCGCCGACCAGGCGAAGGAGCGGATGCGGGACCAGGCGGCGCAGACCGTGGCCCGGGTGCGTGGGCAGGCGGCGCAGAGGGCGCAGCTCGCGCGGGGCCAGGCGCAGGAGAAGGGCGCGGTCGTACGGCGTAACCCGACGCCGTTCGTCGCCCTGGCGGCCGGCGCGGTGGCCGCCGTGATCGTGATGATGATCGTTCGGGGGAGGCAGCGGTGAGCAGGGGCATCGGTAAGGCCGCGTACAAGCCGGTGGGTGTGCTGATGGGCATCGCCGCCGGTGCGGTCGCGGGCGCGATCTTCCGGCAGGTGTGGAAGGTGACGGCGGGCGACGGCGAGGCGCCCAGCGCCACCGACGAGGACCGCGGCTGGGGCGAGATCCTGGCGGCGGCGGCGTTGCAGGGCGCCATCTTCGCGGTCGTCCGGGCCGCCGTCGACCGGGGTGGCGCGGTGGGCGTACGCCGGTTCACCGGAAGCTGGCCGGACTGAGCCGACGACGACGAAAAGCCCCCCGCGCCGCCGCGATGGCGCGGGGGGCTTTTCGCACGGGGGCAAGGGCCCACCCAGCGGATCTTCGGCATCCGTCAGGTCACATGTCGAAGAAATTCGTCCGGTAGGCTGTGCAGAGTTTTCGCTACGTGGTTTGCTGTTCCACGCTGTTGAGAGATGGCGTGGGTTGAGTGAAGTCTCCTTCGTGGGGGGCCGCCTCAGGCACCGCTGCTCGAAAACGGCCAATCGGCCGCACGGCGTGCTCGGCCGCCAGTTTTAGAAGGAGATACACATGGCGCAGGGAACCGTGAAGTGGTTCAACGCAGACAAGGGCTTCGGCTTCATCACCGTCGACGGCGGGGGTGCTGACGTGTTCGTCCACTTCTCGGCCATCCAGACCAGCGGCTACCGCACGCTGGAGGAGAACCAGCGGGTGGAGTTCGAGATCGCCCAGGGTCAGAAGGGTCCGCAGGCCGAGCAGGTCCGCCCCATCTGAGCAGTGCCGGTCGGCAGCCGCCGGCCACTGCTGTGATCCGGCGCCCGGGTCACAGCGAAGCCCCGTATCCCGCCCGGGATGCGGGGCTTTCCGCGTTTCCGGACGCGCCGTCAGCGGCGCCTGCGGGCGCGCAGCCCGGACCAGAGCACGACCAGCCCGACCAGGAGGACGACGGGCCCCAGCACGGCCCAGATCCGCCGGTCGGTCATCACGCTGCCCTGGACGTAGCCGAGGCCCTGCACCGTCCACACCGCACCGCCGACCACGGCTAGCAGGCCGAGGGTCAGCGACAGCCAGCCCTTCATCGCGATCCCCCTCCGTCGATTCCCGTCCCGGCAGCCCGGGTCGCCGCCGGTCGTGCGCCCCCGGGCGGACCGGCCGGTCGTGGACCTCCGCCCGGGAGGGTGCGCTGTTGCATGGGACCGAGCCTAGTGATCGGGCTTGTCCGGTCACGCGACGGGCCGTACGGTCAACAAGACGGACGTACGGTTTGGGAGGCAGTGATGTGGGATCCGACGACGTACCTGCGCTACGGCGACGAGCGCTCCCGGCCCTTCCACGAGCTGCTCGCCCGGGTCTCCGCCGAGCGGCCGCGTACCGTCGTCGACCTCGGCTGCGGTCCCGGCAACCTGACCGCGACCCTCGCCGCGCGGTGGCCGGACAGCCGGATCGCCGGCCTCGACTCCTCACCGGAGATGATCGCGCAGGCCGCCACCGTCCCCGGGGTCACCTTCGCCGTCGGCGACGTCCGGCACTGGCGGCCGGGACCCGACACCGACGTCGTGGTCAGCAACGCCGTGCTCCAGTGGGTCTCCGGTCACCGGGAGCTGCTCACCCGCTGGGCCCGGGAGCTGCCCGCCGGGGCCTGGCTGGCCGTGCAGGTTCCGGGGAACTTCGACGCGCCGTCGCACCGGGCGCTGCGCGAGGTCGCCGACCGGCCGGCGTGGCGCGCCGACGTCGCCCCGCTGCTGCGCCGACCCCCGGCCGACGACACCGCCGTCGGTTACGCCGAGCTGCTGACCGGTGCCGGCTGCGTGGTGGACGCCTGGGAGACTACCTACGTGCATCTGCTGCCGGCCCGCGCCGAGGCGGACCATCCCGTGCTGAGCTGGCTGGAGGGCACCGCGCTCCGGCCGGTCCGCGCGGCCCTGGACGCCGATCGCTGGTCCGGCTTCCGCGCCGAGCTGGGCGTACGCCTCGCCGAGGCGTACCCGGTGCGGCACGCTCAGGTGCACTTCCCGTTCCGCCGCGTCTTCTTCGTCGCCCGTACCGGCGCCCGTGCAGAGGAGAACCTTTGACCGACCTGCAAACCTTCATCGCCGGACTGCCCAAGGTGGAGCTGCACGTGCACCACGTCGGCTCCGCCTCGCCCCGCATCGTCGCCGAGCTGGCCGCCCGCCACGAGGGCCGCAGCCCCGTGCCCGCGGATCCGGCCGCCCTCGCCGACTACTTCGCCTTCCGCGACTTCGCGCACTTCATCGAGGTCTACCTGAGCGTCGTGGACCTGATCCGCGACCAGGAGGACGTCTGGCTGCTCACCCACGAGGTCGCCCGCGAGCTGGCCCGCCAGCAGGTCCGCTACGCCGAGCTGACCGTCACGCCCTACTCGCACGTGCACCGGGGGATCCCCGCGCCCGCCTTCTGCGAGGCCATCGAGGACGCCCGCAAGCGGGCGGAGGCGGACTTCGGCATCGAGCTGCGCTGGTGCTTCGACATCCCTGGCGAGGCCGGCCTGGCGGCGGCCGAGGAGACGCTGCGCATCTCGCTGGAGGAGCGCCCCGACGGGCTGATCAGCTTCGGCCTGGGCGGGCCCGAGATCGGGGTGCCCCGGCCGCAGTTCAAGCCGTACTTCGACCGGGCCCGGGCGGCGGGGCTGCGCTCGGTGCCGCACGCCGGCGAGACCACCGGCCCCGAGACCGTCTGGGACGCGCTGCGCGACCTCGGCGCGGAGCGGATCGGCCACGGCATCTCCGCCGCGTGGGACCCGCAGCTGCTGGCCCACCTCGCCGAGCACCGGATCTGCCTGGAGGTGTGCCCCACCTCCAACGTGCGTACCCGGGCGGTCGCCAGCATCGAGGAGCACCCGCTGCGGCAACTGGTCGAGGCCGGCCTGCTGGTCACCATCAACTCCGACGACCCGCCGATGTTCGGCACCACCCTCAACGACGAGTACGCCGTCGCGGCCCGGCTGCTCGACGCGGGCCCGCAGGAGCTGGCCGCGCTCGCCCGCGACGCGGTGACCGCTTCGTTCCTGGATCTGGCGGGCAAGCGGCGGATCACCGCCGAGATCGACGCCCATCTGGCCGCCGCCATCCGCTGAACGGAGCTGAACGGAGGAGGAGCGGCGCGCGGCGGGAGGAGGTGTGGGGGGACCAGAGTCTCCCGCCGCGCGCCCGGCTCCACCGGCCGGTGGGGTGCCCCGAGGCATTGACCGGTGGAACTGATGGGTTCGGATCCGATCCTGTCAGCGCGGGCCCGCTCCGGCACCGCGGTTAATCCCGATCTAAGGAAGACTTGCGCCACCGCACAACCGGCCGCCGATCCGGGCGGTGCCGCGCGGCGTCAGGCTGGGGCCGGGTCGGGCGGGTCAGTCGTCGACGGGCCGCTGGCGGGGCCACTTCCGGCCGCCGGTCTTCTGCTCCCGGGCCATCCGGCCGACCAGGCCGAAGCGGCTGACCTGCCGGGGCGTCGCCTCCGGATCGGCGAGCAGCATCACCACGCTCGCCCCGCCCAGCCGGGCCCGGTCGATGCTCACCGAGCCGTTCGCCTGCAACGCCACCCGCCTGGCGATGTCCAGCCCGAGCCCGGTCGAGCCCTGGTCGCTGGCGCCCCGGCGCAGGGCCCGGTCCGGGTTGGCGATCCCCGGGCCGGCGTCGTCGATCCGGATGGCCACGTACCCGTCGCGGCGGGAGACCGCCACCTCGAACGCGGTGCCCTGCGGGGTGTACCGGAAGACGTTGCCGATGACCGCGTCCAGGGCGGCGGCCAGCTCGGCCCGGGGCACCGGCGCGGGAATGCGCAGCTGCGCGCCGCTCACCCGGTGCGGGCGGTTCTGGTCGCCGGCCAGGGCGGCCCAGAACACCATCCGGTCCCGGACCACCTCGCTGACGTCGCACATCGCCGGCCCCGCCTCGTGCGCCACGGCCTTGCGGGTGGTCTTGATCAGCACGTCGATCTCGCCCTCGAGGGTGACGATCGCCTGCCGGATCCGTCGGATGCCACGGCGGCGGTCCAGCTCCGCCTCGCTGAACGAGCCCACGCTGGTGTCGTCGGACTCCAGCGCCTCGGCGTCCAGCCGCAGTACCGTCAGCGGGGTGCGCAGCCGGTGCGACAGGTCGGCGACCAGTTCCCGCTCGTCGGTGCGGGCGGCGTCCAGCCGGTCGGCCATCCGGTTGAAGGCGTACCCGGCTTCGGCCAGTTCGCGCGGGCCGCTCGGATCGACGCGTACGCCCTGGTCGCCGTCGCCGATCGCGAGCGCCGCCCGGACCAGGCCCCGGGCCGAGTCGACCGCGCGGGCGGCGACCCGGTCCACCACCAGCACCGCCGCGCCCACCAGGGCGGCGGCCACCCCGAGCAGCAGCGGCCACCGGCTGTTGCCGCCCAGTTCCGAGTCCGGTACGAAGACCTCGACCACGGCCGTGGTGTCGCCGAGCACCACCGGGTCGAGCCGGAGCACGCCGCCCTCGACGTCGACGACCACGGAGCGCCGCTCGGAGCGCGCCCGCTCCAGGCTCCCGGCGTCGGCCCGGCCCGCCGACCCGTCCACGCCCAGTCCGTGCACGACCGGCCGGGTGACCGGGTCGTCGCCGCTGGCCGCCACGGCACGCTGCACCACGGCGGGGTCGGTGCTGACGGCGAGCGCGCCGGTCACCAGCGCGCTGCGCCGGGCCGCGTCGGCGATGGCCTCCTCGCGCGCCCGGTCCGCCAGACCGAGGGCGAGCGGGACGAGGAACGCGAGCGCGACGAGGGCGCACATGCCGGCCGTGAGCAGGGCCAGCGTCGGCCTCAGTCCGGCGCCACCAACCGGAAGCCGACCCCCCGCACGGTGCGCAGGTAGCGCGGCTTCGCCGCGGACTCGCCCATTTTGCGGCGCAGCCAGTAAAGGTGAACGTCGATGGTCTGGTCCTCGCCGACCGATGGCTGCCGCCATACCTCCTCCAGAAGTTCCCGGCGGGACACTACCCGGCCCGGCCGCGCGGCGAGATAGGCCAGCAGGTCGAATTCCTTGCGGGTCAGCGCCAGCGGTTCGCCGTCGAGGTGGGCGCTGCGCTCGCCGACGTCCACCCGCAGCCCGCCGACGCTGTGCACGGCCGGCTGCACGGTCCGGCTGGCCCGCCCGGCCCGTCGCAGCACCGTGGTGATCCGCGCGTCGAGGTGCGCGCCGGTGAACGGCTTGACCATGTAGTCGTCGGCGCCGGCGCGCAGCAGCCGCACCACGGACTGCTCGTCGTCGCGGGCGGTGGCGATGATGATCGGCACGTCGGTGATGCCGCGCAGCATCCGCAGCGCGTCGGAGCCGTCGAGGTCGGGCAGCCCGAGGTCGAGCACCACGAGATCGGGGGTCTCGGCCGCCACCCGGCGCAGCGCGTCCAGCGCCGTACCGACGGCGTGTACGGCGTGCCCCCGGTCGGCGAGGGATCGCAGCATCGCGCCGCGTACGACGTGATCGTCTTCGACCAGGAGCACGGTGGCCACAGCAAGACCGTACTCGCGGTGGCAAGTTGATCGCGTTTGCGGCACTCGCGGCAACAGGGCAAGCTGGCACAACGATGTCCTTCACGCTCTTTCCCGACACCCGTCTCGCCTTGGCCCGGGACTCGCTCGCCGGCCTGTCGGTCGGCGACGCGCTCGGTTCGCAGTTCTTCGTACCCGGCCGGCACCCGGCCGACCTGGCCGCCGGGAAGCTGCCCCCACCTCCGTGGCAGTGGACCGACGACACCGAGATGGCCTGTTCGGTGGTCGCGGCCCTCGCCGAGACCGGCCGGATCGAGCGGGACGCCCTCGCCGCGGCCTTCGCCGAGCGCTGCGAGCCCTACCGGGGGTACGGGCCGGGGGCCGTGACGATCCTGCGGCTGATCCGCACCGGCACGCCGTGGCCGGTGGCGGCCGCCTCGGCCTTCGACGGGCAGGGCTCCTGCGGCAACGGCGCGGCGATGCGGGTCGGCCCGCTGGGCGCGTGGTTCGCCGACTCCACCGGGCGGGCGGCGGCGCAGGCCAGGGCGTCGGCCGAGGTGACCCACGCGCACCCGGAGGGCATCGCCGGCGCGGTGGCGGTGGCGGTGGCCGCCTCGCTGGCCGCCCGCGCCCGCCTCGACGGCCACCGGCCCGCCCCCGACCGGCTGCTGGCCGGTGTGACCGCCGCGCTGGACCCGACCACCGAGGTGCACCAGGGCGTACGCCGGGCGGCCCGCCTGCTCGACCGGCCGGTCCGCGAGGCCGCCGAGGTGCTCGGCAACGGCTCCCGGGTCACGGCGCAGGACACCGTCGCCTTCACCTGCTGGGTGGCCGCCGTGCACCTGGACGACTACCCGGCGGCGGTCCGTGCCTGCGTGGCGGCCGGCGGCGACGTCGACACCACCGCCGCGATCGTCGGGTCGGTGGTGGCCGCGCACACCGGCGTCGGCACCCCGGGCGGGGTGCCGACCGACTGGCTGGCCGCCCGCGAGCCCCTGCCGGACTGGGCCGGCTGACCCGCGACCCCGTCGACCGGCCCGGTCGGGTCGTGGCGGCGCCAGCGGCTGACCAGCCAGCCGATCGCCGCGCCCCCGCCGAGCCCGGCGAGCAGCCCGGCGGCCAGCATCCCGTCGGCGTTCCCGCCGTCGACTGCGCCGGCCGTGGTCAGCGGCCCCGCGGCGGGCCCGGCCCCGTCCGACGACGCACCGGCCGCCCCGCCCGGTGCCCCGGCATGCCCGGCCGCCCCGCCCGGTAGGGCGTGCCCGGCCGCCGCGCCGGGGACCGCCGGCAGCAGGGTGAGTGTGGGGGCCCGGCGGGCTCCGGTCGGGCCGGCCCAGCGCACGACCGTGCCGTCGGCGTACGTCCGCAGCACCTCGAAGGTGAGCCGGTCGGCCTGCGGCAGCGGGCCCATGGAGAGGGTGAGCCGGGCCGGGCCGGGGGGTGTCCCGGGCATCCGGATCCAGGTCACCGCGCTGGTGACCTGGTCGACCCGCGAGGAGTGGATGCCGGTGAGCGGCTGGTCGAGCGCGCGGGAGGTGATCCGGGGCGCCCAGCCGGTCACCGACATCGGATAGACCTCGGCGATCGGGGTGTCGGTCGGCAGCCGGATCTCGATCCGCTCGGCGCGGGCGCCCGGCAGTTCGTCGGGCACCACGAACTCCAGCTTCACCGCACCGCCCTGGCGTGCCTGCGTCGGGCTGGTCGCCACGTCGGCCGCGTACGCGGGGGCGGGCCAGGTCAGCACCCCGGCCGCCACCAGGACGGCCACCGCCCCGGCCCGGCGCCGGGAGCGCACACCGTGCATCGTCGCCATCGTCGGTCCCATCCGTCTCCACGGGGCCGGCACGGTTCCGGCCATACAACCGGTAGTTCGGATGCGACGACGCAAAGGTTCAACGCGGCGGCCAGCACAACCGCGCCCGAGGCCCGTCCCACGGATCCGGGGGCGGTGGCGTCGGCGACCGTGCCGGCGGCGGCGACCGATAGCATCGCAGGAGCCGAACTTTCGGCGTCATCCGTGTCGTCTGCTGGAGGAGTCACCGTGTCCGCACCCCGTACCCCCGCCGTGGCCGACCCCGTCGTCGTCGCCGCCGGGACGACGGCGGCCGACGCGGTGGCCGCAGCCGGTCTGCCCGCGTCCGGCCCGAAGGCGATCGTGGTGGTCCGCGACCCGCAGGGCCAGCTGCGCGACCTGGACTGGGCCCCGCAGGTCGACACCGAGGTCGAGCCCGTCAGTCTCGACTCGCCGGACGGGCTCGACGTGCTGCGGCACTCCACGGCACACGTGCTCGCCCAGGCCGTGCAGGACGTCTTCCCCGACGCCAAGCTCGGCATCGGCCCGCCCATCGAGAACGGCTTCTACTACGACTTCGCCGTCGACAAGCCGTTCCAGCCCGACGACCTCGGCAAGCTCGAGAAGCGGATGCAGGAGATCGTCAAGTCCGGTCAGCGGTTCCGTCGCCGGCGCTTCGGCAGCCTCGACGAGGCGAAGGCCGAGCTGGCCGCCGAGCCGTTCAAGCTGGAGCTCATCGACGTCAAGGGCGAGGGGCTGGACACCTCCGAGGTGATGGAGGTGGGCGGCGGCGAGCTGACCATCTACGACAACCTCGCCGCCAACGAGGACAAGGTCTGCTGGTCGGACCTGTGCCGGGGCCCGCACCTGCCGAACACCCGGCTCATCGGCGCGTTCAAGCTGATGCGTTCGGCCGCCGCGTACTGGCGGGGCTCGGAGAAGAACCCGCAGCTCCAGCGGGTCTACGGCACCGCCTGGCCGACCCGCGACGAGCTGAAGGCGTACCTGAAGCTGCTGGAGGAGGCCGCCCGGCGCGACCACCGCAAGCTCGGCGCGGACCTGGACCTGTTCAGCTTCCCCGACGAGATCGGCTCGGGCCTGCCGGTCTTCCACCCCAAGGGTGGCGTGATCAAGCGGGAGATGGAGGACTACGTCCGGGCCCGCCACATCGAGGAGGGCTTCCAGTACGTCGGGACCCCACACATCTCGAAGGAAGGTCTCTTCCACACCTCGGGTCACCTGCCGTACTACGCCGACGGGATGTTCCCGCCCATCGAGTTCGAGGGCGCGGACTACTACCTCAAGGCGATGAACTGCCCGATGCACAACCTGATCTTCCGCTCGCGCGGGCGCTCCTACCGGGAGCTGCCGATGCGGCTGTTCGAGTTCGGGTCGGTGTACCGGTACGAGAAGTCCGGCGTCATCCACGGGCTGACCCGGGTTCGCGGCTTCACGCAGGACGACTCGCACTCGTACTGCACGAAGGAGCAGGCGCCGGGTGAGGTGAAGCACCTGCTGAACTTCGTGCTCGGCCTGCTGAAGGACTTCGGCATCGACGACTTCTACCTGGAGCTGTCGACCCGCGACGAGTCCAAGCCGGAGAAGTTCGTCGGCACGGAGGAGGACTGGGCGACGGCGACCGCCGTGCTGGAGGAGTGCGCCCGGGAGACCGGGCTGGACCTCGTGCCGGACCCGGGCGGCGCGGCCTTCTACGGCCCGAAGATCTCCGTGCAGGCGAAGGACGCGATCGGCCGTACCTGGCAGATGTCCACCATCCAGTACGACTTCAACCAGCCGAAGGGCTTCGGGCTGGAGTACCAGGCGGCCGACGGCACCCGGCAGCAGCCGGTCATGATCCACTGCGCGAAGTTCGGCTCGATCGAGCGCTTCGTGGGCGTGCTCACCGAGCACTACGCGGGCGCGTTCCCGGCTTGGCTGGCCCCGGTGCAGGTCGTCGGCATCCCGATCCGCGAGGACCACACCGACTACCTGCACGACTTCGTGGCCGCCCTGCGGGCCGAGGGTGTGCGTGCCCAGGTCGACGCGGGCGACGACCGGATGCAGAAGAAGATCCGCACCGCCCAGCAGCAGAAGGTCCCGTTCATGGTGATCGCCGGCGACGACGACGTGGCCGCCGGCACCGTCTCGTTCCGCTACCGGGACGGCTCGCAGCGCAACGGGGTGCCGGTCGCCGACGCCGTGGCCCACGTGCTCGACGTGGTCCGCTCCCGGACGAATGCCGGCCCGTCCGCCGCCTGACCCGTTACGCACCGAAGGCCCCCCGCGACGCGGGGGGCCTTCGTCGACAGGTCGTCGGGTGTCAGATCCCGCAGGTCGGCGCGGACCAGCCGCCGGTCGCCCCGACGTGGGTGTGGTCGTTGTGACCCGGGTAGCCGGGGCCGAGGATGTTGCCGAAGCCGTGGTAGCGGGCCTGCTGGGCGAGCCGGCAGAACGAGGGCGACCCGACCAGGTCGACGCCGTCACCGTAGAGGTGGCGGCTGTTGGAGGCGCCACCGACCGCGCTGTTGCAGGAGTAGCTGCGGAAGCCGCTGCTGATGTTGATCGACACGCTGCCGAGGGCCTTGCGCATGGCCTGGAGCTTCCACATGGACACCAGCGCGTTGAACTTGGCGGTGCTCGCGGAGACCGCGCCGCCGGACCAGGTGCTGTTGCACCGGTTCAGCTCCGCGTAGCTGAAGTTGACCGGGGTGCAGTCGTCGTCCTGCAGCGCGTACAGCTTGCTGAAGGTCTGCGGGCCGGCGGCGCCGTCGGCGCTCAGGCCGTACGCCTGCTGGAAGCGGATGAGGGCCGAGCGGGTGGCCGGACCGAACGACCCGTCGATGGCGAGGATCCCGCCGTATCCCGGGTAGCCGGCGAGCCGGATCTGCAACTGCCGGACGTCCTCGCCCGTCATTCCCTGTGTCAGGGCGCGTCCCCAGGTGTAGCAGCCGTCGGCGTACGCCGGGCTGCTCGTCGCCGTCACCCCGACGAGGGCGGTGACTGCGGCGAGGGTACAGGCGGCCAGCGCCCGGCCGATCCGACGGAATGCAGTTCTCACAGTGGCTCCCATCGACGGGTGATGATATTTGGATGGATTCTTCATTCGTGGCTATGACTTCGTCAAGAACTTTCACCCCCTATTTATCCCCCTCAATGCCGGCCATGCCCCGCAGGCCGACAGGGGTCGGGAGCGGGCCGGCGTACGGCGTCGGGGAGCCGCATCCGCCGGGAACGTAGGATCGGTGGCGTGACAGGGGTGGAACGGCACGCGGACAGCGGCATGGCCGACGGCCTGGAGCGGCTCTGGACACCGCACCGGATGACCTACATCTCCGGGGAGGACCGGCCCGAGGGCGGCTACGAGCGGCCCGCCGGCTGCCCGTTCTGCCAGGCGCCGGGGCTGCCGCCGGAGCGGAGCCTGATGGTGGCCCGGGGCGAGCACGTGTTCGCGGTGCTCAACCTCTATCCCTACAACCCCGGTCACCTGCTGGTCTGCCCCTACCGGCACGTGGCCGACTACACCGAGCTGGACCTGGCCGAGACCACCGAGCTGGCGGCGTTCACCCAGACCGCCATGCGGGTGGTGCGCAAGGTGAGCAACGCCCACGGGTTCAACCTGGGCATGAACCAGGGCGGCGTGGCCGGCGCGGGGATCGCCGCGCACCTGCACCAGCACGTGGTGCCCCGCTGGGGCGGGGACGCCAACTTCATGCCCGTGATCGGGCGGACGAAGGTCCTGCCGCAACTGCTCACCGACACCCGTGACCTGTTCACCCGGGCCTGGCCGACCTGACGCACCGGGCCGCTCCCGCCTCCCGCCCGCTTCGGCTTCCGCCTCCCGCCCGCTCCGGCTTCCGCCTCCCGCCCGCTCCGGCTTCCGCCTCCGCCCGCTCCGCCTCCCGGGTTCCGCCTCCGGACCTCCCGCTTCCGGCTCCCGGGGCGATCGGCGGTGCGGGCGGTCGTGTCAGCGGTGAACTTCACGCCCGGTTCCGGGCGCGAGGTGACACGATCTGTCGATGGCAGTGACCACGCGGACGTTGGGCCGCAGCGGCATCGAGGTCAGCGCCCTCGGCATGGGGTGCTGGGCGATCGGCGGCCCCTGGGCCGAGGGCAGCCAGCCGCTGGGCTGGGGCGCGGTCGACGACGACGAGTCGGTCCGCGCGATCCGGCACGCGCTCGACCTCGGGGTGACGCTCTTCGACACCGCCGACACGTACGGGGCCGGGCACGGCGAGCGGGTCCTCGGGCGGGCCCTCGCCGGCCGGCGCGACGAGGCCGTGATCGCCACCAAGTGGGGCTACACCTTCGACGAGGCCGCCCGCCAGGCCACCGGCGAGGACGCCTCCCCGGCGTACCTGCGGCAGGCCGTCGTGCACTCGCTGCGCCGGCTGGGCACCGACCGGATCGACCTCTACCAGCTGCACCTGGCGGACCTGCCGGTGCCCCGGGCCGAGGCGCTC
This sequence comes from Micromonospora sp. NPDC049048, assembly GCF_043197615.1. NCBI lineage: Bacteria > Bacillati > Actinomycetota > Actinomycetes > Micromonosporales > Micromonosporaceae > Micromonospora > Micromonospora sp. NPDC049048. Next base: position 166,988 of record NZ_JBICTM010000007.1, on the reverse strand, counting down.
GTGGGCACCCTGGAGGAGCTGGTCGACGAGGGGCTGATCCGGGCGTACGGCTGGAGCACCGACCGCCCCGACCGGGCCGCCGCGTTCGGCCTGGGGGCCCGGCACGCCACCGCCGTGCAGCACACGCTGTCGGTGCTCCGGGACGCCCCCGAGCTGCTCGCCGTCTGCGACAAGTACGACCTGGCCAGCGTCAACCGGGGGCCGCTGGGGATGGGGCTGCTCTCCGGCAAGTACACGGCCGGCTCCACGCTGCCCCGCGACGACGTACGCGGGGTCGCCCCCGGCTGGCTGGAGTGGTTCCGGGGCGGCCGGCCGGCGCCGGAGTGGCTGCGCCGGGTCGCCGCCGTACGGGCGGCGTTGACCGCCGACGGGCGTACCCTCGCGCAGGGCGCGCTGGGGTGGCTCTGGGCGCGCAGCGAGCGTACGGTCCCGATTCCCGGCTGCCGCACGGTGGCCCAGGTGACGGAGAACGCCGGCGCGCTGCGCCTGGGCCCGCTGTCGGCCGACCAGTTCGCCGAGGTGGAACGCCAGTTGGCGGCGCTGCGGTCGGCCGCCCTGCGCGACGCGGACCGCCCCCACTGGCCGACCCCCGGCCCTCCCACCGCCCGCCCCTGACCCGGCCCCTGACGCCGCCCCTCCGGCCCCACACCCCACCCACCCAGCCCGCCTGCCCCCTCTCCCGCCCTCCCACCCTGCCCGCCCTCCCCGCAGGGGTCGATCAAGCGGTTGTGGTGGCCGATGTGCCCTGACCTGCACCTTTCGCGGGGCACCACAGCTGCATGATCGACGGGGTCGGAGGGGGCGGGGCGGAGGGGCAGGGCGAGGGCGGGCGGGGAACGGGGTCAGGGGTGGGGGAGTGGGGTCAGGGGTGGGAGGCCGGGGGATTGCGGAGTTGGTCGGCCAGGTGGGTGGGCATCGGGTCGTAGCGGACGAAATGGCGGCGGAACGTGCCCGTGCCCGAGGTCATCGAGCGCAGCTCGACGGCGTAGCGCAGCAGTTCCGTGGCGGGCACCTCGGCGCGGACGACGCTGCGTCCCTCGGCCTCGGGGTCGGCCTCGGTGCCGAGCACCCGGCCCCGCCGGCCGGACAGGTCGCCCATCACCGCGCCCACGGAGGAGTCGGGCACCCGGATCACCACCTCGTCCACCGGCTCCAGCAACGCCGGCTGGCCCTTCTCGGCGGCGTCGCGCAGGGCCAGGGCGCCGGCGGTCTGGAAGGCCGCGTCGGAGGAGTCGACGCTGTGCGCCTTGCCGTCGACGAGGGTCACCCGCAGGTCCACCACCGGGTGGCCGGCGACCAGGCCGCGCTCCATCTGGGCGCGTACGCCCTTCTCGACGGAGGGGATGTAGTTGTGCGGCACCGCCCCGCCGACCACCCGGTCGGCAAACTCGAAACCGGCGCCGGGCGGCAGCGGCTCGACCTCGATGTCGCAGACGGCGTACTGGCCGTGGCCGCCGGACTGCTTCACGTGCCGGCCGTGCCCCTTCGCGGGCACGGTCAGCGTCTCGCGCAGCGCGACCCGGACCGGCTCGGTGTCCAGCTGCACGCCGCCGGCGCGCAGGCGCTCCAGCACCACGTCGGCGTGTGCCTCGCCCATGCACCAGAGCACCAGCTGGCGGGTCTCCGGGTTGCGCTCCAGCCGCATCGTGGGGTCGCCGGCGACCAGGCGGGCCAGGTTGCGCGCGAGGGCGTCCTCGTCGGCGCGGCTGTGGGCGGCGACGGCCACCGGCAGCAGCGGCTCGGGCATCTCCCAGGGGGCGATCAGCAGCGGGTCGTCCTTGGCGGAGATGGTGTCGCCGGTCTCCGCGCTGCCCGACTTGGTGAGCGCGCAGATGTCGCCGGCCACGCACACCCCCACCTCGCGCAGGGCCGCGCCGAGCGGCGTGTAGATGTGGCCGACCCGTTCGTCGGCGTCGTGGTCGGGGTGGCCCCGTTCGGCCATCCCGTGCCCGGAGACGTGCACGGTCTGCTCGGGACGCAGCGTGCCGGAGAAGACGCGTACCAGGGAGACCCGCCCGACGTGCCGGTCCACGGTCGTCTTGACCACCTCGGCGACCAGCGGGCCGTCCGGGTCGCAGGTCAGCGGCGGCCGGGGGGAGCCGTCCACCCCCGCGACGGCGGGCAGCTCGTGCTCCAGCGGCGAGGGGAAGCCGGCGGTGAGCACCTCCAGCAGCACGTCCAGCCCCACGCCGGTCTCGGCGCAGACCGGCACCACCGGGTAGAAGTGGCCGCGGGCGACCGCCTTCTCCAGGTCGTCGACCAGCACGTCGGTGCCAATCTCCTCCCCGTCGAGGTAGCGGTCCATCAGGGACTCGTCCTCGCTCTCGGCGATGATCCCCTCGATCAGCTCGTTGCGGGACTCGACGATGGCGGGCAGGTGCTCCGGATCCGGCTCGCGTACGTCGGCGGGCAGGCCGGCGGTGTAGTCGAAGACCCGGCGGGTGATCAGGCCGAGCAGGCCGACGGTGGAGACCCCGTCGTCGCCGAGCATCGGCAGGTAGAGCGGCAGCACGTTGTCGCCGAAGACCCGCTGGCACAGTGCCACGGCCTCGTCGAAGTCGGCGCGCGGGTGGTCCAGCCGGGCCACGGCCACCGCCCGGGGCATGTCGACCGCCGCGCACTCCTCCCAGAGGGCGGCGGTGGCGGCGTCCATCCCGTCGACGGCGGAGACCACGAACAGCGCCGCGTCGGCGGCCCGCAGCCCCGCCCGCAACTCGCCGACGAAGTCGGCGTAGCCGGGGGTGTCGAGCAGGTTGACCTTGATGCCGTCGTGCAGCAGCGGCGCGCAGGCCAGGCTCACCGAGCGCTGCTGGCGTACGGCCGCCGGGTCGTGGTCGCAGACGGTGGTGCCGTCGGCGACGGCACCGGCCCGGTCGATGGTGCCGCTGGCGGCGAGCAGCGCCTCGACCAGCGTCGTCTTGCCCGCTCCCGAGTGCCCGACGAGCACCACGTTGCGGATCCTGCCGGGCTCGGTCACCACCGGCGCGCCACCGGCGGCCCCCTTCTCCTGACTCTTCTGCGCCATGCGGCGCACCTCCCTCAGCCGTGGTTGGTGGCGACCGCCGCGCGCGACGGGGAAGCGGCCCGGTCGGGTTCCGCGGCGACATCCTCCGGTGCGGTGCAGGATCGCGGGTAATCAACGGGCGGGTGGGTGAGCTGGCTCACGTCCCTGGCTCGATCTCACACCCGATCCGGAGCCGGCACAAGGCTCCGTTCCCGCGGGTCGCCTGACCGGCCGTACCGCTGCCGCTACGCGGACCGTTATCGTGGGACCGCCATGGCGAAGATCTTCCAAGTGTCGGCCCGCGCGGGGATGACCCGTGTCGTCGAGCCGGTCGCACGCCGCCTGCTCCGTGCGGGCGTAACTCCCAACGCGGTCACCGTGGCGGGCACCCTCGGGGTGCTCGTCGGCGCGCTCGGCTTCGGTGCCCGCGGTCATCTGGTCGCCGGGGCCCTGATAGTCACCTTCTTCGCGCTCACCGACCTTCTCGACGGGACGATGGCCCGGATGAGCGGGGGCTCCACGAAGTTCGGGGCGTTCCTCGACTCGAGCATGGACCGCGTCGCCGACAGCGCCGTCTTCGGCGCGGTCGCGTACTGGCTGGCGACCCAGCACAACTATTCCGGTGTCGCCGCCGCGCTGCTCTGCCTGGCCGCCGGCGGGCTGGTCTCCTACGTGAAGGCCCGCGCCGAGGGCCTCGGCATGACCTGCAACGTGGGCATCGCCGAGCGCACCGAGCGGCTGCTCATCGTCGGTGTCGGCGGGCTGCTCACCGGCTTCAACGTCAAGCCCGCGCTGGAGATCGCGCTGTGGCTGCTCGCCGCCGTGTCGATCTTCACCGTGGGCCAGCGGATGGCGCACGTGTACCGCCAGGCCCAACGGGTGCACACCCCGGGCGGGCAGGGATGAGCGCCACACCCGCCGGTCGGCCGTGGCCGGGGGGCTGGCGCCGGTGAACCTCACCGAGCTCGGCTACGTCGCCGGGTGGCGCGTGATCCGCGCGCTGCCCCGGTCCGTCGCGGCGGCGGCGTTCCGGGCGGGCGCCGACCGCGCCCACCGTCGCGGCGGCGGGGGTACGGCCCGACTGCGCGCGAACCTGCGCCGGGTGGTCGGCCCCGACCTGCCGGAGGCCGAGCTCGACGAGCTGGTCCGTCGCGGCCTGCGCTCGTACGCCCGCTACTGGATGGAGGCGTTCCGGCTGCCGTCACTCAGCCGGGCGGACATCCTGGCCGGCTTCCGCCTCGACGGCGAGGAGCTGCTCGCCGCCGACGTGGCCGCCGGCCGGGGCGCGGTGGTGGCGCTGCCGCACGCCGGCAACTGGGACGCCGCCGGCGCCTGGGTGGCGGCGACCGGCTGGCCGATCACCACGGTCGCGGAGCGGCTCAAACCCGAGGGCGTCTACCAGCGGTTCCTCGCCTTCCGGCGGAGCCTGGGCATGGAGATCCTGCCCACCCACGGCGGCGAGCGGCCCGCGTTCGACGTGCTGGTCGACCGGGTCCGCACCGGCACGGTGGTGCCCCTGCTGGCCGACCGTGACCTCTCCGCGCGGGGCGTGGAGGTCGAGTTCTTCGGCCACCGCACCCGGATGCCCCCGGGCCCGGCCCTGCTCGCGTTGCGTACGGGAGCGCCCCTCTACGTCGCCTCGATGTGGTACGAAGCGGACGCGGCGTGCGCGTCGATCGCGGGTCCGCTGCCGCTGCCCGGCCCCGAGGAGGGCCCGCTCGACCAGCGGGTCCGGTCGCTGACCCAGCGGATCGCCGACGGTCTGGCGGCGGGCATCGCCCGGCATCCGGAAGACTGGCACATGTTGCAGCGGATGTGGCTGGACCAGCACGGCACGGGTGACGGCACGACCCTGCCCTCCCCGGCCGCCGGACAGGCGTGAGGGAGGCTTCTACGCGTGCGTATCGGCATCGTGTGCCCGTACTCCTTCGACGTGCCCGGTGGGGTGCAGAACCACGTCATGGACCTGGCCGAGGCGCTGCTCGGGCTCGGCCACGAGGTGAGCGTGCTCGCCCCGGCCGACGAGGACTCCCCGCTGCCGCCGTACGTGGTGCCGGCGGGGCGGGCCGTGCCGCTGCCGTACAACGGCTCGGTGGCCCGGATCGCCTTCGGTCCGGTCTCCACCGCGCGGGTGCGACGCTGGATCACCCGGGGCGACTTCGACGTGCTGCACGTGCACGAGCCGTTGACCCTGAGCCTGTCGTTGCTGGCCGTGCTCTCCGCGCGTGGCCCGGTGGTGGCGACCTTCCACACCGCGATGACCCGGTCGCGGGCGCTGGCCGCCGCGCAGGGCGTGCTCCAGATCGTGCTGGAGCGGATCACGGCCCGGATCGCGGTGAGCGCCCTGGCCCGCAAGGTGCAGGTCGAGCACATGGACGGCGGCGCGGTCGAGATCCCCAACGGGGTGGCCGTCGCGAAGTTCAGCCACGCCCAGCCGCTGCCGGGCTGGCCGGGGGAGTGCCCGCCGGGCCGCGACGGCGCGATCGGGTTCCTCGGCCGGTTCACCGAGGCCCGCAAGGGCTTCCCGATCCTGCGGGACGCCTTCGTGGAGCTGGCCCGGCAGCGTCCCGGCCTGCGGCTGCTGGTGGCCGGGCCCGGTGACGCCGACGACCTGTTCGGGCGGTTCCCGGCCGACCTGCGGGATCGGGTGACCTTCCTCGGGCTGGTCTCCGAGGAGGACAAGGCGCGGATGCTGCGCAGCGTGCACCTCTATGTGGCGCCGAACACCGGCGGTGAGTCGTTCGGCATGATCCTCACCGAGGCGCTCGCGGCGGGCACGACCGTCGTCGCCAGCGACCTCGACGCGTTCCGCCGGGTGCTCGACGGCGGGCGGGCCGGCCGGCTCTTCCCGACCGGGGACCCGGCGGCGCTGCGTACCGTCCTGGCCGACCTGCTCGACGATCCGGGCGCCCGGGGCGCGCTGACCGCCTGCGGCGACCAGGTGGTGGCCACCTTCGACTGGCCGGTGGTCGCCCGGCGGGTGCTGGAGGTGTACGCGGCGGCGATCGAGGCCACCGACGGGCGGGTCATGGACACCGAATGGGTGGGGCTGGACTGACGATGTCGCGCTTCGGGTGGGTGCTCGCGGCCCTGGTCGTCGGGCTGGTGGTGGCGTACCTCGTCTGGACCGCCGGCCGGGTCGGCCGGTTGCACGCGCGGGCGGAGCTGGCGGCCCGCGCGCTGGAGGCCCACCTGCTGCGCCGGGCGGCGGCCGCCGCGGTCCTCGCGGAGCGCCGCTACGGCGTCGAGCTGTACGCGGCGGCGCGGATCGCGCTCGACGCCGAGCCGGACGAGCGGGAGGCCGCCGAGAACGACCTCACCCGCCAGCTGCGGGCGGTGCAGCTGGACCCGGCGGATCCCGACTGCGAGGCGGTGATCGCCGCCAGCCGACGGCTCGCCCTGGCCCGCCAGGTGCACACCGACCTGGTCCGCGACGCCCGCGCGGCGCGTGGCCGCCCGCTGGTACGCCTGTTGCGGATGGGGCGTCGCCGTCCCTGGCCGCGCTACTTCGACATCGACGACCCCACGCTCACGGCCCCGGCCGACGTGCCCGCGGGCTGAGCGGGAGGAACCGGACGCCGGGCGCGACCGGGCACGAAGCGTGCATCGGTGACGGCGGGGGCGGGCCTGGTGGGAACCACCGGACGGCCGGTGACGGCTGCCACAGTGCAGTCCACCGTGGGCCTGATTGGCTGTCGGATCGGTGTTGGGACCGTCGTAGCATTTCCGCAGCCACCCCCCGAGCACGTCCGAGGAGCGATGACCCGTGCCCGAAACCACTGCCCAGAACGCTAGCGCCAGCCCCGTCACCGGCACCGCCCGCGTCAAGCGCGGCATGGCCGAGATGCTCAAGGGCGGCGTGATCATGGACGTGGTCAACGCCGAGCAGGCCAAGATCGCCGAGGACGCCGGTGCCGTCGCGGTGATGGCGCTCGAGCGGGTACCCGCCGACATCCGCGCCCAGGGCGGCGTGTCCCGGATGAGCGACCCCGACATGATCGACGGCATCATCAACGCGGTCTCCATCCCGGTCATGGCCAAGGCCCGGATCGGCCACTTCGTGGAGGCCCAGATCCTCCAGTCGCTCGGCGTGGACTACGTCGACGAGTCCGAGGTGCTGACCCCCGCCGACTACGCCAACCACATCGACAAGTGGGCCTTCACGGTGCCCTTCGTCTGCGGGGCGACCAACCTCGGCGAGGCCCTGCGCCGGATCACCGAGGGCGCGGCCATGATCCGCTCGAAGGGCGAGGCCGGCACCGGTGACGTCTCCAACGCCACCACCCACATGCGCAAGATCCGCCAGGAGATCCGCCGGCTGAGCTCGCTGCCGGCCGACGAGCTGTACGTGGCCGCCAAGGAGCTCCAGGCGCCGTACGAGCTGGTCAAGGAGGTCGCCGAGAGCGGCAAGCTGCCGGTGGTGCTGTTTACCGCCGGTGGGATCGCCACCCCGGCCGACGCCGCGATGATGATGCAGCTCGGCGCCGAGGGCGTCTTCGTCGGCTCCGGCATCTTCAAGTCCGGCAACCCGGCGCAGCGCGCCGCCGCGATCGTCAAGGCCACCACCTTCCACGACGACCCGGACGTGCTGGCGAAGGTCTCCCGGGGCCTGGGCGAGGCGATGGTCGGCATCAACGTCGACGACATCCCGCAGCCGCACCGGCTGGCCGAGCGCGGCTGGTGAGGGGTGGGAAGGGCACCCTTCGAGGCACCGCGGGTGCCCTTCCCGACATCTGAGGAGAGGAACGGTGGCATGAGCGACGCACCCGTCATCGGCGTGCTCGCCCTCCAGGGCGACGTACGCGAGCACGTCGCCGCCCTCGCCGAGGCCGGCGCGGACGCCCGCCCGGTGCGCCGGGCGCGGGAGTTGGACGAGGTCGACGGGCTGGTCGTCCCCGGCGGCGAGTCCACCACGATCAGCAAGCTCGCCGACATCTTCGAGATGCGCGAGCCGATCGACAAGCGCATCGCCGACGGGCTGCCGGTCTACGGCTCCTGCGCCGGCATGATCATGCTGGCCACCGAGGTCCTCGACGGCCGCCCCGACCAGCGCGGCTTCGCCGGCATCGAGATGACCGTGCGGCGCAACGCGTTCGGCCGGCAGGTCGACTCGTTCGAGGCGCCCGTGGGGATCACCGGCGTCGAGGGCGGGCCGTTCCACGCGGTGTTCATCCGGGCACCGTGGGTCGAGCGGGTCGGCGACGGCGTCGAGGTGCTCGGCACGGTGACCGAGGGTCCCGCCGCCGGCCGGATCGTGGCGGTACGGCAGGGCAACCTGCTGGCCACCTCGTTCCATCCGGAGCTGACCGGCGACGCGCGGGTGCACGCGTACTTCGTCGAGATGGTCCGCGCGGCCCGCTGAGCGTCGCCCTCCGCAGGCCGCCTGTCGTCCCAGCTCCAGCCGGGTGGGCCGGGTCGGCGTCGTGCCGCGCGTGACATCCCCCCGCCGTACGTCGGTAGGATTGCCGAGATTCGGCGGGGCCAGCTGCCCGTCACGGCTTTCCCGCAGGGCTGACCGGCACCACCGCGTGCGCCGGCGGGGGCGGGGCGTGCGCGGTCGGTCGATGCAGACGGCGGGTAGCAACGGAGGTAGCAGATGTCCGGCCACTCAAAGTGGGCGACGACCAAGCACAAGAAGGCGGTCATCGACGCCAAGCGCGGCAAGATGTTCGCCAAGCTGATCAAGAACGTCGAGGTCGCCGCGCGGACCGGCGGCGGTGACCCGGCCGGCAACCCGACGCTCTACGACGCCATCCAGAAGGCGAAGAAGAACTCGGTTCCCAACGACAACATCGACCGCGCCGTCAAGCGCGGGTCGGGTCTGGAGGCCGGCGGCGCCGACTGGCAGACCATCATGTACGAGGGCTACGGCCCCAACGGCGTGGCGATGCTGATCGAGTGCCTCACCGACAACCGCAACCGCGCCGCCACCGAGGTGCGCACCGCGCTGACCCGCAACGGCGGCTCGCTCGCCGACGCGGGCTCGGTGTCGTACATGTTCTCCCGCAAGGGCGTGGTGATCGTCCCCAAGGCGGGCACGACCGAGGACGACGTGATGATGGCGGTCCTCGACGCCGGCGCCGAGGAGGTCAACGACCTGGGTGAGGCGTTCGAGGTGGTCTGCGAGCCGACCGACCTGATCGCTGTCCGCACCGCGCTCCAGGACGCCGGCATCGAGTACGAGTCGGCCGAGTCGTCGCTGATCCCGAGCGTCAACGTCCCCCTCGACGAGGAGGGCGCCCGCAAGATCTTCAAGCTGATCGACGTCCTGGAGGACTGCGACGACGTGCAGAACGTCTTCGCGAACTTCGACGTCAGCGACGAGGTGATGGAGGCCGTCGGCTGACCCCGACGCCCCCGTACGCGAGCCGGCGCCGCCGCGCCCGCCGTCGATCCCCCACCGGAGACCGATGGCGGGCGGCTGGTCACCGCTAGGCTGCGGGCATGGACAATCCGGGCCGTGCGCAGCGCGGCGGTGCGGCGTACGACGGGGGCCGGTTCGCACCCGGCGACGTCGTCGTACGGCGCGAGATCCTGCACGGCGAGGTGTGGTTCGGCTGCCCGACGATCTGCGTCGAGGACTCGCCCGACCTGCTCGCGCTCTACCTGCCGCCGGGCGCGCGGTTCGGCTTCCCCGAGACCGGCAGCTTTCCCTGTGGGCGGCACCCGTGGCAGGTCGCCGGGCACCGGGCGTGGACCGGGCACGGCAAGCTGATGCTGCACCGCCCCGGTGAGGCACACTCCGTGGACGTGTTCTGGAACGGCCCGGAGAGGGCGTTCGCCGGGTGGTACTTCAACCTCCAGGATCCGCTGCGGCGTACGCCGGTCGGGGTGGACACCCTCGACCACGAGCTGGACCTCTGGTGGGGCGCCGGCGACGACCGCTACGTCTGGAAGGACGTGGAGCTGTTCGCCCAGCGCATCGAGGAGGGGCGCTACCCGGGGACGGCCGACGCCATCCGGGCCGAGGGCGACCGGATCGCCGCCCTGCTGGACGCGGGGGAGCGCTGGTGGGACGAGGCGTGGTCGGCCTGGCGCCCCGACCCCGGCTGGCCGACCCCGGCCCTGCCGCCCGGCTGGGACACCGTCCCGCCGTCCCGCTGACCCCGCCGCCCGGCCCGCCCGTGGCCCGGGTGCCCCGTCACGCGCCGCCGAGGCGGGGCAGGACGGGCCGGACCGCCACCGGGCTGCCCGGCCGGCCGCCCGCGCGGGACGCGTACTCGGGGACGCCGACGCAGGTGAACAGCAGCGCCGCGAGTTCGGCGGGCTCGCCGAGCAGGTCGGGAACCTCGGAGTCGATGAAGGTCATCCCGGAGGCGCCGGCCCCCAGGGCGTACGCCGCCAGGTGCAGGCGGCCCTCGACCAGCCCGGCGGCGAGCTGGGCGTCCCGGTAACCCCGGTCGTCGAGCGCCGACAGCGGCGTGGCCGCGACGACGACGTACGCCGCGTCGCCGGCGAGCGCCTGGTCGAGGCAGATCCGCAGCAGCTCGCCGCGCAGCTCCGCCGCCCGCAGCGGCGCCGACAGGTCGGGCCACCGGTAGATGCCGGGCGCGGTGTCGTCGACGCCGTGCACGGCCACCCAGTGCGGCACCCGTACGCCCCGGAGGGCCGCGGCCAGCGGCCACTCCAGCAGGGCGCGCGGCAGCGTGCGGGAGCGGTCCATCCGGCGCTGCGAACCGCGCCGGAGCACCACCTCGTCCAGCGTGGCGGAGGGCGGGAACCCGTCCAACGCCGGCGCGTCGGGCCAGGGCTGCCCGAGCGCGTCCCGTTCGCCCGCGCGCTGCGCGGCGGTGCACAGCGGCAGCTCGACCGGCGGCAGCTCACCCGGGGCGGCGGGACCGGTGGGGCCGATGGCGGGCTCGCCGTCGCCGAGGGTCAGCAGGGCCAGCGGGTACTCGTGCACCCCGTCCGCGCCGACGAGGGCGCGCACCGTGGCGTCGGGGAACAGCGTGCGCAGCCGCGGCCCGAGGCCGGCGCTCGCGGCCGCCGCCGACAGCTGGGACAGCAGCGTCCCCGCGTCCCAGTAGAGGTGCCGCCACCCGCGCTCGGCGTAGCGCCATCCCGTCCGCCACGGCACGCCCGTGACCACCAGCGTCGTGGCCGCCCCGGCGGCGGCGGGAGCGACGCGGACGAGCGCGTGCCGGGCCGGGTCGTACCAGTGCACGCCGTCCGGGACGCCCGCGACGCCGCGGGTGCTCGCGTAGACCTCCAGCGGGAACCGCGCCCCGGCCGACCCGGCGGCGCGGTAGAGGAACGGCCGGCCCTGGCGTTCGGCGGTGCGTACGACGCCGGCGCCGAGGAAGAGCACCCGGCCGAGCTGCGCCGCGTCGAGGGGCCGGGCCGCGCCCGCGACGCCCGCGAGCACGGCCGTCGCGGGCACGCCCGGGTCGGGCAGGTCGCGCGGCAGGGCGAGGACGGGCAGGTCGTCCGGGTAGCCCTTGAACTGCGGGGGCATGGTCGCGGGGTCGTTGGGGACGAGGTCGTGGCGGACCCGTGGGTCGTCCACGGGCACGTCCCACTCGCGGTTCGGCACGTACGACGTCAGCCGGTGCAGCAGCCCGGCGCCGGAGTCGAGGTCCACACGCGACATCCTGCCAGTGCTCGGGCCCTCCGGCGGGCCCGTCCCGGGGCGTCCCGGCGACGCCCGACGGGGACCACGGTCGGCCGGTCCCGTCCCGAGGGGGCCGGGCGGCGCGGTCAGCCCACCGTCTCGCGCGAGCGCCAGGCCGTACGCACCGAGGTGCGGCCGTTGGTACGCAGCAGCGAGCCCTCGTAGACCCGGGCGCCGGCGGCCACGAACGCGGCGGCCGCGACCAGCAGCAGGGCGAGCGACACCAGTGGCTCCCAGCCGGCCGCGTCCCCGTTGAACAGCCGCAGCGGCATGGCCGTCGGCGCGGAGAACGGCAGGTAGGACAGCACCCGCATGGCCGCCGCGTTGTCGTTCAGGAAGACCACCGCGAAGAACGGCAGCATGATCGCGAGCTGCACCGGCGTCGACACGCCCGCGATGTCCTCCTGGCGGTTCACCAGGGCCCCGGCCGCCGCCCACATGGCGGCCACCAGCACGAAGCCGAGCAGGAAGAACGGCAGGAACCAGCCGATCGCCGGGGCCAGCAGCGAGAGCAGCCCGCCGCTGTCGCCGAACTGCACCCCGACCAGGGCGACCAGGGCGATCAGGGCGATCTGCCCGAGCGCCAGGACCGTGCCGGCGATCATCTTGCCGGCCAGCAACGCCCGCACCGGGACGGCGGCGACCAGGATCTCCACGATCCGGGTCTGCTTCTCCTCGACGATGCTCTGCGCGATCTGCACGCCGAAGGTCTGCGAGGTGAGGAAGAAGACGAACCCGAAGGCGAACGGCACCAGGAAGGCCACCACCGGGTCCACCGCGTCGGGGTCCAGCAGCCGCACCTCGGGCCGAGTGCTCAGCGCCGTCACCACGTCGTCGGGGGCCTCGTCCATGGCCAGCACCGCAGGCCCGGAGACCACCGCCGCGTCGACGTCGCCGTCGCGTACGGCCCGCTCGGCGGCGCGGTCGTCGGGGACCGTACGCACCTCGAGGCCCGCCTCGCGCAGCGGGCCGGCCGCCGCCGCGGTCGCCGCGACGCTCGACGGGCCACCGGAGAGCAACGGCGGCAGGATGGTCGAGGCGGCGGCGATCAGCAGGAAGAACAGGGTGGTGAACAGGAAGGTGCGGTCGCGTAGCTTGACCCGGATCTCCCGGGCGGCGACCAGCCGGGTGGCCTGGGTCGTGTTCATCGGGTGACCTCTCGGAAGATCTCGGTGAGGGACGGGCTGACCGGGCGGAACGCGCGTACCGGCCCGCGGGCCAGCGCCGCGTGCAGCACCGGCTGCTCGTCCGCGCCGGGCGCGAGGTCGAACACGGCGCGCGCGCCGTCCAGGTCGACGAGGGTCACCCCGGGCTCGTCCCGCAGCCAGCCGGCGTCGTTCTGCACCACCAGCTCGTACCGGGGCACGGTGTACGTCGCGCGCAGCTCCTGCCGGCTGCCGGCGGCCCGGATCACGCCACCGGCGATGATCACCAGGTCGTCGCAGAGCCGCTCGACGACGTCGAGTTGGTGGCTGGAGAAGAGCACCGGCACGCCCGTGGCGGCCCGCTCCCGCAGGACGGCCACGACCGTGTCGACGGCCAGCGGGTCGAGGCCGGAGAACGGTTCGTCGAGCACCAGCACCTCGGGGTCGTGCACCAGGGCGGCGGCGATCTGCGCGCGCTGCTGGTTGCCCAGCGACAGCGTCTCCAGCAGGTCGTCGCCGCGTTCGGCGAGGCCGACGCGCTCCAGCAGGGCGTCGGTGCTGCGGCCCGCCGCGGCGGCGGTCATGCCGTGCAGCCGGCCCAGGTACGCCACCTGCTCCCGGACGCTCATCTTCGGGTAGAGGCCCCGCTCCTCCGGCATGTAGCCGAAGCGCTGGCGGGCCTCGCGGGTCAGCGGCGCCCCCTGCCACGTGATCTCGCCGGCGTCCGGGGCGAGCACCCCGAGGACGATCCGCATGGTGGTGGTCTTGCCGGCGCCGTTGCCGCCCACGAAGCCGGTCATCCGGCCGGCGGCCACGTCGAAGGACACGTTCTGGAGCACCCGCCGGTCGCCGAAGCTGCGGTCGACGCCGTCGAGGCGGAGCACACTGGTCACGCGTCCACGCTAGATCGGCGGGCGCCGTACGCAGTCCGCCCCGGGACCGAGCGGGACGTCCCCCTCGTGGCGGAGGCCGGTCAGCCGCCGGGGCGCACCACCCCGTGCTCGTACGCGAAGACCACCGCCTGCACGCGGTCGCGCAGTCCCAGCTTGGCCAGCACCCGGCTGACGTGGGTCTTCACGGTCGCCTCGCCCAGGTGCAGCTCGGTGGCGATCTCGATGTTGCTGGCGCCGCCGGCGACCAGGACCAGGACCTCGCGCTCGCGGGGGGTGAGGTCCCGCAGCGCCGCCTCGGGGGCCGACTGCCGGCCGTCCGGCCTGGCGGGCTCGCCCGGCCGGGCGAAGGTCGCGATCACCCGTCGGGTGAGTTCCGGGGCGAGCAGGCCGTCGCCCCGGGCGAGCACCCGGATCGCCTCGATCAGGGCCTCCGGGGTGCCGTTCTTGAGCAGGAAGCCGCTGGCCCCGGCGCGCAGCGCGGCGAACAGGTAGTCGTCCCGGTCGAAGGTGGTGAGGATCAGCACGGCTGGTCCGCCCGGCCCGTCCTGTTCGGCGGTGATCCGGCGGGTGGCCTCCAGCCCGTCGACGCCGGGCATCTCCACGTCCATCAGCACCACGTCCGGGCGCAGTGCCCGGGCCATGCCGGCGGCCCGCTCCCCGTCGGCGGCCTCGCCGACGACCTCGATGTCGTCCTCCACCTCAAGGATGACCCGGAACCCGGTACGCACGAGATGCTGGTCGTCGGCGAGTAGTACCCGGATCGGTCGGCCGGTCCCGGGCGCCTCGTGGCAGGCGCTCACGCGGGCCGCCCCACCGGCAGCGGCAACGGGAACCGCGCCCGCACCCGCCAGCCGCCACCGACCCGTGGGCCGACCTCCAGCGCGCCGCCGTGGGTGGCGACCCGCTCGCGCATCCCGACCAGGCCGAGCCCGTCGGCGTTCGCCGGGCGGGCGGCGTGTCCGTCGTCGGTCACGTCGACCTCCACCTCCTGTGCCAGGTATCGGATCCGCACGTCGAGCGTGGTCGCGCCGACGGCGTGTTTGAGCGTGTTCGTCACGGCCTCCTGCACCACCCGGTACGCGGCCTGGGAGACCGAGTCCGGCAGCGGCACCGGGTCCCCGTACGTCCCGACGGTGGCCCGCAGCCCGGCCTCGCGGGCGCGCTCGACCACGGCCGTGACCTGGTCAATCCCGGCGGGTCCCGACTGGTCGGCGCGGTCCGGGCCGCCGTCGCGGGCGCGCAGCAGGCCGAGCATCCGGCGCAGCTCGTCGACGGCGGTGCGGGCGGTCTCCTCGATGGCGCTCAACGCGGCGCGGGCCTTCACCGGGTCCTTGTCTAACACCCGGCGGGCCGCGGACGCCTGCACCCCCATCACCGACACGTGGTGGGCGACCACGTCGTGCAGTTCCCGGGCGATGCGGACCCGCTCGCCGACCACGGCGTGCTCGCGGATCTCGGCCTGCGAGCGACGCAGCTCCTCGGCCCGCGTCTGCACCTCGTGCTGACGCCGGGCGGCCAGCCACGCGGTCTCCCCGAAGAAGTACGCGAATCCGAAGAACAGGCCGTTGACCAGGACCCCGTTGACCAGCGCCGCGAGGATCGGGGGCACCGGTCCGACCGCGCCGGCGAACGCGTCGGCCGGGATGCTGGCGACACTGGTGGCGTAGGAGATCCCGAGCCACAGGAACATGGTGGCGATGACGCCGATCCGCAGCCGCCGGGACAGCCGCCGGTTCCGGCCCCACGCGCCCAGCGTGTAGATGGCGGCGAACAGCGCCCCGGAGCTGATCTGCGCCTCGGGAGCGGAGCGTACCTGCCCGGCGATGAACGCGATCGAGATCACCAGCGTGACGGCGACGGGGTGCCGGCGGCGCAGGACCAGCGGCAGGGTCACCGCGACGGCCCAGAAGATCTGCTCCGGCCAGGACGGCGGCGGCCCCAGCACGAAGGCGCCGGTGCTGCGGGCCAGGGTCAGGCTGAACAGCGCCAGGACGGTGGTGGCCACCCCGGTGTAGACGTCGAGCCGGCGCTGCTCCGGGGTGGGCCCCGGCCGCCGCCAGTTCTCGTCCGTGCTGCTGTCCATCCAGGTCAGGATCTCATCCCGCCGGTCGCCGCGGGTCCGGCACCCGGCCCGGGCCGCCGCACCGAGCCTTCCGGGGTACGCGATCATGCCGGCCTGCTCCAGACCGAGGCGTACGCCCGGGCGGTGCTCGCCGGCGGCGGCATGCTGCGGGAGGCGGAGATCGAGCAGCGGGTGACCTCCCGCCTGGCCCGCCAGGCGGTGCTGACCCGGGACTCCCCGCCGGAGGTGGTGTTCGTCGTCGACGAGGCGGTGCTGCGTCGCCGCATCGGCAGCCGGGCGGTGATGGCCGAGCAGTTCGCCCACCTGCTGCACGTCACCGAGCTGCCCCAGGTCGACATCCACGTGGTGCCCGCCGACGCCGGCATGCATGCTGGGCTGGCCGGCGCGTTCATCGTGGTCCGAACACCCGAGGGCGGCGAGGTGGCGCACCTGGACACCCCGCTGCGCGCGCACGTGAGCGATCGCTCGGAGGACATTGATAGCCTCCAACGCAGATGGGAGAACCTGCGGGGCGAGGCACTGCCCCGCAAGGCGTCCCGCGAACTTCTCGCGGAGGTGGCGGAGTCATGGAGCTGACCGGCGCGCTCTGGCGGAAGTCCACCCGCAGCGACAACGGCGGGTCCACCTGCGTCGAGGTGGCGACGAACCTGGCCGGCGTGGTGGGCGTACGCGACAGCAAGGACCGTGGGGGAGCGGTGCTGGCCTTCGGCCCCGCGGCCTGGACCGGCTTCCTCGCCGCGGCCACCACCGGCGCGCTGCGTCCCGCCGGGTAGCCGACGCAGACACGTGCCACGGCCCGGCTCGCGATGGCGGGCCGGGCCGTGGCGGGGGTGGATCAGGTGCGGTTGCGGTACGTCTTGACGGCGCTGTCGAGGATGTCCCAGAGCGTCACGAGCACGGTGCCGGCGATCACGGCAGTCGCCACCATGTTCAGGTTGTCGCCCTCGCCGAGCCACTCGAAGCGGGCCACGAAATCGGGGTTGAGCAGCCGGTCGGTCGACATCAGCCAGACCACCGGCACCGCGAACGCCAGGTTGAGCACCGCGTTGACCACGACCAGCGGCCAGGTCCAGTGTCCGACCCGGTACTTGGCGAACTCCAGGCCGATGGTGGCCACCAGCACCGCGATCAGGAACGGCAGCCAGAAGCTCCACAGCGCCGGATCGAGGATCGGCAGGTTCTCGTCGCCGTCGGTGGGCACGAACGAGCGGAAGTGCTGTAGCGGCAGGTAGGCGATGACCAGCGCCAGGAAGGTGACCGAGGCGGCGATGTCGGTCAGGGTGATCTGCCGGTCGGTCGTGTCCTCCGGGAGCTGGTCGACGCTCCACGCGGGCAGGTGCAGGGGCGTCTTGGTGCGCTCCAGCACCGCGAAGACCACGGTCACCCAGAAGGCGATCTGGACGGCCACCTGGAAGGCGGTGGAGATGCCCGTGCCGATCCCCTCGCCCGCGTTGCCGCCGTCGGCGACCTTGAGCAGGCCGGCCAGTACGCCGACCAGGGCCGGGATGAAGCTGAGCAGCAGCTTCATGAGCCGCGACCAGGCCAGGTAGTAGGCCGGGCCGATGAGCTGCAACCGCCGGTCGGCGTAGCGGGCGGCGAGCTTGTCCGGGTCGCCCAGCTCCGTGAGCACCTCCCGCTCGGCGGTGGCGGCGTCCTGCCCGCCGGCCGTACGGCCCTCGACCATGTCCTCGATCGAGGCGCGCAGCTCGGTGGAGATCTCCGCGCGGCGCGCGACCGGCACCGAGCGCAGGGTCGCGGCGAGGTATCGGTCGGTCAGGGTGGTCATCGGTCGGCTCCTTCGATCAGCCCGTTCAGGGAGGTCTGCACTGTGGCCAGGTCGGCGAGGAGTCGGCCCAGCACCGACTCGCCCTCCTCGCTGGTCCGGTAGAACTTGCGTGGCCGGCTCTCCTCGGTGTTCCACTCGCTGGTCAGCAGCCCCTGCTCCTCCAGCCGCCGCAGCAGCGGGTAGAGCGTGTTGGCGTCGACCGGAAAGCCATGGCCGGAGAGGCGTTGCAGCAACGCGTAACCGTAGTCGGGCCGGCGCAGCGCGACGAGGCTCGCCACCACCACGGTGCCCCGGCGCAACTCCTGGAGGTGCGTTCGCAGGATCTCATCGCTAACCATGTGTCACACCATACTGTGTGGCACACACTATCGTCCAGCGGCATAACATCGTGTGTGTCAACATCAGTGTGTTCGGGCGAAAAGGGGCGGCGGACCCCTCGGAGGAGTCCGCCGCCGTGGACGTCGCTCAGCAGGCCCCGCCCTCCCGGAAGCCGCGCTCGACGAAGGAGGCCGGCCCGACCTGGAGGTAGCCGACCCCGGGCCGGATCGGATGCCCGGTGAACAGCTCCACCCGGGAGCCGACGCGCACCAGGTACGCCGAGGCGTCGCCCGCGTCGTTGCGGATCATCGAGCCGCGCGGGCCGTAGATCTCCTCCAGAGCGTCGAAGGACATGCCCACACCCCCACCCCTGGGCGTACGCGGCGGCGCGGTGGCGGTGCCGACCTCCACGAGCCGCCCGTCGCGGAAGGCCAGCAGGAGCTTGCCTGCCCAGGCCCCGGTCACGCCGGTGCGGACCGTGCCGTCGCAGTGGGGGGCGACCCAGGAGATGAGCCCGGCCGCCGTGAGGTCCGCCAGGTCGGCCCCGATCCGGAACGGCCCGGCGCCCCGGACGCTGATGATCCGGACCTCGTCGCGCTCGGCGGCGACCTGTGCCGCCGTGCCAGGGTCGCCGGTCGGTTGCCCGGCGGCGACGGACGGCGGGGGTGCGGCGGCGGCCGGGGCCACCAGGGCGATCGGCACGAGCCCGGCCGTGGCCAGCAGGGCGGTGACGACGGTGTACGAGAGACGGTGCACGGGAATCTCCTCCTCGGCAGTGCGGGTGTCCTTGTCCTGTTGGTCTCCCCGCCCACCGGATCGGTTCGTCGGGTTCCCGACCGATGCGCTCCGGCCCGGCCTGCTCCGGCCTGCTCCGGTCCGGCCGCGCGGCCGACGACTGCGGCCCGGACGGGACGGTGGCCCTCGCGGAGGGTGCCGCCGACGCCACGCGCCGTCTACTGTCGAGGCGGAACGGCGAGGCGGCCGACCTGCCTCATCGCCGTCGACCTGCCTCATCGCGGCCGGCCCAGCTCATCGCCGGCCGGCGGCGCTGGTCGCCGCCGTCGGCGGCTACGACGACCAGCCGGTGTCGGGGGTGGTGCGGTGACCGGTCCGGAGCAGATCGGGCCCTACCGGATCGAGCGGCTGCTGGGCGTGGGCTCGTTCGCGACGGTCTGGCTGGGTTACGACCCGGTGCTCGACTCCCGGGTGGCAATCAAGGTGCTGGCCGAGAACTGGCACCACGACCTGCTGGTGCGGGAACGGTTCCTCGACGAGGCCCGCCTGCTGCGCCGCCTTGACGACGAGCGGCTGATCCGGGTCCACGCCGCCGGCGAGCTGCCCGACGGCCGGCCGTACTCGGTCATGGCCTGGGCCGACGGCGGCAGTCTGCGCGATCGCCTGGCGGCCGGCCCGATGCCGGCGCCCGCCGCCCTGGAGCTGCTGGCCGAGATCGCCGCCGGGGTCGCCGTCCTGCACCGCCACGGCGTCGTGCACCGCGACCTGACCCCGGGCAACGTCCTGTTCCGCTCCGGCCCGGACGGTGAGCGGGCGCTGATCGCCGATCTCGGGCTGGCCAAGGCGCTCGCCGCCGCCTCCGGCCTCACCGCCCGGGCGGGCACCCCCGGCTACATGGCCCCGGAGCAGGGCGACCCGCTCGCCGTCGTCGACACCCGCGCCGACGTGTACGGCCTGGGCCGGCTCGGCCTGCGGCTCCTCGCCCCGGTCGCCGGCTCCGCCGCCATCGCCGGCCCTGCCTCCGGTGCCACCGAGTCCGGCTCCGGTGCCGCTGACTCCGGTGCCGCAGCCGTCGACCGTGCTGCCGGTGCCGCCGCTCCCGCCTTCGCTGTCGACGGCGAGACGGAGGCCGGGACGGGCCGGGGCGTGCCGCCCGGGGTGCTCGCGGTCCTGCGTCGGGCCACCGCGCACCGACCCGCCGACCGGTACCCGGACGCCGCCGCCTTCCGTGCCGCGCTGCGGGACGCGGTCACCGCGCCCGCCGACCTGTCTCCCGACCGGCCGGCCGACCTGCCCGCCAACCGTTCTGCTGGCCCGCCCGCCTACCGGCCCGCCGGTCCGGTCGGTGCGCCCCTCCGGCGGGTGCGCGCACGGGTTCGGCCGGTCGCCCGGCGGCGGCTCGGCGTGTTGGCGCTGGGCGTACTGGCCCTCGTCGGGGTCGGATCCACGGCCGGGGACGGCGCGACGCAGGGGCGGGACGCCGAGAGCTGGACGAGCGGGCCGGTGACGGTGCGGCTGCCGCCCGGATGGCGGGCCACCGGCACCGGCTGGGTCGGACGGTACGGCGACGACGGCCGGCTCGAACCGGCCCTGGTCATGTCACCCGACCCGCGCCGGTGGGCGGCCGACCCGAACGTGCCGGGGGCCTTCGTCGGGTTGTCGGCCGGCATCGCCGCGCGGAGCACCCCGGCAGGATTCGTCGCCGAGCGTCCGCACGCGGCCTGTGTCGCCGCGCCGGTACGCCGCACCCGTCAGGCGGGCGTGGACTGGGTGGTGGCCCGGTTCACCTGCGAGCGGGGCCGGCCCGAGATCGTCGAGGCGGCCGGGCTGGCACCCGACGGCGCCGGACTGATCTACGTGCAGGTCACGCCCCCGGTCGACAGTCGGGCCGACTTCGTCGACACCCTGCTGGCCGGGGTACGGGTCAGTCCGCCGTACCGCCGGTGAGCCGTTCTGGTCGGGGCGAGCCGGCCCGCGACGTTCTCCGGGCGCCGGGGCCAGGTCGCCCAGGTCAGTTGGTCGGGGAGGCGGAGACGCTCGGCTCGGGGGTGTCACCCGCGGGGGCGCAGACCTTCCAGGTGCCGTTCTCCTTGCGGAAGTGCAGGGTGACGCCCGGCTGCGACGCGCGGGTGACGGTGGCGCTCGCGGTGCTGCCATCGACGCGGATGTCGGTGACGGTCACCGGCCTGGGCGACGGCACGTCGGCCGGGGGTGCCTGGGACGGATCGAAGTCGTCGTCCGCCATGATCTCCTCGGCCTCCTCGGCGCAGAGCAGGTTGAGGATGGCCGGCTGGTCGTCGCGGTCCACCGCCACAGCGAACTCCTCGACCAGCGTGCGGATCCGGGTCTCGTCACTGGCCGAGGACGGCCCCCACGCGCCGGTGAGGCGCGCCACCGCGTACAGGCCGGCACCGCAGGCGGCGAGGATCAGCAGGCCGACGGCCACCGCGACGGCGATCCAGACCGCCTTCGGCGTGCCGGCGGCGGGCGCGGGAGCGGCTCCGACCGGGGGCGCCCCGAAGCCGGGCGGACCGTTCTGCGGTGCCTGCGCCTGCGGCCAGGGCTGCGCTGGTGTTCCCGGCGACGGCTGCACTGGCGCCTGGCCCTGCGGCGACGGCTGGGCCTGCGCTGCTGGCGACGGTGGTGCCTGCACCTGTGGCCAGGGCTGTGCCGGTGGCGACGGCGGGGCCTGCGGCGGTGGCGGGGCCTGCGGCGGTGGCGACGGCTGGTCGGCGGGCCCCCCGGCTGCGGAGGATTCGGGGTGCGGCGGCTGGGTTGGCTCGTCTGGCACCTGCGACCCCCTTGACGCACCGCCGCCCAGGCAGGCCCGGAACCCGGCGACGACCGAACGACATCAACTGTCAGTCGCTGTACGCTGACTTAGCGATTGTTCTATATATTCGGATACGTATCGTAGCGCAATCCCTACAGAAGGTTCGGGCCGATGTTCAGACCGACATCGACACGTCGATGGGCGCGCCTCGTCGTCATCCTCCTCGCCGCCGTGTTCCTGGCGGTGCCGGGCACCGCGGCACACGCGAGCGGCGTCAACCTGTGCGCCGAACAACTCGCCACAGCGCTGGCGGTCCAGGCGAAGATCAAGGCGCACAACGCGAGGCCGCACACGTTCGTCCTGCCGCGACAACAGGCCGCCTACAACGCGTACAACCTCGAGGCCCAGCAGTTGAACGCCGAGCGCACGCTGGCGCGGACCCGGCTCAACGCCTGCGTCGAGGCGATGCGGACGCTCGAGGACACCCGGGTCGGCTCTCCCGCGCTCACCCCGCCCAGGCCGGCGGACCTGAGGGACATCAAGGCGGCGGCAGACCGGGTGCCGGCGAACTGGAGCCCGCCGCCCCCGCCGCCGCGCGGCAAGAACTGGCGCGTCGACCCCAACTCGCCCGTCCGCCCGCTCTACGACGTGCTGCGCGAGGTCAGCCCGCCGACGTTCCGCAACGTCCCCCTGCGCGGTGATCCCCGCCCCGTGGCCGGCTCCCGCGACCTCGCGTACCCGCCGTCGACCGGATACACCATCGGCAGGAACGCCGAAGGCCTGTCGGCGGTCTCGCCCGACCACATCATCCCGCTCGCCCGCATCATCCAGATGCCCGGCTTCGTGAAACTGAGCCCGCAGAACATGTACCAGGTGGTCAACGCGCGGGTGAACCTGCAATGGCTGTCGTTCAAGTCCAACTGGTCGAAGTCCTCCCGCAGTGTGGCGGGCATGAGCAGTGCCGATCCGCAGTGGCGGACGGCCCAGATGCAGCTCGAGGACGACGTCTACAAGGTGTTGCAGGATACGATCAACAAGCTGCTCCGTAGCCAGGCGTGAGGGGAACGAGTGGTGTCACAGCCGGACCTCACCGCCATCGCCGGCACCATGCCGCACGCGGACCTGACGCTCGTCGAGGAGGGCTCGGCCGACCTGGGGCGCCTTCCGGGGCGGTGGCGGCCGATCGCCGCGGCGGCCCACCCGGAGACCCGACTCGCGATGGCACTCGACCTGTGGAACCCGGCGCTGCTCGACGCCCTGCCGCGGTTCGCGGCGGGGCTGCGCGAGCGCTTCGTCGACGCTCGGCCGTGCCTCGCCGACGGCGAGCCCGCACTGCTCTATCTGGCCCTGCACCCCGACGGCCACCTGCTGTCCTGGACAGGGCTGGACCCCGCGGGCTTCGTGGAACCGCAGTTCTGGGGACACTTTCCCGAGCCGCTGCGGACGTTCCTGCGGGAGGTCCACGCCGGCTTCACCTCCGGCGGCTACACGGCGTTCGGGCCGGTGCACCCGCGGCACATGCAGACCGTCGCCGAGCAGGCCGGCGAGCCCGACGGCCTCGCCGACTGGGACGAGGAGCAGGAGATCGCCTCGACGCGGCTGCTGCTGGTCGCGTCCAACGGCGGCATGGTCAACTACTGCGTGTCCCCGGATCTCGAGCCGGGCGAGCTGGCCATCGTGTTCGAGGGCGACATCGACCCGACCCCGTACGGCGAAGCACTGGACAGGCTGCTCGTCCGACGACTCGAACGCTAGCCGCGCGTCCCGGGACGGCCGCCTCTCGGGTCGCTGCCTACCGCACCACCACCGTGATCGTGTGCGGCGTGCCGCCCTGCGGGATCAGCACGGCCACCGTGCCGGGGCGGACGAACCGGATGTCGACCACGCCCGCCTCGTAGCTGCGGGCCACCAGGTCCTCCCGGTCCACCGTCACCTCGCCCGGCCCGATGCCGATGATCCGCAGCACCCCGCCGGTGGCGAAGCAGAGCGAGGGGAGCAGCGCCAGTTCGGTCTCGGCCAGCACCACGTCGTGGCGTACCGCCCCGAAGCAGGTGCCGGGCGGCCCGCTCGACGACGGCGTGGCGGTCGGCGTACGCCCGGCGGTGCTCGTCGGGGGAGCAGCCGGCGGGGGCCGGCGGGCCGGGGGGACGACGGCCGCCGTGCCGGGCGTGCCGGGCCCGGACGGCGGGGCGGACGGCGGGGTGCCCGACGGCGGGCCCGGGGAACGGGAGGCGGACGCGGCCGGCGGCTGCACGGGCAGGGGGGAGACGGGCTCGTCACCGCCGCCGCACCCCGCGACGGCCACGGCGACCACGGCCACGGCGAGCCGCGACCCGGCCGTCCCCCGCCGGCGGTGTGCCACGGTCACCGCCGTCCGACGAAGGCGTGCCACGGTCACCGCCGTCCCTCGCCGGCCACGGGTTCGCCGGAGAGCCGGTGCCGCAGCTGCCGGCGGGCCTCGTGGATGCGTGACTTGACGGTGCCCTCGGGCACGCCGAGCAGGCCGGCGATCTCCCGGTAGCCCAGCCCGAGGACGTCGCGCAGGGCTACCGCCTCGGCGAGTTCGGGGCGGAGCGCGTCGAGCGCGTCGAGCAGGTCCAGCCGGGTGCCGGCGACCACGCTCGTGCGGCGCGGGTCCGCCTGGTCCGGCAGCGGCACGCCGTCTGCCTCCACCAGCCACCGCCGGCGCAGCACCCGGTACGTCGAGCGGGCCCGGTTGGCCGCCAGCCGATGCAGCCAGGTGTGGAACGACGAGCGGCCCTCGAACCGGCCGATGCCCCGGGCCAGCGCGAGCAGCGTGTCCTGGCACGCCTCCTCGGCATCCTCCCGGTGGGGCAGCAGGCGGGCGCAGAGGCGGAGCACCTCGGGGCGGACCGCGACCAGCAGCGCGTCGAGCGCCGCGGGATCGCCGCGCGCCGCCGACTCGGCCAGCTCCTCGACACCGTCCGGGAGGGGCATCAGGTCGTCCAATGCTCGCCGGATACCGTCCGTCAAGGCTACGACTACCGCCGGCGGGCGGGGTGCCACGAGTCCGCGAGCCGACTGTCGGAGGCCGCCGCCGGGCGGCCCGGAGAGATCCACGCCACCCGGTCCGCTCCGCCGGGCGCGGCATCTTCAGGGCCCTGTCGCGGCGGCGATAGGGTAGGCCGTCCGAGCTCGACCGTCCCAAGATCCGACCCGGGGGGCCACGCATGGGCGATTCGTTCGCGCATCTGCACGTGCACACGGAATACTCGATGCTCGACGGGGCGGCCCGGCTGAAGGACCTCTTCGCCGAGGTCAAGCGGCAGGGTATGCCGGCGGTGGCGATGACCGACCACGGCAACATGCACGGCGCGAACGACTTCTACAAGCAGGCGATGGCCGCCGGCGTCACCCCGATCCTCGGCATCGAGGCGTACGTGGCGCCCGAGTCGCGCTTCCACAAGCAGCGGGTGCGCTGGGGCCGGCCGGAGCAGAAGAGCGACGACGTCTCCGGCAGCGGTGGCTACACCCACATGACGATCTGGGCCAAGAACAAGACCGGCCTGCACAACCTGTTCAAGCTGACCAGCCGGTCGTACACCGAGGGGTTCTTCGTCAAGTGGCCGCGGATGGACGCGGAGCTGCTCGCCGACAACTCCGAGGGGCTGATGGCCACCACCGGCTGCCCCTCCGGTGAGGTGCAGACCCGGCTGCGCCTGGGCCAGTACGACGAGGCGCTCAAGGCCGCCGCGCGATACCAGGAGATCTTCGGCAAGGAGAACTACTTCCTGGAGATCATGGACCACGGCATCAGCATCGAGCGCCGGGTCCGCCAGGAGCTGCACGACATCTCCCGCAAGCTGGACATCCCGCCGGTGGTCACCAACGACTCGCACTACACCCACGAGGCGCAGGCCGAGGCGCACGACGTGCTGCTCTGCGTGCAGACGGCGGCGAACGTCGCCGACCCGAACCGGTTCCGGTTCGACGGCAGCGGCTACTACATCAAGTCCGCCGACGAGATGCGGGCCGTCGACAACTCCGACCTCTGGCTGGAGGGCTGCCGCAACACCCTGCTGGTGGCCGAGAAGGTCGACCCCGCCGGGATGTTCGAGTTCCACAACCTGATGCCGCGCTTCCCGGTCCCCGAGGGGGAGACCGAGGAATCCTGGTTCCGCAAGGAGACCTTCGCCGGGCTGGCCCGGCGCTACCCGAACGGGATCCCCGAGGGGCACGTCAAGCAGGCCGAGTACGAGCTGGGCGTCATCATCCAGATGGGCTTCCCGTCGTACTTCCTCGTGGTCGCCGACTTCATCCAGTGGGCCAAGAACCAGGGCATCGCCGTGGGCCCGGGCCGTGGCTCGGCCGCCGGCTCGCTCGTGGCGTACGCGCTGGGCATCACCGACCTCGACCCGATCCCGCACGGCCTGATCTTCGAGCGGTTCCTCAACCCCGAGCGCGTCTCGATGCCCGATGTCGACATCGACTTCGACGAGCGTCGGCGCGGCGAGGTCATCAAGTACGTCACCGACAAGTGGGGCGAGGACAAGGTCGCCCAGATCGCCACCTTCGGCACCATCAAGGCGAAGGCCGCGATCAAGGACTCGGCTCGGGTGCTCGGCTACCCGTACGCGGTGGGCGACCGGATCACCAAGGCGATGCCCCCGGCGGTGATGGGCAAGGACATCCCGCTGGAGGGCATCTTCGACCCCAAGCACCCCCGGTACGCCGAGGCCGGCGAGATCCGGGGAATGTACGAGGCCGAGGCGGACGTCAAGAAGGTCATCGACACCGCCCGCGGCATCGAGGGGCTGATCCGGCAGACCGGCGTGCACGCCGCCGGCGTCATCATGTCCGCCGAGCCGATCATCGACCACATCCCGCTGATGCGCCGGGACTCCGACGGGGTCATCATCACCCAGTTCGACTACCCGACGTGCGAGTCGCTCGGGCTGTTGAAGATGGACTTCCTCGGCCTGCGCAACCTGACGATTATCGACGACGCGGTGAAGAACATCCAGCTCAACCACGGCAAGGAGCTGGACCTGCTGGCGTTGCCGCTGGACGACAAGCCCGCGTACGAGCTGCTGGCCCGGGGCGACACCCTGGGCGTGTTCCAGCTCGACGGCGGTCCGATGCGCTCGCTGCTGCGGTTGATGAAGCCGGACAACTTCGAGGACATCTCCGCCGTCCTCGCGCTCTACCGGCCCGGCCCGATGGGCGTCGACTCGCACACCAACTACGCGCTGCGCAAGAACAACCTCCAGGAGATCACCCCGATCCACCCGGAGCTGGAGGAGCCGCTGCGCGAGATCCTCGCGCCCACCTACGGCCTGATCGTCTACCAGGAGCAGGTGCAGCGCGCCGCGCAGATCCTCGCCGGCTACACCCTCGGCCAGGCCGACCTGCTGCGCCGGGCGATGGGCAAGAAGAAGAAGGAGATCCTCGACAAGGAGTTCATCCCGTTCCGCGACGGCTGCCGGGAGCGGGGCTACTCCGACGAGGCGATCCAGAAGGTCTGGGACGTGCTGGTCCCCTTCGCCGGCTACGCCTTCAACAAGGCGCACTCGGCGGCGTACGGGCTGGTGTCGTACTGGACGGCGTACCTCAAGGCGCACTACCCGGCCGAGTACATGGCGGCGCTGCTCACCTCCGTCGGCGACGACAAGGACAAGATGGCGCTCTACCTCTCGGAGTGCCGCCGGATGCGCATCCAGGTGCTGCCGCCGGACGTGAACACCTCCGCCGGGCCGTTCACCCCGGTCGGCAAGGAGATCCGGTTCGGCCTCGGCGCGGTGCGCAACGTCGGCGCGAACGTGGTCGCCGCGATCATGCGGTGCCGCGAGGAGAAGGGCGAGTACGCCGACTTCTACGACTTCCTGTCGAAGGTCGACGCGGTGGTCTGCAACAAGAAGACCATCGAATCGCTGATCAAGGCCGGGGCGTTCGACGTGCTCGGGCACCCCCGCAAGGCGCTGCTCGCGGTGCACGCGGAGGCGATCGACGCGTACGCCGACGTCAAGCGCAAGGAGGCCGTCGGCCAGTACGACCTCTTCGGCGCCGGCTTCGGCGACGCCGACACCAGCAGCACCACCGTGATGCCGGTGATCGGCGAGGGGGAGTGGGACAAGCGCGACAAGCTCGCCTTCGAACGCGAGATGCTCGGCCTCTACGTCTCCGACCACCCGCTCTTCGGTCTGGAGCACGTCCTCGGCGCGGCGGCGGACTGCACCATCGCCTCCCTGTCCGAGGAGGGCACCGTCCCGGACGGCGCCGTGGTCACCCTCGCCGGCATCCTCTCCGGGGTGCAGCGCCGGGTCACCAAGCAGGGCCGGGCCTGGGCGTCGGCCACCCTGGAGGACCTCGCCGGCGGCGTGGAGGCACTCTTCTTCCCCAACACCTACGAGGTGATCGGGCAGTACATCGCCGAGGACGCCATCGTGGTGGTCAAGGGGCGGGTGGACCGGCGCGACGACACCCCCCGGATCATGGCGATGGACATGTCCATGCCGGACGTCAGCAGCAACCCGGCGAACAAGCCGGTCACCCTGACCATCCCGGTGCACCGGTGCACCCCACCGCTGGTGGAGCGGCTCAAGGAGACCCTGGTGCTGCACCCGGGCGACACCGAGGTGCACGTCAAGCTGCTCAACGGCGGCCGGACCACCACCCTGCGGCTGGGCCCGTTCCGGGTGGCGGCCACCACCGCGCTGATGGGCGACCTGAAGAGCGTCCTGGGCCCCGCCAACGTCAGCTGACGCCGGCGGGACCGGTGTCGAGGCCGCGCGCGCCGGATTGGCCGTCCCGGTACGCGGCGCGGGTGGCTAGCGTCGGATGCGTGGAGATCACACAGGCACAGAAGCTGTGGCAGCCGCAGCCGCAGCCGGGCTGGCTGAACACCGCCACTTACGGGCTTCCGCCCGATCCGGCGTGGGACGCGGTGCAGGAGGCGCTGGCCGACTGGCGGGTCGGGCGCACGTCGTGGGAGGACTGGGGCAGGGCCACCGACCGGTCGCGGGCCGCCTTCGCCGGACTGGTCGGGGTAACGGCCGCCGACGTCGCGGTCGGCAGCACGGTCTCCCAGTTGCTGGCCCCGGTCGCCGCCGCCCTGCCCGCGGGCGCGAGCGTCGTGGTGCCGGAGGTCGAGTTCACCTCCAACCTCTTCCCGTGGCTCGTGCAGGAGGAGCGGGGCGTGCGGGTGCGTGCGGTGCCGCTGGCCGGGCTCGTCGACGCGATCGACGACGAGACCGACCTGGTCGCGTTCAGCCTCGTGCAGTCGGCCGACGGCACGATCGCCCCGTACGCCGAGATCGTCGCGGCGGCCCGGGCGCACGGCGCCCTCGTCGCGGTAGACGCCACCCAGGCGTGCGGCTGGCTGCCGTTCGACGCGGGCCTCGCCGACGCGGTCGCGGTCGGGGCGTACAAGTGGCTGATGTCGCCGCGCGGCTCCGCCTTCGCCTACCTGGCGCCCGCGCTGCGTGAGCGGCTGCGCCCCGACGCCGCCGGCTGGTACGCGGCGGAGGACCCGCAAGCCTCCTACTACGGCCCGCCGCTGCGCCTGGCCGCCGACGCCCGCCGGTTCGACATCTCACCGGCCTGGTTCAGCTGGATCGGCACGGCCCCGGCCCTGGAACTGGTCGCCGAGATCGGCGTGCCGGCGGTGTACGCGCACGACGTCGCGCTGGCCAACCGGTTCCTCGCCGGGCTGGGCCGCCCGCCGGGGGAGAGCGCCATCGTCGCCGTGGAGGTGCCCGACGCGGCGCAGCGACTGGAGCGGGCCGGCGTACGGGCGGCGGTCCGTGCCGGCCGGGTGCGGGCCTCCTTCCACATCTACTCCACCGAGGCGGACGTCGACCTCGCCCTGGACGCGCTCACCGGCTGAACCGGGGCGCGTCCTCGGCGAGGGCAGCGCCGCTCGGGGGATTACTTGGCGCCGGTGACGATGCCAGGGTTGATGCAGAGACCGGGGTTGCTGCCGTTGCGCTCGGCGATCTCCAGGCACCGAGACACCTTGTCGACCTTCGCGTTCGTCTCGGTGATCTGCTTCTGGATGGCGGCGTTCTTGCGGTCCTGCTCCAGGTTGCGGGTCTGCGCGAGCTTGTCCTGGAAAGCCTTGATGTTGCCCTCGGTCTTGTCGTCGTGGTTGACCCGGGTGATCGTGACCGACAGGATGTCGACGTCGTTGGCGAGCCGCGTCTCCGCGCTGGTCTTGATGCTCTCGGCGAAGGGCTTCAGGTCCACGTTCAAGCTGCCGGTGTCCGAGTCGATCTTCTCCAGCGGGTTGTACGTGGCGAAGGCGTCGTTGACGGCGCTGTCGAGCTGCACGCCCACCCGCTGGCCCCGGAAGCTGTCGAAGTCGCCCTTGTAGTCCATGAACTGCTTCGGCGCGTTCTCCGGCTTGACCTGCCACTCGACGAGCACCTCGACGCAGGCGTCGGCGAGGGTGCCGGTGCGGACCCGCACGCAGTGGTCGCCGCCGATGTGGTCGTACTTCTGCCGGCCCGCGTCCCACTCGCCGACCTTATGCCAGGGGGCGACCCACTTGAGGCCGGAGCCGGTGACCTTGCCCGTCGGCTTGTTGAAGCTGGTGACGATGCCGACCGAGCGGATCGGCACGGAGTGGGCGCTGGAACCGACGATGAACACGACCGCGCCGACGAGGGAGGCGAGCGCCGCCAGGGTGGCGGTCTGCTTGGTCGATCTGTTCCGAGCGGTCAGGGCGAGCAGGCCGGAGATCACCAGACCGACGGCGAAGATGATCGCAACAGTGAAGCCGAAGGGCATGCGCTCGGCACCTTTCGCGGGAGGGGCCCATCACCATAGGGGCACCCGTCAAGGCGCGGCGCAGGTGGGGCGTCGCGGTACCGGTAGTTGCGACCGGGCGCATCCATCCGCGGCCCTCCCGACGAACCCCCTGGTAGTGAACGTCTACCCGGGGGTACGTCTGATGCCGACAGAACCCATGCCGGTCGAGGCCGTCGAGACCGCACGCAAGCAGCTCTCGCTGGCCGCCGACGACCTCGACGCCAACCGGGTCGCCGCGCTCGTCGTCGAGGTCGCCGGGGAGTGGGGCGCGGCGGCGCTGTGGGAGCAGGTCTGCGTGCCGATGCTGGCCGAACTGCCCGGGCGTACCGCGATCGAGGTCGCCGTCGAGCACGCCCTCGCCGAGGGGGTGCGCGTCGGCCTGGACGTGTTCCGGCGCGTACCGGGCCGGCCGCTGCCCACCGGCGGCGTACTGCTGGCCGGGGCCGAGCAGGAGACGCACTGCCTCGGCCTGCACGCGCTCGCCGCCGCGCTGCGCGAACGGTCCCGGGGCAGTCTGCTGCTCGGCCCGGCGCTGCCGTGGACGGCGCTCGCCAGCGCCGCCCGTCGGGTCCGCCCGCGCATCGTCGTGGTCTGGGCGCAGACGCCGGTCACCGGCCGCGCGTACCGCCTGGTGCGCTTCGCCCGCGACTTCCCGGCGACCCGGGTGTACGGCGCCGGCCCGGGCTGGATCGAGCCGCTCGCCGCGCCGGCGACCCGACTGTCCACGCTGCCCGCTGCCGTCGCCGCCTGCTCCGCGCCGCCGTCACCGCCTGCGCTGCGCCGCTCCTGCCTGCCCTGACGGGGACGTGGGGGCGACACCACGTCCCCGCCAGCGGACCAGGCACCATGAGCCCGTGCGACTACTTACCGCCGAGGAGTTCACCGCCACGATCGGCACACCACCGGCGCCGGTGAACGTCGACGAGTCTGCCCCGTTCGACTTCTGGTCCTACTTCGACGCCATTCCCCGTGAGGACCTCGGAGGCCACGACTTCAGCGACGAGGAAGTCACCCACGTGTGGCAGATGCCGGACAGGGCGCATCAGCACGTCCTCATCGCCTGCGACACCCCGAACGTGTTCCTGGTGCTCGTGCTCGATCTTCGGACGGCATCGGTGGCCGGGCACCACGTACTCGACCTCAACCAGATCTACGGACTCAGCCAGCCGTCCGCCCCCTGACGAACGGCCAGGGCGTCGGCTCCGGCTGCCACCGGTCCGTCGTGGCTTCGGTCGCCGTCCGGCCAGGAACCTGACGTCGAGCCCTCTCCCGGCGGCCGGCGGTGGATGTGCCGCTGGCCGGCACCCCGGGTTCGGATGCCGGCCAGCGATCCCCCTTGTGGTGGAAGGTCTGTGTCAGCTGTTCCAGTGCTCGGCGACCAGGTCGGCGGCCATCTGCTCCCACTGGGCGTAGTGGTCCGGGTACGCCGACACCTGCACGGTCTGGGCGGCCTTGGTCAGGGGCATGTCCTGCCATCCGTCGACCTGCTTGAGGCCCTTCAGGAACGCGGTGGTGGAGTACTCGGGGTCGGTGATCTGCTCGACCGTGCCCCACCCGCTGGACGGGCGCTGCTGGAACAGGCCCTGCGAGTCGTGGTCGTTGCGGTCACCCAGGTGACCCAGGTTCTCCAGCTTCGACTCCTGCAACGCGGTCGCGATCGACACCACGGCCGCACGCTCGTCCATACCGGCCTTCTTCGTCGCCGCGATGATCGCCTTCACATTGGCCACCTGCTCGTCGGACAGGTCGACCCGCGACTGCGCGCCCTGCACACCATGCGGCACCAGCTTGCCCTTGTCGACCGACGGCTTGTCAGCCTGCACCGCCACCGGCACCGACTCCACCACCGGCGCGGCATGCGCGGCAGCCGGACCGGCGAACACGCCACCGGCAAACGCCAGACCCGCAACACCAAGAACGCTCTTACGCAGAATCGTGTTCATCACAGATGCTCCATTCGGGGGTCGACACCCACGCACCGAGGGGGATCGGCTACACGCGGGTGCAAGCACCGTCAGGCGCCCAACGAACTCTCCAGGGGGAAACTCCAGCAAGAGACTGGAGGAAGATCAGATCGGTCACGCCAGCCACGGAACCGGGCTGTCTCGCGGGGCGGGGGGATGCCCTCTCGTCGACCGTGACCATGTGTAACCACGACCGGCCCGCCACCATTCCCGGGGATCCCCGCCCGCCACCTCGAATCGAGGCGGTGTGGTGGCCTCGTTCCCTCAGGCGGATGGCCCCTGCCCGCACGGAGCGGGTTGGCCCTGCTCGGTCGTACGCATGGTGTAACGACCCCGCCCCGGCCACGATTCCGCCCCCACGATGCGGCCGGTCACACCCCCGAACCGGACATCCCCGCCCGCGCAGACCCAGGGCGGCACATAACCGACCAACTCCGACCCGACACTCGCCACGGACCTGGACAGTCGACGTATCTGGGCCGAGATGATGGCCCGCCGAGATCTTGGTAGAAAACGGCCCCCTGGAGGGGCGCATTCCTACCAAGATCTCGCCAGACCAAGAACTCGGCCGGACCGGGACCGAGAGTCGCCGCGGGCGGATGCAGCAGTGGGCACCGACGGGGTGTGGCTCGCCGTACCCGGCGCAGGGATCAGGCCTGACCGCCCGGAGCCGGGCACGGCGGGCCACGCCAGGGTGCCCAGAAACCGACCGGCGCAGCGCCACCAGCCGAAAGGGACAAGCGAAAGTCGCACCCACGGAGAGGCGGAAGTGACCGCCGTCACATAAGATACGAACCGGTTCCGTATCGATAATCACCCGCCTACGCTCACACCTGATTTGCGAGTCTCACCCGTATCGAAACGGGGACTGGGGGAGAACGCGGAGATGCCACCGCACGAGAACACGGGACACCCGAGGAGGTGGGCGATCCTCGGGGTGCTGGTGATCAGCCTGCTCGTGGTCGTCCTGGACAACACGATCCTCAACGTCGCGCTGCGGACACTCGCCGATCCCGTGCACGGCCTCGGCGCGAGTCAGGGCGAGCTGGAGTGGTCCATCAACTCCTACACCCTGGTCTTCGCCGGGCTGCTGTTCACCTTCGGCGTGCTCGGTGACCGCGTCGGGCGCAAGCGCTTCCTGCTGGTCGGCCTGGTGCTGTTCGGGCTGGCGTCGCTGCTGTCGGCGTACGCGCAGAGCCCGGCGCAGCTCGTCGCGGCCCGCGCGCTGATGGGCGTGGGCGGCGCGGCGATCATGCCGGTCACGCTCGCGATCATCGCCAACGTCTTCGACCCCAGGGAGCGGGGCCGGGCGATCGGCGTCTGGGCCAGCGCGGTCGGGCTGGCGGTGGCGATCGGCCCGATCCTCGGCGGCGCGCTGCTGGAGCACTACTGGTGGGGTTCGGTCTTCCTGATCAACGTGCCGGTGGTGGCGTTCGGCGTGATCCTGGTGGCGCTGCTGGTGCCCGAGTCGCGGGACCCGGACCCGGGGCGCGTCGACGTCGTCGGGGTGCTGCTGTCGGTGATCGGGCTGGTCGCGCTGACGTACGGCATCATCGACGGCGGCGAGCACGGCTTCGGCCGCCCGCTGGTCTGGGTGGCGATCGTCGGGGGCATCGCGGTGCTGGCCTGGTTCGTGGCGCACGAGCGGCGCAGCAACCACCCGTCGCTGGACGTGCGGTTGTTCCGGGTGCCCCGCTTCGCCGCGCCGGTGGCCATCGTCGGGCTCTGCTTCTTCGCCGCCATGGGCGTCATGTTCTTCACCTCGTTCTACCTGCAACTGGTACGCGGTTACAGCCCGCTGGAGACCGGCCTGCTCTTCCTGCCCCTCGCGGCGGCCCAGCTCGTCTTCGCGCCGGGCAGCGCGGCGATGGTCCGCCGGTACGGCGGCAGAGCGGTCGCGGTCGTCGGGCTGGGGCTGTCCGTGGTCGCGCTCGGTGCGTTCGCCTTGATCGATGCCGCCACCCCGATCTGGGTGGTCCTGGTGGTCTTCTTCCTCCAGGGCACCGGGATGGCCAACATCATGCCGCCGGCCACGGAGTCCATCATGTCGGCGCTGCCCCGGGAGAAGGCCGGCGTCGGATCGGCGGTCAGCAACACCGTCCGGCAGGTGGCCGGCGCCCTCGGCGTGGCGGTGATCGGCTCGGTGCTCTCGGCGGTCTACCGCGCCGACATCGAGTCCGCCCTGCGGGACCTGCCCGCCGGGGCGCGCGACACCGCTGGCGAGTCGATCTCCGGTGCGTACGCCGCGGCGAGCCAGCTCGGGCCGGCGGCGCCGGGCCTGATCGCGGTAGCCGACGACGCCTTCGTGACCGCGATGCACTGGGCGGCGGGGCTCGCCGCGGCGATCGCCGCGCTCGGCATCCTCGTGGTGCTGCGCTGGATGCCCGGCCGTTCCGCCAGCCGGGCGGGGCAGCCGGCGCCGGTGGGCGAACCCGAGTTGGCCGGGACCGCATAGCTTCGGGGACAATGTCCGACATGACTTCCAGCGCGGACGCTCCTCGGCCGCCCGGGCGGCCGAGGAGCGTCCGCGCGGACGAGGCGATCGTCGAGGCCGCCCTCGACCTGCTCGCCGAGGGCAGCACGATCGAGGCGATCTCGATCGAGGCGATCGCCGCCCGCGCCGGGGTCGGCAAGGCCACCATCTACCGCCGCTGGCCGGGCAAGGAGGCGCTGCTGCGCGACGCCCTGCGCAGACTCAAGGGCACCCCGCCCGAGCCCGCCGGCCACTCGGTGCGCGACGACCTGATCCTGCTGGTCGGCGCGGTCGGTCACCACATCGACCCGCG
The DNA here is from genome assembly GCF_043197615.1 of Micromonospora sp. NPDC049048. Taxonomy (NCBI): domain Bacteria; kingdom Bacillati; phylum Actinomycetota; class Actinomycetes; order Micromonosporales; family Micromonosporaceae; genus Micromonospora; species Micromonospora sp. NPDC049048. The sequence goes on along the minus strand of NZ_JBICTM010000007.1, from coordinate 132,121 downwards.
GGCGGCGCGGATCATGCCCTGCCTGGTGCCGGAGGTCAACCGCAGCCCCGAGCAGTACGAGCTCTACCAGAACATCATCGAGCCCCGGCGGGAGATGATGCGCGAGGTGCTGCGGCGCGGCGTACGCTCCGGCGAACTCCGCGCGGATCTCGACATCGAGACGGTCATGGCGATGCTGACCGGCCCGATGCTGGTGCAGCGAATCCTGCGCTGGCACCCCGACCTCGACGAGAAGACCCTGCCCAGGTGCATCGTCGACGGCGTCCTGGACGGCATCCGCACCCGCTGACGGACCCGCCGCGCGGCGATGCGGCCACGCCGGCGGTCAGCCAGATCGGCGGTCCGGCGCGGGGCGGCCGGTGGCCGGGCGCCGCCGGCGGGCGGTCAGGCGGTGGGCGTACGCAGGCGGTGCAGGCGCAGGGCCAGCTGCACCTCCAACGCCCGCTCCGGCTTCTGCCAGTCCGTGCCGAGCAGTTGCCCGACCCGCTCCAGCCGCTGGGTGACCGTGTTGACGTGCACGTGCAGCAGCTCGGCGGCCCGCGCCAGGCTGCCGCCGACCCCGAAGTACGCCTCCAGGGTCTTCACCAACGCCGTACCCCGCCGGGCGTCGTAGTCGACCACGGGTCCGACGGTGGCGGTCAGGAACCGGTCCACGTCCTTGTCGCCGCCGTCGCCGACCGCGCCCAGCAGCAGCCCGACGAAACCCAGCTCGGCGGTGCTCGCGCCCTGCCCCGCCCGGCCCAGCGCGCCCAGCGCCGTCAGGCAGCGCTCCGCCTCGGCGAACGTCGCGGCCAGCGACGCCGGGCCCGTCGAGGGGCCGCTCGCCCCGGCGGTCACCGGTCGGCCGGTCACCCGTGACAGGTCCCGGGCCACCGCCCGGGCGCTGCCGCCCGCGTCCCGTCCGGGCAGCATCAGCACCACCCGCCCGTCGCGGGCCGCCGCCAGCCCGCCCCGCGTCGAGGCGTACGTGGTGGCCCAGGAGAGCACCCGCTGCCGGGCCGAGCCGGTCGTGGCGATCGCGTCGTCGCCGACCGCCACCAGCACGTGCGGCGCGTCCAGGTCCACGCCGAGGCGGCGGGCCCGGCTGCGCAGCGCGTCCGTGTCCCGCAGCGGCCGGGCGATCAGGTCGTCGAGCAGCTCGCCCCGGACCCGCCCCTCCGCCTCGGCGACGGTACGCCGGAACAGCAGCAGCAGGGCCGTCACCAGCGACGCCCGCTCCAGGATCCGCTGGTCGGCGTCGACGATCTCACCGTCGGGGCGCAGCACCAGCGCGCCCATGTTCTCCGCCCCGGCCACCACGGCGGCGTACCAGAGCGGCCCCCGGCGCACGCTGCGGCCCTCCGTACGCGACGCGGCCACCGCCTCCACCATGTCCGCCCGGTCCGGCTCCTCGATCTCGCCGACCCGGGCCAGCAGCCGGCCCTCCGCGTCGAGCGCCAGCAGCGCCCCGCCGAGCACGTCCGTGACCGCCGAGGCGACGTCCTCCACCCCGCCGCCGCGCAGCACCAGCGCGGTCATCCGGTCGTGCGCGGCCGCGGCCCGCTCCACCGAGCTGCTGTGCGCGCGGATGGTGGTGTTCGCCGCCGACAGCTCGTCCAGCGCCGCCCGCGTCTCCGCGAGCAGCCGTGCGGTGTCGATCGCCACCGCCGCGTGCGCGGCGAGGGACACCAGCAGTGCCACCTCCTCCCGGACGAACGGTCTGGCCGAGCGGTTGGCCGCGTAGAGCACCCCGATCGACGTCGAGCCGAGCCGCAGCGGCACCCCGAGGATCGCCACCAGGCCCTCCTCGCGTACGCCGGCGTCGATCTCGCCGGTGTGGTGGAAGCGGTCGTCCTCCGGGTAGTTGGCGGTGACGTACGGGGCGCCCGACTGGGCCACCAGCCCGCCGAGGCCGGCGCCCATGGGCAGCCGCAACTGCTGGAAGCGGGCGGAGACCGAGCCGTCGGTGACCCGCATGTACGTGTCGCCGCGTTCCTCGTCGTCGAGGGTCATGTAGGCCACGTCCGCGCCGAGCAGGTTGCGTGCCCGGTGCACGATCGCGCGCAGCACGTCGTCCAGGTCGCGCAGCCCGGCCAGGTCGCTGACCGTGTCGTACAGCCCGGAGAGCTCGACCTCCCGGCGGCGGCGGCGCTCCAGCAGCGCGCGGACCCGCAGCGCCACCGTCCTGGCCTGCTCCAGCTCCGCGAGCCGCTCGGGCGGCACCCCGGCGGCGCGCGCGGCGACGAGCGGCCCCTCGAACTCCACCGCGGCGGCCTCGCGGGCGAGCAGCTCCAGGAAATCCACCGGTGATGACATGACCGACATTGTGCGGCTTGCCACTAGTTCGCCGTCCAGCCCCCGTCGAGGGCGATGGACGCGCCCGTGATGAACGCCGCCGGCGGCGAGCAGAGGTAGGCCACCAGCTCGGACACCTCCTCCGGCTCGATCAGCCGCTTGATGGCCGCCCGCGCCAGCATGATCTTCTCGATCACCTCGGTCTCCGGGATGCCGTGGCTGGCCGCCTGGTCGGCGATCTGGCTCTCCACCAGCGGCGTGCGCACGTACGCCGGGTTGACGCAGTTGGCGGTGACGCCGTGCGGGGCGCCCTCCAGCGCGACCACCTTCGACAGCCCCTCCAGGGCGTGCTTGGCGGAGACGTACGCCGACTTGTACGGCGAGGCGCGCAGCCCGTGCACCGAGGAGATGTTCACGATCCGCCCCCAGCCCCGGGCGTACATGTGCGGCAGCGCGCGACGGATGATCAGGAACGGCGCCTCCACCATCACGCGGTGCAGGTAGGAGAAGCGCTCCGCCGGGAAGTCCTGCACCGGCGCGACGTGTTGCAGGCCCGCGTTGTTCACCACGATGTCCACGCCGGCGTCGAGCCGGTCCACCGCGTCCGGGTCGGCCAGGTCCACGCCCTCGGCCCGACCGCCGGCCTCCGCCGCCACCGCCATGGCCGCCTCGATGTTGCGGTCCACCACCAGGACCTGGGCGCCGGCGGCGCCCAGCCGCAGCGCACAGGCCCGGCCGATGCCGCTGCCGCCCCCGGTCACCAGGGCGGTACGACCGGTGAGGTCGACGTGTACGACGTGGGGGACCGCCACGGGTTCTGCCGTCATGGCGCATGAAGTTACGAGCTGTGTGTGCGGGCGCACATGGGGCGGCGACACATACTCGACGGTCGCGGTGTGTGGCCGCCGCGCGCCCCGGCCGGCGTGTCGGCGCGCCCGGCGTGTCCCCGGCGGCGGGGTGTCGCCCGGCTCGGTAGGGTGTCGAACACACGTACTGCTGGCGGCTGGGGGAGGAGGCGGCGTGCGGGTGCTGGGCGTCGACCCGGGGCTGACCCGGTGCGGGGTCGGCGTGGTCGAGGGCATGCCGGGGCGGCCCTGCACGCTGGTCGCCTACTACGTCGTCTACACGGACCCGGCCGACGAGCTGCCGCAGCGCCTGCTGCACCTGGACCGTTCGCTCACCGACCTGGTAGCCGAACACCGGCCCGACAGCGTCGCCGTCGAGCGGGTGTTCAGCCAGCACAACGTCCGTACGGTGATGGGCACCGCCCAGGCCAGCGGGATCGCCGTGCTCGCCGGCGCCCGCGCCGGGCTGCCCGTGCAGACCTACACGCCCAGCGAGGTGAAGGCGGCCGTGACCGGTTCCGGTCAGGCCGACAAGGCGCAGATGACCGCCATGGTCACCCGGCTGCTGCGGCTGGCCGAGCCGCCGCGGCCGGCCGACGCGGCCGACGCCCTCGCCCTGGCCATCTGTCACGTGTGGCGCGGCGGGACGCGCTCCAAGCTGGCCGCCGCGGCCGACCGGGTACGACGAGGAGGAGCCAGATGATCGCCAGCGTGCGCGGGGTGGTGACCGCGACCGGTCCGGACCACGCCGTGGTGGAGGTCGGCGGGGTGGGGCTGGCGGTGCAGTGCGCCCCGGGCACCCTCGCCGACCTGCGGGTCGGTCAGCCCGCCCGGCTGGCCACCAGCCTGGTCGTGCGCGAGGACTCGCTCACCCTCTACGGCTTCGCCGACGACGACGCCAAGCAGCTGTTCGAGCTGCTCCAGACCGCCAGCGGCGTGGGCCCCCGGCTGGCCCAGGCCGTGCTGGCAGTGCACACCCCCGACGCCGTACGCAAGGCGATCGCCAACGCCGACACGGCCGCGCTGACCCGGGTGCCCGGCATCGGCAAGAAGGGCGCGGAGCGCCTGGTCCTGGAGTTGCGCGACCGCGTCGGCCCGGTGCCGGTCGGCGCCGACGGCGCGGCCGGGGTCACCGGCGGGGCCTGGCCCGAGCAGGTCCGGCAGGCGCTGGTCGGGCTCGGCTGGACGGCCGGGCAGGCCGACCAGGCGGTGGCCGCCGTGGCGGAGACCGTCGACGGTGAGGTTCCGCCGGTGCCGGTCCTGCTCAAGCAGGCCATCCGGCTGCTGGGCCGCACCCGGTGACGGGGCCCGACGGCGGGCTCGTCTCCGCCTACGTGCACGACGCCGACCTGGACGCGGAGGCCACCGTCCGGCCGAAGCGGCTGGAGGAGTTCATCGCCCAGCACCGGGTGCGCGACCAGCTCGACCTGCTGCTGCAGGGCGCGATGCGGCGCGGCGCCCCGCCCGACCACATCCTCCTCTCGGGCCCCCCGGGCCTGGGTAAACCCGTGTCCGTCGACGCCTTGGTGCTGCTGGAGGATGGTTCTCGACGCCGTCTGGGCGACATCGTCGTCGGTGACCGGGTCATCACCCGTACCGGCGAGGGCGCGACGGTGACCGCCGTCCACGAGCAGGGTCAGTTGGACTCGGTCCGGATCCGGACGACCAGCGGCCGGGAGGTCGTCGCCGCGCCGGATCACCCGTTCTGGACCACCGAAGGGTGGACGAAGGCCGGCGACCTCACCGAGAACGACTATCTCGCCAACGTGCTTCGTCCCGACCTGGTCGCCGACGGGGCCGAGGACACCAGCGAGTACAAGCTCGCGGGCTACCTCGTCGGGGACGGCTGCACGACCAACCAGGTCACCTTCACCGGCGGTGACGAGGATGTCCTCGCCGATTTCCGCTCGACCTGTGAGCGGCTGGGCCTGGGCCACCGCACCAGGCCCAACAGCGCCCGGAGCTCGGTCATCCGTATCTCGGGCCTCCGGCCCTGGTTGACCGAGCACGGTCTGTTGGACAAGAACGCCTGGCAGAAGCGCGTGCCTGAGTTCGTCTACCGCGGTGACGCGTGGCAGGTGGCGGCGTTCCTCGGCGCCTACTTCGCCTGCGACGGAACGGTCAGCCGACGCGGCCGCGACCGCTACGACCTGGTCGTCGAATACTACAGCGTCTCGCGGGACCTGCTCGCGGATGTCCAGCACCTGCTGCTGCGCATCGGTGTCCAGTCACGTCTGAAACTCAAGCGGGGCCGCTACCAGGGCAGACCGCACGAGTCGTGGCGGCTGAGCATCACGAGTCAGGACGACGTCGCGAGGTTCGTGCAACGCGTCACGGTGATCGGCGAGCGGGGCTTGAGGCTCGCGGAGTGGGCCCCTCGACGTGACCGCTTCGAGGAGCAGCTCGCCGCCGACCGCGTCACTTCCGTGGAGCCGGCGGGCCTGCATGAATGCCGATGCCTGACGGTCGATGGCGACCACACCTTCACCGTGAACGACCTCGTCGTCCATAACACGACCCTGGCCAACATCGTCGCCGCCGAGCTGGGCTCGGGCATCCGGGTGACCAGCGGCCCGGCGATCGAGCGCTCGGGCGACCTGGCGGCGATCCTGACCAGCCTCGCCGAGGGCGACGTGCTCTTCATCGACGAGATCCACCGGATCGCCAAGCCGGCCGAGGAGCTGCTCTACAGCGCGATGGAGGACTTCCGGGTCGACGTGATCGTCGGCAAGGGGCCGGGCGCGACGGCGATCCCGCTGGACGTCGAGCCGTTCACCCTGGTCGGCGCGACCACCCGTGCCGGCCTGCTCACCGGGCCGATGCGCGACCGGTTCGGCTTCGTGGCGCACCTCGACTTCTACTCCCCGGCCGACCTGGAGGTGCTGCTGCGCCGCTCGGCCCGCATCCTCGGGGTGCCGATCACCGACGACGGCGCCGCCGAGGTGGCCGGCCGGTCCCGGGGCACGCCCCGGATCGCCAACCGCCTGCTGCGCCGGGTCCGTGACTTCGCCGAGGTCCGGGCCGACGGCGTGGTCACCCTGGAGACGGCCCGGGCTGCCCTGACTGTGTACGACGTCGACGCGCTGGGGCTGGACCGGCTGGACCGGGCGGTGCTGACCGCGCTGGTCGACTCCTTCCGGGGCGGGCCGGTCGGCCTGTCGACGCTGGCCGTCGCGGTGGGCGAGCAGCCGGACACGGTCGAGGAGGTGTGCGAGCCGTTCCTGGTGCGGGCCGGCCTGCTGGCCCGTACGCCGCGCGGCCGGGTCGCCACCGAGGCCGCCTGGCGGCACCTGGGCCGCACGCCGCCAAATGGTACATTTGGCGCGAATGCTCCTGCGGTGCCCGATCTGTTCTCGACGGATGTAGATCATCCGTGATGTGAACGTGATCTGTGCCGCATTCGGCGTTCCCAGGTGCAGGGATTAGACTCGCGCCGGTCTGTACAGGACGTGAGAATCCGCCTCCGCTCCGACGCGCCCGCGTCGGGCCGGAGGCCAATGGGAAGGTCTTTCACCGTGCTTTACGCAGCAGAGGGCGGCGGGGGTGCCGGCAGCCTGACGCCGATCCTCATGATCGCTCTGCTCTTCGGCGTCATGTACTTCATGATGATCCGCCCCCAGCAGAAGCGCCGCCGTGAGGCGGAAGCCATGCAGTCCGCCCTCGCCCCCGGCGACGAGGTGGTCACGATCGGCGGGCTCTACGGCACGGTCACCGGAGTGGACGACGACACCGTCCTGCTCGAGGTCGCGCCCGGTGTGCAGACCCGGTACGCCCGTCCGGCCATCGCCCGGGTGGTCAGCCAGGCGGAGCGCCCGGCCGACGAGCCGGTCACCGAGGACGCGGACGTCGTCAAGGAGTGACGATCGCTCCCGTCCCGCCCGGGTCTGGTCGCCGGTTCGCCGGTGACGACTTCGCCCGACGGGGCAGCGGAGACGACGTGAAAACTGGATAGTTGGGCCCGACGCCGGAAGCCGGCTTGTCCCGTTCCGCTCGACGCTCCCGCGCCGGGTCCCGGAGCCGGGATGTCGGCCTCCGACGCCGGCCCGTCGGAACCGCCGGCCGGACCGGCCGACACCCGCCGCCACCAGCGGCGCGACCGTACAGGGAGACAGGACAGCCGTGGCACCACCTCAGGGACAGATGCGCCCCGGACGGCAACTGGCCGTGCTCGGGCTCATTTTCGTCGTCCTCTATCTTTTGGTGTTCTTCGCGGGCGGCGCCAGCGGCGGGTGGAAGGACCGGCTCGAGCCCAAACTCGGCCTGGACCTCGTCGGCGGCACCCGGCTGACGCTCGAGGCGACCAACAGCATCGGCGGCCAGGCCCCGACGGCGGAGAACCTCGAAGAGGCCCGCCAGATCATCGAGAGCCGGGTCAACGCCTTCGGCGTCGCCGAGGCCGAGGTGGTCACCGAGGGCAACCGCAACATCGTGATCTCCCTGCCCGGTGAGAACCGCGACCTGACCGAGGTGGGCAGCGCCGCCGAGCTGCGCTTCCGCAAGGTGCTCAAGGCCGCCGACGGCAGCGGTGCGACCGCCGCCCCGGCGCCCACCGCGACCCCGGCCCCGTCCGGCAGCGCGACCCCGGCCCCGTCGGGCAGCGCGAAGCCCTCCGGCAGCGCCGCCCCGTCGGCCAGCGCCGCGGCGAAGGCGACCCCGTCGCCGAGTGGCGGTCAGGGTGGATCGGCCCCGACCCCGAGCGCGTCGGCCTCGCCCAGCGCGTCCGCCTCGCCCAGCGCCGCGGCGCCGTCGCCGAGCGCCAGCGGCGAGCCCGCCCCGCAGAGCATCGAGGAGCAGCGCAAGGCCGTCGAGCAGAAGGTCGGCGCCGCCTCCTGGGCCGCCGCGAGCGGCCTGCAGGCCCCGGCCGACCTGACCGCCGACCCGTCGCTGGCCGAGAAGCTGAAGCCGTTCGCCGCCCTGGACGCGCGTGAGGTCGCGGTGCTGCCGGCGGCGATGCAGTTCAACGTGCCGCAGATCAGCTGCGCCCAGCTCGACAAGCGCCCGCCGGCCTCGATCTCGGCCGCCGACCAGCAGGTGGTGGCCTGTGAGGACGGCGTCGCGAAGTACCTGCTCGACCAGGCGAAGGTGCTGGGCACCGACGTCAAGGGCGCCAGCGCGGTGCTGGACCAGACCAGCCAGTGGGTCGTGAGCCTCGACTTCACGGGCGACGGCCAGACCAAGTGGACCAACCTGACCCGCGAGGCGTTCAACAACGAGGGCCAGGCCTGCGACGCCAGCGCGCTCGGCCAGGACGGCAAGTGCCGCGTCGCCGTCGTGCTGGACAACGAGATCGTCTCCTCGCCCGAGATCCAGGGCGTGCTGACGGGCAACTCGCAGATCACGGGCAACTTCACCCAGAAGGACGCCAGCACGCTGGCCGGTCAGCTGCGCTACGGCGCGCTGCCGGTGACCTTCGAGGCGCAGGAGCAGCAGAACGTCACCGCCACCCTGGGTGCCAGCCACCTGCGGGCGGGTCTGCTCGCGGCGGGCATCGGCATGGCGCTGGTCATCATCTACTCGTTCTTCTACTACCGCCTGCTCGGCTCCGTCATCTTCCTGAGCCTGATCCTCTCGGCGCTGCTGGTCTTCGGCGCGCTGGTGGTGCTCGGCCGGCAGATCGGCTTCACCCTCACCCTCGCCGGCATCGCCGGCATGATCGTCTCACTCGGTGTGGCGGCGGACTCGTTCGTCATCTACTTCGAGCGGCTCAAGGACGAGATCCGCGAGGGACGCAGCCCGCGCAGCGCCGTGCCGCGCGCCTGGATCCGGGCCCGCCGCACGATCATCTCGGCCAACGCGATCACGCTGATGTCGGCCGTGGTGCTCTACGTGGTCTCGGTCGGCGCGGTGAAGGGCTTCGCCTTCGCGCTCGGCCTGGCCACGGTGCTGGACCTCGTCGTGGTCTTCCTCTTCCGACACCCGATCATGACGATGTTCGCCCGCACCTCCGCGTTCCTGTCCCCACGGGTCAGCGGTCTCGGCCGGGCGCTGCCACCCCGGACGGTCGAGCCGACCACGTCCCGCAACCCGCGCGCCAAGGAGGCCTGAGATGGCTGCCAAGAGTGGTCTCGCGAGCCGCCTCTACCGCGGTGAGGCAGGCCTCGACATCGTCGGCCGGCGCAAGCTCTGGTTCGGCGTCGCGCTCGGGCTGATCCTGCTGGCGGTGCTCAGCTTCGGGCTGCGCGGCTTCAGCCTCGGCATCGAGTTCGCCGGCGGCAACTCGTTCCAGATCCCGGCCAGCGTCGGCACGCTGGAGCAGACCGAGGCGAAGGTGGAAGAGGCGCTCGGCACGGCCGGCGACGGTGCCCACGTGGTCACCACGCAGAAGGTCGGCGGCACCGGCGGCGACTTCTACGAGGTGCGCACCACCCAGCTCGACACCGAGCAGGCCAACGCCGTCAAGGCCGAGATCGCCGAGGAGTTCGGCATCGACGCGGCCACCATCAGCGGCAACCAGGTCAGCGAGGCGTGGGGCAGCCAGGTCACGTCCCGGGCGCTGCTCGGTCTGGTCATCTTCATCGCGGTGGTGATGATCTACCTGGTTCTGCGCTTCGAGTGGCGGATGGCGGTCGCGGCCGTCTCCTCGCTGATCATGAACCTGATCCTCACCGCCGGCATCTACTCGCTGGTCGGCTTCGAGGTCACCCCGTCGACGGTCATCGGCTTCCTCACCATCCTGGGCTTCGCGCTCTACGACGTGGTGGTGGTCTTCGACAAGGTGCAGGAGAACACCCGCGGCATCACCGCGAACAACAACCAGACGTACGGCGAGGCGGCCAACCTGGCGATCAACCAGAGCCTCATGCGGTCGCTGAACACGTCGGTGGTCGCGCTGCTGCCGGTCGGTGGTCTGCTCTTCATCGGCGCCGGCCTGCTCGGCGCGGGCACGCTGAAGGACCTCGGCCTGGTGCTCTTCGTCGGTATGGCGGTGGCGTTCCTGACCTCGATCCTGCTGGCCACGCCGCTGCTGGTGCTGCTCAAGAACTACGAGCCGCGCATCCAGGCGCACAACAAGCGCGTGCTGGCCCGCCGGGGCGCTGTCGCCCGGGGCGAGGTCACCCCGAAGGGCGCCGCTCCCCGGAGCGACGAGTCCGACGACGAGCCGGTCGACGCGGAGTCGGCCGCGCTGGCCGGCGCCGCGCCCCGGGTGGGTGCCCGACCGGCCGGAAAGCGGCCGACCGGGGCCCGGGGCGGCCGACCGGCCGGCGGCGGTGGCAACCGGCCGGGTGGCGGCAAGCGGCGCTGAGCCGGGCCGGGCAGACCCGGTAGGAACCGATCCGACGGCGTCCTTCATGCTGTGCGAGCAGCATGCAGGACGCCGTCGTCGTGAAGGGAAGCGGAACTGCCGTGACGGAGACCCACAGCACCGTGGCACGGGGAGACAGCGGCCCGGACACCGCCGCGCTGGTCGCGAGCCGGGTGCTCGACGTGCCCGACTTCCCGAAGCCCGGTGTCCTGTTCAAGGACCTGATGCCGCTGTTCGCCGACGGCGACGTCTTCCGCGAGGTGATCGACGGGATCGTCGCGTACCACGGGCGGGGCTCGTTCGACGTGGTCGTCGGCATCGAGGCGCGCGGGTTCGTGGTCGCGGCGGCCATCGCGTACGCGACCGGGGTCGGCGTGGTGCCGGTGCGCAAGGCCGGCAAGCTGCCCCGAGCGGCCCACTCGGCCTCCTACGCGCTGGAGTACGGCGAGGCCACGCTGGAGGTGCACGAGGACGCCTTCACGGCCGGGCGTCGGGTGCTGGTGGTCGACGACGTGCTGGCCACCGGCGGCACCGCCGAGGCGACGCTGGGCCTGGTGGAGCGGGCCGGCGGCAGCGTGGCCGGCTTCACAGTCCTGCTGGAGCTCGCGTTCCTCGGCGGCCGGGAGCGGCTGGCCCCGCGCCCGGTGCATGCCCTGCTGACCGTTTGACCCGGCCGACCGTCGGGCGGACCCGGTGCGGACCGTCCGGCGGAGCGGCGGGGCACCGTGCGTGCGGGTAGCATTGCCCTTTGCTGACCGGGCGGGACCCGTCCGGGCGGCGCGAGACCAGGCCGGCCGGCGCACGGTCGGTGTTTTCCCGGCGAGCGGTGAGGAGGCCGGTGTCCCACGATGTCGCCCCTCCGGTGGAGGGCACGGTGTACCCGACAGGCGACGCGGACGGCTCGGTGACCGCACCAGGTGACGCACAGGCCCCGGAGACGGGCCCCGGCGCGACCGGCACGGCCGAGTCCGTACGCCCCGACACGCCGGCCACGACGGCCGAGGGGGTCGTGCTTCCGTTCCCGTCCGACGGCGTCGGCGACCCCGTCCCGAGCGCCGGTTTCGCGCTCTCCACCGCGCCCACCGGCCGCAGGGTCCGGGCGCGGCTGGCGCGGTTCAACGCACCGTGGCAGTCCTCGCAGGTCAGCGAGGTGCTGGAGCCGCTGATCTCGACCCACCGGGACGCCCACCCCAAGGCGGACGCGCGGCTGTTGCAGCGCGCCTTCGACACGGCGGCCCGCTGGCACTCCGGGCAGTACCGCAAGTCCGGCGACCCCTACATCACCCACCCGCTCGCGGTGGCCACGATCCTGGCCAACCTGGGCATGGACACCACCACCCTGATCGCCGCGCTGCTGCACGACACCATCGAGGACACCGAATACACCCTCGACCAGATGCGCGCCGACTTCGGCGGCGAGGTGGCGCTGCTGGTCGACGGGGTGACCAAGCTCGACAAGGTCAAGCTGGGCGACGCGGCCAAGGCCGAGACGATCCGCAAGATGGTCGTCGCGATGGCCAAGGACCCGCGGGTGCTGGTGATCAAGCTGGCCGACCGGCTGCACAACATGCGTACCCTCACCTTCCTGCCCCGCCCCAAGCAGGAGCAGAAGGCGAAGGAGACGCTGGAGATCCTGGCCCCGCTGGCCCACCGGCTGGGTATGAACACGATCAAGTGGGAGCTGGAGGACCTGGCCTTCGGCACGCTCTTCCCGAAGCGCTACGAGGAGATCAACCGCCTCATCGGGGAGCACCAGCCGCAGCGGGAGGCGCTGCTGCGCCAGGTGACGCAGAAGGTGCAGACCGACCTGAAGGCCGCCAAGATCAAGGCGGAGACCACCGGGCGGCCGAAGCACCTCTACTCGATCTACCAGAAGATGATCGTCCGAGGCCGCGACTTCAACGACATCTACGACCTGGTCGGGGTGCGGATCCTGGTCGACACGGTGCGGGACTGCTACGCGGCGCTGGGCGTCATCCACGCCAACTGGCAGCCGGTGCCGGGCCGGTTCAAGGACTACATCGCGATGCCCAAGTTCAACATGTACCAGTCGTTGCACACGACGGTCATCGGGCCCACCGGCAAGCCGGTGGAGATGCAGATCCGCACGTACGCCATGCACCGCACCGCCGAGTTCGGCATCGCCGCGCACTGGAAGTACAAGGAGCACAAGGGCACCCAGATCGTCGGCCCGCCCGCGCACATCGACGAGATGACCTGGCTGCGTCAGCTGCTGGACTGGCAGCGGGAGGCGGCCGACCCGAGCGAGTTCCTCGACGCGCTGCGCTTCGACCTGTCCAGCCAGGAGGTGTACGTCTTCACCCCGAAGGGTGACGTCATCCCACTGCCGACGGGGTCGACGCCGGTGGACTTCGCGTACGCGGTGCACACCGAGGTCGGGCACAAGTGCATCGGGGCGCGGGTCAACGGCAAGCTGGTGCCCCTCGAATCGACGCTGTCCAACGGCGACGTGATCGAGATCTTCACCTCGAAGTCCGACACGGCCGGGCCGACGCAGGACTGGCTGGGCTTCGTCAAGAGCCCGCGGGCGCGGACGAAGATCCGGCAGTACTTCAACAAGGAGCGGCGCGAGGAGGCGATCGAGGCCGGCAAGGACGCGATCGTCAAGGCGATGCGCAAGCAGGGCATGCCGTTGCAGCGGATGCTCACCTCCGACGCGCTGATGGCGATCGCCCGGGACCTGCACCTGGCCGACGTGGCCTCCCTCTACGCCGCCGTCGGCGACAGCCAGGTCTCCGCCCAGTCGGTGGTGCAGAAGCTGATGGCCGCGTACGGCGGCGAGGAGGGCGCGGCGGAGGACATCGCCGAGACCGCCGTCGCCACCCGGCCCCCGCGCAGCCGGCAGAGCAGCGCCGACCCCGGCGTGGTCGTACGCGGGGTCAGCGACGTGTGGATCAAGCTGGCCCGCTGCTGCACGCCGGTGCCGCCGGACTCGGTCTTCGGCTTCGTCACGCGTTCCGGCGGGGTCAGCGTGCACCGCGACGACTGCGCCAACGCCGAGGACCTGCGGGCGCAGGCCGAGCGGGTGGTCGAGGTGAGTTGGAAGCTCACCTCGGCGTCGACGTTCCTGGTCGCCATCCAGGTCGAGGCGCTGGACCGGCACAAGCTGCTCGCCGACGTGACGCGGGTGCTCTCCGAGGAGCGGGTGAACATCCTCTCCGCGACGGTCACCACCACCCGCGACCGGGTGGCGGTGAGCCGGTTCAGCTTCGAGATGGCCGACCCGAAGCACCTGGGCCACCTGCTGGCGGCGGTACGCAAGGTCGACGGCGTCTTCGACGCCTACCGCGTCACCTCCGGCGCCTGACCCGCCGGGCCTGCCGCTGGACCCGCTGCTGTGCCATGAGCCGGATCGGGTGTGCCGGGTCCGCACACCCGCGCCCCCGACCCGGCATCTGACCGGGCCGGGGGCGGCCCTGCCGCATCCACCGCGAGGTTCCGAAGGGGCAGGGCCCGCAGGCGACACCGGGGCCGGGGTGGAAGGCGCGAAGCGAAGCGCCCGCCGGCGGTGCCGGCGGGCGCTCGTCGTACGACAGGGGTGTGGGTCAGCCCTGGGGGGCGCTCATGGTGAGCGTCTTGATCGTGACTTCCTTCTTCGGGTGGCCACCGCCGGCCTGCTGCGCGAACGCCTTGTCGTCGCCCGCCGCCGCGACCTGCTTCACGAGGTCCATGCCGCCGGTGATGGTGCCCAGGACGGTGTAGTTCGGGTCCAGCGGCGAGTCGCCGTAGACGATGAAGAACTGGCTGCCCGTGCTGCCCGGCTCGCTCGACTTGGCCATCGCGATGACGCCCTCCGGGTACGGGGGCCGCTTGTCGGTGGGCAGGTTCTCCTCGGCGAGCCGGTAGCTCGGGCCGCCGGTGCCGTCGGTCTCCCGCCAGCCCTTGCCGGTCGCGCTCGGGTCACCGCACTGGAGCACCTTGATGCCCTCGGTCACCAGCCGGTGGCACTTGCTGTTGTCGAAGAACTTCTTCTCCGCCAGGTGGGTGAAGCTGCCCGCGGTGCAGGGCACCGCCGACCGGTCGATCGTGGCGGTGATCGGGCCCAGGTTGGTGTCGATCGTCATCGTCTGGGTGCCCGTGGCCGACTGCTGCACGGCCGGCAGCCCGACGTCCTTGATCTGCTTGGTCCGCTGGTCGGTGGGGATCTCGGTCCAGGCGCACTGCACGTTGCCGGCGCCCGGGCCGGCGGTGTCGGTCTTGTCGTCGTCGCCGCCGAGGGTGGTGACGAGCCAGACCGTGCCGGCGACGACGAGGACCAGGACGGAAGCTGCCCCCACGATCGTCTGGGTCTGCCGGCGCTTGCGGGCCCTGGCCGCGCGCTCGGCCATCTCCTTCTCGAGCCGGGCGCGCGCCGCCGCGCGCTGCCGCTCTCTGGTGGACGTCACGCCTGGATCCTCCTGGGCTGTCTGTGCGCGGTCGGTGCCGCTGAGGTGGGTGGGGCGGCCGGGTCAGCCGGCGCTCGGGCTGGCCGCCGGAGTGCCCGAAGCGGACGGCGCGGGCGCCGGGGTCGCCTGCGCCACGGGCTCACCGACGGTCAGGCTCTGCACGACCACGGCGTCGTCCTTGGGCTTGACCTTGGCCCCCGTCCCATTGTCCACGGTCGGCGTGGCACCGATCTTCGCCACCACGTCGATCCCGCCGGTGACCCGGCCGATGACCGGGTACTTCGGGTCGGCCGTGGTGAAGTCCTTGAAGAACATCAGGAACTGGCTGCCGTTGACGCCCGGCGGGTTGGCGATCATCGCGACCGTGCCCTTCGGGTAGGTCGCGGGCTGCCCGGCCGCGGGGCTGGCCGAGGGTGACGGCGCCGTGGGGACGTTCTCGTCGTAGAACGAGTAGGTGGGGCCGCCGAGCCCGGTGCCGCTCGGGTCGCCGCAGCGCACCGCGCCCTCGGCGGTGATCTCGTGGCACTTGGTGTTGTCGTAGAACGACCGGCTGGCGAGGTGGGCGATGCTCGCCGCCGCGCAGGGGGCGCCGGCCAGGTCCAGCTCGACGGTGATCGGCGCACCCTGGTTGGTGGTGATCGTCATCGGGCGTACGCCGTCGGTCGGCAGGTCCTTGGTGGCCGGGGTGCCGACGTCCTTGAGGTTGGTGTTCGCGGTGGCATCCTGGGGCGTCCACAGGCAGACGTCCTCGGCGGCCGTGTTCTCCTTCGGCTCGTCGTCGAAGGCACCGAGCGCCCACGCCGAGCCGGCCACGATCAGCATGAGGACGACGGCGACGCCGACGCCGGCCTGGATCTGCCGACGACGTCTGGCGGCGGCGGCCCGGCGGGCGAGCTGCCGGTCGAGCTTGGCGCGCGCCAGTTTGCGCTGCCGGTCCCTGCTGGAAGCCACCCGTGCTCCCCTTCCTCTACCCTGGTCGTCACCGGTGGTCGGGCGTCCCGCGCCCGTTCGATGGCGGTGCGCCACGCCACACGCCCGCCAGAGTGTACGGCTACCGGCTGGGAAAGTGGTGTACGAGGTCCGGGCTGTGTTATCGGAACGAGTCACTGTGCCCGCGCCGGGGCCGGCCGGGGCGCGGGCGGTGTGCCTCGTGGGACGGCTGGGACGGACGCGCGGAACCGGGTCGCGCCGCCCGATAGGCTGGCGACAGAGGACAGGATCGACGGAAGGGGAGCGGACGTGCTCGTGGCCGGCTTTCCCGCGGACGCCTTCGGCACCAACTGCTACGTGGTCGCCGCCGCGCCGGGGGAGCAGTGCGTGGTGGTCGACCCCGGCATCGGGGTGCTCGACCGGCTCGACGCCCTGCTGGCCGAGCACCGGCTGCACCCGGCCGCCGTCCTGCTCACCCACGGCCACCTCGACCACACGTTCTCGGTCGCGCCGGTCTGCGGCGCGCGCGGCATCACCGCGTACGTGCACCCCGGCGACCGGGAGATGCTCGCCGACCCGGCCAAGGGGCTGTCGGCGGACCTCAGCGCGCTCTTCGGCGGGCGGCTGCCGTACACCGAGCCGGAGGACGTGGCCGAGCTGACCGACGGCGCCACGCTCGCCCTCGCCGGGCTGGAGATCACCGTCGACCACGCTCCGGGCCATACCGGCGGGTCGGTGCTGTTCCGGCTGCCGGCCGCCGGCTCGCCGTGGGAGGCGGATCAGCTCTGCCTCTCCGGTGACGTCCTGTTCGCCGGCTCGATCGGCCGCACCGACCTGCCGGGTGGCAGCATGACGAGGATGGTCAACAGCCTCCGGGACAAGATCCTCCCGCTGGCCGACGACACCGTCGTACTGCCCGGCCACGGCCCCGCGACCACCATCGGCCGCGAGCGCGCGACCAACCCGTACCTCGTCGAGGTGGCGGGTGGCGGCGCGCGACCGGCGGCCCCCGCCCGCGGCCTCTGACCGGCCCGCGCCGGCCCCGACGGCCGCACCGACGACCTTTCCCGCGCGACGCGCGGACGCCGAACGGAGCATCATGAGCAAGCCCACGCCCATCTCCGGCTTCCCGGAGTGGACGCCCGCGCAGCGGATGATCGAGCAGTACGTCCTGGAGCGGATCCGCGACACCTTCGAGCTGTACGGCTTCGCCCCGCTGGAGACCCGCGCGGTGGAGCCGCTGGACCAGCTGCTGCGCAAGGGCGAGACCTCCAAGGAGGTCTACCTGATCCGGCGCCTGCAGGCCGACACCGACGGGCCGGCCGGCGACGACGCGCTCGGTCTGCACTTCGACCTGACCGTGCCGTTCGCCCGCTACGTGCTCGAGAACGCCGGCAAGTTGCAGTTCCCGTTCCGCCGCTACCAGATCCAGAAGGTGTGGCGGGGCGAGCGGCCGCAGGAGGGGCGCTACCGCGAGTTCCTCCAGGCCGACATCGACATCGTCGACCGCGACACCCTGGCCCCGCACCACGAGGCGGAGATGCCGCTGGTCATCGGCGACGCGCTGCGTTCGCTGCCGATCCCGCCGGTGCGGATCCAGGTCAACAACCGCAAGATCTGCGAGGGCTTCTACCGGGGCATCGGGCTGTCCGACCCCGAGGCGGCCCTGCGCGCGGTGGACAAGCTCGACAAGATCGGCCCGGCGAAGGTGACCGAGCTGCTGGCGCAGACCGCCGGGGCGAGCGAGGCGCAGGCCAAGGCCGTCCTGGCGCTGGCCGAGATCTCCGCGCCGGACGCCTCCTTCGCCGACGCGGTACGCGCCCTGGGCGTCACCGACCCGCTGCTCGACGAGGGCGTCGAGGAGTTGGTCCGGGTGGTCGAGACCGCCGCCGCGCACTCGCCGGGGCTCTGTGTGGCCGACCTGCGCATCGCCCGTGGCCTGGACTACTACACCGGCACCGTCTACGAGACGCAGATGATCGGCTACGAGCGGTTCGGCTCGATCTGCTCCGGCGGCCGGTACGACAACCTGGCCAGCTCCGGCGCCGCCCGCTTCCCGGGGGTGGGCATCTCGATCGGGGTGACCCGGCTGCTCGGGCTGCTCTTCGGCGCCGGAGCGCTGTCGGTGTCGCGGGACGTGCCGACCTGCGTCCTGGTCGCGGTGACCAGCGAGGAGCAGCGGCCGGCGAGCAACCGGGTGGCCGAGGCGCTGCGCAGCCGGGGCGTGCCGACCGAGGTGTCGCCGAGCGCGGCGAAGTTCGGCAAGCAGATCCGGTACGCCGAGCGGCGGGGCATCCCGTACGTCTGGTTCCCCGGGGTCGACGGCGCCGCCGACGAGGTGAAGGACATCCGCTCGGGTGAGCAGGTGGCCGCGGCGGCGGGGGAGTGGACGCCGCCCCGGGCCGACCTCAGGCCGCTGGTCAGCTGAGACGTTACTGGCGCGTACGGACGATCGGACCTACGGTGGCGTAAGTTACGTCACCGTAGGGAGATCGTCGTGACCGTACTCAGCCAGACCGCCCTGCTCCGCGAGCTGGAACCCGTCGTCGAGAAGAACCTCGACCGGCACCTCGCCATCGCCAAGGAGTGGTTCCCGCACGAGTACGTGCCGTGGAGCGAGGGGCGCACCTTCGACGGGCCGCTGGGCGGCGAGGCGTGGTCGGAGGGCGACTCGACCATCCCCGACGTGGCCCGCACCGCCCTGATCGTCAACCTGCTGACCGAGGACAACCTGCCCTCGTACCACCACGAGATCGCCACCCTGTTCGGTCGGGACGGCGCCTGGGGCACGTGGGTGCACCGGTGGACCGCCGAGGAGGGGCGGCACGGCACCGCCATCCGCGACTACCTCACCGTCACCCGGGCGGTGGACCCGGTGGCCCTGGAGCGGGCGCGGATGACGCACATGTCCGCCGGGTACGCCAACGTGCACGACGACGAGGTGCTGCACTCCCTGGCGTACGTCTCGTTCCAGGAGTTGGCCACCCGGATCTCGCACCGCAACACCGGGCGGGTCACCGGCGACCCGGCGTGCGAGGCCCTGCTGGCCCGCGTCGCGGCGGACGAGAACCTGCACATGGTCTTCTACCGCAACCTGCTGGCCGGGGCCTTCGAGTTGGCGCCGAGCCAGGCGATGCGGGCCGTCGCCGACGTGGTGGCCGACTTCCAGATGCCCGGCAACGGCATCGAGGGCTTCGCCCGCAAGTCGGTGGCGATCGCCCTCGCCGGCATCTACGACCTGCGCCAGCACCGCGACGAGGTGGTGGCGCCGGTGCTGCGCCAGTGGGACGTCTTCAACGTGACCGGCCTCGACGCCGACGGCGAGGCCGCCCGCGACGCCATCGCCGCGCACCTCGACGATCTGGAGCGCGCCGCGTCGCGCTTCGAGGAGAAGCGGGACGCCCGCGCCGCCCGCCTGGCCGCCCGCTGAGCTTCCGGCCGCCACCGGCCCCGATTGTCGCGGCCGCTGGCGGCTCCGATGCTGCGGCCGCTGGCGGGCTCCGATGCTGCGGCCTATACCGGCTGTGATGCTCCGGCCGTTGGCGGCCCCGGACTCCGGGCGCGGCTGGCGCTGGCTCTCTCTGACGACAGCCGCGCCCGGAGCGTTCTTTTTCCCCGGGTCAGGCGCTGTGTTCGAGGGGGAAGAGGAGGCAGGTCGAGGTGGCGTGGGCCACCAGGCGCGACTTCGCGTCGAGCAGCTTGGCCTCGGCGAAGGCGGTACGGCGCCCGCTCTGCAGCACGGTGCCCTCGCAGCGCAGCGTGCCGCTCGCGACGGTGACCGCGCGGAGGTACTTCACGTTCAGGTCCAGCGAGGTGTAGCCGACCCCGGCCGGCAGGGTGGTGTGTACCGCGCACGCCGCGGCGGTGTCCAGCAGGGTGGCGATGACCCCGCCGTGCACGGTGCCGAGCGGGTTGTAGTGGAACTCCTGGGGGACCAGTTCGACGGCCACCCAGCCCTTGTCGGCCTCCATCCGGGACATGTCGACCAGGTGCATGATGGGCGGCGCCGCCAGCTCGCCGGCGATCATCGCGCGGAGCAGGTCCAGGCCGTCGCGCCGGCCGACGTGCGCGGCGTTGACCCCCGGGTCGGACCACGAGAAGGTACGGCTGCGCACCGGATCCTGCGTCTGCGTCATGGACCCAGCCTCGCAGTACGTTGCTGAGTCTGTCAATCGAACCTAGCCTGGAGCGCATGAGACCCACGGCACTGGACTGGTCGGTGGAGAACTGCACCATCGCCCGGGCGATGGAGGTGCTGGGCGAGCGGTGGACCCTCGTCGTCCTGCGCGAGGTCTTCAATGGCGTCCGTCGCTTCGACGATATGCGGGTACGCACCGGCGTGCCCCGGCAGGTGCTCACCAACCGGCTGACGATGCTGGTGGAGCGCGGCGTCCTGCGGCGCGAGCCCTACCGGGAGCCCGGCAGCCGGGAACGCCACGAGTACCGGCTGACCGACATGGGGCTCGACCTGTGGCCGGTGCTGGTCGCCGTCCTCGGCTGGGGGGACCGCTACCTGGCCGACCCGGAGGGCTCGTCGTTGACGGTCGCGCACCGCGACTGCGGCGGCGAGGTCCGCGT
The DNA here is from genome assembly GCF_043197615.1 of Micromonospora sp. NPDC049048. Lineage (NCBI taxonomy): Bacteria > Bacillati > Actinomycetota > Actinomycetes > Micromonosporales > Micromonosporaceae > Micromonospora > Micromonospora sp. NPDC049048. The sequence continues at coordinate 111,845 of NZ_JBICTM010000007.1, read as the reverse complement.
CGCGCTGCGCTGCGAGCGCGGGCACGACGTCGCCCGGCCGCGTGACGTGGTGCCGCGTCCGGGGCCCGGTGCGCGCCGCCGCGCCGACTGAGTGCGCCGCCGCGCCGACCGAGTGCGTCCGCCGATCAACGCATGGCCATGAGTCGATATCAACGTCATTTCCGGGTGGTGGCCGCCGCAGCCGGGGCGAAAAGGACAAAGCCGGGTCTTGCATACGAACTTAAGTATGTGAATACTTCAGTGAGCTCGGCCGGTACCCCCAGATCGGCCGGGCTGGTCCTGGCCCTTGTCGCCCCGGCGAGGGCCTGTCGCCCCCTCCCTGGAGGTTGTTGTATGCGACCCACGAGGTCCTCGCTCCGTCGTGCCGCCGTCATCGCCGCGGCCGGCGCCATGGTCGCCGGTTCGCTGATCGGCGCGCCCGCCCAGGCCGCACCCTCGTTCGCCTCGCCCGACGCCGCCGCCGGCCTGGCCGAGCGCCTCGGCGACCGCTCCGCCGGCACGTACGCCGACGCCAACGGCAAGATGGTCGTCACCGTGACCGACGCGCTCGCCGCCCGTCAGGTCAGCGCCGCCGGCGCCGTCCCGAAGATCGTCAAGCGCGGCGCCAGCGAGCTGGCCCGGGCCACCTCGGAGCTGGACCGCTCCGCCAAGATCCCGGGCACCGCGTGGTGGACCGACCCGGCCACCAACCAGGTCGTCGTCTCCGTCGACAGCACCGTCACCGGCGCCAAGCTGGAGCGCGTCAAGGCCGCCGCCGAGCGGATGAACGGCGCGATCCGGATCGAGGCCGACTCGGGCGTGCTCAGCACCCGGATCTCCGGCGGCCAGGCCATCTACGCCGGCGGCGGCGGTCGCTGCTCCCTCGGCTTCAACGTCCGCAGCGGCAGCACCTACTACTTCCTGACCGCCGGGCACTGCACCAACATCGCCTCCAGCTGGTACAGCAACTCCGGCCAGACCAGCCTGCTGGGCACCCGTACCGGCACCAGCTTCCCGGGCAACGACTACGGCATCGTGCGGCACAGCAACTCCGCCAACGCGGCCGGCAACGTCTCCCTCTACAACGGCACCTTCCGGGACATCACCGCCGCCGGCAACGCCTACGTCGGCCAGTCGGTGCAGCGCTCCGGCAGCACCACCGGCCTGCGCAGCGGCTCGGTGACCGCGCTCAACGCCACGGTGAACTACGCCGAGGGCTCGGTCTCCGGCCTGATCCGCACCAACGTCTGCGCCGAGCCGGGCGACAGCGGCGGCTCGCTGTTCAGCGGCACCATCGCCCTGGGCCTGACCTCGGGCGGCAGCGGCAACTGCAGCGTCGGCGGCACGACCTTCTTCCAGCCGGTCGGTGAGGCGCTGAGCCGCTACGGCGTCAGCATCTTCTGATCGATCGCACCTCAGCGGGCCGCCGGGTCATCCCGGCGGCCCGTTCGCATGCCCGGACCCGGGAGTCGGCGACACCTGGAAGATGGCCCTGGTGCAGGTCAGCGACGTCAACGACGACGGGACGGTGGTGCTGACCGCGCGCGCCTGGGACATCCCGCTGTAGGGCGGGAGGGGATCCGCGTCGGCGACCGGAGCCCTGCCTCCCTCACCCCGCAACCGGTGGCGGGGGAAGGCTGACAGAATGCCAGGGGTAACGGTGTACCGCAGATGAGGAGACGCAAGTCGTGATCCGTACCCATGACGCCGGCAGCCTGCGCGCGACGGACGCCGGCACCACGGTGACGCTCGCCGGGTGGGTGGCCCGCCGGCGCGACCACGGCGGCGTGATCTTCGTCGACCTGCGCGACGGCTCCGGCGTGGTCCAGGTGGTGTTCCGCGAGGAGGACGCGCACGCGCTGCGCAACGAGTTCTGCGTGCGGGTGACCGGCGAGGTGACCCGCCGCCCCGAGGGCAACGAGAACCCGGAGCTGCCGACCGGCGAGATCGAGGTGACCGCCGCCGAGCTGGAGGTGCTCTCCGAGGCGGCGCCGCTGCCCCTGCCGGTGGACGACCAGGTCGAGGCCGGCGACGACATCCGGTTGCGTTACCGCTACCTCGACCTGCGTCGCAGCGGCCCGGCCAAGGCGATGCGGCTGCGCTCGCGGGCCAACCAGCTCGCCCGCACGGTGCTGCACGAGCGGGACTTCCTCGAGATCGAGACCCCGACGCTGACCCGGTCCACCCCGGAGGGTGCCCGCGACTTCCTGGTGCCGGTACGCCTCCAGCCCGGCAGCTGGTACGCGCTGCCGCAGTCGCCGCAGCTGTTCAAGCAGCTGCTGATGGTCGGCGGCATGGAGCGGTACTACCAGATCGCCCGCTGCTACCGCGACGAGGACTTCCGCGCCGACCGGCAGCCGGAGTTCACCCAGCTCGACATCGAGATGTCCTTCGTCACCGAGGACGACGTGATCGACCTCGGCGAGGCGATCGTCTCGGCGCTGTGGAAGGACCTGGCCGGCCACGAGATCGCCCGGCCGATCCCGCGCATCACCTGGCACGACGCGATGGCCCGGTACGGCTCCGACAAGCCCGACCTGCGCTACGGCGTCGAGCTGACCGAGCTGACCGACTACCTGCGCGGCACCGAGTTCCGGGTCTTCGCCGGCGCGATCGACGCGGGCGGTTACGTCGGCGCGGTCGTCATGCCGGGCGGCGCCTCGCAGAGCCGCAAGGAGCTCGACGGCTGGCAGGACTGGGCCAAGGCGCGTGGCGCGCGCGGCCTGGCGTACGTGGTGCTCGACGCCGAGACCGGCGAGGCGCGCGGGCCGGTGGCGAAGAACCTCTCCGCCGAGCACCTGGGCGGGCTCGCCGACGCGGTCGGCGCCAAGCCGGGCGACGCCGTCTTCTTCGCCGCGAGCGCGAACACCCGCGAGGCGCAGGAGCTGCTCGGCGCGGCGCGCATCGAGATCGCCAAGCGGGCCGGGCTGGTCGACGAGAGCGCCTGGGCGTTCTGCTGGGTGGTCGACGCGCCGATGTTCGAGAAGACCGACGAGGGCGGCTGGACGGCCGTGCACCACCCGTTCACCTCGCCGAACGCCGAGTGGGTCGACCGGTTCGAGGAAGCGCCGGACCGCGCGCTGGCCTACGCGTACGACATCGTCTGCAACGGCAACGAGATCGGCGGCGGCTCCATCCGTATCCACCGGGGCGACGTGCAGAAGCGGGTCTTCGACCTGCTCGGCATCACGCCCGAGGAGGCGCAGGACAAGTTCGGCTTCCTGCTGGAGGCGTTCAAGTACGGTGCCCCGCCGCACGGTGGCATCGCCTTCGGTTGGGACCGGGTCTGCATGCTGCTCGCCGGCGCGGACTCGATCCGCGAGGTCATCGCCTTCCCGAAGACCCGGGGCGGCTTCGACCCGCTGACCGGCGCGCCGACGCCGATCACCGCCCAGCAGCGCACCGAGGCCGGCATCGACGCCAAGCCCAAGCCGGCGGCCGCCCCGCACACCGGCACGGCCGGCCCGGCCGCCCCGGTCGCGGACCCCACCTGACCCACCCGTAGCCCACCCCCACCCACCCCGTCCTCGCGGTTGATCATGAAGTTGTTGTCGTGACACGCCGGGTGGCAACGCGATAACTTCATGATCAACGCTAGGGGTGGGGTGGGTGGGATGAGGCTGCTCGTGGTGGGGGGTAGCGGGTTTCTGGGGTCGGAGGTGTGCCGGCAGGCGGTCAGTGCCGGGTGGAGCGTGGTCGGGACGTACCACTCGGGGGCGATCGGGACGCCGGGGGTGGCGGCGCGGCGGCTGGACGTGACCGACCGCGACGCGGTCCGCGCGCTGGTCGCCGAGGTGCGCCCGGACGCGGTCGTCGGCACCCCCTACCGGTACGGCGACTGGGCGGTCACCGCCGACGGTGCGGCGCACGTCGCGTACGCCGCCGCCGAGGCGGGAACCCGGCTGGTGCACATCTCCAGCGACGCGCTGCACGCCGGCCGCCCCGAGCCGTACGGCGACGACGAGCCGCCCAGCCCCGTGTTCCCGTACGGGGCGGCCAAGGCGGCGGCCGAGACGGCGGTGCGCGTCCTCGACCCGGGCGCGGCGCTGGTGCGTACCTCGCTGATCGTCGGGGAGGGGAGCAAGCAGATCCAGCTCTGCCGCGACGCGCTCGCCGGCCGGGCGAGCCTGTTCACCGACGAACTCCGCTGCCCGATCGACGTCACCGATCTGGCCGCCGCCGTGCTGGAACTCCTCGGCACGGACTACGCCGGCCCGCTCAACGTGGCCGGCCCCGACGCGGTCAGCCGCGCGGAGTTGGGCCTGCTGGTCGCCGCGTACAGCGGCATCGACCCGGCCGGCATGAAGACCACCAGCGGCGCCGCCGCGGGCGTGCTCCGCCCGACCGACGTGCGCCTCGACTCCACCCGCGCCGCCCGGCTGCTCGGCACCCGCCTGCGCGGGGTGCGCGAACTGCTCAACCGCTGACTCCTGCGCGTCGGTGAGCGCGCCTTCCTCCCCGCGCGGCCCGATGTCGCCGGTGCCGCTGGGGCGCGAACTGCTCACCCCGCTGGCCGCGTGCGCGAACTGCTCACTCGCCGACCACGTGCGTCAACTGCTCACCCCGCTGACCGCGCGGGGCGTGAGCTGCTCACTTCGCTGGCCGGCCCGGTAGCCGTGGCGACAATGCACACTTTCTCTGCACAAATCTTGTGCAGAGAAAGTGTGCACAGATATTGTGCAGGAATGGAGAACCCCTCAGCGGCCCGTGGGCCGTCCCGCGAGGTGCGGATCGATCACCGGCAGGTACGGGTGCTGGCGCACCCGCTGCGGATGCGTCTGCTCGGCGCGCTACGGATCAAGGGACCGTCGACCGCCACCCGCCTCGCCGAGCTGCTCGGCACCAACACCGGGGCCACCAGCTACCACCTGCGGCAGCTCGCCGAGGTCGGCCTCGTCGTGGAGGATCCGGACCTCGGCACCGGGCGGCAGCGGTTCTGGCGTGCGGCACACGACGTCACCAACTGGGAGCCCAGCGACTTCGACGACGACCCGGACGCCCGGGCGGCCATCGAGTGGATCGAAGGGGACCAGGTCCGGTTCTTCGTCGAGCACGCCGAGCAGTGGTTCGCCGTCCGCCACAAGTACTCGCCGGCCTGGCGTGACGCCCTCGGCATGGGCGACATCTTCATGACCGTCCCGCCCGCCCGGCTCGAGGCGCTCAAGGCCGAGCTGTGGCGGGTCCTGGAGCGGTTCCACAGCGAGGCCGACCCGGCCGAGCCGGGTGCGGAGCAGGTGCAGATCTACCTCGCGGCCTTCCCGATGCTGGCGGACATGCGGCTCGCGGACCCGCTGCCCGAGGAGGACCGGTGAGCGCCCTGTCCGTACGCCAGATCCGGCGTCGCTACCTCGTGCTCTACGCCCTGCGCTGGCTGCCCGCCGGCCTGCTCATTCCCGTGATGATCCTGCTGATGCAGGAACGCGGCCTGTCGCTCTCCCAGATCGGTCTTGTCGTCACCGCACAGGGTCTGATCGTTCTCGCGCTGGAACTGCCGACCGGCGGGTTCGCCGACGCGCTCGGCCGCAAACCCGTGCTCGTCGCCGCCTGGGTGACCTGCGTGATCTCGCTCGTCGTCTTCGTGGTGGCCGACTCGTTCTGGCTCTTCGTCCTGTGCTGGGGGCTGCAGGGCGTCTACCGGGCACTGGACAGCGGCCCGCTGGAGTCCTGGTACGTCGACGCCACCCTCGCCGCCGACCCGGAGGCCGAGTACGAGCGCGGCCTCGGCTACGCCGGCACCGTGATCGGTGTCGCCATCGGTGCCGGTGCGCTGCTCAGCGGCGGCCTGGTCGCACTCGGCCCGATCGGGCCTGTGAGCGCGCTGACCCTGCCGGTGCTCGCCGCCATCGCCCTTCAGACGGTGGCGCTGGTCGCGCTGCTGATCCTGCTGGTGGAGACCCGTTCCGCCAAGGGCGCCGGCGCGCTGCGCGCCTCGATCACCGAGGCGCCCCGGATGGTGGGGCAGGCGTTCGGGCTGCTGCGCCGCTCCCGGGTGCTGTTGACGCTGGTGGCCGTGGAGCTTTTCTGGGGCTTCGGCATGGTCGCCTTCGAAGGGCTGCTGCCGGTCCGGCTCGCGGAGGTCGTCGGCGACGCCGACCGGGCGGCGGCGCTGCTCGGCCCGGCCACCTCGGTGGCGTGGCTGGCGAACGCGGCCGGCGCCGCGCTGACCCCGCTGATGCTGCGCCACCTGGGCGCCGCGCCGAGCGCCGCGCTGCTGCGGGTCCTGCAGGGCGTCACGGTCGTCGGAATGGGCCTCTTCGCCGGTCCGGTCGGGGTGCTGATCGCCTACCTGGCCTGCTACGCCGTGCACGGCGCGTCGAACCCGCTGCACATGGGGCTGCTGCACCGTCAGGTCGACGGCCCCTACCGGACCAGTGTCATCTCGCTGAACTCGATGATGGCCGGAGGAGCCGGAGCGCTCGGCGCCGTCGTCCTGACCGCACTGGCCGAACGCACGAGCGTCAGTCTTGGACTGTTCGTGGGAGCCGTGGTGCTGGCCGTCGCCGCCCCGCTCTACCTGCCCGCCTGGCGGGCAGGTCGCCGCGTCGCGACGCCCGGCGGCTGCGGGGACGGCTCGGTCGACGGGCCGGCGGACGGGCGGTCGCACGACGGGGCGACGCCCGCGACCGCCGGGATGCCCGGCACCTGACGCCCGCCGGGAGTCACCAGGGGCGGCCCGGCCTGCTCCCTTGTGGGGATTGGCGAGCGGACCGATTGGGTACATCCCGCGCCGACCTACTGGTAACCCCCACCGGAGGAACGACATGCTCGCCATTCTCGCGGCGATCGTTTTCGGATTCGCCCTGCTGATCGACCTGCTGAACACCAACTTCGGTGCGCCGGACCTGTTCAACTGGAACACCCTCGTGCTCATCGGCCTCCTGTTGCTCTCCCTCTACCTGGCCGGGGTCGGCAGCGGTCCGCGTGGCGGGGGCGGCGGCCGCTGGTACCGGGGCCGGCGTCCGGGCCGCGGCTGACCGTAAGCGATCATCGCGGGCCCGGCCCGACGGCGCTTCGGGCGCTGTCGGCCGGGCCCGGTACTGTTCCCGTGATGGAGTCCGACGCCCTCTTCTCCCTCGGCCAGCCCGCCGGAGCGCCTCCCGCGCCCGCGGGTTCCGTCGGGGTGGACGGGTTCACGGCGGTGGGGGAGGATTCGCCGCTGCCCGTCCGGATGCGCCCGCGCAGCATCGACGAGCTGGTCGGGCAGGATCACCTGCTCGCGCCCGGTGCCCCGCTGCGTCAACTCGTCTCGGCCACCGCGCCGATGTCGGTCATCCTCTGGGGCCCGCCCGGCAGCGGCAAGACGACCATCGCGCACCTCGTGGCCCGGGCCACGGACCGCCGGTTCGTCGCCATGTCCGCCCTCACCGCGGGGGTCAAGGACGTGCGCGCGGTGATCGACACCGCCCGCCGCCAGCGCCGCTCCGGCGGCCCGCAGACCGTGCTCTTCATCGACGAGGTGCACCGGTTCAGCAAGACCCAGCAGGATTCGCTGCTCGCCGCCGTCGAGGACCGCACGGTCACGCTGCTCGCGGCGACCACCGAGAACCCGTACTTCTCGGTGATCTCGCCCCTGCTGTCGCGGTGCGTGCTGCTCACCCTTCAGCCGCTCGACGACGCGGCGGTGCGTGGCCTGCTGCGCCGCGCGGTGGCCGACGAGCGCGGCCTCGGCGGCGCGCTCACCCTGGAGACCGAGGCCGAGGACCATCTCGTACGCCTCGCCGGCGGTGACGTACGCAAGGCGCTGACGGCGCTGGAGGCGGCGGCGGCCTCCGCCGCGGCCCTCGGCGCCGGGCGGATCGACCTCGCCACCGCCGAGCAGGCGGTGGACGTGGCCGCCGTGCGCTACGACCGGGCCGGCGACGCGCACTACGACGTCACCAGCGCCTTCATCAAGAGCATGCGCGGCTCGGACGTGGACGCCGCGCTGCACTGGCTGGCCCGGATGCTGGTCGCCGGCGAGGACGCCCGGTTCATCGCCCGCCGCCTGGTCATCTTCGCCAGCGAGGACGTCGGCATGGCCGACCCGACGGCGCTCAGTGTGGCCACGGCCGCCGCCCACGCCGTGGAGTACGTCGGCCTGCCCGAGGTGCAGCTCAACCTCGCCCATGCGGTCATCCACCTGGCCACCGCCCCGAAGTCCAACTCGGCGACCACCGCGATCGGCGCGGCCATCGCCGACGTACGGGCCGGTCGGGGCGGGCCGGTGCCGCGTGGGCTGCGGGACGCGCACTACGCGGGCGCCAAGGGGCTGGGGCACGGGACCGGCTACCGCTACCCCCACGACGACCAGCGCGGCGTGGTCACCCAGCAGTACGCCCCCGACGACCTTGCCGGCACCGACTACTACCGGCCCAGCCAACACGGGGCCGAACGCTCGGTCGCCACGCGGCTGCCGCTGCTGCGCCGTATCGTCCGGGGGCTACCGGCACCGGCACCGGCATCAGCGCCGGCTGCGTCCGCGGAGGTGTCGGTGACGGTCGGGAGCGGACCGGCGGGCAACGGCCGCCGGCAGACGGACACGGGCGGCGCCGAGGCGGCGCGAGAGGGCGGCAGCGACGCCGCCGGGGAGGGTCACCAGTGAGATCGCGTGGTTCGGAGCGACCGGAGGACGGCCCCGACGAGCGGCGCGACTCCCGTGCCAAGGGACGCCGCTGGGGGCGGGGCAAGGCCGAGGCCGAGCCCGAGGAGCCGATCAGCGGCGAGGAGTTCGGCTGGATCGACGATCTGCGGTCGGCCAAGCAGCAGCGGACCGAGCTGGGGCCGGGCGGGGCGGAGGCCGCCTCGCCTCCCGGGCCGCGCCCGGGTGACCCGACGCCGCCTCCGGGCCCCGCCGGGCCACCGCCGCACCGCGGCACCGGCCCGGCCGCCGCGCCTCCCGTGCGCCGCGGCGAGGCCGAACCCCCGCGCCCCCGCCCGGTGGACGGGCCCTGGCCCGGCGCGCCGGAACCGCCCCGGCCGGCCGGTCCCGCCGCCCCCGTCCCGCCGCACCAGCCGGCCCGCCGTCCTCCGGCGGCCGGGCGACCGCAGCCCGGTCCGGACGGTGTGGAGACGCGCCCGCGTACCGGCACTCCGGCAGGCCTGCGGGCCGGCACCGCGACGGGTCCGCAGGCGGCCCCTCCGGCCGGTCCGCCGGTGGGTCCCCCGCCCAACCCGCCGGCCGGTTTCCCCACTGACCCGCAGGCCGCCTTCCGGACCGGCCCGCAGCCCGGGCCGGCCGCCGGCTCCCGCGCCGGGTCGCAGCCCGGGACGCCTCCCCGCGCGCAGGCCGCCGCGCCGACCGGACCGCGTCCGGGCGCGCCGGCGCACCCGCACTCCGCCGCGCCGGACGCGCCGCAGCCGCCAGGGTCGGCAGCCGGGCAGCGAGCCGACGGTCGGGCGCCGGCCGGCCCGCCGCCACCCGGAGCCGCTGGACGGCCCGTCGGTGCCGTGGGCGCCGCGCGGGCGAGCGTCCCGCCGCCCGGCGCCCCGCGCCCGCCGGCCGGCCCGCCGACCGGTGAGCTGCGCGCGGCACCGACCGACGGACGTGACCCCCGGTCCGGCCGGATGCGGCGGGGCCCGGTCGACGCCGGCGCACCCGTGCCGACGGACGGCACCGGACCCGTGCCCGCAGCCGCCCCACCGGCGCCCGGTGGCGACGGGACCGACCACGGCCGGCGCTCCGGCGCCTCGACGGGCCGACGCCGCGCCGCCGAGGAGGAGGTCCCGCCGCGTTCCGGTGACGCCCCGCCGGTGCCGCGCTCGGGCAACGCCCCGCCGGTCCCCGGTGCGCCCGCCGCGCCCCCCGGTGTCGGGACGCCCCCGCCCCCCGGCCCCGCCCCCAGGGGCCGACGCGCCGCGACCGACGACGTCGAGGCCGCGGGTCGGGGCCGACGTGCGGCCGGCGACGACGAGGCTGGCGGACGGGCCGGACGCGCCACGACGGGCGGGCCCGGCGACACCAGCGCCGGCCGACCGGAGCGCCCAGCCGACTGGCTGCGGCAGGCCGGTCGTGCCCACCACACCGATGCGCTGCCGACGATCAAGCGGGCAGCGCCGCCCGTCGCGGGTGGACCGTCGCCCGTGCCGCCGGGGCCGGAACAGCGCGTGGCCGAGACCGGCGGCGCCCCCGCGGGCCGGGCGCGGCCCGGCGCACAGCCGCCGCGACCCGCCGACCCCACCGAGGCCGGCCGGGCGTGGCCCGGCGCCGAGCCGCCCCGTCCCGCCGACCCGTCCCGTCCCGGCGCGCCGGCCAGGGGTGCCGCCCGCCCCACGCCGGCGGGTCCGCCACCGTCGACCGGTGCCCCGGATCCGGCCGGCCGGGCACACCCCGGCGCCGCCCCGGCGGGTCCCGCGCGTGGCGCCGCCCGTCCCGAGGCCGGTCCCGCGCGTGGCGCCCGTCCGGAGTCCGGACCTGCGGGTCCCGTGCGGGGTGCCGCCCGACCTGACGCCGGACCTGCGGGTCCCGCGCGTGGCGCCGCCCGCCCGGACGCCGCCCCAGGTCCCGCGCGTCCCGACACCGGTCTGGCCGGCCCTGTGCGGGGTGCGGCGCGCCCCGGCGCCGCCCCGGCAGGCCCCGCGCGGGGCGCGGCGCGTCCCGACGCCGGCCCGGAGGGGATCGCGCGGCCCGTCGCGCCACCATCCGGCACCGCCGCCGTGCCGCCGCCGGCCCGGCCCGACGCGGGTCCCGGCCCTGTCCGGCCACCGGTCGCCGGCCGTGACCAGCCTGAGCCGGCGTCCGGCGCGGGTCCCCGGCCGGGTCCCGTCGGCCCGCCGGGGGTGGTCCGCGCGGGCGCACCGGTGCCCCGCCCCGGGCCCGAGGACCGCGCCGCCGGGCGGGCCGTCCCGCCCCACCGCGAGCCGGGGCGGCCGGAGCCGTCGGGCGTGGCGCCGGTGCCGGGGCCAAGGGACGTGGACGAACCGGTGGTGGCGCGCGCCGCGGCGGTCGTACCGCCGGCCGAGCCGGCCGAACCGGCGGCGCTGCGCCGCCCCGCGGAGCCGGAGTCGCCGGACGACGCCGCGACCGGCCCCGGCGGGCTGCGCGGCGCGCGGTCCGAGCTGCGCCGCCAGATGCGCGAGCGGCGGCGGCTGCGAACGGGCATCCTCGCCCTGGTCAGCGTGCTGCTGCTCGGCGCGATCCCGCTCTATTTCGGCATCCGTACGCTCAGCCGCGACCCGGTCTTCGACACCCTCGACGAGCTGGACGTGCCGCGCTGGGCGGCCGTGCGGATCGTCGACGACGTCAGTGGCAGCCGGTGGTGCCTGCTCGACTGCCGGCTGCGCGAACGCACGGCCACGTCCGAGCGGTCGCCCCAGGAGACGGCCCAGGTCTACGAGCGGGCGCTGGCCGCCGACGGCTGGCGGCCGTGGAAGGTGAGCCGCTGCCCCGAGCAACCGGCGAAGGGGAGCTACACGTGCTGGCGGCGGGACGAGCTGACCCTCGACCTGTGGGTACGTGAGCCCGCCTGCGTGCCGCCGCCGGTGGACGGGGAGCCGGCCGTCGTGCCGTCGCCCGACCCGGCGACCGCGGCGCAGGAGTGCTCCGGCTCGTTGGTGTCGGTGAAGGTCCGCAACGCGATCGACGACGAGCGGATCCGGCCCCAGCCCAGCACCGACCCGTCGCTCACCGGCGAGGATCCCTTCCCGACGCTCACCGACGATCCGCTCGCGACGCCGACACCCTCACCGTCCTGAGCCAGTTTCCATCACGGACGGTAGGGTCTGGGGCTGGCGGACCCGCCAGCCCCCGCCCGACCCCCAGCGGTCGCCGCGCGGCGGTGTGGGCAGGACGGTCGCGCGGCCGGGGACGTCGGGTTCCCGGAACTCTGCTTGAGGAGGACAGGCGTGGGCTTTTTCGAGGTCGCGGCGCTGATCGCGGCGATCGCGTTCGCGATGCTGGTGTTGATCCTGACGCTGCCCATCCTGCGGCTGCGGCACACCGTGGACGCCACCACCCGCATGATCAACGACCTCAACGACCGGACGGCGCCGCTGCTCGGTGACGTGAACACCACCGTCAAGAACGTCAACACCGCCCTGGAGCAGGTGCAGACCTCCCTGGACGGGGTCAACCTCCAGCTCGCCAAGGTCGACACCATGACCAGCCACGCGCAGAACGTCACCGCCAACGTCGCGAACCTCGCGACCGTCGTCTCCGCCGCCGCGGCGAACCCGCTGGTCAAGGTGGCCGCCTTCGGTTATGGCGTCCGCAAGGCCGCGTCCGCGCGGCGGCACGCCGAGACCGAGCGCGAGGTGCGCGACACCATCAAGCAGCAGCGGCGGGCCGCCAAGCGCGGCAACCGCTGATCCCGTACGACCAGGAGGAAGTCGGAGATGAGGCGGTTGTTCTGGCTCGGCATCGGGCTGGCCGTCGGTGTGGTGGTGGTCCGCAAGGCCACCCGCACCGCACACGCGTACACCCCGGCCGGCATCGCCAGCACGGTGACCGAATCCGCTGGCGGGCTGGCGGAGTCGCTGCGTAGCTTCGTGGAGGACGTCCGGATCGCGATGGCCGAACGCGAGCAGGAGATCCACGAGGCGTTCGCCCAGGGCGAGGCGTTCGACGACCAGTTCGCCGAGCTGCGGGAGGACCCGCGCATCGGCGACCGAGCAATCTTTCCGGAGGAACACCAGCGATGAAGACGGCGGAGATCAAGCGGCGGTACCTCGCCCACTTCGAGGCGAACGGGCACACCGTGGTGCCGTCCGCTCCGCTGCCCGCCATCAGCGATCCGAACCTGCTGTTCGTCAACGCCGGCATGGTGCAGTTCGTCCCCTACTTCCTGGGGCAGCAGACGCCGCCGTACCGGCGGGCGGTCAGCGTGCAGAAGTGCATCCGCACGCCTGACATCGACGAGGTCGGCAAGACCAGCCGGCACGGCACGTTCTTCCAGATGAACGGCAACTTCTCCTTCGGCGACTACTTCAAGGACGGGGCGATCCCGCTCGCCTGGGACCTGGTCACCAAGTCCCAGGAGCAGGGCGGTTTCGGTCTCGACCCGGAGCGGATCTGGCCGACGGTCTACCTCGACGACGACGAGGCGTACGAGATCTGGCGTTCCGTGGGGGTGCCGGCCGAGCGGATCGTGCGCCGGGGCAAGGCGGACAACTTCTGGTCGATGGGCATCCCCGGCCCGTGCGGCCCGTGCTCCGAGCTGTTCTACGACCGTGGCCCCGAGTACGGCCGCGAGGGCGGCCCGGCGGTCGACGAGGACCGCTACATGGAGTTCTGGAACCTCGTCTTCATGCAGTTCGAGCGCGGTCCGGGCGCCGGCAAGGAGGACTACCCGATCCTCGGCGAACTGCCGGCCAAGAACATCGACACCGGCATGGGCCTGGAGCGGATGGCGTCCATCCTCCAGGGCGTCGACAACCTCTACGAGATCGACGAGGTCCGGCCGATCCTCGCCAGGGCCGCCGAGCTGACCGGCAAGCGCTACGGCGCGCACTCCGGCCAGGTCGCCAGCGAGTCGCACCCGGACGACGTGCGGCTGCGGGTGATCGCCGACCACGTGCGTACCGCGCTGATGCTGATCGGCGACGGCGTCACGCCGAGCAACGAGGGGCGCGGCTACGTGCTGCGCCGCATCATGCGCCGGGCGATCCGGGCGGTGCGGCTGCTGGGCTGGCAGGAGCCGGCGCTGCCCGAGCTGCTGCCGGTGGCCCGCGACTGCATGTCCCCGTCGTACCCGGAGCTGGCCACCGACTTCGACCGGATCGCCGACTACGCGTACGCGGAGGAGGACGCCTTCCTGTCGACCCTGCGCGCCGGCACCACGATCCTGGACACGGCGATCGCGGAGACCCGTACCGCAGGCAAGAAGGCGCTGTCGGGTGAGAAGGCGTTCCAGCTGCACGACACGTACGGCTTCCCGATCGACCTCACCCTGGAGATCGCGGCCGAGCAGGGGCTGGCGGTCGACGCCGAGGGCTTCCGCCGGCTGATGGCCGACCAGCGGGCCCGTGCCAAGGCCGACGCGCAGGCGCGCAAGACCGGGCACACCGACCTGTCGGCGTACCGGTCGGTGCTCGACTCGGGCGGGCCGGTGACGTTCACGGGCTACAGCGAGGTGTCCCGGGAGTCGACGGTGCGGGCGGTGCTCGGCGCCGACGGCCCCCGCCAGGCGGCGGTCGAGGGCGACACGATCGAGCTGGTGCTCGACGCCACCCCGTTCTACGCCGAGGGCGGCGGGCAGCAGCCCGACCTGGGCATGATCACGGTGGGCGGCGGCCAGGTCGAGGTGCTCGACGTGCAGCAGCCGGTGCCCGGCCTGATCGTGCACCGTGCCCGGGTCGTGCGGGGCGAGGTGCGGGCGGGGGAGACCGGCTACGCCGAGATCGACACGACCCGCCGCCGGGCCATCTCCCGGTCGCACACCGCGACGCACCTCGTGCACCAGACGATGCGCAACTTCCTCGGCGAGTCCGCCACCCAGGCCGGCTCGCTGAACGCCCCGGGGCGGCTGCGCTTCGACTTCAACACCCCGACGGGCGTGGCGCCGAGCGTGCTGCGCGACGTCGAGCAGCAGGTCAACGAGGTGCTCCTGGCCGACCTGGAGGTGCACGCCTTCATCACCTCGCTGGAGGAGGCACGGCGGATCGGCGCGATGGCGCTGTTCGGCGAGAAGTACGGCGAGGAGGTGCGGGTCGTCGAGGTCGGCGACTACGCGCGGGAACTGTGCGGCGGCACGCACGTCGCCCGTTCCGGCCAGCTCGGCCTGGTGAAGATCCTTTCCGAGTCGTCGATCGGCTCGGGGGTACGCCGGGTCGAGGCCCTGGTCGGCATGGACGCGTTCAACTTCCTGGCCCGGGAGCACCTGCTCGTGTCCCGCCTCGCCGAGCTGTACCGGGTGCCCAACGACCAGGTCGCCGACCGGGTCGAGCAGACCGTGACGCAGCTGCGCGACGCCGAGAAGGAGCTGGAGAAGCTGCGGGCCCAGCTGGTGCTCGGTGGCGCGGCGGCGCTCGCCGCGCAGGCGAAGGACGTGCGCGGGGTCGCGTACGTCGGCACCGAGGCGCCGGAGGGCGCGGCCGGCAATGACGTGCGGACCCTCGCCCAGGAGATCCGGGGCCGGATCGACCCGGCGCGCCCGGCGGTCGTCGCGGTGGCGGCCCGGGCTGGCGGCAAGGCGTCGCTGGTGGTCGCGGTGAACCCGGCCGCCCGCAGCCAGGGCCTGTCCGCCGCCGACCTGGTCAAGGCGGCCTTCTCCGGGCGCGGCGGGGGCAGCCCCGAGCTGGCCCAGGGCGGCGGCCTGCCGGCCGGAGAGGCGCCGAAGCTGCTGCTGACGGTCGAGAAGGCGATCACCGAGGCGTGACACGTGCTCGCAGCGGCCAGGGCGGACCCGCGCGGTCCGCCCTGGTTCGCCGTTTCAGGGGAGTTACCGACCGTGAGTGAACTGTCCCGGGGTGTCCGGCTCGGGGTCGACGTCGGGCAGGCCCGGGTGGGGGTTTCCCGCTCGGACCCGCACGGCGTGCTGGCCACCCCGCTGGTGACCCTCGCCCGCGACCTCGCCGCGGCCCCGGACGCGGTGCCGTCCGACGTCGCCGCGCTCGCCGCACTGGTGGCCGAGCACGAGGCGGTGGAGGTCGTCGTCGGCCTACCGGTCAATCTCGCCGGCAGGCACGGTCCCGCCGCCCTACACGTGAAGGCGTACGCTGACCGACTGGCTGATGTAATAGCGCCCGTTCCGGTGGCGCTCACCGACGAGAGGATGTCCACGGTCGTGGCGTCTCGTAGGCTTGCCGAGCGTGGTGTCCGGGGGAGACGACAACGGGCGGTGGTCGACCAGGCTGCCGCGGTGGAGATTCTGCAGAGCTGGCTGGACGCGCAGCGGAGGCGGACGCGATGATGGACGATCTTGACCTCGGTTTTGACGAACAGGACCGGGGGGAGAAGGGCAAGCACCGGCGCGGCGCGGTGCGCAAGCGCAAGGGCGGTTCCGGGGGCGGGCGGGGCAAGACCGTCCTGGCGCTGCTGCTCACCCTGGTGCTGCTGGGCGGGATCGGCGGCGGCGCCTTCTACGGCTTCGACCGCGTCCAGAGCTACTTCATGACCCCGGACTACGACGGCGCGGGCACCGGCGAGGTGACGGTCGAGATCAAGCAGGGCGCGCTGCTCGCCGACATGGCCAACGCGCTCGTCACCGCCGGCGTGGTGAAGAGCGCCAAGGCGTTCATCGAGGCGGCCGAGGACAACGCCCGCAGCAAGAACATCCAGCCGGGCACCTACAGGCTGCGCAAGCAGATGAGCGGCGAGCACGCCGTCACGGCGATGCTCGACCTGAAGAACCGGATCGTCAACGGGGTCACCATCCCGGAGGGCCGGACGGCGAAGAACGTCTACAAGCTGCTCTCGGAGAAGACCGACATCCCGGTGAAGGACTTCGAGGCGGCGGCGAAGGACCCGCTGGCGCGGGGCGTGCCGGACTGGTGGTTCAAGCGCACCGATGGCAAGAAGGTCAAGCCGTCGATCGAGGGCTTCCTCTACCCGGACACCTACGAGATCCCGCCGAAGGCGACCGCCGAGACGATCATCGAGCTGATGGTCGAGAACTTCCTCACCGTGGCCGGCGAGATGCAGTTCGCCGACCGGGTGCAGAAGGAGCGCAAGATCAGCCCGTACGAGGCGTTGATCGTGGCGTCGCTGGCGCAGGCCGAAGCGGGCAACCCCGACGACCTGGGCAAGGTCGCCCGGGTGGCGTACAACCGCGTCTTCGGCGATTTCCCGTGCAACTGCCTGGAGATGGACGTCACGGTCAACTACTACCTGGAGTCGATCGGGAAGCAGACCAAGCGCTCCGCGGACATGACCACGGCGGAACTGGACGACCCGAAGAACCCGTACAACCGCAAGCTGCGTGGCCTGGTGCCCACCCCGATCAACAACCCGGGCAAGCGGGCCATGGAGGGCGCCATGGACCCGCCGGACGGCAAGTGGCTCTTCTTCGTGGCGATCGACAAGGAGGGGCACTCCGAGTTCGCCGAGACCTACCAGCAGCACGAGAAGAACATGGCGAAGGCCCGGGAGAACGGCATCATCTGATGACGACCGCACGGCGGGCGGGGGTGCTCGGCACGCCGATCGCGCACTCCCTCTCCCCGGTGATCCACCACGCCGGCTACGCGGCGGCGGGGCTCACCGGGTGGTCGTACACCCGGATCGAGTGCGCGGCGGCGGAGCTGCCGGACGTGGTCGCCGGCCTGGGCCCGGAGTGGGCCGGGCTGTCGGTGACGATGCCGGGCAAGGAGGCGGCGCTCGCGGTGGCCGCCGAGGTATCGCCGGTCGCCGCCGCCGTCGGCGCCGCGAACACGCTGGTACGCCGTCCGGACGGCTCCTGGTACGCCGACAACACCGACGTGGTCGGCATGGTCGAGGTGCTCACCGAGGCCGGAGTGCGCCCCGGCGCGACGGTGACCGTGCTGGGTGCGGGCGGCACCGCGCGCGCGGCGGTGGCAGCGGCGGGCCGGCTCGACGCCCGGGAGGTGACCGTGGTGGCCCGCCGGCCGACGGCGGTCGACCAGCTGCGCCCGGTGGCGCGCGCGGTCGGCGTGGAGATGACCGGCGCGGCCTGGGACGACGCGGCCGAGCGGTGCCGGGCCGACGTGGTGGTCTCGACCGTGCCGAAGGGGGTCGCCGACCCGCTCGCCGGCGCGGTGGCCTGGCGGCCGGAGACGGTGCTCTTCGACGCGCTCTACGACCCTTGGCCGACGCCGCTGGCCGCGTCGGCCCAGGCCGCCGGCTGCCGGATCGTCTCCGGGCTCGACCTGCTGCTGGCCCAGGCGGTGGGCCAGTTCGAGCACTTCACGGGCGTCGCCGCGCCCCGGGCCGCGATGGCCGCCGCGCTGGCCGCCGCCCGTGCCGCCTGAGCGCTCAGACGGGATGAAGACCGTCCCCTGTGGTCGTCCGGTGCATCCTTAGGCGACGGTTAAGACGCGCTTAGGTCCGACTGTCGTCCCCACGTCACGCCATGGCCGTGGTTACGCTGCTGACCGTCACCGCCCGACACACAGGGAGTTCACCTTGGCTCGGCACGGACTGCACCGCATCCCCCGGCACCCCGGCCCGCGACGCAAGGCCGTCGTCCTCGGCGTGGCAGCCGCCACGGTGGTGGCCGGCATCGTGGCCGGCACGATGCCGCTGCTGGCCGCCGACGACCTGTCGATCCCGGCGACCGCCGACACCACGGCGACCCTGGTGCCGCAGGACGGGGACAACGGGGCGAAGACGACGCTGGCGACCTGCGCGGCCCGCTGCGACGGCAACCCCCTGGGCGGGCGGGAGGCGATCGTGCAGTTCGCCGTGACCACCCTGCCGGCGACGGCGGTCAACGTACGGGCCACGCTGCGGATGCACGCGTGGCAGGAGTTCCCGGCGACGGTGACGGCGCACGCCTCCCCGGTGGACGCCCGCGCGGCCCGCCCGACGCCGGCGCTTCCGGACGCGGCGCTGGACACCGTCTCCACGGTGACGAAGGGCTTCAACGAGTGGGACGTGTCGGCCCTGGTGAAGGGCAACGGCACCTGGACGGTCTCGCTGGCGCAGGCGGGCCTGGAAAGCAGGATCTACTGGGCGTCGACGGAGAACCGCAACCCCGACCTGCGTCCGCGTCTGGAGATCAGCTACGACGTCGGCGCCCGGCCCACGCCGGTGGTGACCAGCGCCGCGCCGTCGCCGAGCCGGACGGTCGCGCCGAGTCCGTCGCCGAGCCCGACGCCGAGCCCCACCCGCGCCACCCCGAGCCCGACGGCGAGCGCCTCGTCCGGGGCCCAGCGGTGTGGCGAGGTGTCGAGCCGGCTGGTGCCCTCCTGCGGTGCCTGGTGGGGGATGTACTCCCCGACCAGCGCCAGCGACGGCTGGGACCACGGCGCCGCGGTCGCCGAGGTGGAGGCGCAGGTCGGGCGGAAGTTCGACGTCGTGCACCGCTACCACGACTTCTCCAACGCCGGCAGCAACGGCGCCTTCCCCGACGTCTACCAGCGGCAGCAGATGCGCGAGGGGCGGCTGATGTTCTTCGCCTGGGAGTCGCGGATCTTCTCCTCCGGGACGGTGCTGACCTGGCAGGACGTCTACAGTGGCCGGTACGACGCCACGATCGACGCGGTCGCCGGCCGGATCCGCGACACCGGCGTGCCGGTGTTCATGGGCTTCGACCACGAGCCGGAGGACGAACCGGCCAAGGGCAGTGACGCCGACTTCGTACGCGCCTGGCGGCACGTGCACGACCGCTTCGCGGCGGCGGGCGCCCACAACGCGGTCTGGGTGTGGACGATGATGGGCTGGTCGGGCCACTACGACCGGTACGTCGGGCTCTATCCCGGCGACCGGTACGTCGACTGGGTGGGCTACGACCCGTACAACTTCCACGTCTGCACGGGCGGCAAGGTCTGGAAGAGCCCGGCCACCACGATCGGCGGCTTCTACCGCTGGCTGGACGAGAACCGCCTCGGGGCCGGCAAGCCGCGGATGCTCGCGGAGTTCGGCACCAACTTCGACGCGGCCGACCCGGACGCCAAGCGGCGCTGGTTCGAGGAGTTCCCGGCGGCGCTGAAGGCGCACCCGAAGATCAAGGCCGCCATCTACTTCAACTCGCCGGGAGTCACCCGCCGGTCGAGCACCTGCGACATGACCATGAACCACGACGCCCCGTCGGTGGCCGGGTTCGCCCAGGCCGGGCGCGACAGCTACCTGCGGCAACCCACCGGGGGCGCCCGGTGACGTCCGGCGTCCACATCTCTACGCACGGTGGCGCGGTGAGTCGTACATCCGACTGATTGTGCGCGCTGTCATGTTGCTGATGCAGTGACCGCCCAATCGGCGGATATCGCCGAGCGTG
Source organism: Micromonospora sp. NPDC049048 (assembly GCF_043197615.1). Classification (NCBI taxonomy): domain Bacteria; kingdom Bacillati; phylum Actinomycetota; class Actinomycetes; order Micromonosporales; family Micromonosporaceae; genus Micromonospora; species Micromonospora sp. NPDC049048. The sequence goes on along the minus strand of NZ_JBICTM010000007.1, from coordinate 92,058 downwards.
GGGTAGCAGGCAGGCTACGCGGGTTCTCTCCCGACATGGAGGCGTAGCGTGCCCGACATCCCGCTCTCTCGGCGATCAGCCGGATTCCGCACCCGGGCGGGGGTGGTCGCACTCGTGACCGCCGCCGCCGTGCTGGCCGTCCCCACCGGGACTTCCGCCGCCGTGGTGCCGGCTCCCGAACCGGCGACCCTGGTGTCGACCAACCCGGCCGACAACACACCGCACGCCAGGGACGGCGAGACCCGGGCCTTCGCGCAGGTCGGGTCGATGGTGTACGTCGGCGGCAGCTTCACCCAGATCCGGCAGACCGCCAGCGCGGCGTGGACCACCCAGAGCTACCTCTTCGCGTACGACCGCACCACCGGCACGATCTCGACCAGCTTCCTGCCGGACCTGGACGGCGCGGTCAACTCGCTGCTCGCCGGGCCGGGCGGCACGCTGATCGTCGGCGGCGCCTTCAAGAACGTCAACGGCGTCTCGCGCAAGAACCTGGTGGCGCTCAACCCCACCACGGGCGCGATCGTCGACAGCTGGGTCGGCCGCTCCGACGGCGGCATGATCCGCGACATGGTGCTGCACGACAACTGGCTCTACCTGGCCGGCGCGTTCAACTGGGTCAACGGCGCCGCCCACTCCGGGCTCGCGCGGCTCAACGCCAGCACCGGCGCGATCGACCCGACCTTCAACGTCAACGCCACGGTCGGGCGGCACGGCACCAACTCGTACGCGTGGACCATCGACGTCACCCCGGACGGGAACACCCTCGTCGCCGGCGGCAACTTCACGCTGGTCAACGGCCTGTCCCGCAACCAGATGGCGCTGGTCGACCTCACCGGCACCCCGAGCGTGATCGACTGGAGCAGCGACAAGTTCGTCGCGCCGTGCGCGGCGCCGGCGACCTTCGTCCACTACGTGCAGGACGTCCGGTTCGGCGCCGACGGCAGCTGGTTCGTCGTCGGCACCAACGGCGGCGCGGGCTGGCCGGCCGCGTACTGCGACGCGCTCGTGCGGTTCGAGACCGCGGCCCGTGGCACCGGACAGCTCGGCACGTGGGTCGACTACACCGGCAACGACACCATCACCTCCGTCGAGGTCGCCGACAACGTCATCTACCTCGGCGGGCACTTCCGCTGGCTGAACAACCCCAACGCCAGCGACGCGGCTGGCCCCGGGGCGGTCGACCGGCTCGGCATCGCCGCCGTCAGCCCGGCCAACGGCATGCCGGTGGCCTGGAACCCGGGTCGCCGGGGCAGCGCGTCCATGCCGGCCGGCACCAGCACGTGGGGCTCACAGGTGCCGGTGCTGTGGCGGGGCAGCGACGGCCTCTACTTCGGGCACAACTCCGACGGGATGGGCGGCGAGTACCACGGCCGCCTGGGCATGTTCCCGCTGGCCGGCGGGCGTACGATCACGCCGAAGAACCCGCCGACGCAGACCACCGGGAACCTCTACCTCGGCACGGGCGAGGGGCAGCTGGCGAAGGTGCCGTTCGACGGCGCGAGCGTCGGCGCTCCGACCACGGTCAGCCAGCCGAACTACACCGCCGCCGGCGCGACCTGGCGGGTGAGCGACCGGATCTACTGGGCGCACACCGTCGCCGGCACCCCCACCGGCAGCCGGCTCGACATCTCGATGTTCAACGGCGGCACCATCGGCGTGCCCTGGGAGTCGTCCGGCTACAACGACTGGTTCAACGCCAACGCGATGACGGGCGCCTTCTTCCTCGACGGCCGGCTCTACTACACCCGTAGCGGCGCCAACGCGCTCTACTACCGGTACTTCGAGATCGACGGCAACTACCTCGGCGCCACCGAGTTCACCCTGCCCACCACCGGCGTCACGTGGTCGACGGTGCGCGGCATGGCCTGGGTGGGCGGCAAGGTGGTGTACGGCGGCACCGACGGTACGCTGCGCAGCGTGCCCTTCGACCCGACGGCCGCCCCGGCGGTCAACGGCACGGGGAGCACGGTGATCGCGCCCGCCAGCCCCGGGCTCGCCTGGTCGACGCCGCGTACCTTCTTTTCCGTGCAGTGACGGTTTACCGTTCGTAAGGGCAGTCGGTAGATTGTCCACGTCGGGCCGGCGGCGATCTCTCGTCGCCGGCCCGCGACGTCGAGAGGGCCCGTCCGTGTCCGGCGCCCGCGACGCCCCGTAGCAGGAACCTGACAGACGGTGAAGCTCGATGACTGATGCACCTCCCGCCTCCTGGCCCGCCGACGCGTCCGGTGGTGGGGGCACACCGGCCCGCACCGTCACCCTGACGGATCTGATGCGGGTGCCGTTGCACCGGATCCGGCTGGTGGCGGGGGTCGCCGCGCTCGGCCTGGTCGCCGCGCTCGGGTACGTCCTCCTCGTCCCCGGCACGGTCACCGCGAGCGCCGTGGTGGCGGTCCGCCCGGTGGTCACCGACGCCTTCACGCCCAGCGGCGCCGCGGCCGACCGGGCCGTGAACATGAACGTGGAGAGCGGCATCGCCGCCGGCACCGACGTCGTGCAGCGGCTCGCCCAGGCCAGCGGGCAGGACCAACGCGACATCCGCGACGCCCTCGACGTGGAGGTGCCCGCCGGCGGGCAGATCCTGCGCTTCTCCTACACCGCGCGCTCCGCCGACGACGCGGTGTGGAGCGTCAACTTCGCCGCCCAGGCCTACCTCGACGTGCGGCGGGCGATGTACGAGAAGCAGCGGGAGGAGATGCTGCGCTCGTACGACGAGAGCATCAAGAAGGTCGCCGAGCAGCGCACGGGGCTGCAACGGCGGGTGGCCAACGCCCGGGAGGGCGCGCTCGACGCCGCGCTGGCGGAACTCGCCGGGGTCAACAACCAGCTGACGCAGCTGAACTCGGCGCGTACGGAGATCGCGGCGGTGGACGTCAACCCGGGCTGGGTCACCCAGTCCGCGGAGCGGGCGCTGGTCACCAGCGGAGGCAAGGGCCTGCTCTACGTGCTCGCCGGTCTGCTCGGCGGCATCCTGCTCGGCGTGGTGCTGGCGTACGCCTGGGAGTCGATGGACCGGCGGATCCGCTCCGTGGACGACGGCCGGGACGCCACCGGTCTTCCCCTGCTCGGCACGGTGCGGGGCCGGCGCTTCCGGGGCCGGGGCCAGGCCGTGGACGCCGACATCCGGTACGTCGCGATGGCGATCGCCGAGCGGGTGCGCGAACCCGCCCGGGTGTCGCTGCTGACGACCCGGGAGGACCAGACGGCGATCGCCGCCGGTCTGGCGGTGGCCCTCGCCGCGACCGGCCGGGACGTCTACGTCGCGGACGACAGCGGCCGCCTCGACCGGTTGCAGGCCGCGGTGCTGGCCGACCGGGACCGGCTGCCGGCGGCGGCGAACCCCGCCCGCCCGGCCGTCCCGAAGCCCCGGCCGGGCGGCTCCGTGCCCTCCGTCGACGACATCACCCAGCAGATCAACGTCCGCCGCCCCTCCCCGTACCCCACCACGCCCCGCCCGACGCCCGACGCGGACGCCACCCTGACCCTGCCGCGGTTGGGATCCGGCGCTCTCGCCGCCAGCGGGAAGAGCACCGTCAAGGAGACCACCGACGAGGTGGTGGTGGGCGCCGGCGGGGTCCGCTTCGGCACCTGGCGGCAGCGTGCGGCGAAGGGGCTCGTGCTGTTCAACGCGCCGCCGGCCGAGGCCGACGAGCGCGGCGTCGCGGCGGCCCGCCAGGGCACCGCGGTCGTGGTGGTCGAACAGGACCGGACCCGGCAGGACGACCTCCGCCGCCTCGCGGAGCGCCTGCGCGCGGCAGGGGTGACCACGCTGGGCTTCGTCCTGACCCGTAGTGGGCGGGGGTGACGGTGCCCCTCACCCGGGCCCCGTCCGTCACCGACCCGTCCGACGAGGTCCCGGCGATCGGGCCGCCGCCACCCCCCTCTCCGCCGCCTCCCCGGCTGCCGGTCTGGCCGCTGGCGGTGATGTTCGGACTGGTGCCGCTCTGGTGGGCGGCCGGCGCGTTCTACCTGGGCTGGTCGCTGCTGGGGGCGGTGCTGCTGGCGCTGCTGCTCGTACGGGGCCGGGTGCCGCTGCCGCCGGGCACCGGCGTGTGGCTGCTCTTCCTCGCCCTGGTCCTGCTCAGCGCCACCCAGTTGCCGGCGCTGGGCTCGCTGCTCATGTTCGGCCTGCGGTTGGGCTACTACGTGACCGCCCTGGTGGTCGGGGCCTACGTGTACGTCGTCGCGCGGGAGCGCGGCGGCGACCTGGCCGCCGTACTGGCGCCGCTCTGCCTGTTCTGGTTCGGTCTGGTGGCGCTGGGCTGGCTGGGTGTGCTGGTGCCGAGGTTCGCGCTGACGACCCCGGTGGAGATGCTGCTCCCGGGCGGGATCGCGGGCAACTCCTACATCCAGGACCTGGTGCACGTCACCGCCGCCGAGTTCAGCGCCCGGTCCCTCAACCCGATCTACCGGCCGGCGGCGCCCTTCCCGTACACCAACAACTACGGCAGCGCCTACGCGATGACCCTGCCGTGCGTGGTCGCGTTCACCATGCTGCGCCGGCGCGGGCTGCTGCGCTGGGCGGTGCTGGTGTCGCTGCCGCTGTCGCTGCCGCCGGCGTTCCTCACCCTGAACCGGGTGATGTTCGCGAGCCTCGGGGCCGGACTGCTGGTGCTCGGCGTGCGGGCCGCCCGGCGGGGGAACGTCCGGGTGGGCGCCTCCGTCGTCGGGGTGCTGCTCATCGGGGGCCTCGCCACCCTCTTCATCCCGATCGCCGAACTCATCGGCAACCGCGTCGAGGCCAGCGACACGAACAGCGACCGGCTCTCGCTCTACGCGGAGGTCATCCGCCGGATCGGGGAGTCGCCGTGGCTCGGCTACGGCGCCCCGGTCAGCGCGGACACCCTCACCGCCCAGGCGCCGGTCGGCACCCAGGGGCAGCTGTGGATGGTCCTGTTCAGCCACGGCGTGCCCGCGCTGGTGTTCTTCCTGGCCTGGTTCGGGGTCGCGGCCGTGGTGTGCGCGAGGGCACGCTCGGCGGCGGGGCAGTGGCTCGCGGTGGTGCCGGTGGTGTGCTTCGTGCAGATTCCGTTCTACGGCATGGCCAGCCCGAACATCGCCGTCGCGTTCTTCGCGGTCGCCTTCACGATGGCGCTCGTGGAGCGCGAGACCGCCGCGCCGCCACCGGCCGCGCCCTGCCGGACCGCCGATCCCGAGGCGGTGGCCGGATGAGCGCCTCCACCCGCCCGCTGGCCGGCGCGCCGGAGGAACCGTCGCCCACCGGGCCGGGCCACGGCGGGTCCACCACGGCGGCGGAGTCCCGGCGTGGCGTACGCAGTGGGATCGCCGGGCTGCTCGGTGCGGCGGTCAACGGGCTCTTCGGCTTCCTGCTGGTGGTCGTGATCACCCGCAGCTACGGCACCGAGGGCTCCGGGGCGTTCTTCGCGGCGATCGGCGTAATCACGGTTGCCGCCGCCAGCTGCGTGCTGGGGGCCGAGACGGGACTGATCTGGGCACTGCCCCGGCGCCGCCTCGGACCCGACGGGGACGCCGCCCGGATCCTCCCGGTGGCACTGGTCCCTCCGATGGCCGCCGCGCTCGCCGTCGCCGTCGGTGGCCTGCTCGCCGCCGGCGCGCTCGCGCCCCGGCTGCTGGACGGGCCGGAGACCGACGCCACGGCCCTGCTCTCGGTCAGCTTCGCCGCGGTGCCGGTCGTCGTGGCGATGACGCTGCTGCTCGCGGTCCTGCGCTGCGTACGGTCGATCCGGGCGTACGTGGCGGTGCAGTCCGTCCTGCTGCCCGTGGCGCGGCCGGTGCTGGTCGGCGCCGCGGTGCTGGCCGGTGGGGGCCTGCTGGCCGGCCTGACGGGCTGGCTGGTGCCGGCCGTGGTGGCCGTGCTGCTCACCCTGGTGCTGGCGGCCGGCCCGCTCGGTCTCGGCCGGCCGGCGGCCCTGCGCCCGCGGCGGGACGACTGGTCGACCTTCTGGCGGTTCGCGTTGCCGCGTGCCGCGTCGGCGGCGATCGACGCCGGTGCCGTGTGGGTCGGGGTGCTGCTCACCTCGGTGCTCGCCGGGCAGTCCGAGGCCGGTGTGTTCGGCGCCGTCGGCCGGTACATCCTCGCCGGCCAGCTCGCCGTTCAGGGGCTGCGCGTGGCGGTGTCGCCCCAGCTGTCCCGGCTGCTCGGGCAGGGCCGGCCGGACGCGGCGGCCGCCGTGCACAGGCAGTTGGCCGCGTGGGGTCTCGCGCTGTCGTGGCCGGTGTACCTGCTGCTCGCCGTCTTCGGGCTGGCCTTCCTCGAACTGTTCGGGTCCGGCTTCACCGCCGGGGCCACCGCGATGACCGTGCTCGCCCTGGCCATGCTCGTCAGCACCGGGGTGGGCAACGTGCAGAGCCTGCTGCTGATGGGCGGGCGCAGCGGGCTGCACCTGGTCGCCACCATCGCCGGACTGCTGGTCACCGTGTCCCTCGGGTTGGTGCTGATCCCCGGCCACGGGGCCACGGGCGCGGCCGTGGCGTGGTCCGCCGGGATCGTCACGGAGAACGTGCTGGCCGTGACGTTCGCCCGGTTCGTGGTGGGCCAGCCGATGGTCGACGCGGCGATGCTGCGGGCCGCGGCCGCCACCGTCGCGGGTGTGGGCGCCGCCGCCCTGCTCGGCGTGCTGGTGGGCGGCCGGGGCATCGCCGGCCTGCTGGTGGCGGTGGCCGTGCTGGCCGCCGGCTGCGTCGGCTTGTTGACGTTGCCCCGGGTGCGACGCCGCGTCCGGGTGAGCATGAAGCAGATTCGTGCGCGGGAGGAGGCGGCCCCGGCTCCCGCCGGGTCCGTCCGACCGCAGAAGAAGGGCAGGTGAGGTCCGCCGTGTCGGCGTTGCGTGATCGGGTGAAGCAGCTCGTGCCGGCCCAGGTGACCGCGCGGCTGAGGGAGTCCCTCGTCGAGTACGGGGTGCGCACCAGCGACCGGCGACCGCTGCCGGACTTCCTCATCATCGGCACCAAGCGGGGTGGGACCACCTCGCTGTGGAACTACCTCATCCAGCACCCGTTGGTGCCGAGGCTCTTCCCGGCGTGGAACACCAAGTCCTCGCACTACTTCGAGGAGCACTGGCACCGCGGCGAGGCCTGGTACCGCTCGCACTTCCCGACGCAGCGCCAGCGGGAGGCGCTGGAGAAGCGGCACGGCGGGCCGGTGCGGGTCGGCGAGGCGGCGCCGCTCTACATGTTCCACCCGCTCGCCGCGCAGCGGGTCGCCGGGCTGATGCCGTCGGTGCGGCTCATCGTGCTGCTGCGCGACCCGGTGGAGCGGGCGTACTCGCACTGGAAGGAGCGGCGCACGCACGGCATCGAGCCGCTCGACTTCGCCGCCGCGCTCGCCGCCGAGCAGGAGCGTACGGCGGGGGAGCGGGAACGGCTGATCGCCGAGCCGGAGTACTTCAGCGAGCCGTACGACTGGTACACCTACCGGGCCCGGGGCCGCTACCTGGAGCACCTCGAGCCGTGGCTGGAGCGCTTCGACCGGGAGCAGATCCTCTTCCTGCCCAGCGAGGACCTCTACCGCGACGCGCGGTCGACCTACCGCCGGACACTGGACTTCCTGGGGCTGCCCCCGCACGACCTGCCCGACTTCAAGGTCTACAACGACCGCCGTTCGGCGCCCCTGGAGCCGGCGGTACGCGCCGAGCTGACCGCGTACTACCGCCCGTACAACGACGCGTTGCGGCAGCGGCTGGGGTTGGAGCTCGACTGGCCGGACCAGGCCCCGTGACGGCGCGGGCCGCGCTCGCCGCCGATCCCCGCTCGCGTACCGACGGGCTCGGGTGGGTCACCCGGGCGGTGTTCGGCGACGAGCGGACCGCCCTGACCGTCGGCGCGGCGCCACCGCCGGGGCACCGCGTCGTCGCCCGGTACGCGGTCGTCCCGTCGCTCGCCCGGGCCCGGTTCCTGCTGCCGCTGGGCGCGCCCCGGGCCACGGCGGCCTCGCTGCTGGCGTACAACGCGTTGCGGCCGCCGAAGGTGCGGGCGGTGCGGGCCGCGCTCGGCACGCTGGCGCGGGTCGGCGTGGTCGACCTGGCGCCGTTTCCCCGGCTGACGGTGTCGCTGCCCGAGGGCGTCGCGGCCGACGAGGCGCTGCTGGCCGGGCGGCTGGGCGCGGCGCTCGGCGAGCCGTCGGTGTACGCGGCCTGCGGGGTCCGCCCGCCGGATCCGAACCACAAGCCCACCCTGCAACTGTTCGCCCCGGACGGCCGGGCCCTCGGCTACGCGAAGATCGGCTGGAACGGGGCCACCCGGGCGCTGGTGACCACCGAGGCGGCGGCCCTGCGTGAACTGCCCACGGTGACCGGCGCGCCCGACCATCCGGCGGCGCCCCGGCTGCTCGCCGAGACAGCGGCCGAGGGGCAGGTGGTGGCGCTGGTCGAGCCGCTGCCGCCGGCCGTCCGGGGGGTGCCGGCCGACGATCCGCCACGGCTCGCGGCGCTGCTGGCGGTGGCCCGCCGGGGCCGCCCGCCGGCGTCACCGCGCCCGCTGGCCGGGTCGGCGTTCCTGGCCCGGCTCGCCGCCGAGGCGGACCGCGCCGCCGCCGGTACGCCGGACGGGGCCCGGGCGGTCGCCGCCGTGGCCGCCCTGCGCCACCGGCACGGCGGCACGGCCGTCGAGTTCGGGCACTGGCACGGCGACTGGGTGCCCTGGAACCTCGGCGTGCACGCCGGCGGCCTCGTCGCGTGGGACTGGGAGCACAGCGGGCCGGACGTGCCCCTCGGCTTCGACCTGGCGCACGACGCGTTCCAGCGGGCCCTCGTGCTGCGGGGCGAGCCGGCTGCGGCGGCGGCGCGGGCCGTCGACGCCCAGCTCGACGGCCACGGCGCCGGGCTGGGGCTCGGGCCGGCGGACCGGCGGTTGGTCGCCGACGCCTACCTGGTGGAGATGTGGCTGCGTACCTGGCGGCTCGCCGACGCCGGCGCCGGCTGGAACGCCGCGCTGCATCCCGCCCTGCTGGACGTCATCGAGAAACGACATAGCGGCTGATCCGCCGAAATCACCGGTGCCGGGGTTCGCAGTCGACTCCGGACGGTGACGAAGAAACTCCAGGTCGTGACGATCGTCGATGCCGGCGATCGGTGCGGCGCGTCCGGCCCGTCGTCCGCGGAGATCGACATGTCGCCCGGTCGCCCTATTTCACCAGCCGGTGGGCGTGTGATCTGCTGTCGCCTGGCGACCAGTGAACGTCCAAGCGAACTTGTGGGGAGTCGCGTGGAAACGACAACCGAGGATGCCGGCGAGCCCGGAGTCCTGCTCCTGGTGGGCTCCAGCGGTGGCCACCTGGCCCAGCTGCTCGCCCTGCGCCCGTGGTACGAGCGCTGGCGGCGGTGCTGGGTCACCTTCGACACACCCGAGGCGATCTCGCTGCTCGCCGGCGAGGACCTGGTCCCGGCGCACCATCCGACCACCCGCAACGTGCCGAACCTGCTGCGCAACGCCGTACTCGCCTGGCGGGTGCTGCGCTCGCGCCGGGTCGCCGCCGTGGTGACCACCGGCGCCGGGGTGGCCGTCCCGTTCGTGGTGCTGGCCCGGCTGCGGCGCGTACCGACCATCTACATCGAGGTGTACGACCGCATCGACACCCCGACCCTGACCGCCCGGCTCTGCCGGCCGTTCCTCTCCGCGATGCTCGTGCAGTGGGACGAGCAGCGCCGGCAGTACCCGGAGGCGACCGTCGTGGGGACCCTGCTGTGAGCGCCGAGAGCACCGCCCCCGCCCCCGCCCACCGGGTCGCCCCGGGCCGGCCCCGGCCGACCCCCGCCAGCCGCGTGCCCCGCCCGCGCGACTCCGGCGACCTCGCCCAGGCCCGGCTGCTGGTCGCCGTGGGCACCGACAAGCACCCGTTCGACCGCCTGGTCGGCTGGCTGGAGGAGTGGTACCCCGCCGTCGCCGCGGACGTCGGGCTGACCGTCCAGCACGGCCACACCCGGGCCCCCGGGCTGCCCGGCGCGGCGCCCTTCCTCGGCCACGACGAGCTACAGACCGCGATGGCCGAGGCGGACCTCGTCGTCTGCCACGGCGGCCCGGCCACCATCCTGGAGGCCCGCCGGCACGGTCACCTGCCGATCGTCGTCCCCCGCGACCCGACCCGGGGCGAGCACGTCGACGATCACCAGCAGTTGTTCGCCCGTCGCCTGGGCGCCGCCGGCATGGTGGCGCTGGCCGAGACCCGGGAGGCGCTGTTCGAGGCGCTCGCCGCCGGCCTCGCCGACCCGTCCCGGTTCGCCGTCGCGGCCGACCCCGACGCGTCCGAGGCCCGTCGCGCGGCGATCGAGCAGGTGGGACGGATCGTGGAGGACCTGGTGGCCGCGTCCACCGGACGGCAGCGGACGAGGTGGCGGCCGTGGGCACGGCCGGGCCGGAACGGAGAGCGGCGATGACCGAACACCCGAGCGTGAGCGCGGTGGTGCCCACCCGGGACCGCCCGGAGCTGCTCCGGGCCGCCGTGCGCGCCATCCTCGACCAGGACCACCCCGGCCCGATCGAGGTGGTGGTGGTCTACGACCAGTCCGAACCGGACGCCTCGCTGGCCGAGCTGTCCCGCCCGGACCGGCTGGTCCGGGTCGTCCGCAACGAGCGGGCCCCCGGCCTGGCCGGCGCCCGCAACAGCGGTGTCCTGGCCGCCACCGGCGAACTCGTCGCGTTCTGCGACGACGACGACGAGTGGCTGCCCGGCAAGCTGCGGGCCCAGGTCGAGGCGCTCGCCGCCCATCCCGACGCGGAGTTCGTCAGCTGCGGCATCCGGGTCAACTACGACGGGCACACCGTCGAGCGGGTGCTGCCGAAGGACTCGGTCACCCTGGCCGACCTGCTGCGCGACCGGATGACGGAGCTGCACCCGTCGACGTTCCTGATCCGCGCCGCCGCGCTGCGCGACGGCTTCGGGCTGGTCGACGAGGAGATCCCGGGCAGCTACGCGGAGGACTACGAGTTCCTGCTCCGGGCCGCCCGCAGCGCGCCGTTGGTCAACCTCCGCACGCCGTACGTGCTGGTGCGCTGGCACAAGCGGTCCTACTTCGCGCAGCGCTGGGACACCATCTCCGAGGCGTTGCAGTGGCTGCTGGAGCGTTACCCCGAGTTCGGCACCCAGCCGGCCGGCGAGGCGCGGGTCACCGGGCAGATCGCCTTCGCCCGTGCCGCCTCCGGCGACCGGCGGGGCGCGATGCGCTGGGCCCGGCACACCATCCGGCGCAACCCGAGGGAGCCACGGGCATACCTGGCCCTCGCCGTGGCCGGGCGGGTGGTCCGCGCCGACGCGGTGCTGCGCACCCTGCACAAGCGCGGCCGGGGCATCTGAGCACGTCGGCACCATCCACCCGACGACCACACCATCAACGATCGAAGGATCCCCTCCATGGCGCTGCACTCCCTCAGGTTCCGCCTCGTCGACTCGCCGACCTCGCTCGGCGCCAAACGGCGGGCGCGGCGGGCGGCCTGGCTGTCGGAGACGTTCCCGGACCTGGCGGAGATGAGCGTTCTCGACCTGGGCGGACGGGTGGAGAGCTGGGCCCGGGTCCCCGTCCGGCCGGCGCACGTGCACGTGGTCAACCTGGAGCCGCTGCCCACGGAGCTGCCGGACTGGGCCGAGGCCGATCACGCCGACGCCTGCGAGCTGCCGAAGAGCATCCTCAGCCGCCGCTACGACCTGGTCTTCAGCAACAGCGTGCTGGAGCACGTGGGCGGCCACGAGCGTCGCCAGCGGATGGCGGAGGCGGTCCGCGAGCTGGGGCGCGCGTACTGGGTGCAGACGCCGTACCGGTACTTCCCGATCGAGCCGCACTGGGTGGCGCCGGGAATGCAGTTCCTGCCGGTCGCGGCGCGGGTGGCGGTGGCCCGCAAGTGGCCGCTCGCCTACACCCCGGGCAAGTCCTACGAGGCGGCCATGCGGCAGGTCCTGACGACCGAGCTCATCGGCCGCGCCGAGCTGCGGTACCTGTTCCCGGACGCCGTCATCCGCAACGAGCGCCTGCTGGGCCTGACCAAGTCGGTCATCGCGATCCGCAACCCCTGATCGGGCCGACCGGGTCGATCAGGGCCGGCTTGTCGCCGAGGGGCGAGCGCCGGGGTGGCGGCGGGGTTCGCCTGCCGTGTCCGTAGGGCGGGACGCGGCGGGCACCGCACGCCGCCGGCCACCGGGCGTGACAGACTGACCGCTGTGTTGCGCTGGTTGACTGCAGGAGAATCGCACGGTCCCGCCCTCGTGGCGATGCTGGAGGGCGTACCCGCCGGCATCGAGGTGACCACCGGGGAGATCGCCGGCGAGTTGGCCCGGCGCCGGCTCGGCTACGGCCGGGGCGCGCGGATGTCGTTCGAGCAGGACGAGGTCGAGATCATCGGCGGGCTCCGGCACGGGGTGACCCTCGGCAGCCCGGTCGCGATCCGCGTCGGCAACTCCGAGTGGCCCAAGTGGCGCACCGTCATGGCCGCCGATCCGGTCGACGAGGAGGAGCTGGCCAGCCAGGCCCGCAACGCGCCGCTCACCCGCCCCCGTCCCGGCCACGCCGACCTTGCCGGCATGCAGAAGTACGGCCATACCGACGCCCGGCCGATCCTGGAACGGGCCAGCGCGCGGGAGACCGCCGCCCGGGTCGCCGTCGGCACGGTCGCCAAGGCACTGCTCCGGCAGGCCCTCGGCATCGAGATCGTCTCCCACGTGGTGGAGCTGGGCCCGGTCGCGGCCAAGCCGGGGCTGCGCCCGACGCCCGCCGACGCCGAGCGCATCGACGCCGACCCGCTGCGCTGCCTCGACCCCGAGGCCAGTGCCCGGATGGTCGCCGAGGTCGACGCCGCGAAGAAGGCCGCCGACACCCTGGGTGGCGTGGTCGAGGTGCTGGCGTACGGGGTGCCGCCGGGCCTCGGCAGCCACGTGCAGTGGGACCGCAAGCTCGACGCCCGGCTCGCCACGGCCCTGATGTCGATCCAGGCGATCAAGGGCGTGGAGATCGGCGACGGTTGGCAGCAGGCGCGCTCGCGGGGCTCCGAGGCGCACGACGAGATCATCCCCAGCGCCACCGGCGTACGCCGGGTCACCGACCGCGCCGGCGGGCTGGAGGGCGGCATCACCACCGGTGAGCCGCTGCGGGTGAAGGCCGCGATGAAGCCGATCTCGTCGCTGAACCGGGCCCTGGCGACGGTGGACGTCACCACCGGCGAGCCGGCCACCGCGATCAACCAGCGCTCGGACGTCTGCGCCGTGCCCGCCGCCGCCGTCGTCGCCGAGGCGATGGTGGCGCTGGTGCTCGCCGAGGCCACGACCGAGAAGTTCGGCGGCGACTCGGTCGCCGAGATCCGCCGCAACCTCGCCGGCTACCTCGACGCGCTGGTGATCCGGTGAGCGCGCCGCGGCGTACGCCGGCCCGGCGGTGCCGCTGATGGCGCCGGTCTGCGTGCTGGTCGGGGCGCCCGGCTCGGGCAAGACCACCGTCGGGCTGGCCCTGGCGGAGCTGCTCGGCGTGGAGTTCCGCGACACCGACCTCGACATCGTGCGGCTGGCCGGCAAGCCGATCCCCGAGATCTTCATCGACGACGGCGAGGACCACTTCCGTACCCTCGAACGGGCGGCGGTGGCGGCGGGGCTGGCCTCGTGCGGGGGCGTGCTGGCCCTCGGCGGCGGCGCGGTCCTCGCCGAGGAGAACCGCGCCGCCCTGATCGGGCACCGGGTGATGTACCTCTCGGTCGAGCTGTCCGACGCGGTGAAGCGGGTCGGGCTCGGCGTGGGCCGGCCGCTGCTGGCGATCAACCCCCGGGCGACGCTGAAGTACCTGCTGGACCAGCGTCGCCCGCTCTACGCCGAGGTGGCCACCGACACGGTCGTGACCGACGGGCGGGCCCCGGCGGAGATCGCCGCCGAGATCGCCGCGCTCCTCGGGCGCTGAGTCGCCGCCTCGCCCCGGCCACGAAGTGGACAGTTCCCGCCCCGCGCCGGGCGGCTGGACTAGGCTGCCGGCGATGGACGAGGTGACCCGGATCCCGGTCGGCGGCGAGCGCCCGTACGACGTGCTGGTGGGACGCGACCTGCTCGACGCGCTGCCCGGGCTGTTGCCGGACGCGACCCGGGTGGCGGTGCTGCACGCGCATCCGCTCAGGCACCTGGCCCGGGCGATCGGCGACAGGCTGGGCGCCGCCGGCGTCGCGCCGCTGCTGATCGAGGTGCCGGACGCCGAGGCGGGCAAGCGCATCGACGTCGCGGCGACCTGCTGGGACCGGCTGGGCGAGGCCGGTTTCACCCGTACCGACGCGGTGGTGGGCGTCGGCGGCGGCGCGGTGACCGACCTGGCCGGCTTCGTCGCGGCCTGCTGGCTGCGCGGCGTGCGCTGGGTGCCGGTGGCGACCTCGCTGCTGGGCATGGTCGACGCGGCGGTGGGCGGCAAGACCGGGATCAACACCGCCGCCGGCAAGAACCTGGTCGGGGCGTTCCACCCGCCGGTCGGCGTCCTCGCCGACCTGGCGACGCTGGACAGCCTGCCCCGGGCCGACCTCGCCGCCGGCCTGGCCGAGGTCGTCAAGTGCGGCTTCATCGCCGACCCGGTGATCCTCGACCTGGTGGAACGGGACCGGGACGCGGCCACCGATCCGGCGGGGCCGGTGACCCGGGAGCTGATCGAACGGGCGATCCGGGTGAAGTCCGACGTGGTCTCGGGCGACCTGCGGGAGTCGGGCGTGCGCGAGGTGCTCAACTACGGCCACACCCTGGCCCACGCGATCGAGAAGGCCGAGGACTACCGCTGGCGGCATGGCCACGCGGTCTCGGTCGGCATCGTGTACGCCGGCGAGCTGGCCCGGCTGGCCGGCCGGCTGGACGCCCCCACCGCCGAGCGGCACCGCACGGCCATGGCGGCGCTCGGCCTGCCCACCAGCTATCCGGCCGAGGCCTGGCCGGGGCTGCTGGCCACGATGCGGGTGGACAAGAAGGCCCGGGGCAGCCAGCTGCGTTTCGTGGTGCTGGACGGGCTGGCCCGGCCCGCGATCCTGGAGGGCCCGGACGAGGAACTGCTGGCGGCGGCGTACCGGCAGGTGGCCGCGTGAGGGTGTACGTGCTCAACGGCCCGAACCTCGGCCGCCTCGGCAGCCGCCAGCCGGACGTCTACGGCGCCACCAGCTACGCGGACCTGGTGGCGCTCTGCGAGGCGACCGGGCGGGAACTCGGCCTGGACGTGACGGTCCGGCAGACCGACGCCGAGCACGAGCTGCTGGGCTGGCTGCACGCCGCCGCCGACGAGGGCGCCGCCGTGGTGCTCAACCCCGCCGCCTGGTCGCACTACTCGTACGCGGTCCGGGACGCCTGCGCCATGCTGCGCGGGCCCCTGGTCGAGGTGCACATCTCCAACATCCACGCCCGCGAGGAGTTCCGGCACCACTCCGTGGTGTCGGCGGTGGCGACCGGGGTGATCTGCGGCCTCGGCGTCGACGGCTACCGCCTGGCCCTGCACCACCTGGCCGCCCGCACCGGCTGACACCCCGTCCCCGCGTACAGCGGCTGACGTCCCGCCCCCGTTCGCGGCGGCTGACGTGCCGTCCCGCCTGCCGGCGCACGGGGCAGCACGCGGTGCGCGGGCGGCGGCGGACAGCGGCGCTCGACCCAACTTGTAGACTTGCCAGGTCTGTCCGCCAATTGATGATCAAGGCAGGAAATGGCCACCACCAACGACCTGAAGAACGGCCTGGTACTCAACCTCGACGGCGAGCTCTGGGCCGTCGTGGAGTTCCAGCACGTCAAGCCCGGTAAGGGTGGTGCGTTCGTGCGTACCACGCTGAAGAACGTGCTGTCCGGCAAGGTGGTCGACAAGACCTTCAACGCGGGCACCAAGGTCGAGACCGCGACCGTGGACAAGCGCACCATGCAATACCTCTACGCCGACGGCGAGGACTACGTCTTCATGGATCTGGAGACGTTCGACCAGATCACCGTGCCGGGCGCCACGGTCGGCGAGGCGGCGAACTACCTGCTGCCCGAGGCCGAGGCGACCGTGGCGACCCACGAGAGCGTCCCGCTCTACATCGAGCTGCCGACCAGCGTCGTGCTGGAGATCACCTACACGGAGCCGGGTCTGCAGGGCGACCGGTCGACCGGCGGCAACAAGCCGGCCACCGTCGAGACCGGCGCGACCGTGCAGGTGCCGCTCTTCATCACCACCGGCGAGAAGATCAAGGTCGACACCCGCGACGGCCGTTACCTCGGCCGCGCCTGATGGCCGAGGGGCCCAAGCAGCAGATGCCGGCGCGCCGCAAGGCGCGCAAGCGGGCGCTGGACGTGCTCTTCGAGGCCGACCTGCGGGACCGTCCGCCGGTCGACGTGCTCGCCGGCTACATCGAGCGGATCGAGAAGCCCCGACCCGAGCACCTGGGATACGCGGTGAGCCTCGTCGAGGGCGTCGCCGCCCACCTCGACCGGATCGACGAGGTGATCGCCAGCTACGCCGAGGGGTGGACGCTGGACCGGATGCCGACGGTCGACCGCAACCTCGCCCGGATCGCGGTCTACGAGCTGCTCTACGTCGACGAGATCGACGACGCGGTGGCCATCAGCGAGGCCGTCGAACTGGCCCGGCAGATGTCGACCGACGACTCGCCGCGCTTCCTCAACGGCATCCTCGGCCGCATCGCCGAGTACGCCACGCGCTGACGCGGCGCACGTCACACCCGGCGCACGTCACACCCGGCGTGCGTCACACCCGGCGGAAGCCGTGGCGGGGACGCGACACGAACGACGAAACGGGGCCCGTGCCGGACGGCACGGGCCCCGTTTCGCGCGGCGCGGGTCAGCTGGCGAAGAACGCCCGCGGGTCCGCGACCAGCACACCGTGCTCGGTGAGCCGCTCGATCAGGCCGGACGGCGAGGCGTCGTAGACGATCGCGAGCGCGCGCAGGTCGTCGGCGCGGATGGACAGCACGCGGCCGTTGTAGTCGCCGCGCTGCTGCTGGATGGCACGCGCGTAGCGGGCGACGTAGGCCAGGTCCTCCGAGGCGTCGTCGTAGAGCCGCTCGAGATCGAGGACGATCTTGCTGGTGGGCTCGTGGCGGACACCGCTGCCGTCGGGCAGGAGCTCCGAGACGGGAACGCGGTAGAAGTCTGCCAGCTCCGCCAGGCGCGACACCGTGACGGCGCGGTCGCCGCGCTCGTAGGAGCCGACCACCACCGCCTTCCACCGCCCGTTCGACTTCTCCTCCACACCCTGCAGGGACAAGCCCTGCTGCTGGCGGATGGAGCGCAGGCGGGCGCCCAGAGACTTGGCGTATTCAGAGGGCATTAAACACTCCCAGTGCTGCTCGGGGTTCTCCCAGCGATCGCTACGGAGCGTGACGGTACGGGGATTGGCACAACTGGTCAAGTGGTCGTGACCTTACCGTTGGGATCACTGGGGGAGTTGTCCGTTTTTCGCCGGGCTGACCAGGGGGTCAGTGGCCGGCGAGGGTCAACGCGGTGACCACTGGTAACGTGGCGTGAAGCCCCGGTCCGGGCCGCTCGCGTCCCGGTGCCGGCATCCGACGTCCTTTAACGACCCGTCCCGTGAGGCGGGGAAGGAGGTCCGCCGTGGCCTACCCACCGGCTGCCCGATCGTCGCCGTCCCGGCAACCCTCGGTGAAGGTGATCCTCGCCAGCGCCGACGTCCAGCGCGTGGTCGACCGCATCGCCCACCAGATCCTGGAGAAGACCCAGGGCGCCGAGAACACGGTGCTGCTCGGCATCCCCACCCGGGGCGCCCCGCTCGCGAAGCGGCTCGCCGCCCGGATCAGCACCTTCGAGGACGTGACCATCCCGGTCGGCGTGCTCGACATCACCCTCTACCGCGACGACCTGCGCCGGCACGCCACCCGCGCGGTCGGGCCGACCCAGGTGCCGCCCGGCGGCATCGACGGCAGGCGCGTCATCCTCGTCGACGACGTGCTCTTCTCCGGCCGTACGGTGCGGGCCGCGCTCGACGCGCTCAACGACGTCGGGCGGCCGGCGTCCGTCCAGCTCGCCGTCCTGGTCGACCGCGGCCACCGCGAGCTGCCGATCCGCGCCGACTACGTCGGCAAGAACATCCCGACCGCCCTCACGGAGAGCGTGAAGGTCACCCTCGCGGAGACAGACGGCACAGACGAGGTCAAGTTGTACGGGGGTGTGACCAACTCATGATCCGGCACCTGCTCTCGGGCGCCGACCTGGACGCCGCCACCGCCACCGAGATCCTGGACACGGCCGCCGAGATGGCCACCGTCGCCGGCCGGGAGGTCAAGAAGCTGCCCGCGCTGCGCGGGCGCACCGTGGTGAACCTCTTCTACGAGGACTCCACCCGGACCCGGATCTCGTTCGAGGCGGCGGCGAAGCGGCTCAGCGCCGACGTGATCAATTTCTCGGCCAAGGGCTCCAGCGTGACCAAGGGCGAGAGCCTGAAGGACACGGCGCTGACCCTGCAGGCGATGGGCGCGGACGCCGTGGTCGTTCGGCACCCCGCCTCGGGCGCCCCGCACCGGCTCGCCGACTGGGTCGACGGCTCGGTGGTCAACGCCGGCGACGGCACCCACGAGCACCCCACCCAGGCGCTGCTCGACGCGTACACGATGCGTTCCCGGCTGGGACGGCTGGCCGGCCTGTCGGTCGCGGTGGTCGGGGACGTCCTGCACAGCCGGGTGGCCCGCTCCAACGTCCTGCTGCTGTCCACGCTCGGCGCCAAGGTGACCCTGGTCGGGCCGCCGACGCTGATCCCGGTCGACATCGCGCAGGCGCTCGCGCCCGGCACCGACGTCTCCTACGACCTGGACGCGGTGCTGCCGCAGTCGGACGTGGTGATGATGCTGCGGGTGCAGCGGGAGCGGATGAACGACTCCTACTTCCCGTCCGCCCGCGAGTACGCCCGCCGCTACGGCCTGGACGGCCCGCGGATGCGCCGGCTGCCCGAGCACGCGATCGTCATGCACCCCGGACCGATGAACCGGGGGATGGAGATCACGCCCGAGGTCGCCGACTCGCCCCGCTCCACCATCGTCGAACAGGTCGCCAACGGGGTCTCCGTGCGGATGGCCGTCCTCTACCTGCTGCTCGGGGGGAACAACCGGTGAGCTCGTACCTGATCTCCAACGTCAGCGTCGTCGGCGCCGCGCCGACCGACCTGTTGATCCGCGACGGCGTCGTCGCGGCCGTCGGCGCCGGGCTGACCGCGCCGGACGCGACCGTGCTCGACGGCACCGGGCTGGTCGCCCTGCCGGGCCTGGTCGACCTGCACACCCACCTGCGCGAGCCCGGCCGGGAGGACGCCGAGACCGTCGAGTCGGGCTCCCGGGCGGCGGCCCTCGGCGGCTACACCGCGGTCTGCGCGATGGCCAACACCTCGCCGGTGGCCGACACCGCCGGCGTGGTCGAGCAGGTCTGGCGGCTCGGCCGGGAGGCCGGGCTGGTGGACGTGCAGCCGATCGGCGCGGTCACCGTCGGTCTGGCCGGCGAGCACCTCGCCGAGCTGGGCGCGATGGCCGACTCGGCGGCGCGGGTGCGGATCTTCTCCGACGACGGGCACTGCGTCGCGGACCCGAGGCTGATGCGCCGGGCGCTGGAGTACGTGAAGGCGTTCGACGGGATCATCGCCCAGCACGCCGAGGAGCCCCGGCTCACCGAGGGCGCGCAGATGCACGAGGGCGAGGTCTCGGCCCGCCTCGGCCTGACCGGCTGGCCGGCGGTCGCCGAGGAGGCGATCATCGCCCGGGACGTGCTCCTCACCGAGCACGTGGGCAGCCGCCTGCACGTGTGCCACGTCTCCACGGCCGGCAGCGTCGAGGTGCTGCGCCAGGCCAAGGCGCGCGGCATCCGGGTCACCGCGGAGGTCACCCCGCACCACCTGCTGCTCACCGACTCCCGGGCCGAGACGTACGACCCGGTCTACAAGGTCAACCCGCCGCTGCGCACCGCGACCGACATCGCCGCGCTGCGGGCGGCCCTGGCCGACGGCGTGATCGACATCGTCGCCACCGACCACGCCCCGCACGCCGTGGAGGACAAGGAGTGCGAGTGGGCGTACGCCCGGCCGGGCATGCTCGGCCTGGAGACGGCGCTGTCGATCGTCCTCGACGTGCTCGGCCCGCAGTGGGACCTGATCGCCGAGCGGATGTCGCGCGCCCCGGCCCGCATCGCCGGGCTGGAGGGGCACGGCCTCGACCCGGCGCCCGGCGTGCCGGCGAACCTGACCCTGGTGGATCCGGCCGCGCGCCGCACCATCGAGCCGGCGGAGCTGGCCAGCCGTAGTCGCAATACCCCGTACGCCCGGATGACGCTGCCGGGTCGCATCGTGGCGACCTTCCTGCGCGGCGAGCCGACGGTCCTGGACGGAAAGGCAGTCAGGTGATCCGAGCGAGGAATGCAGCGGAGCGGAGTCCCGCAGTCCGGATCGAAGGGGAAGCCCTGATCCGAGCGAGGAATGCAGCGGAGCGGAGTCCCGCAGTCCGGATCGAAGGGGAAGCCCTGATCCGAGCGAGGAATGTAGCGGAGCGGAGTCCCGCAGTCCGGATCGAAGGGAACGCAACATGACCAAGCGGAGGCCCGCGATCCTCGTCCTCGAGGATGGGCGCACGTTCCACGGCGAGGCGTACGGCAGCGTCGGGGAGACCTTCGGCGAGGCGGTCTTCAACACCGGCATGACCGGCTACCAGGAGACGCTGACCGACCCCTCCTACCACCGTCAGGTGGTGGTGCAGACCGCCCCGCACATCGGCAACACCGGCGTCAACGGCGAGGACGACGAGTCGGGCCGCATCTGGGTCGCCGGCTACGTGGTGCGCGACCCGGCCCGGATCGGGTCGAACTGGCGCGCCACCGGCGGGCTGGAGGACCGGCTGGCCGCCGAGGGCGTGGTCGGCATCAGCGGCGTGGACACCCGGGCGCTGACCCGGCACCTGCGCGAGCGCGGCGCGATGCGGGTCGGCATCTCCAGCGTCGAGACCGACCCCCGGGCGCTGCTGGCCCGGGTGCGGCAGGCGCCGGAGATGGTCGGCGCGGACCTGTCCGCCGAGGTCAGCACCACCGAGCCGTACGTGGTGGCGGCCGAGGGCGAGCACCGGTTCACGGTCGCCGCGCTGGATCTGGGCATCAAGCGCAACGTGCCGCGCCGGCTCGCCGCCCGCGGGGTCACCACCCACGTGCTGCCGGCCGGCTCGACCATCGAGGAACTGCTCGCCACCGGCGCGGACGCGGTCTTCTTCTCGCCCGGCCCGGGCGACCCGGCCACCGCGGACGCGCCGGTCGCCCTGGCCCGGGAGGTGCTCAGCCGCCGGATCCCGCTGTTCGGCATCTGCTTCGGCAGCCAGATCCTCGGCCGGGCGTTGGGCTTCGGCACGTACAAGCTCGGCTACGGCCACCGGGGGATCAACCAGCCGGTGCTCGACCGGGTCACCGGCAAGGTCGAGGTGACCAGCCACAACCACGGCTTCGCGGTGCGGGTGCCGGGCGCCGTGGCGGGGGCGGTCGTCCCCGACCAGGTGATCGAGACCGAGTTCGGTGGCGTCCAGGTGTCACACGTCTGCCTCAATGACAACGTGGTCGAGGGGCTGCGGGCCAAGGACGTGCCCGCCTTCACCGTCCAGTACCACCCGGAGGCGGCGGCCGGCCCGCACGACGCGGACTACCTCTTCGACCGTTTCGCCGAACTCATCGAGGGCCGGATGCAGAGCGAGGGGCGCACACATGCCTAAGCGGACCGATCTCAAGCACATCCTGGTGATCGGCTCCGGGCCGATCGTGATCGGGCAGGCCTGCGAGTTCGACTACTCGGGCACCCAGGCCTGCCGGGTGCTGCGCAGCGAGGGGATCCGGGTCAGCCTGGTCAACTCGAACCCGGCGACGATCATGACGGACCCCGAGTTCGCCGACGCCACGTACGTCGAGCCGATCACCCCGGAGTTCGTCGAGCTGGTGATCGCCAAGGAGCGCCCCGACGCGATCCTGCCCACCCTCGGCGGGCAGACGGCGCTGAACACCGCCGTCGCCCTGCACGAGGCGGGCGTGCTGGAGAAGTACGGCGTGGAGCTGATCGGCGCCAACATCGAGGCGATCAACCGCGGCGAGGACCGGCAGCTGTTCAAGGACATCGTCGCGAAGGCCGGCGTACGTCTGGGGATCGACGACCCGGCGGGCCTGGTGCCCCGCTCCCGGGTCTGCCACTCGATGGCGGAGGTCGAGGCGACCGTCGGCGAGCTGGGTCTGCCGGTGGTGATCCGGCCGTCGTTCACCATGGGCGGCCTCGGCTCCGGCATGGCGCACACCCCGGAGGACCTGGCCCGCATCGCCGGCGACGGGCTGGCTGCCAGCCCCGTGCACGAGGTGCTCATCGAGGAGAGCGTGCTCGGCTGGAAGGAGTACGAGCTCGAGCTGATGCGCGACCGCAACGACAACGTCGTGGTGGTCTGCTCGATCGAGAACGTCGACCCGATGGGCGTGCACACCGGTGACAGCGTCACCGTCGCCCCGGCCATGACGCTCACCGACCGCGAGTACCAGCGGCTGCGCGACCTGGGCATCGCGGTGCTGCGCGAGGTCGGCGTGGACACCGGCGGCTGCAACATCCAGTTCGCCGTCAACCCGGCCGACGGCCGGATCGTGGTCATCGAGATGAACCCCCGGGTGTCGCGGTCGTCGGCGCTGGCGTCCAAGGCCACCGGCTTCCCGATCGCGAAGATCGCCGCGAAGCTGGCCATCGGCTACACCCTCGACGAGATCCCCAACGACATCACGCTGAAGACCCCGGCGGCGTTCGAGCCGACCCTGGACTACGTGGTGGTGAAGATCCCCCGGTTCGCGTTCGAGAAGTTCCCGGGCGCCGACCCGGAGCTGACGACCACGATGAAGTCCGTGGGCGAGGCG
Source organism: Micromonospora sp. NPDC049048 (assembly GCF_043197615.1). Lineage (NCBI taxonomy): Bacteria > Bacillati > Actinomycetota > Actinomycetes > Micromonosporales > Micromonosporaceae > Micromonospora > Micromonospora sp. NPDC049048. Next base: position 69,263 of record NZ_JBICTM010000007.1, on the reverse strand, counting down.
ATGAGCCTGGGCCGTAACTTCAGCGAGGCGCTGAACAAGGCGATGCGCTCGCTGGAGACGAAGGCCGCCGGATTCTGGACCGTGCCGGATCCGGTCGGCGTGACGAAGGAGAGCACCCTCGCCGCGCTGCGGATGCCGCACGACGGCCGGCTCTACACCGTCGAGCGGGCGCTGCGCCTCGGCGCGTCGATCGCCGAGGTCTCCGCCGCGTCCGGCGGGATCGACCCCTGGTTCCTGGACCAGATCGCCGCCCTGGTCGAGCTGCGCGCCGAGATCGTGGACGCCCCGGTGCTCGATGCCGAGCTGCTGCGCCGGGCCAAGCGGGCGGGTCTGTCGGACCGGCAGCTGGCCGCGCTGCGCCCGGAGCTGGCCGCCGAGGACGGCATCCGGACGCTGCGGCACCGCCTCGACGTCCGGCCGGTCTACAAGACGGTGGACACCTGTGCCGCCGAGTTCGAGGCGACCACGCCCTACCACTACTCGACGTACGACCAGGAGACCGAGGTCGCGGCGTCGGCCCGGCCGAAGGTGATGATCCTGGGTTCCGGGCCGAACCGGATCGGCCAGGGCATCGAGTTCGACTACTCCTGTGTCCACGCGGTCCAGGCGCTGCGCGGCGCGCCGACCGCCGCAGCCGCCGCGTCCGCGTCCGGGGCCGGTGCCGCGGGCACCGGGTTCGAGACCGTGATGGTCAACTGCAACCCGGAGACCGTCTCCACCGACTACGACACCGCCGACCGGCTCTACTTCGAGCCGCTCACCTTCGAGGACGTGCTGGAGGTCTGGCACGCCGAGGACTCCTCCGGCCGGGCGGCCGGCGGGCCGGGCGTGGTCGGGGTGATCGTGCAGCTCGGCGGGCAGACGCCGCTGGGCCTGGCGCAGCGGCTGAAGGACGCGGGCGTGCCGATCGTCGGCACCTCCCCGGAGTCGATCCACCTGGCCGAGGAACGGGGCGCGTTCGGGGCGGTACTGGACCGGGCCGGGCTGCGCGCCCCGGCGCACGGCATGGCGACCTCGTACGACGAGGCGAAGGCGATCGCCGACGAGATCGGCTACCCGGTGCTGGTCCGGCCGTCGTACGTGCTGGGCGGGCGGGGCATGGAGATCGTCTACGACGACGCCACGCTGCACGACTACATCGGGCGGGCCACCGAGATCTCCCCGGACCACCCCGTGCTGGTCGACCGCTTCCTCGACGACGCCATCGAGATCGACGTGGACGCGCTCTGCGACGCCGACGGTGAGGTCTACCTCGGCGGCGTGATGGAGCACATCGAGGAGGCCGGTATCCACTCCGGCGACTCGTCCTGCGCGCTGCCGCCGATCACCCTGGCGGGCTCGCACGTGGCCCAGGTGCGCCGCTACACCGAGGCGATCGCCCGGGGCATCGGCGTGCGCGGCCTGCTCAACGTGCAGTACGCGCTCAAGGACGACATGCTCTACGTGCTGGAGGCGAACCCGCGCGCGTCCCGGACGGTGCCCTTCGTCTCCAAGGCCACGGCGGTGCCGCTGGCGAAGGCGGCGGCCCGGATCGCGCTGGGCGCCACCATCGCCGAGCTGCGCGCCGAGGGGCTGCTCCCGGCGACCGGGGACGGCGGTTCGCTGCCGGCCGGCGCCCCGATCGCGGTCAAGGAGGCGGTGCTGCCGTTCAAGCGGTTCCGCACCCCCACCGGCAAGGGCGTGGACTCGCTGCTCGGTCCGGAGATGAAGTCCACGGGCGAGGTGATGGGCATCGACACCGCCTTCGGGCACGCCTTCGCCAAGTCGCAGTCGGCCGCGTACGGCTCGCTGCCGACGGCCGGGAAGATCTTCGTCTCGGTCGCCAACCGGGACAAGCGCGGCATGATCTTCCCGATCAAGCGCCTGGCAGACCTCGGCTTCGAGATCGTCGCCACCACCGGCACGGCGGAGGTGCTGCGCCGGCACGGCATCGCCTGCGAGCAGATCCGCAAGCACTACGAGTCCGGCGGGGGCGAGGACGCGGTGTCGCTGATCCTCGGCGGCGACGTGGCGCTGGTGATCAACACTCCGCAGGGCTCGGGCGCGAGCGCCCGCTCGGACGGCTACGAGATCCGCAGCGCCGCCGTCACGGCGGACATCCCGTGCATCACCACGGTGCCGGGCGCGGCGGCGGCGGTGATGGGCATCGAGGCGCGGATCCGGGGCGACATGCAGGTCCGCCCGCTCCAGGAGCTGCACGCCGCCCTCCGAGCCGCCGAATGACCCCCCGGAGCCCCCACCGCCCCGGCCCCCACCCTCGCCCGTACGCGTTGATCATGAGGTTGTCGTCGGCCGGCACGGCGTGTCGTGGCGACAACTTCATGATCAACGGGGGTGGTCGGTCGTGATGTTCGAGCGGGCCGTTCGACCGGTGCTCTTCCGGGTCGGGGGCGGGGACGCCGAGGCGGCGCACGAGTGGACGCTGCGTCGGCTGGCGGAGTTGTCCCGCCGGCCGGCGGCGCTGGCCGTGCTGCGGGCCCGGTACGCCGTCCGGGCGCCGCGCACGGTGTTCGGCGTCGAGTTCCCCAATCCGGTGGGGCTCGCCGCCGGGATGGACAAGGACGGCGCGGCGCTGCCGGCCTGGCCGGCGCTGGGGTTCGGTTTCGTCGAGGTCGGCACGGTCACCGCGCATCCGCAGCCGGGCAATCCCCGCCCCCGGCTGTTCCGGCTGCCCGACAGCGAGGCCGTGGTGAACCGGATGGGGTTCAACAACGCCGGCGCCGAGGCCCTGGCGGCCCGGCTGGCGGCGCTGCCGCGCCCGCTCGGGGTGCCGCTGGGCATCTCGCTCGGCAAGTCCAAGGTGACCCCGCTGGAGGACGCGGTGGCGGACTACCTCGCCTCCTACCGGGCGCTGCGCGGTCACGGCGACTACTTCGCGGTCAACGTCTCCTCGCCGAACACCCCCGGCCTGCGCGCCCTGCAGGACCGGGCGCACCTGGACGCCCTGCTGGCCGCGCTGGTGGGGGAGAAGCCGGTGCTGGTGAAGATCGCCCCGGACCTCACCGACGCGGCGATCGCCGAGCTGCTGGAGGTCTGCGTCGCCCGGGGCGCGGCGGGGGTGATCGCCACCAACACCACCCTGGCGCGCGACGGTCTCGCCCCGGCCGACCGGGCGCGCGGCGCGGAGACCGGCGGGCTGTCGGGGCGCCCGCTCGCCGACCGGGCCCGCGAGGTGGTCGCCTTCGTGCACCGGGAGACCGGCGGACGGCTACCGATCATCGGCGTCGGCGGCATCGTCGACCCCGACGCCGCCGCCCGGATGTTCGACGCGGGCGCCGCCCTGGTGCAGCTCTACACCGGCTTCATCTACCGGGGCCCGGCCCTGGTGCGTGCCGCCGTGCGCGCCACCGGGGGCGGCGGGTGACACCCGAGGAGATCCTGGCTGCGGACCGGGCGCACGTCTGGCACCCGTACGCGCCCCTGCCGCCGGCCAGCGCGCCCTACGTGGTGCGGGGCGCCGAGGGCGTACGGCTGCGGTTGGCCGACGGCCGGGAGCTGGTCGACGGGATGTCGTCGTGGTGGGCCGCGATCCACGGCTACCGGCACCCGGTGCTCGACGCGGCGGTGACCGACCAGCTCGGCCGGATGAGCCACGTGATGTTCGGCGGCCTCACGCACGAGCCGGCGGTGCGCCTGGCGACCACCCTGGTGGAGCTGGCGCCGGACGGGCTGGAGCACGTCTTCCTGGCCGACTCCGGCTCGGTCGGCGTCGAGGTCGCCATCAAGATGTGCCTCCAGTACCAGCGGGCCACGGGCCGGCCGGAGCGTCGCCGGCTGGGTACCTGGCGGGGCGGCTACCACGGCGACACGTTCCACCCGATGAGCGTCTGCGACCCCGAGGGCGGCATGCACCACCTCTGGGGCGACGTGCTGCCCCGGCAGGTCTTCGCCCCCGTGCCGCCCGGCGGCTTCGACACCCCGCCCGACCCGGCCTACGAGGCGGCCCTGGTGGAGGCGGTCGAGCGGCACGCCCACGAGCTGGCCGCGGTGATCGTGGAGCCCGTGGTGCAGGGCGCCGGGGGGATGCGCTTCCACCACCCGCACTACCTGCGGGTGCTGCGCGAGGTGACCCGGGCGCACGGGGTGTTGCTGATCTTCGACGAGATCGCCACCGGCTTCGGCCGGACGGGCGCCATGTTCGCCGCCGAGCACGCCGGGGTGGCGCCCGACGTGATGTGCGTGGGCAAGGCGCTCACCGGCGGGTACCTGACGCTGGCCGCCACGCTCTGCACGGCTCAGGTGGCCCGGGGCATCTCCGCCGGGGGCGTGCTGGCGCACGGGCCGACGTTCATGGGCAACCCGTTGGCCTGTGCGGTCGCCAACGCCTCCCTCGGGCTGCTGCGGGCGGGGGACTGGGCGGCGCGGGTGGCGAGGGTGCAGGCGGGCCTGCGGGCCGGCCTGGAGCCGTTGCGCCAGGCGCCGGGGGTGGCCGACGTGCGGGTGCTCGGCGCGATCGGCGTGGTGCAGCTCGACCACGAGGTGGACCTGCCCGCCGCCACCGCCGCCGCCGTGGCCGAGGGGGTCTGGCTGCGGCCGTTCCGCGACCTGGTCTACACCATGCCGCCGTACGTCACCGACGACGCCGACCTGGCCCGGATCGCCGCCGGGGTCGCCGCCGCGGTGCGGGCCGGCTGATCCGCCGGTCCCGCTCCGGCGGTCGTACGCGGGCGGCGCGCGCCGCCCGCGGCAGGAGCTTGGCCCGGCGGCGGACGCCCCGGGCACCGAGGAGAGGGAGAGAACCGGATGGAGAGCTTCGGCGCCCGCCTGCACCGGGCCGTGAGCGAGCGGGGACCGCTCTGCGTCGGCATCGATCCGCACCCGGGGCTGCTGGCCCGCTGGGGGCTCGACGACGACGTCCGGGGGCTCGACCGCTTCGCCCGTACGGTCACGGAAGCCCTCGGTGACCGGGTCGCGGTGGTGAAGCCGCAGTCGGCCTTCTTCGAGCGGTTCGGCTCCAAAGGTATGCAAATTCTTGAGTCAACTATCCGACAGTTGCGGGAGGCCGGCTCGCTCGTTCTGCTGGACGTCAAGCGCGGTGACATCGGTTCGACCGTCGCCGCGTACGCCTCGGCGTACCTCGATCCATCCAGCCCGGTCCATGTGGATGCGGTGACCGCGAGCCCGTACCTCGGTGTCGGCGCGCTCGCCCCGATGTTCGAGCTGGCCGCCGAGCACGGCGGCGGGGTCTTCGTGCTGGCGCTGACCTCCAACCCCGAGGGTGCCGCCGTCCAGCGTGCCCGCACCGCCGACGGCCGGACCGTGGCGCAGACCGTGATCGACGAGATTTCCCAGCTCAACGCGGGTGCGGAGCCGCTCGGCAGCGTCGGTCTCGTGGTCGGCGCGACCATCGGTGACACAGGTCACGATCTTTCGGCGGTGAACGGTCCGCTGCTCGCCCCGGGGCTCGGGGCGCAGGGCGCCACCGCGGCGGATCTGCGGGTCGTCTTCGGCTCCGCGCTGCCGGCGGTGCTGCCCTCGTACTCCCGTGAGGTGCTGGGCGCGGGCCCGGATCCGGACGCGCTGCGGGCCGCCGCCGACCGTGCGCTGACCGACTGCCGGGCCGCCCTCGTCGCTGGTGACTGACTGACAGCTCGGTCACTTTGTGAAGATCATCGCGCGCCCACGTTGCCGAATGCGCCGTCTAACGCTAGTTTTCCCCGCGCTGGGAACCACGGACCCCTTGGTTCACAGCGACACCACGTTTCACAGATGCGGCGGTGCGTCCCGCCCGTCGCGATAGGGACCTGAGGAGAACTGGTGCCGCTCCCGTCACTGACCCCCGAACAGCGCGCTGCCGCGCTGGAGAAGGCCGCGGAGATCCGCAAGGCCCGTGCTGAGCTGAAGGAGCAGCTCAAGCAGGGCAAGACCACCCTCGGAGCCGTCCTCGAGCGTGCCGAGTCCGACGACGTCGTCGGCAAGCTCAAGGTCTCCGCCGTGCTGCAGGCGATGCCGGGTATCGGCAAGATCCGGGCCACCCAGATCATGGAGAAGCTCAAGATCGCCGACAGCCGTCGCCTGCGTGGCCTCGGCGAGCAGCAGCGCAAGGCACTGCTTGGAGAGTTCGCCGCCAACTGAGCCTGGCTGCGTGTAGAAACAAGCAGTGAGCACGGATGACGAGGCGCGCCCGGCGGCTCGGCTCACTGTCCTGACGGGGCCTTCGGGCTCCGGCACGGAGAGTGTCGTCGAGCGCGTCCGGGCGCGTTCTCCGTCCGTCTGGGTGCCGGTACCGGCCACCACGCGCCCCCGTCGGGAGCGCGAGCTGGACGGGGTCGACCGGCTCTTCCTGGCCCCCGCCGAGTTCGACCGGATGGTCACCGCCGGGGAACTGCTGGAGTGGAGCCGGATCGGGCCCCACCGGCGCGGCACCCCCCTCGCGCCCCTGCGGTCCCGCCTCGCCGCCGGTCAGCCGGTGCTGATCGGCCTCGACATCGCCGGGGCGCTGCTGGTCCGGGCGGTCCTGCCCGACGCCCGGCTGGTGCTGCTGCACCCGCCGGGGATCGTTCCCCGCCAGGTCACGCTGGCCGCCTTCGAACACACCCTCGCGCACGACCTCACCGGGCCCGTCGTAGACGAGCTGGTAGGCTTGTCCGGTTCTTCTTTCCTGGCTCCGGCGCCACCGCCCCCGCGCGGTTGAGCGCCAGCACCGCCGCGCGTGGTGCGATAGACGCAGAGGTTAATTCGTGGGATCCATCGCAAACCCCGAAGGCATCACCAACCCGCCGATCGACGAGCTTCTCGAGAAGACGACCTCGAAGTACGCGCTGGTGATCTTCGCCGCCAAGCGTGCCCGCCAGGTCAACGCCTACTACAGCCAGCTCGGCGAGGGGCTGCTGGAATACGTCGGCCCGCTGGTCGAGACCACGCCGCAGGAGAAGCCGCTCTCCATCGCCATGCGCGAGATCAACGCGGGCCTGCTCACCGCTGAGCCGACCGACCAGCCGTAACCCGCCGCGCGCCGATGTCCCCCCGGATCGTCCTCGGGGTCGGCGGTGGCATCGCCGCCTACAAGGCGTGTGAGCTGCTGCGGCTCTTCACCGAGTCGGGCCACCAGGTCCGGGTCGTGCCGACCGCGTCGGCGTTGCGCTTCGTCGGGGCCCCGACCTGGGCCGCGCTCTCCGGCCAGCCCGTCGCCGACGACGTCTGGTCGGACGTGCACGAGGTGCCGCACGTCCGCCTCGGGCAGCAGGCCGACCTGGTGGTCGTCGCCCCGGCCACCGCCGACCTGCTGGCCAAGGCTGCCCACGGCCTCGCCGACGACCTGCTCACCAACACGCTGTTGACCGCCCGCTGCCCCGTGCTGCTGGCCCCCGCCATGCACACCGAGATGTGGGAGCACCCCGCCACGGTCGCCAACGTCGCGACGCTGCGCGCGCGGGGCGTGCGCGTCATCGAGCCCGCCGTCGGCCGGCTCACCGGGGCCGACACGGGCAAGGGCCGGCTGCCCGACCCGGCGGAGATCTTCGCGGTCGCCCGCCGGGCGCTGGGCCGGGGCGTCGCGGCCCCCGCCGACCTGGCCGGGCGGCACGTGGTGGTGACCGCCGGCGGGACCCGCGAGCCCCTCGACCCGGTCCGCTTCCTGGGCAACCGCTCCTCGGGCAAGCAGGGCTACGCCTTCGCCCGCTGCGCGGTGGCCCGGGGCGCCCGGGTCACGCTGATCTCGGCCAACGTCTCGCTGCCCGATCCCGCCGGCGTCGACCTGGTCCGCGTCGGCACCACCGGCGAGCTGCGCGAGGCGACGCTGGCGGCGGCGGCCGAGGCCGACGCGGTGGTGATGGCGGCGGCTCCGGCCGATTTCCGTCCGGCGACCTACGCGCCTGGCAAAATCAAGAAGTCGGACGACGGCAGTGCGCCCACCATCGAGCTCGTCACCAACCCGGACATCGCGGCCGAGCTGGGCCGGCGCCGTCGCCCGGAGCAGGTGCTGGTGGTGTTCGCCGCGGAGACGGGCGACGCCGAGGCCAACGGCCGGGCCAAGCTCGCCCGCAAGCGGGCCGACCTCATCGTGATCAACGAGGTCGGGCCCGACAAGGTCTTCGGCGCCGAGACCAACGCGGCGACGGTCATCGGCGCGGACGGCTCGGTCAGCCGGATGCCCGAGCGGTCCAAGGAGGACCTCGCCGACGGCGTCTGGGACCTCGTGGTGGCCCGGTTGCCCAACCGTTCCTGACGGCTGGAACCGGGCACGACCGAAGGGGCCGGGACATGCCGCGGATGACTACACTGCCGCGGAACGACTTCCACACTTTAGGAGTGCCGTGACACGCCGCCTCTTCACTTCCGAATCGGTCACGGAAGGTCATCCGGACAAGATCGCTGACCAGATCAGCGACGGAATCCTCGACGCCCTGCTCGCCGAGGACCCGCGCAGCCGCGTCGCCGTGGAAACCCTGATCACCACCGGCCAGGTGCACATCGCGGGGGAGGTGACCACCAAGGCGTACGCCGACATTCCGACCATCGTCCGCCGGACCATCCTCGACATCGGCTACGACTCGTCGAAGAAGGGCTTCGACGGGGCCTCGTGCGGTGTCAGTGTCTCCATCGGCGCCCAGTCCGAGGACATCGCGCAGGGCGTCGACAACGCCTTCGAGCTGCGTACCGGGGCGTCGGAGAGCGCACTGGACGCGCAGGGCGCCGGCGACCAGGGCATGATGTTCGGCTTCGCCTGCTCCGAGACCCCGGAGCTGATGCCGCTGCCGATCGCCCTGGCGCACCGGCTGGCCCGGCGGCTGTCGCAGGTCCGCAAGGACGGCACCATCCCGTACCTGCGTCCCGACGGCAAGACCCAGGTCACGATCGAGTACGAGGGGCTGCGCCCCGTCCGGCTCAACACCGTGGTCGTCTCCAGCCAGCACGCCGCGGACATCTCGCTGGACTCGCTGCTCACCCCGGACGTGCGCGAGCACGTCATCGCCCCGGAGCTGGAGAGCCTCGGCCTCGACACCGACGGCTACCGGCTGCTGGTCAACCCGACCGGCCGGTTCGAGATCGGTGGCCCGATGGGTGACGCGGGCCTGACCGGCCGCAAGATCATCGTGGACACCTACGGCGGTTACGCCCGGCACGGCGGTGGCGCCTTCTCCGGCAAGGACCCGTCGAAGGTCGACCGCTCGGCGGCGTACGCGACGCGTTGGGTGGCCAAGAACGTGGTCGCCGCCGGCCTGGCCGAGCGGTGCGAGGTCCAGGTCGCGTACGCGATCGGCAAGGCCCACCCGGTCAGCCTCTTCGTCGAGACGTTCGGCACCGAGACGGTGCCGGTGGCCTCGATCGAGAAGGCCGTCTCGGAGGTCTTCGACCTGCGCCCGGCCGCCATCATCCGGGACCTCAACCTGCTCCGCCCGATCTACCAGCAGACCGCCGCCTACGGCCACTTCGGCCGGGAGCTGCCGGAGCTGACCTGGGAGAGCACCGACCGGGCCGCCGACCTCAAGTCGGCCGCGGGAGCCTGACCGGCACCAGGCGCAGCGACCGGCGACCCGCGGACGGGTCGCCGGTCGCTCGTGTCTGCGTCGACGTTCCCCTGGCCCACCTGGACCGCCCGTTCGACTACCTCGTCCCGGCCGAGCTGGACGCCGACGCCGTCCCCGGCGTCCGCGTGAAGGTCCGCTTCGCGGGGCAGCTCGTCGACGGCTGGCTGCTGGAGCGGGCCGACGACTCGGGGCACACCGGCCGGCTGGCGTACCTGGAGAAGGTCGTCTCGCCCGAGCCGGTGCTCGCGCCGGAGGTCGCCCGGCTGGCCCGGGCGGTCGCGGACCGCTACGCCGGCGGCCTCGCCGACGTGCTCCGCCTCGCCGTCCCGCCCCGGCACGCCCGGGTGGAGAAGGACGTCCGCGCCCGCGCCGCCGACCCCGGCCCAGCTCCGGCGGGCCCGGCCGAAGGCCTGGCTTCCCCCGGCTCGGCGCCGGCCGCCTCGGACGAAGGACCGGCAGCGCCGGGAGCGGACCCGGGTGATCCCGCCGCATCGGCAGCGGACCCGGGCGAGCCCGCCGCGCCGGGAACAGCCCTGGGCGGAGAGCCCGCCGTGCCGGCCGGTCCGGCGTCCGACGCCTGGCGGGACTACCCGGCCGGGCCGGCCCTGCTCCGGGCGCTCGCCGACGGGCGGGCCCCCCGGGCGGTCTGGTCGGCGCTGCCGGGGGAGGACTGGCCCGCCCGCTACGCCGAGGCCGTCGCCGCCACCGTGGCCGGCGGCCGGGGCGCGGTCGTGGTCGTCGCCGACAACCGCGACCTGGACCGTCTCGACGCGGCCCTGCGCGACGCCCTGGGACCGGGCCGGCACGTCTGCCTCTCCGCCGCGCTCGGCCCCGCCCGGCGCTACCGCGCCTTCCTCGCCGCCCGGCGCGGCGACGTGGCAGTGGTCGTCGGCACCAGGGCCGCGATGTTCGCCCCGGTCGCCCGCCTCGGGCTGGTGGCGATCTGGGACGACGGCGACGACCTGCACGCCGAGCCCCGCGCTCCCTATCCGCACGCCCGCGAGGTGCTGCTCACCCGCGCCCAGCTCGACGACGCCGGCGCCCTGGTGGGCGGGTACACCCGCACCGCCGAGGCGCAGCTGCTGGTGGAGACCGGGTGGGCCCGCGAGGTGGTGGCCGACCGGGCGACGGTGCGGGCGCGGATGCCGGCGATCGCGCCCACCGGCGACGACCCGCAGTTGGCCCGCGACCCGGGGGCGGCCACCGCCCGGCTGCCCAGCCTCGCCTGGACCACCGCCCGGGAGGCGCTGCGGGCCGACCTGCCGGTGCTGGTCCAGGTGCCCCGCCGCGGCTACCTGCCCTCGGTGGCCTGCGCCGGTTGCCGCACCCCGGCCCGCTGCCCGCACTGCGCCGGGCCGCTCGCGCTGCCGTCGGCCGAGGGCAGCCCCGCCTGCCGCTGGTGCGGGCGGGCCGCCGCCGCGTACGCCTGCCCGGAGTGCGGCGGGCGGCGGCTGCGCGCCTCCGTGACCGGCGCCCGGCGTACCGCCGAGGAGCTGGGCCGGGCCTTCCCGGGCGTGCCGGTGCGCACCTCTGGGCGGGAGGAGGTGCTGGCCACGGTGCCGGGCGGCGCCGGCCTGGTCATCGCCACCCCCGGCGCCGAGCCGGTCGCCGAGGGGGGTTTCGGGGCGGTGCTGCTGCTCGACTCGTGGGCCCTGCTCACCCGGGCCGACCTGCGGGCGGGGGAGGAGGCGCTGCGCCGCTGGCTGGCGGCCGCCGCGCTGGCCCGCCCCGCCTCGGCCGGCGGCCGGGTGGTGGTGGTCGCCGACGGGGCGCTGGCGCCCGTGCAGGCGCTGCTGCGCTGGGACGCCGGCTGGTTCGCCGCGCGGGAGCTGGCCGAGCGGCGGGAGTTGGGCTTCCCGCCCGCGGTACGGATGGCCAGCGTGACCGGGCTGCCGGCCGCGGTGGCGGACCTGCTGGCCGAGGCCCGGCTGCCGGCGGAGGCCGAGTTGCTCGGGCCGGTGCCGGCCGACGGGGAACGGGAACGGATGCTGGTGCGGGTGCCGCGGGCCCGGGCCGCCGCGCTGGCCGGCGCGCTGCACTCGGCGGCCGGGGTGCGGACCGCCCGCAAGGCCGCCGATCCGGTCCGCCTCCAGGTCGACCCGCTGGCCCTCTTCTGACCGGCGGGCCCGCTGCCCCGCGCGTCCGACCTGGGCCGCCGTCGCACGCCGTGTCCGGTGGGGCCTCGGTGGACGGGTGATAGCATCGCCCGTCATGCCCGGGCGTACGACGGCTCCAGGTCACGGCGTGGCGTCAGACACGCCGAGCTGGAGTTGCCGCAGGATCGCGAGACGATGGCGGGAGCGCGTCGGTTCGGCGCGATGTCGATGATGTCAAACAGCCGGTGATCAGGGGTGGACCAGTCGTGACCATTCGTCAGTCGATCGTCTTCAATGGTGACCTCGGCAGCGGCAAGAGCACCGTCTCCGTGGAGATCGCCGAGCGGCTCGGCCTGCGCCGGGTCAGCGTCGGTGACCTCTACCGGCAGATGGCGCAGGAGCGGCAGATGACCGCGCTCCAGCTCAACCTGCACGCGGAGCTGGACCAGGCCGTCGACGGCTACGTCGACCAGCTCCAGCGCGACATCGCGGCCTCGGGCGAGCGGCTGGTCATGGACTCCCGGCTGGCCTGGCACTTCTTCACCGACGCGCTCAAGGTGCACATGATCACCGAGCCGGGCGAGGCGGCCCGCCGGGTGCTGGCCCGCCCCTCCGGCCCGGCGGAGAGCTACGCCTCCATGGAGGAGGCCAAGGTCAAGCTGCGGGAGCGCAGCGAGAGCGAGCGGGGCCGGTTCATCGTCCGCTACGGGGTGGACAAGGCCCGGCTGCGCAACTACGACCTGATCTGCGACACCACCCGCGCCTCGGCCGCCGAGGTCATCGAGCACATCATCGACGCGTACGAGGGCCGGCTCTGCGCGGACGTGCTGCGCGACGCCCCGCCGCTGCTGCTGCTCGACCCGGCCCGGGTCTACCCGACCGAGGACGTCAGCCACCTGCGCGACCTGTGGGACTCGGAGTTCGTCGGCGAGGTGGCCGCCGCCGGGGACGAGGCGCTGGAGCCGCTGCGGATCGGCTACACCGGCGAGTACTTCTTCGTCGTCGACGGGCACCGCCGCCTCAGCGCCGCCCTGCAGAGCGGCTTCCGCCTGGTGCCGGCGCGGCTCGTCGCCGAGGTGGACGAGCCGGTGGTCGGCGGGATGAGCGCGGTGGACTACTTCGCCGCCCAGGCGCGACCCGGCCTGATCCACGACTGGGAGGCCGCCCACTCCATCGAGCTGCCGCTGCCCGAGCACGCCCTGCTCGGCGGCGACGCGGTCCTGGCCGGGGAGCCGGGCAGCGGCGTCTGAGCCGCCCGCCCGCGCCCGCGCGGGGCAGCCGGATGCCGTCGTCGGGGGCATGATGGGTCTTCCGGCAACGGACGGGAGGCCGCCCATGGACGCCGCCGACGCGGTCGCGCTGCTCATGTCGCCGCAGGGCCGGATCGACCCCTACCCGACCTACGAGCGGCTGCGCGCCCTCGGGCCGGTGGTGCAGACCGGCCCGGCGATGTACGTGGTGACCGGTTACGCCGAGGCCGACGAGCTGCTCCGCGACCCCCGGGTCGGGGTGCTCGACGACGGGCTGCGGGACCGGTTCCTGCCGGGCTGGCGGGAGAGCCCCGCCATCGCGTCGATCTCCCGGTCGATGCTGCGCACCAACCCGCCCGACCACAGCCGGATGCGCCGACTCGCGGCGGGCGCCTTCACCCCGCGCCGGATCGCCGCCATGCGCGAGGTGGTGGCGACCCAGGCCGAAGAGCTGATCGACGCCATGGCGCGGCGGGGCGCCGGCGGCGAGCCCGTCGACTTCCTGGCCGAGTTCGCGTACCCGCTGCCGGTCGGGGTGATCTGCGCGCTGCTCGGCGTGCCGGCGGCGGACCGGCCGCTGTTCCGGCGCTGGGCGGCCGACCTGACCGGGGTGCTGGAGCCGGAGATCACGCCGCAGGAGCTGGCCGTGGCCGACCGGGGCGCGGTCGAGCTGCGCGACTACTTCGCCGAGCTGGTCGCGGCCCGCCGGCGCGCGCCGGGCGACGACCTGACCAGCGCGCTGGTGCGGGTGCACGACACCGACGGCGAGCGGCTCTCCGGCGACGAACTGCTGGCCAACCTGATCGTGCTGCTGGTCGCCGGCTTCGAGACGACCACCAACCTGCTCGGCAACGGCCTCGCCGTGCTGCTGGCGCACCCGCGCGCGGCCGACGCGTTGCGCGGGCACCCGGAGCTCGCCCCGGCGTACGTCGAGGAGCTGCTCCGCTACGACCCGCCGGTGCAGCTCACCACCCGGGTGACCGAGGCGCCGGTCACCGTGGCCGGCGTCGAGATGCCCGCCGACGCCTGGGTGCTGGTCCTGCTCGCCGCCGCCAACCGGGACCCCCGGCGCTTCCCCGAGCCGGAGCGCTTCGACCCGTGGCGGGCCCAGAGCCATCCGCTGTCCTTCGGCGCCGGCCCGCACTACTGCCTGGGCGCCGGCCTCGCCCGGCTGGAGGCGCAGGTCGCCTTCCCGCTGCTGCTGCGCCGGCTGCCGGGGCTGGCCGTGGCCGCCCCGCCGCGGCACCGGTCCCGGCTGGTCCTGCGGGGCTTCGAGAGCCTCCCGGTGATCATCGACACCCCACCACCCGCGCCGCGTCCCGGTACGCCGGCCGGGGCGGCCGGCGGCACTCCGTAGACTGGTACGGCCCAGCCCGCCCGCCGAAGGAGCCATGCCGAGTGACCGTCCAGCCCATCCGTCTGTTCGGGGATCCGGTGCTGCGCACGCCGGCCGATCCGGTGGTCGACTTCGACGTCGAGCTGCGCAAGCTCGTCGCCGACCTGACCGACACGATGCGTGAGCAGAACGGCGCCGGCCTCGCCGCGCCGCAGCTCGGTGTGGGCCTGCGGGTGTTCACCTTCGACGTCGACGACGTGGTCGGCCACCTGGTCAACCCGGTGCTGGAGTTTCCCGACGCCGAGGAACAGGACGGCCCCGAGGGCTGCCTGTCCATCCCCGGGCTCTACTTCGACACCAAGCGCCGGCAGAACGTGATCGCCAAGGGCTTCAACAGCTACGGCGACCCGATGCAGATCGTCGGCACGGGGCTGATGGCGCGCTGCGTGCAGCACGAGACCGACCACCTCGACGGGGTGCTCTTCGTGGACCGGCTGGACCCGGCCGGGCGCAAGGCGGCGATGAAGGCGATCCGCCAGGCGGAGTGGTACGACGCGGGCGCCCCACCGACGGTGAAGCTCAGCCCGCACGCGGCCGGCAGCCCCTTCGGTCTGGGGCGGTGAGCCCGTGCGCGTGATCTTCGCCGGTACGCCGGCCGTCGCCGTACCCGCCCTGGCCGCCGTTGCGGCCTCCCGCCACGAACTGCTCGCCGTGGTCACCCGGCCGGACGCTCCGGCGGGGCGCGGGCGCGGGCTGGCCCGTTCCCCCGTCGGGGCGTGGGCCGACGAGCACGGGATCGAGGTGCTCACCCCCGCCCGGCCGCGCGAGCCGGAGTTCCAGGAGCGGCTGCGCGAACTGGCTCCCGACTGCGTACCCGTGGTGGCCTACGGCGCGCTGATGCCGCCGGCCGCCCTGGAGATCCCCCGGCACGGGTGGATCAACCTGCACTTCTCGCTGCTGCCCGCCTGGCGCGGTGCCGCGCCCGTGCAGCACGCCGTGCTGCACGGCGACGAGCTGACCGGGGCGAGCGTGTTCCAGCTGGAGGAAGGGCTGGACACCGGCCCGGTCTACGGCACGCTGACCGACGAGATCCGCCCCACCGACACGTCCGGCGACCTGCTGGAGCGGCTGGCCCACTCCGGCGCCGGCCTGCTGGTGGCCGTTCTCGACGCGATCGACGACGGCACCGCCCGGGCCGAGCCGCAGCCCGCCGACGGGGTGTCGCTGGCGCCGAAGCTGACCGTGGAGGACGCCCGGGTGCGCTGGTCCGATCCCGCCTTCGCCGTCGACCGCCGGATCCGGGCCTGCACCCCGGCGCCCGGCCCGTGGACGACGTTCCGGGGGGAGCGCGTCAAGCTGGGCCCGGTCACGCCGGTGCCCGACGGTCCGGAGTTGAAGCCGGGTGAGCTGCTGGTGGAGAAGTCCCGGGTGCTGGCCGGCACCGCCACCACGCCGGTACGGCTCGGCGAGGTCCGGGCGGCGGGCAAGCGGGCGATGCCGGCGACCGACTGGGCGCGGGGCGTCCGGGTCTCCGCGGGGGAGGAACTCGCGTGACGGGCCCATCGGAACGGCCCTCGGGCGACCGCTTCTCCGCCGAGCCACGCGGCGAGCGCCCCGAAGGGGAACGGCGCGACGAGCGCTTCGACGGTGAGCGACGCGGTGGGCGCCCCGAGGGTGAACGACGCGGCGGGCGCTTCGACGGGGAACGACGCGGCGAGCGTTCCGGCGGGCGCTTCGAGCGCCCCTCGGGCGGCCAGCGCGGCGAGCGGCCGGCGCGCGGCGGGCAGTGGGGCGCGCGGGCCGGCGGTGACCGCCGCGACGGTGCCCGGCGTCCGGCCCGCCCGGCGGTGGACCTGCCCCGCCAGGTGGCCTACGAGGCGGTCGCGGCGGTGCACCGCGACGACGCGTACGCGAACCTGGCACTTCCGTCGCTCCTGCGCGACGCGGGGCTGGTCGGCCGGGACGCCGCCTTCGCCACCGAGCTGACCTACGGCACGCTGCGCCACCTCGGCACCCTCGACGCGATCCTCAGCGACGCCGCCGGGCGGGACGTGCAGCGCATCGACCCGCCGGTACGCGACGCGCTGCGGCTCGGGGCGTACCAGCTCCTGCACACGCGGGTGCCGGCGCACGCCGCGGTCTCGTCGACCGTCGACCTGGTCAGGTCGGTGGGCGCCGGCGCGACGGGCTTCGCCAACGCGGTGCTGCGCGAGGTGGCCGGCCGGGACGCCGACGCCTGGGTGGCCAAGCTGGCCCCGTCGGCCGAGAGCGACCCGATCGGGCACCTCGCTCTGGCGTACAGCCATCCGCAGTGGATCGTGCGGGCCTTCGCCGAGGCGCTCGGCGGCGACCTCGGCGAGACCACCCGGCTGCTCATCGAGGACAACGAGCGCCCGCCGGTGCACCTGTGCGCCCGGCCGGGGCTGGCCGACCCGGCGGAGCTGGCCGACGAGGTCGGTGGCGCACCGGGGGCCTTCTCCCCGTACGCCGTCTATCTCTCCGGCGGGGCGCCCGGCGATCTGCCGGCGCTCGCCCAGGGGCGGGCCCACGTGCAGGACGAGGGCTCCCAGTTGGTGGCCAACGCCCTGGCGGCGGCGCCGCTCGACGGCCCGGACGGGCGCTGGCTGGACCTGTGCGCCGGCCCGGGCGGCAAGTCCGGCCTGCTGGGCGCCCTGGCCGCCCAGCGGGACGCGCGGCTGACGGCGGTCGAGGTCGCCGAGCACCGGGCCCGGCTGGTCGAGCAGGCCACCCGGGGTCTGCCGGTGACCGTGCTGCACACCGACGGCCGCAGCGTCGGCGCGGACCCGAAGCTGCCGGAGGCGCACTTCGACCGGGTGCTCGTCGACGCGCCCTGTACGGGGCTGGGGTCGTTGCGCCGCCGGCCGGAGTCGCGCTGGCGGCGCCAGCCCTCGGACCTGCCGCCGCTGACCCGGTTGCAGCGCGAACTGCTGGCGGCGGCGCTGCGCGCCGTCCGGCCGGGCGGGCTGGTCGCCTACGTGACGTGCTCCCCGCACACCGTGGAGACGCACGTGACGGTGACCGAGGCGGCCCGCCGCTCGGGGGTGCCGGTCGACTTCGTCGACGCCCGGCCGTTGCTGCCGGCGGGGATGCCCGGCCTCGGCGACGGGCCGACGGTGCAGCTGTGGCCGCACCGGCACGGCACCGACGCGATGTTCCTCGCGATGCTCCGCCGCACCTGAGCGGGGCGTACGGGACGTACCGGCCCTGATCGGGCCGGCTTGGCGACGCCCGGGTCCGTAGCGGCGCACCGCGCCCGGCGGCCCGGGCGCCGTCGTCCGTCCACTGTCTCCCCAAACACGCTCCGAGGTGACATCATCAGTCGTCACCTATCGAGGAGTGTCCATGAAACGAAGAATCCTGACCGTTGGCGCCGCACTCGCCGTCTTCGCCGCCGGCGCGGTGGCGCCGGCCGTCGGGCCGGCGTCGGCCTCCCCGGCCGCAGGTCTGCTCGCGCCCGCCGCGCAGGCCCTGGCCGCGCCGGACATCGCGGTGGCCAACGTCCAGGCCCACCTCACGCAGTTCCAGACCATCGCCACCCAGAACGGCGGCAACCGGCGGGCCGGCAGCGCCGGCTACACGGCCTCCGTCGCGTACGTGAAGGCGAAGCTCCAGGCCGCCGGGTACACGGTCACCGAGCAGGTCTGCACCGACTGCACGTACCGGTCGAACAACCTCATCGCCGAGTGGCCGGGCGGCCCCGCCGACCAGGTCGTCATGTTCGGCTCGCACCTCGACGGCGTCTCCGCCGGCCCCGGCATCAACGACAACGCCACCGGCTCGTCGGCCCTGCTGGAGAACGCGCTGGTGCTGGCCCAGCAGAACCCGCCGATGACCAAGCGGGTCCGGTTCGCCTGGTGGACCGACGAGGAGCAGGGCCTCAACGGCTCGGACTTCTACGTCCGTTCGCTGACCGCCACCCAGCGGGGCTACATCAAGGGCTACTACAACTTCGACATGATCGGCTCCACCAACGGCGGCTACTTCATCAACCGGATCACCTCCGCCACCGCCGCGCCGCTCAAGGCGTACTGGGACTCGCTGAACCTCCAGCCGGAGGAGAACGTCGAGGGCCAGGGCCGTTCCGACGACTACCCGTTCGCGCAGGCCGGCATCCAGACCTCCGGGTACGCCGCGGGCGCCAGCGCCCGCAAGACCGCGGCGCAGGCCACCAAGTGGGGCGGCACGTCCGGCTCGGCGTACGACCCGTGCTACCACCGCTCCTGCGACACCACCTCGAACATCAGCGCCACGGTGCTCAACCGCAGCGCCGACGGGATCGCGTACGCCATCTGGCAGACCGCCGTGGGCTCGGCGACCAACGACTTCTCCGTCGCGGTGAGCCCGACGTCGGGCTCGGTGCAGCGGGGCGCGTCGACCACGGCGACGGTCTCCACGGCGACCACCGCCGGTACGGCCCAGACGGTCGCCCTGTCGGCGACCGGCCTGCCGACGGGCGTCACCGCGTCGTTCAGCCCGTCGTCGGTCACCTCCGGCGGCTCCGCCACGCTGACGCTCAGCGCGTCGGCCTCGGCCACGGTCGGCACCTTCACCGTCACGGTCACCGGCACGGGCTCCGGCGCCACGCGCTCCGCCAGCTACACGCTGACCGTCGGTGGGGGCGGCAGCTGCGCGGGCGGGCAGCTGATCGGCAACGGCGGGTTCGAGAGCGGGTCGTCGCCGTGGACGGCGTCGTCCGGCGTGATCACGAACGACGCCGCCCAGCCGGCGCGCTCCGGTACGTACAAGGCGTGGCTGCTGGGCTACGGCTCGACGCGGACGGAGACGCTGTCGCAGTCGGTGACGATCCCGGCGGGCTGCACGACCTACACGCTGTCGTTCTGGCTGCACATCGACACGGCCGAGACGACGACGAGCACCGCGTACGACCGGTTGGTGGTGCAGGTGGGCACGGCCACGCTGGCGACGTACTCGAACCTGAACGCGGCGGCCGGATACACGCAGCGGTCGTTCAACGTGGCGGGCTACGCGGGCCAGACCGTCACGCTGAAGTTCACCGGCACCGAGGACGTCTCGTTGCAGACCAGCTTCGTCATCGACGACGTGACGCTGCAGGCCAGCTAGCGGCGGCAGGGGTCGGGGCGGTCACCTCGGTGGCCGCCCCACTCGCGTCGTGCCGGGCGGTGCGCCCGCGTTCCAGGCGGTCCGGGCTGTCAGGTGACCGGGCCCTCAGGTGACCGGCAGGCCCTTCGTGCCGGCGCCCTTCACCGACCGGGTGAGGTTGCGGTCGCTGACCCAGAGAAAGCACTGCACGCCCCGGTTGCCGTTGCGCCACTCCCGCTCGAAGGGGTGGTAGTAGATCGTGCCGGCCCGGTACTGCATGTCGCCGTTGTCCGGCACCCGGGCGTACCTGGCGATCAGCGTCCGGCACGCCCGGTGCACCTTGCGGGTGTCGCGGGTGAAGGCGTCGTAGCTGGTGTCGGGGGCCTGCCAGATGCCGACGAACTCGGCGCGGTGCTTGCTGGTGCAGGCCACCGGCACCATCTCCCGCACGTCGTCGGCCCGTACCGTCGGGTTGAAGCAGCGGTGGGCGAGCGGGGCGGCGCCGGTCAGCGCGCCGCGCAGGCTGCCCGTCCGGTCCTGCACGCCGGCCTCGTCGAGGCTGGTCTGCTCGCTCAGGTCGCAGCGGAACCAGCGGGCGCCACCGCCCCACGCCTGCGGCGACGGCAGCACCACGTTGAGCCCGAGCCGGCCGGAGCGCCAGTCGCCGCCGAGCACCTCCTCGGCCTTCCCGTCGCACTCGGCGCGGGCGGCGCGCATGCCCGCCGAACCGGCCGGCGGGGGCGTGGTCCGGTCGGCGGCCGCACCGGTCAGCGTGCCGACGTGCACGGTCTCCGTGCGGTGCGACAGCGCGCAGTCGACGGGGTGGTAGGCGGTGAGGTAGCCGACGTCCTGCACGCTGGAGTGGCAGACCCCGGCGGCGGGAACGAACATCTGCGGCGCGGCGGGCGCCGGCCAGTCGTCGGTCAGGTCACGGTCGGTGCCGGCCGGTGTGGCGCAACCGGTGAGCGCCAGGACCGCCACCGCGCCCACCGTGGCCGCCGTCCACCACCGTCGCATCCCGACCTCCCGCCGTTCGTGGACCGCACCCGACGGCGGCCGGCGCGGCGGTCCCGGCCGCGCGGACGCCGCCGGACACGCCACGGTGCGGCAGCATACGGCACCCTCGCTCAGCTCGCGGGCAACCCTTGCGGCCCGGCGCCCCGCATCGACCGGGTCAGCTTCCGGTCGTCGCTCCACAGGAAACACCGCACCCCCCGGTCGCCCTCCTGCCACTCCCGCTGCGACGGGGGATAGAAGATCGAACCGGCCCGGTACGGCAGGTCGGCGTTGTTGGGCAGCTCGGCGAAGGAGGCGATGAGCGCCATGCAGCGCGTGTGCGCCTGCCGGTGGGAGCGGCCGAACTCGGCCCAGGTCATGTCCCGCTCCACGTAGACGCCGACGAACTCGGCGCGGTGCGGCTCGGTGCACAGCACCGGCGCCATGTAGTTCAGGTTGTCGCCGATCAGTTTCGGGTCGAAGCAGCGGTGCAGCAGCGGGGAGTCGCCGACCAGCGCGCCCCGCAGGCTGCCCGTGCGGTTCACCGGCCGCGTGTTGTCGATGCTGCCGGTCTCGCTCAGGTCGCAGCGGAACCAGCGGGCGCCGCCGCGCCACGCCGCGGTGGCGGGCAGCGCGATGGTGAGGGTGACGCGGCCGGCGTGCCAGTCGCCGCCGAGCACCTCGCGGGCGCGCTGGTCGCACTCGGCGCGGGCCGGCCGCAGGGCTGCCGAGCCCGGTTCGGGTCGCTCGCCGGCGGCGGCGGGGCCGGTGAACCTGCCGACGTGCACGGTCTCGGCCAGGTGGTTGCGGGAGCAGTCCACCGCCTCGTAGGTGCGGGCCTGCACGACGGCGGCGATCCGGGGCAGGCAGGCGTCCGTGGCCGGCACGAACAACTGCGGCGCCCGCAGCGCCGGCCAGTCGTCGGTGAGGTCACCGTCGGCCCCGCCGGGTCGTACGCAGCCGGACAGCAGGACCGTCAGCGTGCCGGCCAGCGCCAGCGCCGCGAGCCACCGTCGCATCGTCCGCCCTTTCCGGAGGAGCTGACGCGTCGACCGCCGCCGGGCACCGCGCGGGGCGTACGGGGCACGTCACCGTCCCTGATGGAGTCTCGCCGCGTTTCCGTCGTTCGGCCAGTCCCGGATGGCGCTTCGTCCGGTTCCACCGCGCCGGGAGGCCAATTCTGCACCACTGGTCACCGCCGGGTCACCAGGTGTCCCGGTGGGTGTCCCGACGGGTGGCGCGCTGCGGGTGACCGTCGGGCGCATTCGTACACTGGCCCCGTGACCGTACCGCCGCTGATCGTCGCGCCCAGCATCCTCGCCGCCGATTTCGCCCGTCTCGCCGAAGAGGTCCGCGCCGTCGAGAACGCCGCGGACTGGCTGCACGTGGATGTCATGGACAACCACTTCGTGCCCAACCTGACCATCGGACTGCCCGTGGTGCAGAGCCTGCGGGCCGCCACCGAGCTGCCCTTCGACGTGCACCTGATGATCGAGGATCCGCGCCGGTGGGCGCCCGGGTACGCCGACGCCGGGGCGTACAACGTCACGTTCCACGCCGAGGCGTGCGACGACCCGGTGGCCCTGGCCAAGGACCTGCGCTCGGCGGGGGCCAAGGCCGGGCTGGCGATCGACCGGGACACCCCGATCGAGCCCTACCTGGAGCTGCTGCCGAGCTTCGACACGCTGCTGATCATGACCATCAAGGCCGGCTTCGGCGGGCAGCGGTTCATCCCGCAGTTGCTGGACAAGGTCCGTACGGCCCGTCGGCACGTCGACGCCGGGCACCTCGAACTGCGCATCGAGGTCGACGGTGGCATCGCCGCCGACACCATCGCCCAGGCGTCCGAGGCGGGTGCCGACGCGTTCGTCGCCGGCACGGCCGTCTACGGCGCCGACGACCCCGCCGAGGCCGTGCGGAAGCTGCGGGCACTCGCGGAACGCGCCGCGCCCGGGGCCTGACGTGGAACCGGCCGGCGACCGCCAGGACGTGATCCTCGTCGTCGACGACGACGAGGACATCGCGCGTTTCGTCGAGTTCAACCTCCGCCTGCACGGCTTCGAGGTGATCCACGCCAGCGACGGGCAGGAGGCGCTCGAGGTCATCGAGCGCCAGCGCCCCGACCTGGCGGTGGTCGACCTGATGATGCCCCGCATCGACGGGTTGGAACTGACCCGGCGGCTGCGGGCCGACCCGATGACCTCGGCCCTGCCGGTGATCATGCTGACCGCCAAGGGCATGACGGTGGACAAGGTGCACGGGCTCAGCGCCGGCGCCGACGACTACCTGGTCAAGCCCTTCGACACGGCCGAGCTGGTCGCCCGGGTCAGCTCCACGCTGCGCCGCAACAAGGAGTTCCGCGAGGTCTCGCCGCTGACCGGGCTGCCCGGCAACAGCCGGATCCGCCGGGAGATCTCCGACCGGGTCCGCAGCGGGGTCGACTACGCCGTCGGCTACATCGACATCGACCGGTTCAAGAGCGTCAACGACAGGTACGGCTTCGTCCGCGGTGACGACTTCATCTCCGCCCTGGCCCGCAGCCTGCACCGGGCGGTGGTCTCGGTGGGGCTGCCCCCGGCCTTCCTGGGTCACGTCGGCGGGGACGACTTCGTGATCGTCTGCGCCCCCGAGCAGGTCCGGCCGCTCACCTCCCGGGTCTCCGCCGACTTCGAGAAGGCCGCCGACTCGCTCTACGACCCGGTCGACGCCGCGCGCGGTTACGTGGAGCTGAAGGACCGCCGGGGCAACATCCGGCGGGCCGCCCTGGTCACCCTCTCGATCGGCGTGAGCCTCTCCGACTCCGGCAAGCGCTTCACCGACCCGCTGGAGGCGATCGCGGTCGCCTCCGAGATGAAGACGGTGGCCAAGAGTCAGCCCGGCTCGTACGTGGCGGTGGACCGGCGGCGCGGCGTTACCTGATTCGTGCGCTGTTGCTGTGAAGTGTGCCGCCCGGGTGGCGCGACCCCCCGTCCGGCGTGTAAGACTGCCCGTGTACCCACCACGCGCTGGCGGGACTCGGTGTAATTCCGAACCGGCGGTGATCCACGGTGTGACCGTGATAAGCCCGCGACCCGGTCGGCCTCGTGCCGCCCGGTGGACCTGGTGAGAATCCGGGGCCGACGGTTGGGAGCGGGCAACCCCCGCCCCCAGACAGTCCGGATGGGAGACAGCGCGCGGGACGGACGGGCCCTGCCCGGCCGCTGAGTTCAGCGTGCCGTGCGCGCCCCCCGGGGCGGCCGCGCCGTACCCGGAATCCGCCGCCGCACGCTTGCGGCCCCATGCCGTTGCCTCCCGTGACCGCCCGCGCGTGACCGGCGAGTGAGAGGGCAGGGCATGGCCGGCGTCTCCGTCGACGAGGCGATGCGTCGCGCGGTGGAACTCGCCGCGCGGGGTCTCGGCACCACCAGCCCCAATCCGGTGGTGGGCTGCGTGCTGCTCGACGCGGCCGGGCAGGTGGTCGGCGAGGGGTTCCACGCCTACGCCGGCGGGCCGCACGCCGAGATCGTCGCGCTCGCCCAGGCGGGTGAGCGGGCCCGCGGCGGCACCGCCGTGGTCACCCTGGAACCCTGCGACCACACCGGCCGCACCGGCCCCTGCAGCACCGCGCTCGTGCGCGCCGGCGTCGCCCGGGTCGTCATCGCCGTGCCCGATCCCAACCCGCTCGCCACCGGGGGCGCCGCCACGCTGCGCGCCGCCGGGCTCCAGGTCGACACGGGGGTACGCGCCCACGAGGCCGAGGCCGGCAACATCGCCTGGCTCACCTCGATGCGCCGGGGCTGGCCGTACGTCATCTGGAAGTTCGCCGCGACGCTGGACGGCCGGTCGGCGGCGGCCGACGGCACCAGCATGTGGATCACCTCCGAGGCCGCCCGGATGGACGTGCACGCGCTGCGCGGCACGGTCGACGCGGTCATCGCCGGGGTGGGCACGGTCCTCGCCGACGACCCCCGGCTCACCGCCCGCAACCTGCGCGACGGCACGCTCGCCATCCGGCAGCCGCTGCGGGTGGTGGTGGACACCGAGGGACGTACGCCGGCCGACGCCCGCGTCCGCGACGCCGCGGCCCGCACGTGGATCGCCACCGCGGCGGAGGTCGGGACCGGGCCCGACGGCCGGGTCGACCTGCCGGCGCTGCTCGCCGCGCTGCACGGGCGCGGGGTCCGCGCCGCGCTGCTGGAGGGCGGCCCGAAGCTGGCCGGCGCCTTCCTGGCCGCCGGCCTGGTCGACAAGATCGTCGGCTACGTCGCGCCCCGGCTGCTCGGCGCCGGCCCGACCGCCCTGGTCGACGCCGGGGTGACCACCATCGCCGAGGCCATCGACCTGGAGTACGTCGACGTCACGCAGGTCGGACCCGACCTGCGGATCACCGCGCTGCCCCGCAAGAGGGAGGGCTGACATGTTCACCGGCATCGTCGAGGAGTTGGGTGAGGTCGTCCGGGTCACTCCGACGGCGGGTGACTCGGCGCTGGTCGCGCTGCGCGGCCCGCTGGTCACCTCGGACGCCCGGCACGGCGACTCGATCGCGGTCAACGGCGTCTGCCTGACCGTGGTCGACGTCTCCGACGGGATCTTCACCGCGGACGTCATGGGGGAGACCCTGCGCCGCTCCGCGCTGGGCGCGCTGCGCGCCGGCGACACCGTCAACCTGGAGCGGGCCGCCGCGCTGGGCAGCCGCCTCGGCGGGCACCTCGTGCAGGGGCACGTCGACGGCGTCGGCGAGGTGCTCGCCCGGGAGCCGGCCGCGCAGTGGGAGACGGTCCGGTTCCGGCTGCCGGCCGCCCTGACCCGGTACGTGGTGGAGAAGGGCTCGATCACCGTCGACGGCGTCTCGCTGACCGTTGCCGACGTCGGTGCGGACTGGTTCTCGGTGGGGCTGATCCCGACCACGCTGAAGCTGACCACGCTCGGCGCCCGCCGCGTCGGCGACCCGGTCAACCTCGAGGTGGACGTCCTCGCCAAGTACGTCGAGCGGCTGCTCGGCGCCCGGCTGACCGACCCCGTCGACGGCCCGCCGGGTGGAGGGCCGGTCGGCGGCGTGGGCCTCGACGCGGCGGGCCTCGACGCGGCGGGCCTGGGCGGGCTCCGGCCCGGCGCCGCGGGCCGCAACGGCGCCGGTGAGGTGGCCTGATGGGCCCGTTCGGCTGGCTGCTCGACGCGCAGGTCGACATCGCCGGCTCGCCCGTGCTGGTCCGGGAGATCGTCGGCAACGGCTTCGGGCTGGCATCGGCCCTGTTCGGCCTCCGCCGCCTGGTCTGGGCCTGGCCCGTCGGCATGATCGGCAACGCGCTGCTGCTCACCGTCTTCCTGGGCGGCGTCTTCGCCACCCCGCAGGCGCACGACCTCTACGGGCAGGCCGGCCGGCAGGTCTTCTTCTTCTCGGTCAGCGTCTACGGCTGGTGGCGCTGGTCGCGCCACCGCCGTCGGGGCGTCGACGGCGACGGGACGGCGGTGGCGCCCCGCTGGGCCACCGGCCGGGAACGGCTGGGCCTGCTGCTCGCGGCCGGGATCGGCACCGCCGCGGCGTACCCGGTGCTCGCCGCCCTCGGCTCCTGGGGGCCGCTGCCGGACGCCTGGATCCTCACCGGCAGCCTCCTCGCCACCTACGGCATGGCGCGCGGCTGGGTGGACTTCTGGCTCATCTGGATCGCCGTCGACGCGGTCGGCGTGCCGCTGCTGCTGCGCGGCGGGTTCTATCCCTCGGCCGCCATGTACCTCGTCTACGGCGCCTTCTGCGCCTGGGGCCTGGTCTCCTGGTGGCGCACCTCGCGGGTCGCCCGCCCGGCGCCCGCCCCGATCCCGTCGACCTACTCGGAGGCCGTGGCATGAGCGAGCGGAGCGAGCGAATCATCAGGCTCAGTGCGGTAGTGCCTCATGGCGGCACGGAGCGAAGCGGAGTGCCGGCATGAGCGAGCGGAGCGAGCGAATCATCAGGCTCAGTGCGGTGGTGCCTCATGGCGGCACGGAGCGAAGCGGAGTGCCGGCATGACCACCTTTGGCAGGATCGAGCAGGCGGTGGCGGACATCGCCGCCGGCCGGCCCGTCGTCGTGGTCGACGACGCCGACCGGGAGAACGAGGGCGACCTGATCTTCGCCGCCGAGCTGGCGACGCCGGAGCTGCTCGCGTTCATGGTGCGCCACACGTCCGGCTACATCTGCGCGCCGCTGACCGAGAGCGAGTGCGACCGGCTGGACCTGCCGCCGCAGCACCACACCAACCAGGACCGGCGGGGCACCGCCTACACGGTGACCGTCGACGCCCGCGAGGGCGTCAGCACCGGCATCTCCGCCGCCGACCGGGCGCACACCATCCGGCTGCTCGCCGACCCCGGCACCGGCCCGGCCGACCTGGCCCGCCCCGGGCACGTGGTGCCGCTGCGGGCCCGCGAGGGCGGCGTGCTGCGCCGGCCCGGCCACACCGAGGCCGCCGTCGACCTGACCCGGCTGGCCGGGCTGCGCCCCGCCGGCGTGCTCTGCGAGCTGGTCAACGACGACGGCACCATGATGCGGGTGCCGGACCTGGAGAAGTTCTGCGCCGAGCACGCGCTGACCCTCGTCACCATCGCCGACCTGGTCGCGTACCGGCGGCGGACGGAGAAGCAGGTCGAGCGGGTCGCCGACGCCCGGATGCCCACCCGGCACGGCGTGTTCCGGGCCCTGGGCTACCGCAGCGAGCACGACTCGGCCGAGCACGTCGCCCTGGTCATGGGCGAGATCGGCGACGGGCGGGACGTGCTGGTGCGGGTGCACTCCGAGTGCCTCACCGGTGACGTGTTCGGCTCGGTGCGCTGCGACTGCGGCCCGCAGCTCGACGCCGCGCTGGACCGGGTCGCCCGCGAGGGCCGGGGGGTGGTGCTCTACGTACGCGGCCACGAGGGCCGTGGCATCGGGCTGCTGCACAAGCTCCAGGCGTACCAGTTGCAGGACCAGGGCCGGGACACGGTCGACGCCAACCTCGACCTGGGCCTGCCGGCCGACGCCCGCGACTACGGCACCGGCGCGCAGATCCTCTACGACATCGGGGTGCGCTCGATGCGGCTGCTCACCAACAACCCGGCCAAGCGCGCCGGCCTGGAGGGCTACGGGCTGACCGTCACCGGCCGTGAAGGGCTGCCGGTGCGCCCGCACCCGGAGAACGTGCGCTACCTGCGCACCAAGCGGGACCGGATGGGACACCTGCTGGACGAGCTGGACGAGGTGACCGAGGCCCCGATGGGTCGCCCGGTCCTCGGCGACGAGATCGGAGCGTAGGCATGGCGGGTTTCGGTGAACCGGGCGTCACGGCGGTCGACGCCGCCGGGATGACCGTCGGCGTGGTCGCCGCGCGCTGGCACGGCGAGCTGACCGACCACATGCTCGACCGGGCGGTCGCCGCCGCCGAGGCGTGCGGGGCCCGTGCGGTCACCGCCCGGGTGGCCGGTTCGGTCGAGCTGCCGGTGGTGGCCCAGGCCCTCGCGCGGCGCTGCGACGTGGTGGTCGCGCTCGGCGTCGTGGTCCGGGGCGCCACGGCCCACTTCGACTACGTCTGCCGGTCGGTGACGGACGGGCTGACCCGGGTGGCGCTGGACGAGGGCAAGCCGGTCGCGCACGGCGTCCTCACCGTCGACACCCTCGCGCAGGCCCGGGACCGGGCCGGGCTGCCCGGCTCGGCGGAGGACAAGGGCTGGTCGGCCACCGTCGCGGCGCTCGACGCCGCGCTGACGATCCGCAACCTCGCCGGCGACGGCCACCGGGTCGGCTTCGGCGGCTGACCCCCGCCGCACCTCGGGGAACCCGCCGGACCCGGCCGAGCCGTGCGTCCGGCCGGGCTGGCCAGGAGAGGCAGGCGGCTGCCGACCGGGGACGCACCGCCGCCGCGCGGCGTTCCCGGTCGGTGAGCGGGCCCGACCCGGCGCACCGGGGCCGCCGGGGTGGCTGGAAGAATCGCGGCGTGAAGACGTTCGAGGAGTTGTTCGCCGAGCTGCAGGCCAAGGCCGCCGCGGGCACCCCCGGCTCGGGCACGGTCGCCGCGCTCGAGAGGGGCGTGCACTTCATCGGCAAGAAGGTCGTCGAGGAGGCGGCCGAGTCGTGGATGGCCGCCGAGCACGAGGGGCCGGAACGTACCGCCGAGGAGATCTCCCAGCTGCTCTACCAGGTCCAGGTGCTGATGCTCGCCAGCGGTCTCGACCTCAAGGACGTGTACCGACATCTGTGAGTGCGCCCCGTCGTTGATCAGTTTCGATCGAAGGAGCACTCCGTCATGCTGCGTGTCGCCATTCCGAACAAGGGCAACCTGGCCGAGCCGGCCGCCCAGATGCTGCGCGAGGCGGGCTACCGCCAGCGCACCGACCCGAAGGACCTGGTCTGCCGGGACGAGGCCAACGACGTCGAATTCTTCTACCTGCGCCCGAAGGACATCGCCACCTACGTCGGCTCCGGCGACCTCGACGTCGGGATCACCGGCCGGGACCTGCTGATCGACTCCGGCGCGCCGGCCGAGGAGGTCATGGATCTCGACTTCGGCCGGGCCACCTTCCGCTTCGCCGCCCGCCCGGAGGACGTCGACGACGTGCGGGAGCTGGGCGGGCACCGGATCGCCACCGCGTACCCGGGGCTCGTCGAGCGGCACCTCGCGGAGCTGGGCGTCAAGGCCGAGGTGACCCGCCTCGACGGCGCGGTGGAGAACGCCATCCGGCTCGGCGTCGCCGACGTGGTCGCCGACGTGGTCGAGACCGGCACCACGCTGCGCCAGGCCGGCCTGGTGGTCTTCGGCGAGCCGTTGTTGCGCTCGTCGGCGGTGCTGGTCCGCCGCGTCGACGCCCCGGCCCACCCGCAGTCCGCCCAGCTGCTGCGCCGGCTGCACGGGGTGCTGGTCGCCCGCCGCTACGTGATGCTCGCCTACGACGTGCCGGCCGGCCTGCTCGAGCGGGCCAGCTCGCTGACCCCGGGCATCGAGTCGCCGACCGTCTCGCCGCTGCACCGCGAGGGCTGGGTGGCGGTGCAGGCGATGGTGCTCCGTGACGACGTACACCGGATCATGGACGAGCTGTACGAGCTCGGCGCCCGCGCGATCCTGGTCACCAACATCCACGCCTGCCGGCTGTGAGCCGCCCGCCCACGGCGGCCGGTGCCCCGGCGCCGTCCCCGGCGTCGCGGGTCCTGCCGCCGTGGGCGGCGTTGACCCTGGTCGCCCTCGCCGGCGTGGCCTCCGCGGCCCAGGGCACGGTCAACGCCGAGCTGGGCGAGCGGGCCGGCAACGCGACCCTGGGGGCGGTGGTCAACAACCTCGGCGGGGCGCTGCTGGTCGGCGTCGGGGCCCTGGCGCTGCCGTCGGCGCGGACCGGTCTGGTCGCGCTGCGCCGGGCCCGGCTGCCCTGGTGGGCGTACCTGGGCGGGCTCGGTGGCGCGGGCATCGTGCTGGCCGGCGCGTACATCGTGCCGGTGCTCGGGGTGGCGATCTTCACCATCGCCCAGGTCGCCGGGGGCAGCCTCGGCGGGCTGGCCGTCGACCGGGCCGGGCTGGCTCCGGTGGGGCGGCTGGCGCTCACCCCGCCACGCGTGGCGGGGGCGCTGCTCGGGGTGGCCGCCGTGACCCTGGCGCAGCTCGGCCAGCCCGTCGGCGACCTCGCCCTCGGCCTGGTCCTGCTGGCCGTGGCGGGCGGGCTGGGGGTCGCGCTCCAGTCCGCGCTGAACGCGCGGGTCTCCGCCGCCAGCTCGGCCGCCGCCGGCATGGTGGTCAACTTCGCCACGGCCACGCCCGTCGTGCTGCTGGTCGCGGCGCTGGCCGGGGCCCTCACCGGGCCGGGCCCGACCTGGCCGGGCGACTGGTACCTCTACACCGGCGGCCTGCTCGGCGTCGTCATCGTGGCGACCCTGCTGGTCGGGGTCCCGGCGGTCGGGGTGCTGCGGACCGGTCTCGCCCTGGTCGCCGGACAGCTGGGCGGCGCCCTGTTGCTGGACGCGCTGCTGCCGGGCGGCCCCGGCCTGCGGCTGCCGGTGCTCGTCGGGGCGCTGCTCACCCTGGCGGCGGCCCTGGTCGCCGGCTGGGGGACCGGCCGCCGTGGTCCCGGGGAGGCCGTCGCGCCTGTGGAACGTGTGGCGGCGCGGGAACGGCCGGGCGCGGGTGGCAGACTGGTGGGGTGAGCGAAACCGAGTCCGTGCACCTGCGCCCGCACCGTGTCCGGCTGGTCTGCTGGGTCTGCGCCGCCGTGCTGTTCGTGGTGTTCAGCCTGCTGGCGACCACGTTGAGCGGCGCGACCGGCAACGGCTACGGCAGCTTCCAGCGGGGCGACCAGATCGCGATGGTCGGGCTCGGCGTTCTCGGCGCGCTCGCCTTGCTGATCTTCACCCGGCCCCGGGTCGACGCGAACGCGCGGGGCGTGCGCGTACGCAACGTCGTCGGCTCGTACGAGCTGCCGTGGGAGGTCGTCCGGGGGGTCCGCTTCGACCGGGGCGCGCCCTGGGCCAGCCTGGAGCTGCACGACGACGACCTGCTGCCGATGGTCGCCCTCCAGGCCGCCGACAAGGAGCGGGCCGTCGAGGGGGTCCGCGCCCTGCGCCGGCTGCACCAGGCCCACCAGGCGCGGCTCGCCGAGGGCGCCGCCGGCCGTTGACCGGGTGCCCGGTTGGGTGGGCGTCCGGGCGAGGGTGTAGTGTTACCGAGTCGACCAGGCTGTCTTGCGTGTGCGCAGTCGCGCCCGTGCACGCAGCCTTGAAAGAGGAGCGCCTGCTCCCACCCGAGTCGCCACCACGGTGGCCGGGTCCGGTCACCGGTTCCGGGCACGTCCCGGCGCCGGATGCGCGATCATGTGATCGTGCCGACCGGTCGAGCGGGCCCTGGCATGCGCCGGGGCCTTCTGCTTTCCGGGTCGGCTCCCACCCGGGAGCCGCGGGGTCGGCCACGCAGAGATCCTGACTCGAGGAGGCCCCATCAGCGTCGAACCACGCGTGAACGAGCAGATCCGGGCACGTGAGGTCCGACTGGTCGGCCCCGAGGGCGAGCAGGTGGGCATCGTCCCGCTGGAGCGCGCCCTTCAGCTGGCCGCGGACGTCGACCTGGACCTGGTCGAGGTTGCGCCGATGGCGCGCCCGCCGGTGTGCAAGCTCATGGACTTCGGCAAGTTCAAGTACGAGAGCGCACTCAAGGCGCGCGAAGCGCGGCGTAACCAGCAGCAGACCGTCATCAAGGAGATGAAGCTCCGGCCGAAGATCGACCCGCACGACTACGAGACCAAGAAGGGTCACGTGGTGCGGTTCCTGAAGGCCGGCGACAAGGTCAAGGTGACGATCATGTTCCGCGGTCGCGAGCAGAGCCGCCCGGAGCTGGGTTACCGGCTCCTGCGCCGGCTCGAGTCGGAGATCTCGGAGCTGGGGTACGTCGAGGCCGCTCCCAAGCAGGACGGTCGAAACATGATCATGGTGCTCGCGCCGCACCGCGCCACCAAGGCCGCCGCGGTCGCCGCCACGGCCACCCGGGGCGGGCCGAAAGAGCGGGACGCCGAGGGCGCCCCGGCCGGCGAGCCCGCAGCGGCCGGTGACACCGGCACCGTCGCCGACAACAGCGGCGAGTAACAGGGGAGAGACGTTCCACATGCCGAAGATGAAGAGCCACACGGGGATGGGCAAGCGGGTCAAGGTGACCGGCAAGGGCAAGATCGTTGCCCAGCAGGCCGGCCTCCGGCACAACCTGGAGAAGAAGCCCTCCACCCAGACCCGTCGGCTGACCGGCACCGTGGTGCTGGCCAAGGCCGATGTCAAGCGCATCAAGAAGCTGCTCGGCCGCTGACGCGCGCCACCTTTACGTAATTAGGAGTTGAGATGGCACGCGTCAAGCGGGCTGTGAACGCCCAGAAGAAGCGCCGTACCCTGCTGGAGACCGCGAGCGGCTACCGCGGTCAGCGCTCCCGCCTCTACCGCAAGGCCAAGGAGCAGGTGCTGCACTCGATGCAGTACGCCTACCGGGACCGTCGCGACCGCAAGGGCGACTTCCGGCAGCTGTGGATCCAGCGGATCAACGCGGGCGCCCGCGCCAACGGGATGACCTACAACCGCCTGATCCAGGGCCTGCGCCTGGCCGGCATCGAGGTCGACCGCAAGATCCTGGCCGACCTGGCCGTCAACGACGCCGCCGCCTTCGCGGCGATCGTCGAGCTGGCCCGGGCCGCGGTCGCGGCCGAGGGCACCGGTGGCGCGGCGGCCCAGGCCGCCTGACCCGCACGCACCAGCAGATCGAGGCGTCTCCCATGCAGTCACCATCGCGCGGGAGACGCCTCGACGCTGTCTCCGGCCCGTTTACCCCGCGTACCCCCAGGGTGGTCGCCGCCCGCCGGTTGCAGCGCCGCCGGGACCGCGAGGCCGCCGGCCGCTTCCTGGCCGAGGGACCGCAGGCGGTCCGCGAGGCCCTGGCCCGCCCCGGGGTGGTCACCGAACTCTTCGGTACGCCCACCGCCCTGGACCGGTACGCCGAGCTGGCCGCCGCCGCGGCCCGCGCCGACGTGCCCGTCTCCGAGGCGACCGACGAGGCGCTCGCCGCGCTGGCCGAGACCGTCGCCCCGCAGGGCCTCGTCGCCGTCTGCCGACACCTCGACGTGCCCCTGGAGCGGGCCCTGGCCGGCGGGCCCCGCCTGGTGGCCGTGCTCGCCGGGATCCGCGACCCGGGCAACGCCGGCACCGTGCTGCGCACCGCCGACGCCGCGGGCGCCGGCGCGGTGGTCTTCGCCGGCGAGGCCGTCGACCCGTACAACGGCAAGTGCGTGCGGGCGTCCGCCGGCAGTCTCTTCCACGTCGACGTGGTCCGCGCGCCCGACCCGGTGGACGTCGTCGCGGCGCTGCGCGCGGCCGGGCTCACCGTGCTCGCCACCACCGGCTACGGCGAGGACGACCTCGACGACCTCGCCGACGCCGGGCGGCTGGCCGCCCCCACCGCCTGGCTCTTCGGCTCGGAGGCGCACGGCCTGCCCGAGGCGCTCACCGCCGCCGCCGACGCCCGGGTCCGGGTGCCCCTGCACGGGCGCGCGGAGAGCCTCAACCTGGCTGCGGCTGCCGCCGTCTGCCTGTACGCTTCAGCGAGAGCGCAGCGGTGACCGGCGCCGGTCCCGCCAGCCGTCCAACAGAGGAGAGCGTCCGCCCATGAACGCGCCACGGCGTTCGTTTAGCCAGCCCGCCGGTGTCGGCGGGCGGCGGGCCTGACCTGCTCTCCGCACAACTCCCACCGGCGGGCTGCGGCACAGCCGCGCGTCCGTAGACTCGCTTCGCCGCCCGTGAGGGCCGGCACCGCCGTGAGGGAGTGCCCGTACGCCATGAGCTACCGCAACGATCCGTACGACCCGAAGCAGGTCGCCCTGCTCGATCCGGCCGCCCTGGCCGAGGCCGTCGCCGCCGCCGAGAAGGCGTTCGCCGAGGCCGGTGACCCGGACGCGCTGACCGCGCTGCGCCCGGCGCACCTCGGCGACCGGTCCCCGATCTCGCTGGCCCGCCGCGAGATCGGTGCGCTGCCGCCGGCCGCGAAGTCCGACGCCGGCAAGCGGGTCAACGAGGCCCGCCGCGCCGTGGAGGCCGCGTACGCCGCCCGCCAGGAGGTCCTCGACCGGGAGCAGGCGCAGCGGGTGCTGGTGGAGGAGCGCGTCGACGTGACGCTGCCCCACGACCGGCGGCCCCGGGGCGCCCGGCACCCGATCAGCACCCTGATGGAGCAGATCAGCGACCTGTTCGTCGGCATGGGCTACGAGGTGGCCGAGGGGCCCGAGGTCGAGCTGGAGTGGACCAACTTCGACGCCCTCAACATCCCCGCCGACCACCCGGCGCGCGGCCTGATGGACACCTTCCACGTCGCGCCGCCGGAGGGCGCGGAGGGCTCCGGCCTGGTCCTGCGTACGCACACCTCGCCGGTGCAGGCGCGCACCATGCTGACCCGCAAGCCGCCGATCTACGTGATCGTGCCGGGCCGGGTCTACCGCACCGACGAGCTGGACGCCACCCACGCGCCGGTCTTCCACCAGGTGGAGGGCCTCGTGGTCGACAGGGGCATCACCATGGCGCACCTGCGCGGCACCCTGGACCACTTCGCCCGGGCGATGTTCGGCGAGGGCGCCAGGACCCGCTTCCGGCCGCACTACTTCCCGTTCACCGAGCCGTCCGCCGAGTTCGACGTGTGGTTCCCGGAGCACCGCGACGGCCCGCGCTGGGTCGAGTGGGGCGGCTGCGGCATGGTCAACCCGCGGGTGCTGCGCGCCTGCGGCATCGACCCCGAGGTCTACTCGGGATTCGCGTTCGGCATGGGCATCGACCGGACGGTGATGTTCCGGCACGGGGTCAGCGACATGCGCGACATGGCCGAGGGCGACGTGCGGTTCACCCGCGCGTTCGGGGTCGGGGCGTAGGCGATGCGGGTACGAGTCACGGAGACGGTGGTCTGAGTCATGCGAGTTTCTGTCAGTTGGCTGCGGGAGTACGTCGACCTCCCCGCCGACCTGTCCACGGGCGACCTGGAGCAGGCCCTGGTCGGCCTCGGCATCGAGGTCGAGTCCGTGGTGGACCTGCGGGAGACCGTCACCGGTGCGCTGGTCGTCGGTGAGGTGCTCGAGATCGAGGAGCTGACCGGCTTCAAGAAGCCGATCCGGTTCTGCCGGGTCGACGTCGGCGACGCCAACGGCACCGGCGATCCGCAGGAGATCGTGTGCGGGGCGCGCAACTTCGCCCCCGGCGACCGGGTCGTGGTGATCCTCCCCGGCGGCGTGCTGCCCGGCGGCTTCGCCATCGGCGCCCGCAAGACGTACGGGCGCAACTCCAACGGCATGATCTGCTCGGCGAGGGAGCTGGGCCTGGGCGACGACCACGACGGCATCGTCGTGCTGCCGGGGGACACCCCCGCCAAGCCGGGCGACGACGCGCGCCCCGTCGTGGGGCTCGACGACGTCGTGGTCGAGGTGGAGATCACCCCCGACCGGGGGTACGCGATGAGCGTCCGTGGCCTGGCCCGGGAGCTGTCGCACGCCCTCGGGGTGCCGTTCCGCGACCCCGGCCTGGCGCCCGCGCCCGGCGGCACCGGCACGCCCGCGTACCCGGTCGAGGTGCGCGACACCGTCGGCTGCGACCGGTTCGCCGCCCGCGTCGTGCGCGGCGTCGACCCGACGGCGCCGAGCCCCGGCTGGATGCAGCGGCGGCTCACCGTCGCCGGCATCCGCAGCATCTCGCTGCCGGTCGACATCACCAACTACGTGATGCTCGAGCTGGGCCAGCCGATGCACGCCTTCGACCTCGACCGGATCGCCGGGCCGCTGGTGGTCCGCCGGGCCGAGGCGGGGGAGAAGCTCACCACCCTGGACGGGGTCAGCCGCGTCCTCGCGCCCGAGGACATGGTGATCTGCGACGCCGGGCTGCCGAACGCCCTCGCGGGCGAGGGCGCCGGCGTCCCGATCTCGCTGGCGGCCGTGATGGGCGGCGAGACCAGCGAGGTCGTCGCCGGGACCACCAACGTGCTCCTCGAGGCCGCCCACTGGGACCCGGTGATGGTCGGGCGCACCGCCCGCCGGCACAAGCTGTTCAGTGAGGCGGCGAAGCGGTGGGAGCGGGGCGTCGACCCGGCCCTGCCGCTGGTCGCCCTCGAGCGCGCCGTGCGGCTGCTCACCGAGCACGCCGGCGGCACGGCCGGGGACGAGATCCTCGACGTCGACCACGTCCGGCCGCGTACCCCGGTCGTGCTGCCGGCCGACCTGCCCGGCCGGCGGGTCGGCGTGGACTACCCGCCGGCGCGGGTGGCCACCGTGTTGGAGCAGGTCGGCTGCACGGTGACCCGGGGCGCCGACCGGCTGGCCGAGGACCCGGGCGAGGTCGGTGTCACCGTCGGCGCGGCCGACACGTTCAGCGTCGTCCCGCCGACCTGGCGACCCGACCTGACCGACCCGGCCGACCTGGTCGAGGAGGTGGTCCGCCTCGACGGGTACGACCGGGTGCCGTCGGTGCTGCCGACCGCGCCGCCCGGCCGTGGCCTGACCTGGCAGCAGCGGCGCCGCCGGGCCGTGGCCCGGTCGCTCGCCGAGCGGGGGTACGTGGAGGTGCTCGCGCACCCGTTCGTCGCCCCCGGCCTGGCCGACCAGCTCGCCCTGCCCATCGACGACCCGCGTCGACGGGCGGTACGGCTGGCCAACCCGCTGTCGGAGGAGGAGCCGCTGCTGCGCACCACGCTGCTCGGCCCGCTGCTCGGCATCGTCAAGCGCAACCTCGGCCGGGGCCAGCGCGACCTGGCCCTCTACGAGATCGGCGCGGTGTTCCACCCGCGTCCCGGCGCCGGCCGCCCGCCGGCGATGGGCGTGGACCGGCGACCCACCGACGAGGAGTTCGCCGCCGCCGACGCGGTGGTGCCCGACCAGCCCCGGCACGTCGCGGTCGTGCTGACCGGCGACGTCGAGCCGGCCGGCTGGTGGGGCGCCGGTCGCCCGGCCGGCTGGGCGGACGCCGTCGAGGCCGGCCGGGACGTGCTGGCCGCCGCCGAGATCCCCGCCGAGCGGATCGAGGTCCGGGCCGCCGAGTACGCCCCCTGGCATCCCGGCCGCTGCGCCGAGCTGCTGGTCGACGGCACGGTGGTCGGGCACGCCGGGGAACTGCACCCGGCGGTCGTGGCGGCGCTGGAGCTGCCCCGGCGTACCAGCGCGATGGAACTCGACCTGGACGCGCTGCCGGCCGCTCCGGTGGCGTCCGCGCCGGTCGTGTCGGGCTTCCCTCCGGCGCTGATCGACGTGGCGCTGGTCGTCGACTCCTCCGTACCGGCGGCGCAGGTGCGTCAGGCCCTCGTCGAGGGTGCCGGCGCGCTGCTGGAGGGGGTGCGTCTGTTCGACGTGTACACCTCGGAGCAGCTCGGGGCGGGCCGCAGGTCGCTGGCGTACAAGCTCACCTTCCGGGCCCCGGACCGGACGTTGACCGTGGAGGAGGCGGTGGCCGCCCGGGACGCGGCGGTCGCCCGCGCCGCGGAACGCTTCGGCGCCACCCTGCGCGGCGCCTGAGGCGGCGGCGATGCTCGGATGGTTGGTGGTGGCCGGCGTGCTCGCGTCGGCCACCGCCGGCCTGCTCTGGGCCCGTCGGCACCTGCTGCTGGTCTCCGTCGTGGGCCGCAGCATGGAGCCGACGCTGCGTCCCGGCGACCGGGTGCTGGCCCGGCGGGTGCCGCTGTCCCGCGTGCGCCCCGGCGACGTGGTCGTGGTGACGGCCCCGGCGGCGATGACCGCCCGCCACCCGGCCCAGCCGGGCGGGGCCGGCCCGGGTCTGATGATCAAGCGGGCGTACGCGGTGCCCGGCGAGCCCGTGCCCGTCGACCGGGTGCCGCTGCTGCGCCAGCGTCCGGAGCGGGTGGTGCCGCCGGGGCAGCTGGTGCTGCTCGGCGACAACCCGCCGTTCAGCTACGACTCCCGCGAGTGCGGCTACGTACCCGAGGCGGACCTGCTCGGGGTGGTCGTCCGGCCGAGGCTGCCCTCCGCGTGACCCGCGGGTGGCGTGCCGCGCGGCACGGGGCCGCGCGGCACGCCGGTGCCGGAACTCAGCACAGAGCGGTCATCGTGCCCGCTCCCGCGCTGCAGTAGTACCCGCACGAGCCGCACGTCGTGCCGCAGCTGGGGGTGTAACTGCACCGCTTGAGATGGCAGGTGCCACACGCCGCACACCACGGGTCCGGCGGACAGGCGGCGGCGGCCGTCACCTTCGGGACGAACACGCCGAGCATCCGCTCGCCGAGGCGCTCCAGTCGACGCATCATCCGATCACCTCCTCTCATCAGGATCGACAGCTGCGGGCACGCTACGGCCGCCCGGTACACCGGACCTACAGCCGGCGCCGCCACCGGTAAGCGACGGGTGTATCGGCGATGTATCCGTCACTCCTAGCGTGGGCCCCCGGCTGACGAGGAGGTGCCGACGGATGCGAGCGGTGGAACTGGGTGCGCGGATCCTGCTGGCCCTGGTGTTCCTCGCCGCGGTGCTCGGCAAGCTGCGCACCCGGGCGGGTTTCGACGAGTTCGTGGCGTCGGTCGGGCAGTTCGGCGTGCCGGCGAGGTGGGTCGGCCCGGTCGCCCGGGTCGCCGTCGCCACCGAGGCGGCCGTGGTCGTGCTGCTCGCCGTGCCGGCGACCGTCCCCGCCGGGCTGCTGCTCGCCGCCGGGCTGCTCGGCGTGCTCACCGTCGCGATCGCCGCCGCGTTGCGGCGCGGCGTCCGCCCGGCGTGCCGCTGCTTCGGCGCCGCCGACGCCCCGATCGGTCCGCGACACGTGGCGCGCAACCTGGCCCTCGCCGGGGTGGCGCTGCTCGGCCTGCTCGGCGGGGCCGCCGCCGGTGCACCGCCGTCGCCGGCCACCATGCTGCTCGTCGCCGGGGCGGCCGTCCCGCTGGCCGCCGTGGTGGTCCGCCTCGACGACCTGGTCGCCCTCTTCGCCCCGCACCCGTCGTCCCGGCCGACCCGTCCGGCCGGCCGCTCCTGACCCCTCCCGGCAACCCGAAGGAGTTCCCGTGGCGCTGTTGACCGTCGCCGTCGTCCTCGTCGCCGTGCTCGGCCTGCTCAACCTGGTGCTGACGCTCGGCGTGGTCCGCCGGCTGCGCGAGCACACCGAGCTGCTCAACGACCGGCAGTCCCAGCCGCCGGCGGTGATGCTGGAGGCGGGCGCCGCCCCCGGCGACTTCGCCTCCACCACCGTGGACGGTCGGCTGCGTACCCGGGCCGACCTGCCGCCGATGACGCTGGTGGCGTTCCTGACGCCGAGCTGCGAGCACTGCGCCGAGCAGGTCCCGCTGCTCATCGACCGGGCGCGGATGATGCCCGGCGGGGCGGAGCACGTCTGGGTGGTGGTGGTCGGCAAGGGCGGGGAGACCGAGGCGTACGCGGCACAGTTCGCCGGACTCGCGACGGTCTTCATCGAGCCGGGCAGCGGCCCGCTGCCGCTCGCGTTCGGCGTCAAGGGATACCCGGCGTTCGGCCTGCTCGACGAGCGTGGCCTCGTCGCGTCGTCCGCCTTCGGCATCGCCCGGTTGGACCTGCCGGTGGCGCGGTGACCGGGCCCCGGCTGGCGCCCCGGCGGGCCGTCCGGCACGCCCGGGCGGCCCTGGGGCTCACCTGGCGGGCGGCCCCCGGGGGCACCGCCGTCGACCTGCTGCTGGCGATCCTCGCCGGGGTGACGCCGGTGCTCGTCGCCGCACTGACCAAGCTCGTCCTGGACCGGCTGGCCGGCGGGCGTGCCGCGGACGCGTCGCTGGCCCTGCTCGGCGTCGGGCTCGCGGTCGCCGCCGCGGCCGGCGTCGTCCTGCCCCACCTGCGCACGTACGTGGAGAAGGAGCGCATCCGGTCGGTGTCCCGGCTGGTGCGCCGGAGGTTGCACGCCGCCGTGCTGCGCCTGGTCGGCCTGGTCCGGCTGGAGGACCCGGAGTTCCAGGACCGGTTGCAGGCCGCCCAGCAGACCGGTCACCTGGGACCGACCCAGCTCACCGGGAACGCGCTCGGTGCGGTGCAGAGCGTGCTCGCCGTCACGGGTTTCCTGGGCGTGCTGCTGGCGCTCAGCCCGGCGATCGGTCTCCTGGTGCTGGTGGCGGCGCTGCCCACGCTCTGGATGCAGCTGCGCCTCAACCGGGCGCGGGTGGCGATGGTGCTGCACCTGGAGCACTTCC
Organism: Micromonospora sp. NPDC049048; assembly: GCF_043197615.1. NCBI lineage: Bacteria > Bacillati > Actinomycetota > Actinomycetes > Micromonosporales > Micromonosporaceae > Micromonospora > Micromonospora sp. NPDC049048. The sequence continues at coordinate 29,421 of NZ_JBICTM010000007.1, read as the reverse complement.
AGCGGCGCGACCTGTTCTTCGCCCAGCTGCTGGTGGGCGTGCCGGCCGCCAAGGAGGTGCGGCTCTTCGGCCTCGGCCGGTTCTTCGGCGACCGGATGCTCGGCGAGCTGCACGGCATGCACCGGGTGGAGCAGCGGCTGGACCGCCGCGAGTTGCGGGCCCAGGGCCTGCTCGGACTCCTCGGCGCCACGGTGGCGGGGGCGGGCGTGGTCTACACGGTCGCGGCTGCCGCCGGTGGTCGGCTCACCGTCGGCGACGTGGCGCTCTACCTGGTGGCGGTGCCCGGGGTGCAGGGTGCGCTGGGCGGGCTGGTCGGCCAGCTCGGCGCGATCCACCAGGCGCTGCTGCTGTTCGACCACTACGACCAGGTCGTCCGCGCCGAGCCTGACCTGCCGGTGGCGGCCGACGCCCGGCCGGCGCCGCCGCTGCGCGAGGGCATCGAGTTGCGCGACGTGTGGTTCCGGTACTCGCCCCGGCATCCGTGGGTGCTGTGCGGGGTGGACCTGTTCCTGCCGGCCGGGTCGACGACCGCGCTGGTCGGGTTGAACGGCGCGGGCAAGAGCACCCTGGTCAAGCTGCTGTGCCGGTTCTACGACCCGGAGCGCGGCAGCATCCGGTGGGACGGGGTGGACCTGCGCGAGTTCGACCCGGCGGCGCTGCGGGAGCGGCTGGGCGCGGTCTTCCAGGACTTCATGCCGTACGACCTCTCGGCGGCGGAGAACATCGCCGTCGGGGACCTGCGCGCCCGCGACGAGCCGGAGCGCCTGCGTACCGCCGCGCGGCAGGCGGGCATCGACGAGGCGCTGACCGCGCTGCCCCGGGGCTACGACACCCTGCTCACCCGGATCTTCTTCGACGGCCCGGACCGGGACGACCCGCAGGCGGGGGTGGTCCTCTCCGGCGGCCAGTGGCAGCGGGTGGCGCTGGCCCGCGGCTTCCTGCGCGCCGACCGCGACCTGCTGATCCTCGACGAGCCCAGCTCCGGCCTGGACGCCGAGGCCGAGCACGACCTGCACACCCGGCTGCGCGAGCTGCGCCGGGGACGCACCAGCCTGCTCATCTCGCACCGGCTCAACGCCGTGCGGGACGCGGACGTCATCGTGGTGCTGTCCGACGGCAGGATCGCCGAGCATGGCCGGCACGACGAGTTGCTCGCCGCCGGTGGCGGCTACGCCCGGCTCTTCAACCTCCAGGCCCGTGGCTACCGGGAGGAGGCCTCCTCGTCGGTGTGACCCGACGGCTGCTCGACGGCGGCCAGTTCGGCGGCGTAGAGCCGGACCAACTCGCCCACCCGGTAGCGGCCCGGCCCGGCCGGCTCGGCGAGCTGCGCCGTCACCAGCCGGTCCAGTGCGCGTACGGCGTCCTCCGGTGGCAGGCCGGTCAGCGCGGCGGCCGTCTCCGTGGTCAGCGGTCCCGTCCGGGTCCCGCCCAGCCGGCGGAACACCTGCGCGGCGGAGCCGAGCCGGCGGTAGCTCGCGGTCAGCCGGGGCCCCAGCCCGGTCTCCGCGAGCCGGTGCCGCTCGTCGCGCAGCAGCCGCGCCAGCCGGGCCATCGACCAGTGCGGCCCCTCGGCCAGCCGGCGGGCGACGGTGCGCAGCGCCAGCGGCAGTCCCTCGCAGAGCGCGACGACCGCCCGGGCCGCCTCCGGCTCGTCGTCCACCCGGCGGTCCCCGGCGACGGCCCGCAACAGGGCCAGCGCGACGCCGGTCGGCAGCGGGTCCAGCCGCAGCGGGCGGACGTCGCCGTCGGGCATCGGGCAGCGGCTGGTGACCAGCAGCGCGCAGCCGCCGCGCGCCGGCAGCAGGCCGTCGACCTGCGCCGGATCGGCGGCGTTGTCGAGCACCAGCAGCACCCGCCGGCCGAACAGCAGCGACCGGACGCGGGCCCTCGTCTCGGCGAGACCGGTGGGCTCCGGCTCGCCCGTGACGCCCTGGAACGACCGGAGCACCCGGGCGGCCACCTCGACCGGGGGCAGCGGGGTCCCGGCCACGGAACCGCCCAGGTCGAGGTGGAGCTGGCCGTCCGGGAACGACTCCAGCGCCGCGACGGCGGCGCGCAGCCCGAGCGCCGACTTGCCGACGCCGGCCGTGCCGTGCACGGTCACGGTGACCGGGTGCTCCCGGGCGGACGTCAGCGCGGTACGCAGCCGGGCCAGCTCGGCGTGCCGCCCGACGAAGGGCGCGGCGGCGCAGGGGAGTTCGTGCGGCACCAGCACGGGTCGGGCCTCGGCGGCACGCTCCCCGTCGCGCGCGGGTGGCCGGGCCGCGAACGGCGGCGGGCGCTGCCAGCGTCGCCGGACCGCGCGGTACAACTCGGTCAGCTCGGGTCCCGGGGCGATTCCCAGCTCGCCGGCGAGGGCCCGGCACGCGGCGCGGTACGTTTCCAGGGCGGCGGCCTGGTCGCCGGCCCGGCACTGGGCGGTCATCAGCAGCGCCCAGGCGGGCTCCCGCAGCGGGTTCTCCGTCAGGTGGGTGCGCAGCAGGGCCAGCAGCTCGGGGCTGCCCCGGTCGCCGAGGTCGAGCCGGCAGGCGGCGTACGCCTCCCGCACGCCGGCCCGGCGCTCGCGCAGCCGGTCGAACGCCGCGGCGGTCGCCGGCCCGTACGCCGGGGGCGGATCCGTCACCGACCAGAGCGCCAGCGCCCGCTCCAGCAGTGGTGCGGCGACCCGTGGTTCCCCGTCGGCGCGGGCGGCGAGCCCCTCGGCGGCCAGCCGTTCGAACTCGACCGCGTCCAGTTCGCCGGGCCCGACCCGGAGCCGGTAGCCGCCGTGCTGGGCGTGCAGTCGGGGCGGCTCGCCCGGCGCGGTGAGCAGACGGCGCAGCTGGCTGGCGTGGCTGCGCAGGTTCGCCACCGCCGACACGGGGGCGGGGCCGGCCCAGAGTTCCTCGCGCAGCCGCTCGACCGGAACCGCCACGCCGGCGTGCAGCAAGAGGGTGACCAGCATGGCGGTGGGCCGCCCGGGGGGCAGGCGCAGCGGCCTGCCGTCGCCGCAGACCCGTACCGGCCCGAGGATCCGGAACGTCAGCTCCATGGCGACCTCCGCCGTGTGTCCCCCGTGGCTAGGTTTCCCAGCCCCACACCATCGCGCGCAGACAATTATGCCAGTCGATGCAATGTGCAGGGCCGGTATTACTGGGCGTGACGTATCGGCTGAAAGGTCAGTGGCCTCGGAATTTTTGGCTACCCGCCAGTCACATCCGAGCGGTTAACCTGCTTTGATTCCACGTGTAGCCGGAGTCACACCCCCGCCACCCCCACGGGAGTCGAGTCATGTCCGAGGATCCGCCGTTCACCACCGTCGATGTCTGCATCGTGGGCGGCTGCGGGCGGGTGGGGCTGCCGCTGGGCATCGCCTTCGCCTCGCGCGGCCTCTCCGTCGTGCTGTACGACATCAACGCCGACGCGGTCGACACGGTCAACGCGGCCACCCTGCCCTTCGCCGAGCCCGGCGCGGCCGACGCGCTCGCGGAGGCGGTGGCCGCCGGCCGGCTGCGGGCCAGCACCGACCCGGCCAGCGTCAGTGCCTCCGAGCACCTCGTCGTGGTCGTCGGCACCCCGGTCGACGAGCACCTCAACCCGGACCTGGGCGCGGTGCCCCGGGCCCTGGAACGCTGCGCCGAGCACCTGCGCGACGGGCAGCTCGTCGTGCTGCGCAGCACCGTCTACCCCGGGGTCACCGCGCTGACCGAGAAGCTGCTCGCCGGCAAGGGCATCCGCGCCGACGTGGCGTTCTGCCCGGAGCGCATCGCCGAGGGGCGGGCGATGACGGAGCTGTTCACGCTGCCGCAGATCGTCGCCGCCCGTACGCCGGGGGCGCTGGCCCGGGCCGAGAAGTTGTTCCGGCACCTCACCACGCAGATCGTGCCCCTCGAACCCGAGGAGGCCGAGCTGGCGAAGCTGTTCACCAACACGTGGCGTTACATCAAGTTCGCCACCGCCAACCAGTTCTGGATGATGGCCAACGACTTCGGCCTGGACTTCGCCCGGATCCGGCACGCGGTGGCGTACGACTATCCGCGCGCGGCGGACCTGCCGATGCCCGGGTTCGCGGCCGGGCCGTGCCTGTTCAAGGACACGATGCAGCTGGCCGCGTTCAACCGGAACAACTTCGTGCTCGGCCACTCCGCCATGTTGATCAACGAAGGGTTGCCGCTCTACCTGGTGTCGCGCCTGGAGGACCGCTTCGACCTGTCCGAGCTGACCGTGGGCATCCTCGGCATGGCCTTCAAGGGCGGCAGCGACGACCCCCGGGAGAGCCTGGCGTACAAGCTGCGCAAGATCCTGGCGCTGAAGACCCGCGAGACGCTCTGCACGGATCCCCACGTGACCGACGAGCGGTTCGTCGACCTCGACGAGGTGCTGCGCCGGGCCGACCTGCTGGTCATCGCCGCCCCGCACGAGCAGTACGCCCGCCTGGAGACCGACAAGCCGGTCATCGACATGTGGGGCCTGACCGGGCAGGGGGTGCGGGTGTGAAGCCCCGGGTCTCGGTGATCGTGCCGGTCTACAACGAGGGCGAGGCGATCCTGCGCTGCCTGGAGCGGATGCTGCGCGAGATGCTGCTGCCCGCCGAGGTGCTGGTCGTGCACGACATGCCCGAGGACACCACCGTGCCGTACGTCGAGCAGGTCGCCCGGACGGACCCGCGGGTGCGGGCGGTGCTCAACACCTACGGTCGCGGTCCGGCCAACGCGATCCGGTTCGGCATCGACACGGCGCTCGCCCCGGTCGCGGTCGTGACCATGGCCGACGGCTGTGACGATCCCCGCCAGATCGACGAACTGGCCCGGCTGGTCGACCGGGGGGTGGTGGTCGCCGCCGCCTCCCGCTACATGCCCGGGGGCCAGCAGGTCGGCGGGCCCCGGCTGAAGCGGCTGATGTCGCGCTGGGCGGGGCGCAGCCTCTACACCTTCGCCCGCGTCGGCACCCGCGACGCCACGAACAGCTTCAAGGCGTACGACACCGAGTTCGTCCGCGAGGTGGGGATCGAGTCGCGGACGGGCTTCGAGATCGGGCTGGAGCTGACCGCCAAGGCGACCCGGCTGCGGCTGCCCGTGGCCGAGATCCCGACCATCTGGCTGGACCGGCCGCTGGGGGAGTCCCACTTCGACCTGGGTCGCTTCCTCCCCGGCTACCTGCGCTGGTACTTCTTCGCATACGGTCGACGGCTGGCACGGGAGAAACTGGCCGGGCGCAGCATCCCGACCGTGGTCGTGCCCGCCCAGCGCGACCCGCAGGACAGCACCGAGTTCGAACAGACCGCATAGGAGCGCACGTGGCGAAGGTCCTGGTAACTGGCTCGGCCGGCTTCATCGGCGGCTACCTCGTCTCCGAGTTGTTGGACCGGGGCCACGAGGTCGTCGGTGTGGACGACTTCTCCAAGTACGGCCCGGTCACCCACAGCTACGACCAGCACCCCCGGTTCCGGTTCGTCGAGGGCGACGCCCGGGACGTGGACCTGCTCACCGGGCTGCTCGACGGCTGCGACCACCTGGTCGCCGGTGCGGCGATGATCGGCGGCATCTCCTACTTCCACGCGTACGCCTACGACCTGCTCGCCACGAACGAGCGGATCATGGCGGCCACCTGCGACGCGGCGATCCGCGCCCACCGTGACGGCCGACTGGCGAAGGTCACCTACCTCTCCTCCTCGATGGTCTTCGAGTCCACCGAGCACTGGCCCAGCCGGGAGGGCGACGAGCGCCGCATCCCGCCGCCGCTGTCGTCGTACGGGTTCCAGAAGCTGGCCGTGGAGTACTACGCCCGGGCCGCCTGGGAGCAGTACCAGCTGCCGTACACGATCGTGCGGCCGTTCAACTGCGTCGGCGTGGGGGAGGGGCGGGCGCTGGGGCAGGCCGAGGTGCTCTCCGGCAATGTCAAGCTGGCCATGTCACACGTCGTGCCCGACCTGGTGCAGAAGATCGTGAAGGGGCAGGATCCGCTGCACATCCTCGGCGAGGGCAACCAGGTGCGCCACTACACCTACGGCGGCGACCTGGCCCGGGGCATCGCCACGGCGATGGAGCACCCGGCGGCGCACAACGAGGACTTCAACCTCTCCACCGCCGAGTCGACCACGGTCCTGGAGCTGGCCGAGCTGATCTGGCGCAAGATCAAGGGCGCGGACGTGCCGTTCCGGTACGTCTCCGACGAGCCCTACCAGTACGACGTGCAGAAGCGGGTGCCGGACGTGACCAAGTCCCGTGAGGTGCTGGGCTTCACGGCGAGCACCTCGCTGGACGAGATGCTCGACGAGGTGATCCCGTGGGTGACCCGCGCGGTCGAGGAGGGCCGCCTCTGAGCGGTTGCCGCCGGTTCGAGGCCCGTGTCGCGGTGCTGCGGCGCGGGCCTTCGCGTGACGTGGGTCACGTCTCTCATCGCCATGCGGTCGACTGCATGAACTTGCAGAGGGAAGTCGATCGTTGCTAGGCTCCCCTGCATAGTCATGCGGAGGTGGGAATGAGTATCCGGGTTGCGGTCGCCGGTGCGAGCGGCTACGCGGGGGGTGAGTTGATCCGCCTGGTCGCCGGGCACCCGGAGTTCGACCTCGTCGCCGCCACCGCACACAGCCAGGCCGGGCACCGCCTCGACGTCGTACACCCGCAGCTCGCCGGCCTGGACATGGTGCTCGGCGAGACGGACGCGGCGACGCTGGCCGACGCGGACCTGGTCTTCCTGGCCCTGCCGCACGGCCAGTCGGCGGCCCTGGCCGCCCAGCTGCCGCCCGAGGTGCGCGTGGTCGACCTCGGCGCGGACCACCGCCTCGCCGACCCGTACGCCTGGGCCAACTACTACGGCGGCACGCACGCCGGGCCGTGGACCTACGGGCTGCCCGAGCTGCCGGGCCAGCGGGAGCTGATCGCCGGTGCCACGCGGGTCGCCAACACGGGCTGCTACGCCGCCGCGATCATCCTGGCCCTCGCCCCGCTGGTCGCCGCCGGCGCCGCCTCCCCGGCCGACGTGGTGGTCGTCGCCGCGTCCGGCACCTCCGGCGCCGGCAAGGCGGCCAAGGCGCACCTGCTCGGCAGCGAGGTGATGGGCGACCTGTCGTCCTACCGCGTCGGCACCCACCAGCACGTACCGGAGATCAAGCAGGCCACCGGCGCGACCGGCCTGTCGCTCACGCCGGTGCTCGCGCCGATGCCCCGGGGCATCCTCGCCACCGTGACGGCCGTGCCGGCCCGGGGCGTGGACCCGCGCGCGGTGCTCGCCGAGGCGTACGCCCACGCGCCCTTCGTGCACGTCCTGCCCGAGGGGGCCTGGCCGCACACCGCCGCCACCCTCGGCTCCAACTCGTGTCATCTCCAGGCGACGGTCGACGTCGACTCCCGGCGGATGATCGTGCTCAGCGCACTGGACAACCTCGGCAAGGGCGCCGCCGGCCAGGCCGTGCAGAACGCCAACATCATGTGTGGCCTGCCGGAGACGACGGGCCTGTCCGTCTGGGGGGTAGCACCATGACTGTCACGACTCCGCGGGGGTTCCGGGCGGCCGGGGTGGCCGCCGGGCTCAAGGCCAGCGGCGCGAGCGACGTCGCGCTGGTCGTCAACGACGGCCCGGACGCCGGGGTCGCCGGCGTGTTCACCGCCAACCGGGTCAAGGCCGCGCCGGTGCTCTGGACCCAGCAGGTGGTGCGCGCCGGCGTCGCCCGCGCCGTCGTACTCAACTCGGGTGGCGCCAACGCGTGCACGGGGCCGGCCGGTTTCCAGGACACCCACGCGACCGCCGAGCACACCGCCGCCGCGCTCAGCTCGGCCAGCGCGCGGTTGATGCTCGGCGCCGCCGACGTGGCGGTCTGCTCGACCGGCCTGATCGGCGAGCGGCTGCCGATGGAGAAGCTGCTTCCGGGCGTACGGTCGGCGATCCGTCAGCTGTCGCGCGACGGTGGCCCGGCCGCCGCCGAGGCCATCATGACCACGGACACCCGGCCCAAGACCACGGTGGCCCGGGGCAGCGGCTGGACCGTCGGCGGCATGGCCAAGGGCGCGGGCATGCTCGCCCCGGCGATGGCCACCATGCTCTGCGTGCTGACCACCGACGCGGTGGCCGGGCCGGAGGAGCTCGACGCCGCCCTGCGGGAGGCGTGCCGGGTCACCTTCGACCGGATCGACTCCGACGGCTGCATGTCGACCAACGACACCGTGCTGCTGCTGGCCAGCGGTGCGAGCGGCATCGCGCCGACCGCCGCCGAGCTGACGGCCGCCGTCACCGCCGCCGCCCACGACCTGGCCCAGCAGCTCATCGCCGACGCCGAGGGCGCCACCAAGCAGATCGCCATCGACGTGGTCGGCGCGGCCAGCGAGGACGACGCGGTCGAGGTGGGCCGGTCGGTGGCCCGCAACAACCTGGTCAAGACCGCGCTGTTCGGCAACGACCCGAACTGGGGGCGGATCCTCGCCGCCGTCGGCACCACCGCCGCCGCGTTCGAGCCCGACGGGGTCGACGTCGCGGTCAACGGGGTCTGGGTGTGCCGCTCCGGCGCCGCCGCCGAGGACCGGTCGAAGGTCGACCTGACGGGACGGGACGTCACCATCCGGATCGACCTGCACGCCGGCGCCGCCGAGGCCACCGTCTGGACCAACGACCTTTCCCACGCGTACGTGCACGAGAACTCGGCCTACTCGACATGAGCCTCTCCACCGATCTCGCCCGCGCCCAGGCCAAGGCGGCCACGCTGATCGAGGCGCTGCCCTGGCTGGCCCGCTTCTCCGGCTCGACCGTCGTGGTCAAGTACGGCGGCAACGCCATGGTCGACCCCAAGCTCCAGCGGGCCTTCGCCGCCGACATGGTCTTCCTGCGGTACGCCGGACTGAAGCCGGTCGTGGTGCACGGCGGCGGGCCGCAGATCTCCGCCATGCTCGGCCGGCTGGGCATCGCCAGCGAGTTCCGGGGCGGCCTGCGGGTCACCACCCCGGAGGCGATGGACGTGGTCCGGATGGTCCTGGTCGGCCAGGTGGGGCGGGAACTCGTCGGCCTGATCAACGCTCACGGGCCGTTCGCGGTGGGCCTGTCCGGCGAGGACGGTGGGCTGTTCACCGCCGTGCGGCGGCCCGCGTACGTGGACGGGGAGCCGGTCGACGTCGGGCAGGTCGGCGACGTCGAGTCGGTCGACGTCTCGGCGGTCACCGACCTGATCGCGGCCGGCCGCATCCCGGTCATCTCCACCGTGGCGCCCGACGCCGACGGGGTGCTGCACAACCTGAACGCCGACACCGCCGCCGCCGCGCTCGCCGTCGCCCTCGACGCCCGCAAGCTGGTCGTCCTCACCGACGTGCCGGGCCTGTACGCCGACTGGCCGGACACGAGCAGCCTGGTCAGCGAGATCACCGCCGACGAGCTGGCGGAGCTGCTGCCGTCGCTGGAGAGCGGCATGGTGCCCAAGATGGAGGCCTGCCTGCGGGCGGTGCGCCAGGGGGTGCCGGCCGCGCACGTCGTGGACGGCCGGGTCGCCCACTCCACGCTGCTGGAGGTCTTCACGTCGGAAGGATTCGGCACCATGGTCATCCCCACGAGAACCCCCTCCACGAGCCCCGCAGTCGTCAACCAGGAAGGCACGGTCGCCGGATGAGTACGCTCGTCGAGCGCTGGTCCCAGTCCATGATGGACAATTACGGCACGCCGCCGCTCGCTCTCGTCTCCGGCTCCGGTGCCGTCGTGGTCGACGAGGCCGGCCGGGAGTACGTCGACTTCGTCGGCGGCATCGCCGTCAACGCCCTCGGTCACGCCCACCCGGCCGTGGTGGCCGCCGTGTCGAAGCAGGTCGCCACCCTCGGGCACGTCTCCAACCTCTACGTCGCCGAACCCCCGGTGGCCCTGGCCGAGCTGCTGCTGGCCCTGGCCGGGCGGCCGGGACGGGTCTTCTTCGCCAACTCGGGCGCAGAGGCCAACGAGGCCGCGTTCAAGCTCTCCCGGCTCACCGGCCGTACGCACGTGGTCGCCACCCGGGGCGGCTTCCACGGGCGCACGATGGGCGCGCTCGCCCTCACCGGTCAGCCGGCCAAGGCCGATCCGTTCCGCCCGCTGCCCGGCGAGGTGACCCACGTCGACTACGGCGACGTGGCCGCGCTGGAGGCGGCGGTCACCGACGCCACCGCGATGGTGATCATCGAGCCGATCCAGGGCGAGAACGGCGTGGTGGTCCCGCCGGCCGGCTACCTGGCCGCCGCGCGCCGGATCACCGCCCGGCACGGCGCGCTGCTGGTGCTCGACGAGGTGCAGACGGGCGTCGGGCGTACCGGGCACTGGTTCGCCCACCAGGCCGAGGGGGTCGAGCCCGATGTGGTGACCCTGGCCAAGGGGCTGGGCGGTGGGCTGCCCGTCGGCGCCTGCCTGGCCTTCGGGCGGGCCGCCGAGTTGCTCGCCCCGGGTTCGCACGGCACCACCTTCGGCGGCAACCCGGTGAGCTGCGCCGCCGCCCTCGCCGTGGTGTCCACCATCGCCAGCGAGGGGCTGCTCGACCACGTCAAGCGGATCGGGGAGCGGCTGCGCCGGGGGATCGAGGGGCTCGGCCATCCGCTGGTCGACGGCGTACGCGGCGCGGGCCTGCTGCTCGGCGTGGTGCTCGCCGCGCCCGTCTCGAAGGTCCTCGCCGAGGCGCTGCGGGAGGCCGGTTTCCTGGTCAACCCGGTGCAGCCGGGCGTGGTGCGGCTCGCCCCGCCGCTGATCCTCACCGCCGCCCAGGCCGACGACTTCGTGGCCGCTCTCTCGGCCGCCCTCGACGCGACGTCCCCGGCCGCCGCCGGTGCCGCCGGTGCCGCGCCGGATCCTGGTACGAAACGGCCCTTGGAGGGGCCGGAACCTACCAAGATCTCCACGTCGCCCGCCGTGGACGCCGCGTCCGCGTCCAGCGGGGCGTTGCCGAGTGTTACGGAGGCGAGCGCGTGATCCGGCACTTCCTGCGCGACGACGACCTGACCCCCGCCGAGCAGTCGGCCGTGCTCGACCTCGCGGCGCGGATGAAGGCCGACCGGTTCGGCCACCGGCCGCTGGCCGGACCCCGGTCCGTGGCGGTGCTGTTCGACAAGCAGAGCCTGCGTACGCGCTTCTCGTTCGACGTCGGCATCGCCGAGTTGGGTGGGCACCCCCTCGTGGTGGACACCCAGGTCACCCACTTCGGGCGGGGCGAGACCCTCGCCGACGCCGGCCGGGTGCTGTCCCGCTACGTCGCGGCGATCGTGCTGCGTACCCACGGCGACGACCGGCTCGCCGAGGTCGTCGACGGCGCCTCCGTGCCGGTGGTCAACGCGCTCACCGACGGCTTCCACCCCTGCCAGCTCCTGGCCGACCTGCTCACCGTCCGCGAGCACTGCGGCGGCACCGCCGGCCGGACGCTGGCGTACGTCGGCGACGCCGCGAACAACATGGCGCACTCGTACCTGCTCGCCGGGGCGACCGCCGGCCTGCACGTACGGGTCGCCGGGCCGGCCGGCTTCGGCCCCGACCCGGAGGTGGTCGCCCGGGCCGCCAAGATCGCCGCAGGTACCGGGGGCTCGGTGCAGGCGTTGACCGACCCGGTGGCGGCGGTGGCCGGCGCCGACGTGGTCGCCACGGACACCTGGACCTCGATGGGGCACGAGGAGGACGGGCTGGACCGGATCACCCCGTTCCTGCCGTACCAGGTCAACGCCGCGCTGCTCGGCCACGCCGCGCCCGACGCCGTCGTGCTGCACTGCCTGCCCGCGCACCGGGGCGAGGAGATCACCGACGAGGTGCTCGACGGCCCGCAGAGCGTCGTGTTCGACCAGGCGGAGAATCGGCTGCACGCCCAGAAGGCGCTGCTGACGTTCCTCCTCGGGGCCGCACCCGCCGTCCCGGACGCGGCGGCGCCGGGCGTCGCCGCGACCAGGGAGACATGATGACCGCCCCGCTGACCCGCGCCGCCCGGCACGCCCGCATCGTCGAACTGATCCGCGACAGGGCGATCCATTCGCAGACCGAGCTGGCCGACCTGCTCTCCGGCGACGGCATCCAGGTCACCCAGGCCACCCTCTCCCGCGACCTCAAGGAGTTGGGCGCGGTCACGGCGCGCGGCGGCGACGGGCGGGCCTGCTACCTGATCCCCGAGGACGGGCACCGGCCGCTGCGCGACGCCGAGACGGCCCCGGCCCGACTGATCCGCCTGCTGCGCGAGCTGCTCAACGGGGTCGACGCCAGCGGCAACATCGCCGTGTTGCGTACCCCGCCGGGCGCGGCCCACTACCTGGCCAGCGCGTTGGACCGAGCGGGTCTGCCCGAGGTCGTCGGCACCATCGCCGGCGACGACACCATCCTCGTCGTGACCCGCGAGGCCGTCGGCGGGGCCGCGTTCGGCGACAAACTCACCGCCTGGGCCCGCCGGGAAGAGAACGCTGAAGGGAACACCACACCATGACCGAGCGGGTCGTACTCGCCTACTCCGGAGGGCTCGACACCTCCGTCGCCATCCCGTACCTGGCCGAGCAGACCGGCGCCGAGGTGATCGCGGTGGCGGTCGACGTCGGGCAGGGCGGCGAGAACCTCGACGCGATCCGGCGGCGCGCCCTGGACTGCGGCGCGGTCGAGTCGGAGGTGGTCGACGCGCGCGACGAGTTCGCCGCCGGGTACTGCCTGCCGGCCATCCGCGCGAACGCGCTCTACATGGACCGCTACCCGCTGGTCTCCGCGCTGTCCCGGCCGCTGATCGTCAAGCACCTGGTGGCCGCGGCCCGCAAGCACGGCGGCACCATCGTGTCGCACGGCTGCACCGGCAAGGGCAACGACCAGGTCCGCTTCGAGGTCGGCCTGGGCGCGCTCGCGCCCGACCTGAAGATCGTCGCGCCGGCCCGGGACTACGCCTGGACCCGGGACAAGGCGATCGCCTTCGCCGAGGAGAAGGGGCTGCCGATCGACGTGTCGGCGAAGTCGCCGTACTCCGTCGACCAGAACCTGTTCGGGCGCGCCGTCGAGACGGGCTTCCTGGAGGACATCTGGAACGCCCCCGTCGAGGACCTCTACTCGTACACCGCCGACCCGGCGCAGGAGCGCGACGCCGACGAGGTCACCATCACCTTCGACGCCGGCGTGCCCGTGGCGGTCGACGGCGAGACCGTCACCCCGTACCAGGCGATCCTGGAGCTCAACCGGCGCGCGGGCGCGCAGGGCGTGGGCCGGCTCGACATGGTCGAGGACCGCCTCGTCGGCATCAAGAGCCGCGAGGTGTACGAGGCGCCCGGCGCCATCGCGCTGATCACCGCCCACCAGGAGTTGGAGGCGGTGACCGTGGAGCGGGACCTGGCCCGGTTCAAGCGCGGCGTCGACCAACGTTGGGGCGAGCTGGTCTACGACGGACTCTGGTTCTCCCCGCTGAAGAACGCGCTGGACGCGTTCATCGACGACGCGCAGCGGCACGTCACCGGCGAGGTACGGCTGAGCCTGCACGGCGGCCGGGCCACCGTCACCGGGCGGCGCTCCGAGGCCAGCCTCTACGACTTCGGCATGGCCACCTACGACACCGGCGACACCTTCGACCAGTCCCTGGCGAAGGGCTTCGTGCAGCTATGGGGCCTGCCCAGCAAGATGGCCGCCGCCCGGGACGCCCGGTTGGGAGGCTGAGGACCGTGACGACCAGAATGGGCGACGTGGACGACAAGAGCCTGACCGAGAACAGCGCCGCGACCAACCGCACCAGCCTGTGGGGTGGCCGGTTCGCCGGCGGCCCCGCCGAGGCACTGGCCCGGCTGTCGGTGAGCGTGCAGTTCGACTGGCGGCTGGCCCCGTACGACATCGCGGCGTCCCGGGCCCACGCCCGGGTGCTCGCCGGGGCCGGCCTGCTCGACCCGGACGAACTGGGCCGCATCCTCGCAGCCCTGGACGACCTGGAGGCGGCCTGCGCCTCCGGGCAGTTCCGTCCCACGGTCGACGACGAGGACGTGCACACCGCCCTGGAACGGGGGCTGCTGGAGCGGCTCGGCAGCCTCGGCGGCAAGCTGCGCGCCGGCCGGTCGCGCAACGACCAGGTCGCCACCGACCTGCGACTCTACCTGCGCGACCACGCCCGGGGCGTGGCCGGCCGGCTGGTCGAGCTGGCCGAGGCCCTCGTCGAGCAGGCCGAACGGCACGTGGAGACCGCCGCGCCCGGCATGACGCACCTGCAGCACGCCCAGCCGGTCACCTTCGGGCACTGGCTGCTGGCCCACGTGCAGCCGCTGCTGCGCGACCTGGAGCGGCTGCGTGACTGGGACGACCGGGCGGCGGTCAGCCCGCTCGGCGCGGGCGCGCTGGCCGGCTCCGGCCTGCCGCTGGACCCGGTGGCCGTCTCGAAGGAGCTGGGCTTCCGCACGTCCTTCGCCAACTCGATGGACGCCGTCGCCGACCGGGACTTCGTCGCCGAGTTCCTCTTCGTCACCGCGATGACCGGGGTGCACCTGTCCCGCCTCGGCGAGGAGGTGGTGCTCTGGACGTCGCAGGAGTTCGGCTGGGTGGAGCTGGACGACGCGTTCGCCACCGGCTCGTCGATCATGCCGCAGAAGAAGAACGCGGACATCGCCGAGCTGGCCCGGGGCAAGTCCGGCCGGCTCGTCGGCGGGCTGATGAGCGTGCTGACCATGCTCAAGGGCCTGCCGATGACGTACGACCGGGACATGCAGGAGGACAAGGAGCCGGCCTTCGACGCGGTCGACACCCTGGAGCTGCTGCTGCCGGCGCTCGCGGGGATGATCTCCACGATGACCGTACGCGCCGACCGCCTCGTGGCCGCCGCCCCGGTCGGGTTCTCGCTCGCCACCGAGGTCGCCGACTGGCTGGTCCGGCGCAACGTGCCGTTCCGCGACGCCCACGAGATCACCGGGCGGCTGGTGGCGCTCTGCGTGGCCCGCGACTGCGCCCTCGACGAGGTCAGCGACGACGACCTCGCGGCGGTCAGCGAGCATCTCGACCCGTCGGTGCGTGACGTGCTCTCGGTCCGCTCGGCGCTCGCCGCCCGCACCACGCCCGGCTCGACCGGCCCGGGGCCGGTCGCCGACCAGCTCGCCACCGCCGCCGACAAGCTCGCCGGCTGGCGGGAGTGGGCCGCCGAGCGGGTCGTTCCCCGCTGAGTCGCCGACCCCGCGCGGCCGCCACGGAGGCCGCGCGGGGTTCAGCCCGTCGGGCGCTCCCGCTTCGGCAGCTTGGCCACCACCGCGTCGTACGAGGCGTCGACCGCCTCGATCAGCTCCTCGTCGTCGATCCCGCCGGCCAGGCGCAGCGTGTTCCAGCCGGAGCGCCCGATGTACGGCGATGCCCGCGCGTCGCCCGGGTGCCGGTGCAGCCACTCGTCGGCGATCTCCCGGGTCGGCCCGCACTTCACGCCGACCGTCGGGTCGTCGGCGCCGGAGGAGCCCAGGAAGGCGAAGATCCGGCTGCCGACCTTCACCACCTCGTCGCCCTCCCACGGCTGGTCCAGCCGGGCGCCCGGCTTCCCCAGGCAGTACGCCAGCATCTCCTCGCGCGTCATCGCGTCCTCCTCGGCACCGCTTTCGGGCCCAGTCTGGACCATCGGCGGCGTCAGTCGGTGGTGGCGGTGCGGGCGGAGAGTCGTTCGTAGCGCTGCTTGGCGGCCTGCGCGCTGCCCAGCCCCAGCCCGTACGCGATCTGCTGCCAGGTCAGTCCACGGGCGCGGGCCAGCGTCAGCAGTCCCGCCTCCATCGTGTCGACCTCGGCCCGCAGGTGCGGGACGAGGGTGAGCGCCGCGACGAGGTCCGCGTCGTCGGCGGGTTCCTCGCCGGGCTCGACCTCGGCCCCGCCGGCGGCCAGGGCGGTGACCAGCGCGACCGCCTCGTACGTGTCCGGCAGGTAGGGGTTGGTGTGCCGGCGACGGCGGGCCTCGGTGTCGGCGTGCCGGTCGGCGATCCGACGCAGGGCCGCGTAGGTGCGGTGCGCCCGGGACGCCCCGGCGTCGGGGGCGGTGAAGGAGTCCGTCATGCCGCCACTCCAACACATCAACGATATGTTGTCAACGAAACGTTGATGGGCTGACGGGCGTCGGCCGTCCGGGGCGGATAGGGTCGGTGCCGTGGTGGCGTACTCCCCGCGCCGCCCCGCCGATCTCGCGGGGCTGGCCGACCTGCTCGCCGGCCCGGTGGTGCCGGCCGCCCGGGGCCTGCTCGGCTGCCGGCTGACTGCCGGCGACGTGACGGTCCGGATCACCGAGGTCGAGGCGTACGCCGGGACGGCCGGCGACCCCGCGTCGCACGCGCACCGGGGCCGCACCCCGCGCAACGCCGTCATGTTCGGCCCGGCCGGGCACGCCTACGTCTACTTCACCTACGGCATGCACTGGTGCATGAACGTGGTCACGGGCGTCGACGGGGAGGCCTCGGCGGTGCTGCTGCGCGCCGGCGAGGTGGTCGACGGCGTCGAGACGGCCCGGGCGAGGCGCCCCGCCGTACGCCGGGACGTCGATCTCGCGCGCGGGCCCGCCCGGCTCTGCGCGGCCCTGGGCATCGACAGGAGCGCCTACGGCCGCTGGCTGCTCGGCGACGGTCCGGTCCGGCTGCGCCCGGCGGACGTGCCGGTGCCCGAACAGGCGGTCGTGGCCGGGCCCCGGGTCGGTGTGACCGGCGCGCACGACGTGCCGTGGCGGTTCTGGATCGCCGACGAGCCGACGGTCAGCGCCTACCGCCGGCACGTGCCCCGCAGCCGCTGACCTGCCCGGCGGCGACCGCCGTGCGGCGACGCGGGCGGCGTGACGGCGGCCACCGGGGGTGCCGCGGATGGCGGAATAGTTGACTCGTCAAATATGTTGTGCCGTGCGTCCGGGCGCCGCAGCGGCCCCGGCCAGGGACGAACGCGAGGAGCTGGTCATGCAGTTCGGAGTCTTCACCGTCGGCGACGTCACGGTCGACCCGACCACCGGTCGCGAGCCGACCGAGCATGAGCGGATCAAGGCGATGGTCGCCATCGCGCTGAAGGCCGAGGAGGTCGGCCTGGACGTCTTCGCCACCGGCGAGCACCACAACCCGCCGTTCGTGCCGTCGTCGCCCACCACCATGCTGGGCTTCATCGCGGCCCGTACCGAGCGCCTGCTGCTCTCCACCTCCACCACGCTGATCACCACCAACGACCCGGTGAAGATCGCCGAGGACTACGCGATGCTCCAGCATCTCGCCGACGGCCGGGTGGACCTGATGATGGGGCGCGGCAACACCGGGCCGGTCTACCCGTGGTTCGGCCAGGACATCCGCAACGGCATCCCCCTGGCCATCGAGAACTACGACCTGCTGCACCGGCTCTGGCGCGAGGACGTCGTCGACTGGAAGGGGCGTTTCCGCACCCCGTTGCAGTCGTTCACCTCGACGCCGCGCCCGCTCGACGGCGTGCCGCCGTTCGTCTGGCACGGCTCGATCCGCAGCCCCGAGATCGCCGAGCAGGCGGCCTACTACGGCGACGGCTTCTTCGCCAACCACATCTTCTGGCCGAAGGAGCACACCCAGCGGATGGTGGGGCTCTACCGGCAGCGCTTCGCCCACTACGGCCACGGCTCCGCCGACCAGGCCATCGTGGGCCTCGGCGGGCAGGTGTTCATGCGGCGCAACTCGCAGGACGCGGTGCGCGAGTTCCGGCCCTACTTCGACAACGCGCCCGTCTACGGGCACGGCCCGTCGCTGGAGGAGTTCACCGCGCAGACCCCGCTGACCGTGGGCAGCCCGCAGCAGGTCATCGACCGCACGCTGGGCTTCCGCGAGTACGTCGGCGACTACCAGCGCCAGCTGTTCCTGATGGACCACGCCGGCCTGCCGCTGAAGACCGTGCTGGAGCAGCTCGACCTGCTCGGCGAGGAGGTCGTGCCCGTGCTGCGCAAGGAGTTCGAGTCGCTGCGTCCGGCGCACGTGCCCGCCGCGCCCACCCACGCGTCCCTGCGCGACGCCGCACGCCCGGACGCCGGCCGGGACGCCGGGGACCGGGCCGGGACGGAGACGGGCCGATGACCCGCCGCACGCTCGCCGTGGTGTCGGCCGGGCTGGGGCAGCCCTCGTCGACCCGGCTGCTCGCCGACCAGCTCGCCGTGGCCACCCGCGACGAGCTGGCCCGGCGCGGCGACGACGTCGACGTACGCACCGTCGAGCTGCGCGAGCACGCCCACGACGTCGTCAACCACCTGCTGACCGGCTTCCCGTCGCCCGCCCTGCGGGAGGTGCTCGACACGGTCACCGGCGCGGACGGGCTGATCGCCGTCACGCCGATCTTCCACGCCTCGTACAACGGGCTGTTCAAGTCGTTCTTCGACCTGGTCGAACCCGGCGCGCTGGCGGACCGGCCGGTGCTGGCCGGCGCCACCGGCGGAACGGCACGGCACTCGCTGGCGCTGGAACACGCCGTCCGGCCGATGTTCGCCCACCTGCGGTCGATCGTGGTGCCCACCGCCGTCTTCGCCGCCCCGGAGGACTGGGCCGCCGGGGCCGCCGACGGCGCGCTGCGGGCGCGGATCGTCCGCGCCGGCCGCGAGCTGGCCGAGCAGATCCACCGGCGGCCGGCGTCCACCGGCCCCGCCGACCCGTTCGCCCTCACCACCAGCTTCGACGAACTGCTCGGCGGCCGGGACCGCTGAGCGCCGCCGACCCGCCGACCCCGCTCCGGGGCCGGCGGGTCGAGGGCACGTCAGCGGGCGTGACCGTACGGGCGGGCCACCAGCACCGGGCAGTGCGCGTGCTGCACGAGGGTCTGGCTGACCGAGCCGAGCAGCAGCCCGGTGAACCCGCCCCGGCCCCGGGAGCCGACCACCACCAGCGCCGCGCCCCCGCTGGCCTCGACGAGCGCCTGCTCGGCCTTCGGCGCCCGGAGCAACCGCTCCTCGACGGCCAACCCCGGGTGGCTGCCCCGCACGGCCGCCGCGGCGGTGGCGAGCAGCTCGGCGGACTCCGCGTCCACGGCGGCCTGCTCCCGGTTCACCTCGCCCGCCGCGGTGCCGTCCCCGTCCGGCGGCTGGACGTGCACCAGCACCAGCCCGTCGCCGCGACGGGCCGCCTCGTCGGCCGCGTACCCGACCGCCAGTTCGGCGGTCTCCGAGCCGTCCACCCCGACCAGCACCGGCCCGGCGACCGGGATCGGCTCCTCGACGGGACGCACCACCAGGACCGGGCAGTGCGCGTGGGCGGCCACCTGCGTGCCGACCGAGCCGAGCAGCAGCCCGGCGAAGCCGCCCAGCCCCCGGCTGCCCACCACCACCAGCTCGGCCCGCCGGGACTCCTCGACCAGCGTCGCACCTGGCCCGCCGGCCACCTGACGCGCCTCGACGGTCAGCCCCGGGCAGCGCCCGGCGAGGTCGGCGGCCGTGCGTTCCAACATCTTCTGCGCCTCCTCGGTCGGCGCCGGCAACCCCAGGTCGTACGGGTTGATCGGCACGCCGTAACCGAGCGGGTGCAGGTAGCCGTGCACGAGGTGCAGGGGACGGGATCGCAGCAGGGCGGCCCGGGCGGCGTGCTCCGCCGCCAGCAGGCTCGCCGGTGATCCGTCCACCCCCACCACCACGGGTCGGTTCATCAGCCCTCCCTCACGTCGATCCGGTCATTGTCGAGGCGGCACCGGCCACCGGCCGGCATTTACACGGACGCCGTCGCGTCGGTCGGGGGAGCGACCGGCGCGACGGCGTCGCGGTGCGGTGACCGGGTCAGGACGCGTCGTCCCGCTTCGGCTGCCGCACGATCACCAGCGGGCAGTGCGCGTGGTGCAGTACCGCGTGGCTGACCGAGCCGAGCAGCAGCCCGCCGAGCGCGCCCCGACCGCGCGCCCCCACGACCACCAGCTGGGCCTTCTTCGACTCCTCGACCAGCACCCCGCCGGGCGAGCCCCGGACCAGCCGGTGCTGCACCGGCACGTCGGGATAGCGCTCGGCGAAGCCGGCGACGGACTCCGCGAGGACACGCTCCTCCTCGGCGGCGAACGCGTCCAGGTCGTACACCAGGGGCAGGATGTCGCCCGGACCGACCGGTGCGGGGAAGAGCCAGGCCTGCACCGCGACCAGCGGGGCGCCCCGGCGGCTGGCCTCCTCGAACGCGAACGCGACGGCCTCGCGGGAGCACTCCGAGCCGTCGACGCCCACCACGATCGGGCCGTCGGCGCGCTGCTCGCCGCGCACCACGAGGACGGGCACCTGCGCGTGGGCGGAGACCTGCACGGTGACGGAGCCGAGCAGCAGCCCGGCGAAGCCGCCCAGGCCCCGGTGGCCCAGCACCAGCAGGGCGGCGTCCTGGGACTGCGCGAGCAGGACGGGGGTGGCCGCGCCGTCGACCACCACGCCGGTCACCGGCACGTCCGGGGCGATCTTGGTGGCCTCGGCGATCGCCTCGGCGACGTACCGCTCGGCCTGGTTGCGCAGGCCGGCGCCGGCCGGTGCGCCCTCGGCGGCGCCGAGCGGGGCGCGTGTCAGGGGCCAGATGAAGGCGTGCACGATCCGCAGCGGGCGCTGCCGCTCGGCCGCCTCCCGCGCCGCCTCCCGGACCGCGTCGAGCGCGGCGGCCGAACCGTCCACTCCTACCACGACGGGGGCACCGGTGTTGATGGCCATCGAATCCTCCTTCTGTCCGTCTCCAGCCTGCTCCTTCGGAACGCTACCGGTCAGAGGCGGTCGCCCTGATCATCGGGACCTTCGTCCCGGATCGCCGGCCTGCGGGTCACCGGCCGGGCCGGCGCTTCCCGCCTCGTGCCGGGCGGACCGGCGGGCCAACCGCAGCACCAGCCCGGGCAGCACGCTGACGGCGGCGCAGGCCAGCAGCTCCACCACGCCGAGCGGCTCCGTGCCGAGCAGCTCCCGCAGCGGGGGCAGCAGCACCCCGGCGACCTGGAGCAGCGCGGAGACCGCCACCGCGACCGGCAGCGCCAGGTTGCCGCGCCGGGCGCCGGGCGGTCGCGGCGCGCGGACCGCGAGTGCCACCCCGAGCTGGGCCAGGCCGAGCACCACGAAGACCACCGACTGCCAGGGCCGGTCCCAGTGCGCGGCGAGCACCCCGGCGCCGAGCACCACGGCGGCGATCAACGTGCCGGTGACCAGTACGTCCCGGCCCAGGCCGGCGCCGAGCACCGACTCGGACGGGGAACGGGGCGCCCGACGCAGCGTGCCCGGCTCCGCCGGCTCCGCGCCCAGCGCCACCCCCGGCACGCCGTGGGTGAGCAGGTTCACCCAGAGGATCTGCGCCGGCAGCAGCGGCACGGCCAGCCCGAACAGCGGACCGAGCAGCATCACGGCGATCTCGGCCGCCCCGCCCGAGAGCGCGTAGCGCAGGAAGCGCCGGATGTTGTCGTAGATGCGCCGGCCCTCACCGATCGCCGCGGCCACCGTGGACAGGTCGTCGTCGACGAGCACCAGGTCCGCCGCCTGCCGGGCGACCTCCGTGCCGCCGCCCATCGCCACCCCGATGTCGGCCCGGCGCAGCGCCGGAGCGTCGTTCACGCCGTCGCCGGTCATCGCCACCACGTGCCCCCGCGACTGGAGACCGGCGATGATGTCGAGCTTCTGCTCCGGCTGGGTACGCGCGAACACCCGCGCCCGCGGATGCGCCCGCGCCGGATCGCCGTCGTCCCCGCGTACCACCGGGTCGCCCTCGCGCCAGATCCCCAGCTGGCCGCCGATCGACGCGGCGGTCGCGGGGTGGTCGCCGGTGACCAGCACCAGCCGGACCCCGGCGTCGTCGAAGCTGCCCGCGATGTCGGCCGCGCCCGGGCGCAGCGGGTCGCCCACGGCGACCAGCCCCACAGGCCGCAGCCCGACCGGCCGGGCGGGATCGTCCGGCGGGGCGTCCACCACGGCGGACGCGACCGCCAGCACCCGCAGCCCCTCGCCGGCCAGCCGGTGCGCGGCGGCGGTCAACTCCGCGACCTCCTCAGGGGAGGCGTCGAGCAGCGGCGCGGCCAGCACGCTCTCCGGCGCGCCCTTGCACACCACCAGGTAGCGCCGGTCGCAGGAGCGGTGCACGGTGGTCATCCGGCGCAGCTCCTGGTCGAACGGGTGCTCCGCGACCCGCGGCCACGCCGCGCGGGTGCGTTCCGGATCGAGCCCGCACCGCGCGGCGAAGGCCACCAGCGCCGCCTCCAGCGGGTCGCCGACCGCCCCCCACTCCGGCCGCTCGTCGGTGGGCGGCGCCAGGGCCGCGTCGTTGCAGAGCAGCCCGGCCCGCGCCAGGCGGCGCAGCTCCTCCGGTACGGCCACCGGCTCGCCCCGCCGGTGCACCGCGCCGTGCGGCGCGTAGCCGCTGCCGGTGACACCGTAGCGGGAACCGTCGCCGGTGACGGCGTGCTGCACCGCCATCCGGCCCTCGGTCAGCGTGCCGGTCTTGTCCGAGGCGATGACGGTCACGGAGCCGAGGGTCTCCACCGCGTGCAGCCGGCGGGGGATGGCCCGCGCCCCGGCCATCCGCCGGGCACCCAGGGCGAGGGCGAGGGTGACGACCGCCGGCAGCGACTCGGGCACGGCCGCCACCACGAGACTCACCGCCGTGACCGCCATGTCGACCACCGGCCGCCCGCCGACGACGCCGATGACGAAGACCAACCCCGAGAGCACCACGGCGGCGAAACCGAGCATCCGGCCGAGCCCGGCGAGGCGGCGCTGCAACGGGGTGGCGGCGGGCCGGGTGGCCGCCACCAGGGCGGTGATCCGGCCGAGCGCGCTCGCGGCACCCGTGCGTACCACGGTGCCGGTGGCCCGCCCGGTGGTGACCACCGTCCCCGCGCTGGCCTCCTCGCCCACCGCCCTCGCCACCGGCACCGACTCCCCGGTCAACGCCGACTCGTCGACGCTCAGCCGGGCCGCCTCGGCCAGCAGCAGGTCGGCGGGGACCACGTCGCCGGCCTCGACCCGCACCAGGTCACCGCGGACGAGGTCGGCGGCGGGCAGGACGACGTCCCGGCCGTCCCGCACGACCCGCGCCGTGGGCGCGGCGAGCTGGTCCAACGCGGCGATCGCCCGGTCGGCGCGGACCTCCTGCACCACGCCGATGGCGGTGTTCACCAGCACCACCAGCACGATCACGGCGGTGTCCGGGTAGTCGCGCAGCACGGCGGTGACCACGGCGGCGGCCAGCAGCAACGCCACCAGCGGGTCGGTGAGCTGGTGCAGGATCCGGCCGCCCAGGTGGCGGCGGGCCGGCGCGACCGCCGCGTTCGGCCCGTCCGCGCGTAACCGGACTGCGGCCTCCGCCGAACGGAGCCCCGCCGGGGGCCTGGTCGAGACGTCAGTGGACACCCGTACGCCCCCGTGGCCGTTCTGCGGACCGTCCCACATCACCCTCCGCCCTGCCGTGGCGCCGTCGCCGCGTACGTCCCGATGCCACCCTCGTCCCACCCGGGGGCACCCGCCAGGGCAGTTCCGCCCGCGACACCAGGGACCAACGGCCCTGCCGCCCACGCCCCGAGGTGCGGTGTGATGGGAGCCGGGACGACCCGTCGCAGGCACCCGGTCACCGCCGGCCCGGCCCGACGAAAGGGGCACCGCATGACCACCCTGGACGTGCTGCGCGCGCATCCGTTCCTCGCCGGGCTGCCCGAGCCGTGGCTGCCCCGGCTCGCCGGTCACGCCCGGCCGGTGGTCTGGCACCCCGGGTACCGGCTGTTCCGGGCCGACCGGCCGGCCGAGCGCTTCTGGCTGGTGCGTACCGGCCGGGTGGCGCTCGACTTCGCGGTGCCGGGCCGGGGCGACGTGGAGATCGAGACGATCGGCCCGGGCGGGGTGCTGGGCTGGTCGTGGCTGTTCCCGCCGTACCGCTGGCAGTTCGGGGCGGTGGCCGCGCAGCGCACCACGGCGGTGGAGTTCAGCGCCGAGGGCGTACGCCGGCTGATGGAGTCCGACGACGCGCTCGGCCGGCAGCTCACCACCCGCTTCATGAGCGTGGTGGTGGACCGGCTGCACGCGGCCCGGGGCCGGCTGCTCGACCTCTACGGCTACCCGGTGGCCGCTCCGCCCGCCGGCTGACCGCGTGGACGCCGGCCGTCAGCCGTCGCCGATCGGCCGCCCGCGCACCACCAGTTCCTCGACCTCCAGCCTGCCGATGCGCAGCTCCCGGATCACGGCCCGGCGGATCGCCAGCCGCCCGATCGCCAGCGCCCCGACGGCGACGGCACCGCAGGCCAGCGCGCCCACCGCCAGCGCCCCGATCGACGCCGCGCCCGCCGCCCGCGCGCCCGTCGCCACCGCGCCGGTGGCGCTCGCCCCGGCCACCCGCGCCATGCGTACGTCTCGTCCCATCCGGCCATTGTCCGCGCACCACGGCTCGCCGGCCCGGGACTTCGCGTACCGCCCGGAACCCGGACCTGTCGGTGCTCGCCCCTATCCTCGGGCCATGAACGCCGACCTGCGCCTGCGTGCCGTGCGCGACGACGACCTGCCCCACTTCTTCGCCCACGAGCAGGACGCGGAGGCCAACTGGATGGCCGCCTTCGGGCCAAAGGATCCGACCGACCGCGAGCGCTTCGACGCGCACTGGCGCCGGGTGCGCGCCGACGAGCGCATCGTCGCCCGCACGGTGGTCGTCGACGGCGAGGTCGTCGGCCACGTCGTCGCCTTCCCCGTCGACGACCGCACCGAGGTCAGCTACTGGATGGACCCGCGACGCTGGGGCCGGGGCTACGCCACCGCGGCGCTCGCCGCGCTGATGCGCGAGCTGCCCCGGCGGCCCCTGCACGCCCGCGCGGCCAAGGACAACAAGGCCTCGCTCGCCGTGCTGCGCAAGTGCGGCTTCGTCGTCACCGGCGAGGACAAGGGGTACGCCGACGGCCGGGGCACCGAGGTGGAGGAGTGGGTGCTGGAGCTCGCCGGAGACTGACCGCCGCCGCCCGCCGGGGCGTCGCGTCCGGGCGACCACTACTCTCGCGGCGTGAACTGGCTGGAACTGATCGGCTGGACAGGCTCGGCGCTGCTGGTCTGGTCGCTGCTGCAGACGCGCATCCTCCGGCTGCGTGCCCTGAACCTGGTCGGCTGCCTGATCCTGATCGGATACAACGTGGCCGTCCAGGTCTGGCCCATGGTCGGGCTGAACGTCGTGCTCGCCGTGATCAACGTCTGGTACCTGCGGTCCATGCTCGCCACCCGCCACGACGAGGCCACCTACCAGGTGGTCGAGGTCGGGGTCGACGACCAGTTCCTGGCCCACACGCTGAATGTGCACGCCGCCGACATCGCCCGGTTCAACCCCGGCTTCCGCTGGCCCCCCGGCACCGCCGCCGAACGCTCCGCGTTCCTGGTTGTCCGCGCCGACGAGGTGGTCGGCGTGGTGCTGTCGCACGCCGAGGCGGACGGCGTGGCGCAGGTCGACCTCGACTACGTCACCCGGCGCTTCCGCGACTTCACGCCGGGTGAGTTCGTCTACCGGCGCAGCACGCTCTTCACCGACCGGGGCTTCCGCCGGGTGATCACCCCGCCCGGCATGGTCGCCCCGTACTACCACCGGCTCGGCTTCCGCCCCGAGGGCCGTTCGTACGTCCTCGACCTGCCCGCTTCGCCGGTCGCCACGTAGTACTACGGCAGGTGCCCGCCTCGCCCGCCGGGCAGGCCTGATCACAACCCGGTCCGATTGAGGATTCGCCGGCCGGTCCGGTGGGCACAGACTGGCCTACGCCGGCCGCAGCCTTCGGCCGGCGGTGCCCGTCGTGCCGGCGGGCACCTGTCCCGTGTGAGGAGAGCCGGGCGTGCAGAGCATCTGGACCCAACTGGCCCTGGTCGGTGTCCTGGTCATCCTCAACGCGGTCTTCGCCGGCAGCGAGATGGCACTGGTCTCGCTGCGGGACAGCCAGATCCAGCGGCTGGAACGCACCAGCCGGGCCGGTCGGGTGCTGGCCCGTCTCGCCAAGGACCCGAACCGTTTCCTGGCCACCATCCAGATCGGGATCACCCTCGCCGGCTTCCTGGCCTCGGCCGCGGCGGCGGTGTCGCTGGCCAAGCCGCTCGTGCCGCTGCTCAGCCCGCTCGGCGGTGCCGCCGAGACCGTCGCGATCGTGGTGGTCACCCTCGCGTTGACCTTCGTCACCCTGGTCTTCGGCGAACTGGCCCCGAAACGGATCGCCATGCAGGCCGCGGAACGGTGGGCGCTGCTGGTGGCCCGCCCGCTCGACCTGCTGGCCTCCGTGACCCGACCGGCCGTCTGGGCCCTCGGCGCCACCAGCGACCTGGTGGTACGCCTCGTCGGGCTGAACCCGAAGCACGAGCCCGACGAGATCGGCCCCGACGAGCTGCGGGACATCGTCTCCGGCAACCACGGCTTCACCAAGGAACAGCGGACGATCATCGCGGGCGCCGTCGAGATCGCCGACCGGCAGCTGCGGGCGGTGCTCGTACCCCGGTTGCAGGTCTTCACGCTCGACAGCGGCACCACGGCGGAGGCCGCGCGGCTGCTGCTGGCCGCGACCGGCCACTCCCGGGCGCCGGTGGTCCGGCACGGGGGGCTCGACGACGCGGTCGGCGTGATCCACCTGCGTGACCTCGTCGGGGTGCCCGACGACCGACCGGTCGACGAGTGCGCCCGCCCGCCGATGCTGCTGCCGGACTCGCTGCCGGTGGTGGACGCGCTGCGGCAGTTCAAGGCCGAACGCCAGCACATCGCCCTGGTGGTGGACGAGCGGGGCGCGGTCGACGGGATCGTCACCCTGGAGGACATCCTCGAGGAGATCGTCGGGGAGATCTACGACGAGACCGACCGGGACGTGCTCTCCGTACGCACCGAGCCGGACGGCACCCTGCTGCTGCCCGGCACCTTCCCCGTGCACGACCTCACCGACCTCGGCGTCGAGCTGCCCGGCCGACCCGGCGGCGACTACACCACCATCGCGGGCCTCGTGCTCGCCTCCCTCGGTCACATCCCCACCGTGGCGGGCGAGAGCGTCGTCGTGGACGGCTGGGAGCTCGAGGTGACCCGCATCGCCCACCGCGCCATCGCCGGGGTCCGGCTGCGCCGGCGGGCCGAGTCGGAGACCGACGACGCCGAGGCCGTGCTGGACGAGGCCCGGAGCTGAACGCGCTGCCCGTCGCCGTCCTCGCCCGGCCGGCCGTCAGTCCGAGTAGAGGTTCTGCAACCGCACCTGGCCGCGGGCCACGAGCCGGGCGTCGGCGTCCGTGATCTCGACCTGCCAGAGCTGCTGACTGCGCCCCCGGTGCACGGGCGTCCCCACGGCGGTCAGTTCGCCGTCGCGTACCGCGCGGAGGAAGTCGGTCTGGTTCGACACGCCCACGACGCGTCCCCGCCCGGCCAGCCAGAGCGACCCGCCGATGCTGGCGGCCGTCTCGACCACCGAGCAGTACACGCCGCCGTGCTGGATCCCGAACGGTTGGTGCAGCTCGGGGCGGACCTGCCACCGGATGACCACCCGGTCCTCGCCCACCTCGTCGAGCTTGAGCCCGAGCAGGGCGACGAAGCCGCCCGTCAGATCCGGCATCTCCACGGCGTTCTCCTCCTTGATCAGGGCGCGGCCAGCCTACGCGTCCGACCAGGCGACAAACCCGGTACGGTCCTTCCCCGGTCATGGGGGAGAATCGGTGACCGTGACCGACAGCAGCCTCCCGCCGCCCGGGCGGTACTCCCTGACCGACGACCTGCGATGGCGGGGCCTGATCCAGGACTCCACCGGCCTCGACGAGCTGCGCGCGCTGCTCGACGGCGAAACCGCCGCCTACTATGTGGGCTTCGACCCGACGGCGCCGAGCCTGCACGTCGGCCACCTCGTGCAGGTCGCCACGGCACGTCGTCTCCAGCTCGCCGGACACCGGCCGGTGCTGCTCGTCGGCGGCGCCACCGGGCAGATCGGCGACCCGAAGGAGAGCGCCGAGCGGACCCTCAACTCACCCGAGGTGGTCGCCGGCTGGGTGGCCCGCATCCGCGACCAGCTCGCGCCCTTCGTCTCGTACGAGGGGGAGAACGCCGCGCAGTTGGTCAACAACCTGGACTGGACCGGCGAGATGTCGGTGGTCGAGTTCCTCCGCGACGTCGGCAAGCACTTCCCGGTCAACAAGATGCTGGCTCGCGAGGTGGTGAAGGCGCGGCTGGAGACCGGCATCAGCTTCACCGAGTTCAGCTACCAGCTGCTCCAGGCGAACGACTTCTTCGAGCTGCACCGCCGCCACGGCTGCCAGCTCCAGTTCGGCGGCTCGGACCAGTGGGGCAACATCACCGCCGGCGTCGACTACATCCGTCGCCGCGGCGCCGGCCCGGTGCAGGCGTTCACCACGCCCCTGGTGACCAAGTCCGACGGCACGAAGTTCGGCAAGACCGAGGGCGGCGCGATCTGGCTGGACCCCGAGATGACCAGCCCGTACGCGTTCTACCAGTTCTGGGTCAACGTCGACGACCGGGACGTGGGCCGCTACCTGCGGTACTTCAGCTTCCGCTCGCGCGAGGAGCTGGAGGCGTTGGAGCAGGAGACCGTCGAGCGGCCGGCGGCCCGGGCGGCGCAGCGGGCGCTCGCCGAGGAGCTGACCACGCTGGTGCACGGCGAGCGGGAGATGGCGCAGGTCGTCGCCGCCAGCCAGGCGCTCTTTGGCCGGGGCTCGCTGGACGAGCTCGCGCCGGCGACGCTGCGGGCCGCGCTGAGCGAGGCCGGTCTCGTGCACGTCGACGAGCTGCCCGACGTCGCAGGGCTGCTGCGCGACTCCGGGCTGGTGCCGAGCCTGAAGGAGGCGCGTCGGGTGATCGCCGAGGGCGGCGCCTACGTGAACAACACCCGGATCACCGAGACCGACGCCACGGTGGGCCGTGACGATCTGCTGCACGGCCGCTACCTGGTGCTGCGCCGCGGCAAGCGGTCGTTCGCCGGGGTCGAGCTGCGCGGCTGAGCGTACGAACCCGTGTGACGCGGGACGCCCCCGGCGGATTTGACGACCGATCAGCCGGGGGCGTAACTTTCTCTCTGCCAGCGCGGAAGGGACGAACGGGGCGATTGCTCCGGGAGGCCGGGCGCGGCGGACGGACTTCGGGCCGGGAGCGGTTGTGCTCATCGGTTTCCGGGCCGGGCGGTGCCCCGGATTCGCTGCGAGGCGGATTTGGCGAGGCGGAACCGACCGGGTATGGTTCATCGCTGGTAGGGAGCCGGGCGAGTTCGCGGGAGACTGCGGCGGCCGGTCTACCGGAAGCCTTGTGGAGAGCGGCGGAAGCCGCTGCCGCTTGGCGCCCGCAAATGGGTTGAAGTGGTGCGGATCGCTGCAGAGCGGTTTGACACGGCGGAAATCGGTGGGTAGCGTAGTAAAAGTGCCTGGCGCGAGAGCGGCGGGGATGGTGAACGAAATGCCCCGGGTCGGGGGCTCCACGGTGTGGGGTTTCTGGGCGGTGTGTGGTTGTTCTTTGAGAACTCAACAGGGTGCTTGATAAGCCAGTGCCAAATTGTTTATACCCCGGACTGGTGAACCTTTATAGGTTTGTTGGTCTTGGATTCCTTTGGCAACACTTTTTGTTGCCGGGATGACTGTTCGACAAGTTTTTGTTGGAGAGTTTGATCCTGGCTCAGGACGAACGCTGG